>NZ_JAFNMM010000001.1:0-1294683 GCF_026537335.1 Bifidobacterium sp. B4081 | reverse complement strand
ATGTGGTCTTTGCCGGACCATGCTCGTCCATGATAAGCTCCCCCTCCTCACATGACACTTTGCCACCAGCTCCATTCTCCAACATTTGTCGGATTGCCGGGGAGGCCGGACCGCCACGGGCGGTTTTCGACATTTTGGGGTGCATCCCCTTGCCGGGGTGTATGCATCATGACGGTGACGGGCTTGTCGCCACCGGGTCCTGCGCCAGCGGGGGAGCAGGATCGAAAGAATGGAACAAATGACGAGCAGAATGCACGTGACGATGATCGGGGTGATGCTGCTTTCGACTTGGGCCAGTATCCCGGTGATGCCGTTTTCTGCTCGCGGATGTCCGGCGGCGGCGACGTGGACGTGTAGTTCCTGGTCACGAGGCCATCGGCGCTGGTGGTGGTGATTGATGCGTCGGCACCGTTCTTATGGGTGTGCACGCTCATGCCGAATCGTTCGTCGTATTGCGGGACGATGGTCCATTGGTCGGTCCTGGGCACCTCGACCGTGTATTGGCGGGTGTCCGGGTTGAAGTGCTGTATATCGTGGCCATTCACCTTGATGCCGGTCAGACGGCCACCTGGGTGGCTGGGGGGAGGGGTGATGTAGATGATCGTGATTACATGCTGGACGAAGTTTCTGAGATCCCCCGGGGCAACGATGTTGACGGTGTACCGGTAGGTCATGCCCTTGGTCTTCGACGTGGTGACGACGGCCACCTGTCCTGTTTTGGCCTGGTAGGAGAATACGCCGCCATTCGGGATGGTGTATTGTCCTTGTCCACTGCCACGTACTTGCCATCGGCATCGACATATCCGTGCGCTTGCAGGTCGGCGTCGTGTTCGTACTCCGTCTGCGTGCCTCCCTGACGGATCGGCTGTTTCGGCGTGGATGTCCCTACTGCAGGGTTCGGTTCTCAGCTGTCTACTACCGGTATCGTGATAGGTTCGGGAGCTGTCATCGGTGTAGGTGCAATCGGCGTGGATCTCGGGTTGATTTCCATAATCGACATCGTAATCTGCATTCCTGAGTTCGCTGCCGGTGTCTGACTGTTCTCCCAAGCTTATACAACGGTATTACCCTCGCTATCAGGTAAGCGACGGCTCTGAGTATGCCATCAAGGACGACGCCCTGGCACAGGTTTCCAGCATGCTCAAATCACTATCTTCGGTTTTGCTGGCCCCAATATTGCTGATCATCGGCACCATCGACAAGGCGTTCTTCTCCCAGAGCTCCGTCGATTATGTGATTACGCGATTTTTTGGGAATACTGTGATCGTCTTGCTGCTGTCGGCCCTGTACGCGCTGATCTTCTTGGGGCTCGGTTCGGGCATGACCGCCAAGAGAACATTGAGTTAGAGCAAGACCAGCTTAAAAGATATGGTCAATGTTCTGCTGATCATTGGCGAAGGCGGTGGCCTTAAGGAAATGATGCAGAGCACTGGTCTGAGCGCTCAAATAGCGACAACCACATCCAAGTGGGCCATTCCCACCGTTCTGTCGGCTTGGCTGATCGCTACGCTCTTCCGAGCCGCTCTTTGGTCTGGCACGGTCGCTGTGGCGGCTGCAGCGGGCATTGCGGCTCCGATGGTCGCACAAACTGGTGATTTGCAAAAGGCGCTGGCTGTTCTAGCCATCGCCGTAGGCGCGATGATCTTTCTCATGCAAATGATGGTGCCTTCTGGCCCTTCCAGGAGCATCTGGACATGACAGTTCTTCAGGAGTTGAAAACATGGAGCTTTCTGGTGACTGTCCAATCGGTGGTAGGTCCGATTGCTCTGCTGCTGGTGGATGCCGTCCTAGGCATTGTGGTATAGGCCGCTAGCCCGCTACGTCGATATTCGAGATTCAAGGAAAGGTGAAAGATAATGAGACTGGCGTTTGGAGCCGATCCTAATGCTGCAGGGTTGAAGAATGTGCTCATGGAGGAGGCAAGACGTCTAGGTCACGAGGTGATCGATTTCCCTACTGATGATCCGATCTACGCCAACGTGGCCATCGCCCTTGCGCAGTCCGTGGTTAGGGGCGAAGCGGATCGAGGCGTCCTGCTGTGCGGGACGGGTCTAGGCGTTTCGATCTCGGCCAATAAGGTGCCGGGAGCCTATTGCGCTTGCGTATCGGACATATACCAAGCCGAGCGTGCCCGCCGCAGCAATGATGCGAACATCATCGCCATGGGTGCTCAGGTTCTGGGGCCCGAAACAGCCAAATCCCTGTTAAGGGCCTATCTGGACAGTGAGTTCGATCCTGATTCCAGAAGTGGCCCGAAGGTGGCGCGCATCCGCGAATTTGAGCTTCATCAGCAATGATGAATCCGTGGGCAGCAGATAGTCAATTTTAATAGCGCAGAGTGGGGAAGATGAACAAGCCGATTGTAGCTATAAGCCTGAAAATGTATTTTACAAGAAAACAGACACTGGCATATTGTCGACGATTAGCCGATCTTCTCAATGCCGCAGCCCTTCCACTGGACAAGGTGACCATGGCGGTTTTGCCGGATTACCTTACGGTGGAGCAGGCTGGGCAGGCCCTGCTGTCCACGGATGTTCATCTTGGTATTCAGGATGTATGCGATCAAGATCGTGGCCCGTTTACTGGAGAGGTCTCGCCCCGGGATGCTTTTGATCTGGGTGTGACCGTGGCCGAAGTGGGTCATGAGGAACGCCGTCGCCTGTATGGGGAAGATGATGAACTCATCGGGCGGAAGGTTCTTGCATGCTGGCGCAATGGATTGACACCCCTGCTGTGTGTGGGTGAGCTGAGCAACCACGGTCCTGAGGCAGCCGCTGATTATTGCTTAAAACAGATCGAAATGGGGCTGGGTGAGAAGCCTGACCTTCCAGCCTGGATTGCATATGAACCCGTCTGGGCCGTCGGAGCTTCCCGCCCCGCTCCAGTTGAATACGTCCAAGAGGTATGTTCGATTATCAAAAACAAGCTTGGCCCCCAATGCCACAATTTGTCGCTCATATATGGAGGGGCCGCTGCTCCGGGATTGTTGACTGAGCTATGGCCAACTGTCGATGGGGTCTTTCTAGGTCGTTTCGCGCATGATCCCGCTGCTTTCCTGGAAGTCGTGAAAGAGGCCTGGCGCCTGATCAGCCAGGACTCGGAGGTCCAGAACGGTCAGAGTTGACCGCTTATCGGCATTGTGCTAATATATCCAACGGCTTGAGCAATCAAGAAAGCGGGTGACCCACCTGGAAGTCTCTTATGACTTCGGGTTCGAGGAGTGGCGATATTCTGTTGTATTCTACAGAATCGCTCATGAACGCGGAAGTGCGTCGTTTACAGCGATGGTCTTTTCGTCTGGACTCATGTGGATCGGCTGCAGGCAGTGGATGTTGTGGTATTTGAGAAGGAGTCATCATTAGCGACGAACCAAGGATTAACGACGATATACGAGTGTCTCAGGTACGCCTGATCGGGCCCAACGGCGAACAGGTGGGAATCATTGCGACCTCCGTCGCCCTCAACCTGGCCAAGGAGGCCAACCTTGACCTGGTCGAGGTTGCGCCCAAGGCCAAGCCTCCGGTCGCCAAGCTCATTGATTACGGCAAGTTCAAATACAACGAGAAGATCAAGGCTCGTGAGGCGCGCCGCAATCAGAGCATGTCGGAGATCAAAGAGATCCGCTTCAGATTGAAGATCGACGACCACGACTTCGAGGTCAAGGAGGGGCACGTGCGCCGCTTCCTGTCCGCCGGAGACAAGGTGAAGGTCACTATCATGCTGCGTGGGCGCGAGCAGTCCCGGCCCATCGGCGGCGTGGAGCTCCTGCGTAAGCTGGCTGACGACGTCGCGGATCTGGGCTCCATCGAGTTTGCCCCCAAGCAGGAGGGGCGCAACATCATCATGACCCTGTCGCCCAAGGGCAAGAAGGTCCACACACAGTCCGAGCAGCGTCGGCGGGGCGGTCAGGCCCGTGCCGAGCGCAAGGCCCGTCAGGCGGCCCATCTGGCTGCCAAGGCCGACAACAATACTTCTCCCAAGCAGATGAAATCCAAGGAGGGCAGCAATGCCGAAGATGAAAAGTAACTCCGCCGCATCCAAGCGCGTCCGGGCCACGGGTTCGGGCAAGCTCATGCACGCCGGGACCGGTATGCGCCACAATCTGGAGCACAAGTCGGCCAAGAAGCGTCGTCACCTGTCCACTGACGAGGTGCTCGCTCCGACCCAGTCCAAGAACATGAAGAGGATGCTGGCCCGCTGAGCGGGTGCTGTCGCGTCGAGTGAGATTTTAGAAAGCTGAGGAATATCTATGGCACGAGTCAAGCGGGCAGTTAACGCGCATAAGAAGCGTCGGGTCGTCCTGGAGCGGGCGTCAGGCTACCGTGGCCAGCGCTCCCGTCTCTACCGCAAGGCCAAGGAGCAGCTGCTTCATTCATATACATACAACTTCCGGGACCGCAAGGCCCGCAAGGGCGACTTCCGCAAGCTGTGGATCCAGCGCATCAACGCCGGATGCCGCGCCCAGGGAATCACCTACAACCGCTTCATCCAAGGGCTGCGCTTGGCCGGCATCGAGCTGGACCGTCGCGCCCTGGCCGACCTGGTTGTCAACGACATCGACACCTTCAACGCCATCGTGGCTGAGGCCAAGAAGGCCCTGCCTGCCGATGTGAACGCTCCGGTCGCTGCCTGATCAGCGGACCCGAACACCGCATTTCAAGAACCTCGCCTTTCGCGGGGTTCTTTGCATATTTGACCATTCCTCAGCGGGACGGTAAGTTGATTGACGACAATGATGCCGGGAGCAGCCATGAACGATGATCACAGCGCAAACGTGTCGGCTGTATCGGCAGCATCGGCCGGTCAGTCCAGTCCATCACCGAGTAGCGGCAGATCCAAGCCGGCCAGGATCAATCAGTCGCGCCCCATCCTTCAGTCGCGGATCTTTCTCTATGTGACTGAGTTCTTCTCGGGGATGGCCGTCATGGCCGATGAGCTGGGAGCATCCCGCCTGCTGGCTCCTTACTTCTCGTCCTCCCAGAT
Organism: Bifidobacterium sp. B4081; assembly: GCF_026537335.1. Classification (NCBI taxonomy): domain Bacteria; kingdom Bacillati; phylum Actinomycetota; class Actinomycetes; order Bifidobacteriales; family Bifidobacteriaceae; genus Bifidobacterium; species Bifidobacterium sp. B4081. The sequence goes on along the minus strand of NZ_JAFNMM010000001.1, from coordinate 1,289,700 downwards.
CGTATGGACCATCATCATCGGGACCATCATGATCGCTCTAGCCTTGGGCGCCGTCGTCGGCGGCCGTTGGGCCGACCGGAACCCTGACCCGGACAGGCTCTACCTGTGCATTATGGCCGCTGCGGTCTGGATTGCCCTGATCCCACTGGTCGGCAAGTATCTGATCATCCTGATCTCGGGGCTGCTGATCGTGGCCGTATCCACCAACTTCCTGGTCCTGGCGGCTTTCATCTCCTGCCTGATCATCTTTGTTCCGCCCCTCTTCCTCCTGGGCACCATCACCCCCGGACTGGTCAAGAGCGCCACCGACTCCCTGGACGACAACGCTTCGGTGGTCGGCCGGCTCAGCGCCTGCAACACGGTAGGTTCCATCCTGGGCACCTTCCTGCCCACCTTTGTGACCATCCCGGCAGTGGGGACCTTCGTCACCTTTCTGATCTTCTCGGGGATACTGCTTCTGGTGACCTTGGTCTACTTTCTTTCATCCCAAGCGCATCGCCAGGCCTGCCTGATCGCCACGGTGGCCTTTGTGGTCTCGGCCGCCCTGTCGCCGATGACGGGGTTCGCCTTCTGGGAGAAGGGCCTGACCTACGAGGGCGAGTCCATCTACAACTACCTGCAGGTCAAAACCCTGGCGGACAGAACCATCCTTTCCACGAACGTCCTCTTCGGCGTTCAGTCGGTGACCATGAAGCATCCCGGGATGACCGGCATGTACTACGACACGGCCCTGGCGGCACCGCTCATGGCTGATCAGGCCCGCTCGGCTCTGATCCTGGGCATGGGGACCGGGACCTACGCCCGGCAGCTGAGGCGGTACTATCCTCGGATGGCCATCCAGGGGGTGGAGATTGACCGGACCATCAGTGACCTGGCCACCAAGTATTTTGATCAGCCCGCCGATATTCCGGTTTCCACCTACGACGGGCGAGCCTGGCTGGCAGCCAGTGGCCAGCGCTTCGACCTGATCGTGGTTGATGCCTATCAGGACATCACCATCCCCTTCCAGATGAGCTCCACCGAGTTCTTCACCCTGGTCAGGAATCACCTGAATCCGGGCGGGGTCATGGTGGTCAACATGAACATGATCGACGACGGTCAGGGGTCCATCAATGCGGCCCTGACCAATACCATCACCAGGGTCTTCGGATCCGATGCCATCCTGACGGCCGACGTGCCCCAGACCACCAACCGCGAGCTCTTTGCGCGCCGCCCCGCTTCCGAGGATTGCTCGGGATCAGAAGGGGATAACCAGGGCAAGAAGGCGGCCATGAGAGACTATCCGCATTCCGACCTGCTGGCGGAGGCTGCCTTCAGGGTCAGCCCTGATCCGGACCTATCCGCGATGATGGAGCAGGTCAGCACCCGTCTGAGCACGGTTGGGAATGCAGAGGGGAGAGTATTGACCGATGACAATGCGCCGGTGGAACTGCTGGGCATGCATGCCATCGACAGGATCATCAGCAGGGAGGCCAGACCCTACCGACGGATTCTTCAGCAAGAGGGGATTCAAGGGCTGGTCCGGGAGCTCTCTTGAGCGGTCGCGGCAATACCGAGCGCGTCGGAAGCATGGAAACAGGGGAGTGGAGCGTTAGAATGTGGCCTACAGACCAGCACTGATGAAGAGAACCGGAGGTTAAGCGGTAGTGGACGGTGATCATCAGGAGGGGCTGACCGCCCTGCTGGATCAGTTCCTGGCCTATACCGGGCTGGAGCGGGGTCTAGCCCCTGCCACGGTCAAGGCCTACAAGTCCGATCTGACCATGTACATCAATTGGCTATCCGCTCGAGGCATCACCAACCTGGAACAGATCAAGACCGCCGATGTGGAGGGTTTCCTGGCCCATCTGGCCGATGAAAGTCCAGCCAGCCGCTCCCGAAGGATGGCCGCCGTCCATGAGTGGCACCGGTTCGCCCTCAAGCAGGGGGTGACCGACCAGGATGTCTCCCGTACCGTCAAGGCTCCCAAGGGCACCTCGGTCCTGCCCGGTGTGTTGGACGTGGACCAGGTGGCCCGGCTGCTGGATGTGGCTGCCATGGGCGGGTCCAAGGATCCGGTGGTCCTGCGGGACAAGGCCCTGCTGGAGTTCATGTACGCCACCGGCTGCCGGGTCTCGGAGGCCGTCGGCACCGACTTGGAGGACATGGACCTTAATGAGCGGGTGGTCCGTCTGACCGGCAAGGGCGACAAGCAACGTCTGGTGCCCATGGGCTCCTACGCCTGCCAGGCCATGCAGGCCTACCTGAATCTGGGACGGTCCAGCCTGTGCGATCGGGCCACCAAGGGCAGGGAGCTGCGTGCCGTCTTCCTCAACAAGCGGGGCAAGCGGCTGACCAGGCAGACCGTCTGGCAGGTGGTCAGGGATGCCGGACGCCGGGCGGGCCTGAACAGACCACTGCACCCCCACACCCTGCGGCACTCCTTCGCCACTCATCTGCTGGAGGGAGGCGCCGATGTGCGTTCGGTTCAGGAGCTGCTGGGCCACGCCTCGGTGACCACAACCCAGATTTACACACACGTCAGCCCCCAGGCCCTGATGGAGACCTACCAGACGGCCCATCCTCGCGCTCGCTGACCCGCCAACCCGCGAATGCGGTCGGAAACTTGATAGGGTAGAAGCATGCCTACGGATTTGTTAGGGCGCGAGTATGAGACGTTCGCTGCCCCAGAGCCTTTGAAACAGCACGGCCCGGCCCGTGTTCTCGCCATGTGCAACCAAAAGGGCGGCGTGGGCAAGACCACCTCATCCATCAATATCGCCGGGTCCCTGTGCCAGTACGGGCGACGGGTGCTGATCGTGGACTTCGACCCCCAGGGCGCGGCCACCGTGGGTCTGGGCATCAATGCCAACAGCGTGGATAACACCATTTACACCGCCATGTTCGACACCTCTCTGGATGTCCACGAGGTGGTCCGGCACACCCGTTTCGACGGCCTGGACATCATCCCGGCCAACATCGATCTGTCGGCCGCCGAGATTCAGCTGGTCACCGAGGTCGGCAGGGAACAGGCCCTGGCGGCCACCATCCGGCCCCTGCGGCAGGAGTATGACGCCATCATCATCGACTGCCAGCCCTCGCTCGGCCTGCTGACCGTCAACGCGCTGACTGCTGCGGATGGGGTCATCATTCCCGTGGCGGCCGAGTTCTTCGCTCTGCGCGGCGTGGCCCTGCTCATGCAATCCATAGAGAAGGTCCGCAGCCGCATCAACCCTGATCTGCAGATCTACGGGGTGCTGGTCACCATGTACACCAAGACCCTGCATTCGGACGAGGTGCTTCAGCGCATCTACGAGGCCTTCAAGGGCAAGGTCCTGCACTCCATCATCAGCCGGTCCATCAAGCTGCCCGATGCCACGGTGGCCGGCGAGCCCATCACCATGTTCGCCCCCGAGCACAAGACCGCCAAGGAGTATCGGGAGGTCGCCCGGGAACTGATCGCCCGTGGCATCGTGGCGTGAGCGGATCAGCGGACGGCTTCGCCGTCGACCTGGATGTCTACCAGGGACCCTTCGACCTGCTGCTGGGTATGCTGGCCAACCGAAAGCTCACCCTGACGGAGGTCTCCCTGGCCTCCATCACCGGGGAGTTTCTGGACTATGTGCGCACCCTGGACTTCAGTCAGGGACTGGACCAGGCGAGCGCCTTCCTGGATGTGGCCTCGGTGATGGTCGAGGCCAAGAGCGCTGCCCTCTTGCCTGTGGAGGACGAGTCCATGCGCGACCAGGCCTCGATGGATGCACTTCGGGAGCGTGATCTGCTCTTCGCCAGGCTGCTGCAGTACCGGGCCTTCAAGCAGGCGGGGCAGGACTTTCGAGCCAGGCTGGCCGCCAACTCGGGCCGCTACCCGCATCCTGGCCATCTGGAGCCTCAGCTGGCTCATCTGCTGCCTGATCTCGTCTGGACCCTGAAACCAGAGGATCTGGCGCTGCTCTGCGCCAATGCCCTGGTCAACGCTCCAGCACCAGAGGTTCGTCTGGACCAGCTGCACGTGCCCCTGGTCGACCTGAACAAGGAGGCCGACCAGGTTCGCCAGGCCCTGCTGGAACAGCCTGGTCAGCCGGTGGCCTTCGCCGATCTGGTCGCCTCCTCCAAGGGTCGGGCGCAGGTGGTGGCACGATTCCTGGCCGTGCTGATCTTCTTCAGACAGGAGCTGATCCAGTATCGCCAGGATGGCCCCTACCAGCCGCTCTACCTGCGCTGGATAGGACAGACCCAGGAGCCGGAAACGGCCTTGATCAGTGAGGGGGACTTCGCATGAGCCAAACCTCGGCTCCCGATACCCGTCCCGAATATGTGGACTTCGACGTGCAGGACTTTCCCGGCGGACTGGCCGCCTGTCTGGAGGCCATCTTGGTGGCCACGGACCGACCGCTGACTGCAGAGGACTTCTCCCGGGTGCTGGCCGTGGATCCTGACCCGGTCAATGCCGCCCTGGAATCGTTGGCTGAATCCTATAGCGACCGAGGATTTGAACTGCGTCGGACCGCCCGGGGTTGGCAGCTGACCAGCCGGGCCGCCTACCAGCCCGTGGTGGCGGCCTTCGTCAAGGACGGCCAGACGGCACGCCTCTCCCAGGCGTCCTTGGAGGCCCTGGCCATCGTGGCCTACCGCCAGCCCATGACCCGTGCTCAGGTGGGCCAGATCCGCGGGGTCAACTCCGACGGGGTCATCCGGGCCCTGCTTGTGCGCGGCCTGGTTCGTGAGGAGGGTCTGGACGAGCAGACCCATGCCGCCCTGCTGGTCACCACCGACCTCTTTCTTGAGCGGATGGGCCTGCAATCCTTGGAGGATCTGCCCTCCCTGGCTCCATTCCTGCCCGACGAGGACTCGGCCCTGGCTCAGGCTCGCCAGGAGCTGTCCGGCCAGCTCCAGTCCCCGGATCCGGCACATGGCTCGACCCAGGGCGAGGAGCAGTGAACGCCTGTCACACAAGGCGGTTACACTTGTCTCTGTTTGTCCAGTTCCGGGACCACGCCAGCCGGCAGACAGGCCGGCAGGGCATGGATAGCATTCACGAGAATGAGGTTTTGATGGCGGTACGCGGCGATATACGAAATGTGGCGATTGTGGCACACGTTGACCACGGCAAGACCACCCTGGTCAACGCCATGCTGCAGCAGTCGCACGTCTTCTCCGAGCGGGAGGAGGTGCCCGACCGGGTCATGGACTCCAACGATCTGGAGAGGGAAAAGGGCATCACCATCCTGGCCAAGAACACCGCCGTCAAGTACACAGGCCCCCTGGCAGCCAAGCTGGGCCAGCCCGACGGCATCACCATCAACGTGGTGGACACCCCCGGCCACGCCGACTTCGGCGGCGAGGTGGAGCGCGGCATCTCCATGGTCGACGGGGTGGTCCTGCTGGTGGATGCTTCCGAGGGGCCCCTGCCCCAGACCCGCTTCGTCCTGCGCAAGGCCTTAGAGGCCAAGCTGCCCGTCATTCTGGTCATCAACAAGACCGACCGGCCCGATGCCCGCATCTCCGAGGTGGTCTCCGAGTCCACCGACCTGCTCTTGGGCCTGGCCCAGGACGTGAGCGAAGAGGGAGTGGATCTGGACCTGGATTCCCTCCTGGACCTGCCGGTCATCTACTGTGCAGCCAAGGCCGGCAAGGCCTCTTTGAACCAGCCTGCCGACGGTGCTGTGCCCGACAACGACGATCTGGAGCCACTCTTTGAGGCCATCCTGAACAACATCCCAGCCCCGGAGTATGAGAAGGGCGCACCCCTGCAGGCCCATGTGACCAACATCGACGCCTCCGACTACCTGGGACGTCTGGGCCTGGTGCGCATCTACAACAGCACCCTGACCAAGGGCCGCCAGTACGGCCTGTCGCGCGTGGACGGGTCCATCGAGAACTTCAAGCTGACCGAAATCCTGCGCACCAAGGGCCTGCAGCGCTTCCCGGTGGATGAGGCCGGTCCCGGAGACATCGTGGCTGTGGCCGGCGTGGAGGACATCATGATCGGTGAGACCATCGTCGATCAGGACGACCCCCGCCCCCTGCCTCTGATCCACGTGGACGACCCGGCCGTCTCCATGACCTTCGGCACCAACGATTCGCCCTTGGCCGGCACCGAGGGCAAGGACCATAAGCTGACCGCCCGCATGCTCAAGGACCGCTTGGACCGCGAGCTGATCGGCAACGTCTCCATCAAGGTGCTGCCCACTGACCGGCCCGACGCCTGGGAGGTCCAGGGCCGTGGCGAGCTGGCCCTGGCCATCCTGGCCGAGCAGATGCGCCGCGAGGGCTACGAGTTGACCGTGGGACGCCCCCAAGTGGTCACCAAGACCGTGGACGGCAAGCTTCAGGAGCCTATGGAATCCGACACCATCGACGTGCCCGAGGAGTACATGGGCGCGGTAACCCAGCTTATGGCCGATCGCAAGGGCCGCATGGAGACCATGACCAACCATGGCTCCGGCTGGGTCAGGATGCAGTTCACTGTGCCCTCCCGCGGCCTGCTGGGCTTCCGCACCGCCCTGCTTACCGCCACTCGCGGCACCGGCATCTCCTCGTCCATCTCCGCCGGCTACGCCCCCTGGGCGGGTGACATCAAGACCCGTCAGAACGGATCCATGGTCTCTGACCGCTCCGGTAAGGCCAGCCCCTACGCCATGCAGAAGCTCCAGGCCCGCGGCGAGTTCTTCGTCAAGCCCCAGTCGCCTGTCTACGAGGGACAGATCGTGGGCATCAACAACAAGCCCGGCGACCTGGACATCAACATCACCCTGGAGAAGCACATGACCAACATGCGTTCCTCCACCGCCGACGTGTTGGAGACCCTGACACCGCCCATCGACATGAGCCTGGAGGAGTCCCTGGACTTTGCCAACGATGATGAGTGCGTGGAGGTGACTCCCGAGTCCATCCGTGTGCGCAAGATCATCCTGGACAGGGATGCCTGGTACAAGTGGAACGCCCGCCAGCGCAGGGCCAACAAGAAGTAAGCCTTCTTTCACAATCAGATCAGTGCGACCCGGCCGACCCACGGTGACCGGGTCGGACTAGTCTTGAACCCATGAACTCTCAGGTTTCCAAATCCAAGGAACAGGCCGCCTCCCACTCGGCGGGGGAGTCCGGCAAGGCAAATCCCTTCCGTTGCCTGCTGGGCCTGCCCATCGGCTTGGCGGTGGGCGTGCTGGGGACCCTGGTCCAGCGTTCCGGGGCCGCCCAGGGTCTGCCCTGGGGTATGGTCCTGGCCTATCTGCTGGTGGCCCTGGCTGCCTGGTGGGTTCGATGCGACAGCGGCACCATGGGTCTGGCACTGCACTTGGTGGCCTCGACGGTCGTGGTTTGGTTGCTCTCCATGCGCGGACCCGGCGGCGATGTGCTCATGCCCTACGCCAACTTCCCCACATTCTTTGCCAAGTATGCGGTCTTCCTCTGGATGGGCGGGCTGGTCCTGATTCAGACCCTGGCCATCTGCCTGCCGGCCTCCTGGTTTGCCGACGGCCCCCTGCGCCGTCAGGGGCGACCAGTATGAGTCAGGATTCGTCAGGAAAGCCTGCGACTGTGCCCGACCGGGTCTCCCTGTACTTCCTGGGTCCCGAGGGAACCTTCACCCATCAGGCCGCCCTTGAGGCCGCCAACCTCATGGCAACAGGGCTGGACTGCAAGGCTGACTTGCGCCCCTGCCTGGATGCGGCTGGCATCGTGGTCGCCGTGGAGGAGGGCCGAGGCTGGGGAGTGCTGGCCTGGGAGAACAACGTGGAGGGCCATGTGGTGCCCAACATGGACGCCCTGATCGACGCTCAAGCGGTAGCGGGCTTCGGCATGGTCCGCCTGCCCATCGTCTTCGACGCCTTCGTCCGAGCCGACCATGGCCCCCTGGACCAGGTCGCTGCACATCCCCACGGCCTGGCCCAGTGCAAGGGCTTCATCAAAGAGACCGGCCTCAATCCCGTGACAGCCAACTCCAACGCCGCTGCCTGCCGTGATCTGGGCCCCAACCAGGTGGCTCTGGGGCCGCGCATCTGCGGAAGCCTCTATGGACTGGAGACCTATCGGCGCGAGGTGCAGGACTATCAGGGGGCCCGCACCGACTTCCTGCTGCTGGCTCCCCGGGATCAGGCCGCCCGGCTGGCACGGCGTCTGGCGCCGGGCGGGGATTTCGAGTCCATCGTCACCTTCATTCCCCTGAACACCGGGCCGGGCGTGCTGGCCAACCTGCTGGACCGCCTGCGCGATGCGGGCCTGAACATGACCTCATTCATGTCCCGGCCCATCAAGGGGCACGACGGGACCTACAGCTTCGTAGCCAGCATTGACGCCGCACCGTGGCAGAAGGGTCTGCATCAGGTGCTGGCCGACCTGCTGGACAAGGGGGACTGGCTCAAGACACTGGCGGTCCATCCGCGCACCCCGCATCCAGCGCCCCCCATCCGCGAATGGATGCTGCCCAGGGCGGGGGCCTTCCGGGGTGAGGACCCCGATTCCGAGACGATCAGCAAGGAGTTGTTATGGTAGATGAATCCGCGCCCTTCCCACACATGGACCTGTCCGGTCCCGAGCACATGCATCCCATGGCAGGCATGGCCGCCTCGCCGGTGCTGACCTCGGCCCACAAGATCGCCGTGGCAGGGCTGGGCCTGATCGGCGGATCGCTGGCCCGCCGTCTGGCTGCCCGGGGCCGGTTCGTGATCGCCTGGAACCATAATGACCGTCCCTATGAGCAGGCCCGCAGCCAGGGGATCCATTGCGTGGACACCCTGGAAGAGCTGGCCAAGGGCAAAGCAGACGTGCTGGTGCTGGCCACCCCCTTGCGGGCCATGCCCGAGGTGCTCAAGGCCCTGGCTCCGGTGCTGACCCGGGGCACCACCCTGACCGACGTGGGCAGTGTCAAGGGTCCGGTCCGCCAGCAGGTCGAACAGGCCGGTCTGGCCGATCGTTATGTAGGCGCCCATCCCATGGCCGGCAGCGAGGGCTCCGGTTACGAGGACTCGGACCCGGCCCTCCTGGAAGATGCCCTCTGGGCCCTCTGCGTCGATGAGCATACGGACTACAGCCGCTTTTTGACTGTGGCTGACATGGTCACCCAGGGGCTGGGCAACCGGCTGATTGTCCTGGACGATGCCACCCATGACCGGGCCGCGGCACTGATCTCGCACATGCCCCATGTGGTGGCCACCGCCCTGGCCAACATGCTGGCCACATCGCCTGACCGCCGTGTGGCCTCGGCCCTGGCGGCCGGATCCTGGCGTGACATGACCCGGGTGGCCCTGACCGATCCTGAGCGGACCCGGGCCATGGTGGAGGAGAACTCCGACCAGGTGGCCGACCTTCTGGATGACTTGGCCGAGAATCTGCAGGGCATGGCCTCCCTCTTGCGGAACCAGGAGCCGGCGGCCGATAAAAAGCGCCAGGACTTCTTCCTCCAGGCGGACCCCTTCCGGCGTTACAAGGCCGCTCTGGGCGATCAGGAGCAGATGTCCACCACCGACCTTGAGCTGGATCCGCAGGAGGGCAACTGGCGTCAGGAGCTGCTGGATTCGGCCCAGCGCGGCGAGCAGGTCTCGGCCTTCCTGACCACCAGCCGGGCCCGGGTGCTGCACCCTCCGGTCATCGACTGAGATCAGGTGGGTCCGGGCGGGGCGAACGGCGTTCCGGGACCGGCTTCAGTGCCACCATGTCTGCCGCTTGCAGGGTCACACGTTCCCCGGGACGCGACCCATTGGCCGCCGGGTCCCTGTCCAGGATCAGCCGCCGTCCGTCCCAGTCGACCGCATGGCCCACGTAGTCGCGGAACTTGGGCCTTCCGTCTTCCGGGTCCGGTCCCAGGGCAATCCTGACCACCAGCCGCGCTCCGGCCGGTATGGTTGCTGGCAAACGCATGGCCATCCACCTCCGGGGTCAGTATCGCCTGCGGCTGCGACGAGGGTTAAAGCGCCTAGACTGTATTGCACATGCTGCACAGCCAAGCGAAGGGAGCGCCCGTAGTGGATCAGGATCTGCAGGACTTCACCGACTATCTTTCCCGGGTGGCAGGCAAGAGTCCCAATACCGTCCGCTCCTACCGGGCCGACCTGGCAGGCTTTCTGCACCTGATGCATCTGCATGGCATCGATGATCCCGCGCAGATCGACCTGGCCACCATCAGGTCCTGGCTGGCCCACGAATCCGCCACCCACGCCCGCTCGACCATGGCCCGGAAGACAGCCGCACTCAGGTCCTTCTTCGTCTGGCTGAGCCGGCATGGCCGCATCAAGACCGACCCAACCCTGGCCCTGAGCAGCCCCAAGCAGTCCGAGCACCTGCCACGAATCCTGACGCACGACCAGGCCCGCACCCTGATGGATACAGTTGACGAGGATCCGGTCGAGCCCCGGGAGGACCAGGAGGTTCAAGCGGCCCTGCAGGTGCGGGACGCGGCCATGCTGGAGCTGCTCTACGCCACGGGCATGCGCGTTGCCGAGCTCTGCGGATTGGACCTGGGTGACGTGAACCGACACAGCCGCACTGTAAAGGTCCTGGGCAAGGGATCCAAGGAGCGGGTCCTGCCCTATGGCCTGCCCGCCGATCGTGCTCTGGACCGTTGGCTGGGGGAGGGGCGGCCGGTCCTGGCGGGCGCAACGGCCAAATCGGCCCGCAAGGCCGGTCAGGCCCTCTTCCTGGGTCAACTGGGCGGCAGGGTTGGTCAGCGTCAGGTCCGCAAGGTGGTCCACCAGGCGGCCGGTCAGGCCGGGGTGCCCGACATAGCCCCCCATGCCCTGCGGCACTCGGCCGCCACGCATATGCTGGATGGGGGAGCCGACCTGCGCGAGGTTCAGGAGATGCTGGGCCACTCCTCCCTGCGGACCACCCAGCGCTACACCCACGTCTCCATCGAGCAGCTGCGGGCCCGGTACAGGCAGGCTTTTCCAAGGGCCTGAAATCCGGCAAATGAGACAGGACTTGTCTTGGGAAACATCCTGGTATCAGAATATGGCGTATTGTAACTTGAACATCGGTCAAAGACTTTCGGGATACAGGCGAGACGTTGATAACCAGCTAAAGGGGAGCGGCAGGAATGAAGAAAAGTTCACAGCTCACGGTGGTGTCAGCGGTCATCTGTGCCTTGGCGCTTCTGGCCAGTGGCTGCGGTAGTGGCGGCAGCAGTACCGATACCGAGGGTGCCGAGCAGTCGTCCGGCGACCAGGCCAGCAACAACGCCGTGGTGTCGGTCCATGGGTGCGAGCCGGCCAACCCGCTCATTCCCAGCAGCGCCGCGGAAAGCTGCGGCGGGCAGGTCGTGGACGCCATCAACTCCAAACTGATCCGCTTCGATGACCAGGGCAAGGCCCACAACGATCTGGCCTTGGAAATCAAGGGCAACGACGACATGTCCCAGTACAAGGTCACCCTGGCCGACGGGCGCAAGTTCTCGGATGGCACCCCTATCACCGCCAAGTCCTTCACCAAGGCCTGGTCCTGGAGCGCCAATGTGTCCAACGGCCAGCTGAACGCCAGCTTTTTCTCCAATATCAAGGGCTTTGATGACCTGCAGAAACAGGGCGTGCCTACGGATGCCCAGTTCTCCGGATTGAAGGTCATCGATGACAAGACCTTCACCGTGGACCTCATTTCGCCCTCGTCCACCTTCCCCATTCAGGTGGGCTATACCTCTTTTGCGCCCCTGCCTGAATCCTTCTACAAGAATCCCAAGGCCTACGGGGAGAACCCTGTCAGCTCGGGTCCCTACAAGTTCGAATCCTGGCAGCACAACGTCATGATCAAGCTTCGCAGGAACGACGGCTACGACGGGGAGGTCAAGGTCCGCAACGGCGGCATCGACTATAAGGTCTACACGGACCTGGGTTCCGCCTATTCCGATGTACAGGCGGGCAACCTGGATGTGATCGACAGGATTCCCACCTCCGCCGTCAAGACTTTCATGACCGACAGCATGGTTCAGAGTTATAACAAGCCCGGCTCCACCCTGCAGATGTTCACCATTCCTACCACGATGGAGCATTTCGGCCAGGATCAGGAGGGCCACCTGCGCCGCCTGGCCATCTCCATGGCGATTGACCGGAAGATGCTGATCGACAAGGTCCTGGGCGGTCTGGGCGTGCAGCCCACCGACTTCACCGCGCCGACCATTCCAGGCTATACCAAGGATCTCAAGGGTTCGGACAACCTCAGGTACAACGCCAAGAAGGCCAAGGAGTACTGGGCCAAGGCCGATGCCATCAGCAAGTGGTCGGCAGACAAGAGCTTCCAACTGCTTTACAGTTCGGATGGCGGAGCCAAGGACTTCTACGACGGCATGGCCAACTCCATCAAGAACACGCTTGGCATCAAGGCCGAGGCCTCTCCCGTGCCCACCTTCAGCGAGTTCCGCGGCAACATCAAAAAGCGCCTCTATAACAATGCGGCCTTCAGGTCTTCATGGTCGCCCGACTATCCATCGCCAGAGAGCTATCTGATGAGCAACTTCGCCAGCTCGGCGGCCGATGGCAACGGATCCAACGATGGCGACTACAAGAACTCCAAGTTCGACGCCCTGCTGAAGCAGGCTGCCAAGGCCAAGGACACCGATGAAGCCAACAGGCTCTTCCAGCAGGCTGAGGAGATCCTTCTACAGGACATGCCGGCGGTTCCGCTCTATTATGGAAACAACATTGGCGCTTCCGCCAAGAAGGTCCATGGGATGCGTCTGGGCTGGGATGGCTATCCGATCTTCCCGGAGCTGTCCAAGGACCAGTAATGATCGTGCCGGAAACGGCATGAACCGCCGTCGATGACTGGCGGTTCGGGAAACCAACCAAAGGAAAGAGCAAGATATATGAAGAAGCAATCGGCCCTGACCATTGCGGGTGCCGGACTGTGCGTCATGGCACTCACGCTGGGTGCCTGCGGCGGATCCGGTGGATCGGACTCCTCTGCCAAGGGGACCAACGGTGGCAGCTCGAATGCCGTCATCTCGGTCTTCAACCCTGAGCCGGCCAATCCGCTCATCCCCAGCATGACCAACGAGGTGGGGGGTGGCAACCCCATCGACGTCATGTTCTCCAAGCTGGTCCGCTTTGACGACAAGGGCAAGCCAGTCAACGAGATCGCCAAGCAGATCAAGGCCAACGAGGACAACACCCAGTACACCGTGACCATCAACGACGGCTGGAAGTTCTCGGATGGCACCCCGGTCACCGCACAGTCCTTTACCAAGGCCTGGTCTTGGGCGTCCAGCATCGCCAACAAGCAGCTGGGCTCCAGCTTCTTCGCCAACATCAAGGGTTATGACGACCTGCAGAAGGAGGGCACCCCCAGCGATGCCCAGCTGTCCGGCCTGAAAGTCATCGACAACAAGACCTTCACCGTTGATCTGACCTCGCCTTCCTCCACCTTCCCCATCCAGGTGGGCTACACCGCCTTTGCGCCCCTGCCTGAGTCCTTCTATAAGGACACCAAGGCCTTCGGCGAGAAGCCGGTGACCGTGGGACCCTACAAGTTCCAGTCCTGGGAGCACAACAAGTCCATCAAGGTCGTCAAGGACCCCGCTTACAAGGGCGGCGTCAAGGTCAAGAACGGCGGCGTGGAGTTCCGCTCCTACACCGATGCCACCGCAGCCTACCGCGACGTGCAGGCCGGCAACCTGGATGTGCTGGACACTCTGCCCGCCTCGGCTCGTAAGACCTTCCAGACCGACAACACGGTCCAGGCCATCAACGACCCGGGCTCGGTCATCCAGATGTTCACCATCCCCTCCTACATGAAGCACTTCGGCCAGGATCAGGAGGGCAAGCTCCGCCGCCAGGCCATCTCCATGGCCATCGACCGGCCAACCATCATCAAGAAGGTGCTGTCCGGAACCGCCAAGGAGGTCCACGACTTCACTGCCCCCGTCATTCCCGGCTATTCAACCAGTATCAAGGGATCTGACGTGCTCAAGTACAACCCGTCCAAGGCCAAGGAGCTCTGGGCCGAGGCCAACAAGATCTCCCCATGGAGTGAGGGCGACACCTTCAAGATCGCCTACAACGCCGATGGCGCCCACAAGGAGATCTACGACGCCGTGACCAACTCCATCAAGAACGCCCTGGGCATCCAGGCTGCAGGCAACCCTCTGCCCACCTTCAGCGAGTTCCGCTCCAACGTGCAGAACCGCAAGTTCACCGACTCGGCCTTCCGCTCCGGTTGGCAGCCCGACTACCCCTCGCCCGAGAGCTACCTGTCCAGCAACTTCGCCAGCTCGGCAGCCAACGGCAACGGGTCCAATGACGGCGACTACAAGAACCCCGAGTTCGACGGCCTGATGGACAAGGCAGCCTCCGCCAAGAGCATCGACGAGGCCAACAAGATCTACCAGCAGTCCGAAGAGCTGCTCTTCCGCGACCTGCCCGCAGTTCCGCTCTACTACCAGAACTCCAACGGCGTGGCCGCCAAGAACGTCCAAGGATTCTCCTTCAACTGGAAGGGCGTCCCTGCTTACTACAACATCAGCAAGTGAGATGACGGGAGCCTGAATCCTGCACCTGACAGCTGACACCGCCCGGGCCGGCGCGGAAGGATCCATTCCGCGCCGGCCTTGGTGTCTTTGCACCCCTGTTGAGGTGTGCTGGTAGACTCAAACAAGAATTTTTGCGGCGGCCCCGATCCCCATGCCGATCCCGGTCGCGGATGACAAAGGAGAATAGCCGATGGGAAAATATCTTCTGCGACGTATTCTGCAGATGATCCCCGTCGTTCTCGGCACGACACTGCTGATATACGCGCTGGTCTTCGCGCTTCCCGGCGACCCTGTGGCCGCCATGTTCGGAGACAAGCCGGTCAACCAGGCCGTTGCCGCACAGATACGTTCGGAATACAATCTCGACAAGCCCTTCATCGTGCAGTACGTGCTCTTCCTGAAGAACGCGCTGACCCTGAACTTCGGCAACACCTTCGCCGGCCAGCCCGTGATCAGCGTGATCGGCAGGGCCTTCCCGGTGACCATCAAGCTGGCCCTGATGGCCTTCGTCTTCGAGGGCGTCTTCGGCGTGATCTTCGGCATCATCGGCGGCCTGACCAAGGGCAAGTGGTCGGACAACATCATCCTGGTCCTCTCCCTGCTGCTGATTTCGGTGCCTACCTTCGTCACCGGCTTCATCCTGCAGTACCTGTTCGGCGTCAAATGGCATCTGCTGCCGGCTACAGCCGGGGCCAATCCGGGCTTCATTGATCTGCTCATGCCGGCCGTTGTGCTGGGGTCGGTATCCATGGCCTCCATCATCCGTCTGACCAGGACGGAGATCACCTCCAACATCTCCGAGGACTACGTGCGCACGGCCCGGGCCAAGGGCATGAGCAACCGGTCCGTCATCGTGCGGCATGTGCTGCGCAACTCCCTGATCCCCGTGGTCACCTACCTGGGCGCCGACATCGGCGGACTGATGGGCGGGGCCATGATCACCGAGCGCATCTTCAACATCCAGGGCGTGGGCAACACCCTTTACCAGGCCATCCTGAGGGGCGAAGGCACCCTGGTGGTCTCCATCGTGACCATTCTGGTCCTGATCTTCGTCATCACCAGCCTCCTGGTCGACCTGCTCTACGCAGTGCTCGATCCGCGGATCCGGTATGCGTGAGGGAGAGGGACCGACTATGAGTGAAACGGCAATGAACGAGTCAAGCGAACAGAACGAAAGCCAGGCCCGCGTCTACTTCCCTGACCCCCTGCCGGGGCAGGAGCGGTTCGTGGCCCCCATCGACGAGACGCCCCTGCGCGAGGTGGACTCGGTGGATGAGGACGTGCCGCCCACCAGCATGTGGGCCGACGCCTGGAAGACCCTGAGGCGCAACCCGCTCTTCATCATCTCCTCAATCCTGGCGATCGTGGTCATCCTGGTGGCCCTCTTCCCCAACCTCTTCGCCAGGCAGGACCCCATGGCCTGCAGCCTGTCCGACTCCCTGGAGCCCGGCCGGCCCGGGCACCCCCTCGGCTTCGACCTGCAGGGCTGCGACGTCTACAGCCGCGTCATCCACGGGGCCCGGACCTCGGTGGCCATCGGTATCATGACCACCATCCTGGTCACCGTCTTCGGCGGCCTCATCGGCGCCATCGCCGGATTCTTCGGGGGCTGGGTCGACGCAGTGCTCAGTCGCATCACCGACATCTTCTTCGCCATCCCCATGATCCTGGGCGCCATCGTGCTCCTGCAGATGTTCCGCACCTCCACCTCCCTGTGGAAGATCATCCTGACCTTGACCCTCTTCGGCTGGGTCAACATGGCCCGTATCACCCGCAGTGCCGTGCTGGAGGCCAAGAACCTGGAGTTCAACACCGCTTCCACGGCCCTGGGCTCCACGCCTCTGCGCAACCTCTTCCGACACATCATGCCCAACTCCCTGGCCCCGGTCATCGTCATGGCCACCATGTCGCTGGGCACCTACATCGTCTCTGAGGCCACGCTGAGCTTCCTGGGCATCGGCCTGCCCTCCACCGTGGTCTCCTGGGGCGGGGACATCTCGACGGCCCAGAACCTCCTGACCACCAACCCCTCGGTCCTCTTCTATCCCTCTGCAGCCCTGGCCATCACCGTGCTGGCCTTCATCATGATGGGCGACGCGGTCAAGGATGCGTTGGATCCCAAGAGCAGAACGGCCTGAGTGAGGAAGCATGACTGAAGCAGACAAGAACATGACCACCAATCAGGAGCAGCAGCCCCTGCTCGACGTTCGGGACCTGCAGGTGGACTTCACCGCCGATGGGCGCACCGTCCACGCAGTTCGCGACGCCTCCTTCAACGTCTACCCCGGCCAGTGGGTGGCTATCGTGGGGGAGTCCGGCTCGGGCAAGTCCACCTCGGCCATGGCTGTGCTGGGCCTTCTGCCCGGCACCGGCAAGGTGACCGGCGGCAGCATCAAGCTCAATGGCCGCGAGCTGGTGGGCCTGGACCGCAAGGACTATGAGGCGCTGCGTGGCTCCCAGGTGGGTCTGGTCCCGCAGGACCCCATGAGCAATCTGAACCCGGTCTGGCGCATCGGCTCCCAGGTCAAGGAGGCGCTGACCGCCAACCACATGGATGTCTCTCGGGAGAAGCGCTCCCGGTTGGCCAAGGCCCTGGCCGGCGATGAAGAGGTGACGCTCAAGAAGTCAGACGACGAGCTCTTCATCTCCTCCAAGGACCTGCCCGGCCTGCTGGAAGCCGCCCGTCAGGCCCTGAGTGATGCCGGGGTGGCCGACGTGGACAAGACCATGGAGGCCCTGAAGGCCGAGTGGGATGTGGGCTCCGAGACCCGCTGGGGCGTGGCCAAGTCCCTGATCGACGCCGGTGTGGATGACGATGCGGCCTGGAAGTTGGCCAAGGAGCATGTGACCGGTTCGGACATGGATGACCGCATTGCCGGTCTGCTGTCGGAGGCCGGGTTGCCCGAGGCCGCCACCAGGGCCAGGCAGTATCCGCATGAGTTCTCCGGCGGCATGCGCCAGCGCGCCCTGATCGCCATCGGCCTGGCCTCCCGGCCCGACCTGCTGATTGCGGACGAGCCCACCAGCGCCCTGGATGTGACCGTCCAGAAGCGGATTCTGGACCACCTGCGCAACCTGACCGAATCCTTGGGCACCGCCGTGCTCTTCATCACCCACGACCTGGGTCTGGCGGCCGAGCGCGCCCAGCACATCGTGGTCATGTACCGGGGTCAGGTGGTGGAGTCCGGGCCCAGCCTGGAGGTCCTGCAGCACCCCCAGCACCCCTACACCAAGCGGTTGGTTCAGGCCGCGCCCTCGCTGGCCTCCCAGCGCATCATCTCCGCCAAGCAGCGCGGCCAGGATGCCGAAGACCTGCTGGAGCACCATGTCAAGGGCGAGAGCACTCTGGAGCGCAGCGAGCACGTCATCACCGTGGAGCACCTGACCCGCGAGTTCAGGTTGCCCCGGCGCAAAGAGATGTTCAAGGCTGTGGACGACGTCTCCTTCTCGGTCAAGCGAGGAACCACCTTGGCCATCGTGGGGGAGTCCGGCTCCGGCAAGTCCACCGTGGCCAACATGGTCCTGCACCTGCTCAAGCCCACCTCGGGCCGGGTGACCTACGAGGGCCAGGACATCGCCGGCTTCGGCAGCCACGAGCTCATGGAGTTCCGTCGGCACGTGCAGCCGGTCTTCCAGAACCCTTACGGCTCCCTGGACCCCATGTACTCCATCTACCGCTCCATCGAGGAGCCCCTGCGCATCCACAAGATCGGCAACGCCAAGTCCCGGCAGAAGCGGGTCAAGGAGCTGCTGGACATGGTGGAGATGCCCGAGTCGGTCATGGGGCGCTACCCCAACGAGCTCTCCGGTGGACAGCGTCAGCGCATCGCCATCGCCCGGGCCATGGCCCTGAATCCGGATGTGATCATCTGCGACGAGGCCGTCTCCGCCTTGGACGTGCTGGTCCAGGATCAGGTGCTGCGGTTGCTCAACGACCTGCAGGCCGAGCAAGGGCTCAGCTACCTGTTCATCACCCACGATCTGGCCGTGGTCAGGCAGATCGCCGACGAGGTGGTGGTCATGCAGCACGGCCGACTGGTGGAGCACGCCACCACCGACGAGGTCTTCGACCACCCGCAACGCCAGTACACCAAGGATCTGCTGGACGCCATCCCCGGCGGCAAGCTGCGCCTGGGTCTTGACTAGGTATCCTTTGCACAGACTTACAAGGAAATGAGGCATCATGGGATTGTTCGGTTTCGGCAAGAAACGCGCCAAGAAGCAGGCTGAGGAGGCCGTCGAGGAGTCCAAGGACGTTGAAAAGTCCACGGAGAAATCTGACCAAACTTCTCAGGCTGGCCGCGATGAAGCCGAGCAGAGCGGGAAGGGCCCCTGGGACAGTTTGGATTCCGAGGCCCCCGACACCGATGAGTACCTGGACATCGGTGCCCTGATGCTTCCCTTCCTCAAGGGCAGTGAGCTGAGGCTCAAGGCCAACTCGCAGACCGGCGACGTGCTGGGAGCCACCATCACCTACGGGTCCTCCAGTCTGGAGCTGGAGCCCTTTGCGGCCCCCAAGTCCCTGGGCCTCTGGGACGAGGTCCGGGCCGACCTGCTCAAGGCCAACCCCTCCTGCAAGGAGGTGGACGGCGTCTTCGGCAAGGAGCTGACCCTGCCCGTCAAGGTCAAGGGTAAGAACCTGGTGACCCGGGTGGTGGGCATCGACGGACCCCGTTGGATGCTGCGAGGCATCTTCTCCGGTCCTGCGGCCAAGGGCGGCAAGGAGAAGGATGTGCTCGACGGCTACCTGGCCGACCTGGTCGTGGTCCGTGGCGATGAGCCCCTGGCCCCCCGTGACCTGGTTCCCATGCATGCGCCCATCACCCCCAACCAGCGTCGAGGAGAAGCCGAAGACTCGGAGTCCAAGGACGATGAGAGTGCGCAGATCCCCGGCAGGCCTGAGGGCCCCTTCGATTCGGATCAGCAGACCGAGGTGAAGACCACACTGTCTCGCGGACCCATGTTCTCGGAGGTCCGCTAAGGCTGTGAAGCAGAAGCATCTCGGGCTGGCAGCGCTGGCCGACGACGATTTCTCCGTCATGGAGGCCATCGGCGGATGGCGGGGGATTGTCGAATCCCTGTTGCCGGGGCTGGTATTTCTGGTTTTCTTCCTGGTGACCGGCCGTCTGGGGCTGACCGTGGCGGTTTCGGCGGCCTTGGCCGTTGTGCAGCTCCTGATTCGTCTGGTTCAGCGGCAGTCTTTTCTTGGGGCGCTGACCGGTCTGCTTTCGGTGGTCATCTGCCTGGTGGCTGCCTGGCTGACCCGAGATGCCCGCAACTATTACCTGCCAGGATTCCTGACCAACGGATTCTGGATCATCGTTCTCGGTGCCTCGCTGCTGGCACGGATGCCCGGCATAGGCCTGCTGGTGGAGTATCTTCGCCGACCTGTCGTCTCCGGGTGGAGACAGTGGCTGGCCTCTTGGCGCAGTGAACCGGATCTGGTACGGGCCTATAATCAGGCCACCCTGGTCTGGATCGCCGTCTTTGCGCTGCGCCTGCTGGTTCAGGTGCCGCTCTACTTAACTGGTTCCGTTGGGTTTCTTGGTGCCGCACGCCTGATTCTGGGCCTACCCCTGTTTGCCCTGGGAATCTGGATCAGCTGGCTGCTGATCGGCGGTCCCTACCACCGTCGCCAGGCCGACCAGGAGGTTCATGCCGATCATGACTGAGACCAGGGTTCGTCTGCGTATCGAGCGCTATGCCGACCAGGGCCGTTGCGTCACCCATCTGGAGGACGGTCGGGTGGTCTTCGTCCGCTTCGCCCTGCCCGGGGAGCTGGTGGAGGTCCTCCTGGACGAGCCTCACGGCCGGGCCGACAGATTCGCCACGGGAGAGGTCACCCAGGTGTTGGAGGCCAGCCCTGACCGACGTGAACCCGTCTGGCCCCTGGCTGGCCCCTTGGCCTGGGGAGGCGGCCTGGGCGGCGCTGATCTGATTCACGTCAGCCTGCCCGGTCAGCTGGCCTGGAAGGCCGATCTGATTGGTCAGCAGATGTCCCGTCTGGGCGGGGTGGACGTCCAAGTGCCGGTGGTCCGAGTTCCGGGCGATGAAGAGCTGGGCGGCCTGCACTGGAGGACGCGAATCGAGCTGGTGGCCGACGACCAGGGCCGCCCCTCCATGCGTCGGCAGGGATCGCATGACCGCCTGCCGATTCAGACCATGCCCTTGGCTACACAGCAATTGCTGGACCTGGCTGACGAACTGGGCATCTGGGAGGGCGGACTGCCCGCTGGTGCCCGCATACGCCTGGCCGTGCCCCAGCCGCGCGATGGGGGACCGGTCGGCGACAACTACGCCCTGCTGGTGGATGGTCGCCTGAGCAAGGGGAGCCGCCTGTTGATGGAGCGGCTGGAGGCCGGGGCAGGACCTGTCTACCAGGTTCGGGCCGACGGATTCTGGCAGGTCCACCGCCAGGCACCGGTCGTGCTGACCAAGGCGGTCCTGGACCAGGCCAGGCAGGCCCTGAATGGGGTCGCCGAACCGGTCATCTGGGATCTTTACTGCGGATCAGGGCTCTTCACCCTGCCCTTGGCTGCTCTGGCCGACGGACGTGTCCGGCTTCTGGCCGTGGAGGGGTCCGCCGGAGCCATTGCCAGCACGAAAAACAACGTGAAGCGGGCCGGACTGGACCGGGTGGTCCTGCGTCGAGGGGACGTGGCCAAGGTCCTGGCTGGCGGTCCGCCCAAGGGGCTTGGCCATCCCGACTTGATCCTGCTGGATCCACCCAGGGCCGGCGCCAAGGCTCAAGTCTGCCGACTGTTGGCCACCAGCGGGGCGCAGACCATCATCTATGTGGCCTGTGATCCGACCAGCCTGGCCAGGGATACAGCCACCCTGATCTCCCTGGGCTACAGTCCCAGGCACCTTGAGGCCTTTGACATCTACCCGATGACCCACCATGTGGAAACTGTGGCGGTCTTCATCCGCACGGCGGGAAGGCAGCGCTGACATGAGACACACCGGGCGGATCGTGGCAGCGGTCAGGCGGCTGGCGGGTCTACTGCTGGCAGTCGCCCTGCTGGCAGGCCTGCCCATGCTGACCGGCTGCGCCCCCAAGCACAGGGCTGTGGGCGACTCCTGGCATGAGGGCACCGTGCCCCATGACGGCGTGGATCGGTCCGACACACTCGTGGCTTTGATTGGATGCCCGCAGAAGGGTGACAAGGACCCCGATGCCGGTCTTGACAGCCGCATCCTGGCGTCCTTGAAGGCCGAGCGCATGAAGGGCTATTTCTCCTCCGCGCAGTCTACCAGCGATCAGCAGGATGGGGTGCAGGATGCCATCAACCGTGGAGTCAGTCTGATTCTGATTCGCCAACCCGGAGCCGGCGACTGGACCCCGGCCCTCAAGGCAGCCCGGAAGGCGGGCATCCCTGTGGTAGAGTTCGCTCAAAGCGCCAAGGCTTGGACCCCTGACTTAGGTAGGCTCTACTATGCGGCTACGGTCCACCCGGTGGATCCTGCCGGGAATCCACGTGCGCCCTTGCTGGCCGACGCCCTGCAGACCATTGTGGACGACGGACCGCATGCCAGGATCATGGCCGTGCGCCTGAGCGCCGACTGAAAGAGGGGCTAAGGATGAGCACAGGCAGTGAGCAAGAGACGGCAGTGGGCACAACGGCGGGCACAGGCTTTCCGGACACCGACCGGCCGGGGCTGAGCTCCCAGGAGGTGGAGCAGCTGGAGGCCCAAGGTCTGATCAATGCCTCCCAGGACCAAACCTCCCGCAGCCTGGGCCAGATCATCCGAGACAACGTCTTCACCCTCTTCAACGGGATCATCCTGACCGCCATGGTGGTGGTTCTGCTGACTGGCCAGTGGAAGGATGCGGTCTTCGGACTGATCATCATCATCAACACCGGCATCGGCGTGGCCACCGAGCTCAAGGCCAAGCACACCCTGGACGGGCTGTCCATCCTGGTGGCCTCCGACTACACGGTGCGCAGGGATGGCCGTAACCTGACCCTGCCCCACGATGCCATCGTCAAGGGGGACCTGCTCTGGATCCGCTCCGGGGACCAGGTGCCCGCCGATGCGCAAATCATCGACACATACGGTCTGGAGCTGGACGAGTCCATGCTGACCGGCGAATCGCGCACGGTCAAGCACAAGCCGGGCGACCAGGTCTACTCAGGCTCCACGGCCGTCTCGGGCATGGCCCTGGCCCAGGTGACCGCCGTGGGCGCCGACTCCTACGCCGCCACGCTGACGGCCAAGGCCAAGGTCTACAAGAAGGTTCGCTCTGACCTGAACGAGGGCATCAACACCATTCTCAAGGTCATGACCGTGGTGGTCATTCCCCTCTGCCTGCTGCTCATCTTCACCCAGATGCGGACCGTGGGCGGCTTCCAGACGGCCCTGGCCACCGGAGCCTGGCGGCAGGCCGTGGTGTCTGCCGTAGCCGGGGTCGTAGGCATGATCCCTGAGGGTCTGGTTCTGCTGACCTCTCTGAACTTCGCCCTGGCTGCCATCCGCCTGGCCCGCCACCAGACCCTGGTCCAGCAGATGGAGTCCGTGGAGACCCTGGCCCGGGTGGACGCCCTGAACTTGGACAAGACCGGCACCATCACCGACGGGGGCATCGTCTATGACGATCTGCATCCGCTGGTCGATGACTTGCCTGCCCAGCAACTGCGGCAGGCCCTGGTGGACGTCTGCGCGGAGGAGAGCCCCAACGCCACCGGCCGTGCCATCCTCAAGGGGATGGACGACCTGCGCCCCGGCAGGGCCGTCAGCCGCCTGCCTTTCTCCTCGGCCCGCAAGTGGAGCGCCGTGGCCGACCAGTCCGGCAAAATCTGGTACTTCGGCGCTCCGGAGGTGCTCCTGGCATCCCAGGCGGGCAGGTGGCCCCAGGTGGACCTGCAGGTGGCCGACTTGGCCGACCGCGGCTATCGGGTGCTGATGCTGTCCGCCCCCGATGGGTACCCGAGCACTGACCAGCCTGACCACTTCACCAGCAGCCCCGACCTGCCTGGGAACCTGAAGCCCCTAGCCCTGATCACCTGCTCGGAGCACATCCGCGAAGACGCTGCCGAGACCCTGGCCTGGTTCCGCCAACAGGGTGTGCGCTGTCGGGTCATTTCGGGCGACAACCCGGCCACGGTGGCGGCCATTGCCAACAAGGTGGGCCTGACCGGCGACAGGGCGCCCAGGGCCATGGATGCCCGTCAACTGCCCGAGGACACGGCAGCCCTGGCCGAGGTCCTGGAGGATGTAGACGTGCTGGGCCGGGTCCTGCCCGACCAGAAGAAGGCCATCGTCCAAGCCCTGCACCTGAAGGGTCACACGGTGGCCATGACCGGCGACGGGGTCAACGACTCCCTGGCTCTGAAGGAGGCGGATCTGGGCATCGCCATGGGCAATGCGGCGGCAGCCACCAAGGCCGTGGCCCAGCTGGTCCTGGTGGATTCGCGCTTCTCCCACCTGCCCGACGTGGTGGCCCGGGGCCGGCAGGTCATGGCCAACATGGAGCGTGTGGCTGGTCTCTTCTTGGTCAAGACCGTCTACTCGGCCCTGATCTCCTTAGGTGTGGTCCTGACCGGCATTCCCTTCCCTTACCTGCCCCGGCACATCACCTACATCGGCGCCCTGACCATCGGCACTCCCGCCTTCTTCCTAGCGCTGGCCCCCAACACCAGGCGCTACCGGCCAGGCTTCCTCAAGCGCGTGGTTACCTTCGCCCTGCCCTCGGGCATCGCCACTGCTTTGATTGTGCTGGCGGCGGCCTGGAGCCTGCCCGGCTTGCTGGGCCTGGACCTGGCCCGGCCCGGTGACCTGGGGCGCTGGCGGTCGGTCTGCGCCATCGTCCTCTTCTGTATGGGCGTGCTGGTCCTGACCCAGGTGGCCCGGCCCATGCGCTCTTGGAGGGGCCTGCTGGTCCTCTTCTTCGCTGCAGCCGGGGTGATCGGGGCCCTGATCCCCATGGTGGCGCAGTTCTTTGCCATCAGCCTGCCCACTGGTCCGGCCCTGGTCACAACCGTGGCCTTTGCCTTGGTGGGAGCCCTGCTCATGGTCCTGGCCGTCTTGGGCTATCCGGCATGCGCACGTTACATACGCCAAGTAACACATGGGCGCTAAGAATGGAACCTAAAAAGCGCAGATAGCGTCACTGACGGCCTGGGGTCCTCCTGCCGCCGGTCCACGTGGGCGCAAGGGCCGGCGCCTGAGCGTCCAGGGAAGGGGTGGTGCATGTCAGAATCCGCACAAGATGCCGGTCGTTCCAAGCTCAAGGTGGGTTCCGAGGAGTTCGAATACTACCGGATCAGTGACCTGCCGGGAATCGACCACCTGCCCTACAGCCTGCGCATCCTGGCCGAAAATCTGCTGCGGCACCAGAACGGAACCACGGTGACCCGGGACCAGCTGGATCAACTGCTGGACTGGGACCCCAAGACCCAGTCCGACAGGGAGATCCAGTTCACCCCCGCCCGGGTGCTCATGCAGGACTTCACCGGCGTACCCTGCATGGTCGACCTGGCCACCATGCGCGATGCCGTCAAGGCCCTGGGCGACGATCCCTCCCTGGTCAACCCGCTCATCCCCGCGCAGATGGTCATCGACCACTCCGTTCAGGTGGACAGCTCGGGCGTGCCCGGTGCCCTGGAACACAACATGGACCTGGAATACCAGCGCAACAGCGAGCGCTACCGCTTCCTGCGCTGGAGCCAGCAGGCCTTCCAAAACTTCCGCGTGGTGCCCCCGGGCACCGGCATCATCCACCAGGTCAACCTGGAGTACCTGGCCCAGGTGGTCATGCGCAGGGACAGGACCAAGGGGGAGAGGCCGGCCCTGGTCTACCCGGACTCCTGCGTGGGCACCGACTCCCACACCACCATGGTCAACGGCCTGGGCGTGCTGGGCTGGGGCGTGGGCGGCATCGAGGCCGAGGCGGCCATGCTGGGCCAGCCCATCTCCATGCTGGTGCCCCAGGTCTTGGGCTTCAAGCTGACCGGATCCATTCCCGAGGGGGTCACCGCCACCGACGTGGTGTTGACCGTGACCCAGATGCTGCGCGAGGTGGGCGTGGTGGGCCGGTTCGTGGAGTTCCACGGCAAGGGCCTGGCCCAGGTCCCCCTGGCCAACCGGGCCACCCTGGGCAACATGAGCCCCGAATTCGGCTCCACCTGCGCCATCTTCCCCATCGACCAAATAACCCTGGACTACCTGCGTCTGACCGGCCGCAGCGACGAGCATGTGCGCCTGGTGGAGGCCTATGCCAAGGCCAACGGCCTGTGGATGGACCCGGAGGATGCCGACTGCCCCGAACCCGAGTATTCGCAGGTGCTGGAGCTGGATCTGTCTACGGTGCGGCCCTCCATTGCCGGCCCCCGGCGGCCCCAGGACCGCATCCTGCTGGACCAGGCTCAGAAGACCTACCAACGGGACCTTAAGGATTACAGCGACCAGGACAAGGACAAGGGCGAGGCTGTGCCGGTCAGGAAGGCCGACGGCAGCGAGTTCAGCCTGCGGGACGGGGATGTGGTCATCGCGGCCATCACCTCATGCACCAACACCTCCAACCCCTCGGTCATGGTGGCCGCCGGTCTGCTGGCCCGCCAGGCGCGCGCCCGGGGCCTCAAGCCCAAGCCCTGGGTCAAGACCTCGCTGGCGCCGGGCTCCCAGGTGGTGACGGACTATCTGAACCGGACCGGCCTGAGCAAGGACCTGGATGCCCTGGGCTTCGAGCTGGTCGGCTACGGCTGCACCACCTGCATCGGCAACTCCGGCCCCCTGGACCCGGCCATCCACCAGGCCATCGCCGATCATGACCTGACAGTGACGGCCGTGCTCTCGGGCAACAGGAACTTCGAGGGGCGCATCAGCCCGGACGTGAAGATGAACTATCTGGCCTCGCCGCCCCTGGTGGTGGCCTACGCCCTGGCCGGCACCATGGACTTCGACCCCTGGCACGACTCCCTGGGTCAGGACAGCCAGGGCAAGCCGGTCATGCTGGCGGACATCTGGCCCTCCCAGGAGGCCATCGAGTCCGTAGTGGGCACCGCCCTGGACCGGGACATGTATCTGCGCGACTATGCGGACGTCTTCGGCGGGGATGATCGCTGGCGGAAGCTGGAGGTGCCGGAGGGCGAGCTCTTCCACTGGGACCAGGATTCCACCTACATACGCCGCCAGACCTTCTTCGACGGCATGAAGGCCCAGCCCGACCCCCTGGAGGACATCCACGGGGCCCGGGTGTTGGCCCTGCTGGGGGATTCGGTCACCACCGACCACATCTCGCCCGCAGGGGCCATCAAGGCCGATGCACCAGCCGGCCGCTACCTGCAGGAGCACGGCATAGCCCCCAGGGACTTCAACTCCTACGGCTCCCGGCGCGGCAACCACGAGGTCATGGTCCGGGGCACCTTCGGCAACATCCGCCTGCGCAACCAGCTGCTGGCCTCGGTGGGGCTGGATGTGCGCCCGGGAGGGTTCACCTACGACTTCCTGAACGGCCAGGAGACGACCATCTTCGATGCTGCGCAGGACTATGCCAGGCAGGGCACGCCCCTGGTGGTGCTGGCCGGCAGCGAGTACGGCACGGGCTCCTCAAGGGACTGGGCGGCCAAGGGCACCCGAATGCTGGGCGTGCGGGCCGTCATCGCCAGGTCCTTCGAGCGCATCCACCGCAGCAACCTGATCGGCATGGGCGTGCTGCCGCTGGAGTTTCCTGCAGGTCAGTCGGCCCAGAGCCTGGGGCTGGATGGTCAGGAGACCTATGACCTGATTGGCGTCGATGCGCTGAACAGCTCCCTGCCTGAGCAGGTCCAGGTGTGTGCCCAGCGGCCCGACGGCAGCAGGGTGGAGTTTGCGGCCAAGGTGCGCATCGACACCCCTGGCGAGGCCGAGTACTACCGCAACGGCGGCATCCTTCAGTACGTGCTGCGTGGTCTGCTGGCCAGGGTCGACCAGGATGCCTGAAAAACCAGGATGCCTGAAAAAGATATAAAAAATCCCGCCCCCGATGCCAGGGGCGGGATTTCTTCGTCAGTTCCGGTCGCCGACCAGATTCAGGATGTAGAGGAAGAGGTTGACGAAGTCCAGGTAGAGGTTGAGGGCGCAGAGGATGGAGACCCGCTTGATGGCCTCCGGCCCCTGGCTGCGGTAGGTGGCGAAGATGACCCTGGTCTGCTGGGCGTCGTACATGGTCAGCCCGGCGAAGAGGATGATGCCGATGGCCGAGACCACGCGCAGGGCCGTGTTCGAAGGGGCCACGAAGAGCATGACCAGCTGGACCAGGATCAGCATGAGCAGGCCGGCCATGAAGATGGACCCCATGCCCAGCATGTTCCGCCGGGTGGTCAGCCCCAGCATGCTCAGAACGAAGAAGAAGCCTGCGCTGATCACCAGGGTCAGCATGATGGACGGCAGTGAGTAGGTTATGAAGATGGTGCTCAAAGTGAAGCCCATCAGGGCCGCATAGAGGTAAAACATGACCCGGGCGGTGGAGGTGCGCATACGCATGATCCGGGCGCTCAGAATCATGGCGAAGGCCACCTGGACCACGGCCATGCCGATCCAGCCCAGGGTGCCCGTGGCCTGCATGAAAGCCAGGAGCAGTCCGGTCCGGGCGGTCAGATAGGCCGTCAGGGCGGTGACCAGCAGGCCGACGGCCATCTCCGCATAAGCGCGGGACATTGAGACCCGCTCCGCCTTTTCAAAGCTGTATGCTGCGTTGGCGTCGATGGGCGAGCCCATGCTGTAGGGCTCACCGCCCTGCATGGTCGGCATCGGCTGCTGCGCGTACTGACTGTATGGGGCCTGCGGCCGCGGATTCCCGTTGAAAGCCATCTGCTCCTCCTTGTCGTTCCCGCCTGTGGCGGATAGTTATCTTATCCAAGTCTACATGGCGGGCTGGCTGTATAAAGGGTGTTTGCTCTGGCCGCAATGGCGGGGTGGTTCCTTGCCTACACCCCGCCGTTGCGGTTGCCTCTTTCTGATTGTGTGTTGCACGATTTAAGGGGTATGAGCCTCTGCGGCGCTCAGCCCTGTCGGGCTGGCCCGGCAGGAGGCCGGATGCATGAACCGGCAGCCAGGCGGGCCGGTGCCGTCTGCCATGTCGGCCTCCTGCCTGCCGGAAAGCCGCCCAGCCGGAGGACAGGACGCATGAAGAACATGCCCAAGCACGGTTTCGTGCATCGACATCTGTCAAAAAGCCGTTATCGCTGGTTCGGCCCATCTTGCCTGGCAGATAGAATGAACAGGCAACACGTCACGGCCTCTGATCGGCCGGCAAGGAGTATGCCTATATGACCGGAAACGTCACCGACACCGTCATCACCCTCAACAATGGGGTCAGCATTCCCCAGCTGGGGCTCGGGGTCTTCCAAACACCTGATGGCGAGGCCACCAGCCAGGCCGTCACCTGGGCCCTGCAGGCGGGCTACCGCCACATCGACACCGCCATGATCTACGGCAACGAACAGTCCGTGGGGGAGGGCCTGCGCCGCTCCGGGGTTGACCGGCGGGATGTCTTCCTGACTACCAAGCTCTGGAATGAGGACATCCGCGCTGGGCGGGCCAAGGAAGCCTTCAAGGAGAGCCTGGACCGGCTGGGCGTGGACTACCTGGACCTCTACCTGATCCACTGGCCCGCCCAGGGCTGGCAGCAGGCCTGGGAGGACATGGAGGAGCTCTACACCCAGCGGCGCGTGCGGGCCATTGGGGTCTGCAACTTCCAGAAGCACCACCTGGACGAGCTGCACACTATCAGTGGCACCAAGCCGGCGGTCGACCAGATTGAGTCCTCGCCCCAGTTCGTCAACGGCGACCTGATCGACTACTGCCACGGCACCCTGCGTGTGGATGTGGAGGCCTACAGCCCCCTCGGCGGCACCGGCGGCAACCTGCTGGCCGACCCCAGGCTCAAGACCATGGCCGAGCGCTACGACCGCTCACCGGCACAGATCGTGCTGCGCTGGCATCTGCAGCGCGGGGTCATCGTCATCCCCAAGTCCACCCACAAGGACAGGATTGAGCAGAACGCGCAGGTCTTCGACTTCGAGCTGAGCGACGAGGACATGCAGGCCATCGCCGCCATGAACAGGGATGAACGCACTGGCGCGGATCCCGACAATTTCGACTTCTGAGGAATGGTGGTACAGGAGGAGACCCGACCTTGAAGGCGGGGCCACCTCCTGGGGCCTGGCGGAAGCCCCAACCCTTCCACCTGGCCTGGTTCCTATGGTAAAGGATCTGTGAGGATTCAGTTAATCGGTATTGCCGCTGATGGCTTCGTCGTCGGAATCCTGCTCCTGGGGCGAACCTGAGATGTCGCGGTGGATGGACTGCATCTGCACCTCAATGTTCTGCAGGGAGCGGGCGCAGTCCAGCAGGGTCTGCGAATGCTCGGCCAGGCGGGCGTCGGGTAGGTCGGACTTGTAGCGCAACTGGTGCTCCAGGGAGGCCCAGTAGTCCATGGCGATGGTGCGGAACTGAACCTCGACCGGCGTGTAGTGGGGGCCCGAGGTCAGGAAGACAGGCACGGCATAGATGACGTGCAGGCTGCGGTAGCCGTTCATCTTGGGATTGCGGATGTAGTCCTTGACCCTCAGCACCTGGATGTCCGACTGGTCGGAGAGATAGCGGGAGACCGAGTAGACGTCGTCCCGGTAGTTGCAGATGACACGCACGCCGGCCACATCGAAGATGTGATCGCGCACCGAGGTGATGGTGACGGGCAGGTTCTTGCGGTGCAGCTTGCCGATCAGCGAGTCCACGCTCTTGAGCCGGCGCTCCATGTGATGGATGGGGTTGTGGCTGAACCTGACCTGGAACTCGGTGTCCAGCACGTCCAGCTTGGTCGAAATCTCGTACATGGCCCCCTCGTAGGTCTGCATGAGATTGACGAATTCCGTTATCTCGTCGATATTCAGCTTGGGGCGGTCCCTTTCGTCCAAGTCTGACAGCCGTTGCTTCATTTCGGATGCGCTCATGGCACTGTTACGGTCGAGTATCACATGAACCTCCCATGCCGCCGTTCGTAACCATGACTCATGGTACGCACAGGCCCCGATGGCCGCGGGACCCGACCTGCGCATACAATCATGGCTTATGGAAGCAGACGAGGGCATGAGCGTGACCGCTCAGCGTAAGGGCAGCAGGGGCGTCTACTATGTGCGGACCCTGGGCTGTCAGATGAACGAGCACGATTCCGAGCGAATTGCCGGGGTGCTGCAAGACCACGGCTACCAGCAGGCCACGCCCGAGCAGGTTCGCGCACACGAGGTGGACGTGATGGTGCTCAACACCTGCGCCGTGCGCGACAACGCCACCGAGCGCATGTACGGGACCATCGGGCGCTGGCACCGGTTCAAGCAGCACAAGCCCGACACGCGCATCGCCGTGGGCGGCTGCATGGCCCAGAAGGATCGGGAGCGGATTGTGAGGGCGGCGCCCTGGGTGGATGCGGTCTTCGGCACCAGGGACATCGGCTCGTTGCCCGGCCTGCTGGATAAGGCCCGCGAGGACGGGCGGCCCCAGGTGGGGGTCTCGGAGGAGTTGCGGAATCTGCCCGGGCGGCTGCCGGAGGTCAGGGCCTCGCGCTCGCAGGCCTGGGTGTCCATATCGGTCGGCTGCAACAACACCTGCACTTTTTGCATCGTGCCCTCGGTGCGCGGTCGGGAGCGGGACCGGTCCATGGACGACATCCTGCACGAGGTCCGGGACTGTGTGGGCTCCGGAGCCCGCCAGGTGACCCTGCTGGGGCAGAACGTCAACTCCTACGGCTGGTCGACGGGGGACCGCTACGCCTTCGCCCGACTCCTGCGCGCCTGCGGCCGGGTGCCCGGGCTGAAGAGGATCCGCTTCACCTCGCCCCATCCGGCTGCCTTTACCGACGATGTGATTGCGGCCATGGCCGAGACTCCCACGGTCATGCACCAGCTGCACATGCCCCTGCAGTCGGGCTCCGACCGGATCCTGAGGGCCATGCGGCGCTCCTACCGGTCCCAACGCTTTCTGGAGATACTCGACAAGGTGCGGGCCGCCATGCCCGATGCCCAGATCACCACCGACATCATCGTGGGATTCCCAGGGGAAACCGAGGAGGATTTCCAGGCCACCATGGATACGATGCGCCGGGCGCGCTTCTCGTCGGCCTACATCTTCGAGTATTCGCCTAGGCCCGGCACACCTGCCGCGCGCATGACCCAGCTTCCCAAGGCCGTGGTCCAGGACCGGTTCGAGCGTCTGCATACCCTGCAGGAGTCCATCACCATGGAGCAGATGAAGGCCTTCACGGGCAAAGACGTGGAGGTGCTCATCGGCGACAGGCACGGCCGGCATGACGGCAGCACCCACCGGGTGACCGGGCATGAGCGCACCGGGGTGCTGGTCCACGTCGGCGTGCCTAAGGGAATGCCTGCGCCAAAGCCCGGCGACCTGGTCACCTGCACCGTCACCCAGGCCGGACCCCACTATCTGATTGCTGACCCGGATCCCCGGGTGGGGCAGGTCTATGACATCCGCTGAACCCCGCATCGTCTCCATCGTGGGTCCTACAGCCTCGGGCAAGACCGCCCTGGGTGTGGCTCTGGCACAGGCTCTCCAGGAGCGCGGGCAGGAGGCACATATCGTCAATGCCGATGCCTACCAGATGTACCGGGGGATGGATGTGGGCACGGCCAAGCCGCCGGTCCAGGAGCGGCAGGCGGTGGTCCACCACCTGATCGACATCATCGAGCCGGAGGAAGCCATGAGCGTGGCCCGCTTCCAGGCCATGGCCCGGTCCCTGATAGCCGACCTCCGGACGCGAGGAATCAGGCCAATCCTTGTGGGCGGCTCCGGGCTCTATACCCGGGCTGTCATTGATGGCCTGTCCTTCCCTGGCACTGACCCGTCGGTCAGGGCCAGGCTGGAGGAGTTGGCCCAAGAGGAGGGCCCCGGGCTGCTCTTCCGCGAGCTGCAGGAGCGGGACCCGGAGGCTGCGGCCCGGATGGATCCTCGGAATGTGCGCAGGACCGTGCGGGCCCTGGAGGTCATGGACATCACTGGACGGCCCTACTCGGCCAGTCTGCCCCGATATCGCTACCTGATGCCCGCCCTGCAGTTGGGACTGGACCTGCCCCGGGAGGAGCTAGACCGCAGGATCGACCAGCGCACCCAGGCCATGCGCGACCGGGGGCTTGTTGACGAGGTGAGCGGGCTGCGAAACCGCCTGGGGCCCACAGCTTCCCGTGCCCTGGGCTATCAGCAGATTCTGGACTACCTGGACGGCCGCACCGACCTGGATGCCGCCTTCGAGCTGATAGCGCAGAAGACCAAGCGCCTGGCCCGCAAGCAGATGGGCTGGTTCGGCCGGGATCCGCGTATCCACTGGCTGAATGCCCTGGCCCCGGACTTGGCTCAGCAGGCCCTGGACTTGGTGGACCAGGCCGACCAAGGCTGCTTCGACCAGGCGGATGCCCAGGCCGATCTTTCAGAACAGGGAAGGGTGACCAGACACCATCTGGGAGCGCTTTGACTTCAAGTACTTGAAGTTCCTAGGCTGGATGGGTATGACCACCATCATGCAGCCCCAGGTTGAAACCCAGACCGCCCAAACCCAGGCCGACCAGGAATCCGGGCCCTGGTACACCATTCGCCAGGCCTCGCTCATGTCAGGGATGCCGGAGACTACCCTGCGCTACTACGAGACCATCGGCATCATTCCGCCCATCGCCAGGGATCCCTCAAGCGGCCACCGCTGCTACAACCAGGAGGATCTGGACCTGCTGGAGACCATCTCCTGCTTGAGCGCCACGGGCATGTCCCTGGAGCACATGCGGGAGTATCTGGGCAACCGCGCGGCGGGATCCGAGGTCGCCGGACGGCAGATCGAACTCCTGGACGAGCAGGAACAGCGGCTGGACCAGCGGATGGCCGACCTGCGCGCACGGAAACGGTATGTGCAGCTCAAAATAAAATACTGGGGGCGCATCCGCGACCACGACCAGGCTGGTGCAACACAACTAATCAGTCAGAGTGCCCAGATTATCGAGGCCGCCAAGCGTAGCGGCAACGAGCGGCTGCCGGGCTGAAGCTGCCGACTCAGTGGGCTGGGCCCTGGTCCCATCCGGCGATCAGGAATATTCGAGTTGGGTTGACCGGGCGGACTATGCCCGCAATCAGGACCTGCAGATCATCGGTCTTGCCTCGGAGCGCTCGCTGGATGGCCCGGCGGTGGGCGGCCGGATCAGCCCGTCCCCAATCCAGGTCCCAGCCTGCATCGTGGGACAAGCGTGAGAGGAAGATGCGCAGAGTCATGCCGTTGCAGTCGGCGAAGGGGTGCAGATAGGAGAGCTCGTCATAGTAGTGGGCCAGGCGGTCTGCGAAGACCGGACGGTCCAGGTTGGCCAGATTGCGTTCGGCCGCCAGCTCCTGGCCGATGGCTGCCGCACCCTGCTCCAGCATGGCCGCCGGATACAGGCTGGCATCGTCGTCTGGTTGGGGTCGGCGCAGCACTCGCCCTTCCGGCAGACTGGGCAGCAGCCGACGGTGGATGGCCCGCAGCTCTTCAAGATCTCCCTCGGTCGCCCAAGGCCGCTGACAGATCAGGATGCTCCGCAGAAAAAGGGCATCCGCCGGGGTATCTGCCTTGGCCTTCTTATGACTGCTCTGTGCCTCCAAGCGTCGGGCCTGGTCGGCCAGTGACTCGGCCTGCCTTCTGCCCGCCATAAAGTCGCTGGCCGCCTGAAGAGCAAAAGGACTGGGCCGACGGTCATCCAGAAGCAGGTTGCGCATGGCGAAGGCCACGGCGCTCTGACGTTCGGCTGGTGTCATGCCAACGATGCTAGCCCTGGCGGCCCCCGTCTGAAAGAGTTGTGCACACTGACCCGGAGAACCCGATGCGGACCGGGGTTCTGGGTAGGCTGAAAGGGTTATGACACGTAAGCAGCAAGCAGACGCACGCGGTCGCGGCCGGACCGCATCCAAGGACAGCCAAGACCCGGAACCCTTCTGGCATAAGGTCTTGCTGGCCCTGCCCCGGGGCATGGGATCCTTGGTTCGCGCCGTGGCCGGCAAAAACGGCGACAACTCCGCCTATCGCAAGGATGGACTCTGCTTCGTACTGGTCATTCTGGCCGTGCTTTTCTGCGCCAGCGAATGGTTCCGCGTGAACGGCTTTCTGGGGCGGGGGCTGCATGCCCTGGCTGCGGGTGTTCTTGGGCTCTGCAGCATCATCCTGCCGGTGGTTCTGCTCTTTGCGGCCTTCCGGCTGGTCTGCTACACCGGGCGCGAGGCGGGCAACCTGCCTGTGGTGGGCGGCCTCATGGTGGTGCTCTGGTCGGTCTGCTCCATTCTGGACGTGCTCATGGCCTCGGATTATCGCGGCTTTGACATGAAGGCCATCAGTGACTCAGGCGGCCTTCTGGGGTTCTTTCTGGGGTCGCCTCTGGCCTGGGGGCTGTCCAAGGTCTTCGCCGTCGTCATCTTTGTTCTTGTGGCCATTTTCGGTCTCTTCATCACCTTTAGATTCCATATGAGTGACCTCATGGCCTGGCTGCGCGGCAAGAGGGCCCATGCCTCCAGCTCGGCTTCGCCGCAGACCGCCCCCAACGAGGTCAGACTGGGCGATGACACCCTGCCCCTGGCGCCCGGCGTGCCCACCCACCAGGAGCCGGACCAGGAGGATGCCCAGGACTCCGACAGGGGCGGGGTGGCCGGCTGGTTCAGTCGGCTGCTGCATGGCCGCATCGGCAAGGATACGGACACCCATCTTGAGCGTTACGAGGCTGACGAGCCCTTCTCCCAGGCGGCCTCGCTGGAGGGTGCTGACCAAGGTGATCGGTCGGCGCAGGGTGCGCAGTCCGATCAGGTGTCCACACAGAACATGCCCGCTGTAGAGGCCCCGGCCACGGCTGCCCTCCTGGATGCCAGGGAGCAGGGGCACCCCAAGGTGGATCCGGCCGCCCTGTCCGGTGTGGGGACCTCGGACCCCTGGGCCGCTGCCGCAGCTGCAGCCGACACCGTGCAGATGGATGCCCAACCCGCTCAGGGAGCGGGGAACCAGCCGGCTGGAGCCCAGGGTACGGGAGCCCAGGCTGCCGACGCGTCAAGCTCCTCCGATGACCGCCAGGTGGACGAGAGCCGGCCCTATGTGCTGCCCAGCACGGACCTGCTGGTCAAGGGGAAGCCTCACGCGGTCAGGACCTCAGCCAACGACGCAGTCATCAAGGCCTTGCAATCAACCTTCCAGCAGTTCGATGTGGACGCCAAGGTGGTGGGCTTCCTGCGTGGCCCCTCGGTCACCCAGTACGAGGTGGAGTTGGGGCCGGGCGTCAAAGTGGAGAAGGTCACCAATCTTCAGCGCAACATCGCCTACGCGGTGGCCAGTTCGGACGTTCGCATCCTGTCCCCTATCCCCGGCAAGTCGGCCATCGGCATCGAGATTCCCAATGTGGACCGCGAGATCGTCCACCTGGGCGACGTGCTGCGCTCCGACAAGGCCAAGCAGGACGACAACCCCATGATGACCGCCGTGGGCAAGGATGTGGAAGGCCACTATGTGACCGCCGACCTGACCAAGATGCCCCACCTGCTGGTGGCCGGCGCTACGGGTTCGGGCAAGTCCAGCTTCATCAACTCCATGCTGGTTTCGTTGATCATGCGGGCTACGCCGGAACAGGTCCGCCTGATCATGGTGGACCCCAAGCGTGTGGAGCTGAGCGCCTATGCCGGCATTCCTCACCTGCTCACGCCCATCATCACCGAGCCCAAGAAGGCCGCCCAGGCCCTGGAGTGGGTGGTCAAGGAGATGGATGCCCGCTACGACGACCTGCAGTTCTTCGGATTCCGGCACATCAAGGACTTCAACAAGGCCGTGCGCGAGGGCAAGGTCCACGCACCGGCCGGCTCCAACCGCAAGGTGGCGCCTTATCCATACCTGGTCGTGGTGGTCGACGAGATGGCCGACCTGATGATGGTGGCCAAGAACGACGTGGAGAGCTCCATCCAGCGGATCACCCAGCTGGCACGTGCGGCCGGCGTGCACTTGGTCCTGGCCACCCAGCGGCCCTCGGTGGACGTGGTCACCGGTCTGATCAAAGCCAACATCCCCTCCAGACTGGCCTTTGCCACATCCTCCTCGACGGATTCCCGAGTCATTCTGGATGCCACTGGCGCCGAGACCCTGATCGGCCAGGGCGATGCCCTCTTCCTGCCCATGGGCCAGGCCAAGCCCACACGCGTCCAGGGAGCCTGGGTCTCCGAGTCCGAGATCCGCAAGGCGGTGGATTATGTGCGCACCCAGCGCAAACCCCATTACCGCGAAGACATCGAGCAGATGGCCGACAAGGCCGACCACAAGAACGAGATTCAGGAGGAGATCGGCGACGACATGGACGAGCTGCTCCAGGCGGCCGAGCTGGTGGTGACCACCCAGTTCGGATCCACCTCCATGCTCCAGCGCAAGCTGCGTGTGGGTTTCGCCAGGGCAGGGAGGCTGATGGATCTGCTGGAGTCGAGGGGAATCGTAGGGCCGTCGGAGGGCTCCAAGGCCCGCGAGGTGCTCATTCAGCCGCCGCAGCTGCAGCAGGCCCTGGCTTTCATCCGAGGCGACGCCACCTCCATGGATCCTGCCCCCGATGAGCAAGCGCAGGGCTGAACATCGGCCCGAAGAGCCGGGCCTGGTCTACCGTTATGATGAAACTGCCGCCCGGCATGTATTGTTGGACGGCCCGAGCGCACGAGTATCGCGTATAAGGAGTGGCAATGCAGGAGCATGCCGAGTCAGAGACCGGTCGTGAGAGGCGTAGGCTTCTCGAAGGATGGAATTCTCCCCCAAATCTGGTCACCTACACCCGTATCCTCCTGGTCCTGATCTTCATCGCTCTGGATCTGATGGCCGGTCCTTGGGGCGAGCGCAGGCCTGGCATGCGGTGGACCGCCGCAGTGCTCTTCATCCTCGCCGCCTCGACCGACAAGCTTGACGGGTGGCTGGCCCGCCGGTACAACCAGGTGACCGAACTGGGCAAGCTCATGGATCCCATTGCCGACAAGCTGCTGATCTGCTCAGCGCTGATTGTGGCATCCGTCTTCGGCGAGCTCTGGTGGTGGATCACCCTGCTCTTCCTAGTGCGGGAACTGGGCATCACCCTGCTGCGGGTTCTGGTCATCAACAAGCAGGGCCGGGTCATCGCCGCCTCCCGGGCTGGCAAGTACAAGACCCTATTTGAGTGCATCGGTCTGGGTATGCTCATGGTGCCCCTTTCGCCGGTCTGGCCCTGGTACCTGGTGACTACGCGCGTGGTCATCCTGGTGGCTCTGGCCCTCTGCCTCTACTCGGGAGCGGAATACGTGATAGGGATGCGGCAATGATCGGCAAGAGCGTGCAGGTCCGCTGCGACGACCTGGCTGGACGGATCATCGACACCTGCCGTGATTCTGGCCTGTTGCTGGCTGCAGCCGAATCACTGACCGGGGGACTGCTGGCCGATGCTTTCGTCAGGATTCCCGGGGCGTCAGACGTCTTTCTGGGCTCGGCCGTCACCTATGACATCGCCGCCAAGGCAGCCATCCTCAAAGTGGACCAGGATCTGCTGGCCACCCAGGGCGCAGTCCATCCCCGGGTTGCCCAGGAGATGGCCGAGGGCACGGCCAGGCTTTACACCAGGCCGGGGCACGAAGATACTGTTATAGGCATGGCCACTACAGGTGTGGCTGGGCCTGGTCCTGATGGGGGTGATCCTGCTGGGCTGGTCTACATCGGTCTGGCTCTGCCCGCCCGGGTGATGGGTCGACGTATAGAGACTGGCCTTCAGTCCCATGTCTACCGGACTTATGCCTATGAGCTGCATCTGGATGGCGATCGGGAACAGGTGCGCCGGGGGACGGTCATGCGGATTCTGGAACAGCTGGATCGGGCCTTGCGCTCGCGGGGCTGACGGCCTGATGCGGTCAGTCGCTTTTACGGTTTTTACGGCTTCCGCAAGTCGATGTCGAACCTTCTGCCTGCGGAATGCTGTAGTCGGCAGGCCAAAGCAAGAGGGTGCCTGTATTGTGCCATCCCTCATGTTCCCTGATTTCTTTCTTGCGCATACGTGACCTTGGTCACAAAGCAAGCATTTCGGGTTCCTCCCCTGGAATAATCTACTGGCTCGTCTGTTGGTCAATGTGTAAGAAGTTGAACACGATAATGGCGAAAGGGGCTGCTATGGCCAGCACCGAGACCGTGATGACTCGAACTAACGATACCTATGATGTCAAGCCGGCCGCACCCGGAGTGGAGCGCAATGCACGGGTTCGTGATCTGACACCTGCCCAGCGTCGTGCCGTCGTCTTCGCCCAGCAACAGGTGATCCGTGCCAAGGCTGCCAAGAAGGCCAAGGAGGAGCGCCAGGCCAATCTGAACAAGATGTGGATGGAGGAGGACGGCGTGGAAGCCAGCCGTCAGCGGGCAGCCTCCACCAACGACGGCCAGGCCGTCACCCACACCGTCTCCCTGCGCGAGGCCTTGGGCCACGTGCTGCGCGAGCTGAGGACCAACGATCACAAGACCCTGCGTGAGGTCAGCGAGAAGGCCGGCGTGTCCCTGGGCTACCTGTCCGAGGTGGAGCGCGGCCAGAAAGAGGCCAGCTCCGAGCTGCTGAGCTCCATCGCCGACGCACTGGGCCTGGGCGTGCCGCAGACACTGAGGATGGTGGCGGACTACTTGGAGTCCACTCAGGAGTAAGTATGTCAGGTCCTGCCGGTCGACTCGGCGGACCGTTCTTGAGGGCGTCCGGTTCTGAGGAACCAGGCGCCCTCTTCTGCTGACTGTCGGTTGCTACCGTAGAAGGGGTGTGACAGGGTGGGTTTTGGACGAAAGGTGATGTCGGGTGCGTGAACGGGAATT
Organism: Bifidobacterium sp. B4081; assembly: GCF_026537335.1. Lineage (NCBI taxonomy): Bacteria > Bacillati > Actinomycetota > Actinomycetes > Bifidobacteriales > Bifidobacteriaceae > Bifidobacterium > Bifidobacterium sp. B4081. The sequence continues at coordinate 1,250,455 of NZ_JAFNMM010000001.1, read as the reverse complement.
CTGGCAGCTGCTGGAGGAGGTCTTCGGCCGGGTCTACGGACGCAGCCTGGCCCGTGACCAAAGGCTGACCGCCCTGGATGCCATGACCGTAATAGAGGCATTGGATGCGGGCGTGGAGCCGCGCGTGGTCTGGAATGTGCTCTGCGATCAGATGGAGATTCCCGACTCCCGCCGCTGGGGGAAGGATCACAATGCGCCGCCCATGCCGGCAGCCTGATCGGCGGGTTTTATCCTCCGCGAACGTATTTCCCATACCAGGCGATTTTCGAACATTTGTTCGCATAGTCGGGTATACTGATACCCATGGTCCGGTGATTATCGGCACGTTCGACCACATCGGGCGCCGGGACCGCAGACGGGTTCCGACGGCGGATAGGCTGTCAATCGTGAGGTCGTCAATCAGGATGTCGTCATCGTGAGGTCGGTTACGAAAAAGGAGAGCCATATGGCACGTCAGAGCAACAGTGGCAAGGCGAAGAAGGAAGAGGAGGGCGGGATCGACCCACGTCGCCAGGCAGCTTTGAACACGGCCCTCGCGCAGGTGGAGAAGAGCTTCGGCAAGGGTTCGGCCATGCGTCTGGGCGACAAGCCTGCCCAGGATGTGGAGGTCATTCCCACCGGATCCCTGGCCTTGGACATGGCCCTGGGCATCGGCGGACTGCCCCGTGGCCGCATCGTCGAGATCTACGGTCCTGAATCCTCGGGCAAGACCACCCTGGCCCTGCATGCGGTGGCCAATGCACAGGCCGGTGGTGGAGTGGCCGCCTTCATCGACGCCGAGCACGCTCTGGATCCCGAGTACGCCAAGAAGCTGGGCGTGGACACGGACTCCTTGATCGTCTCCCAGCCGGACAACGGCGAACAGGCATTGGAGATCGCCGACATGCTGATCAGGTCGGGTGCCCTGGATGTCATCGTCATCGACTCGGTGGCCGCCCTGGTGCCCAAGGCCGAGATCGAGGGCGACATGGGTGACAGCCACGTGGGTCTGCAGGCCCGTCTGATGAGCCAGGCCCTGCGCAAGATGACCGGCGCCCTGTCCCAGGCCAACACCACAGCCATCTTCATCAACCAGCTCAGGGAGAAGATCGGCGTCTTCTTCGGCAGCCCGGAGACCACCACCGGCGGCAAGGCCCTGAAGTTCTATGCCTCGGTCCGCCTGGACATCCGCCGCATCCAGACCCTGAAGAACGGCGACGAGGCGGTGGGCAACCGCACCAAGGTCAAGGTAGTCAAGAACAAGATGGCCCCGCCCTTCAAGGTGGCCGAATTCGATATTCTCTATGGAGAAGGCATCTCCAAGGAGGGTTCGGTTCTGGACATGGCCCTGCAGACCAACATCGTCAAGAAGTCGGGCTCCTGGTTCACCTACGAGGGCGATCAGCTGGGTCAGGGCAGGGAGAACGTCCGTCAGTTCCTCAAGGACAACCCCGGCCTGACCAAGGAGATCGAAGATAAGGTCAAGGTGGCCTTCGGCCTTATCCCTGCTCCCTCTGAGGACGACAAGGCCGATCAGGCTGATGCTGACCAAGGCAGCAAGGAAGACGACTCGGCTCCTGTCGACGTCAACACCACCGTACCCACGGCCCAGGCTGCATGACCCGATGATCTCGGCCGAGGACTTCCTCAAGGACAATCCTGTCCGACTGGCACAGACCGAGGATTCTGCCGACTCCAGTACAGAGTCGAAGAATTCTCGGTCGGACAAGTTGCAGCCAGACTCTGCGGGTGCGCCTGCTCCAGCAGAGTCGGTGGCAGTTCTTGATCCTGTCCTTGAGCAGAAGGATGACAGCTTGAAGGAGGACAGCCGCCCAGTGCAGGCCGCTGCCTTGGGTCTGGAGCATGGCGCCCGATTCGGGGGTAGTCTGGAAGATGTAGACAGTGCTGCCAATGCTGATATGGGTGACGAATCCCTGGCAGGTCACCATTCTCGTGGTCGCCGTTCTGCCCGGGGTTCCGATAGAAGGACCCGCCGTCGTGGCCGTCACCCACGTGCCGGCGGCTTTGGTGGGGGTTCCGCGCCTGCAGCTCCGCGAGCAGATGCCGATGATGCGGATGCTTGCCGGGAGGCTGCTCTGACCCTGCTGGATGCTGCGGCCCGTTCAAGCGGGGCTCTGGCCCGCCGTCTGGTTGACAAGGGGTTTGATACGAACGTGGTCGATCAGGTGATCGACCGGCTGACCAAGTTGGGTTTGGTGGATGACCAGGCCTATGCCCAGGATCTTCTGCGCTCTTGTCTGCATCGCACCATGGGGGAGCGCGGTGTTCTCTCGGAGATGACCCGCAAGGGTTTGGATCGGGGGCTGGCTGCGCAGGTAGTCGCTCAGGCCTCCCGTGAGGGACTCTTCGTCGACTCCGCCTACGAGCTCGGTCACAAGGTGGTCCGGAAGACAGCGGGGCTTGATCTCAAGGTGCGTAAACGTCGATTCTGGAGTGCTGGATCCCGCAAGGGCCACTCTCCCGGCCTCCTCAACCAGGTGGCAGCAGACCTTTTCGTCTCTGACGACCCTCTCGATTGAGATGCGCCATGGACCTATCGGTATCCAGAATGAAAGCTTGCAAGGCAATATGCGGCTATGGCCGTTTCCCTGAACTGCTGCTCTTGTTCTAGATCTGTTAGAAGGTGAAAGTGTCGGATGCTCAAAAAGAGTGAACTTCTGCAGGAAAATACAGCACTTGTAGCCCTTCTAAGAACCATTGACAAATCTCATGATACCTGGAGCTCCATCGCTGAGAAGGTTGTACGCCAGGGTAGCGCTATTCAAGTTTTTGAACATGAGCTTGACCCGCAGCACCATCGGCTGGATGACCCCGATGAGGATGACGAATATGACGACCGTATTCAGTCGACCCTGTTGGGAGAGGATGACATACCGATTACCGCACAAAGTCGTGTACAGCTCCTGCAGGATCACAAAGAGGCAGAAGCCTTGGTTCACGATTGGGATAAGCAGGGTTTGGATATGGTGTCGGTCCTCGACGAACGGTATCCGTTGAGCCTGCGTGAAGTTGTCGATATGCCTCCGTTCCTGTTTTCCAAGGGGCGTTCCCTCAGCCCCAATCAACAGGATATGGGTGTCAGCGTGGTCGGTTCGCGCAATGCAGGGCCGGAGGCCTTGCACTTCGCTTCTGATGTCGCAACAATGCTCGTGAGTAAAGGCCTGACCGTTATCGCCGGCTTGGCCCTGGGGGTGGATGCTGAGGCCCATCATCGTGCCCTGCAGGAGCATGGCCGTACGGTGGCTTTCATCGGTACGGGCATAGGGAAGTACTACCCTGCAAAAAATCGCCAATTGCAGGATCTTATCGAACGTAAAGGGCAGGTGTTTTCGCAATTTTGGCCTTGGCAGGAGCCCGCAAAGTGGACCTTTCCTGCGCGTAATGCCACCATGAGCGGCTACGGGATCGCTACGGTCATTGTTGAAGCCCATGAATATTCCGGAACCCGTGTGCAGGCTCGGCAGGCTCAGCATCATGGCCGGCCGATCATAATTCGCGACGTTGTAGTTGACCATACGGAATGGGGCAATCGTTTGGCCCATAAGCCCAATGTTTACGTCGTATCCAATGTGGATGATGTGGCCAGGGCCATCAACTCGATACAGAGGGTCAATGGTGAGTTACAAGACGCAATCAACGGTCTAATTGCCCAAGCCAGTGCCTATGCCAAACGTGTCTTATTGGTCTGACTACAGCCGACCTTTAATGATCGCAAGTGTAAAAGTAGCTGAGGGGAAGAAGATGAGACCTCTCATATACCCCGGGTTCTGTCATCGACCGGATAAAATCCGGACGACGGGTGGCCATCCATCTCGACCTGACGTTGCCGCCAGGCTCTAGCGGCCTACCCGAAGGCGGGACGAGCAGCCCCTGAATGCCTTCTGCTTGGCCTTGCTCCCGATGAGGCTTGCCATGCGGTCGGCGTTACCGTCGACCCGGTGGTCTCTTACACCGCCGTTTCACCCTTGCCCGCCTTTAGAAGGCGAGCGGTCTATTCTCTGTTGCGCTATCTCTCAGGTCGCCCTGGGCGGAAGTTATCCGCCATCGTGCTCTGTGGAGCCCGGAAGTTCCTCAGCCCTTCCCAGGAGGAGGGGCCGCGGCCATCCGAGAGGTCTCGTTTAGCATGATAGAGATTCACAAGGACCTTAGCAAAATTGGAACAACCTACTCAGCTATATTCAAAAATATCTTTGAACAATATACTGTGTAAGTTAAAAGCGAACATTTAACAATTTTGTAGTGATAAATAATTCATTGCCAGTTAGTAGCCACGGATGCCCTTATGACAGGTGGACAGACCACGAGCTGTTTACCAGTCATAGGTGCATCCTCATTGAGTATAGCTTTTACTCCTTCATAACCTAGTTGGTAATGGGGAAGGGCGACTGTGGTCAGTGGTGGTGAGAGGTGGGCTGCAATGATCTCTTGATCGTCAAAGCCGACGATTGAAATGTCATCAGGTATGCGGGATCCTCCACGTTGGAGTTCGTCATACAGGCCCATAGCCACTCGATCATTGTGACAAAAAACTCCTGTTGCACCACTATCTTTTACCCGCCTTGCAACGCTCCGACCTCCCTCCTGGTTGGGTTCCACTTCAAAGGTCAAAGATGGATCAAAAGTTATGCCAGACTCTTTTAGGGCTTGCTTGTATCCATCCAAGCGCCCAGTCTTTGCCGGAGATTCAGCTCTGGTATTGACAAAGGCGATTTTCGAATGTCCTCGTTCCAGCAAAAGCTGTGTTGCTGTTCGGCCTCCCTGAATTTCATCCGGAACAATTGCCAGGGGAGAATTTTTCTTATTCCCGAAGCAGTTCACTAGAACGGTTCGAACATTCTCGAGGGGTTTAGGTACTTCGATTGAATGGTGATACCAGGTCGAAAAAGCGATCCCCCTGACCTTGTATCGCAAAAACATTCGTATAGCCTCGTCTTCAAGGCCTCGGTTGCCTTCAGTGTTGGCAATCAGAAGAACATATCCTTGTTCCCATGCCGCATTCTGTGCCCCATGAATAACTTGCCCTGCGAATGGAGTGGTTGCAATGGAATCGGTAACCAAGCCTATGAATTGTGAGTAACCACGCACTAAATTTTGAGCCATAGCATTAGGCCGATAGCCTAATGCACGTATTGATTCCAGCACTTTCTCTCGAACTTCGGGACTAATCCGAGAGACCTTCTTGTTGTTCATGACTAAGGAAACTGTAGAGACTGACGTGTGCGCTCTTTGAGCCACGTCCTTGAGCGTCACCGGTTTGCTTTCATTCTTGATCGAATGGGGTTTGCTTGCCCCCTCTTCTTTCGCGTCTGTGGATTTTCGTTGGTTCATCCTTTAGAAGCCCCGCCTTCAATGCCCTGTATCATTGCCTTATTTAGTATAAGAAAGACCAGCATTAGAGGGGTAATCGTCACGCATACGGCAGCAAAAGTTGCAGTCCAATCAGTATTACCCATGGCTCCAATGTAATTTTGCAACCCGAGTGGAATAGTCTTCAGTCCATCAGTCAGGATGAACGTGTTGCCGAATATAAATTCATTCCATATGAAAATGCTGTTAACCAGGACTACGGTTACGACCGTATTCAGAGATAGAGGTAGTGTTATTTCCATAAAAATGCGGTATGGACCGGCACCATCTAAGGAAGCTGCTTCATAGTTTTCTCGAGGAGTATAATGATAAAAGGAGCTGAAAAGAAAAACCGACATAGGTATTGAGAAACCCGCTAGTGGAATAATCATGGACAAACGTGTGTCAAGAAGGTTGATTTGAGAATAGTCAATGAATAGGGGTACCAAAGCAATCTGAGTGGGGACGATCATGCCCATCAGGAAAAGCATACGAATTATTTTGCTCCACTTAAAGCCTAAAACTTCGATAGCATATGCGGCCATCATGCCCATAATCACGATCAACAGATCAGCGCCAAATGTAACGATAAGGCTGTTGAAAATATACTGACCAAGATTGCCGGCTTGAAATGCTCTTGAGTAATTCTCCAAGGTGAAGCTGTGAGGTACTCCGAAAGCGTTGCCGGATGCAAAATCATGTTCGGTTCTTAGACTGGTGATAAAGAGCCAGAGCAGGGGATAAACCTGGATTATCACAATCAGGATTATGAACACCCTATTCAAAACCATATGGAAGTTTAGCTTGTTTCGGCGAGCAGATGGTTTGTTCTGTCCTTTCAGAGCTAACGTACTTGTTGCACTCATGCTTCTTCCTTTCTGAAAATGACCTTGAAGATCAAAGCAACTGCTATCAAGCACTCAATAACGATGAAAACCGAAATGGCACTTGCATATCCGTAGTTGGTATTTGAGAAAGCTGTCCGGTACATATAAGTCGTAACAAGTTGCCCATATCGTCCATTGGTCAGAAGGTAAGGTATATCGAATCCTCGTAGTCCATACGTGACTGCCATGATTACCGTCGTGATCCATACGGGTCGTATGTAGGGGAAACGAATCTTAGTGAAAAGTTGCCATCCATTAGCACCGTCCAGTCTTGCTGCTTCTTCTATTTCAGGTGGGACTGACATGAATGCTGCGTAGATAATCAGCATGTACAGACCGCTAAATCGCCATCCTTCCGGTATAGAGACAGCCGAAAGAACAGTATGAGGGTCTGATAACCAGGCATGGGTCCAGGAATGCAGCCCTATAGCATCCAAGGTTTGATTGAGCAGTCCTTTTGGATCAACCGAGTATATTCTCTGGAAAAGAAACGAGATAGCTACTGTTGAAATGACTGCTGGCAGGAGGTACAAGGTTTTGACCAAATCCCGACCTTTAGTCATTCCCGTGAGCAACGTAGCTACGAGCAGCGCGCCTCCCAGCTGAAGGACTAGGCAAATAACTAGGTAGACCATAGAGTTGCCAAAAGACTGCCAGAAGACGGAATCTCCAGTGAGCATTTTTATGTAATTGGCAAGTCCAGTAAATTTCATGTCAGAGATGCCATCCCAATCGAAGAAGCTGATGATCAAAGATTGGATGACAGGCAAAAGTACACCAGCTCCGTACAGGAGAAGGGGAGGAAGAATAAAAATCAAAACTGATTTCTTAGATCTATATGGAAGCATAATTTGTCCTTTTAAACGGGCAGAGCTCTGTAGGTGAGAGCCCTGCCCGAAGTTTGTCAAATATCAGTTCAAATCTTTGAAAGCTTTGGGCCCGTTTTCTTGGATGACCTTATCCATAGTGCTGATAAACTTATCAACGCTTATATCGCCCTGGACCAAGAGGGGCAGTTCTTGTTGCAACCGCGTATTAGAAGTTGAGTCAAGCTGTGTGTCCCAAGGCATCAGAGTCACTTTGCCGACTTTATCTGCATCATCGAAGTTGCGTTTGTACAGCGGCGTAGCGTCGGAAGGTATTTTTGCAGTACTTGATTTCATCGGGGTGATTTGGCCAGTATCGGCATAAATCTTCGAATAATTGGTTAAGGAATACTTGATGAAATCGCGAACTAGCGGATCATAGGTCTTAGCGTTGATTGCCATTCCTATTCCCGATGGAGCGGCATACTCATTCTCCGTGGTTTTGGAGCCGGGTGTTGTTGGCAATAGGAAATAATCAATATCGTCGCGGACTTCTGGATTTAGCTTAGATGTGGCTAATGCCGGTAGGTCCCAGCTCCCATCGTTGTAAACGGCTGCTTTGCCGGATGTAAAAAGTGCCTGAGCATCGGCGTATTCAGTTGATGAGAATCCTTGTTGGAAGCATTGTGATTTCCCTAGATTAGCCATCCACTCTACCGCTTTGCGTCCCTCGGCATTCGAAAGTTTAGCATTACCCTTTTTAAGGTTTTTAATAAACTCATTTCCAGATGCTCTAAAGGGATAAAAAGCCATGTAACGTTCCAGTGGCCACATGTCCTTACCGTTCAAGGCGATCGGCGTGCTGCCGCTTTTCTGTAGGGCCGTGCACATGGCAGGAAAGTCATCAAGGGTCTTCGGTATGTTGATGCCGGCTTTTTTGAATAAAGCCTTATTGTAGAAGAACACTTCGATCTGTGACTCAAAAGGAACCATATACAAACTACCATCATCAAAGCGTTGATAGTCCAGAGCCGAAGTTCGGTAGTTGTCGTAGATTTTCATATCCTTCAACATCTTTTCAACATTGACCATGCTTCCCTTCTTGGCCAGTTTCTGTGCAAAGGGTGTTGCATCGATGTCGAAAAGATCTGGGAGTTTATTCGCGGCGGCCAGCGTTTCTAATTTTTGAATGTAAGAAGGCCGATCAGGCGTGGTAATTAGTTTCAGTGAAAACCCTGGGTGTTCTTTGGAATAGTCTTTAGAAATTTGCTTCATGGCCTTGATGACTCCCCCGTCAGCCGGTCTGGACAGCAGCCATGAAATTTCGCGGGGCTTGATGTCGCCCTTAGGGTTGACGCTCTCGGCCTTACCAGATCCTCCGCCACTGCCGCAACCTGTTACTAGTAATAATGCAGCTACCGTTGCTGCAATGGCAGCATACTTATTTTTTCTCATCCTGGTAATCTCCTTTGATTATTTGTATGGGTGGGGTGTCATTTTGCTGACAGATTTATTTTTTTTTTTTAATTGTTTGCCTGTCTCATTGTTGGGTTGTGGATATTGTGACTGCTGTGATTGTTGCTTCCCCGTCTGTCACGCAAATGCCGAAATAGCTACCAAGAGGATTTTCCAAACGCGAATGGAGGGTAGTTTTCCCGTCGACGTTGCAAAGGCAGATATCCTTATCCAAAAGAATGTCGACTTCATGTTTGCCTATCGACAGATTGCATGGACGCTCTAAATCCACGAAATGAGGAATATCGCCCGATATCTGCCACTGCTCTTTTCCTGTAATTGGCCTGGGCCAGCGGTCTAAGACCAGCCTTGAGTATCCGGGCTCTAATCGGAGCGAATATGCTTGGTCACCATCGGCTGAGCTTCTGATTAGAAAAGCAAGGTTGTCGGGTTCAGGCTCGTGAAGAATGAAATCAATGTGCACTAAGCATGTGGAAGGAAGCTCATCTGAACTCATCCTGACCACCATGCCGTCGTCTCTTTTCAGATTCACGTCGAATTCGAATTGATCCATGGATTGAGGGAGCCCAAATACCTCCTTAATTTCGTGGGGGATACGGAATGATAGGGATCCGTTCTTCTGCTGTATTGCTTCAAGCACCGACATGGTTCCTGCCCACTGCCAGGCACCATCATCTTTGTTGTCTGTGCGTGTTGGAATCCATCCGAAGAAAAAGCGTCTGTTATTCCACTCCACGCTCTTTGCGGCATAGAAGGCTCGTGCATCGATGCTGTCCGAATCGGGTGGCCTCAACCATGGCCCTTGAAGAGATCTGGCCATACGATAACGCGTGCAGAAACGTTCCGAGAATTCTGAATATACGAGATACCACCATTTCCCCCAATGGAAAAGGTCTGGGCACTCGTGGGTGATGAACCTGTCGGGTGCCCAAATGGGATCAACAGCACGCCACGTGTGTAGATCTTCGGAGACGCATTGAGCAATCAAACCTTGTCTTCGAGATGGGCCGGCTTCGCGGCGTGCGGCTATGAGCATATGCCACAGTTGATCAGATTCGTTGAAGAAGACGAATGGATCTCTCCAATCCGATGTGTCATACCCCTGAGTGGCACAGAAAGTATCGGCAGGAATCTTGCTCCAGTCTGTGAGGGAGCCATTGCTTACGGCATGCATCACCCACTGAATGGGGTGGTTTCGCTGATCCTTGATCTCAGGATTGACTCCTGTATAGAAGAGGTGGGTAGTGCCCTTTGCGTCCTCTACAACGCTGCCAGTGTAGGCGTTAAAGTCTTTGTCTTCTAATGAACCGTTATGCAGAACAAGGCCGTAATCGTGGTAGTTTCGTAGATCTCTTGTGCCCACTAGCCGCCAGCCCATTCCTGTTTTAGGGCCCTTGCGCTGTTCATCAAGATAGAAGAGCATGAATTCGCCATCGCGAGTGAAAGGTATAACGTCACCGACCCAACCTCGGACCGGCTGATAGAAGATTTGTCTACTCATTGAGAACCTCGTCGTTTCAGCAGCGATTAATGACAAAATGCGTTGTTCGAACGTTTGAACAAACTGTATTTACTATACTATTGATTTATATCGATATTGTCAAAATAAGCGATTTCTGAGTTCTATACTGGTTGTTCAAACGTTGTAATCTCGGTGTTGTCCTTGTGCTATTTGGCAAGATCTAAAAATGTAACAATGGTGAAGTTTTGTATTGATCAATTGTCATAAAGCGTAGATCCGATTCAATGCGATGCATACGGTGTGTTTGTTGATCTAGCAAGCTTGAAGCAAGAAGTCGTTTGAGTCAGTGTCGGATTCAGAGGCTTTCGGCTAAAATCGGAAGCACAGTCGATGGTGACCAAGTCCGCCATCGCACCAGCGGTTCGTCCGCTCACAAGTGCAAGGAGATTCCCATGGAGATCGTCATTACCGGTCGACATACCCAAATCAAGCAGCGGTTCCGCGATGTTGTGGACAGCAAGATGAACAGGGTGACGGCCATCGCCCCCGATGCACAGCGCATCCAGGTCGTTGTGACACATGAAGGCAATCCCCGCCAGGCTGACAGCGCCAAGAGGGTGGAGCTCACGGTCCAGGCCGGCAAGACCGTGATTCGGGCCGAGGCTTCCAGCGCCGACGAGTTCAGCGCGCTGGATATGGCCCTGGACAAGCTGACCCAGCGTCTGCGCCGGGTCCGCGACCGCCGCAAGGATCACCGCCGCGGACTGGAGCATCCACCTCTGCCCGTCGAACTGCCCGTGGACGACCAGGCAGGCGACCAGGGAGATCAGGGCCAGGAGTCCAATCCCGACAACAGCGCCCAGAGCGCCGTGGCCTCGGATCTGGCTCCGGGCCAGTCGGTCGAGGTGCAGGTGGGAGACACCCCCATCGTCATCCGCCGCAAGCTGCACATCGCGGAGCCCATGAGCATCGACGAGGCCCTCTACGAGATGGAGCTGATCGGCCATGACTTCTTCCTCTTCGTCAACAAGGAGACCCAGCGGCCGTCGGTGGTCTACCGTCGGCATGGTTGGAGCTATGGCGTCTTCGAGATCGATACGCCTGAGCATGTAGGCCAGAAGAAGTAACGGTAAAACGGATATTGAACTGTGGGGCGATTCCCCGGCGGCAGATTGGCCTGACCTCGGAGAATCGCCCTTCTTCAATGCCCGGTCCGGCTGCCAGGGCCACAGTCGGGTTTGTGGAACCATCGGTTTCGAGAAAATCGGTGCATTCGCGTAAGATAATCAAGGTCTGGGCCTACGTCAGCTGAGGGCGTGCGAAGGCCATAAAAGAACGGTAGGGAGCGCAACGTGGTAGCAGTCTTGGACAAGGTCCTCCGTATGGGCGAGGGTCGTCAGATTCGCAAGCTTCAGGGGGTGGCCAAGGCGACCAACGCCTTCGAGGATCAGATCTCGGCCATGTCCGATGAAGAGCTCAAGGCGCAGACGCCCAAGTTCAAGCAGCGACTGGAGAACGGCGAATCCCTCGATTCCCTGATGCCCGAAGCCTTCGCCACGGTTCGCGAGGTTTCCAAGCGCACCCTGGGCCAGCGGCACTTCGATGTCCAGCTGATGGGCGGCGCGGCTCTGCACTGGGGCAACATCGCCGAGATGAAGACCGGCGAGGGCAAGACTTTGGTGGCCACCCTGCCCAGCTATCTGAACGCCTTGGAGGGCAAGGGCGTGCATGTGGTCACGGTCAACGACTACCTGGCCTCCTACCAGAGCGAGCTCATGGGACGCATCTTCCGCTTCCTGGGCATGAGCGTGGGCTGCATCATCACCGACCAGCGCCCCAACGAGCGTCGCAAGCAGTACCAGGCGGACATCACCTACGGCACTAACAACGAATTCGGCTTCGACTACCTGCGTGACAACATGGCCTGGGACAAGGACGAGCTGGTTCAGCGCGGCCACCACTTCGCCATCGTGGACGAGGTGGATTCCATTCTGATTGACGAGGCACGAACTCCTCTGATCATCTCCGGACCCGCCGAGGGCGACGTGACCCGATGGTATCGGCAGTTCGCCAAGCTGGTCCCCAAGCTCACCAGGGATGAGGACTACGAGGTCGACGAGAAGAAGAAGGTCGTCGGCATCCTGGATCCGGGCATCACCAAGGTGGAGGACTACCTGGGCATCGACAACCTTTACGAGCCCGCCAACACCGCCCTGATCGGATACCTGAACAACGCCATCAAGGCCAAGGAGCTCTTCCTGCGCGATCGCGACTATGTGGTTCAGAACGGCGAGGTCCTGATCGTGGACGAACACACGGGCCGTCTGCTCAAGGGCCGCCGCTACAACGAGGGCCTCCACCAGGCCATCGAGGCCAAGGAGGGCGTGGAGGTCAAGGCCGAGAACCAGACCTTCGCCACCATCACCCTGCAGAACTACTTCCGCATGTACGACAAGCTGGCGGGCATGACCGGAACGGCCGAGACCGAGGCCGCCGAGTTCATGAACACCTACAAGCTGGGCGTGCTGCCCATCCCCACCAACAAGCCCATGATCCGCAAGGACCAGGACGATCTGATCTACCGCTCCAAGAAGGAGAAGCTGGCCGCCATCGTTTGGGATGTAGCCAAGCGACATGCCAAGGGCCAGCCCATCCTGTTGGGCACCGCATCCGTGGAGTCCTCCGAGGTGGTCTCCTCCCTGCTGGACGTAGCCGGCATCGACCACCAGGTACTCAACGCCAAGCAGCATGCGCGCGAGGCTGCGGTCGTAGCCGTGGCAGGGCGCAAGGGCGCCGTGACCGTGGCCACCAACATGGCTGGGCGCGGCACCGACATCATGCTGGGTGGGAACGTGGAGTTCCTTGCCGATCAGAAGCTCAAGGAGCAGGGCTACTCGCCCGACGACACCCCCGAGGAGTATGAGAAGCGCTGGCCCAAGATGCTGGATTCCGTCAAGGAACAGGTTAAGGACGAGCATGAGGAGGTTGTCAAGCTGGGCGGCCTCTACGTGCTGGGCACCGAACGGCACGAGTCTCGCCGCATCGACAACCAGCTGCGCGGCCGTTCCGGCCGTCAGGGCGACCCCGGTGAGTCCAGGTTCTACCTGAGCCTGGAGGATGACCTGATGCGCCTGTTCAACACCCAGCTGGTGGCTCGCATGATGTCCTCCAAGAGTCTGCCCGAAGGTCAACCCATCGGCACCAAGAGTGTCTCCAAGGGTGTGCGCAATGCGCAGAAGTCCGTCGAATCCCGCAACTACGAGATCCGCAAGAACGTGCTCAAGTATGACGACGTGATGAACAAGCAGCGTCAGGTCATCTACGGCGAGCGTCAGGCCGTGCTCAAGGGCGAGGACATCCACCAGGACATCCTCCGCTTCATCCGTGAGACCGTGACTTCATACATCCGTGGGGCGCAGAACGGCTCGGACAAGCCTCAGGATTGGGATGCTGACGGGCTCTGGAAGGCGCTGGCCTCCGTCTATCCGATCAGTCTCGACCAGGATGAGAGCATGGACTCCCTGGAGGGTCTGAAGGGTGACAAGGCCGTCAAGGCCCTGGCGGACAAGATCGTTGAGGATGCCGAGTCCATCTACCAGAAGCGCGAGGATGAACTGGGCGAGAAGGGCTCCAGGCAGCTGGAGCGCCAGGTGGTCCTCTCCGTCCTGGACAGCAAGTGGCGTGAGCACCTCTATGAGATGGACTACCTCAAGGATGGCATCGGCCTGCGCGGTATGGGTCAGCGCGACCCCTTGGTCGAGTACCAGCGCGAGGGCTACCAGATGTACAACTCCATGATCGACGCCATCAAGGAGCAGACCGTGCAGCTGCTCTTCAACGTGGACCTCAAGCAGATCGCGGCCAGTCAGGAGAACGAGCGGCGGGCCCGCGAAGAGCGTGAAGAAAACGAGGGAAGCCAGTCCGAGGAAGTCAACTACCAGGCGCCTGAAGAGCCTGATGCCGAAGACGAGACCACCGACATCGACGAGACGGCCGAGGAGCGCGATGAGGATGCCCCGGCGGGCAGCGTCCAGGAGGACTCCGACAAGGATGAGTCAGAGGATGCCGCTGACGCGCAGTCGGGTCTGAGCACGTCCGCCGAGGACTCGGAGGCTTCCGACGATTCGGCCCCGGCCCCGGTTGGGCCTGCTCCCATCAGTCATGCCGAGGGGAAGGTTCCTGCCAATAAGCGGCCCAAGGCCGTAGAGGATCACTCGCCTTGGGCCGATGGCCGCACCTTCCCGGGCACACCCCGTAACGCTCCTTGCCCCTGCGGCTCTGGACGCAAGTACAAGATGTGCCACGGTCAGAACGAGAAGAAATGACAGGTAGGCTCACTGATTAGCGGCTTCTGCAGATAGGGTTGCCGATCTGTTTGACGGTCATCGCTCGCAAGGGCGGTGGCTGTTTCCATATATTGGATTGACTGCTTTCATATATTGGTAGATAAGTGACCAGAATATGGGATTACCTTGTGTAGGGGAGGGGCAGGGCAGTAAACCTAGAGCAAACAGCGGGGCATCCGGCCCCGCTTCTTCAAAGGAAAAGAGTCATCATGCGGCCACTTAGCTGGAAATCCGTCCTGAACTCCTTGGTGTCCGGTCGACACCTGAGCGCGGATGAGGCCGAGTGGTGCATGAACGACCTGATGGACGGGAATGCCGACCCGGTACAGGTGGGCGCCGCCCTGTCCATGCAGTCCACCCTGGGGCTGACCAGCCCGGAAGTCGAAGGGGCCGCCAAGGCCATGGCGGGTCATGCGGTGCCGCTGAAGGTCAGCGGTGATGTGACTGACATCGTCGGCACCGGCGGCGATGGGGCAGCGACCGTCAACCTGTCGACCATGGGCGCCATCGTGGCTGCCGCAGCAGGGGTCAGGATCGTCAAGCATGGCAACCGGGCCGCCTCCAGCAAGAGCGGCACCGCCGACTGCCTGGAGCAGCTGGGCCTGCCCTTGGATCTGCCGCCGCAGGAGGTGGCTGCCATGGCTGATCGCTACGGCATCACCTTCGTCTTTGCCAAGACCTTCCACCCGGCCATGCGGTTTGCCGGACCTGTTCGCTCCTCGCTGGGCATCCCGACCGTCTTCAACCTGCTGGGTCCCCTGACCAACCCGGTCAACCCGCGCTATGTGGCCATTGGATGCGCCCAGCGTCAGCTGAGTCCCATGATGGCCCAGGTCTATGCCTCACGCGGCCAGGAGGGCATGGTCTACACCTCGGTCGAGGGCCTTGACGAGATGGCCCCGACCGGGCCGGTTTCCATCTGGGAGATCCACCAGGGCAAGGTGGAGGAGCGCTCCTTCGACCCGACCCGTGAACTGGGCCTCGACCCGGTGGATTTGGATGACCTGCGCGGCGGCGATCCCGCCTTCAACGCCAGCGTCGTCAGGGACTTCCTGGCTGGAAAGTCGGTTCCCTCCGGTTCCACGGCCCTGCTCAATGCGGCCTCGGCCATCGTGGCTGACGGTACGCAGATCGATGCCGGTCCCGAGGCTGATCTGAACGTGCGGTTTGCCCAGGCCTATCAACTGGCTACCGAGGTTGTGGATCAAGGCATGGCCGCCGACCTCCTGACAGCCTGGATCCACGGAGCCCAGGAGGCGCAGTCCCATTACCGGCAAGAGGATCGGGCATCCCGTCCGGTCTTAGTCTAGGTTCGTTGCTGCTAGACCTGTTTGGGCCCCGCCGGCTGATATTCCAGCCAGTGGGGCCCGATTTTTTGGCGGCACACGGCATTATCGCCTGTAGTGTCGTTCGTCGTCATCGAAGAGCCCGCTTGAATCATCGCGGAAATTCTTCCGGTCGATGATCAGTCCTGCGATGCCTATCAGCAGGAGCAGGCCCGCCAGCAGGCCGGTCAAGCCGGACCAGCGGGGAATGAAGATGGTCAGGAAGAAGCAGACCAGGCCCAGCGCCGTCATGATCATGAACGCCACCCGCCTTCTGCCCAGATCGCTCAGGTCGGGGTTGGGCGGCACAAAGTTCGACGACTGATCCATGACCTCGTCGGTGTCCAGCCAGCTCCTACCCTGGAAATCGCGCGGTCCTGAGCCGCCGACGAAGGAGTCTCGCTTCAGGTCCTCGGCCCTCAGCGCCGCCTTCTTCTCGGACTTTCGAGCCTTCTTTTCAAATTCCTTGGCCGTCTTGGACGACTCCAGGGAACCCAGCTCGTCAGCGTGCGAGTTCAGGAAGTCCGCCCACTCTTCGTCCCCCTGTGGGGAGCCGGTTCCCGCCTCGCTGTTATACTGTTTCCCGGCGTCGTTATGCTTGTGCTCGGTCATAGAACCATCGTAACCTCGGCCGCACGCATTCGCTACCAAGGAGTCTCTGTGCTGTACTGGTTCTTCGTCAAACTGCTCGGTCCGTTGGCGCGTACCTGGTTCAAACCGACCGTTGAGGGCACGGGGAACATTCCCAAGCAGGGGGCTGCCATCATCGCCTCCAACCATCTGGCCGTCATCGACGATGCCCTCCTGCCCATCACCTGTCCTCGGATGATCCACTTCATGGGCAAGGCCGAGTATTTCAACGGCAAGGGGATCAAGGGCAGGTTCAAGAAGTGGTGGTTCAGCTCGGTCGGAGTCTTCCCCGTGGACAGGTCAGGCGGCTCCAAGTCGCTGGGAGCCATGGAAACGGCGCGTTCCATCCTTGAGCACGGGCACATCTTCGGCATCCATCCGGAGGGCACGCGCAGCCCTGACGGCAGGCTCTATAGGGGGCACACCGGGGCGGCGCGACTGGCCTTCGAGACCGGGACGACGGTGGTGCCAGCAGCCATCATCGGCACCAGGCAGCTTCAGGAGCCCGGCCATGTGATTCCTCATAAGGGCAGGACCAAGGTCATCTACGGCAAGCCCATCACGGTGCCCTATGTGCCGGTCAACAGCCTCACCCATGAGGAGATCCGCAACCTGACCGACCGGATCATGCAGGAGATCCAGGAGATGAGCGGGCAACGATACGTGGACGTGTATGCCCAGGTCATCAAGGCACATGAAAACCATGAGAACACTCAGGAGCTGGACTGACTTCCCAAGGGTTCAGACGACGGTCAAGGTCACGACGGCCGGCGAGCCGTCATCGTTGAGCACCTTGACCTGACTGCCGGGATTGGGGTCCTGGATGCGCACCGTATGGGTCAGGTTGCCCAGAGGAGCGGAAATGTTGACCTTGAGCCCGTATCCCTCCAGAATCCGGGTGGCCTCGTCCTGGCTCTTGCCTTTCACGTCGGGCATGGTGATGGACTGTGGACCCTTGGAGATCACCACGTTGACCGCATCGCCCCAATGGAGCTGTTCCTGGGCCTGGTGAGAGGCGGATATCACCTGGTTGCGTGGCACCTTGTCGGACCAGTCCTCACTGTAGCTGACCTTGAGCCGGAGGGCTTCCAGGGCCGCCTTGGCCTCATCCCTGGCCTTGCCGACGATATCGGGCATGGCCACAGGCATCCTACCCTTGGACAGGACCAGGCTGACCTTGGCATCGTGACGGGTCTTGGTCCCTGGGGCCGGGTCCACTGAAATGGCCGCTCCTTCGGGGATGTCCATGGAGTATTGGTCCTTGGACGTGTCGTGGTCGATCCTGTCGAACCCGGCTGCCTTCAGAGCATGCACCGGATCCTTGCCGTTGGATGTTTCCGGCATGAGGAGGTCCTTGGGTACCGTGGCCTGGCGCACTCCCTTGGAGACGGTCAATTTGAGCCTGCCGCCCCTCTTGCTGATATGGGCTCCGACAGTATCGGGATCGGCGGCCATGACGGCTCCCTTGGCCACCTGGTCGCTGAAGTCGTAGGCGGTGTCGACCTCGATGCCTGCGACCTTGAGTGTGCGGGCGTATTTGGCGAAGTCGGCGCCGACGACCTTGCACTCCTGGTTCTCGGAGCAGGAGACGTCATCCGGCTTGGGCAGGGCGACATAGCTGCCCGGACCCAGGAAGTACCACCAGGCGCCACCGCCGCCTCCGGCCAGGGCAAGCACCAGCAGGACTACAAGCGTGATGATCAAGCCCCGATGCCTGTGCTTGTGCTGGGGTTGAGCCGCTTCAGCGCCTTGCCGCAGGGTCTTTGCATCGGCTGAAGGTGCTGTCGGATTCTGAGGCTGCAGAACGGTCGTGGTCTCGGCTCGGGAGGGGGTGTCCACGTCGTTGAGCCGATAGCGTCTGGTCGCTGCGTCCGCATCGGTTTCAGGCGGGGCGGGCACAGACGGAACCGTGTCCGAATTCTCCGGGTCTGTTGCTGCAGCTTCGTCGTCGCTGGGTGCCGTAGTCTCCTGATCAGAGGTTCCGGCGATGGCGGACGCGGGCTGTCCGCTTGCTGCTGGCAGCACGTAGTCCAAGGCTTGCCGGTCCAGTCCCTTGACCACCTTTCTCAGGCTTTCCAGGGCCTTGCCGGCGTCATCCGGGCGATTTTCGGGGGAGCGGTCGGTCATCGCGGAGACCAGGGCGGCCACAGATGGATCGATTCTGGGACAGACCCTGGCCAGGGAGGGGACATCCTCGTGGACGTGCTTGAAGACGATGGTCACCGGATTGTCGCTGGCGAAGGGAACCGTGCCGGTCAGCATCTCGTAGGCGATAATCCCCACGGCGTAGAGGTCGCTCTGGGGTGAGGCCTCATTGTTTTCGATGGTCTCGGGTGCCAGGTAGGCGGCCGTGCCCATGAGCATGCCAGTCGAGGACAGGGTGGCCTGGGCTGCGGCGCGGGCCAGACCGAAGTCGGTGATCTCCACATGGCCGCGGTCGTTGATAAGAATGTTTTCCGGCTTGATGTCGCGGTGGATGACGCCGGCTCGGTGGGCGGAGGCCAGGCCGTCCAGGATCTCGCCCAAGATGCGCAGGGTCTCCTTCAGGGGGTAGACGCCCTGCCGGGCCATGTCCCGCCGCAGGCTGATGCCGTGGACATACTCCATGACCAGGTAATCCAGCCCCTGATCGACGCCCGTGTCGTAGACCTGGACGATGTGGGGGTTGGCGATGGCGGCCGCGGACCTGGCCTCCCGGCGGAAACGCTCCTCGAACTGGGCCCTGTGCGGTCCCTGGGCCAGCATGGTGTGCATGATCTTGACCGCCACGTGCCTGGACAGCCGCTGGTCCAAAGCCTCGTAGACCGTGGCCATGCCACCCTGTGCGATCTCACGCAGAATGCGGTAGCGCCCGTCGATGATCCGGTCGCTGGTCCTCTCGTCCGCTTCACTCATGCTCGTCTTGTCCGGCCCTCTACACCTCGGAGGCCTGACCGGCCTCGGCATCAATGGAAGATACACGTTCATGATACCCGGCGGTGGTGGCAAGCGGCAGGAAGCGTCGGCAGGCCTCGAGGAATATGGTTCGGCCACTTGCCGGCAGATGCAGATCATGGGCCAGGGCCTGGGCTCGGGCCTGGGCTCGGACGGACAGGTCGGCCATGCGTTGACGGCTGGCCTCTACGGCTCCACAGGACTGCATCAGATCACGGACCATATTCACCTGGCTATCCTTGCGGCGTTCGGCCGGGGAATCGTAGATTCGACGAACCTCTTTGGCCTGATCAGAATCGGCCATGGCCAGGGTGTCGGCCAGGAGGACGGTCCGCTTGCCCTCGCGGATATCGCCACCCACAGGTTTGCCGGTGCGTCGGTCGTCGCCTGTGACGTCCAAGAGATCGTCCGCCAGCTGGTAGGCCAGCCCCAGGTCCAGACCCAGGGCGCGCACCGACTCTTTGTGCTCCTCCATGTCTGCTCCGGCGGCCAACAGGCCCAGAGCCAGCGGGGTCAGGGTGGTGTAGGAGGCGGTCTTCCAGGCCATGGTGTGCAGGGCCTGGCGGCGCAGGCGTTCCGGATTGTCCAGACAGGCCTCCTCCATGCCCATGTCCAGGACCTGGCCGGTGACCACAGCCGTCTGCATGGCTTGGAAGGTTCTTCCGATGGCCGGTCCCTGAGGCAGCCCGGCAGCCGCCTGGAGGGCCATGTCCGTGCTCAGCGATGCCAGCAGGTCGCCAAGCAGGATGCCCAGACCGGTGCCGCGGACATCAGGTCTTGCGGGTGCCCGGCCGCTCGAGTCGTTTCCGGCAACCGACCGGCTCAGGGCCAGGTGGGTGGCAGGGCGGCCCCGACGACGGGGGGAACCGTCGATGATGTCGTCATGGACCAGCGCGCTGGTCTGATAGACCTCCAAGGCGCAGGCAAGGTCCACCACCGCCTGTTCACGGTCGGGATTCTGCTCGGAATCCAAAGCCCGCCAGACGTCGCAGAGCAGCAGGGCGCGCAGGCGTTTGCCGCCGCGGCCGGCCTCGATTGCCTGGAGGATGACCTCATGCAAAGCCTCCTGGGAGGGGTCCTGGTCCCGGGGGTGGTCCGGTCCGGGTTCTGGAGCAATCAGGTGGTCGCAACGGCGCTGGAGCAGTTCCTCTATGCGCTGTTCGACCCGTGCTGCAGTCACGCTTTTCATGCCTTAGAGCCTATCCGCATATCTGCCCAGCGGACAGGCTGCCGGGACCGTGGTGGATGGATGACGTCACTTGACCACATGATCGGTTGGAGCCTTCCTCACGGTGCCAACTGGATCAGGATGGTGCCAAGGCTCCCGGTTCCCATGCCGGGAGCGGATGGGAGGCGCTGAAGGCATGGACGACGCAAATGAAAAAGGTATGAAGGAACTGGTGGAGAACTACCGAGAGGGCCGACGACGATGGGGTGTGGAAGAGGCCGACAGACGATGGCTCCAGCAACCGTTGACAGACTGGATCGCTGGTTTGAAGGGGCCGCAGGCGCGCCAGCAGTTGGACTCCGACTCGGCAGACTGCCTGGCCGTGGCCACAAAGGAGACTCTGGCCATACGCGACGGGCTTATTTTGTCAATGCTGGCGCCTGAGCCTGGTCTGGACAGCGATCGGTTGATGGACCTGTGTGTTCGTCCCAATGATCCGTCGAATGTGACGGCGCTCTGCAGCATCCTGGATGCGGTCTTCAAGGACACTGCGACACGGCCGGACCAGCCCCGCTGTCGTGCAGGGCTTGCCATGCTTGAAGCCATGGCGGATCAGGTTCCCCCGGGGTTTCGGTCCCAGCCACTGGCGGTCGCGGCCTATGTCGACTGGTGGAGTGGGGGATCCCGAGCATCGGGGTTTGCGCAGAAAGCCCTGGCAGACGACCGTTCCTGCAGTCTGGCCGCCATCGTCCTGGCCTTGATAGGCCGTGGCATCGATCCGGCTTGGAGGCAATTGAGCTGAATCGGGAATAATCGTCCCCCTGGGGTGGTTCACTGTAATGAGTCTACGATTTGACCTTGCCATAGCTGTGCCCTTAAAGCAGTGTCGGCGGGTGGGATGATCCAGGAGGAGAATTTGGCCACGAAGGACACCAAGTCAGCCAAGACAGCCGCAGTGGATACCGCAAAGGGCCGTAGCAGTTCGACTGCCGGCAGGACCAAGACCACCACCAGGTCCAAGACCAGCAGCAAGGCGTCCCGCAAGACCACGTCCCGTAAGAGCGCCGCTACTAGCACCTCGGCGACCAAGAGGAACCGCCGTCCGGCCTCCAAGACCACCAAGAAGGTCGAAGAGAAGCCCATCCTGCAGCAGGAGGAGCAGGAGCCCGACGAGGATCTGCTGGAGGATCAGGAGGACGACGACCAGCTGGAGGACGAGCCCGACGAGGACGATCAGGAGGAGGATGAGGCCTCCCAGGTCCATGATGAGGCCGAGGAGGACCGCAAGGCCGCCCATGCCCTTGCCGCCAAGGTCAAGGGCGCTTTCGTCGTCGACGATTCCGATGACGATGAGAATGTCACCCCCTCTGGCAATCCCAAGCGTCGCGTGGTCACCGCCGGCGCCACTGCGGACCCTGTCAAGGACTACCTCAAGCAGATCGGCCGCGTCAGCCTGCTGAACGCCGAGCAGGAGGTGGACCTCTCGGAGCGCATCGAGGCCGGCCTCTATGCCCAGCATCTGCTGGATACCGAGGGCGAGGGTATGGACTTCAAGCGTCGCCGCGAGCTCAAGTGGGCCGCCAACGATGGGAAGAAGGCCAAGGACCATCTGCTGGAGGCCAACCTGCGACTGGTGGTCTCCCTGGCCAAGCGCTACACGGGCAGGGGCATGCTCTTCCTGGACCTGATCCAGGAAGGCAATCTGGGTCTGATCCGTGCTGTGGAGAAGTTCGACTACACCAAGGGCTACAAGTTCTCCACCTATGCCACCTGGTGGATTCGTCAGGCCATCACCCGCGCCATGGCCGACCAGGCCCGCACCATCCGCGTGCCCGTCCACATGGTCGAGGTCATCAACAAGCTTTCCCGCGTCCAGCGTCAGATGCTGCAGGATCTGGGCCGCGAGCCCACCCCCGACGAACTGGCCAGGGAGCTGGACATGCCCGTCGAGAAGGTCCAGGAGGTCCAGAAGTACGGACGTGAGCCCATCTCCCTGCACACCCCTCTGGGTGAGGACGGCGACTCGGAGTTCGGCGACCTGATCGAGGACACCGACGCCATCGCCCCCTCGGATGCTGTGGCCTTCTCCCTGCTGCAGGAACAGTTCCAGCAGGTTCTTGAGACCCTGAGCCCCCGTGAGGCCGGTGTCATCAAGATGCGCTATGGCTTGGAGGATGGGCAGCCCAAGACCCTGGACGACATCGGCCGAGTCTACGGGGTCACTCGTGAACGCATCCGCCAGATCGAGTCCAAGACCATGTCCAAGCTGCGGCATCCCTCGCGCTCGCAGACCCTGCGTGACTTCCTGGATCAGTGACCTCTGCGCCCGACGGGGAGGCCCTGACACTGTCGAGGCCTCCTTGCTAGAAATGGTCATCGGTGCGTAAGCGACCGCCCATGTGGGGACTCCTGTCCTCCTGGGCGCCATGAGGTGAACGGCGAGGTAAATGGTGGCGAAAAAGCCTGATAAGGAAAAGTCCTATGGTGCCGGCAGTCTGACGGTTCTGGATGGCTTGGAAGCGGTGCGCAAGCGTCCGGGTATGTACATTGGGACCACGGACAGCCAGGGGCTCATGCACTGCCTTTGGGAGATCATCGACAACGCCGTGGACGAGGCCCTGGCCGGCCAGTGCGACCATATCAAGGTCATCCTGCACAGGGATGGCTCCATCGAGGTGGATGACAACGGCCGAGGCATCCCCGTTGATATAGAGCCTCGGACAGGGTTGACCGGCGTGGAGGTGGTTCTGACCAAGCTTCACGCGGGAGCCAAGTTCGGCAACTCTTCATACACGGCTGTGGGCGGCCTGCACGGCGTGGGATCTTCGGTGGTCAACGCCCTGAGCTCCCGACTGGACGTGGAGGTGGACAGGGACGGCAAGACCCACCGGATGCGCTTCCATCAGGGCCATCCCGGTACCTACCAGGACCCTGATCCGGAGCATCCCTCGCCTGACTCGCCCTTTAAACGCACCAGGAAGAACCGGCCTACGCCCCTGGAGGTGGTCGGCAGCGTGCCCAAGTCCAGGACCGGCACCAGGGTGCGCTACTGGGCCGACCCGGAAATCTTCAACCCCACGGCCCGGTTCAGCTACGCCCAGCTGATCGACCGGGTACGTCAGACCAGCTTCCTGGTGCCTGGCCTCAAGATCACTGTGATCGACGATCGCATCCCCGCCACAGGAAGTGCCGAGCAGGATCTGCGCCTGGAGGTTGACGGCGAACCTGCTGCAGAGCCGAATAATCAGGACGTTCAGGAGAACCTTCGTGAATCGTCTGACAGCGACGATCACTCTGAAGAAGGCGACGGGGACGAACGTGCCGAAGACGCGCAGGCCGAGGATGCCGACCTTTCGGCCACCGAGAGGGCCGACCGGGCCATGCTGCAGCCGGAGGACGAGTCCGGCCATCAGCGGGTGGAGGAGTTCCTGCACACCGGTGGGGTGACGGACTTTGTGGACTTCCTGTCCACGGGCGAGCCGGTCAGCGACATCTGGCGGATCAGCGGCCAGGACACCTACCAGGAAGAGACCCAGCGGGTCGGTCCCGATGGCGAGCTGCACGCCGAGCAGGTGGAACGTGTCTGCGGGGTGGATATCGCCCTGCGCTGGGTCAATGACTACGATTCAGTCGTTCGTAGCTTCGTCAATGTGGTGGAGACGCCCGGCGGGGGCATGCACGTGGACGGGTTCATGAACGCCATGACCCGCCAGGTGCGCAAGGCCGTTGAGGCCAACGCTCGCCGTCTCAAGGTCAACCTCAAGGATTCTCACACCAAGGTGGAGCGCGACGACGTTCTGGCCGGGCTGGTGGCCGTGGTCACCGTGC
The DNA here is from genome assembly GCF_026537335.1 of Bifidobacterium sp. B4081. NCBI lineage: Bacteria > Bacillati > Actinomycetota > Actinomycetes > Bifidobacteriales > Bifidobacteriaceae > Bifidobacterium > Bifidobacterium sp. B4081. The sequence continues at coordinate 1,226,247 of NZ_JAFNMM010000001.1, read as the reverse complement.
GCATCGCCGAGCCGCAGTTCCAGGGCCAGACCAAGGACGTGCTGGGTACGGCCCAGGTCAAGCCCATCGTCACCCGGATGACCGACGACCAGTTCGGCCAGATGATCAGCGGCTCCAAGCGCGGCTTCAAGGAGCAGTCCGGCCAGGTGCTGGAGAAGATCGTGGGCGAGATGCACGCCCGCGTCCAGGCACGTAAGACCAAGGAGGTCACCAGGCGCAAGAACGCCCTGGAATCGGCCTCCATGCCCTCCAAGCTCTCGGATTCCATGCCCGGCAACGACGACATCGCCGAGCTGTTCATCGTCGAGGGCGACTCCGCCCTGGGCACGGCCAAGGCGGCCCGAAACTCCATGTTCCAGGCCCTGCTGCCCATCCGTGGCAAGATCCTCAACGTGCAGAAGGCCTCCCTGTCCCAGATGCTGACCAACAAGGAGTGCGCCTCCATCATCCAGGTGGTCGGCGCGGGCTCGGGAGCCAGCTTCGACATCGACCAGGCCCGCTACAACAAGGTCATCATGATGACCGATGCCGACGTGGACGGCGCCCATATCCGCATCCTGTTGCTGACCCTCTTCTACCGCTACATGCGGCCCCTGATCGAGAACGGGCGGGTCTACGCAGCCGTGCCACCCCTGCATCGAATCGCCCTGGCAGGCAGGAACAAGGGGAAGTTCATCTACACCTATTCGGACGATGAGCTGGAGGGCAAGCTGGCCGATCTGCAGGCCAAGCACATCGACTACAATCCCGATGTGCAGCGCTACAAGGGTCTGGGCGAGATGGACGCCGACCAGCTGGCCGACACCACCATGGATCCCAGGACCCGCATGCTGCGCCGCATACGCATGGAGGATGCCGCTCAGGCGGCCGGTATCTTCCCCCTGCTCATGGGGGACGACGTGCCGCCCCGCAAGCAGTTCATCGTGGACAATGCCGACGACTTCGACCGGAGCAAGATCGACACCTGATCTGTCTTCAGCAAGGCCCGAAAGGTGGGGAGAGGAGCGTAACGCAGATGAGCAGCGATCCCTTGGGTAATTTCTCCCCGCAGACGGCCGGCTGGTTTCGTCAGGCCTTCCCTCAGGGTCCCACGCCGACCCAGGTGCAGGCCTGGCCGGCCATCCGTTCAGGCGGCGATGCGCTGATCATTTCGCCCACCGGCTCGGGCAAGACCCTGGCCGCCTTTCTCTGGGCCATCGACGAGCTTATGACCATGCCCCGGCGCTCCCGGAAGCCTGGGGTCGCCGTGCTCTACATCTCGCCCATGAAGGCCCTGGGGACGGATGTGGCCCGCAACCTGCAGGCTCCGCTGGAGGGCATAGCCGAGCGCTTTGTACAGCAGGGAGGTAAAGCGCCCAAGGTCCGGACGGGCATCCGTACCGGAGACGCCGACGCCCGCGGCCGCAGAGCCCTGGCCGCCCATCCTCCGGATATTCTGGTCACCACACCTGAGTCCCTCTATCTGATGCTGACCTCCAAGACGGCCAGCACGCTGAAGAACGTGCAGACCGTTATTGTGGACGAAATCCACGTTTTGGCGGGCAATAAGCGCGGGGCTCATCTGGCGCTGAGCCTGGAGCGCTTGGACGACCTGGTCGGAGGGCCTGTGCAGCGGATCGGCCTGTCGGCGACGGTCCGTCCACCCGAGCAGGTGGCCCGTTTTCTGGGCGGCAGCCGTCCGGTCAGTCTGATCCAGCCCAGGTCGTCCACAGCCATGGACCTGCGCCTGATCGAGCCCCTGGAGGACATGGGGGATCTGGCCGCGCCGCCCGGCGAGTCCAGCCAGGAAGGGCAGGAGGGGGACCAGAGAAGCGGATCCATCTGGCCTGCCGTCGAGCGGGCCATCCTGGATCAGGTCCTGTCCCACCGCACCACCCTGGTCTTCGTCAACTCCCGAGGACTCGCCGAACGCCTGACCGCCCGGCTGAACGACCTGCACCAGTCTGATCTGCAGGCATCCGGCCACGACCGGCCAGGTTCATCCGATGAAACAGCTGAGCCCAGGGAGCCGGCCCACTACGATTCGGCCACCGGGTCCACCTCCGAGAGAACCTCCGGCCTGAGCGTCGACCAGCCCATCGCCATGGCCCATCATGGTTCGGTATCCAAGGAACGCCGCCGCCAGGTGGAGGACGATCTCAAGGCCGGCAGACTGCGGTGCGTGGTCGCCACCTCAAGCCTGGAGCTGGGTATCGATATGGGTTCGGTCGATCTGGTCATCCAGGTCAATGCCCCGCTGTCGACCGCTTCGGGACTGCAGCGGGTGGGCCGGGCTGACCATCAGGTGGGTCAGGTATCGCAGGCCAGGCTTTTCCCCCTGACCCGCGAGCAGATCCTGGAGTGCACGGCCAGCATGGAGAGCATGGTCCAGGGTGACATCGAACCCACCATCATGCCCAGCAGTCCCTTGGATGTTCTGGCCCAGCAGACGGTGGCCGCGGCCGCCATGGGCCCGCTCAAGGAGGAGGACTGGCTGGCCACGGTCAGACGGGCCGCGCCCTTCGCCCACCTGGACCAGCAGGTCTACCGGGCGGTGCTGGGCATGCTCAGCGGTGCCTACACCTCCCAGGATTTCACCGCCTTCCGTCCCATCCTGGTCTGGGACCACCAGACCGGTATGCTGACGGTCCGGCCCGGCGCGCAACGACTGGCGGTCACCTCCGGAGGCACCATTCCCGACCGTGGCTCCTACAGTGTGGTCATGCCCTCCGAGGCCGCCGGCGGCAAACCCCGCCGAGTGGGGGAGCTGGATGAGGAGATGGTCTACGAGTCCCGCAAGGGGGACGTGATCACCCTGGGTACCACCTCCTGGAGGATCCAGCAGATCACCCGCGACCGTGTGGTGGTCGTGCCCGCTCCGGGACGCTCCGCCAGGCTACCCTTCTGGCATGGGGAGGGCACCGGCCGCGACCCTGCCTTTGGCCGTCGCCTGGGCAGACTCGCCATGGAACTGTCCCAGGGCCTGATACCGGCGGTCCAGACTGCCTCCGGCCGGCCGGGTTTCACTCAATCAGTAAGCACTCGTCTGCTGAAGGACGGCCTGGACCGTCCTGCTATCAACAATCTGGCCGCCTTTCTGGCCGAGCAGCAGGCCTCCACCGGCCGGGTGCCCGACGACCGGCACCTGGTGGTCGAGCGCTGCCCCAACGAGGAGGGCGATCTGAGGCTGATCCTCCATTCGCCATACGGCCGCAGGGTCAACGAGCCTTGGGCCCTGGCCATCGCCGCCCGGCTCTCCCGTGAGCGCGGATACGACGGATCCGTCTGGGCGGGGGAGGACGGCATCGTCGTGCAGATTCCGGGCACTGATGCCTTCCTGGAAGATCAGCGAATATTCGGATTCACCCCTGATCAGGTGGAGCGCGAAGTCCGAAGGCACCTGGTGGGCTCAGCGCTCTTCCAGGCCCGCTTCCGCCAGTGCGCAGCCCGCTCGCTCTACATGCCCAGGATGGAGCCGGGTCGTAGGGTTCCGCTCTGGCAGCAGCGTCTGCGGGCCTCCCGTCTGCTGGACGCGGCTCTGAAGGAGGATGACTTCCCCCTGGTTCTGGAGACCATGCGCGAGTGCCTGCAGGACGTCTACGACATGCCTGCCCTGCGCGAGCTCATGGCCGACCTGGAGCAGGGGAGCGTTCGTCTGGTCCCGGCCTCCACCAAGGCCCCCTCGCCCATGGCTTCAGGGCTGCTCTTCGGCTACCTGGGGACCTTCATGTACCAGTACGACATGCCCAAGGCTGAGCGCGACGCCGCCATGCTGGCCATCGACTCCGACCTGCTGGAGCAGATGGTCGGCCAGGTGGACATGGCTGACCTTCTGGACCAGGAGACCGTAGACCAGGTGACTGCTGATCTGCAGCGGCTTTCGCCCAGAACCCGGGCCAGGGGAGCCGAAGGACTGGCCGACCTGTTGCGCACCCTGGGCCCCATGGATTTGGCTGGGATTCGTCGGCGCATGCGCGGGCAGGAGGACGAATCGGTTACGGAGGCACAGGTCCGGGCCATGCTGGAGGAGCTGCAGACCCAGGTCAGGGTGGTCCAGGTCAGACTGGGTACACGCGACTGCTGGGTATGGGCCGGTCAGGCAGGGCGGCTGACGGCGGTTCTGGGCCCTGGCATCATCCGGCCATCCGCTCAGTCAACACAAAAATCGGAATCGGACGGTGAAGCCTTTGACCAGCTGGTCAGGCAATATGCCGAAGTCCATGGGCCATTCACCACCGAGGACCTGGCCGGTCACCTGGGTCTGGGCAGCGCTCTCTTGGAGGACCGACTGCGCTCCCTGGCCTCACGCGAGCTGCTCATGACCGGGGTCTTCCCCAGGCCTGACCTGAGTGCCTATGGCGAGCCGGGATTTGAGGGAGGCGAACCCCGCCGGGGGTGGCTGGATCCCGAGGTCTTCCGTCGGCTGCGCTCGCGGTCCCTGGCCAAGGCCAGCAAGGCCGCCAGTCCTGTCCCCGGTCATGTCTACAGCGACTTTCTTCTTCACAGGCAGGGTCTGGCACCCCTGGGCCAGGAGCCCTTGATGGGCACCGAAGGATTGCTGGAGGTGGTCGGGCAGCTGGAGGGGCTGGCTCTGCCGACCGAACTCTGGGAGTCGGCCATCTTCCCGGCCAGGGTGCGTGATTACGGACCGGCCTTGATGGACGATCTGCTGGCTTCGGGCCAGGTGGTCTGGGTGGGGTCCGACCAGGGGGAGGGCCCGTTGGGCGCCATGACCTTTTATCTGGCCGAGGACCTGGATGATGAGCTTCCAGCACAATCTGTTGGTCCTCCGTCGGTCACGGATGTGGCCGGCAAGTCGAGCAAGGCGGGCGACGCGTGCGATCTGGAAGAGACCATGCTGGATGTTCTGGCCGACGGGGGAGCCTACCGCTTCGATCGGCTTCTGCGCGCCTGCGCCGGCCGGGGCGGGAATGACGTTGAGTCTCTTGGTTTTGAAGCCCCCGATCAGGAGGCCGTGGCACGGTCGCTCTGGGATTTGGTCAGGTGTGGACTGGTCACCAACGCCTCCCTGGCTCCGGTTCGGCGCCTGATCCGAGGATCAGGGTCTCAGTCCTCGGGGAGGACCCGACGCCTGCCCCACGGCCTGCATGGACACGGCAGGCCCAGGGGTCGTGCAGCCATGATGCGGGCGACAAGCTCAACAGCGCTGTCAGCAGCGGCGGAGGGGTTCTGGACCCTGGTTGTGGATGAGCGCGGGTCAGCAGGAGGCTCAGCGGGGACTGGCATGGCCGGTTCACGCGATGAGCCTAGAGGCAGCCAGGACGATGATCGACAGCGGACCGTCCGCCTGGTCCACGAGGAGCAGGCCATCCTGGACCGCTATGGGCTCCTGGCTCCGGTGCTGCCTGAGGTGCGGTCTCTGCCTGGCGGATTCTCGGCCCTCTATCAGGTCTGCAGACGGATGGAGGAGGCCGGTCAGCTGACGCGTGGGGTCATCGTCGACGGTTTCGGCGGTGCCCAGTTCGCCCCCCGAGAGGTGATCAACCAGCTCAGGGACTTCCAAGAGGATGAGCGCAGGAGCGATGGTGAAGACAGATCGGGGCAGCGACCTCCCGAGCCCGTGGTCATGGATGTGACCGATCCCGCCAACCTCTATGGCACGGCTCTTGCCTGGCCGACTACATCAGGGGATGCCGGCGGTCGGCCCATTCGGCGGATGGGGAACCTCTTGGTGCAGCATCGAGGCTGCGCCCTGGTCTATGCGGCGCCCAAGGGGCATCATCTGCTGGTCTTCGGCGAGCCCGAGTGTGGATTGCTGGAGGCGGCCTTCGCCCAGCTGGCTTCATGGCTGAGGCGGGGCGGGCAGGGACGCATCCTCTTCAGTGATGCCAATGGCCGACCCCTGACCATGCGTGAACCGGTGGGCATGGCCCTGGCCGCCGCCGGATTCACGGCCGGACCAGGCGGCATGGCCCTCTACTGAGCCTTGTGTGAACGTGTCCTCAGGCTACAAAGGCGATGGGCGCTGCCAGCTCCTGGCCGGAGGCATCCCGGCGCATGTCCACGTCGGGCAGGTCGACCGGAGAACCGGCAGCGGTGCTGGCGTGCAGGGGCCAGGCGCCCACCCGGGCCAGCAGCAGGGTGTCCTGACCCTTGAGGAAGCGCTGGGAGCGCACGCCCCTCGTGCCACGGCCCTTGACCGGATACATCTCCAGCGGAGTCAGCTTGGCCGACCCATTCTCGGTGCCGGGCAGAGCCTCGGAGTCACCGGCCACGGTCAGGACCACGGCCCCGGCCTGGGTGCTCATGCCATCCTCGCCGGTCTCCTGGTAGGTCCAGCCGATCTCTCCGGCCGGCACAACCGCGAAGGTGGCGACCTGGCAGCCCTGGACCAGTCGGATGCCCACCATGCCTGCCGCATTGCGACCCTGGGGGCGAACCTTGTCGCCGGTGAAGGTCAATAGGCTGGCATCCGAGGAGATGAGCACCATGCGGTCCCCGTCCTGGCAGGGGGCTGCGAAGACCACCTGATCCTCATCCTTCAGGTCGATGACCGTCCAAGAGTCCATGGTGGTCGGGGACTCGCGGTTCCAACGTTTGACCGTGCCAAGCCGGGTGCCCAGGGCCAGGGGCCGGGTGTCGGCCATGTCGATGACGGTGACGGCGTGCTCGTCGGCCTGTGGTTCGGTGCTGGCGGTCCCGCCCAGAAGCTCGTCAGCCACGATGCCCCCGCTCAGGTTGGGGTTGGCGGTGGCGGGGATCAGCGGCAGGTCGGCCACAGGAGCGGTGATCAGCCGTCCAGCCGTGGTGACCAGGCCGTAGGTGGCCAGGGTGGTGGTGGCGAATATGGCGATGATCTGGTCGTCATGCCCCCGGTCCTGGTTGCGTGGCCGGGACCGCCAGGCGTCCAAGGCTCCTGAGGTGCTGCGTGCCAGCAGGCCGGTGGCGCTCATCATGACCGTGCAGGGCTTGTCCTCCATGTGCAGGTCGCCGCCGTCCCCGCCGCGGCTGGTTCCTCCGCTTGCCATCAGTGCGGCCTGTGGGCCGGCACCGGCCTTGCCGGGGGTTTGCTGGTCGCCGGCTGCTGCCGACTGCACGGGGGCCAGATCGCCGGAGGGCTCCTGGTCCAGGATGACCGTGCGCCTGGGCGTACCCCACTGGGCCACCGCCTGGTCCATCTCCTGGATGACCACCCGGTCAAGCTCGGCCGAGGAACCCAGAATCCGCTCCAGTTCCTCCAGCTGCTTGTTGAGGTCGTCGCGTTCGCCCTCCAGCTCGATCCTGCTCATCTTGGTAAGCCGCCGCAGCCGCAGGTCAAGAATGTACTGGGCCTGGGTCTGATCCAGGTCGAAGACCGCCATCAGCTTGGTCTTGGCCGCATCCGCATCGTCCGAGCTGCGAATGACCTGGATGACCTCGTCGATGTCGACCAGGGCCAGCAGAAGACCCTCGACCAGATGCAGACGTTCCAGGGCCTTCTTGCGGCGGAACTCGCTGCGCCGATGGATGACCGTGCGCCGGTGCTCCACCCAGACCTCCAGCAGCTCCTTGAGCCCCATGGTTCTGGGCCGTCCGTGGACCAGGGCCACGTTGTTGATGGTGAAGGAGTCCTCCAGGGGCGTGTACTTGAAGAGTTTGCCCAGGACCTTGCCCGGGTCGAATCCCGTCTTGATCTCGATGACCAGGCGGGTCCCGTTGTGCCGGTCGGTCAGGTCGATGGCGCTGGAGATGCCCTCCAGCTTGTGGTTGCGCACCCCATCCGAGATGCGTTCCAGAACCCGTTCGGGTCCCACCATGAAGGGCAGCTCAGTGACCACGATGGCCTTCTTGCGGGCGGTCACGTTCTCCAGGTGGGTGACGGACCTGGTCACGAAGGCCCCCCGGCCGTGCTCGTAAGCCTTGCGGATGCCGTCCCGACCCACGATGACCCCGCCGCCGGGCAGATCCGGGCCGGGCACGTAGCGCATGAGTTCGTCCAGGCTTGCGTCCGGGTGGGCCACCAGATACTTGGCAGCGGCCACCACCTCGCTCAGGTTGTGGGTGATCATGTTGGTGGCCATGCCCACGGCGATGCCCGAGGCTCCGTTGACCAGCAGGTTGGGGATGGCCGAGGGCAGGACCTGGGGCTCCTTGAGCTTGTTGTCGTAGTTGGGGGAGAAGTCCACCGTGTCCTGGTCGATGTCGGCGTTCATGCCCAGGGCCGCCGGAGCCAGCCTGGCCTCGGTGTAGCGGGAGGCCGCCGGTCCGTCGTCCAGGGATCCGAAGTTGCCGTGGCCGTCGACCAGGGGCAGGCGCATGGCGAAGGGCTGAGCCAGCCTGACCATGGCCTCGTAGATGGAGGAGTCGCCATGGGGGTGCAGCTTGCCCATGACCTCGCCCACGGCCCTGGCGGACTTCATGTAGGGGCGGTCGGGGTTGAGGTTCATCTGGCCCATCTGATAGATGATCCGCCGCTGGACCGGCTTGAGTCCGTCACGGGCGTCGGGCAGGGCCCTGGCGTAGATGACCGAGTAGGCGTATTCCAGGAAGGACTTGCTCATCTCCTCGTTCAGAGGGGTTTCGACGATGTGCTCCTTGACCTGCCTGGGGTCGTACCCCGCCGCCTTGCTCCTGCGATGAGTTGCCATGCTCCAGCTCCTGCTCCTTCACGTTCCGCCTTATGATAACCGGACGGTCCGCCAAAGCCTTCACCGCAGGGATGCGGTGTCGGCCTGGGGTCTGACCGTGCTTGAATGGAAGGCATGGGTCTGGATACACCTGACATGAAGGAACTGCTGCAGCCGAGTCCGCCTATCCAATACGGGGACCGGGCGGGGGCTAACCATGTTGGCGGGGCCAGGCATCTGTCCGCCGTCCTGCCAGCCCTGAGCGCCTGCCTGGGAATGCCTGTGGCCACCGACGTCCATCCGTCTGCCAAGGCTCTCCAGGAGGCTCTGGGACTGCCGGAGGCCCGGTCGGTGGTCGTCGTCCTGGTGGATGGGCTGGGATTCTGGAATCTGGTCAGCCGCCAGGGCCATGTGCCCTACCTGCGCTCGCTGCTGTCCGAGCCCATCAACCAGCGTCCCCTCTACACCAGTCTGCCCTCGACGACCGTGGCGGCCATGGGGGTCTTCGGCACCGGAACCAGCCCTGGACTGACCGGCATGACCGGCTACACCCAGCTGAACCCGGACACCGGCCAGTTGGGTCAGATGATCCAATTCAGGGGCGCTCAGGATCCCGAGCGCCTGCAGCGCCGTCCCACGGTCTTTGAGACCCTCCAGGCGCAAGGGGTCCGTGTGACCTCCTCGGGCCTGCCGCGTTTTCGCGATTCAGCCCTGACCCGCGCGGCTCTGCGTGGCGGGGAGTATCTGGCCCACAACCACTCCCGTCAGCGTCTCCTGGCCGCCTGCGAGGCTGCCCGCCAGCCGGGTCTGACCTACCTCTACATTCGCGATGTGGACAAGGTGGGCCACCACAGCGGCTGGGAGGGTGAGGAGTGGGTGGCCGCTCTTGAAGCCACCGATGCACAGCTGGCCGAGCTTCATCGCCGCCTGCCTGCCGGGACACTGACGGTGATCATAGCCGATCACGGCATGGTTGAGTCCGATCCGAACCAGCGCATTGACATTGCCCAGGATCCCGAACTGAACCGGGATGTGCGACTGGTGGGCGGCGAGCCCAGGGCGGTCATGCTCTATCTGGACCAGGGGGCGAACCCCCAGGTCGTGGCTACACGCTGGCGCGAGCGTCTGGGGGAGCGGGCCTGGGTGTTGACCCGGGACCAGGCCATCCAAGGGGGAATCTTCGGCCCTGTGGACGCTCGGATCCGACCCATGATCGGCGACCTTCTGGTGCTGGCCGGTGACCGGATCACCCTGGTGAATTCTGCAGATCAGACGGATGCCGCAACCAGGCTGCCCGGCGTGCATGGTTCATGGACCCGTCTGGAGACGCAGATTCCCTGCCTGATCGACCTGGTCTGACTACTTGCCGAAGAGGATCTCATCCCAGCTGGGCACGGCCGACCGTCCGGAGTGCTTTTTGGCCCGCTTGCTGCGGCGACCCTCCTTGGGCTGATCCTCCTGCTCGTCCTGCCTGGCATCATCGCCTGGATCCTCTTGCCGGGGCTGCTCCTGGTCCGCCTGGCTCTGTCCATGGTTCTGCACGGGCAGGACCATGGTGGATTCGTTGTCCCTGATGGGAGGATGCTCGGCTGTGTCGGGGTCCTCGGTCAGTTCTGCGCTGGGGTGGCTGGGCTCTTGCTCGGCTGTCCGCTCCTGGCTCTCCTTGGGCTTGCCATAGAGCCAGGCCGTGAGTGCCGCCTGACGTTCACCGCTCTCCTGGCCCTCCGATCCGGCGTCCTCTTCTTCGATTTGGGTAAAGGTATCCTTCTGGCTTGGAGGCCGCCTGTCGGTCTGATCGTCAATCGCTTCGGCAGGCCGATCCTGACCATGATCGTCTGCAGAATCGGCCAGCAACATCCTTGCCGCCCCGTTCAGGCAGGTCACGGTGTTGTCATGCATGTTCCAGGCCCAGCGGGCGTTGAAGATCCGCTTGTCCAGCGTGAACACGCCGTTGATGTTCCAGGGTTCGTACCCTCGTCTGGTGGCCTGCCAGGAAACCTGTGCCAGACTGACCCCAGCACGGGCCAGCACCTTGCCAATCAGTTCCTGGTAGTTACGCCCGCCCGACCCCTTGGGCGCCGGCATGGTCAGGAATTGCTCGATGGCATACTTCTTTTCGGTCTCCACCGGGGCCGCGAAACGCCGTACCAGCGCTTCGTTGACAGCGTATTGCTGAGCCACCTGCTCAGGGCGGGCGCCGGCACGCACAGCCGCCTGAATGGCCGAGACAGGCAGGGGCTTGGACTTGCCCGTCTGGGGGTCCACGTCCTCTTCCTCCTTGACCTGCTTGGCCTCAAGAATGGCGCGATCAAGCGCATCGTCGACCCTTACGGCGAAGTGCCGGTGGTCACAGACGAAGACCAGATCGCCCCTGTCGTCGACATGGTCAAAGCTGGCCACCCTGGTCCCATTCTCAGACATGCACGCCCCTATCCTCTTACGGTTCCTTTACACACCCTTAGGTATTTCCATTGTGCCCTACGGTTGGTATTTTACGTGCTTTTGAAATCGTGTATCCTATGCGCAGTACATATCGTGTGAAATGACCGGCATACGAGGTGGCCGGCCGAACAAGGAAAGGGTACACGATGGCACAGGATTACGATACCCCGCGCGACAAGGACGAAGACGAGGAATCCCTGCAGGAGCTGGGCAAAAGCGGCCAGGATGCCGGGGCTGACCTTGACGATGACGACGAGAACGCCATCGCTGAAGACTACGAGCTGCCTGGTGCAGACCTGAGCAATGAGGACTCTTCGGTGACTGTCATTCCCATGCAGGGTGATGAATTCATCTGCTCCAACTGCTTCCTGGTCAAGCACCGGAGCCAGCTGGCCTACACCACCCCCGACGGCAAGCCCGTCTGCAAGGAGTGCGCCGCCTGATGGCCTACGACGAGTCCTACAACGAGCCAGAAACGGTCGAGGTCCTGTTCAAATCCTTGGATGGGGCCAAGGTGCCGGAATACGCCATGCCCGGCGATGCAGGTGCCGATCTGCGAGCCAGGGTGGCCGTGGATCTGGCTCCCTTCCAGCGGGCGCTGGTTCCCACCGGCGTCGCTCTGGCTCTGCCCAACGGGTACGTCGGCCTGGTTCACCCGCGCTCGGGACTGGCAGTCAAGATGGGGGTAACCGTGCTCAACGCGCCCGGAACCATCGATGCCGGGTACAGGGGCGAGATCAAGGTGCCGCTGATCAACTTGGATCCGCGTGAGTCGGTTCACTTCGAGCCCGGGGAGCGCATTGCCCAGCTGATCATTCAGCGCTACGTACAGGCCCGTTTCGTGCCCGCGGAACGTCTGCCCGGCTCGGCGCGTTCGGATGCCGGATTCGGCTCGACGGGCCGCTGAGGCATCCTTCGGACACGGACGGCCTGAATGGGTCAGGCGCAAGTGTAGGATTGGTGCATTATATCTGGACATGGGAGGCTTGAATGGTCACTCCGGAGGGCAGCGTCTGCAGCAATGATGTCGGCGAGCAGGCCCCTTCCGGCCTGTCCTCCAGAGCCTTGGGCTGCGAGATCAGCGACGATCCGCTCAACCCTCTGATGCCCATCCGGGAGATCTGCGCCGCCCACCATCCCGGCGAGGATCTGTCCATGCTCCAGCGCGCCTATGACCGGGCTGTGGTCCAGCATGCCGACCAGAGGCGCAAGTCCGGCGAGCCCTACATCATTCATCCATTGGCTGTGGCCCAGATTCTGGCCGACCTGGGCATGGGTCCCACGGTGGTTTCGGCCGGCCTGCTGCACGACACCGTGGAGGACACCGACTACACCTTGGAGCAGTGCCGGAACGAGTTCGGCGACACGGTGGCCGGCCTGGTGGATGGGGTCACCAAAATATCCAAGATGGACTACGGTGATTCGGCCCAGGCCGAGACCATCCGTAAGATGATCGTGGCCATGAGCCGGGATGTCCGCGTCCTGGTGGTCAAGCTGGCCGATCGGGTCCACAACGCCCGCACCTGGCGCTACGTCAAGGCTTCATCGGCCCAGCGCAAGGCCCGCGAGACCCTGGATGTCTATGCGCCCCTTGCCAACCGGCTGGGCATGAACGCCATCAAAACCGAATTGGAAGAACTCAGCTTCAAGACTCTCTATCCCAAGATCTACCACGAGATCGTGGTGCTGGTCTCCCGCAGGGCGGGCCAGCGGGAGGTCTATCTGAAGCAGATCCTAGACGAGATCCACGAGGATCTGGACGCCCAGGGCATCAAGGCCCAGGTGACCGGACGGCCCAAGGACTACTTCAGCATCTACCAGAAGATGATTGTGCGCGGGCACGATTTCGCTAACATCTATGACCTGGTCGGGGTGCGGATCATTGTGGACACCATCCGCGATTGCTATGCGGCCCTAGGCGCCGTCCATGCCCGCTGGAGTCCGGTGCCTGGGCGGTTCAAGGACTACATTGCCATGCCCAAGACCAACCGCTACCAGTCCCTGCACACCACGGTGGTGGGCCCGGGCGGTAAGCCGGTGGAGATCCAGATCCGCACCTGGCAGATGCACCGTCGTGCCGAGTTCGGCATCGCCGCCCACTGGAAGTACAAGGAGAACGGGTCCGCCGGCCGCGAGCTCTCCCAGCCGGACAAGTCCGACGTCAAGCGTGAGCGCCAGGAGGGGGAGCTGAGCCAGGAGGACAACCTGACCTGGATCCAGCAGCTGGCCGACTGGACCAGCGAGACCCCTGACTCCAACGAGTTCCTGGGCTCCCTGAAGGACGATCTGGGTTCGGCCGAGGTCTATGTGTTCACCCCCAAGGGCAAGATCATCTCCCTGCCGGCCGACTCCACACCCGTGGACTTCGCCTACGCCGTCCACACCGAGGTGGGGCACAGAACCATGGGCGCCAGGGTCAACGGTCGTCTGGTCCCCCTGGACACCAAGCTGCGCAACGGGGATACGGTGGAGATTCTGACCAGCAAGTCGGACACCGATGGACCCTCGCGTGACTGGCTCAGCTTCGCCAAGAGCCCTCGCGCCCGCAGCAAGATCCGTCAGTGGTTCAGCAAGGAGCGCCGTTCGGAGACCATCGAGGAGGGCAAGGACGAGCTCATCCGCGCCATGCGCAAGCGGAACCTGCCCGTGGCCACCCTGCTGACCCCCGAAGCCATGGTGGGCGCCGCCGACGAGCTCAACTATCCCAATGAGAAGGCGGTCTACGCCGCCATTGGCGACGGACAGGTCTCCACTCAGAACGTGATTTCGCGTCTGGTCCATGACGCCGGCCGGTCGGCCCTTGAGGACGAGGTGGAGCAGGAGGCCATTCCCCTGCAGCGGGTCGCCAAATCCAGTCGGCCGGAGACCTCCCAGGGGATCTCGGTCAAGGGCGTGGACGATGTCTGGGTCAAGCTGGCCCGTTGCTGCACCCCGGTGCCGGGAGATCCCATCACCGGGTTCATCACCCGCAACCAGGGCGTTTCGGTTCATCGGTCCGACTGTCAGAACCTTCTGGACCTTCGCAAGAAGCAACCCGAACGGATCATCGAGGTCTCCTGGACAGGCAAGCAGGGCACCTTCATGGTCCAGATCCAGGTGGAGGCCCTGGATCGGCCCCACCTGCTCTCCGACATCACTCAGGTGCTGTCCGACCACGGCGTCAACATCCTGTCTGGCAGCCAGTCCACTGGCCGTGACCGGGTGGCGGTCAGCCAGTTCGTCTTCGAAATGGGCGACCCCCAGCATCTGAACACCCTCTTGTCGGCAGTCAGGAAGATCGACGGGGTCTTCGATGCCTACCGTCTGACCGGAGCCAAGGGTTCGGCCAGCCCCCATATGCGGGCCATCTGACCTTCCATCTCAACCACCGCTATGTCCGCTTTTCCTCTACACTCTTGCGACGGCAGGGTCACTTGCTTTCGGCCTTGAACTGAAAGACGGTTATCAACGGTGGTTACGGAAGGGCCCCCGGTGGTCGATGACCAGGCCGGGGGCCCTGAAGCAGTCAGATGCGATCAGCGCACGGCGTTCATCCACTGCTCCTTGGTGGCCTTCTCGGCCTCAAGCTCCTGCTTCTTAGCCGGATCCTGCTCGGCGGCGATCCGACGGTCCAGATCCTCAAGCTGGGCGGCCAGCTGCTGCTCGAAGCTGGAGACGCGGGCATCGGCCTCGGGGTCCGACTGGTTCCAGGCTGCATCCTCCACGGCCTTGATCTGCCGGTCCACAGCATCCATCCTGCCTTCGATCCGGCGCACGTCGTCACGGGGGACAAAGCCGATGCCGTCCCATTCCTCCTGGATCTTGGCCAGCTCCTGCCGGGCCTGCTTGGCGGCCTTGGCATCCTTGACGGGCAGCAGAGCCTCAGCCTTGGCCACCAGGGCTTCTTTCTTGGTCAGGTTTTCGCGCTCGTTGACCGAGGTCTTGTCCCGGTCTGCCTGACGGGCGTTGAAGAAGACATCCGCGGCCTGACGGAACCGGGCCCAGAGGGCATCGTCATCCTGACGTCCTGCCCGTCCGGCCTGCTTCCAACGGTCCATAAGCTCGTTGAACTGGTGGGAGGTGGGTCCCCAGTCGGTGGAGTCCTTGATCTGGTCGGCCTCGGCGATGATCTCCTCTTTGATCCGCTTGGTCTCTGTCCGTTGGGCATCACGCTGCTGGGCCCACTTGCGGCGGGCCTGGTTGAAGGTGGTGCGGGCGGAGGAGAAGCGCTTCCAGAGCGCGTCCGCGTCGGCCTTGTCGATGCGGATGGTGGTGCGCTGGTGGTGCTGCCACTGCTCGAAGAGGGAACGGAACTTGTCCGCTGTGGAACGCCAGTTGGTGGAGTCGCCCAAGGAGGCAGCCAGCTCTTCGGCTTTCTCCACAATGGCGGTCCGCTCCTTGATGGCCTTGGCCATGGCATCCTTGCGTGCCTGCGCCAGCTCGGCCTTGCGCGCCTGCCCCTGTTCGGCCAGCTGGTCCAACTGCGTGCGGAGGGCTGCGAGGTTGCCGACGGCCTCGGGCTGGCTGGTCTCCTCCTTGAGTGAGGTTATGGACTCGTCAATCTCGTGGGCCTTGATCTTAGGGCTGCGCAGCCTGGAGGCGAAGAGGTTCAGCTTCTCCTTGAGGTCCAGGTAGCGGCGGGCGTAGAGGTTTAGGGCCTCCTTGGCATCAGCGTTGGGGAACTGGCCCACCTGGCGCTCCTGGTCGCCCTCGCGGACGAAGACATTGCCCTGCTCGTCCACCCGTCCGAAGGCTTCTGCCTTGTCGATCTCCTCCTGGCTGTAGGTGGGAGCGGCCGAAGCGGCCTTGACATGAGGGGCCTTGTGGGCCAAAGCCGCAGGGGAGGGAACTGCCTTGGGCTTTGCCGGCGGCTCAGCCGGTACCGGTGCGCTCTGGGTCTGTCCGGCTTCGGGTGTCGTGGCAGCGGCGACCTGGCCCGCCGCATCCGCGGTGTGCTCCTCCTGCGGTGTCGAGGTGTTCTCGGGTGTGATGGCGGTGTTGTCGGCCATGGCCAGCTCCTTAGGCTTGTGTGTTGGAGAGATCGCAAAATATGGCAGTACCATTTTCCTTGACCTCCTATAGTATAGGTTCTTATGGCAAAAGGCACATCTCTATCCGGTTTCCCTGAATGGCTTCCTTCACAACGAGTGGTGGAGCAGCGCGTTATCGACACGCTCCGCAAGGTCTTCGAATTGAACGGCTACATCGGCATTGAGACCCGGGCAGTCGAAGAGGGCTCCAGCCTGCTCAAGAAGGGGGAGACCAGCAAGGAGATCTACCTGCTCTCCCGGCTGCAGGATCTGGGCCAGGAAAAGGATGTTCCGGTGGAGCGTCGGCTGGGCTTGCATTTTGACCTGACCGTGCCGCTGAGCCGCTACGTGGTGGAACACAGCAACGACTTGACCTTCCCCTTCAAGCGCTGGCAGATTCAAAAGGTCTGGCGGGGGGAGCGCCCCCAGGAGGGACGGTTCAGGGAGTTCGTCCAGGCTGATATTGATGTGATTGGCAACGGGGAGCTGCCCGACCACTACGAGGTCGAGGTGCCCCTGGTCATGCTGAGCGCTCTGGAGGAGCTGCGGGCCTTCGGACTGCCCAAGCCCACCGTGCATGCCAACAACCGCAAGCTTTCCGAGGGATTCTACAGGGGTCTGGGTCTGGAGGATGTCGAGGGCGTGCTGCGCGAGATCGACAAGCTGGACAAGATCGGCCCTGACGAGGTGGCCAGCCTGCTGGTCAGTGAGTGCGGTGCCAACCAGGACCAGGCCAGGGCCTGCCTGGATCTGGCTGAGCTGACTGCCGACGATGGCGAGCAGCTGCGCCAGCGGTTCGACGCCCTGGTCGACAAGGTTGGCATCGACAAGCAGTCTTCTTCATACTCCTTGGCCATTGAGGGGCTGGAGACGCTGGCCATGATCATCGACGAGGCTGCACGCATCCGGCCGGGCTCTGTCATCGCCGACCTGAAGATCGCCCGCGGCTTGGACTACTACACCGGCTCTGTTTATGAGACTTTCCTTGAGGGGGCGCAGTCCCTGGGATCCATCTGCTCCGGCGGTCGTTATGACAACCTGGCCAGCCATGGCAATCGCACCTACCCGGGTGTGGGGCTGTCCATCGGGCTTTCGCGCCTGCTCTCCTACCTGTTGGCCCAGGGGGTTCAGGCCTCTCGGGTCTCCCCAGCGGCGGTCATGGTCGCTGTTTGGGACGAGGAGGATCGCACCGTCAGCAACCATATCGCCCAGGACCTGCGTGCCAGGGGGATCGCCGCTGACGTGGCACCCACCGCAGCCAAGATCGGCAAGCAGATCCGCTATGCCGACCACCTAGGCATCCCCTATGTCTGGTTCCCCGCCAAGGAGGGCCAGCAGGAGGGTGACCAGGTCAAGAACATCATTACCGGTGAACAGATTCCGGCTGACCTGGTGTCGTGGACGCCGGATAGCCTGTATGCCCGGCAGAGTGTGGAATACCAGGCCTGACGCACGGGCAGGCCGAGCATTATGGAGGTACAGGAAAGCATGGGCCAGTCGGCTTACAGAACCAGCTACGCCACGGATGTCACTGAAGATATGGTCGGTCGCCAGGTCACGGTGGCCGGTTGGGTGGATCGCCGCCGTGATCACGGAGGTGTGGCCTTCATCGACCTGCGTGACCGCTCCGGTCTGGTGCAGATCGTCATCTATGACGAGGAAGAGGCCCGGCCCCTGCGCAGCGAGTACGTGATCCAGGTCACCGGCAAGGTTCGCGAACGTCCCGAGGGCAATGACAACGAGCACCTGTCCACCGGGCACATCGAGATCGTGGCCGACAAGATCGAGGTTCTGGCCAAGTCGGCCGCCCTGCCCTTCCAGGTGTCCACAGCCCTGGAGAACGAGGCCGAGAACAAGCTGCCCGGCGAGGATGTGCGGCTGCGCTACCGTTATCTGGACCTGCGCCGCCCCTCCATGCAGCGCAACATCCGCCTGAGGGCCGCCATGAACCGTGCCGCCCGTGCCGCCCTGGACAAGATGGACTTCTGCGAGATCGAGACGCCAACCCTGATCAAGTCCACGCCCGAGGGTGCCCGCGACTTCCTGGTCCCGGCCCGCCTGGTGCCCGGATCCTGGTATGCCCTGCCGCAGTCCCCCCAGCTACTCAAGCAGCTGCTGATGGTGGGTGGCTTCGAGCGTTACTACCAGATCGCCCGCTGCTACCGCGACGAAGACTTCCGCGCCGACAGGCAGCCCGAGTTCACCCAGCTGGACATCGAGATGAGCTTTGCCTCCCAGGAGGACGTAATGGCCATGGCCGAGCAGGTCATTGCCGAGGTCTGGAAGGCTGCAGGATTTGAGGTCACCTTGCCCATCCCTAGGATCAGCTGGCAGGAGGCCATGGACAAGTACGGCTCCGACAAGCCCGACCTGCGCTTCGGCAACCCCATCGTCGAACTGACCGACTACTTCAAGGACACCCCCTTCCGGGTCTTCCAGGCCCCCTACTTGGGCGCCGTGGTCTACCAGGGTGCGGCCAACCTGCCCCGCAGGCAGTTCGATGCCTGGCAGGAATGGGCCCGCCAGCGGGGTGCCAAGGGCTTGGCCTACGTCCAGTTCACCGGCGAGGGCACCCTCAAGGGACCCGTGGCCAAGAACCTGTCTGATGCCGAGCGTCAGGGCCTCAAGGAGGCTGTGGGTGCTTCGGATGGCGATGCCGTCTTCTTCGCAGCCGGTCCCCGCGAGGCCTCGCAGACCCTGCTGGGTGCGGCCCGTGTGGAGATCGCCCGTCGCCAGGGACTGCTCAAGCCCGACGAATTCGCTTTGACCTGGGTGGTGGACTTCCCGCTCTTCAAGCCCACCGACGACCCGGATGACGACGATGTGGCCGTGGGCCATTCCAAGTGGACCTCCATGCATCACCCCTTCACCATGCCCTCGGCCGACTGGATCGACCGCTTCGACAAGGATCCCGAGCACGCCATGAGCGACTCCTACGACATCGTCTGCAACGGTGAGGAGATGGGCGGCGGCTCGGTGCGCATCCACCGCGACGACATCCAGGACCGAATCTTCAAGGTGCTGGGTATCGGCCCCGAGGAGGCCCAGGAGAAGTTCGGCTTTTTGCTGGATGCCTTCAAGTACGGCGCTCCGCCCCACGCGGGCATCGCCTTCGGCTGGGACAGGACCGCCCAGATCCTGACGGGAGCCGACTCCATCCGCGATGTCATCGCCTTCCCCAAGTCCGGTGGTGGCCAGGATCCCATGACCGGTGCCCCTGCGCCCATTTCCGACCAGCAACGCGCCGAGACCGGCGTGGACTGGGAGCCGGATCAGGAGGATGCCGACTGAGCGCACTTCGTCACTGATCGACGAGAGACTATAAGGGCTGGAATCCTGCGGGAGACCGGCCCTTATTGTTTTTGTCCTTCTATGCATTGGCGGGTCAATCGGTCGCGCTTGGCCAGGGGCTCCGCTTTTCATGAGAACCGTTTCTATGGCCGTTCTGCAACAAAGGATGAGTAAACTGCCCAATATGAGCGAAACAACCAAACAGCCGTCGGAGCGGATTCTGCCGGAGAAACCGGCTTCGGACCGCCCCGTCAAGGACAAGTCCGGGCCGCTGGTCGAGCTGGCCCACGTCGAGAAACATTTTGGCAGCCTGCACGTCCTCAAGGACATCAACCTGCAGGTCGACACCGGCGAGGTGCTGGTGGTGGTCGGGCCCTCAGGTTCCGGCAAGTCCACCATGTGCCGAACTATCAATCGCCTGGAGTCCATCGACTCCGGTGTCATCAGGATCGAGGGGGAGCCCCTACCCCAGGAGGGACGAGACCTGGCTCGGCTCAGGGCCGAGGTGGGCATGGTCTTCCAGTCCTTCAACCTCTTCGCCAACAAGACCATCCTGGAGAACATGACCCTGGCGCCCATCAAGGTGCGCCACATGCCCAAGAAGGATGCCGAGGACCTGGCCATGGACCTCCTGGCGCGGGTGGGCGTGGAATCCCAGGCCTCCAAGATGCCCTCCCAGCTCTCCGGCGGCCAGCAGCAGCGTGTGGCCATCGCCCGTGCCCTGGCCATGCAGCCCAAGATCATGCTCTTCGACGAGCCCACATCAGCGCTGGACCCGGAGATGGTCAACGAGGTGCTGGATGTCATGATCCAACTGGCCCAGGAGGGCATGACCATGATCTGTGTGACCCATGAGATGGGCTTTGCCCGTCAGGCGGCCGACCATATCGTCTTCATGGCCGACGGGCGGATCCTGGAAAAGGACGACCCCGACGATTTCTTCGACCACCCCAAGACCCAGCGGGCCGCCGACTTCCTGTCCAAGATTCTGACCCACTGAAGCAGGAGGGAAGCGTATCCGCATGAATGCAAGCATGCATGGCATGGGCCGGCCGTTGAAACGGCTGGCCAGGAATCTGACCGCAATCCTGTGCGCACTGGGTTGTCTGGTCTCACTGGCGGCTTGCGGCTCCGACAAGGAGGCAGGCAAGATCCGGGTGGGCATCAAGTTCGACCAGCCTGGTCTGGGCTTCAAGAAGGCCGGGACCTATGTGGGCTTCGACGTGGACGTGGCCACCTACATCGCCGACAAGCTGGGGTACAGCGCCGACGACATCGTCTGGAAGGAGGCCCCCTCCAAGCAGCGGGAGGCCATGCTCCAGAACGGCGACGTGGACATGATCCTGGCCTCCTACTCCATAACGGACGAGCGCAAGCGGGCGGTCTCCTTCGCCGGACCATACATCGTGGCCGGCCAGGACCTGCTGGTGCGCAAGGAGGACCATCAGATCCGCGGCCCCGAGGACCTCAACGGCAAGCGCCTGTGCTCCGTGACCGGATCCACCTCGGCCGTCACTGTCAAGAAAAAGTTTGCCAAGGAGGTCCAGCTGATGGAGCAGCCCGGCTATGCCGAATGCGCCACGGCCCTCTTCTCAGGCATCGTCGATGCGGTCACCACTGACGACATCATCCTGGCCGGGCTGGCCTCCGCCTCCCGTGGAAGGCTGCGGTTGGTGGGCAAACCCTTCACCCAGGAGTACTACGGCGTAGGCATCAAGAAGGGGAATACCAAGCTGGCCCACAAGATCAACGCGGCCCTGGCCGACATGGAGGCCAACGGCTCCTGGCAGCGGGCGCTGGAGAACAACACCCGGGGCACCCACTACAAACCCGACCCGCGATTCAACCCGCCCAAGCCAACGGAAGGAGAGTGAGATGTCAACCATCATCGAACTGTTTTCCGACTACGACATCCCGGCGGCCTTCTGGGTCAACATCCAACTGACCCTCTGGTCGGCCCTCTTCTCGCTGATTCTGGGCATCATCCTGGTGATCATGCGTATCTCGCCCATCTCCTCCCTGAGGGCCGTCGGCCGAGGGTATGTGGAGTTCTTCCAGAACATGCCTCTGACCATCATCATGGTCTTCATGGTCCTGGGGGCCTTCGCCCAGCTCAAGATCAGCTTCTCGCCGGAATTCTCCGTCAACTTCTTCTGGCTGGCGGTGACGGGCCTGTCCCTGTATACGGCGGCCTTCGTCTGCGAGTCCCTGCGCTCGGGCATCAACACGGTTCCTCTGGGCCAGGCCGAGGCGGCCCGCGCTCTGGGGTTGAGCTTCTTCCAGTCGGCCTCGCAGATCATTCTGCCCCAGGCCTTCCGCGGGTCGGTGGCGCCCCTGGGCAACACCTTCATCGCCCTGCTGAAGAACTCCACCGTGGCTGCAGCCGCTTCCGTGGCCTCCGAGAGCTCCTCCCTGATGAGCGAGATGATCGAGTTCCACGCCAACGCCATTGTGGCCATCTTCCTGATTTTCGCCCTGGGATACGTGATTCTGGTTCTGCCCATCGGAGCCTTGACCACGTACCTGTCCAACAAGCTGGCAGTGAGGAGGTGAGCGGCCATGGCACAGGACAATGAGAGCTCGCTGCTCTTCGATCAACCCGGCCCCAAGGGCCGGCGCACCATACGAATCGCCAACTGGATAGCCGCCGTCATCTTCGCCATCGTGGTCATCCTGGTGCTGATGAGGCTGCACAACCCTCCGGACGGTGAGAACCAGCTGAGCTGGGAACTCTGGCGCCCGGCCCTGGACTACGAAGCCTGGTCGGACTTCTACCTGCCCGGGCTCTGGCTGACCATCAAGGCCTCGGTTGTTGCCGTGATAGGCTCGGTCATCTTCGGATTCGTCTTCGGCATCGGCCGTCTGCTGCCCAACGGGCTGGTAAGGGCAGTCTCAGGCGTCATAGTGGAGTTCTGCCGGGCCGTCCCGGTGCTGATGATGATGATCTTTTTCTGGCGCTGGTTCGCCTTTGCTGGAATCAGCCAGGCCTCCTACTGGGCCGTCGTGCTGGGCCTGATCCTCTACAACGGCTCCGTGGTGGCTGAGCTGATCCGTTCGGGCGTGGGCAACCTGCCCAATGGCCAGCGCGAGGCCTCTCTGGCCCTGGGGTTGACCAGGACCCAGTCCCTGATGCAGATCGAGGTTCCCCAGGCCGTTTATGCCATGTTGCCGGCGGCCGTGACCCAGCTGGTCGTGGTCCTCAAGGATACGGCTCTGGGCTCCATCATCATGTACACGGATCTGCTGCAGGAGTCCCGTCGTCTGGGCTCCATGTACTTCAACATCCTGCAGACCCTGGTGGTGGCCTCGGTGGTCTACTTCTTCGTCTGCTTCCTGCTGTCCTACTTCGCCCGCTGGCTGCCCAAGAAGATGCAGGAGCGCACCGCCGCCCCCGCCGACTTCGTGGAGCCGGCCGCGCCTGTGGCCATCATGGATCCCTCCAATGTCAACCAGATAGCCGTGGCCAAGGAGGTGGATGAGGACCGGTACGGCGGCGCGCCGCTGCAGTACCACGCCCACCACCGTGGATCCAACGCCTCCATCCAGCACTGGAGGAAGACCCGCTACATCCAGGGCTATGACAGGACCCAGCCCGACACGCTGGTCGATCCACACAAGGCGAGCCTGGAGATTCCGGACTTCCTCAAGCCTAGACGCGGCGGCCGCTCCGACGGCGATCAGAAGGACGAGGGCAAGAAGCAAGAGGGCAAAGACCAGGACTGAACGGTCCTCAGCTCCCATGATCCCAAGCCAGTCTCCGGCCGGACTTGTGCGCCTGGCCGGATAGACTGGTGGACATGGTCCAAGAACATGCTGATTCCTCAACCGCCCCAACCGGCCAGCCCGCCTCCCTTGGCGACCTGGTTCCCGAGGCGGGAGGCCCTCGCAACCTGACCGAGGATCAGATCTACGACCGCTTCTTCTCCTGGGTGGCTTCCCGGGGCATCACCCCCTGGCCGCATCAGGAGGAGGCCGTCCTCTCCTTGGTTTCAGGCGACCATGTGATCCTGTCAACCCCGACCGGCTCGGGCAAGTCCATGGTGGCCCTGGCTATGCATTTCATCGCCCTATGCACCGGACGGCGCTCCTACTACACGGCCCCCATCAAGGCCCTGGTCTCAGAGAAATTCTTCGACCTGGTTTCGGTTCTGGGCCGCGACCGTGTTGGCATGATCACCGGCGACACCCACATCAACACGGATGCCCCGGTCATCTGCTGCACGGCCGAAATCCTGGCCAACCAGGCCTTGAGGGAGGGTCGCCATGCCGACATCGGGTGTGTGGCCATGGATGAGTTCCACTATTACGGGGATCCGGACCGAGGCTGGGCCTGGCAGGTGCCCCTGCTGACCCTTCCCGATGTGCAGTTCCTGCTCATGTCGGCCACCCTTGGCGACGTGGATCAGATCGCCCAGGACCTCGAACGCAAAACCGGGGTGGGTGTGGACATCGTTGCCGATGCCCCCCGACCGGTGCCACTGGATTACCGTTACGTGGACACCCCCCTGCCTAGCACCGTGGAGTCCCTGCTGGCCGATGGGGATTCGCCGGTCTATATCGTTCATTTCTCCCAGGATGCCGCCCTGGAGACGGCTCAGGCCCTGTCCAGCACGGGGGTCTCCGACCGGGGGCAGCGCGACCGGATCAAGGAGGCCATGGCCGGCACCCACTTCACCACGGCCTTCGGCAAGATTCTGCAGCGGCTGTTGCGCACCGGGGTCGGGGTTCACCATGCGGGCATGCTGCCAAGATACCGGCGCCTGGTGGAGCAGTTGGCCCAGGATGGCCTTCTGCCGGTCATCTGCGGCACAGACACCCTGGGGGTCGGCATCAACGTGCCCATTCACACCGTCCTGCTGACCGGACTGACCAAGTTCGACGGCTACAAGATGCGCCGTCTGCGCGCCCGGGAGTTCCACCAGATCGCCGGTAGGGCCGGACGCATGGGCTTCGATACCAGCGGACTGGTCGTGGCCGAGGCACCCGAATACGAGATAGAGAACGCCAGGGCCGTGGCCAAGGCGGGCAACGACCCCAAGAAGCTCAAGCGGATCAAACGCAAGAAGCCCCAGGAGGGGTTTGTCACCTGGGGCAAGGGAACCTTCGACAAGCTGATTGAGGCCCGTCCCGAGACCCTGACGCCGCACCTGAAGATCACCCACGCCATGGTCCTCAACGAGGTTGATCAGGGCGGGGATGCCAGGAGGCGGGTGGAGGATCTGATCGAGGACTCCCGTCAGACCCCGCAGCAGAAGGAGTATCTGCAGGACCGGGCCGACGAGATCTTCCAGACCCTGACCGATACCGGAGTCATCGAAACCGAACGGAACCCGGACGGCGGCCTGGACTACTTCACGACCGTGGATCTGCCCGAGGACTTCGCCCTGGACCAGCCCCTTTCGCCCTTCCTGCTGGCTGCCCTGGAACTACTGGATCCCGAGGATCCTGACTATGACATGAATCTGCTCTCCATGGTCGAGGCCACCCTGGAGGATCCCCGGCAGATACTCAAGGCCCAGCAGCGGCAGGCCCGAGATGCGGCCATCCAGCAGATGAAGGAGGATGGCCTGGAATATGAGGAACGGATGGAGCGCCTGCAGGAGGTGACCTGGCCCAAGCCCCTGGAGGAGCTGCTGGGGGAGGCCTTCGACCGCTACCGCCGGGACGTCCCATGGGCCAACGACTATGAGATCCACCCCAAGTCCGTTCTGCGGGACATGATCGAGACGGCCTCGGACTTCAACGGCTACATCGCCCGCTACGGAATATCCCGGTCGGAGGGGACTCTGCTGCGGTACCTGTCCGATGCCTATCGGGCTTTGAGCAGGACGGTTCCCGAAGAGTTCATGGATGAGCGGCTGGAGGACATCCTGGCCTGGCTGGGACTGATCGTGCGTTCGGTGGACTCCAGCCTGGTGGATGAGTGGGAGGCCGCAGGCAGGGCTGAAAATGGCGAAGTCCCGAGTGGGCTAGATGCCGCCCCGCCCAAGGTGGAAAACCAGGTGGTGGCGGACCGGCGGGGGCTGACCCTGCTGGTGCGCAACGCCATGTTCCAACGGGTGGAGCTGGTGGCCGCCGACCGCCCGGAGGCCCTGGCCGACCTGGATGCAGACTGGGGATACGGTCTGCGGGCCTGGAGCGACGCGCTGGACGACCTCTACGAGGACCATGAGCAGATCCTGACCGATGCCCAGGCCCGGTCCTCGGACTTCTTCAGCCTGGATGACCGGGACGAGCGTCAGGGGCACACCTGGCGGGTCCAGCAGATCTTCGACGATGTCGAGGGCGAACGCGACTGGGGCATCGCCGGCATCGTGGACCTGGATGCCGCCCAGGAGAGCGGTCAGGTGGTCTTCAAGGAATACCGGGTGGGTCCCATCGAGGAGTTGATGGAGCTCTAGGCCGGGGTCTTTTACAGGACCTTGGAGAGGAAGGACTGCAGCCGAGGGCTCTGCGGGTGGCCGAAGATCTGCTCGGGCGTGCCCTCCTCCTCAATGATCCCGGCATCGGTGAAGATCACCCTGGAGGAGACCTCCCGGGCGAAGGCCATCTCGTGGGTGACCAGGATCATGGTCATGCCGCCCTCGGCCAGGGAGCGGATGACTTGGAGCACGTCGCCCACCATCTCCGGATCCAGGGCCGAGGTGGCCTCATCGAAGAGCATGATGTCGGGATGCATGGCCAGTGCCCGGGTGATGGCGACACGCTGCTGCTGACCGCCGGACAGATCCGTGGGTCGTGCGTCCGCCTTCTCCTGCAGACCTACGGTCTCCAGCAGGTCCAGGGCCTGCTGCCGGGCGTCCTCCTTGGGCGTCTTGTGCAGCATATGGGGGGCCAGCATGATGTTGTCGGCCACGCTCATGTTGGGGAAGAGGTTGAAGTGCTGGAAGACCATGCCCACGTGCTCGCGCAACTTGTCGATGTTGGTCTTTGGGTCGGAAATGTCGATCCCATAGACGCTGATAGTGCCCGAGGTCGGCATCTCCAGGGCGTTGATGCAGCGCAACAGGGTGGACTTGCCCGCTCCCGAGGGGCCGATGATGGAGATGACCTCGCCCGGCTTGACCTCCATGTCGATCCCCTTGAGGACCTCGGTGTCGCCGTAGCGCTTGTGCAGGTCGCGGATGGATACGGCCATCTGGGACTTTCCCTGGCTGAGGTGACTTTGGTTCTGACGGATGCGACGTGTCAGTCGTCCGGTGTCCATGTCCGGGTCCTCGAAGTTCATCGATGCAGCCTCCTATCGAGCATATTGGCCATCCAGGTCAGGGCGCTGATGGCGACGAAGTAGATGACGCCCACCATGAAGAGGGTTTCGGTCACGCGGAAGTTGGCCGCGTAGATCTGCTGGGCCTGGTAGAGCAGTTCGCCGAAGCCGATGGCCAGCAGCAGGGAGGAGTCCTTGAGCATGATGACCAGCTGGTTGATGATGGAGGGCGTGGCGATTCTGACGGCCTGCGGCAGAATGACCCGGCGCAGGGCCATGCGACGGGTCAGGCCCAGGCTGCGGGCCCCCTCCATCTGCCCGACGTCCACCGAGTCGATGGCCCCGCGCACGATCTCGACCAGGTAGGCTCCGGAGTTCAAAGACAGGGTCAGCGCGCCGGCCAGCCAGATGCTGATGCGGTGGCCGATCAGCTGGGGAACGCCCAGGTAGAAGAAGAAGGCCCAGACCAGGACGGGTGTGCCCCTGAAGACCGCCACGTAGATCCGGGCAATCCAGGACAGGATACGGTTGGGGCTGATCCGCCACAGTCCCAGGATGATGCCGATGGCCAGGGCGATGACGAATGATATGGCCGTGATGGCCAGGGTGTTGCGCAGGCCCAGCATCAGGGAGGGGAAGGCCTGACGGACCAGCTCGAAGAATCCTGGCCGGGAGGCGGAGTCATTCTTGCTGGAATGGCTGCTGCCCACATAGGATTCGACCAGTTTCTTATAGCTGCCGTCGGCCTTCATCTTGGCCAGACCCTCGTTGAAGGCGGCCACAAATACCTTGTTCTCACCCTTGCGGACGGCCGCCCCGTAGGAGGCGCCAGGCTCCTTCTTGGTCACGGTCTTCAGCCCGTTGCCCTGGGCGATGCCGTAGGCCAGGACCGGGTAGTCGTCAATGACCGCTTGTGCGTTGCCGGACTTGACCATCTCGTACATGGTGGAGGACTGGTCCACCGCCTTGACGCTAAATCCGTACTGGGCCGCCCGCTGCTTGGCGAAAGCCTCGCCCTCGCTGCCGGTCTTGACGGCCACCACGCTGCCTCGCAGATCCTTGTAGCTGTGGATCTGCTCGTTATCCTTGGCAATAGCCATTTGCACGCCGGAGTCGAAATAGGGGTCGGTGAAGTCGTAGACCTGCTTGCGCTGGTCGGTGATGGTCATGCCGGCTATGACCACATCGGCCTGCTGGGAGTTCAAGGCCTGTAGGGCGGCGTTGAAGCCCAGGGACTGGATCTGCACCGAGAAGCCCTCGATGTCGGCGATCTTGCGGATCAGATCCATGTCGATGCCGACCAGCTTGCCGGAGGAGTCATGGAACTCGAAGGGGGCAAAGGTGGTGTCGGTGGCGACGCGGAAGGTGCGTCCGTGGACCGCCTGCGCGGCGGGGGAGTCCTGGGCCGCCTGCGCCGACGTGGCCAGGGGGGCGACGATCAGGGCTGAGAGCCCCAGGACCAGGGCTAGCAGGCCCATGGCCCACCTGCCCGGACCGGATGTCCATCCCTGGCGAACATGCTTGGCGATCACTGGCGATTCTCCTTATTGTTCCGACCTGTGCCGGTCCCGGTTTTCATGGGCCTTCCTGAAGATATTCAGGCGGATGACCAGTAAACTGTACACACACCGGGTTTCCGGAGCCCAACTACGCGCTGGGCGATACGGCTATATGGGTTCCCAGTCTAGCGCGTTCGTCCTGCTGTTTGCGGCAGACGCAGGCCTATGCTGGTGAGGGCGGGGAGCCATAGGGGCTCCGAGGAATGAGGTATTGCATATGGTTGATGATCTCTTCCAGGCGGCGGATCCCCCTGAGGAGCACACCCTGCCTCTGGCGGTCAGGATGCGACCCAGGAGCCTGGACGAGGTGGTCGGCCAGGACAAGGTCACGGCTCCGGGAACCCCCTTGGAACGGCTGGCACGGTCGGATCCGAACAACCGTCTGACGGCTCCCAGCTCGGTCATTCTTTTCGGCCCTCCTGGGGTGGGCAAGACCACCCTGGCCTACATTGTGGCTCGACAGTCCGGTCGGCATTTCGAGGAGCTTTCGGCCGTCACCTCGGGCGTCAAGGAGGTGCGGCAGGTCCTCGCCCAGGCCCGGGAGCGGCTGGTCAGCCAGGGTCAGGAGACGGTCCTTTTCATCGATGAGGTCCACCGCTTTTCCAAGTCCCAGCAGGATGCCCTGCTGCCCAGCGTAGAGAACCGGGATGTGACCTTTATCGCAGCCACCACGGAGAATCCCAGCTTTTCGGTCATCGCGCCCCTGCTTTCGCGTTCGGTGGTGGTCAAGCTGGAGGCCCTGGACGACAAGGACCTGGCCAAGCTGATCCGCCGGGCCGTCAAGGACCAGCGGGGGCTCAAGGATCAGGTGCGGCTGGATTCCGAGGCTCTGAACCAGATTGTGCGTTTTTCCGGGGGTGATGCCCGTCGGGCCTTGACCATTCTTGAAGCTGCGGCCGGGGCGGTCACTGAGGATGGGCCTCGTGCCAAGGGGGCGCGTCGGCCCCTGATCAATGCCAAGGTGGTCTCCTCGGTCATGGACGTGGCCGCCGTCCGCTATGACAAGAAGGGCGATGACCACTATGACGTGGCCTCGGCCTTTATCAAGTCCATGCGGGGGTCAGACGTGGATGCGGCCCTGCACTACCTGGCTCGGATGATCCGGGCAGGCGAGGACCCCCGCTTCATCGCCCGACGGATCATGATCGCCTCCGCCGAGGAAGTGGGCATGGCCTCTCCGGAAGTGCTGGAGATCACGGTCGCGGCAGCCCAGGCCGTGGCCATGGTGGGCATGCCAGAGGCCCGGCTGATCCTGGCCGAGGCAGTCATCGCCGTGGCCACTGCACCCAAGTCCAACGCCTCCTACCTGGCCATCAACCAAGCCCTGGAGGATGTGGACGCCGGGCATATCGGCCAGGTGCCTCTCCATTTGCGCAACGCTCCCACCAAACTGATGAAGGCCTGGGGCAACCATGAAGGCTACCAGTATGCGCACGATGCGCCGGATGCAGTAGCACCGCAGCAGTACATGCCGGACGAACTGGTCGGACGACGCTACTACCACCCCAATGATAGGGGATACGAGCGTCAGCTGGGCCCACGTCTGGAGGCCATCAGGGCTATCCTGGACAGGGCCGCCGGGCCGGAGGGAAACGCCGGGTCTGGGCAATGACCGTCCAGACTCCTATACTGGTCACCCAATAGACGTTGAGCAGCCACACAATGACCGAAACGCCGCAGGGTTCAGGCCTTCCATATTGACGGTCGCCATGCTCCCACAAGGAGCCTGTCGCTGTCGGCAGGTCTGGCATGGACGCATGGGGCATGCCTCATGCACGGGCGCGAGGGTGACGATGTCGACGGCGGTCATTGACAATGCAGACATATCCGAACAATCCAAAGGTCTCGGCGTGGCCGAGGACGACCTGGCGGTCCGCGAGATTACCCGGCGAGTAGACAATGCTCGTGAATCGGCTACTTTTTACAAGATCGTGGCCCTGGTGGCCGCGGGAATGCTCATGGACAGCATCGATGTCTATGTGGGCAGCGCTGTAGCCAGTTCAGCCTTGAGCACCGGATGGTCCACGGTCGCCCAGAACTCCCTCTTCCTGTCGGCTGGCTTCCTGGGGCTCCTGGTGGGCTCGTTGCTGGCCGGATTCATCGGAGACCTGCGGGGGCGCAAGACCGCCTATCAGATCAACCTGCTGCTCTTCGGCGGCTTTACCCTGCTGGGCGCTCTGGCCCCGAACATGGCCATCCTCTCGGTCTGCCGGCTGGGGGCTGGCCTGGGGCTGGGCGCCGAAATCGTTACCGGATTCTCCATGGTCAACGAATTCGCTCCCATCAAACACCGCGGCCGTTGGAGCGCCATCGTCTCACTGGTGGCCAACACCGGAGTGCCTCTGGCCATGCTTCTGTGCGCCTGGATCATTCCGCGCTGGTCCTGGCGGCCGCTCTTCGTGGGCATTGGTCTGGCAGCTGCGCTGATCTGGTACCTGCGGCGTGACATCCCTGAGTCCCCTCGCTGGCTGGCCCTGCATGGGCGGATGGACGAGGCTGT
Source organism: Bifidobacterium sp. B4081 (assembly GCF_026537335.1). Lineage (NCBI taxonomy): Bacteria > Bacillati > Actinomycetota > Actinomycetes > Bifidobacteriales > Bifidobacteriaceae > Bifidobacterium > Bifidobacterium sp. B4081. The sequence goes on along the minus strand of NZ_JAFNMM010000001.1, from coordinate 1,195,693 downwards.
CCAGGTGGTCGAGCTTCTGGAGGCCGATAATGGCCGGGTAGGGTCAAACTCCGGTTCTGCCAGCGGTTCCGCACTTGACGGAAGGAACGAGGGTGGCGAGCCATCCGCCAAGGCTTCGGGCAGCGTTGTTCGCGGCCTGATTGTGGCCACCGTGGCGGTTTCGGCCACCAACGTCTGCTCCTATGCCTTCACCTCCTGGGTGCCCACCATCCTGCTCAAGCGGGGCATAAATCTGAGCGGATCCCTGTGGATCAGCACCCTGATGATGCTGGGCGCCCCCTTGGGCTGCCTGATCGGATCCCTGCTTCTGGACCGGATCGGCCGCAAGCGGATCATCGTCACGGCCTTCCTGCTGACGGCGGTCTTTGGACTGCTCTACGCTGCGCAGACCAGCCAGGTCACGGCCATTCTGGTGGGCATCATGCTCATGGCCAGCCTCTACGTTCTCATGTCTTCGGTGGTGGCCGTCTATGCGCCCGAGCTCTTCCCGACCACGGTCCGCTTCCGTTGTGTGGGCATCGCCAATGCCGTTGCCAAGCTCTGCAATGTGCTCATGCCCGTGCTCATTGGTGCCATGCTTAGCCAGTGGGGGAGCATCTCAATCTTCGTTACCATCAGCCTGGTGGCCCTGGCTTCCATGCTGGTTGTGGGCCTGATGGGCTGGGAGACTTCCGGCCGTTCGGTGGGCTGACAGAGGCCGGTGCCAAGGGCGTAAAGACTCTGAAAAGCAAGGGACTTGGCATGAGCCTGGTGCCGTCGAGGGGCGGCCAAGGCATCGGCCAGGTCCTTTTCTCAGCAAGAATTTTGAGCAGTAAGAGCAATCAGAGATGGTTGGCCAGCAGCCGGTTGTAGACGCAGCGCAGCTCGGTCTGGAAGGTTTCAGGGTCGATATCGGGATTCTGCTTGAACAGGTCGATCCACCAGTTGTTGACCGATCTGATCCGCTTGCGAGCTATATCTGCGCCTGACTCGGTCAGGGCTATGATGTTGACCCGGTGATCGGCGGGGTTCTGTTCACGGCTGACCAGGCCTAGGGATTTTAAGGCTTTCAGGTCCCGGGCCAGCAGACTGGGGTCTACGCACAGGTCCCGGGCTATTTGGCGCTGGCTGAGGCCTGGATGATCGTAGAGATACACCATCAGATCACCTTGGGTGCCCCGTAAGGTGGAGTCGCCTGCGTACCGGCTGGCATCGTTGCGCGCATGCCGGTAGATTCCGGCTATGCAGCTGCTCAGGTTGTGGTAGTGGCTCTTCTTCAACATCGCTGCTGCCCCCTAGCTGATAAGGAAGATCACAGAGTTCGGCGGACATGATTGTCCGCATGGACCCCTTCGGCGCCGTTCCCCTTCCAGGCCTATTTTCGACAAGTCCCTAGCCTTGGCCCTATATGAACAACGCATTTTTCATCATATCAATACCGTCGACACCATGGGGATGATCCACGATCAGGACAGGGACTGCCTATTCGCGAGGCTGTTCGGGTCAACATCTGGCGGAACAGGATCCATGGAAGTCGGGGACTATCACCGTCATTGCTCCACGGTATGCTAAAATGTTCGCTTTTTAGTGCTGAGATCTGGAAAGGACTGGCATGCGGGTACTGGACTTCGACGGCACCATCTACGATGGCGAGAGCCTGCTTGACTTCTACCTCTTCACTGCCCGCAAGGATCCGCGGGTGCTGCACTACCTGCCGATTGCCCTCTTCTACGCCGTTCGCTACCGTCTGGGCCGGGTCACCCTGGAGCAGCTGGACTCCGCCATGCGTCGGGTGGGATCGCGCTACCTGCGTCGGCTGACCTCCCGTCCCGGCTTTGACATGGACCGGTTGGTCAACCAATTCTGGGATGCCAACATGCACAAGATCATGGATTGGTACACGCCCCAGGCTGACGACGTGGTGGTGACCGCCTCCTTCGATCTGGTGGCCGGGGAGGCTTGCCGCCGACTGGGCATCACCCGCTGCATCGGTTCCACCCTGGATTTGGAATCCCTGACCGTTGGCTACCTCAACTTTGGGCCTGACAAGCCTCTGCACTTTCAGCAGATTCTGGGTCATAAGACGGCCATCGACGCCTTTTACACCGATTCGGCCTTCGATCTGCCCATGATCGATCTGGCACGGCGAGCCTACATGGTGGAGCATGGCCGGGTTCGTCGGATCAAGTAGGTCAACCCTGTCAATTTCCGCCTAGATCCGTCGGCGGGTTCAGCCCCGACCAACCCTGCTATCGTTCTGCTTAGAAGCAAGTGAGCATAATGGCATGCTGAGAACGAGGGAGGGCTTCTTGTGAAAGAGCCGGCCACGATACTGATTGTCGACGATGACAAGGATCTGGGCGAGATGTTGTCGATAGTGTTACAGACAAAGTCCTACAGGCCAGTGACCTGCACGGATGGGTCCAGGGCAGTGGAGATATTCCCTACGGTGGAACCTGATCTGGTGCTGCTGGACATCATGTTGCCCGGCATGGATGGGATCGGCATCGCCCGTTGGATCAGATCCAGATCCAATGTCCCCATCATCATGCTGACGGCCAAGTCTGATACCAAGAACATCGTCGAGGGTCTGGAGGCCGGAGCCGATGATTATGTGGTCAAGCCCTTCAGCACTGATGAGCTTTTGGCCAGGATCCATGCCCGCCTCCGCCCGGTCTCGGTCCGTGCTGCACAAAACGGGCAGGGATTGCCGGCCATCATTCACGGCCTGATAGAGATCAATCGGCAGAAACACACTGCGGTCAAGCGGGGCATTCAGCTTTCCCTGACCCCAACCGAGTTCGAGCTGCTCTATGTGCTGGCATCACACCCAGGTGAGGTGCTTAGTCGGGCAGAGCTGTTGCGAAAGGTCTGGGACTATCAGGACATGGGCGATACCCGCCTGGTCAACGTCCATGTGCAGCGTCTCAGGCAGAAAATCGAAGACGATCCCGAAAATCCAAGAATCATCGAGACGGTTCGGGGAATCGGTTACAAGTATGCGGCTGAGCAGCCAGGATCATGAGCACCCGCACCAGGCCCAAGGGCGCGTCCACAGTCGGGAAGACCCTGCGCAGACTCCGCAAAGCGGTCGGGAGCTCTTTGCAGGTACGTATGGTCCTTCTGGCGACGGTTTCGGCGCTTTTGATCGGCATCGTCTTCATGACAGCATCCCTGTATTCGGTCAGGACCTCCCTCTTGAACCAGGTTCTGCGACAGGCACAGGCCGACTTTGCTGCCGAGCTGAACAGGGCTCAGGGTGGACTTGACTCAGCAGACATCTCCGACGACGAGGGGAGCTATCAAAAGCTGGTGGTCAATATGGCAGCCAATGTTCAGAATGAGGGGGCCCCTAACATGGTTGGGGTCTTCATCTGGCCAGATGACTCCACAGCCCGCAGGTTTGTCCCCGTATCGACTGCCCCGGGGGACAGCGACCTGATCACTCCGGAAATCAGGAATGCCGTCGTCTCCAATGGCAGCCACTCATACTCGCAGATGATCAATACGGCCGACAAGGGCCAGTACCCGGTCCCGGGCATCGTCATGGGGTCCATGTTGAGGCCGGCCACCACCGGAGGGATCGAGTTCTACGCCATCTACTCCTTTGCGGACCAGCAGCGCTCCGTTCTCTCCGTGCAGATGGCCCTTCTCGCGGTCAGCGTGGTGACCAGCGTGGTGATGGGGATCATCGTGTTCCTGGCCCTTCACTCAGTCATCCGTCCGGTGACCAAGGTGGCAGGTGCCGCCAAGGGATTGGCCCAAGGGGAGTCGGACGTCCGGGTCACCGAGGACCGAACCGATGAGCTGGGTACCCTGCAGCGTTCCTTCAACGTGATGGCTGATTCCATCAATGAAAAGATCGGTCAGCTGGAGGAAGCCGAAGCCTACCAACGCAGGTTCGTTTCGGACGTCAGCCATGAGCTGCGAACCCCGGTCACCACCATCCGCATGGCCACGGACCTGCTTTTCCAGAGTCGGGACGACCTGGATCCAAACAAGCGCAGGACCGTGGAATTGCTGGACAAACAGGTGTCACGCTTCGCCAGCATGCTTGAGGATCTTCTCGAAATATCCAGGTACGAGGCCGGTCAGGCATCGCTGAATCCGGACCTGTGCGATGCCTGCGATCTGGTTCGCAAGGTGGTGCAGCAGGTCGCCCAGATAGCCGGGACCAAGGGGGTTGCAGTGAATGCGCTCCTTCCCGGCCACAAGGTGATGATCACCGTCGATGCCAACCGTTGTACTTCGATTCTGCGCAATCTGGTCAACAATGCCATCGATTTCGCTGAGGACGGGCCGGTGCAGCTGCGGCTGGCCGTCTCGGAGCAGGCCGTGGTATTCAGTGTGCGCGACTGGGGAACCGGCATTGCGCCCGAAGACCTGACTCATATATTCGAACGGTTCTGGCGGGCCGATCCGTCACGGTCTCGGTTGACAGGCGGTACAGGTCTGGGGCTGTCGATAGCTCTGGACAATACCAATCTCATGCATGGGCTGCTCCAGGTGCGCTCGCAGATCGGGCAGGGAACCTGGTTCCTGCTGACCCTGCCCAGGGATGTCTCCGAGCAACTGGATCAGGGCAGTGCGCCGGTTCGATTCCAGCCTGGTCAGGGTCTGGATGTGGAAGGCTCCTTTGAAGAGGCTGCATCATGAGTGTTTTCAGACCCTCCCGTTGGCCAAGAGTCCTTCGCTCTGTGCGGATGCTGGGCCTGTGTGCTGCCATGGTGGTTGCCCTGGTCGCCGGAGGTTGCTCCATTCCATTCGGACTGCCTACTTCCGGGTCGGTCCGTCAGCTCAGTCCCGTTGAGAATCAGCCCCATCGGGTCTTCTCCTCCCCGGAGGGTCCTGTGGACGGAGCCGGACCAGAGAGCATCGTCAAGGGCTTCCTGGCGGCTTTGCCTACCGGCATTCAAAGCGATGGCTTTGCTGTCGCCAAGTCCTACATGACCAAGCGGGCCTTTGCGGGATGGGACTTCAATGCATCCGTCTCGATCTATAAGGGTTCCCCTGTCTATGACCGCGTGGATGACGAGGGCAGCGGGAAAAGGACCGCCCTGGACCTGACTACCGAGTGCATTGGTTCCTTGGACGCCCATGGCATATTCTCCGTCACCGAGCAGGACTGCGGCTCAGGGTACAGGACCGAACGGTTTGAGCTTGCTAAGGTTCGCGGTCAATGGCGGATCAGCAAGGCCCCGGCGGGGATAGTGATCTCTTCGGATGATTTCATGCAGGTCTACCGTCAGGTCGTCATCTATCAGTTCCCCTTGGCCAAGGGTGTGCCTGTTCCTGACAACCGGTGGTTCGGCTGGCGCAACTGGAGGACCCTGGCCTTGAAGGAACTGCTGAAGGGCCCTCCGGCTTGGCTGCGGGATTCCGTGACGAACTTCAATACCGCCAAGGTCTCCTTGGCAGTCGACGCGGTGCAGCAGGTCAAGGGAAGCATGGAAATCAAAGTCAGCAGCTCCTTCGCCACCCTGAGCAGCGAAAACAAGGCCATGCTGGTCCATCAGATGCGGATGCTCTTGGGCGACGGCAATGGCGAGTTTGATCTGCGCGTGATCGATGCGTCAGGGATTGATTACTCCCACGCGGATGATGATCTGACCCTGGCCTCAGGGCAGACTTCCAACCGCATCTACAGTCTGGGCAGCAGCGGGGTGGTAGGTTTCAACTCCTCGAACCTGATCAGGGTCGGACAACCCCCCGTCTTTCATGAGCCCAAGGGGCTGGTCTTTTCCTCCAATGGCGGAGCGCTGCTGTCCGATCATGGCCAGGTGACCTGTCTGAAGCCTGATGCTTCATCCTGCGGGAAACTGTTTGTCGACACGCCCATTGCCGCCATAACCGGCAGTCTGACCGATGAGATCTGGGCGGTCAGGCAGAGCGATTCCGCCATCCTGGTCGATACAGGCAAGCCGGGCGCCCTGGAATTCACCCTGCCCTGGCTGCATGGGCGGCGTGTGGTCGCCCTGGCTCTGGCGCCTGAGGGGCAGCGTCTGTGCCTGGTGCTCGACGACGGCTCGCAGGGTATGAACACCCTGGTCATGCTGGGTATTGTCCGAGGCGAGAATCAGCGGCCCAAGGGCTTGAGCGACCAGATCCAGGTCATCGCCCGGCATCGGGACATCAGGGCCTTAACCTTCTACAACGACAACACCCTGGTCTACAAGGATGGCGACATGGATGCGGGCGGCCATTCCCAGATCGCCCCCGGTCCGGAGACGGTCCAGCATCTACCGGCAGGAACCACAGGCTTGGCTGCAGGGCAGGTCAATCAGATGCAGAGCCTGATCGCCCTGGACCGTTCGGGCATTGTCCATTGTTTGTCCGGAGCCCTGGAGGGCATGTGGTACATCATTGATTCCCAGGTGGATACGGTTACCAGCGGCAGGTAACAAACACAAGGATGCGCGGGATCGACTGTGGATCGACTGTGGCCTATTGGTCAATATGATTGAACTGTTATCGATTTGTTATCGCAGCGCCTTGAGCTCGGTGAGCGGAAAAACCATACTGAAAATCGTGGATGTCATCATCGATGATCATAATGCTGTGGCTTCGATGCTGACTACTCAAGGAGGAGAACAATGAATACAGTACTGAAGAAGGCGCTGACCATCGCCACGGCCTCGGCTGCGGTCTTGGCCATGGGAGCTTGCGGGTCTTCCGGATCCAGCTCCAGCAAGGGCGGCGACAAGCAGAAGACCATCGGGTTTGTGGCTGTAGGTCCCGAGGGCGGCTTCCGTACGGCCAATGAGAACGATCTGAAGAAGGCCTTCAAGAACGCCGGATTCAACATGATCTATTCGCCGACCCAGAACAACGATCAGCAGAAGCAGATCCAGGCCTTCAACAAGTTCGTCAATGACGAGGTGGATGCCATCGTCCTGTCCTCCACCGAGGACAGCGGCTGGGACGAGTCGCTGAAGAAGGCCAAGGAGGCCGAGATCCCGGTCTTCCTGGTCGACCGTAACGTGCAGACCAAGGATGAGAGCCTGGTTGCCTCCCACATCGGGCCTTCCAACGAGTGGGCAGGACAGCAGGCTGCGGAGTTCGTCAACAAGAACTTCCCCGATGGAGCCAATGGCCTGATCCTGGAGGGCCCTGCCGGCCTGTCGGTGGTCAAGGACCGCCAGAAGGGCTGGGATTCCAAGATCGGTGGCAACATCAAGGTTCTGGAGAGCCAGTCGGCCAACTGGTCCACTGACGAGGCCAAGACCGTGACCGCCGGACTGCTGGATAAGTACAAGAGCCAGAATGTCCAGTTCATCTTCTCGCAGAACGACGAGATGGGCCTGGGTGCTGCACAGGCTGTCGATGCCGCAGGTCTCAAGGGCAAGGTCAAGATCATCACCATCGATGGCACCAAGCCTGCTCTGAAGGCCCTGATCGACGGCGACCTGTCGCTGGTGATCGAGTACAACCCGCTCTTCGGCGAAACGACCGCCAAGACCGTCAAGGATTACCTGGACGGCAAGAAGGTCAAGAAGAACATCGTCATTGATTCGAAGGTCTTCACCGCCGACGAGGCCAAGAAGGTCATCGATTCCAGAGCGTACTGATCTATCGCTGATCGCATATGAAACAGGACGGCGCACCCGGGAAGGTTGCGGTACGCCGTTTTTCATGGGCGGGAAAGGGTCTTGGGACCTCGGTACCGCCCCTCGATCAGCATTCAGTTTGATGAGGCAAGACAATGACAAAAGAAGAACCCTTGGTCTCCATGAAGGGAATCAGCATTGAATTCCCTGGTGTCAAGGCGCTCGACAATGTCGATTTGCGTCTGTTCCCCGGTGAGGTCCATGCCCTCATGGGGGAGAACGGCGCAGGCAAATCGACCATGATCAAGGCGCTCACCGGGGTATACAAAATCAACGCGGGAACCATCACCGTCAACGGCCAGAACAGGATTTTCAACGGCACAGCCGATGCGCAGAACGCCGGCATCGCCACGGTCTACCAGGAAGTCAACCTGTGCACCAACCTGAGCGTGGGCGAAAACGTTATGCTCGGGCACGAGGTGAGGGGGCACCTGGGCATTAACTGGCGCAAGACCCATGAGGCAGCCAAAACCTATCTGGCCCAGATGGGACTGACGGATCTGGATCCCCACACTCCGCTCAATGAGATATCCATAGCCATGCAGCAACTGGTGGCCATCGCCAGGGCCATGGTCATCGATGCCAAGGTCCTGATCCTGGATGAGCCGACATCTTCGCTGGATGCCAATGAGGTTCAGGATCTGTTCCAGATCATGCGCAAGGTCAGGGACAGGGGTATCGCCATACTTTTCGTTTCCCACTTCCTGGACCAGGTCTACGAGATCGCCGACAGAATGACCATTCTGCGCAACGGCAAATTCGTCGAGGAGACCATGGTCAAGGACATGCCGCGCGATGTTCTTATTACCAAGATGATCGGCAAGAACGCCGACGAGCTCTCGCTGATCGGTACCAAGTCGAGGAAGGAAACACCTCAGGCTGCAACGGACCGGCCCCTGGCAAGCGTCCGCGGCTTCGGCAGAAAGGGCAGCATCTACCCCTTCGACATGGATCTCTTCAAGGGCAAGATCATGGGACTGGCCGGCCTGCTGGGTTCCGGCAGAACCGAAATCGGCCGTCTGCTCTTCGGCGCAGACAAGCCCGACAAGGGCACCTACACCTTTGATGGGAAGAAGATCTCCATCGACAGCCCGGCCACTGCCCTGAAGAACCGAATCGCCTACTCCACGGAGAACAGAAGGGATGAGGGCATCATCGGCGATCTGACCGTCAGGGAGAACATCATCCTGGCCCTCCAGGCCACCCGGGGCATGTTCAGGCCTATTTCCAGGAAGGAAGCCGATCGGATAGTCGACAAATACATCAAGGAGCTCAACGTTCGCCCGGCCGATCCCGACAGGTTGATCAAGAACCTGTCAGGCGGAAACCAGCAGAAGGTCCTACTGGCCAGGTGGCTGGCTACGGATCCGGAGCTGCTGATCCTGGATGAACCGACCAGGGGAATCGACATTGGCGCCAAGGCTGAGATTCAGCAGACGGTGCTGGATCTGGCCGCCCAGGGCATGAGCGTGGTCTTCATCTCCTCCGAACTCGATGAGGTCGTCCGCCTGTCCGATCAGATAACCGTCCTCAAGGACCGTCACAAGATCGACCTGATGGACAACGACGATACGGTTTCCCAGCAGACCATCGTGGAAGACATAGCCAACACCTGGTCTCTGGACAATCTCAAGGAAAGGAGGAAAGATGAGCAAGCCCGCCAAGCAGCAATCGGAGGATGAAGGTCCATCCTTCCTACGCCGTATATTCGGCAATCAGCTGATTTGGAGCGTGGTCGCCTTCCTCGCGCTGATTCTGGTCTGTACGCTGGTTGATCACTCCTTCCTCAGCCTGTCATACAATCCGCGTACAGGTGGCCTGGCAGGACCCCTGATCACCATGATCCAGGAGTCTGCACGATACCTGATGATCGCCACCGGCATGACCCTGGTCATCTCGACCTCGGGCATCGACCTCTCGGTCGGCTCGGTCATGGCCGTGGCCGGAGCTGCAGCCATGCAGATGCTGATCAACGGGGTGAACGTCTGGATGGCCATTCTGATCTCCCTGGCCGTGGGTCTGGTTCTGGGCTGCATCAACGGCGCCCTGGTCTCCATCCTGGGACTCCAGCCCTTCATCACCACGCTGATCATGATGCTGGCAGGCAGGGGACTGGCCAAGGTTATCACCAATGGACAGAATGCCGACGCTTCAGGCGTGGCCGGCAGCGGACCATTGCGCTGGATGGCCAACGGTTTCATTCTTGGAATCCCGGCCAATTTCGTCATAGCAGTGATCATCGTCTGCCTGGTCGGTCTCCTGATGAGGAAGACGGCGGCCGGCATGATGATCGAGTCGGTGGGCATCAACCAGGAGGCCAGCCGAATGACCGGCATCAAGCCTCGGCGGATCCTCTTCCTGGTCTACGCCATCTCCGGCCTGCTGGCCGCTGTGGCAGGGCTCTTCGCCACTGCATCAGTGATGAGGGTCGACGTGGTCAAGACCGGTCAGGACCTAGAGATGTACGCCATTCTGGCTGTGGTCATTGGAGGCACCTCCCTGCTGGGCGGCAAGTTCTCGCTGCTGGGAAGCGCTTTCGGCGCCGTGATTATTGCGATGATCCGCAAGACCATCATCACCCTGGGCATTGATTCAGCCGCCACGCCAGCATTCTTCGCTGTGGTGGTCATCATCATCTGCGTCATGCAGGCGCCCAAGGTGCACAATGCGGTCGCTGAGTTCAAACGCAGGCGTGCCATGAGGCAGTCTGCAGAGGTGGTGGCATGATGAAGAAGAGTGCAAGCAGACAAACAGGTTTCCGGCTGAGCCCTAGGGCCATTCCGACAGTTGCTGCCGTGGTCATCTTCCTGCTCATGCTGATCATGGGCCAGGTGCTCTTCGGCACCTATATCCGGCTAGGATTCATGTCCTCCCTGTTCATGGACCACGCCTACCTGGTGATCCTGGCAGTAGCCATGACCTTCCCCATCCTCACCGGTGGCATCGATCTGAGCGTGGGGGCCATAGTGGCCATCACCGGCGTGGTCGGTGTCAAGCTCATGATTGCCGGTGTGCCGGCGTCACTGGTCATTGTCATCATGATCGCCATCGGTGCGGTCTTTGGACTTTTGGCCGGTGTGCTCATTGAAGAGTTCAACATGCAGCCCTTCATCGCCACGCTGTCCACCATGTTCCTGGCCAGGGGCATAGCCTCCATCATCTCGACCGATTCGCTCAATATGCCGCAGAACAACAACTTCAGCTGGATCGGCGGCGAGGGACTGAAGATCATCGACAACCCGAAGATTTCCAACGACCTTTCGCTGAACTTCGGTGTGATAGTCGCTCTGGTTGTCGTGGCGGTCAGCTACGTCATCCTCCACAAGACTAGGACGGGCCGCACCATCTACGCCATCGGTGGTTCCCGGTCCTCGGCTGAGCTGATGGGCCTTCCGGTCAAGCGGACACAGTATGTCATTTACCTGACCTCGGCCGTCCTGGCCTCCATCGCCTCCATCGTCTATGTGGCTGGCATCGGTTCAGCCAAGAACACCATGGGCGTCGGCTGGGAGCTGGACGCTGTGGCTGCAGTCGTCATCGGCGGTACCCTGATCACTGGCGGTTACGGCTACGTGCTGGGCTCCGTCATAGGTGCGCTGGTCCGTTCGATCATCGATCCTCTGACCTCGGACTTCGGTGTTCCTGCCGAGGCCGTCACCATCGTGGTTGGTCTGATGATCCTGGTCTTCGTCATCCTCCAGCGTCTGGTGACCTTCGTCAGAAAGGAATGAAGCAGAGTTTTCCAGGATGATCTGAATGGGGGCTGATGCCGTGGCGATTGCGGCATCAGCCCCCATTTGCGTTGCTGGTTCATGATTCGAAGGGGAAGACCAATCCCCACTGGCGGCGCAGAGAGTCCATGAGCTCCATGATGCGCAGGGTGTCCTTGTGGGGCATCTGGGCGCACTCGGTCTTGCCATCCAGGATGGCCTGTGCCGCGCTGGACACCTCATACTCATAACCGGTCAGCTGGTCGGGGATGGGGTAGTGCTTCTTCAATTGATGATCCGCGTCGTACAGGTCGATGGACTCCACATTGTTGATGTTGGCGCACTGCAGGTAACCCTGGTCTCCCCAGATGCTGCCGGTCCGGTCACTGGTCGAGACCATGGAGCTGGTCGCCGCGCCCATGGATCCATCCTGGTAGAAAATGGTCGTGGAGTTCTGGCTGTCGACCCCCTCAGGGCTGCGGACCCAATCCGTGCAGACCCGCTCAATAGGCTTGGGTCCCATGACCATGTCAATGAAGTTGAGAGGATAGACACCTACGTCGAGCAGGGCGCCGCCGGCCAGAGCCGGGTCGGTCATTCTGGCCTTGCCTACGGTCACATATCCCAGGTTGGCGGTGACGGTCCTGACGGTGCCGATTTCCCCTGAGGAGACGATGTCGTCGATGATGGAACGTGAGGGCATGTACCTGGTCCAGATGGCTTCGGTGCAGAGCAGGCCGGTGCTCTCGGATGTATCAATGACTTGCCTGGCCTGATCGGCGTTGGCGGCGAAGGACTTCTCGACCAGTACGTTCTTTCCCGCCTTCATGCAGGCGATGGCCTGTTCGGCGTGGAGGCTGTGAGGCGTGGCGATGTAGACCAGATCCACTTGGGGATCATCCAGGAGTTCCTGGTAGGACCCATAGGAATGCTCGAATCCATATTTTTTGGCGAAGGCGGCTGCGCGATCCCCGTCCCTGGAGGCCACGGCGTAGGGGGCGATCAGATGGCTATACTGCGAGTCCTGAGCCATCATGACCACCGTCTTGGCCAGGGCATTGGCTATCCGTCCGGCGCCGAGAATGGCGAAATTTACCCGCATACCCCTCTGCTCAGCCTCTTGTCGTTTGCCGTTCAATCTACTCATCCTTGACTCCTTCGTTTGGATGGTCATCTGCTGTGATGGCCTCATACAATTTCTGCAGGGTTTCCTGGGCATGGCGGGCATCCAGCTGGCACTCCCAAACGGTGAAGACCCGCCAGCCCATGGCTTTCAGTTTTTTGCCCTGCTCCTGATCCCGCAAACGGTTCCTTGTTAGCTTTGTGGTCCAATATTCCACATTGGATTTGGGAAGCGAGAATTTGGCACAGCCCTGATGCATGTGCCAGAAACAGCCATTGACGAATACCATGGCCCGCCACTTGGGCAGTACCACATCAGGATGGCCCGGATACCTCTTGTCGTTTTTGCGAAACCGCAGACCTCGTGAGAATAGGTAGGACCGGACCTGGCGCTCTATTGATGTTTCCGTGCCCCTGATGCGGGACATGGTGTAGCTGCGTGTGCCGGGCTGGAATCTGCTGGGTGTTTTTCTTGAAACCATCCCCGGCCCGGCTCAGAGGATTTCGACGCTGTTGATGAAGACCGGCTCAAGGGGACGGTCGCCCGAGTCGGTGGCCACGGCGTCCAGCTTGTCGACCACCTTCCGGGAATCATCATCGGCCACCTGGCCGAAGATGGTGTGGTGCCCGTTCAGCCAGGGGGTTGGCACGGTGGTGATGAAGAACTGTGATCCGTTGGTGCCGTGGGTCTTCCCGGTGGCAGGATCCCGGCGCAGCCCTGCATTGGCCATGGCCAGCTTGTAGGGTTCGTCAAAGGTCAGAGAGGGGTCGATCTCGTCATCGAACTCGTAGCCGGGGCCGCCTGTGCCGGTGCCCAGCGGGCAGCCGCCCTGGATCATGAATTCCTTGATGATCCGGTGGAAGGTCAGACCGTCGTAGAAAGGATCCTGACGCTTCTGGCCCGTCTCGGGGTCGGTCCAGTCCCTGCGGCCGGCGGCCAAATCAAGGAAGTTGGTTACGGTTTCAGGGGCCTGATCGTCAAAGAGGTCCAGGCGAATATCGCCCTTTGAGGTATGCATAATGACTGTGCTCATGTCCCAATGCTTTCATAAGACGGCGACGCGCACCGAGGATCCGAAGGGCATCAGGGCCAGGCGGGCCATCTTGAAGGCCTGCAGGCCGAAGGGTATGCCCACCACGGTCAGCATGGTGACCAGCCCGGCCGCCAGATAGGCCAAAGCCAGCCACCAGCCGCCCAGGATGATCCAGAGCAGGTTGGCCAGCCAGGATCCCAGTCCGCCGCCGTAGATGACCTGTCGGCCAAAGGGGGTCAGGGTCAGTCTGGCCATCTTGAAGGCCTGGATGCCCAGGGGAATGCCCACTACGGTCAGGCAGAGCACGATGCCCACCATGGTCCAGGCCAGGGCGATGGCCAGTCCTCCCAGCACTAGCCAGCAGATGTTGCCGATCAGGCGCATGTCGGTCCTTCCGTCAGGGTGGCGGTGACGGCCTTGGCACAGGCGGTCACTTTCTCGATGATGCAAGTCAGTCGTTTCTCCCGCTGCTCGGGCGCAAGCTCCTGGTCCAGGGCATCAATCAGTCGCATGCCGGATTGAACGATCCCTCGCGTCACCTCCACGCCCATGGCCGGGTCTGTTGGGCGCAGGGCTGTCCACGCCTGGATCAGCGGCTGGTTGACCTGCCGGTGGAAGTCCAGCAGGGCTTGGATCTGCCGGTCTGTGGACCGATCGCTCTTAGGATCAGGCTCTTGGGGATTCGAGGGGCTCCCGTAGATCAGGGCCTGGCGTAACTGCTCGTCGTGCTGCTCGGCGTAGAGGTTCATCAGCCAGCCGTGTCCGTGCAGCCCGGCCTGTTCAAGATTGGTGCGGGTCCAGACCTCGACCGTCCGGCGTGGGTCGTCCGTCTGACCCAGGGCCAGGTCCAGGGCCTGGCCCCAGTCAGGCAGGTGCCGTTCCATGACCATGTCGCAGAGCTGGTCGGCATCCCTTGCGTAGCGGTAGAGGGAGTTCCGTGCCAGATTGGCACGTCGGGCCACCTCGGCCATGGTCAGTTGGCTTCGTCCGCCGGTGCGCAGGATGGCTTCGGCGGCGGCGATGATCTGGTCCAGGGTTTTGGCGCGGTGTTCCTGGAGTGTGGATTCGCGAATCCTGGGCATGGTCCTCCTCGGTCCGGCCTGCTGGGCGCAGCGATCGTGAATCGGGCTGGGCCGGTCATGGGGCATATGATATGGCCTATTTGCAGTAGAGCCAAGTTGCCAGGACCGGTTCAGCGTGCGGCTTGTCCGCGCTGAGAGAACTTGCCAGACAGGTTTTCGCGACGTATAGTCGCAAAAAATCGCAGACCAGGGTGAGGGGAGATCTGATGACCGGATCGGCCAGTATGGACTTGAAGAAGGGTAGCCAGAAGAACCGTCAGGAGTCTCAAGAGGCGGCACCGCCCTGGCGCGCCCTATGGGTGTTGGCTCTGGGTCTGGCCATGATCGTGCTGGATTCGTCCATCGTCAACGTCTCCATACCTTCCATCATCGCTGCCATCCATATCAACCTGGCTCAAGCCCAGTGGGTGACCGCCCTCTACAGCATCGTCCTGGCGGCCCTGCTCCTGCCTTCCGGTCGGCTGGGAGACATGATCGGACGCAAGCGGATCCTGCAGGTGGGCACGGTCATCTTTGTACTGGGTTCCGTCTTTGCCGCATCGGCCTCCTCCGGCACACTGCTGCTTTTGGCCAGGTTTGTTCAAGGAATCGGCGGCTCCCTGGTTATGCCTTCCACCCTCTCTACCGTGTCCGCCACCTTCCGGGGTCGGCACCGGGCCACTGCATTCGGCATCTGGGGGGCCGTCATGTCATCCGCAGCGGCGGTCGGCCCCTTCCTGGGCGGGGTCTTCACCAGCACCATCGGATGGCGGTGGATCTTCCTGGTCAATCTGCCCCTGGGACTGATCGTCTTCCTGGCCAGCGCAGTCTTTGTGCCCGAGACCAAGTCAGCACCCAGGCAGGCCGGCGACCGGTGGGGGATGCTTGCCGACTGGAAGGGTATACTCCTTTCGGCCCTGGGGTCGGCCCTGGTGGTCTTTGCGCTGATCGAGGGGCAGACCTACGGCTGGTGGCGTCCCCGCGCCGCACTTGAGCTGGGCCCACTGCACTGGTCTGCATCGGCGCCCCTGTCGCCGGTTCCAGTCAGTCTGCTCCTGGGGCTGTCCCTGCTGGCCGCCTTTGCACTGACCGAGCTGGCCAGGGCGCGCAGGGGCAAGATGGTCATCCTGGATGTATCCATGTTCGCCATCGGCACCTTCGGCTGGGGCAACCTCACGGCCGCCATCGTCAACGCCGGTCAGTTCGCGGTCATGTTCATCCTGCCCCTCTATCTGATCAACGCCAGAGGCCTGAGTCCATTGGGAGCCGGATCCATCCTGGGTGTCATGGCTCTGGGGTCGGTTGTTTCGGGCGGTCTGGCCCGGGTGGTCTCAGCCCGTCTGGGAGCCGGCGGCACGGTGCAGACGGGCCTGCTGATGGAGATCGTCGGCGTGGCCCTGTCCATTCTGCTCATGCGTGGGTCGGTACCTGTCTGGCCCATGACCCTGACCCTGATTATTTACGGTGCCGGCCTGGGCTTTGCCTCGGCACAGCTGACCAGCCTGGTGCTGTCCGGTGTTCCGGTG
The DNA here is from genome assembly GCF_026537335.1 of Bifidobacterium sp. B4081. Taxonomy (NCBI): domain Bacteria; kingdom Bacillati; phylum Actinomycetota; class Actinomycetes; order Bifidobacteriales; family Bifidobacteriaceae; genus Bifidobacterium; species Bifidobacterium sp. B4081. The sequence goes on along the minus strand of NZ_JAFNMM010000001.1, from coordinate 1,179,654 downwards.
GCACAATCCGGCCAGGCTTCGGCCACACAGTCCACCATCCGTCAGTGGGGGACCGCCTTGGGTGCCGCAGTCTCTGGTTCCGCCCTCTCCCTGGCTCTGAGCCTGGTGCTGCCGAGGCATCTGACGGCCCTCAAGGGTATCTCGGCGCAAATGGCTGATGGTCTGGTCAGATCGGTTCAGTCTTCTGCCGGAAACGCCATTGTCGGCATGCGGGCTCAGGGTACCCGGGGCCGACTGGGAGCTTTGGGCCCCCAGGTGACCAATGCCTTGACCGAGGGATTCACCCAAGGCGCCCAGTGGGCCATGGGCTTCGCGGTCCTGCTGCTTCTTCTGGGACTGGTTGCCTCGGTGCTGGTGCGTCGTGCCGCCCGCAAGGCTGGCGCCGATAAGATCTGAGGCATTCGTGACCCCGCCTTCTTCGGGTTCGGCACCGCATGGGGTTGTCTGCCCGTCGGCCGGCCTTGGCACGGTTTAGAATCATGGATATGGGCATACAAGAGGAACAGCCGCGGCGGGATGGCGATCTGCTGGTGGCTCTGGCTCAGATCGACACCTGTGTGGGCGATCTTGACGGCAACGCTGACATTATTATGGACTACTCCCGAAAGGCGGCTGGGCAGGGGGCGACCCTGGTGGTCTTTCCCGAGATGAGCCTGACCGGTTACCCGATCGAGGACCTGGCATTCCGCGCCAGCTTCCGTCGGGCCGCCTGGTCTCGGGCCGACCGTCTGGCCAGGCAGCTGGAGGAGCAGGGTCTGGGCAATCTGTATGTGATTGTGGGGACCGTGGGCACCGATACGGATCAGGACCGGCCCCGCAACCGGCTGGTGGTCCTGCACCAGGGTCGGGTCGAGGCCGGCTACGACAAGCACTTCCTGCCCAACTACGGGGTCTTTGACGAGTACAGGATTTTCACCCCGGGGGATAGGACCGTGGTCCTGGAGGTGCAAGGGCACCGGATAGGGTTGGCCATCTGCGAGGACATCTGGCAGGAGGGCGATCCCATCAGCGACTTGGCTGGACGGGACATCGACCTCTTGGTGACCATCAATGGCTCACCCTTCGAGGAGGGCAAGGGGCATGTCCGCTACGAGCTGGCGACTCGCCGGGCCAAACAGGTCGGCGCGCCTTTGCTCTACCTGAACCAGGTAGGCGGGCAGGACGATCTGGTCTTTGACGGCGGCAGTTTCGTGGTGGATCAGGATGGCACCCTGCTGGAGCGCTCGCCCAGATTCGTTCAGGATCTGTCCATCTGGACCCTGCCTGCATCAGGGGAGCGCCCCATGCCCAGCAAGTCCTGCATGGCCGAAGAGATGCCTGGGGACGAGGAGGTCTATCGGGCCTGTGTGCTGGGTCTAAAAGATTATATGGCCAAGAATCACTTCACGGGTGTCTGCCTGGGTCTGTCGGGCGGGATCGACTCGGCCCTGGTGGCCACCATAGCCGCCGATGCCTGTGGAGGGGAGCATGTGCGCGGCATCTCCATGCCTAGCCGTTACTCCTCGGAAGGCTCTCGGGATGATGCCGCCGACCTGGCCCAGCGTCTGGGTGTGCGTTACGTGGTTCAAGCTATAGGCCCGGAATTCGATGCCTTCCAAGGGCAGTTGCACCTGGAAGGTGTTGCTGAAGAGAACCTCCAGGCCCGGATACGCGGCGTCATCGTCATGGCTTACGCCAATGCCGAGGGGCTTCTGGCCCTAGCCACGGGCAACAAATCCGAGCTGGCCTGCGGTTACTCAACTATCTATGGCGATGCAGTCGGCGGCTATGCGCCCATCAAGGATCTGCTCAAGACCCGGGTCTGGCAGCTGGCCCGCTGGCGTAACGCCCAGGCTCAGGCAAGAGGCGAACGTGAGCCCATCCCGGTCAATTCCATCGTCAAGCCGCCTTCGGCCGAGCTGCGACAAGGGCAGAAGGACTCTGATTCCCTGCCTGACTACAGCCTGCTCGATAAGGTCCTTGAGGCATACATCGAGCATGCCCACGGTCGGGCTGATCTTCTGGCCGATGGTTTCGATCCTGACACGGTCGACACGGTCATGCGGCTGGTGGATCGAGCCGAGTGGAAGCGGCGCCAGTATCCGCTGGGACCCAAGGTCACCTCCCTGGCCTTCGGTCGTGATCGTCGGCTACCCGTCACCAACGCCTTCAGGGAGTGATCGCCATGGGTTCCGAACAGGAGAGGACGGCCTGGTACTTCAACACCGTCACCGGCATACCCGAGCAGGGCAAGCTGTCTCCCCAGGACAGGCGGATGGGCCCTTACAGCAGCAGGCAGCAGGCCCTCGATGCCTGGAAGATCGCCAAGCGCCGGAACAAGGAATGGGATGAGGAGGACCGTCGTTGGCGGCAGGCCTGGGAGGGAGAACCTGAGCAGGGACAGTCATCAGCTGACAGATGAAGCTCCTGCTGGATCGGCAACCTGCTTTGGCGACCAGTTGGCTGTGCAATCTGAACGGATGGGGACTCAAGCCGTGTGCCGGGCGAGTTTGCTAGATGTGGGCGTGGCGGCCATTGCGAGTCCGCCCTCAGTGTGATATAGCTCACGTCGCGATTCGGTTTCCCGTGGTATTGCGCCCCCTATACTTGAAAGTGACAGTGGTGTGAGGAAGCGCCATTGACCATATCAACAAGGAGTTGACTATGACAGCAGTTGAGACCAACACCGTCTCTCCCGCAGAGCTGCAAGCCAAGGCTTGGAAGGGCTTCAAGGGCGAGGACTGGAAGAAAGACATCGACGTTCGCGACTTCATTCAAAAGAACTACACGCCGTACACCGGTGACGAATCCTTCCTGGCACCGGCCACGGAGAAGACCAAGTTCCTGTGGAATTACCTGGACGATAACTTCCTTGCCGTGGAGCGCAAGCAGCGCGTCTACGACGTGGACACCCACACTCCGGCGGGCATTGACGCCTTCCCGGCCGGATACATCGACGGCAAGCCTGCCGGCGAGACTCAAGACGACGTGATTGTCGGCATGCAGACCGACGTTCCCTGCAAGCGTGCGATGATGCCCTACGGCGGCTGGCGCATGGTTGAGCAGGCCCTCAAGGAGGCCGGCAAGGAGCCCGACCCCGAGGTCAAGAAGATCTTCACCCGGTATCGCAAGACCCACAACGATGGCGTCTTCGACGTCTACACCAAGAGGATCAAGCTGGCCCGCCACAACAAGATTCTGACCGGTCTGCCCGATGCTTACGGCCGCGGCCGTATCATTGGCGACTACCGTCGTGTGGCCCTCTACGGCATTGACGAGCTGATTGCCCGCAAGAAGGCCGACAAGGATTCGATTCCTTACCGCAACGACTTCACCGAGGAAGAGATCGAGCACTGGATCCGCTTCCGCGAGGAGCACGCAGAGCAGATCAAGGCTCTGAAGCAGCTGCTGACCCTGGGCAAGGAGTACGGCCTGGATCTGAGCCGTCCTGCCATGAACGCCAAGGAAGCTGTCCAGTGGACCTACATGGCCTACCTGGCCTCGGTCAAGAGCCAGGACGGCGCCGCCATGTCCATCGGCCGTCTGTCCGCCTTCTTCGACGTCTACTTTGAGCGTGATCTGGCCGCTGGTCTGATCGACGAGACCGATGCCCAGGAGATCATCGACAACATCGTGATGAAGCTGCGCATCGTGCGCTTCCTGCGGACCAAGGACTACGACAACATCTTCTCCGGCGACCCCTACTGGGCCACCTGGTCCGACGCTGGCTTCGGCGACGACGGCAGGCCCATGGTCACCAAGACCTCCTTCCGTCTGCTGGCCACCCTGACCCTGGAGCACCTTGGACCCGGCCCTGAGCCCAACATCACCATCTTCTGGGATCCGAAGCTGCCCGAGGGCTACAAGCGCTTCTGCGCCCGTATCTCCATCGACACCTCCGCCATCCAGTACGAGTCCGACAAGGACATTCGCGCCCACTGGGGCGATGACGCTGCCATCGCCTGCTGCGTGTCTCCTATGAGGGTCGGCAAGCAGATGCAGTTCTTCGGCGCCCGTGTCAACTCCGCCAAGGCTCTGCTCTATGCCATGAACGGCGGCCGTGACGAGATGACCGGCATGCAGGTCATCGACAAGGACGTAATCAAGCCTGTCACCCCCAAGGAAGACGGATCTCTGGACTTCCAGGAGGTCAAGGACAACTACGAGAAGGCCCTGGAGTGGCTGAGCGAGACCTACGTCGAGGCCCTGAACATCATCCACTACATGCACGATAAGTACGACTACGAGTCCATTGAGATGGCCCTGCACGACAAGGAGGTCTACCGCACCCTGGGTTGCGGCATGTCCGGCCTGTCCATCGCTGCTGACTCCCTGTCGGCTATCAAGTACGCCAAGGTCTACCCGATCTACAACAAGGATGCCAAGGGCACTCCTGAGTATGTCGAGGGCGCTGACGACGACCTGATCGTCAACTACAAGACTGTTGGCGAGTTCCCGATCTACGGCAACGATGATGATCGCGCCGACGACCTGGCCAAGTGGACTGTGTCCACCGTTATGGGCCAGATCAAGCGCCTGCCCGTCTACCGTGGCGCTGTGCCGACCCAGTCCATCCTGACCATCACCTCCAACGTGGAGTATGGCAAGAACACCGGGTCCTTCCCCTCCGGCCACAAGAAGGGCACCCCGTATGCTCCCGGCGCCAACCCCGAGAACGGCATGGATTCGCACGGCATGCTGCCCTCCATGTTCTCCGTTGGCAAGATCGACTACGACGACGCCCTGGACGGCATCTCGCTGACCAACACGATCACCCCTGACGGCCTGGGCCGCGACGAGGATGAGCGCATCAACAACCTGGTGGGCATCCTGGACGCCGGCAACGGCCACGGGCTCTACCACGCCAACATCAACGTCCTGCGCAAGGAGCAGCTGGAGGATGCCGTCGAGCACCCCGAGAAGTACCCGCACCTGACTGTGCGCGTCTCGGGCTATGCCGTCAACTTCGTCAAGCTGACCCGCGAGCAGCAGCTCGACGTGATCTCCCGCACCTTCCACCAGGGCGCGGTGACCGACTGATCGCACTTGTGCGATAGTCAACCGTTGATGAGACGGTGAATCATGGGGCGGGGCGCACCAAGGCCCCGCCCCCTTTTCGTCTTTTTCAGGAGGATCCGATGACGGAGACCACCACCTTCCGTACCACACAGCCGCACATGCTGAAGGAATCCAAGGTCTACCAGAGCCAGACCCTGATGGGCGGCCTTTCGGGGTTCGAATCGCCCATAGGGCTGGATCGCCACGACCGAATGAATGCCCTGCGCACGGGTGACATTGGTTTTGTTCACTCCTGGGACATCAACACCTCAGTGGACGGGCCGGGCACAAGGATGACCGTCTTCATGAGCGGATGCCCCCTGCGTTGCCAGTACTGCCAGAATCCGGACACTTGGAAGATGCGGGATGGCCAGCCCGTATACCTGCAGGCCATGATCGATAAGGTGGCCCGCTACCAGGATCTTTTCAAGAGCACGGGCGGAGGAATCACCTTCAGCGGCGGCGAATCCATGATGCAGGCCGCTTTCGTTTCAAGGGTCTTCAGAGCCGCCAAGGAAATGGGCGTCCACACCTGCCTGGACACCTCGGGCTTTCTCAACCGCAACTACACCGATGCCATGATTGACGACATCGACCTGTGCCTGCTGGATGTCAAATCCGGCGATGAGGCCACCTACAAGAAGGTGACCGGCGGCACGCTGGCCCCTACGATCGAATTCGGCAAGCGCTTGGCTGCTCGTGGCAGCAAGATCTGGGTTCGCTTCGTTTTGGTGCCGGGGCTGACCGACTCAGAGGAGAACGTCGAGAATGTTGCGCGGGTATGTGAACAGTTCAAGGATGCGATTGAGCACATTGATGTGCTTCCCTTCCATCAGCTTGGACGGCCCAAGTGGCACGAGTTGCGCATTCCCTACCCGCTCGAGGATGCCAAAGGTCCCTCTGCGGCTCTGAAGGATCGGGCCAAGAAGCAGCTGGAGGCCCACGGCTTCGTGGTCTACTGAGCCTCGGGACCCAGGAAGAACCAGAATAATTGCTTGTGACTCCCCATGGCAGATGTCGTGGGGAGTTTTGTTTGCCTGGGTGAAGGCCCGCCGGCCAATCAGCGAATGTCAGACTCACTGAATGTCCGGCACGATGAATGGCTGGCACGATGAATAGCCGGTTTGGGGAATGGCCGACCCTGTAAATCGATAAATTGTCGACCAGGTCTGCTCAGTAAATGATTATCGGTGGGTTGAGGCCATGGACTATGCTTTCAGGCGTGTGTTTTCCGGGCCGATCGGCCCGGTGGCGTGATGGAAGACAAACTACAAAAGAGGTTGAGCGCAGGTGACCACGGAACCTAAGACGCAGCTGCTTTCAGAGCCCGCCCAGGGTGTACCGTCGCTCATCGACGATATGGACGGATACCACCGGGCCTGTCGGTTGCTGTCTCAGGGGAGCGGTGCGCTGGCCGCGGATGCTGAACGGGCCTCGGGCTTCCGCTATGGCCACGACGATTACCTGGTCCAGTTCAAGCGCCAGGGGGCGGGGATATTCCTGCTGGACCCACCAGCTTTGATGCAGGCGGGCTGCGACTGGTCGGAATTCAATAAGGCTGTCGATGGGGCCCAGTGGATCATTCATGACTCCCCTCAGGATCTGCCTGGCTTCTATGCATTGTGCATGAGGCCCTCATCGCTCTTCGACACCGAGCTGGCGGCCAGGATGCTCAACCTGGGTCATTACGGCCTGTCTGCAGTGACTGCGCACTATCTGGGACTGACGCTGGCCAAGGAGCACTCTGCCGCTGACTGGTCCTACCGCCCTCTGCCCCGTGATTGGCGTAATTACGCCGCCTTGGATGTGGAGCTGCTGGATCAGGTGCGAACGCGAGAGCTGGAGGACCTGCGTCGTCACGGCAAGGACGAGTGGGCCAGGCAGGAATTCACCTGGCTGCTGGAGCAGGGCAAAATCCCCAAGCCGGAGCCTGAGCAGCCCTGGCGGCATATCTCGCATATCAACTCCCTGCACAATGACCGCCGAGGACTGGCTGTGGCCCGTTCCCTGTGGACCACCCGAGACCAGCTGGCCAGACGCAACGACATAGCACCGACACTCCTCCTGCCTGACAAGGCCATCATCGAGGCAGGCAGGCTCAAGCCACGCAACAACGCCCAGTTCCGAGCCATAAGATCCTTGAACGAGCGGGTCAGAATCCATACCGGCGGCGAGCAGGACCGCATGTTCGAGCGCTATGCACCCATCCAGCGCCGGGTCAGGCCCTCGGTCTGGAAGCAGGCCATTCTGGATGCCTTGCATCTGCCCACCGAGGAACTGCCGGTGCCTCCCAAGCCACGGGTGGAGGAGACCAACGCTCCCAAGTCCATGCAAGTCTGGCGGCACCGCCACCCGGATCGGTTTACCAGGCTGGAGGCGGCGCGCAAGGCGGTGACTGCAGTGGGACGCCAGACCAACACCCCCGACGATATTCTGATCAAACCCCGCTACCTGCGCAACCTCTGCTGGACCGATCAACCGGAGAAGCGTGATGTAGCCGACTTCCTGCGTCAGGAGGGTGCCCGTCCTTGGCAGGTTTCGCTCCTGTCAGAGTCCCTGACTCGCGCTATTATGTAACGGTTGCCTTACTGGCAGATCAAACGGTTTGGATGAATTGGAGCGCAGCGTGAAAATCAGCGTCAGAAACCTCGAGCCCACCAAGGTCAGGCTCACCATCACCGTCGATCCCGATGAGCTGAACCCCTACCTGGATCAGGCCCGTAAGGAGATCGGCAAGCAGGTGACCATCCCAGGCTTCCGCAAGGGGCATGTACCCGGACCCATCATCGATCAGCGCGTGGGCTTTGCCAGCGTGGCGGGCGAGGCCGTCAACGCCGGCGTGCCCGAGCTCTACTCCAATGCCCTGGAGGAGAAGCAGCTGCACGCCATGGCGCAGCCGCAGATCGACGTCAAGGACATCCCCTCCTCCGCCAAAGACGACACCAAGCTCAAGTTCACCGCCGAGGTGGAGATTCGTCCCAAGTTCGAGCTGCCCGACATCGAGGGCATGGAGATTGAGGTTCCCAAGCCCGCCGTCACCGACGAGGACGTGGACAAGCGCCTGGACAATCTGCGTCAGCGTTTCGGCACCCTGGTCAGTGTGGATCGTCCCGCTTCCAAGGGCGATTACGCCAACATCGACCTGGATGCCGTCATCGACGGCGAGTCCGTGGACTCCCAGCAGGGGGTCAGCTACGAGTTGGGCTCCAACACCATGCTGGATGGCCTAGATGAGGCCCTGGACGGGCTGTCCGCCGGGGAAGAGACCACCTTCGAGGGCACTCTGGAGGCCGGTGAGCACCAAGGCGAGAAGGCCCAGATCAAGGTCAAGGTCAACTCGGTCAAGGCTGAGGAGCTGCCCGACCTGGACGACGAGTTCGCCAAGGAGGCCTCGGAGTTCGAGACCCTGAAGGAGCTGCGCGAGGACGTGCGCAAGCAGTGCCAGGTGGATGCCGAGGGTCGGCAGGCCACTGACGCCCGCGACGCTTTCATTGCCAAGCTCCAGGACGGCCTGGACATCCCGGTGCCCAAGGGCATCAAGCAGTCCATGGTAACTGATCAGCTCAAGAACACCGGTAAGGATCCCGACAAGGCCAGCAAGGACGAGAAGGCCGAGGCCGAGAAGAGTGTGGAGAAGGAGTTGCGCGACCAGATGACCCTGGACGCTCTGGCTGAGAAGCTGGGTATCACGGTCAGCCAGGCCGACGTGACCAACTTCCTGGCCTCCATAGCCCAGCAGTATGGTATGGATCCCAGCGCCTTCATCAACGGCATCGTCCGCAACGGACAGCTGGGTTCTGCTGTGCAGGAGGTCGGCCGCTCCAAGGGCATGCTGGCCGGCATGCGGGCCGTCACCTTCAAGGATCCCGATGGCCAAGAGGTGGACCTGAGCCGCTTCCTGGGCGAGGATGAGCCCGAGGCCCAGGAGGAGCAGGACGAGAGCGTCCAGGCTGCCTCCGCCGCGGCTGAAGTGGCTGACCAGCTCTCCCAGGATCAGGAGTAGCTTACAAAGTAGCGAACAGGGCCGTACCCAGTGGCGAAACAGCCTGGGTGCGGCCCTGTCGTAGCGGTTGCGCAAAGAGCGGAAAGGCTGTGGCTGCGTCGATTGCGGGGGCTACTCTCAATACAGATACGTTTATCGAAGGAGACAGGGTGAACAACTCATTGGCAACCAGTCCCGTGATGGAGGAGGGGGAGGCCCCTGCGCCGACCGATCCCATCTTCAACCGACTGCTCAAGGACAGGATCATCTGGCTGGGGGACGAGGTCAAGGACGCCAACGCCAACGTCATCTGCGCACAGATGCTGATGCTGGCGGCCGAGGATCCAAAGAAGGATATCTGGCTCTATATCAACTCGCCTGGCGGCTCCATTACGGCCGGCATGGCCATCTACGACACCATGCAGCTGATCGAGCCTGACGTGGCCACGGTTGCGGTTGGCATGGCGGCCTCCATGGGCCAGTTCCTGCTTTCCAGCGGGGCCAAGGGCAAGCGCTTCGTCACCTCTCATGCGCGGGTGCTTATGCATCAGCCCTCGGGCGGCGTCGGAGGCACGGCCACTGATGTCAGGATCAACGCCGAGCTGATCATGGACATGAAGCGCACGCTCTCCCAGCTGACGGCCGAGCAGACCGGCCACACCCTGGAAGAGATCTACCGGGACAACGAATACGATCACTGGTTCACGGCCCAGCAGGCCCTGGAGTACGGCTTCGTCGACCGGATCGTGACCACCCACGGCACTATGACCGCGGATCAAGGGAAGTGAGCACTCCACATGGCATCTGAAGAAGCGCAATTCGTAGCACGGGCCCGTCGACTGGCCGGCCCTCGTGGCCTGGCCGCCATGCCCACCGACCGCTATGTGCTGCCGCAGTTCGAGGAGCGCACCCCATACGGCTACAAGCGTCAGGACCCCTACACCAGGCTCTTCGACGACAGGATCATCTTCATGGGCGTCCAGGTGGATGACACCTCCTCGGACGACATCATGGCCCAGCTCCTGGTTCTGGAGAGCCAGGATCCCAACCGCGACGTGATCATCTACATCAACTCGCCAGGGGGATCCATGACGGCCATGACCGCCATCTATGACACCATGCAGTACATCAAGCCCGATGTGCAGACCGTCTGCCTGGGCCAGGCCGCCTCGGCTGCTGCCGTTCTTCTGGCCGCCGGGACCAAGGGCAAGCGTCTGATCCTGCCCAACGCCCGTGTGCTGATTCACCAGCCGGCCATGGAGCAGGACTTCGGCAAGGCCACCGAGATCGAGATCCAGGCCAAGGAGATGCTTCGCATGCGCACCTGGCTGGAGGAGACCCTGGCCAAGCACACCGGCCAGGATGTGGAGAAGATCCGCAAGGACATCGAGGTGGACACCATTCTGACCGCCCAGCAGGCCAAGGAATACGGGATGGTGGACGAGGTCCTGGAGCACCGCAATTAGCTCTGGTGACTGCACGCATGATTGATCGTCCGGATGGCGGCGGGCCCCTGGGACCCACGGCCTCCGGACGTTTTTGGCATCATGGACGATGCCGGTCATATATGATTTCGCCGATCCTTGCGGATGCTCCGGGAAGGGAGAGCCATGGGCCGTGTGGTCAGCTACAATGACGGACTGAATCGCTGCGAGTTCTGCGGCAAGGACGAGCATCAGGTGCGCCGCCTGGTCAAGGGGCCTTCCTGCGCCATCTGCGACGAATGCATACGTCTCTGCGCCCAGATCATCCAGGAGGATATGGCCAAGGATGCTGCCGACCAGCGGGTGACCCTGCCTGCACCCTCGAAGATATTCGCCTATCTGAACAGGTATGTCATAGGCCAGGAGGCCGCCAAGCGCACCCTGTCGGTGGCGGTCTATAACCACTACAAGCGCGTCAATATGGACCTGGGCGACCGTGGCCGTGCTGCTGACATCGCATTGGAAGGCAAGGATGCGGTCCCACGCGTCCAGGTGGACAAGTCCAACATCCTGCTCATGGGGCCCACCGGCGTGGGCAAGACCTACCTGGCGAGAACCCTGTCCACCATCATGAACGTCCCCTTCGTCATTATGGATGCCACCAGCCTGACCGAGGCGGGGTATGTGGGCGAGGATGTGGAGTCCGTCCTGCAGGGGCTGCTCCAGGCTGCCGACGGCAACATGGACCTGGCCCAGCGGGGGATCATCTACATCGACGAGATCGATAAGATCGCCAGGAAGTCTGGCGAGAACACCTCCATTACCCGGGACGTGTCCGGCGAGGGGGTCCAGCAGGCTCTGCTCAAGATCATCGAGGGCACCCAGGCCCGAGTGCCGGTCCAGGGTTCCCGGCGGCATGGGGATGTCCGCACGGTCGTCATGGACACAGCCAACATCCTCTTCATCTGCGGTGGCGCCTTTGTCGGTCTTGAGGAAATCGTCCGTCGGCGGCTGGGCCTGCGGGAGAGCGGATTCTCGGCTACTCAAGGGAATGACAAAGTGCCCGACGACCGGGTCATGAGCCAGGTCAGGGCCGAGGATCTGGAACAGTTTGGCCTGCTTCCTGAGTTCGTGGGGCGTCTGCCGGTCATATCCACTCTGGAGCCGCTGGGTGCCGATGAGCTGCGGCGGGTGCTGACCGAACCGGACAATGCCCTGGTTAACCAGTACCGGCGCATGTTCCTGGATGACGGGGCCGATCTGGTCTTCACTGATGCCGCTCTGGACCGTGTTGCTGCCATCGCCCTGGAGCGTAAGGTGGGCGCCCGCGGGCTGCGCGGAATCATCGAGCACACCCTTGAGGCGACCATGTTTGAGCTGCCCGACAGGACGGATGTCTCCCGTGTCGTGGTGGATGCCGACGCCGTGGACGGAACGGGATCGCCCCGGTATGAGACCGGGCAGGGGATGGCCGCAGCCGCTGGTCGCCGTTTGGCCTGACCCCGCCACGATGAGCGCCGCTGTTGGCCGCGCCCGATAGGATGATCATTGATGCCGGAAGGAGGGCCCATGGGTGCTCGTAGCGCTGTCGTGGTCACGCACAGCCGGGTCCGGGCAAGCGGCCACCTGGTGGATGAGGTCGAGGAGCAGCTGCGCCGGGACGGATTCCGTGTCTCGATTGTCGACAACATCGCCGCCCCGGAATTTGGCAGTCCCAGCCAGCAGGTGGCTGACGACACCGAGATCGTCATCGTCCTAGGCGGCGATGGAACCATTCTGCGGGCTGCAGAGTTGGTCAAGGGCACCGAGGTCCCCATCCTGGGGGTCAATCTGGGTCATGTGGGGTTCCTGGCGGAGTTCGAGAGCTTCCAGATAGGGGAGGCCATTCGCCGGGTGGCTGATCATGACTACTCCATCGACGAGCGCATGGTGGCCCATGTGGACTTGTGGATACCCGGGGCCGATCGACCACTGAGCGACTGGGCCCTCAACGACATGACCCTGGAACGATATGATCGGGGCAAGATGATCGAGGTATCGGTCCGAGTGGACGATGTGGAGATGAGCTCCTTCGGCTGCGACGGCATGATTGTGGCCACCCCGACCGGATCGACGGCCTATGCCTTTTCGGTGGGCGGGCCCATCGTCTGGCCGGATGCGCAGTCGCTGCAGATGGTGCCCATAGCTGCCCATGCCCTCTTCGCCCGATCTCTGATCATCGGTCCAAAGTCGCAGTTCACCCTGGATATTCTGGGTGATTCCCAGTCGGCCGGCTGGATCTGCAATGACGGGCGCCGTCAGCGGCCAGTGCCCAAGCGGTCCCGCATCGTGGTGCGGCAGTCCCACGATATTCTGCGGCTGGCCAGGCTGTCCGGGGTGCCCTTCACCAGACGGCTGGTTTCCAAGTTCGATCTGCCGGTGGTCGGCTGGAGGGAGCAGCATCGCCCCTCGGCAGCTGCGAATGGACAGGGCCAGGGGGAGTCGCAGGAGTCGAACAAGGAGCACTGATGCTGGAAGAGCTGGAAGTACGAGACTTGGGTCCCATCCATCATGCCCTGCTGCGGCCTGCTGTTGGCATGACGGCCATCACGGGGGAGACCGGGGCTGGCAAGTCCATGCTGCTCAACGCCATCAGGCTGATCTCGGGGTCCACTGCCCGCCTCCAACTGGTGTCACCTGGAGCCCGTGAGTCCTGGGTGCAGGGGATTTTTGATGCCGGAACAGCGGGAGCTGAGAATCCAGTGACCGCTGCCATCACCGAGGCTGGTCTGCCCTTGGAGGATGAGGGGCAGATCTTTCTGGCGAGGACCATGCCTGTCAAGGGGCGTTCCCGTGCCGCCCTGAACGGCAGGACGGCACCTCGTGGTCTGCTGGAGGAGGTGGCTGGCATGCTGGTCACCGTCCATGGCCAGGCGGATCAGATGCGTATGGCCAGTCCGGCCCGGCAGCGCGAATTTTTGGATGCCTATGCCGGTGACGGCCCGCAGCTGGAGGCCTTTTCCAAGGCCTTCCGGCAGTACCGACAGGCCCAGGACCATCTGGAGGAGCTGCGCAATCAGCAGTCCGGTGCTATGGCTCAGGCTGATTATCTTCGCGAATCCATCGCCCGGATCGACCGGGTCGACCCCCATTCCGGCGAGGATCGTGAACTCAAGGCTCAGCGGGACAGGATCGAGCACGCTGCCCAGATCAGTCAGGGCGTCATGGCTGCACTGTCTGCCCTGGACTCCGGCCAGATCGACCCTGACGCCGACGCGCCATCGGCCACGGCTCTGGTTGAGCGGGCCATTGCTGCCCTGGAGGGCATCGGTGTGGAGGGGGTCTTTCAGGAGTCGGCCCAGCGGCTGCGCGCGCTCAATGCAGACCTGTCTGACCTGGTCTTCACCCTGAGCAGCCAGCTGGACGACGAAGGCCAGGAGAGCGATCTGGACAAGATCAATGCTCGCATTCACGATCTGGATGAGCTGACCCGACGCTGGGGACCGGACATCGACGATGTTCTGGCCTGGCGCAAGAAGGCTGCATTTGAGCTTGAGGACATGGATGCCTCACCCGAGAAGCTGGATGAGCTCCAAGGTCAGGTTGAGCAGCTTCGCGGAACCGCCTTGAAGGCTGCCCGGGCTCTGTCTGCGTCACGGGCCAAGGCTGCACGAAGGCTGAGCGATCTTGTCGACGGCGAATTGCGCTCCCTGGCCATGGCGGGCGCTGGGCTGGAGATCCGTGTCAGACCACGCCAGGACCAGGCTATGGACGCGCATGGTCTGGATCAGATCGACTTTCTCTTCAGACCATATCCGGGTTCGGACCTTCTGCCCATGGGCAAGAGCGCCTCGGGCGGCGAACTCAGCCGACTCATGCTGGCCCTGGAGCTGGTGGCCGCTGAAAGTCGGACATCACCGGGACCTGACAGACCTGGCGATGGGCGTACTGGCCTTGGTGCCCAGGTCGTCGAGCCGGCGATGACCTTCATCTTCGACGAGGTAGACGCCGGAGTCGGTGGTCGGGCTGCCGTCGAGCTGGGTCGCCGTCTGTCCCGGTTGGCGGTCACTGCCCAGGTGATCGTGGTCACCCACCTGCCGCAGGTGGCTTCCTGGGCCGATCGCCAGTTCGTCGTAGCCAAGGGCCGGGAGGGTGGCGATGCCGTAGAGACCCTGGTCCACCAGGTAGAAGGCAAAGACCGAGAGCGGGAGATCGCCCGGATGCTGGCCGGCAGCGAGTCCGCAACCTCCTTAAAGCACGCCCGAGAGCTTCTGTCCTCCAGCAGACTCCAGCACCGATAAGTCTGGTTGCCACCTGCACTTTGTCGTGCCAAAGTCCGTCGATTTGACGGCTGTGACAAGTTTCAGCGACTTTGTTGTCTGTTGCAACCGTTCTGCTGTGTGCTCCATATCCATCATTCCTTTGCTTTTCATCCTGATGCCATAGCTGTAGGCAATCGGCAGCTGATGGCCGTGCGGCAACGATTATGCTGGATTTTCGTTGATGACACCGTAATCCGCCCTCGGTATGAGCAATACGGCGTTGACCTGTTCCAAATGGATTTTGTTCGAAGTTGTGGTCGGCCGGGATTTCTGTACCACAGCGCTGTTCCACCGAATCTGTGAATCATGACCTCAGCAGATCATTGGAGCGTTTGTCTTCATGGCTAAACTGTTATAGTGTATATATGAACACCGGCACAGCTCAGCCAGGGTCGTGCTGACAATCAATGAAAGGGGCTTGGATGAAGCTGATCATCTCATCCCTGTCCGGACAGCCGATTTATCGGCAGATCGAGGACCAGATACGTTCGGCCATTCTGACCGGAGACCTGAAAGCGGGGGAGGGACTGCCTTCTCTGCGACATCTCTCGCAGGAGCTCAGGGTGTCCGTGCTGACCGTGACCCGCGCCTATACCGAACTCGCCCAAGAGGGCTTGGTGGAGAACATCCAAGGCAAGGGGACCTTCGTGGCCGACAGCGGCGACAAGGTCATGCGGCAGCATCTGGAGAACCGAGTGCAGTCCCTGCTGGGGGAGGCAGTCGATACGGCTCGTCGGGCCGGCATGGAGCCGGACCGGATTCGCGGCCTGCTCGACGGCCTACTCGGCAACAGGGGTTCTGCACCCGCGTCCGAAGAAGGAAAGGAATAGGAGTATGCGTGCATCACCGCCGATGACAACTTCCGGTGAAGAGGTCGACTATGCCCTGCGCGTCAGTGACCTAGGGAAAAGCTACGTCAAGGCTGACGGCACGGGATTCCGCCTGCAGCAGGTCACCATGGACCTGCCCATGGGCTACATCATGGGATTGATAGGCCCCAATGGTGCAGGCAAATCCACCCTGATCCGGCTCTTGCTGAACATGACCCGTCGAGACAGCGGAGCAATCAGCATTCTGGGCCGCGATCCCTCGAGTCAGGAGGAGGAGGTCAAAGCGGATCTGGGCGTGGTCTTCGATTCCATCTATTTCCTTGAGGCGTGGAAGGTCAAGGCCGTCGAGCCAGTGATGGCACCCATGTATCCCTCTTGGAACAGTGATCGCTATCAGGACTATCTGCGTCGGTTCGGTCTGCAAGAAAACCGCAAAATCGGCAAGCTCTCCCGCGGCATGCAGATGAAACTGATGCTGGCTGTCGCCCTCAGCCACGACGCAAGGCTCTTGATTCTGGATGAGCCCACCAGTGGTCTGGATGTCCTGGCCAGGGACGAGCTCATGGATATTCTGCTGGACTACATCGGTGACGGTCGTCATTCCGTGCTGTTCTCCACGCACATCACTGCGGATCTTGAACGGGTGGCTGATTTCGTTACCTACATCAATCGAGGGTCTGTCTTCTACACCGGCCCCAAGGATGAGTTGATGGAGGCTTTCCAGATAGTGAGAGGAGGGCCGGACGATTTGGCTAGAGCACAAATGCCGCATCTGATGGGCTTGCAGCGTTCCGCCACGGGTTTCGAGGCTTTGGTTCCTACTGAACGCTTGAAGGATTTTCTGGCATTGGCTTCTCCTGCCGCCGTGGAGCCTTCGGATGGCCGCTACCTGGTAGAGCGGGCCGACTTCGACAACATCATCAGACTGACCGCGGGCTCACCTTCCGCGACCGACAGGAATAAGGAGATGGAGTCATGAAGGCGATAGCCAAGCAGATCAGGTTGGACATGCAACGTTTCTCAGGAACAGGGAGACCTTGGGTTGGTGTGCTGATTTACATGTCCGTGCCCTGCATCGGAATCCTGCTGAACCTAGTCATGGCCCTGACAGGCAATGATGGGGAAGATGCAAGGACCGCCTTGACGGGAGCAGTGGCCGGCATGGGAATCGGACTGATTGTGGGCCAAGTATTCGGCTTGTTCGCCGATTTCAGCAATATGGCAATTCGGTTGAACGGTCTGCTGCCCATAACACGTGATCACCAGGTATTCGGACGCTATGCCGCTGTAATTCTGCTGGTTCTGGTTCAGTCTTGCGGCTATGCAGTATTCTTCTTCTACACTACTGATTCATTTTTGCATGGTCGGGACCATTGGCACGATACTGTCTTGTTTGCTCTGGGGTTGTTCCTGTTGGAATCTTTGCTCTTTGCAGTAGCTACGCCCTTGTTTTATTGGCTGGAACCAGTTAAGGCAATGATAGTCTTCCTGGCGCTTCTTGGTTTGGTACCCATCATGGTCCTTATCGGCAGTTTGCTGCCCGTGGACTGGGGGACCTTCTGGAATTCAATCATGCATTTTTTGACATCCGACCTGTGGCGGCCAGTGCTCCTCGGGCTGGCCTTGATTCTGGCGGTTGAAATGGTTTCGATAGTCTTATCTCGCAAGGTCTATGTCAGGAAGGAGATCTGAGCCGATTCGCTCAGGCTTCAGGACTGCATGACCGCGTGGCGGACGTAGTCGGACATGTCCCCTGGATCGATGCAGTCCTGGAAGCGCACAGGTGCGTTTTCCAGGGTGCGCAGAGCCTTGGGGGGCCTGGTGTTGGTGGCCTCGGCCAGGATGACCATGCAGTCGAAATCGCTGTCCGGGGTCTCCAGACCCAGGGATTGACAGACCACCCTGGGGAACTTGTAAGGACTGGCCGTGGACAGCAGTACCCGGGGCACGGCAGAATCCCGGTCGGTCTGCCCGGTCATGACCTGGTAACCGCAGGCCGTGTGCGGATCGATCAGGTATCCCCGGTTCTCCCAGCAGTTGCCGATGGCTGATGCCACCTGGTCCTCGTCGGCCCAGCCGCAGGAGAAGAGCCCGCGGATTCTGGTCGTCAGGGCATCAGGCACCTGGTAGCGTCCCGTAGATTCCAAATCGCTCATAAGCGAGGCAATCAGTTTGGTGTCGCCGTCGGCCATGTAGTAGAGCATCCGTTCCAGGTTGGAGGATATCAGAATGTCCATGCTGGGGGAGGTGGTGGTGTAGAAGGGGCGGTTGCGGTCATAGACGCCTGTGGTCAGGAAGTCGTTGAGGACACGGTTGCGGTCCGAGGCCACGGTCAGGCGAGCCACTGGAAGGCCCATCATCTTGGCATAGTATCCAGCCAGTACATCGCCGAAGTTGCCGGTGGGCACGCAGAACTCGACCGGATCCCCAGGTCTGATCACTCCCCGTTCCATCAGGGACCCGTAGGCCCGGAAGTAGTAGACGACCTGCGGGGCCAGGCGGCCTACGTTGATGGAGTTGGCCGATGAGAGAACGGTCGAGGCCTTCTCGTCCAGCTCGCGAGCCAGGTCAGCGTCGGCAAAGATGGACTTGACTGTGGACTGGGCATCGTCGAAATTGCCCCGAACCGCACAGACCCGCAGGTTGCCGCCCTGCTGGGTGACCATCTGCAGACGCTGAATCTGGCTCACCTTGCCTTGCGGGTAGAAGACGGTGATGCCTGTGCCCGGCGCATCTGCGAATCCGGCCAGCGCCGCCTTGCCCGTATCACCGGAGGTGGCGGTGAGCACCATGATCCGCTCGCCATCGTCCCCGGCCAATGCCATCAGTCTTGGCAGAAGCTGCAGGGCCACGTCCTTGAAGGCCGATGTGGGTCCGCAGAAGAGCTCCAGTACGAAGTCGTTGCCGCCCAGATCCACCAGAGGGGTGATTGCCGGATCGGACCACTGTTCTCCGTAGGCTGCGTCCAGGCAGGAGTCCAGTTCTGGGGAAGAGTAATCACTCAGCAGACTCGAAAGGACCAGTTTGGCCGTGCTCTTGTAGTCCAGGCCGGCTACCGAGGCAGGATCGATGATCTCGGCGTCCAGTTCATCGCTAACGTAGAGTCCGCCGTCAGGAGCCAGGCCTCGTCTGATGGCCTGCTTGGACGGCAGCTGCTCCTTGCCGCCTCGGGTGCTGTGGTATGTGCTCATGGTTGCCTGCCCCTCCGCCATGTCGCTGAACAGATTATTACCAAGGCATTCTACCCTGCGCGGGGGTCAGAACCATTGCTCTGCTCGGCTCGCGGAGGAAACTGTCTATGGACGTCAGGGCCTGCCAGGGGCCGGCATAGCGTACAGTATTGCCCACCAGCCCTGTATCCGAGGCTGGACCTTATAGACAAAGGAGTGACCCATGGTCGAAGAGAACCCGGTACAGCAATCCTACGATGTCCTGAACTCTTCGATCTCGCAGGTGGATCCGGAGATCGCTGCACTGCTGGATGGAGAGTTGGAGCGTCAACGCGGTGGTCTGGAGATGATCGCCTCAGAGAACTTCGTGCCCAAGGCCGTCCTGCAGGCTCAGGGATCCGTACTGACCAACAAGTACGCCGAGGGCTATCCTGGCAGACGCTACTACGGGGGTTGCGAGTGGGTGGATCAGGTCGAGAACCTGGCCCGGGACCGCGCCAAGGCCCTGTTCGGCGCCGAGTACGCCAACGTCCAGCCACATTCGGGCGCCCAGGCCAACGCCGCCGTTTACCAGGCACTGATCAAGCCCGGCGACACCGTGCTGGGTCTGGCCCTGGATCATGGCGGTCACCTGACCCACGGCATGAAGATCAACTTCTCCGGGCGCTTTTACCATGCCGAATCCTACGGGGTCGATCCGGACACCTTCCGCATTGAGCCCGAGATCATCCGCCAGCGGGCTCTGGAGACTCATCCAGCCCTGATCATCGGCGGGTGGAGCGCATATCCGCGCATCGAGGACTTCGCAGCCATGAAGGAAATCGCCGATGACGTGGGAGCCAAGTTCTGGGTGGATATGGCGCACTTCGCGGGTATGGTGGCAGCCGGCCTGCACCCCAGCCCGGTGCCCTATGCCGATGTGGTCTCCTCCACGGCCCACAAGACCCTGGGAGGACCCCGATCCGGATTCATCCTGGCCCGTAAGGAGTATGCCAAGAAGCTCAACTCCTCGGTCTTCCCCGGCAACCAGGGCGGCCCGCTCATGCATGTGGTCGCCGCCAAGGCTGTGGCCTTCAAGCTGGCCGGCACGCCTGAATTCAAGGAGCGGATGGAGCGCACACTGGAGGGCGCCAAGATCCTGGCTGAGCGCCTGATGGCCAAGGATGTGGCCGACAACGGCATCACCGTGCTCACTGGAGGGACGGACGTCCACCTGGTCATGGTGGATCTGCGCAACAGCGAGATGGACGGCCGCCAGGGGGAGGATCTGCTGGCCAAGATCGGCATCACCGTCAACCGCAATACGGTGCCCTTCGATCCCCGCCCGGCATCCGTGGCCTCCGGTCTGCGCATCGGAACCTCCGCCCTGGCCACGCGTGGATTCGGCCCGGCCCAGTACGAGGAGGTGGCCGACGTGATCGGCACTGCGCTGGCCCAGGGTCCCCAGGCTGATCTGGATGCCCTCAAGGCCCGGGTGGACCGGTTGGTCGAGGCCTTCCCGCTCTATCCCGAGCTGGATCAGACCCACTGATCGGCACTTGGAGGAGGGAGGTGCAGCAATGCCCTCCCTCCTCCTGTCGTCATTGCCTCCGCTGTGGGTTACAATCGGTACAGAATATGGGTCTGTCAGGCCCGTGAGGGCGAAAGGATCTGACGAACATGAGTGAAAACGACGACTCAGATCGCCAGGATGTGTTTGATCGGGTCTGCGCGATGGCCGATGCTGCGGCGGCTGCACAGGCAGGTCTGGCAGGTATGACCGGCCAGGCAAGGAACGCCCTCTTGCTGGCCTTGGCCGATGCGCTGATCGATCAGGCTGAGCAGATTGCCGCAGTCAATGAGCAGGACTGCGCTCAGGCTTTCGAAGAAGGAATGAGCGCCGGTCTGATTGACCGTCTGCGCTTGGATAAGGTTCGTATTGCGGACGCCGCCCGTGGCGTGCGCATGGTGGCGGGACTGACCGATCCGCTTGGCGAGGTGGTTCGCGGCCATGACATGCCCAACGGCATGCGGCTCAATCAGGTGCGGGTTCCCCTCGGCGTGGTGGCCATGATCTACGAGGCCCGGCCCAATGTCACCATCGATGTGGTGGCCCTCTGCCTCAAGTCCGGCAATGCGGCCCTCCTGCGAGGGGGGCACGCGGCCCAGCGCACCAATCGCGCGCTGGTGGAGCTGATAGGCGGGGTGCTTCGTGAGCAGGGGTTGGATCCGGCTCTGGTGGCTTCCGTGGATCGATACGGTCGCGAGGGGGCCCAGGCTCTGATGAAGGCGCGCGGTCATATTGATCTGTTGGTGCCCAGGGGTGGCCGGGGGCTGATCCGCAGCGTAATTGAGCAGGCCACTGTGCCCACCATCGAGACCGGGGCTGGCAATGTCCATATTTACGTGGACCGTTCGGTGGATATGGATCAGGCCATCCCCATCATCGTCAACGCCAAGACCCAGCGGGTGGGCGTCTGCAACGCTGCTGAGAAGCTGATCGTCCACAGGGATGTGGCCGCTGAATTCCTGCCCCGCGTGGCCCAAGCGCTGACGCAGGCCCAGGTCGAGCTGCACCTGGATGCGGTCTCCATGGACATCCTCGCCGGGCATGGTTTGCCTGAAGAACTGCTGGTCCGCGCAGAGGAAGCCGACTGGGATCGTGAGTATCTGGATCTGAAGATGGGGGTGCGTGTGGTCGACTCCCTGGATCAGGCCATCGAACACATCAACCGTCACTCCACCGGACATACCGAGGCCATCCTGGCCCGGGACTATGAGGCTGTGGAGGAGTTCTCCCGTCGTGTGGATTCGGCCGTGATCATGGTCAATGCCTCAACGAGATTCACCGATGGCGGCATGTTCGGCATGGGCGCCGAGCTGGGCATCTCCACCCAAAAGCTGCATGCCCGAGGACCCATGGGTCTGCAGGAGCTGACGACCACCAAGTGGATCGGCTACGGCAGGGGACAGGTACGGCCGTGAATGAGAAGATCGAAGAGCTCTTCCAGCGCGAGCACGACAATCCCCGCATCTGGCTAAGGGTGGCTTCCGAACGGCTGAGCCTGCTGCGGTACGTCTTTCTGGTGCAAATCGAGGATGGCATCCCGGATGCAGACCAGCGCTCCTGCCTGGAGTACGCCGACGCTGTCCTGATTGGCTGGCCTGACGAGCATGCCGATGATGTATACGACCTGGACCAGGACCAGCTCAATCAGGTCAGGCATAACATCACCGTCATGGAGGAGCGGGTGCCGGTCTTCCGCAAGCAGGAGCAGGAGGGGCGCATCGCTGACCTGTCCGATTCATTGGTAGCTATCACCGGATGCGTGGCTCAGGTTCGTCGGGCCTACCAGCCGGGCTTCCCCCTGCCCACCTATTCCGAGATCCGCCGGGTGGTCCAGGAGGAGTGGAATGCCGATATGGAGCGGATCGATCCTGACCGGGTCAACCCCAGCGCCGAGCAGATGCGTCAGGAGGCCAAGTCGGAGAACGAGGAGAACGCCTCGGAAGCCAGACGGGAGGGCGAGCAGGCGTGAACCGGATGATGTCTGAGCTGTCCAAGGAGGGGGAATCCGGGCAGGAGCCATCAGATATTGATCGGACCGCTGGGTCGGCCCACCATAACCATCGTCCCCGTGTGGGGATTATGGGCGGCACATTCGACCCCATTCATAATGGCCACTTGGTGGCTGCCTCGGAGGTGGCCTGGGTCTACGACCTGGATGAGGTCATCTTTGTGCCCACCGGCCGCCCGGCTTTCAAGCTGAACAAGACGGTGACCAATGCTGAGGATCGCTATCTGATGACCGTGATAGCCACGGCCTCCAACCCCAAGTTCACGGTCTCCCGGGTGGATATTGAGCGTCCTGGCATCACCTACACGGTGGACACTCTGCGCGACATCAAGCGAATGCGCCCCGACAGTGACCTCTTCTTCATCACCGGGGCGGACGCCGTGGCCGAGATCATGCGCTGGAAGGATGCCAACCGGATGTGGGATCTGGCCAAGTTCGTGGCTGTCTCCCGGCCCGGCTATTCCTCAAGCCTGGACGACCTTCAGGTGCCTGCCCAGCGGGTGGATACGTTGGAGATTCCGGCCCTGTCCATCTCGTCCACGGATGTGCGCCGTCGCTCGGCCCGGGGCATGCCCGTCTGGTACCTGGTTCCGGACGGGGTGGTGCAGTACATCAACAAGCACGGGCTCTACCGCTCAGCTTCCTGAGCTTTGCATTCCGCCTGACTCGTCAACACGGACTGCTCGGCTGTGTCAGCGCGCGCCATTATTATGGAGGCTGTCCGCTTCAGCGAAAACAACGTTTGGAGATATGGTGAGCGCGATACTCAAAGGCAGACCAGGAAAAAATCTCATACTTGTCACAGGCCGGACCCATCCCAGACTCGCGGCGGACGTGGCCGATCAGCTCGGCATCGACGTCCTGGAGACGACAGCCTACGACTTTGCCAATGGCGAGATGTATGTGCGTTATACGGAGTCGGTGCGTGGTGCGGATGTCTTCGTCCTGCAGACCCATTCCGACCCGGTCAACAAGTCCATCATGGAGCAGCTGATCATGATCGATGCCCTCAAGAGGGCCTCGGCGCGATCCATCACCGCAGTCTGCCCGCTCCTGGGTTACTCCCGTCAGGATAAGAAGCACCTGGGGCGCGAACCCATTTCCTGCAGGCTCATGTTCGACCTGCTCAAGGCGGCCGGTGCGGATCGAATCATGTCGGTCGACCTGCACGCTGCCCAGTCACAGGGCTTCTTCGACGGGCCTGTGGATCACCTGATTGCCATGCCTGTGCTGGTGGACTATGTGCGCGACCGGATGGATCTGTCCAAGGTGGCCGTGGTCTCGCCAGATGCCGGCCGCATCCGGGTGGCCGAGCAGTGGGCCCAACGCCTGGGTGGCGTGCCCCTGGCCTTCATCCACAAGACCCGTGACATCACCCAGCCCAACAAGGCTGTGGCCCATCGGGTGGTGGGCGACGTGCGCGGCTTGGACTGCGTGCTGGTGGACGACCTGATCGACACCGGCGGCACCATCGCTGAGGCCTGCAATGTGCTGGATGAGGCTGGCGCCAATTCCATCACCATCGTGGCCACCCATGGCGTCATGTCCGGACCCGCCGTGGAACGTCTCAAGTCCTGCCAGGCCAAGGAGGTCATTCTGACCGACACGGTTCCCATCCCCCAGGAGAAGCGTTGGGATGGGTTGACTGTGCTGTCCATCGCCCCCCTGCTGGCTTCGGCCATCAAGGCGGTCTTTGAGGATGGCTCAGTGGCCCGGCTCTTCGATACGTATCCAGCTCATCACGGCCAAAGCTTCCTCTTCGCTTAAAGCCTTGCCTGCCCGGCATGGCGTGGCGTAATCGTCCGGCTGTGGCATAATAAACCTGGCGGGGCCTCAAGAGTTCCGCCCTTCCCCCATGGTGTAAAGGCAGCACACGGGTCTTTGGAACCCTTAGTCTTGGTTCGAATCCAGGTGGGGGAGCTTACGCTCGCCGATTCCGGTCGGAGACGGCCTCCTTGGGGTCGGTGACCAACCGAAAGGAACTGTCTTGGCAGTCAAGAAGATCGAAACCTGGCTCACCGACATGGACGGCGTGCTGGTGCACGAGAACACGGCCCTGCCCGGAGCTGCCGAATTCATCGACACCCTCAAGCGCAACAACCGCCAATATCTGGTGCTGACCAACAATCCCATCTACACCCCACGTGACCTTTCGGCCCGCCTTGGTCGTTCGGGCATCGACGTGCCCGAGGATCGGATCTGGACTTCAGCCTTGGCCACCGCCGACTTCGTGTCTCGGACCATGCCGCAGGGATCGGCCTATGTGATTGGCGAGGCTGGGCTGACTACGGCCCTGCACGAGGCCGGGTTCATTCTTTCCGACATCAATCCGGACTATGTAATCCTGGGCGAGACCCGGACATACTCCTTTGAGTCCATCACCACAGCAATCCGTCTGATCCTGGGCGGCGCCCGCTTCATCTGCACCAACCCTGACGCCACCGGCCCCAGTGAGAACGGCGTTCTGCCGGCAGCCGGCGCTGTGGCGGCCCTGGTGACTAAGGCCACCAACCGGGAGCCCTACTTCGTGGGCAAGCCCAATCCCATCATGTTCCGCACGGCCCTGAACAGGGTTGGCGGCCACTCAGAGACCACGGCCATGATCGGTGACCGAATGGACACCGACGTGGTGGCCGGAGTCGAGGCTGGCCTGAACACCTTCCTGGTGCTGACTGGCATCACCACACGATCCGAGGTGGAGACCTTCCCCTACCGCCCTGACCAGGTGGTGGATTCCATTCAGGATTTGATCGACATCGCCGAGAGAGGGGTGGTGGAGTTTTGAGCGGCGGGCAGACGCTGACCGCTGGCATCATCCTGGCCGCAGGCGAGGGCACTCGCATGCACTCGGCCCACCCCAAGGTTCTGCATACCTTGGCTGGCAAGACCTTCCTGCAGAGAGTCATGACTTCGGTGACCGCCCTGAATCCGGAGCTGACTGCCGTGGTGGTTCATCATCAGGCCGACCTGGTGGCGCAGGCCGCACGGTCCTACGATCCCCAGGTGCGTATCGTCCGTCAAGACAGCAGACCGGGTACAGGGCGTGCGGTTCAGTGCGCCGTAGACCAGCTGGATGGGGAGCTTCGGCATGACGGTCAGGTGCTGATCGTGGCCTCGGACATGCCCCTGCTGGACGCGGACACGCTGCAAAGCCTGCTCGACTATCATGTCAATTCCGGTGATGGGGCCACCGTGCTGACGGTCAATCTGGACGACCCTACCGGTTACGGCCGCATCATTCGTGACCAGGATGGACGGGTCCTGCGCATCGTCGAACAACGGGATGCCACCGGCACCGAGCTGGCCGTCAAGGAGGTCAACACTTCCGTTTACGTCTTCGAGGCTGATCTGCTTCGACAGGCGGTCCGTGGCCTGGACGACAGCAACGCCCAGGGGGAGTTCTATCTGACCGATGCCCTGGAGACAGCCCGTCGCTTGGGCCGGGTGGGAGCCTTCGCCGCTCCTGATCCGCTCAAGGTCGAAGGCGTCAACGACAGAATCCAGTTGGCTGATCTGGCCAAGGCCCATAACCTGCGGGTCTGCCACAAGTTCATGCGCCAGGGGGTGACAATCCTGGATCCATCCACCACCTGGATCGAGGACGACGTGGTCGTCCAGCAGGATGCCGTCATTCTGCCCGGATGCTTCCTGCAGGGTCATACCGAGATCGCCTCGGACGCGGTCATCGGGCCCTATACCACCCTGATCGATGCCATCGTCGAGCCGCAGGCCAGGGTGGAGCGTTCCCGCGTGCAGGAGACCCGGATTGGGGCCAGGGCCAACATCGGCCCATGGACCTATTTGAGGGCCGGCAACGTCCTTGCCGAGGACACCAAGGCCGGGGCCTTCGTGGAGATGAAGAAGGCCACCATCGACCACGGGACCAAGGTGCCCCACCTTTCCTATGTGGGCGATGCCCACATAGGCCACGACAGCAATGTGGGCGGTGGGTCCATCACGGCCAATTACGACGGCGTGCACAAGAACCGCACCGAGATCGGGTCGGAGGTGCATGTGGGCGCAGGAAACCTCTTCGTGGCACCCGTCCAGGTGGGCGACGGGGTCACGACCGGGGCCGGATCGGTCATCCGCCATCCGGTCGAGGACGGAGCCATGGTCTACTCCACCAATGACCAGCATCAGGTTCCGGACTGGAAGCCTGCCTGGGAGCGGTAACCATGAGAGCATCGGCTTCACAACAAGGAAAGGCGTGACAAGTGCCAGCATTGCAGGAATCCATCGACGCGGTCCGGGTGGCCGCTCGGGCTGCCAACGATGTCAAGGCCATGGACATCGTGGCCTTCGACGTCTCCCGGCCCATCGCCATCACCGATATCTTCATGGTGGCCACCGGCAGCAACGAACGTCAGGTCCTGGCCATCGCCGAGGAGGTGGAGAAGCAGCTCCATCTGCAGAAGAACCTGGATCCCCGCTCGCGGGAGGGCGTCCAGGAGGCCCAGTGGGTTCTGCTGGACTACGGTGATTTCGTCATCCACATCATGCACAAGCAGGCCCGGGCCTACTACGATCTGGAACGGCTTTGGAAGGACTGCCCACAGGTGGACCTGCAGCTGGAGCACCCCTTCACCCTCGCCGATGATGACCCGGATAGCCAGCTGGCCTCCAAGGCGGACGATCTGAATGGGGATGATCTGCGCAGCCGTTTCGTCGATCTGCAGGAAAGCCATGACTGACTCGGTTGCCACCGTCGAGGATGGACGGCATGTGCGCTCCATGACCGTGGTCCGTCATGGGCAGACCTCATATAATGCAAAGCACCGGATGCAGGGCCAGATCGACATTCCCCTCAACAGCGTTGGCCGCTGGCAGGTGGAGAGGGCTGCCGAGGAGCTCCGGGCTGAGTACGTGGATGGCGCTCCTCAAGACCGTCACCTGCTGGTGGTCTCCTCTGACCTGGGTCGGGCTGCCGCCACCGCTCATGCCTTTGCCGACCCCTTGGGCCAGACGGTCCATCTTGATCCCGGGTTGCGCGAGCGCAGCTTTGGCGAGTGGGAGGGGGCCAGCGCTGAGGAGGTTCGTCAACGTTGGCCCGAGGACTATGAATCCTGGTCCCGGGGTGCCGGGGGAGAGCTGCTGCACGGTGCCGAGACCAAGGCCCAGGTAGGTAAGCGCGGTCTGGAAACCCTGAACCGTTGGATCCACCGGGCTGGTCCAGACACGGATCTCATGGTCTTCTCCCATGGGTCCTTCATAGCCCAGGCCCTCCAGGCTCTGCTGGGCATGGCCAGTGAATATCCCGAATACCTGGGTCTGGTCACCATGCGCAATGCCCACTGGGCGCGATTGATGCCACGAGACCTGCCGGACGGCGGTCTGCGCTGGTCCATGATCGACTACAATCGCGGTCCTGCCATCGCCATGCGTGGGGACTGGGACAATCCCCGAGGGCTGGTCCAGACCGATTGAGGTGCTTGGGCGGTCGGCCGAACATCACAGGATCGCCATGACCACCAGCTACCATAAGAGCGCAGCAACCAGCCGTTGGATCAAAAGGGGTCGGAGTGAAGCAGTTCTTTCATGACATTTCCTGGGCGCAGATCGTCGCCGGCGCTCTTGCAGCCATGACCTCCTTCTGGCTGGCAGCCAAGATCGGCGTGGCGGGATCCATCATTGGTGTAGCAATCGGTTCCATCGTTTCTGCTGTGGCCTCGCAGATCTACAAGAATGTCTTGGAAGCCTCCGGTCAGAAGCTGCAGGAGTCCGTGGTTGGCAGTGCTGACCAGGATGATGACAATTCCAAGACGGATTCGAATTCCGATTCAACCGCGGATGGACAGACCACGGTCTTGCCGGCACAGGGGAAGGGCACTTCGGACGATTCCAGCGGTGCTGCAGACGGATCCACCCAGGTCATGGCCCCGGTTGATGGGTCCACCCAGGTCATGCCTCCTGTCGGTGATGAACAGTCGGCGGCCAAGACGGGTCGGACCGTTTCGTCCAGCAACGGTCCTCGGGCCCATGCGGCTCCCACTGCGGCAAACAGCAAGAAGAAGCTGGATCAGCGACGCCGTAACGTCATCATTGTCTCTGTGGTCAGCGCTCTGGTGGCCGTGCTGCTGTCTGCTCTGGCCATCAATGCCCTGACCAAAGGCGAAGGCACCGACAAGGTGGTTCGTAACGTGGTCAGCCCTTCTACCAGCCAGGTAACCCCCAGCCATGAGGAAGAGACCCCTTCTAAGCCTGCACAGCGTACTGAGCAGCCAGAGGATCAGTCAACCTCGGGTGTCCCCCAGAATCAGCCATCGGGAGCGAATCAAAACCCAGGCACTGAACAGGGAACGGGACAGGGTCAGCAGCAGGGAGGAAACTCCATGAGCTCGCCATCGCCGTCTGCGGATGCGACCGGCTCCACGCCCAGTCCCTCAAATACGGCTTCCACACCTCAGTCGTCACCGACGAGTACGACCAATTCCTTGCCTCATAACTGACCTGCCTGTCGGCGCGGCACACCCATCCCACCATATAATGTGACTAGGGTCACTTTCAGGCGGGCCAAGAGGCCCGTCCTTAAGGACCTGGTCCCGAAGGCGGGATCAGCGATGAGAAAGGTGTATATATGCGCAAGGTTCTGTGCTCTCCCGGCTCCTATGTTCAGCAGGAGGGCGCCATGGGAAAGCTGGCTGGAGAATACGCGGCTCTGGGCACCAAGGGCGCCCATCTGATCGTCGATCCGGTCATCGACGGGCTCTACCACGACGACATTGTCGCCTCCTTTGAGCACGATGGGATCCCCTACGAACTGATGAAATTCGGCGGCGAGTGCTCCATGGAGGAGATCGACCGTCATCGTGCTCATTTGGGCAGCAGCGACGCGGTGATCGGCATCGGCGGCGGCAAGACCTTGGATACCGCCAAGGCTGTGGCCCACTTCGCCCACCTGCCGGTCATGATTGTTCCCACGGCGGCCTCCTCGGATGCGCCCTGCTCAAGGCTGTCCGTGCTCTACACGCCCGAGGGCGTCTTTGACCGTTACCTGCCCCTGCCTGCCAACCCCAACGTGGTCCTGATGGATACCGACGTCATTGCCAAGGCTCCGGTGCGTTTCCTGGTGTCAGGACTGGGCGATGCCTTCGCCACCTATTACGAGGCAGCCGCCTGTGTGCAGTCGAACGCGGTGACCATGACCGGGGGACACGCCACCATGGCTGCCTTCGCCCTGGCCCGTCTCTGCCGCGACACCCTGCTGGAGGATGGGGTCAAGGCCGTGGCCGCTGCCAAGGCCGGTGTCCGCACAGCCGCCTTGGAGAAGATCATCGAGGCCAATACGCTGCTGAGCGGTCTGGGCTTCGAGAGCTCCGGCCTGGCTGCAGCCCACGCCATCCATGATGGGATGACCGCCCTTGAGGGCACCCACTCCATGCTGCACGGCGAAAAGGTGGCCTTCGGCACCTTGGCCCAGCTGGTCCTTGAGGATTGGCCCCTGAAGGAGACCCGCGGGGTCTATGACTTCTTCCGCAGTGTGGGTCTGCCCACCTCCCTGGAGCAGATCGGCATCGGCCAGGCCAGCGAGGAGGATCTGCTCAAGGTCGGCGAGCATGCCTGCGGCCCTGACGAGACCATGGGCAACATGCCATTCGAGGTCACCCCCACCGATGTGGCCCACGCCCTGCGCGCAGCCGATCAGCTGGGAAAGCAGCTCTGATACGTCATTCCCTGGTCCCTCGTTGAGAGACCAAGCGGCCGTCGGCATGAAGTCGGCGGCCGCCTTTGTTTCCTCCGGTTTTGCTCCGGTCACCATTGCAGGGAGCTGGCGGCCTTTCGTATGGCTTCTTCACTTGGGCATGTGGCTGGACCCCGCTGGGTAGTGGAAAGTGCTCCTGCACAGTTGGCCAGCACCAGGGCCTCCTCAATGGGCAGACCTTGGAAGATGCCCGCGCAGAGGACGCCCGAGTGTGCATCGCCTGCACCGTTGGTGTCTATGGCATGGACCTGCGGGGTGGGAATGTACTGGCTCTGCATTGCATCCTTGGGCTTGCAGTACCAGGCACCGCGGGCGCCGGCCCTGAGAACCACAGGACTGTCCAGTCTCAACGAAAGCGAGCGGCAGAGGGATTCCAACTCAGTAACGTCGCCAGTTTCGGGTTGGCACCCTAGACGTTTCGCCAGGATTGGTCCCTCGCGTTCGTTGAGGGACCAGATAGGATGCAGACTGTTGACCGCATCAAGCACATCCAATGCAATATCGGCCACCATGGGTCCCAGATCGAAGAGCACCGGAAATCCTTCGCCCTGGTGTTTCTCAGCAAAACCGAGCAGGCTTCGGGTGTTGTCCTTGTGGCAGAAGGAATACCCGCTCAGGTAGATGACATCACCGGGAACCAGATTCATGCTTTCGTAGGTGCCCTTCGGTACCTGGGTCTCAGCGCCCCTCGCCGATACAAAGGTACGTTCACCCGAGGGCTCGATCATGGCTACCGAATATCCGGTATCACAGTCATCCAGCACAGGCCCTTGTGCGGGAACCTGCAGGGCGGCAAGGGCTCCACGGACCATGTCCGCCATCGGACCTGTGCCGATCGCCCCCATGTAGGCTACGGGCGCTCCCATCCGCCTGGCTGCCTGGATCACGTTGTATCCGCCGCCGACCTTTATGGCAGTTTGTCTGGCGAAAATGTCCCCTCCGCGTTCCGGGAGGTGGTCGATGTCCATGCTGAGGTCAATCACCACCTGACCGAGATGAAGGATGCTGGGTTCAGTCATTACTGCTGCTCCTCACCGCCACTGAGTCCTTGGAGAGGAGGTGCAAAATGGCATAGAGGATTCCTCCCAAGAGGAGGGATACCAGCCATGCCAGACCGTTCCTGCCCAGGAAGCTGCCGGCCAGCGGTCCTGAGAACCAGACCTCGTTTTTGGAGACTTGGGCCGTCACGAACAGGAAGCCGACGACTATCCCCACCAACCAGCTGACGATGGCCGGGAGGTTGATGCCGTGCCAGTACCAGTATGGGGAGTCGGCTCGCAAATTCAGAAGGCCGTCCGAATCGTAGCGCTTGCGGAAGATCATATCTGACAGGAAGATGCCTGCCCAGGTGCTCAGCGGTACTGCCAAGAGGGAGATGAAGGTGACGAAGGGGCCGTAGAATCCGTCGGAGCCCAGCGTGAAGTACAGGGCTCCGCAGGTGGTCACCACCACATCGACGACGACCGCATAGACGCGGGGAATTCTGATGCCCAGGGTGATGGTGGTCAGGCCGGCCGAATATACGGACAGGTTGTTTGACATGAGCAACCCAGCGAAGGCGGCAATCAGATAGGGGATCGAAACCCAGGCGGGCAGGGCGCTTCGAACCGCGGCGACCGGATCAGCGGCGGAGGCAATGGTGGAGTTGCCTGCTGTCAGGACCGATCCCAGACCGATAACCACGACCAGGGGGATGCCGGCGCCGGCTGCTGCAGTCAGGATCAGAGAGCCCGATTTTACCGAGGTCTTCTGGTAGCGGGCCATGTCTGCGCCGGAGTTGACCCAGCCGATGCCCGTCCCCGCGGCTATGGTGCCGACGCCGATCAGGAAGGCGCTGGCTGGTCCGGGTGCATTGCCGATGAAGGAAGACCAGTCGACGGTCGTGGCCAGATAGATGGCCACCAGTAGAGTGAGGGCTCCGAATATCCAGGTGGCCCATTTCTGCACAGTGAGAATGAAGGCGTGGCCGGCGGCCGAGACCACCACGGTCAAGGCTACGAAGACGGCAATGCAGACAAAAGTCAGGAAGGGGGAGCGCTTGGCATCGGCTGAGGTGCCGAAGATGATGGCGATCAGGGAAAGTAGTGCAAAGGCGCCGGTCATCGTGTTCACCGTCTCCCAGCCCAATCTGGACAGCAGAGCCACCAGTGTGGGGCCTGCATTGCCTCTGACGCCGAAAATAGCCCTGGACAGGGTCAGCGTGGGGGCGCCGCCTCTTCTACCGGCTATGGAAATGATGCCGACCAGTGCGAAGGATCCGAAGGCTCCGATGGTCGTGGCGAGCACGGCTTGCCAGAGGTTGAGGCCCTGGGCAATCAGGGTTGCTCCCAGAGGGATTCCCAGAATCGAGATGTTGGCGGCGAACCAGACCCAGAAGAGCTGACCGGGCGACCCGTTCCTCTGATCCTCGGGCACGGGTTCGATGCCCCTTTGCTCAACTCTGGAGAGGATGGTGCCCTCTTTTGGTGCAGTTGACATGGATTGTCTCCTTTGACTCACGATGTACTGAATGCAGCGATGGATTGTCTGGTCAGGCCTGTGGCGTGGCCGGGTGGACCCCATGATCTCGGGGTTGATTGGATTTTACATTGTCGTATTCCTGAAGAATTCTGCCGTATCCGTTTTGCCCTTTGCTACCTTAGGGCAATCAGGCCACGGGCAGTTTTCTGCAGGTCAAGGTGAGATACCGAAGCCACCTGGGAGCAGAGTGCAGGGTCGAAGACCTCGGGGCCGGTGCATGCGCCGGTCATTGCGCCGGTCATGGCAGCGATGGTGTCCGTATCGCCGCCCAGGTTGACTGCGACGAATAGAGCCGATTGGGGATCGTCGGCGAATCTCCAGGCCAGGGCAAAGGCGGCTGCCACAGACTCATTGGCCTCCACCGAAGTGCCGCAGTCTTCGATGAGGTGGCGTTCGAAGTCGTCCTCATCGCTGAATTCTTCGGACACTTGTATTGCCTGGCGAGCGCGTGCGGGAACCGAAGCCTTAGGGGTCCAGGCTCCGGAGGTTTCCATGGCGGGTACCAGGCGCAAGGACTCGTCCAGTGCCTGGCGAAGGCTCATTCCTTCAAGCCCCAGACTGACTGTCGTAGCGATCAGCGCTGCGCTTTGAAAGCCTGCGACCGTGTCGTGGGTGACCTGACAGGACTCGTAGATGCGATTGGCCAGCCGTCTGGTGTCTTCAGGCCTGTTGGCTATCCCTACCGGGGTGACTCGCATGGCTGCCCCATTGGTGGTGCCGGTCCTTCCCGTGGTCATGATGTCCGCGCCCTGGCGAACCTGTTCCAGAGCCAGCTTGGTGGATGGCCCGAGCAGGTCGAGTGATCCGCGTGACTTCACGTCGTCCTCCCAGGCCAGAAGGCGCTTAGCGAACTCTTTCGGATCGATGTGTCCTCTGCCCTCGATGACCAGTTCTGCGACAATCAGTGCCTGCTCGGTGTCATCGGTCACAGATCCCGCAGGCATACTGGGAGCGATCGGTTGATCCGCAATAGCAACACGAAGGGTGTCAACCCTGCCGTAGGCCTCATGGATGGCTGCTGGACTCATGCTCTGCGTGGGCATGCCCAATGCATCTCCCAAGGACAGCCCAGTAAGTGCGCCAAGTGCGCCCTTTTCAGTTCTGGTCATTGTTGTGCAAGCCTCCAGAGTTGTTGTGATGAGCCCATGAATCTGTTTGCAGATAGACTGCGACATTTTTAATCAGAATAATTGTAAGGCCCTTGGAGGTTTGTCGGCACAAAGGTTGTGGCAGGCATGATTCACAATGAAGAATGGGAATCCGAAGGAGCTCTACCGTGCTAGGTGGGAGATAAAAACAATGCACGTTAGTCGAGGTTAAAGATTTGATCGAGGTATGGGTTCTATAGATTGCTGACAGCGATTGGCGAAGATTATCCCTGATGCCGTAACGTAGTTTGTAAGGGTGTCCTAATCTGGGCTTCGGCATGGATCAGCATCCTGATATGAAAAAGGATCCCGAGGTGACCTCGGGATCCTATCTGTGGAGCTAGGGGGATTCGAACCCCCGACCTTCTCCATGCCATGGAGACGCGCTACCAGCTGCGCCATAGCCCCGTGCTTGCCTTGCTTGGTGAAGCCTTGCCTATAGTACACCGGGATTGGTGAATGGAGCAACTCAGTGTGTTGCCCTGGAATTGCAGGGATTGTGAGCTAATTGATGGATTTTATCCTCGAATGGTCTTGAGTCATTCCTGAGCTTGCAAGTGCGCTAGCATGATGAACAAGGGGCGACCAAGGGGGTCGGCAGCAACGGAAAGGCGGCGGACCATGACCGGTAAAAACGATGCCGAAGTGCGGGTTGAAAATCGGAACGAGAACCATCCTGGGGACCAGCTCATCATCAACTGCCTGCCCTTGGACCAGAGTGAACGACAGGAATTCCTTCAGGCGGCTCCAGGCGTTCGTCAGGAGTTCATTGTCGACACGGACATGCGGCAGAGCATGCATTGGCTCATCGATGTCCCTCAATCCCTCCGATCGGAGGCCACGATCATTTTGGGTAATCCGCCGGCCGAGCAGGTGGTTGCCTGCCATAACCTGGTCTGGCTGCAGACCAGCAGCGCGGGTGTGGATGCCTACCTGAAACCGGGGGTTCTGCCTCCGGACGCCATGTTAACCAGTGCCTCAGGCGCTTACGGGCAGTCGGTCTCCGAGCACATGTTCGCCATGATGTGGGCTCTGATGAAGGACCTGCCGGCCTACCGGGACAATCAGCGTTTGGGCCGTTGGGAGCCTCGCGGGGCCGTCCTTTCGCCGTGTGGCTGCCAGGTCCTGGTTTTAGGCACAGGGGATATCGGAGCCTCCTTCGCTCGTCT
Organism: Bifidobacterium sp. B4081; assembly: GCF_026537335.1. NCBI lineage: Bacteria > Bacillati > Actinomycetota > Actinomycetes > Bifidobacteriales > Bifidobacteriaceae > Bifidobacterium > Bifidobacterium sp. B4081. The sequence continues at coordinate 1,144,814 of NZ_JAFNMM010000001.1, read as the reverse complement.
GGCCAAGGCCGTAGGCGCTCGGACCATCGGTATCAGGCGCCATCCCGACCAGCCGGTGGAGGGGTTCGACCGTCTGGCTGGTTTTGACGATCTGGATGCCCTGCTGCCTGAGGTGGACGTAGTGGCTCTTGCCCTGCCTTCAACGCCGCTGACCCGGCACATCATCGATGACCATCGTCTTGCATTGATGAAGTCCACCGCCGTGCTGATCAACGCGGGCAGGGGAGATGCCGTGGACTGCATGGCTCTGGCCCAAGCCCTGGATAAGGATGGCATTTTCGGTGCAGGTCTGGATGTGACCGAACCGGAGCCCCTGCCTGAAGATCACCCACTCTGGAGGCAACCACGCTGCCTGCTCACCCCGCATGTGGCCGGGGGAGCCCATCTACCCTCCAACATGGACAAGGTTCGGGAAATCTGCCTGGATAACCTTCATCGATTCATGGATGGCAGGCCCCTGCGCAACCGGATGAGGTGACCACTGTGCCTACAGAGCGAAACCGCAGCGGCCGCAGCCATCGGCGGACAATGGTTCTGCGGTGGGCGGCTGTCCTGCTGGCGCTCGCGTTGGTTGTGGCGGGCTCCTTGGCCCTGGCTGGCAGGCTGGTGGGCGTCGGGCCTGCTCGCCATTCAGACAATCAAAACTCCTCCGCAAACGGCCCCAGGACCGCTTCTCACGGCCCGCCCGGGTATTCTCCAGAGCAGACCGCGGCCCATTCGCCTCTGACCTCGCCTGTGGACTACAACCATGACGGCGTGGATGACTACACGGCCATGGTGCGTGGAGCCCATCAGGAGGCCCGCCGCCATCCTCATTACGACAGCGGCTACTACCAGGGCGGCTATCCGCCCGATGACCGCGGCGCCTGCACCGACGAGATCTGGAGGGCCTTCCGGCAGGCCGGCTACGATCTGAAGACCATGGTCGACGCCGACATCGCCTCGTCTCCTGGGGCCTACGCCGGCGTGATCAACAGCCCGGATCCGAACATCGACTTCAGGCGCACCAACGTCCTCGGCGTATTCCTGTCCCGGCATGCCCAGCGTCTGACCAACGACACTGCGGCCACCGACCAGTGGCAGCAGGGCGACATCGTCATCTTCGACACCTCCTGGCACATCGGCATGGCCTCCGATAGAAGGGACAGCCGGGGTATTCCCCTGCTTCTGCACAACATGGGCCAGCGCGACAGGGAGAACGACTACCTGGGCTCGCCGGGCCACCGTCCCATCACCGGGCATTTTCGCTTCGACGCTTCCAAAATCCAACCCGCCGTCCTGAAGCCATGGCGGGGATGACCGGGGACTATCCTGCGGAATTGGACACGGCGGTAACTGGTTGTCTGCTACTATCGGTTCGGCCAGGCACGTCGGCCGGGTTCGAGCACGAGAGGTGGTGATGGCGATGATGAGAGTATTCAGCACCATGAGCGGGCAGATCGAGCAGATCGGCAAAGCTTCCAAGGGCTCATGGATATGCTTATCGGCGCCTACCGATGTCGAGCTGGCCAACGTCTCCCAGACCACTGGCATAGACCTGGCTGATCTGCGCGCCCCCTTGGACGATGAGGAGCGCTCGCGTGTGGACGTGGAGGACGAGTACACCATGGTCATCGTCGACATTCCCCGGGCCGAGGAGCGCGACGGCCGGGACTACTACGAGACCATCCCTTTGTCCATCATCGTCACCGAGGATCTGATCGTCACCGTCTGCATGCAGGACACCGTCCTGCTCCACCCCTTTATGGAAGGCACCATCCGGGGTTTCAACACTTTCATGAAGTCCCGCTTCATCCTGCAGATCCTCTACCGCAACGCTACCCTCTACTTGCGCTACCTGCGCATCATTGACCGCGAGTCGGACCGGCTGGAGCTCAAGCTGCGTCACTCCATGCAGAACCGAGAGATCCTCATGCTGCTGGAGCTCAACAAGACCTTGGTCTACTTCGCCACCAGCCTCAAGTCCAACGAGATCGTACTGGAGAAGCTGACCGGGCTGGAGCGGATCAAGCGCTACCCGGACGACGAGGATCTTCTGGGCGACGTGATCACCGAGAACAAGCAGGCCATTGAGATGGCCAACATCTACTCAAGCGTGCTTTCGAACATGACCGACGCCTTCGCCTCCATCGTCTCCAACAACGTCAACAACGTCATGAGGATCTTTACCATCATCTCCATCAGCCTGTCGGTGCCTACGCTGATCTTCTCCATGTATGGCATGAACTTCAACCAGGGAATGTTCGGCATGCCCTTCACTGACAAGCCTTGGGGATTCGCGGTTGTGGTGATTCTTTCAGGTCTGGTCACCGCCCTGGTGACTTGGTTCCTGACGCGTTCGAGAATGTTCAAGTAGGGGCCGATCATGTTTGCACGCAGGATTGCGGCGGCTCTGTTGGCGCTGGTTCTGGCGGTGCCCCTAAGCGGGTGCGGCCGCCAGGAGGATCGCTACCGGGCGGGTTCCATCGGGCCCAAGATCAGCGTGGGCATCTCCTTCGACCAGCCCGGGCTTGGATTCGCCCAGTCCGGCCAGTACCGGGGTCTGGATGTGGATGTGGCCCAGTACGTGGTCCACGAGCTGGGATACGCCGAGTCGCAGATCGTCTTCCGCCAGGTGAAGCCTGCGGACCGCGAGCGCATGCTCGAACAGGGCCAGGTGGACATGGTCGTGGCCGGCTACTCCATCACCCAGGATCGTCAGAAGCTGGTGGATTTCGCCGGGCCTTACCTGGCTGCGGGGCAGGACCTGCTGGTTCGCCGCACTCAGAGCGACATCGCCGGAGTGGAGGACCTGGCCCAAAAGCGGGTTTGTGTGGCAGCGGGATCCACCTCCGGGGCTCTGGTGCGTTCGCTGGCACCCCAGGCCCAGGTCCAGGAGCGGGAGGAGTTCCCCGAGTGCATCACGGCCCTGCTCAGCGGGGATACGGATGCCGCCAGCGGTGACGACTTTGCCCTGGCCGGACTGGCTCATGTTCGTGGCGGTGGCCAACTGCGCCTGGTCGGCAAGCCCTTCTCCAACGAACATTACGGTATCGGCGTGCCCCACGGTGATCCGGAGTTGGTGGACGTCATCGACCAGGCCTTGAAGAGGATGATGCGGGACGGGTCCTTCAAGGCCGCCCTGGGCCGGGCCTCCAAGTCCATCGGCTATTCCATTGATGCCGCCGCCCGCACTCTGCGGCCCGGCGATCGCTGAGCACGGCTTCCGCCAGGATGACGGATGCTGGACATTGGCTCGGCCGTGTCCATGTGAATGGCGATAATTCACCATATGAACGCGAATGAAGACAGGGATCATCAGCAGACCCAGGAATCCGATCAGCCCAAGTTCCGCTACGATGCCGCCATGGCGCAGACCATCGAGGAGCACTGGCAGAAGCGCTGGGACAAGGAGGGCACCTTCTGGGCAGCCAACACCAAGGGTGATTTGACCGATGCCCAGGGAGATCACGCCGGAGGCCGCAGTCCCTACTTCGTCATCGACATGTTCCCCTATCCCTCGGGCAAGGGCCTGCATGTGGGCCACCCCTTGGGCTACATCGCCACCGACGTGGTCAGTCGCTACCACCGGATGAAGGGCGAGAACGTCCTGCACGCCATGGGCTACGATGCCTTCGGCCTGCCCGCCGAGCAGTATGCAGTCCAGACCGGCCAGCATCCCCGGGCCACCACCGAACAGAACATCGACAACATGCGCTGGCAGCTGCACAGGCTGGGGCTCAGCTTCGACGACCGCCGCTCCTTCGCCACCATCGATACGGACTACGTGCGCTGGACCCAGTGGATCTTCTCGCGCATCTACGAGTCCTGGTACGACCCCGACTACCGCCGTGCCGACGGGGGGACGGGCTCGGCCAGGCCTATCAGCGAACTGGTCGAGGCTTTCAAGTCCGGAAGCAGGCCCATCCCCGGTCATCCCGATGCCTCCTGGGAGGACCTGGACGAGGCCGAGCGCTCCGAGGTGCTCAACGACTTCCGTCTGGCCTACATCTCGCGCTCGCCGGTCAACTGGTGCCCCGGACTGGGCACGGTCCTGGCCAACGAGGAAGTGACCGCTGAGGGCCGCTCCGAGCGCGGCAACTACCCGGTCTACCAGCGCGAACTCAAGCAGTGGTCCATGCGCATCACCGCCTACGGTCACCGGCTTCTGGAGGATCTGGACATTCTGGACTGGCCCGAAAAGGTCAAGCTCATGCAGCGCAACTGGATCGGGGAGTCGCACGGGGCTTCGGTGGACTTCACCGTGCCCAGCCCTGACGGCGATCAGACCATGGAGGTCTACACCACCCGTCCCGATACGCTTTTCGGTGCCACCTTTGCCGTGGTCTCTCCTGAGCACGACCTGCTGCAACACCTGCCCCAGGAGTGGCCTGAGGATGTGCCTGAACAGTGGAAGGGCGGTTATGCCAATCCCACGGAGGGCGTTCAGGCCTATCGACGGGCCGCCGAGGCCAAGACCGCCAAGGATCGCGTGGACGAAGGCGGGGCCAAGACCGGCCTGTTTACCGGGCTGTATGCTCTCAACCCCATCACCGGGGCCAAGCTGCCCATTTTCACCGCCGATTACGTGCTGATGGACTACGGCACTGGAGCCATCATGGCTGTGCCAGGCGGTGATCAGCGCGATTACGATTTCGCTGTCAAGTATGGTCTGCCCGTCGTCTACACGGTCAGCCCGCTGGATGATTCCGGACAGACCTTGGACGATTACCGGGGCAAGGCACCTTTCATATCCCACGACGGGATTGTGGTCAACTCTTCGGTCCAGGCCACCCAGGCCGTTGGCGATTCGCTCAGCCTGGACGGTATGCGTGTTGACCAGGCCATCGAGAAAGTGACCGCATGGCTGGAGTCGGCCGGGGTGGGCCATGGAACGGTCTCCTACCGGCTGCGCGACTGGCTCTTCTCCCGTCAGCGCTACTGGGGCGAGCCTTTCCCGGTGGTCTATGACGACCAGGGCCTGTCCCACCTGCTGCCCGACGACCAGCTGCCGGTGGCCCTGCCTGACGTGCCCGACTATTCGCCCAAGACCTTCGACCCCGAGGATGCCCAATCCAGCCCCGAGGCACCGCTGAGCCGCAACCAGGACTGGGTGAACGTGACCTTGGATCTGGGCGACGGCCCCAAGGTCTACCACAGGGACACCAACACCATGCCCAACTGGGCCGGCTCCTGCTGGTACTACATGCGCTACATCGACCCCAAGGACGACCAGCACATGGTTGATCCGGAGGAGTACGACTACTGGCTGGGTCCCAAGCACAATGCCACTGCCGGGGAGTCGGGCGGCGTCGATCTCTACGTGGGCGGTGTGGAGCATGCGGTGCTGCACCTGCTCTATGCCCGCTTCTGGCACAAGGTCCTCTACGATTTGGGATACGTCTCGTCCAAGGAGCCCTTCCACAAGCTCTTCAACCAAGGAATGATCCAGGCCTACGCCTACACGGACCAACGCGGACAGTACGTGCCTGCCGCCGAGGTGGAGGAGCATGATGAGGGCGGCAAGGTCAGCTACACCTGGCAGGGACAGCCGGTCAACCGCGAGTTCGGTAAGATGGGCAAGAGCCTTAAGAACATCATCACCCCGGACGATATGTACAGCACCTACGGGGCCGACACCTTCCGCCTCTACGAGATGAGCATGGGCCCCCTGGATGAGTCCAGGCCCTGGAACACGCGCAATGTGGTGGGCGGCATGCGCTTCCTGCAGCGGCTCTGGCGCAACGTGGTGAACGAGCAGACCGGCGAGGTGGTCCTGGACGAGGGAGAGCCCGACCAGAAGACCCTGAAGCTGCTCAACACCACCATCCACGACGTGACGGTGGAGATGGAGGCCATGCGGCCCAACACGGCCATCGCCAGGATGATCGTGCTCAACAACCATCTGACCGGCCTGAATCCGACACCCAGGGCAGCCATCGAGCCCCTGGTGCTCATGCTCTCGCCCATCGCCCCCCACATCTGCGAGGAGCTTTGGAGCCGGCTGGGTCACAAGGAGTCCCTGGCGCATGCCCAGTGGCCGACCTGGGATGATCGCTATCTCGGCGAGGACACGGTCACCGCCGTGGTCCAAGTCAAGGGCAAGGTCCGTGGCAAGCTGCAGGTCAGCCCCGACATCGCGCCTGATCAACTCGAGGCCATGGCCCTGGCACTGCCCGCCGTCCAGGAGCGGCTGGGTGGCAAGGAGCCGCGTAAGGTCATCGTCAAGGCACCCAAGATCGTTTCGGTCGTGCCGGCCTGATCCTGCACTGCCCGCAGCCAGGCTGTGGACAGGCGATGACCTTCGACCACATAGCCTCCCGACCTCATATCGGGGGGCTTTTTCATGTCAGGCTGGGTCCATGAGCATCAACATCACCCAGCCGCCGGCGCCGCCCCTGCAGGCTCTGGCTCTGAATCAATCCGCCAGGTCAAGGGGGTCGGCCGAAGATATGGCCGAATCCCAGACTCGGCGTGATCGGCCTGTCTGGTCGTTTACGCCGCTTCAGGCCTTGATAGCCATTCTTATTTTGGTGGTTGCCCTTGCGATCAGTCTGACCCTGCTGGCCCAGCAGGAACGGGCGCTGGCCGCAGGAGTGGCAGTCGACGGGTCCGGGGGCAAGTCATCGGTCCTGGCAAAGGGCGATGCCAACGGTGCTGCACACCGAAGCAAGCATGTTTCAGGAAGCGATGGTAGACGGAACACCCATGGTGACGAAGGCAGCGGGCATACCGAATCGGCCTCGGATTCCGCTCAACATGGTGAAGGGGCAGGCAATGCCTCTGCTGCTCCGGCCTCCAGTGCCTCCGCGGGAACAGCGGATCAGACCGGACGGGTGAATCTCAATAGTGCCAGTCAAAAGGATCTGGAGAATGTCAAGGGGATCGGTCCGGTCACGGCAGCAAAAATACTGGAGCACCGGCGTGCTCTCGGCGGTCGTTACGCCTCGGTCGATCAGCTTCTGGATGTTCCCGGCATCGGTGCCAAGACACTGGCCCGATTACGCCCATATCTGGTGGCGCAATGATGGTCTGCCGGGCAGAAGATCGTCTTGCTGCTGATCGAGACAATGGCAATCGCAATCTTCGCATGCTTCCCGCTGCTTGTCTGGCCTGGGCTATCGCCCTGCTGGTCCCATGGCTTCTGGGCCGGAGCGTGGGCGGATCCGTGGCCGGAACATCCAAGAGCGGCGACTGGTCCAAGACGGCAGGGGAGTCCAGAGGCGGCATGGGTATGTCGGTGTGGTTGATGCCGCTTGTCTTGGCGCTTCCATTGCTGATAGCCATGGTCCTGCTTGCCTTCAAACTCGTTTGCTTGCTTGTTGCAGGGGACGCTGATTGCAAGGGTCAGGTATCGCGCCCACCCTATCGCCCATGCCGGCGGATCCGGCTGCACCAAGTTTGTCAGTCTCCGTGTATTTCCACCTGGCTTGGTCCTCGGAAGCTGCCGACATTGGCTGTCTTGGCTGCTGTGGCTCTGACTGTGGCATTGGCCGCCGCAGTCGGTCATGAGTCAGTGCGCAGCGGGCCGGCAGCTCGGCAGATTCGTCAGGGAAAAGCGCTGGCTGAGGTTCGTGGCTGGGCTGTGGACCCCATGAGTGCATCCTCTCGGCGAGGCTGGGACTGTCAGGCGGAGGTCAGGCTGGCATGGGTTACTGTGGCCGGGGTGCGCATGCCTTCCGATGAACGGATCATCCTCTTCGCCCGAAGCCGGTCATGCCTGCTGCAACAGGGCGGGCAGTATCGTGCGCGAGGCCTCTTGGAGCCCTCTGCTTACGGCCGTCCTATTCCCTGGCTGGCTGTGGAAGACGGGGCGAAAGAGGTCGAGCCGCCAGGCCCCTGTAGACGATTGATCGCCCGTATGCAAAGGGCCTTTCTCGAGCAGACCAGCAGACTGGACGATCAGGGACGGATCCTGGTGCCGGGTTTGACCATGGGCATTCTGGGCAATCAGGCCCTGCCCGGGTCGGATGGCTCCCTGGGCAGGCCGGCAGTGGAGCCTGCCTATGCCACCCGTCTGACCCAGGACTTCCGGACATCGGGCATCCTGCACCTGATGGCGGTCTCTGGCGGGCACTTCATGATTCTGGCCTCGCTGTTGGTCAGGATCATGCGAGCCCTGCGCTCGCCGCCCTTGCTGATGGCCTTGGTTTTGTCTACCGCCTATCTGGGTTTGGGCATGCTGATGGTCCCAGGTGATTCAGTTCTGCGAGCTCAGGCCATGGGGCTTCTTTCGGCCTTGGCTCTGGCTGCCTGCCGGCCTGCCCAGTCATTGAACACGCTGTCCTGGTGTGTCCTGCTGGTGCTGATCCTGCGACCTTCCATGGCTGCAAGCTTCGGCTTCGCACTCTCCTGTGGAGCCGTGCTGGGCATCGGCCTGGGTAACCGGCGGTTGGCAGCCCTCCTTGAAGATCATCTACCGACATTTTTGGCACGTCCATTGGCCACGACCCTGTGCGCCCAGGCCGGAACCCTGCCCGTGCAGGTGTTGATGAGTCCCGGGTTGCCTATACTGGCTCCACTGGCCAACCTGCTGGTCACTCCTGTGGTCGACGCTGCAACAGTGACTGGCCTGCTGGCTCTGCTCACCTCCTGGCTCTGGCCTCCAGTGGGTCTGTTCCTGGCCCGACTGACCTCCCTGGGTACCGGAGTCATGGCTTTTGCCGCCAGGTGGCTGGGCGAAGCGGCTGCTCCGGCGGCCTGGCCACCGGGACCGGTCGGTAGCGCCTGCCTGGTTGGTCTGGGTCTCATGGCCGTGATCGATCATCGGCTGATTCGATTCATCTGTGCTCGTGGGCTCGATCACTCATGGCCGGCTGTGACAGGGGTGAATTCCGGGGTTCCCTTCCGGCCGTCGGCTTGGGTGTCAATCAAGGGCTGGCTACAGCAGACCTATGGCCTTCTAGCCCAACTGGTCTTCAAAGATGACCGAGGGTAATGTCCAGCGATGAAGGGAGATTTGAGTCATGACCGAAGCTCAGCAGGAGAACCCTTCCGTCCATCTGGTGGTCGGCGGCGATCCCTTCCTCAACGCTCAGCGTTTCAAGGAGCTGTGCGCGCAGGCGTGTGCCGCTCACCCGGACAGCGAATACATTGAGCTGGACGCGGCGGACTGCGACGCTTACGCCTTTCAGGAGGCGGTCGGACCCTCCCTGCTCAGTCAGACGGCTGTGGTTTGTCTGGATGATCTGCAGGCGGCTGATGAAGCCCTGAGCCAGGCCTTGATTGATTTCTGCCGCGAGAGCGCAGGGGACGAATCCAGTATCGTCATCGCACGTCATGACGGGGGCAACCGGGGCCGCAGGCTCCTGGCCCAAATGACACGGGTCGGAGCTGTCACGGAGCGGATGCCGGATCTGAAGAAGTTCGACGACAAGGTCGACTTCGTCTATGGGCGTTTCAAAGCCCATCAGCGCCGTATCCAGCCACGGGCTGCCCAGCGCTTGGTGGATGTTCTGGGCGAGCGCACTCCGGAACTGGCTGCCATGTGCTCCCAGCTCTGCTTCGATTTTGCCCAGGATCCCATGACCTTGGAGATCGTCAACCGTTATCTGACCGACAACCCGGCTGTATCCGGATTCGCGGTGGCGGACAGGGCCCTTGCTGGCAGGCCGGCCCAGGCCGTCGTCGCTCTGCGTACGGCTCTGGAGCAGGGCAACGAACCAGTCTCCTTGATTGGCGTACTGGCCCTGAAGCTGCGGACGCTAGCCAAGGAGGCGGCCATCGAGTCGGGATCCATTACCACAGCTGAGGCCAAGGCCGCCTACTGGCAGTTGCGGGAGGCCAAGAGACAGCTGCATGGATGGACCTCCTCCGGCCTGGCGGCCTGCATCGAGGCCTTGGCCCAGGCTGATGAGATCAGCAAGACCAGCAGCGGCGACGCCCGCTATGCTCTGGAACGGGCAGTGGAGCTGATCGCCGCCAAGGGAAGGACAATGGCATGAGCCAGCAGGATGGATTGGAACTGGCGGTGCCTACAGGCGAGGACATGCAACGCCTGGGCAGAAACCTGGCCTCGTGTCTGCAAGGCGGGGACGTGATCCTCCTGTCCGGGCCTCTGGGGGCGGGTAAGACCACCCTGGCCCAGGGGCTGGGCGACGGACTTGGAATGGATGGCCCTGTGGTTTCGCCCACGTTCACCATCGCAAGGGAGCTGCATGGCCGCCTGTCAGACGGCTCGCCGGTTACCCTGATCCACGTGGATGCCTACCGGCTGGGTGGACAGGGCTATCTGCCTGGCGAGGATGCCGTGGATCGGCTCCTGGACGAGCTGGAGTCCCTTGGTCTGGATGAGGAATTGGAAGACCCGGGCCAAAGGACCATCATTCTGATGGAATGGGGCGAGCAGATGGTCTCTGCTCTGGCCGATCAACGTCTGGAAGTGAGCATCGCCCGACCCGTGGGTCCCCGGGAAGATCCTGAGGCGCCACCCAGCTCCCAGGGTCAGCGTATGGTACGTCTGCGTGGAGTGGGTCCGTCTTGGGCCAATAGAATGGATCAGCTGAGAAAGGCGATGACGGCATGAGCGGGACCGATACGTCCCTTTTGGTGATCGATACCTCATATGGCTCGACTGTGGGGCTGCCGGGGTGGGAGCCGTGCATCGAGACCGACTCGCGCTCGCACGTAGAACGCCTCCAGGTCAATATCGCCAAGGTCATGGATCAGGCTGGGCTGTCTGCAGACGATCTGCGGACCATCGTGGTGGGACTGGGGCCTGCACCCTTCACCGGTCTGCGGGCAGGCATCGTCACCGCCAAAGCCCTGGCGTTTGCCACGGGTGCCCGTCTGCTGGGACAGGACATCCTGGAGCCGCAGGCCCGCTATGCCTACAGCCGGTTCAAGCGGCAGGGTCAGGACCATTCACGGCTTCTGGTCCTGGCTGTCAACGATGCACGTCGGCGGCAACTCTACTACCGTCTTTTTGGCGACTTCGATGGCGCGCAGGCCCCGGCCCAGCCGCTGACCGACATGAGTATCGACTATCCAACGGTGATCTGTGAGAAGATCGCGGCCATTGTGGAAGAGCGGGAGTCTGTGGACCAGGGTCCTGTCACTCTGGTCATTAGCGGTCATGGAGCCGGCCGCTATGCCGACCAATGGGAGCGTCTGGATAAGCATTCCGATATACGGGTGGTGCTGGATGAAGGATCCTTCCTGGCGGATCGGACACGGGGGACAGGCCTGATGGCTGCTTGCGCTAGCAGACGTGCCCAGCATGGGCTGATCGACCCGGTGGAGCCCCTCTATCTTCGCCGACCTGACGTCTCCGTGCCCAATCCGCTTAAGCACGTGGCAATCCAATCATGATTCGCAGGGCGGTCTTTAAGGACCTGGACCGGCTGGTCGATCTGGAGTCGCGCGTCTTCGGTGACCAGGCCTGGAGCCGGCAGGAGCTGCGGTTCGAGTTGTCTGCGCCTTCACGCACCTACCTGGTCTGGGAAGACCAGGGTGCCATCCTGGGCTACGGAGGTTATTGGTCAGGCGAAAGGGATGCCGAGCTGATGACCCTCGGGGTCTTGCCGGAAGCCCGGCATCGGGGTATTGCAGGATCTCTGCTGGCCAGGATAATTACGGGAGCCGATCGCGAGGGTCTGCAACGCATGAATCTGAAGGTCCGCGTAGATAACCCTGTGGCCATTGACCTCTACAAGAACTTTGGCTTCTCACAGGCCGGTCTATGCAAGGGTTACTATCAGCCTGAAGACGTGGATGCCTGGGCTATGACCAGACCTTTGAGCTCGATTGGACCGGGACCGGTGGGTTTTGTCAGCAACAAGCCTTCGGAAGGACAGGAAAGGATCATTGACCATGAGTGAGCCACTGGTGCTTGGCATCGAATCCACCTGCGACGAGACCGCTGCCGCCCTGGTTCAGGGCAACCGGCTGCTGTCCAACGTGGTGGCATCCTCCATGAACGAGCATGCCCGCTATGGTGGCGTCATCCCCGAGATCGCCTCGCGGGCACATGCTGAGTCCTTTGTGCCGGTCGTCTCCAAGGCCCTGAAGGATGCGGATATGGACCTGTCCCAAGTGGATGCCATAGCGGTCTCGGCTGGTCCTGGATTGGCTGGATGCTTGGCTGTAGGCGTTTCCGGTGCCAAGGCGTTGGCTTGGGCGGCGAAGAAGCCCTTGTATGGCATCAACCATGTCATCGGACACATAGCGGTCACCCAGCTCCAATTCGGACCCTTCCCTCAGAATGCCCTGGCCCTGATAGTCTCCGGCGGTCACACCTCGTTGCTGCATGTGGATGATCTGGCGCGATCGGTCCAGGTGGTGGGCACCACCCTGGACGACGCGGCAGGGGAGTGCTTCGACAAGATCGCACGCCTGCTTGGCTTCCCCTATCCGGGCGGCCCCCACATCGACCGCCATGCCCGTCTGGGCGACCCCCACGCCATCGCCGTGCCCCAGGGATTGACCAAGGGCCGGGCCGGGGCCGAGCATCCTTATGACTTCAGCTTTTCGGGGGTCAAGACCGCCGTGGCTCGATGGGTCGAACGCAGACAGCAGGCCGGGCTCGACATTCCCGTGGACGATGTCTGTGCCTCCCTGGCTGATTCCGTGGCCACCGTCCTGTCCCGCAAGGCTATGGCCGCATGCCACAGGTTCGACACGGATACTCTGATCGTCGGCGGCGGGTTCTCGGCCAACTCGCAGCTGCGTGGCAAGCTTCAGGAATTCGGCGAGCAGGAGGGCATCAAGGTCCGCATTCCCAAGATCAACCTGTGCACGGACAATGGTGCCATGGTGGCCATGCTGGGCGTCAATCTGGTCCAGGCCGGACTGTCCCCCTCCGCTCCTGACTTCTCCATCGATTCGGCCATGCCCATGGACAGGATTCTCATGTAATCGACACGCCAAGTTGTCGGATGCGAGGGTCCTGACTATAGTATGGTAATTGTGTTCAGCGAGAGTTGAACGGGACATTCCCGCATAGCTCAGTTGGCAGAGCGTTCGACTGTTAATCGAAATGTCGCTGGTTCAAGCCCAGCTGCGGGAGCTCTCAACCGCCGGTTCCCCGGCGGTTTTTTTTTATGTGAGCCATATTGGTTTGGTTCTAGCTGCAATGAACTGGCCTGTCATTGCAATGGGCTAGCTTATTGTTTTCTACTTAGTGACTGATGGGAAATTGTCAAGGCTCTGCCTCTCTGCGTGTTTCCTTTAACCCAATGTGTAGATAGTCGGCTTTGAGATTTACCTATAGATATAGCAGTCAAAAGACCCAACAGACCCTTAGGCATCGTGTTGCATCGGATGGCGTGTCGCGTGTATTCTCAGGCGAATTAGAACAACGTTGTATGTCTTGTTGGTTCTGCACTTTCTTTTTGTTGTATAGTGTATTTAGTGATGTGCAGGGTTGCACTGAGAAAAGCGAGGCAAAGAAATGATTCTTCTACATATTTCGCGGTAAAACAACGTTGTACTCAAAAGAGAGAACCTTGCACTGTTGATGGACATAAAAGGCAGGGGAAAGGAGACCAGATCCATGGAAGAACGGCAACAATCAAAGCCTGGAAAAGCGCATCTGATTCTGGACACGCAGACAAGGTCCATCCCCATCAATGAACGCGTTTTCGGCTCGTTTGTTGAGCATTTGGGTCGTGGTATCTATACAGGCATCTACGAACCAGATCATCCGACTGCAAACAAGGCGGGATTTAGACAGGACGTCATTGATTTGGTAAAGGAGCTTGGCGTCACTGCTATCCGCTATCCCGGCGGGAACTTTGTATCCGGCTATCGCTGGGAGGATGGTGTCGGGCCGCGCTCTGAACGTCCAAAGCGCATCGATCTGGCCTGGCATTCGGGCGAAAGCAATGAATTCGGTCTTCATGAGATGGCGGATTGGCTGGATGAATTGGGCGGCAACGAACTCATGGAAGCTGTCAATCTCGGTACACGGGGTATTCAAGAGGCCCTTGATCTACTTGAATACGCCAATATTCCTTCTGGTACGGCTTTGTCTGACATGCGCCGACGCAATGGTCGTGAGCAGCCGTTCGGAATTCGAATGTGGTGCTTAGGCAATGAGATGGATGGTACTTGGCAGATCGGTCACAAGACCGCCCATGAATACGCCAGACTGGTCACTCAGACTGCAACGGCGATGCGTATGGTCGACCCCGATCTAGAGTTGGTGGCCTGCGGCTCTTCTTCGCACAGCATGCCTACTTTCGGTGAATGGGAACGTACTGTACTGGAGGAAGCCTACGATCAGATTAATTTCATTTCCTGCCACGCGTATTATGAACCGCACAATCGCGATATGGCCAGCTTCTTGGCTTCCGGTGTCGATATGGATGGGTTCATCAGCGATGTGGCTTCAGTCATAGCGGCGGTTCGTGGCAGACTCAAGAGTAAGCACAAGGTCTATATATCTTTCGATGAATGGAATGTCTGGTATCAGGATGCAGAGCCGAGTAAGCCTCCAGTAGGTATAGGTAACTGGCCTCAGGGTTCGAGACTTCTGGAAGATATCTATTCGGTTGCTGACGCAGTGGTGTTTGGCGATCTGCTCATCACCCTGCTCAGAAATGCTGATGTCGTGCATTCCGCCAGTCTGGCTCAATTGGTCAATGTCATTGCTCCAATCATGACAGAACCTGGTGGTCCTGCTTGGAGACAAACCATTTTCTTCCCGTTTGCTCTGACTGCCAAATATGCCAAGGGTGGCAGTGTGCTGCCCTCTCAGGAAGATGCCGACAGATGCGAAACCAGCCAATATGGCGATGTGCCGATGACGGACTCTGTTGTGGTAAGAGGAGCCGATGGCTCGCTGACTGTTTTCGTTGTCAACCGCAGCCTTGATCGGAGTGTAGAGTATCGTTCCGATCTTTCCGGACTCTACAGAACTGGCAAAGTGGTTGTTCGGAGCCTCCATGACGAAGATATTGCTGCTCGCAATACGCTTGAGGATCCAGAGCGTGTCAGTTTGCAGACGCGTAAGGACTTTACCTTTGAGAACGGCAAATTGAGTATCATGCTTCCTCCGGTTTCGTGGACGGCTATCCACATAGATTGATAATTACAAATTGTTGGTTTCCACATATATTCAAAGGAGAAATAATGAGGAGAACTGTGAGAATCATTGCAGCGGCACTCTCGGGAATCTTAGCGATTTCCATGGCTGCCTGTGGCGGCGGTGGAGGCGCCAAGAGTGAAAGTCAGGCTGAGCACAGTGATAAAACTGCGAATGCCAATGCACAATGCCAGAACAAGGTTAAAAAGCCGAATGCGGAAAAGGTCACCGTGTGGGCCTGGTATCCAGCCATTCAGAAAGTAGTCGATGAGTACAACGAGAACCATGATGACATCCAGGTGTGCTGGACGAACGCTGGTCAGGGAAGTCCTGAATACACCAAATTCAATAATGCTATAAAAGCCAAGTCCGGCGGTCCTGACATCATCCAGCTTGAGTATGAAGCGATGCCGCAATTCGTCGCGGGGGCTCAGAAGCATCTGGTTGACCTTAGCAAGTACGGAATGAATGATCACAAGCAGGAGTACACGGAAGGCGCCTGGAAGAGCGTCAGCATGGGCGGCGGCAACTCCGTTTATGGCGTTCCTGTCGATCTTGGTCCTTTCGTCATGTACGTGCGTCAGGACATCTTCGATAAATACCATGTCAAAGTTCCAACCACTTGGAAGGAATTCGAGCAGGCAGGCAAGGATCTTAAAGCTGCCGGCTTCGACGGGTTCCTGAGCGATTGGGCTCCTAACGGCACCGCTGTCAATCCTGCGCTCTTTGCTCAGGCGGGAGAGAAAGTCTACAAGTATTCGTCAAAGACGCCTGACAAGGTAGGCATTAAGTTGGATACCCCAGGTGTGCAGAAGGTTCTAGAGTACTGGCAGAACCTGGTCAAGGAGGGCCTGGTCGACACGACGGACGCCAATACGACTGACTGGAACAACAATATGATTTCCGGCAAGTATGCTGCCTATGTTCAGGCTTCCTGGCTGACTGGTTACATCAAGGGCTTGGACAATTCTTCAAGCGGCAATTTCAGGATCTATAAGGCACCGGTTTGGGATGACTCCACGCCTCAGGTCAACCAGGGAGGATCCGCTTGGGCTGTAACTGATCAAGCAAAAGACA
The DNA here is from genome assembly GCF_026537335.1 of Bifidobacterium sp. B4081. Taxonomy (NCBI): domain Bacteria; kingdom Bacillati; phylum Actinomycetota; class Actinomycetes; order Bifidobacteriales; family Bifidobacteriaceae; genus Bifidobacterium; species Bifidobacterium sp. B4081. Next base: position 1,128,733 of record NZ_JAFNMM010000001.1, on the reverse strand, counting down.
CCAAAGCAGCGGCCAGCGTTGCTCACGATCTGTTCGATTCAGATACAGCACAGCATATCGGTGTCACCGATGGTGCATTGTTCCCATCTTGGAAGAAGCAGCTCGCATCGGACGCTTTCAAGAACATGCAAGAGCCATTCTTGGGCAACCAAAAGCCTAATGAAGTCACCATTCCAGTGGCTAATGCTTGGAAAGGTGACGAGTTCCTGCCCTTCCAGACTTATGCCTATGACGAACAGACCAAGTCCTTCTCTGCAATTGTCAAGAAAGGTAATGATTGCAAGGAGACCCTGAAAGCTCTGGAAACCAAGCTGAACAATTATGCCAAGCAGCAAGGTTTCACTATAGAGTGACTGCTCATTTTAATTGGAGGGATGTCGTGATCGGTATCCCTCCTTTTTAGGAGGTTCTGAAATGGCTTCGAACGCAATAGTTAAGCCGAGAAAGACGAAAGCCAATGTCGGCAGCAGTCGTAGAGCAATGTGGGGATGGTTCTTCACGGCTCCTTTTGGGGTCATCTTTCTGCTGTTTCTTGTGATACCGCTTGCTTACGCATTCTATGTATCGTTGTTTACTTATACTCAAGTCAAAGGGGAGTCCTTCTCGGGGTTCGCCAATTATCAGCGCGTTTTTACTGACTCGATATTTCTGGTCGGCATGGGGCGCGTCATTCTCTACACCGTCGTCATGGTTCCGATCCAATTGGGTCTGGCCCTGATATTCGCTCTGCTCCTGGACTCTTTTAAAAACAAGTTTGCCTCGGTCTCTCGCCTGGTTATTTTCCTGCCCTATGCAATTCCTGGTGTTATCGGTGCCTTGATGTGGGGATTTATGTACTCCAAGAATATGGGTCCGTTCACTACAATATTTGGGCTGTTTGGAATGCAGACTCCCGGTTTCCTCACCGCCAACGGCATCTTCGGTTCATTGGTCAATGTCGTGACTTGGCAATGGACGGGGTACTACATGGTGATTTTGTATTCGGCCTTGCAGTCCATTCCGCATGAACTCTACGAGTCAGCCAGAATAGATGGGGCTTCAGAACTGAAGATTGCTACAAGAATCAAGGTGCCGATGGTGTCAGGATCATTGGTCATGGTGACTATCTTCTCCCTTATCGGAACCCTGCAGTTCTATACAGAACCCACCATTTTGCGCAATCAGGCGCCAACGGTCATACCGCCCGAGTATACGCCCAATATGTATGCGCAAGCTCTCGCTTTCAACTACAACCAGACCAACTACTCTGCCACGGTTTCGTTTGCTCTGGGATTGGTCGTGGTGATATTCAGCGTTTTGTTCATGAGACTGACTCGTCATCAGTCTGGATTGGAGGACTGACATGTCAGCCACAAGAACAAGTGGCACTCGCAGAAGTGCCAAGCGCATCCAGGGTAATACCAGCGTTTTCGTGTATGTAGTACTGATATTGGCCATGGTCTATTTCCTCCTGCCTGTATGGTGGCTGATTGTTGCCTCCACAAAGTCGAATTCGGGATTGTTCTTCGGCGCCCACGGCTCTATGTGGTTCGATAAGGATTTCGACCTGTGGAAGAACATCGGTCAACTTACGACCTATCAGGATGGCATTTACTGGCGCTGGATTTTCAACTCCTTCCTTTACGCTCTTGTAGGAGGATTTGGTGCCACAGTAGTGGCGGTTATGGCCGGGTATGGTTTTTCCAAGTTCAGATTCCGTGGACGAAATCTATATTTCAACATTGTTCTTGGTGCTTTGATGATTCCTTCGACGGCCTTGGTGATACCCACGTTCCTGCTGATGTCTGACATCGGTATGACCAACACCATTTGGGCTGTGCTTTTGCCATCTCTGCTTAATCCAATGGGTGTTTACTTGATGAGAATCTACTGCATGCAATCCCTACCCGATGAGATGATCGAGGCGGCTCGAGTTGATGGGGCAGGTGAGTTGAGAACTTTCACACAAGTTTCTCTGCCAATTATGACCCCAGCAATTACTACAGTCTTTCTGCTTTCCGTGGTCGGTGCTTGGAACAACTTCTTCCTGCCTCAGGTTGTTCTCACTAATCCAAAGTTGTTCCCGATTACGGTCGGGCTGACCCAATGGCAGACAAAATCCCAGGCCGGAGCAGCATCAGAACAGGTCTGGAATTTGGTGACTTCAGGAGCCTTCATCTCAATTATCCCCATGGTCTTGGCTTTCCTCTTCCTGCAAAGGTACTGGGTAGGAGGATTGACGGCCGGATCTGTTAAATCATGATTCAAGGAAGGACCTGGTATTTAGGCTGTATGTTCTTTGTTGAGATAAACTGAAAACAGAATTGTTGTTACATATTCCGAATTCGCATAAGTCCACTATGTGGAGTTGCGCGAATTCGGAATATATGTAATTACCGATTGGTAAGGGGCTCTATTGACAACCAGAGTGACTATCAAGGATGTAGCCAGGCATTCTGGTGTTTCCATCAAAACAGTGTCCAATGTTATCAACGGTACTGGCAGTATGCGTGATTCCACCAGACAACGCGTGCAGAACTCTATTCGTGAACTTGGATACATGGTCAATGTATCGGCCCGTTCATTAAAAACGGGTGCCACCAAGCTCATAGGTCTGGGAATTTTTGATTTTTCGCAGCCATTCGCCCCTTATTTGGCAGATAAAGTCATAGACATATCACGAAAACACGGTTATGGAACAGTGATTAGCACTTACGGGTCGGACAGATCAGGTCTGCCTGTCATCATGGACGAAATTACAAAGCTGTCAGCAGATGGGTGGCTGCTTTTTTCGGACCAACCTTTAAAGAACGAAGGTATCATCCTTGATCAGCCCTATCCGATTGTTCTAGCCGGTGACTACAACTCCTATGATCGTGTTGACTGGGTGACTATGCCTAATACGAGAGCCATTCGGTATGTCACAGGCAGGTTGCTCGATATGGGATGTCGTCATATAGCAGTCTTCGGTGCACCGGAAAAGCCAAAGACGCGCAATGAATACATGTGCGCTACCGAAGGCCTGCAAGAACTGAGAATTAGGGGATATATCGAGGCCTTCGAAGAGCGGGGGCTATCGGTGGATTGGCAGATGCTTCTGCCCAAGGATTGGATGGAAGGAGTTAGCGGCGTACAGGCTGTGACACAAATGTTGTCCAAAGGTATACGCCCGGATGCGATTATTTGCCTGACTGATGCCATGGCGCTGGGTGCCTTGCATGGTTTGCAGAACGAGGGAATTCGCATTCCCGAAGATGTTCAAGTCGTGGGATTCGACGATGTACCGGAGTCGTCCTACTCGACTCCATCACTGACTACCATCGATCCATACCTAAATGATTACGTTGAGCATGCTATTGATATGTTGATTGAGCGCATTAATGGGTACAAGGGCAAATCTAGGACTTTTGTGACTGATTTCCAACTCGTTGAGAGAGATTCAACCCTGGCTTTCCCCACAGAAAAACATACTAAAGCAATATCCGCAACAAACTAGGCAGAAGCGGCTTGACCTTTAATTATGGTTCAACAATTGCAAGAAATGTGATTGTTTGTTGAAGTAATTTCTGATGAATTCGTTTTGGGCCTGGTCGTCTGTGAGCTTTGCTGATTCTAGTTCTCCAACTTTTTAATAGCTTGGCACTAGTTTCTTATTCGCATATTTACATTAGACGAGATATATGTAAGAACCCATCTGCATTCAATAGCAGTTAGTGTAACCTTTACCTAATTTTGTTAGAAGGTTTCTCAGTTTACAAAGTATAAGTTCGGTCAACACTTTTGACGAGTCTTTTCCTCATTCCTTGCGCTCTTGTAGGAACAATTACCATTAGGTTTTCGCCGGACGAGCTGTGGAAGACTACATATTTGACCACATGCCTCTTTCTGGTTCACATGGCTTTGGCATCCAGTCCATCATGATGGTGGGCGCCCAATCGGGTACCCACGATGACGGAATGAAGGTGCGACTATGGCCTGTGCGCGTGACCATAAGAACAAGGGTATCCGGAGGGTTACCGGCCGGATGCCTGACATGCCTTCCGGCTGTCGGCCCCCCTGGTTTCCCAGGACCCTGCTGGCACTGACGCTGGCACTGGTCCTGTCGACCGCGGGGCCTACGGCAACCGTCGCGTCTCAGCCTGCGCCGACCCTGCCTTCGGCTGCAGCTCCGGCGCAGAATGGTCGAGTTACCTCATCGACCTCAGCCTGTCGCCGGGGCTGGCTGTGGCCCCTTGAACCTTTGCCTGGTGATAAGGCCGACCCAGAGATTATGCGTCCCTTCGATCCTCCGGATCATCCATGGCTGAGCGGTCATCGCGGGATCGATCTGGCAGTGCAACAAGGCAGGCACATCCGGGCCCCGGCAGATGGTGTCATCAATTTTGTCGGTTCTGTAGCAGGCAAGGACGTGGTCTCCATTCGTCACGGCAAACTGACCTCCACCTATGAGCCGACGAAGAGCTCATTGCCGGAGGGAACCCGGCTGCAGGCCGGCACAGTCTGGGGAGAAGTAGAGGGGGTCTCTGACCACTGTGATCAAGATTGTCTGCACTGGGGGCTGAAAGATGGTCATGATCACTATCTGGATCCAGGCGCTAAAGTCGGACGGCACCGCATTCGTCTCAAGCCTCTATAGGAGTGCGCGGTCCGCCTGCGAGACTCGCGCGTCTGCAGACCAGGTATATCGCCGGCCCGGGGGAGCGGTTAGAATCGTAAAGCATAACGCCGTTTCAGCAGGGAGTGGTCATGCAGAACATGCAGGAAGAATTTACGCGTCCGCTTGAGAAGCCCATAGACGCCGATGCCGGTGTCTTCTCCCTGCTTGAGGACAGGGTGGAGCGCCTGGGTGACGATCCTTTGATCGAATACCGGAGCGGACGCGAGTGGAGCACGATAACGGCCCGTGAGTTTCGCGACCGTGTGATCGCGCTGGCCAAAGGGCTTATGGCCCGGGGGGTAGGCCGGGGAGATTCGGTGGCTATCGTCTCGCACACCCGATGGGAATGGACTGCCCTGGACATGGCCATCCTGTCCATCGGAGCCGTGACGGTGCCGGTCTACGAGACCGACTCTCCCGATCAGATTCGGCGCATCTTCAACGATTCCCATGTCGGCATGGCCTTTCTGGAGGATGACGACATGAGGGCCCGAGTGGATGCGGTTCGCTCCCAGTGTGCCTATTTGAACGACTTGTATGTGATTACCAGGGGAGCGCTGACCACCATGACCGCCTACGGGCGGGCGGTGGACCAGGCAGACTTCCAAGCCCGTGCCGACTCGGTGCAGGGTTTCGACTTGGCCACCATCGTCTATACCTCAGGCTCCACGGGTAAGCCCAAGGGTATAGAACTCAGCCATAGCAACATCGTCTTCACTGTCCGTTCAGGTACTCAGGCAGTCCCTGACATCTGCCTGGGTGAGGGCAAGCGGCTTCTGCTCTGCCTGCCCCTGGCCCACGCTTTCGCCCGCTGCCTGCAGTTCTTCGCCATTGCCACGGATCTCACCCTGGGGCTTACCGGGTCCATCCGCAATCTGTTGCAGGACATGCAGACCTTCAAGCCCACTTTTATCCTGGCTGTGCCGCGAATCTTCGAGAAGATTTACAACGCTGCCTCCCAGCGGGCCGGAACAGGCGCCAGGGGCAGGATTTTCCTGGATGCTGCAGGAGTGGCCAGGCAGTGGTCTCGTCATCAGCAGACCGGAAGCCGGGTTCCCATGTCGCTGAAGACCAAGCATCTCATGTACACAGGCACCGTTTACGACCCCATCCTGGAGGCCTTGGGCGGCCGGGTCCGGTATGCCATTTCGGGCGGAGCTCCCTTGGACAGGGACATTGCGGACTTCTTCAACGGCATAGGTTTGCCTCTGCTGGAGGGCTACGGTATGACCGAGACCATGGGTCCAGTGACGGTCAACCCCACCGAAGGCTACAGACTGGGCACCATCGGCTTGCCCATGCCCGGCATCACCGTGGGCATTGACCAGGAGGGCCAGCTGTGTGTCAAGGGCCCCGATGTCTGCATGGGCTACCACAACCATCCGGAAATCACCACCAGGCAGATTCGCGACGGTTGGCTGCTGACCGGTGATCTGGGCAGTCTGGACGAAGACGGGTTCGTTCGGTTGACCGGTCGGCGCAAGGAGATCATCATCACTGCAGGGGGTAAGAACATCTCGCCTTCGCTGCTGGAAACAGCCGTTGAGCGTTCGCCCATCATCAGCCATTGCATGGTCATCGGAGACCGCAGGCCTTTCATTTCGGCCCTGATCACCCTCAATCTCGAGGAGGTCAACAAGTGGTTGCGGGACCAGGGCGCTGAACCCTTGGACGATGCCGCTTCGGCTGGGGAGAACCCTATCATCCGCACGGAGATCGATCGTGCGGTAGATGCGGCCAATGCGCAGGTCTCCCGGGCCGAGGGAATCCGCCGCTATCTAGTTCTGGACCAGGACTTCACTCGTGAAAATGGACTGCTCACCGCATCATACAAGCCCCGTCGCCAGGAGGTTCTCAAGCGGTATGAAGACCAGATCGAGCAGAAGATCTATGCTCAGAGACCTGCGTCGGCTGGCTTGATGTAGCCTGTATCAATCAGAGCCGCCTTGAGGTTGGAGGCCGAAACCGCAACCAAGGGTCTTGACAGGCGGCGCTGTTGCTTGCCGTCCTGGTTGACGGTGTGGATCGTATCCATGGCTGGCACCTTGCCCTGGCTGTTGAGCCCGACACAGGCCTTGGCCATATCAGCCGCAAGACCCAGTCTGTCCTCCAGACCAGTCATCCACTGCCGTCCGTCCACGATTTGAGGGATGTTGTCCACGTAGGCGCCGTATCCACTGATGACGGGCCAGGCAGCGTGGTCGTCCGAGGGCGTGGAATCCTGAGTCCTGCCCGTGGTCTGCGAAGGATCAGCCTGCGACGCCGTCGGATTCTGGGCTGCAGGGCTCTGAGCAGGCTTGGGCACGTGCTGCCGGTGCAGATCCTGATGACCGACCATGGATCCCACAATGCCTGATATTGAGATCTCCGGGTTGACGTCCGCCGAAGAACCCCGATAACCCAGATCCCCGAGCTCAGAGACCACGCCGGAAACAATGAAGTCGTTCATGGCCAGAATGCCGTCCACCTCGGTATGGGTCTTGGCATCATCGTTTGTGGCCAGGCGGGTCGCCAGCTCTTTGCCCGTAGCCGAAGCGTCCTTGCCTGGATCAAAGGCGATCGCCTGCCAGTCCTTCTCGGTGCTGTCTGTCTTCAGGAGCCCAGAGGGGCTGATAGCCCGTCCATCCTTGAAGTAGGGCCCCAACACCTGCCAGATTCCTGCGAAAGCCTGGGCGGGGAGGGAATTCTGCTCAGCCTGGACGGTTTCAACACCCTTGTCAGCAGGGGATGCATCAGATGATGCGTCAGCTGTCCGGTTCGGCAGCAGAATTTCGATGCGGCAGGGGTTGTCCTTGCTGGCCTTGTCCAGTTCCAGTTTGCTGGCCAGCTTGTCCGCCTGCATCTGACCGATGGCCCGTGCATCAGATAATTGCACGAACAGATCCGGTTGGATGCCCGGCACCTGGTTGGCCAGCAGGACCACATGCATGCCCGCGCCCGCAGCAAGACGCAGAGAAGAGACCAGACGTGCGCGCGCCTTGTCTTTGGCATCGGCATCCAATGACTGGCTGATATAGTCGCCATACTGGCGGGTAATGGAATCTGGCGAGGTCATGGGTGCCACCACCAGTGTGGTCGGCTCTGAAGTCTTCCCGGCCTTGCGCTCCGAAAGGCGGTTGACCAGGTAATCCTGCAGCTCCTTGCTTTGATCCTCCAGGTTCCCGCTGGTGTAGGCATCGATGTGTTTATTGGGAAGATGCTCCTTGGCCAGTGCTGCCTTGAGCTCAGGAACCAGCGCGGCCCACTTGTTGATGGGCGTGTGCTGGGAGAGGGTGATGCCGTCGGAGGGAGTGAAAATAGCCACCCGACCGGGGACCTCAGCGGCCGCAGTAGCCCCTTGGCTCTGTGGGGCGCTCGGAGACTGTTGTGCACTGCCCAAGGCCGGACCACCGCAAGCACCAGCCGATGCCACCATGACCAAACTCGCCAGCAGGGCCAGCAAGCCGGACAAATGCCGTGCAAAGCCGGTCTTCTTCACGTTCGCTCCTTCGTTCCGACAGAGCCCGACTCTGGCCGGGTCCCGAGCAACCATTCTATGGGCTCTCGGGCAGGAGCGTATGAAAGGCCGATGTTTCGCGTAGACGGTCCTCGCCGGTGGAAGTGATAGTGAAGGCTGTTCTGCGGAGAGTAACCGCCTGCAATAACCGTCTGCAATGGCAAGAAGAGGGTGCTGGTGTCTTATCTGCTAGTCTGCCTTGGCCGCCTTGCGTTCGGTGGCTTCTGCAGCACCTGAAGACATACGCTCGGCAAGAGCATGGTCCAAGGCGTCCATGAACCCTTCGGTGTCCAGCCAAGGCTGATCAGGACCCACCAGGCTGGCAAGATCCTTGGTCATGCGACCGGAGCGTACGGTCTCGATGACCACGGATTCCAGTGTTTGCGCGAACTCGGCCACCTTGGGGGTGTCATCCAGCCGCGCCCGCTGCTTGAGCCCGCCGGTCCAGGCGAAAATGGAGGCGATCGGGTTGGTGGAAGTGGTTTCCCCCTTGAGCCAGCGCCGGTAATGCCTGGTCACGGTCCCATGGGCGGCCTCGGCCTCTACGGTCTGTCCATCGGCCGTCATCAGCATGGAGGTCATGAGACCAAGGGATCCGAACCCCTGAGCAATTGCATCGGACTGGACGTCGCCGTCGTAGTTCTTGCAGGCCCAGACATAGCCGCCCTGCCATTTGAGCGAGGAGGCCACCATGTCGTCGATCAGCCGATGCTGGTAGGTCAGCCCCTCTTGTTCGAACCGACTCTGGTACTCCTGCTCGTAGACTTGGGCGAAAATGTCCTTGAACCGGCCGTCGTAGGCCTTGAGGATGGTGTTCTTGGTGCTCAGGTAGACCGGATAGTGCCTCTGCAGGGCGTAGTTGAAGCAGGAACGCGCGAAGTCGCGGATGGAGTCGTCCAGGTTGAACTGTACCTGTGCCACACCCGGACCTGGGTAGACGGTCACCTCTCGGGTCACCGGGTCGCTCCCGTCTTCAGGAGTGAAGACGACGCTGAGCTTTCCCGGCCCGGGCACAGTGAAATCAGTTGCCTGGTATTGGTCGCCGAAGGCATGGCGGGCCACCACGATGGGCTTGGACCATCCGGGAACCAGCCGGGGAATGTTGTCGATGACGATGGGCTCGCGGAAGATGGTTCCGCCAAGAATGTTGCGGATGGTACCGTTGGGCGACTTCCACATGCGCTTGAGACCGAATTCCTTTACCCGGGCCTCGTCCGGGGTAATGGTGGCGCACTTGACGCCCACGTGCTCGCGCTGAATGGCCTGTGCCGCCTGCACGGTGACCTTGTCGTCGGTGGCGTCCCTGTTGCGGATGCCCAGGTCGTAATAGTCCAGGTCCACGTCCAGGTAGGGCAGAATCAGCCGTTCCTTGATCATTTTCCAGATGACCCGGGTCATTTCGTCACCGTCGAGCTCGACGATACGTCCTTTCACGGCGATCTTGTCCATGGCGGCCTCCTATCGATCGGCGGGTCGGGGGCCGGATCCTGCTCCCGATGCCTCAGTTGCGCTCGCGAACTGTTTTATCCCAAGTTTGTTACTCTCTGTTCCCATGCTCGTAACCCGTTCGTAGCACGTCGGAGCGTCATTGTGAGGCGCTAGGCTGGCAGACATGACACAGGAAATCGAAATCGGTCTCGGCAAGAAGGCCACGGTGGCCTACATGCTCGATGATGTCTCCATACTCCCCTCAAGAAGGACCCGGGATCCCCAGGATGTCTCCACGGCCTGGCAGGTGGATGCCTACGAGTTCAACCTGCCACTTTTGGCAGCGCCCATGGATTCGGTCACCAGCCCGGAGACGGCCATCGCCCTGGGACGGATGGGCGGACTGGGCGTGCTGGACCTGGAGGGACTGTGGACCCGGTATGAGGATCCGCGTCCGCAGCTGGACCGGATAGCCCATGCCTCGCCGGAGCAGGCGACCGGGGTCATTCAGGAAGCCTACCGGGAGCCGGTCAAGGCGGAGCTGATCACCCGCCGTCTGCAGGAGATTCGCAAGGCCGGGGTCACGGTGGCCGGAGCCCTGTCCCCTCAGCGCACCCAGGAGTTCTATGCCACGGTGGTCGATGCGGGCGTGGACCTCTTCGTGATCCGAGGAACAGCGGTCTCGGCCGAACACGTCTCCACCAGCCATGAGCCCCTGAATTTAAAGAAGTTCATCTATGACCTGGACGTTCCGGTCATCGTCGGCGGGGCCGCCACCTATCAGGCTGCCCTGCATCTGATGCGCACTGGAGCCGCCGGGGTGCTGGTCGGGTTCGGCGGGGGAGCGTCATCCATTGATTCCGCCACCGTCGGAATCCAAGCGCCTATGGCCACGGCCATCTCGGATGTGGCCGAGGCGCGTCGCGACTACCTGGACGAGTCGGGCGGACGTTACGTTCAGGTCATCGCTGATGGGGAGACTGGTACCTCGGGTTCCTTTGTCAAGGCCTTGGCCATGGGGGCCGACGCGGTCATGCTGGGCACGCCCTTAGCCAAGGCTACGGAGGCTCCCGGCCAGGGCATGCACTGGGGGGCCGAAGCTCATCATCCTGAACTGCCGAGGGGCCGCAGGGTCCAGGTCGGGCAGGTGGGCAGCCTGGAGCGCATACTCTTCGGTCCCAGCGATCGCACCGACGGCAGTCTGAATCTGATCGGGGCCCTGCGCCGGGCCATGGCTTCCACCGGTTATGTGGATGTCAAAAACTTCCAGAAGTGCCGTGTGGCAGTGACCCCCGCCCCCCGCTGCTGAGTAGAACAGGACATTCACGGTCCATTTATCCATAATCTGTCTAAAGGCCGGTCCAGGTTGACCACATTCCTGAACCGGCCTTTACAATCCCTCAGTGCATTCTTACTCTGGACGTATTCGCTGTCGTTGCGTCGGTTGCCCAGTGCACCTCGCCGGCATGGGAGGGGGAACAAGCACATAGTAGTGCGAGGGGAGAAGTATGACGGAGTATATGGATCTGGCACCGGTCTGGGACCAAGATCAAGCAACCGAGGAGTCGACAGGACAGGAGGTCGGCGGCTGGTGGCCGTCTACCTGCACGCAGGTCCCCTTGGGATTTGGCGACATCAACCTGACAGTGCGAACGGTCAACTTCATCCGGCCGGGGGATGCTGCCGGGCATGAGGGCCTGTCTGCGGATCTCAAGCGTATTCTTGTCAATCTGTGCGCCTTGGCATCCAGGGTCTTCGATGTGTTGCGGGGTCGTTTACCTATGAAGAGCCTGGATCGTGTGCTCAACCGCGTCTGCATGGAACGATTGGCCCTGCTGGCCCAGTTGCTACGGGATCGGCATCTGGGCATGGTCCGAACAGCGGACCACGCCGGCATGACTTATCTGCCGCTGATCCCTAAACTGGTTGAGATCTACCGCGTAGACCGTGACCGGTACGAAACCACCATCGGATTTCTGGTCGGTGAGCGCACTGTGCTGACCAACCTGATCGTCGCCAGAAGCGGTTCGCGCTGGGTCTGTGTGCGCTTCGACATGGGCTAGGCGGCGGCTTTGGCGGGTTGACCCATATGATGGTGGGTATGTTGCGTGAATATACGGTCGAGCTTCAACACCCGACGACGGACAAGGACACCATCTATTCACTCCTGGCAAAACGCACCGCCCGTGACCCTGAAGAGCTGGTTGCCCAGTGGCAGGATCCCATGACCAGAAACTGGCACGATGTCAAGGCCGGGCAGATGTCCGCACGGGTTCGCGCCGTGGCCAAGGGCATGATGGCTTTGGGCGTGGAAAAGGGCAGCACTGTGGTCATCTACGCCTCCACCAGTTATGACTGGGGGGTTACGGACTTTGCCTGCGCTGCCATCGGGGCGGTCTCTGTGCCCATCTACGAGACCGACTCGCCCAGCCAGGCCCAGAAGATCGTTCAGGATGTGGACTGCATCCTGGCCTTTGCCGGTGACTCAGAGCATGCACAGATCCTGGAGCAGGTCCGGGGATCCTCGCCCAAGCTCAAGTACGTCTTCAATTTCGAAGCCGGGGGCCTGAACGCAGTCAGCGAATTCGGCCAAGGGATCGAAGATGAGCGCCTGGATCAGGCCATTGCCCAAGTCAAGGCCGACGATCTGGCCACCATCGTCTACACTTCGGGCTCAACTGGGGAGCCCAAGGGCGCCATGCTCTCCAACCGGAACTTCGTCCACATCGTCTTTGTGGGCTGGGATGTGCTCTACCACATGCTGGCAGCGCCCTCCCGCCTGATGCTCTTCCTGCCCCTTGCCCACTGCTTCGCCCGCTACATCCAGTATGTGGCTATCGGCGCCCAGGGCGTGGTTGGATACGTCTCCAACGCCAAGCACCTGCTGACCGATCTGCGCACCTTCCGGCCCACATATCTGCTGGGCGTGCCACGCGTCTTCGAGAAGGTCTACAACGCTGCCTCGCAAAAGGCCGGCACCGGCATGGCCGGCAAGGTCTTCGCTAAGGCCACCAAGCACTTCATCAAGTGGTCCAAGGACGAGCAGGAGGGGAACGGTCATTCGCTGTTTACCCGCCTCGCCCACGCCTTCTACACCAAGACCGTCGGCAATACGATCGAGTCCGCCCTGGGCTCCAACCTGAGTTACCTGGCCTGCGGCGGCGCGCCCATGAACGCCGACCTGGCCCATTTCTTCAACGGGATCGACGGGATCACCTTCATTCAGGGCTACGGGATGACCGAGACGGCAGCACCCTGCATCGTCAACTTCGAGGATGCCAACGAGGTGGGATCTGTCGGCCGCCCTGGCTCGGGCATCACGGTCAGGCTGAGCGACGACGATGAGCTCCTGGTCAAGGGTCCCAGCGTCTTCATGGGCTACTACCACCAGCCTGAGCTTGATTCCACCGTGCTCGATAAGGATGGCTGGCTCCACACCGGTGATCTGGCCCAGATCGACGACCAGGGCTTCGTCTTCATCACCGGCCGCAAAAAGGACGTTATCATCACCGCCGGCGGCAAGAACGTGAGCCCGGCTCCCCTGGAGGATGTCATCAGCACCTGCCCCGTAGTCTCCCAGGCCGTGGTCGTGGGCGACGGCAGGCCCTTCGTAGGTGCCCTGGTCACCCTGGACGCCGGGATGCTGAAGTCCTGGCTGACCTCCCAGGGTCTGGACGCTGACATGAGCATGGAGCAGGCCAGCCACAACGAGGCCATCCATGCCTTCATCCAGCAGTATGTGGACAAGGCCAACTGCAACGTCTCGCGGGCCGAGTCGGTGCGTAAGTTCCTGGTGCTGGACAAGGACTTCAGTCAGGAGGACGGCACCCTGACCCCCAGCCTGAAGGTGGTGCGCCCCGAGGTGCTCCGCCAGTACGCTGAACTCGTGGATAAGGTCCTCTATGCGCCTAGGACGCCAGCCAAGCCTGCTGCCAAGGAGAACGACATTGTCAGCAGGGCACGGACCACCATGAGCGATTCCCTGGCAAGCATGACCGGACGCAAGCGTGATGGCCGCCAGGAGGAGGAAGCGGCCCCGGAGGACGAGGAGTAAGCAGTGGCGATTCGTACAATCAGAGTGGTTCCCGATCCGGTTTTGCGAACCCCCTGCGATCCAGTGACCAGCATCACCCCGGCTGTGCGCAGTCTGGTCCGTGACCTGGTGGACACCGTGGACGACCCGGGCAGGGCAGGCCTGTCGGCCAATCAGATCGGGGTGGGCCTGCGCGTCTTCTCCTACAACATTGGTGGCAAGGTGGGCTACATCATCAATCCGGTCATCGACAAGGCCTCCGGCGAGCAGTATGGCGAGGAGGGATGCCTGTCCCTGCCCAACCTTTGGTATCCGACCAGGCGTGCCGACTACGCCCGAGCACACGGCATCGACCTGGATGGCAAGACGGTGACTCTTGAGGGCCATGGCATCATGGGGCGGATGATCCAGCACGAGTGCGATCACCTGGACGGCCATGTCTATGTGGATCGGCTGGAGAGCGACGTCCGTCGCAAGGCCATGCAGCAGCTGAGATCAGCTAGGTAGGCAGAGGGCGAACATGATACCCGAGGTCATTGGCCTCGGGTATCATGGTAATTCGGCGTGTCACTGCGCAGGTCTGCTGTCACGGGCGGGCAGGCGCGCCAAGCGTATTCCCGAACACACGCCGCAAATTCGCGCCATGTCCGCGACGTCCTGTGTCGGTCGGCTCCTCGGAGTTGCACGCAGGTGCACATGGCCAGGCAATAACCGACAATGAAAGGTATAGACATGGCACAGATCACCATGAGCGAAATGCTGAAGGCCGGCGTCCACTTCGGACACCAGACCCGTCGTTGGAACCCCAAGATGAAGCAGTACATCCTGATGGAGCGCAACGGCATCCACATCATCAACCTCTTCAAGTCGCTCGGTCTGATCGACCAGGCCTATGACTTCATCAAGCAGACAGTCGCCCACAACGGCACCGTGCTCTTCGTGGGGACCAAGAAGCAGGCCCAGGAGGCCATCAAGGCCCAGGCCACCCGGGTGAACATGCCCTACGTCTCCGAGCGTTGGCTGGGTGGCATGCTGACCAACTTCCAGACCGTGACCAAGCGGGTCGGCCGCTTGAAGGAGCTGGAGGAGATGGACTTCGACGACGTGCACGGCTCGGGGCTGACCAAGAAGGAGCTCCTGCTGCTGCGTCGCGAGAAGGACAAGCTGGAGCGTCAGCTGGGCGGCATCCGCAACATGAACCGCACCCCTTCGGCCCTGTTCGTGGTCGACATCAACAAGGAGGCCCTGGCGGTCTCCGAGGCCAACAAGCTGGGTATCCCGGTCGTGGCCCTGGTGGACACCAACACGGATCCCGAACTTGTCACCTACCCCATTCCCGCCAACGATGATGCCATCCGTGGCGTCGAGCTGCTGACCAGGCTGATGGCCGATGCCGTGGCTGACGGTCTGTTGGAGCGTTCCGGCAAGGCCGCCAAGACCGAGGAGGCCTCCGACCAGCCCATGGCCGAGTGGGAGAAGAACCTGCTGGAGAACAAGGACGGACAGCCGCAGGAGCAGGCCCAGGAGACTGCCCAGGCTCCCCAGGCCGAGCAGCCTGCGCAAGAGCAGCAGGAGACCCCCGCTGCCGATCAGGCTGCCTGAAATCTGACGTCTAGATAGGAGAGTTTCATGGCAAAAATCACCGCTGCACTGATCAAGGAGCTGCGCGATCAGACCGGCGCCGGCATGATGGACGTCAAGAAGGCCCTGACCGAGGCCGAGGGCGACATGGCCCGCGCCAAGGAGATCATCCGCGCCACCGGTATCCAGGCCGCAGGCGCCCGCGAGGGTCGCAAGGCTCAGGAGGGCTTGATCGCCTCCACCGTCGTCGAGGGCGGACAGGGTCAGATCGGCTACGCCGTCGAGCTCAACTCCGAGACCGACTTCGTGGCCAAGACCCCTCAGTTCGTCGAGTTCGGCCAAGAGGTCATCGACGACGTGGCCAAGGCTGATGCCTCCAACGTCGAGCAGGTCGATGCCGCTCCATCCAAGTCCGGCACCGTCAAGGAGACCGTAGAGGAGGCCGGCGCGCTCTTCCATGAGCACGTCAAGGTCGGCCAGGTGGCCCG
The DNA here is from genome assembly GCF_026537335.1 of Bifidobacterium sp. B4081. NCBI lineage: Bacteria > Bacillati > Actinomycetota > Actinomycetes > Bifidobacteriales > Bifidobacteriaceae > Bifidobacterium > Bifidobacterium sp. B4081. Next base: position 1,113,071 of record NZ_JAFNMM010000001.1, on the reverse strand, counting down.
GGTCGAGGGCCCCCGTGTGGAGATTTACGCCCACCGCAAGTCCGTGGAAATGCCCCCCTCCATTGTGGCCATGATCGCCACTGATGAGGCCGGCGCCCAGGTGGCCCATGAGGTGGCTCTGCAGATCTCCGCCATGAGCCCCAAGTGGCTCAGCCGCGAGGATGTGCCTGCCGACGTGGTGGAGTCCGAGCGTCGCGTGGCCACTGAGAAGTCCCAGGCCGAAGGCAAGCCCGAGAAGATTATCCCCAAGATCGTCGAGGGGCGTCTGAACGCCTTCTTCAAGGAGACCGTCCTGCTGGAGCAGCAGTATGTCAAGGACACTTCCAAGACCATTGGCGACCTCTTCAAGCAGGCTGGCGGCAAGGCTCTGGCCTTCGCCCGTCTCGAGGTCGGCAAAGGCGACGAAGAGGAGTAGCCCAGCAATGTACTGAGTTGCCTGGCCTGATCCTGAGCTGAGGGATAGGCAGATGACCGGCATTGATGGTAATTGACGATAGGGGAGTGGCTTTCGTGGCTGCTCCCCTTCTTTTGTCCCGAGCCTGACCAAGAAGGGGTTGTCGTCCAGCCCCGATACCCTAGTTACCGGCGTATTCCGCCCGTCATCATGTTTGGAGAAAGGGCTTTTATGACTGGATCCGATTCAGCGCAAAACCCAGCATCGCCTCGTCGTGTGCTGCTCAAGCTCTCCGGAGAGGCCTTCGGGGGAGGCGAGGTCGGCATCGACGTGCAGGTGGTCAAGCGGGTGGCCAAGGAGATCGTCCAGGCGGTACAGGGCGGCGTGCAGGTGGCCATCGTGGTGGGCGGCGGCAACTTCTTCCGCGGAGCCGAGCTCAGCCAGGCCGGAATCGAGCGTTCGCGCGGCGACTACATGGGCATGCTGGGTACGGTCATGAACTGCCTGGCCCTGCAGGACTTCCTGGAGCAGGATGGTCAGGCCACCAGGGTGCAGACAGCCATCACTATGGGCCAGGTGGCCGAGCCCTATATCCCGCTCAAGGCCATCCGTCATCTGGAAAAGGGTCGTGTGGTCATCTTCGGTGCCGGATCAGGCATGCCTTACTTCTCCACCGACACCGTCTCCATCCAGCGGGCTCTGGAGATTCATTGCGTCGAGGTCCTCATGGGCAAGAACGGTGTGGATGGCGTGTATACGGCTGATCCGCACAAGCAGGCTTCTGCGCGCATGTTCACCAATCTGAGCTATCAGCGGGCTCTGGTGGACAATTTGGCCGTCATGGATGCGGCAGCCCTGTCCATGGCCCGGGACAACGATATGCCCATCCGTGTCTTCGGACTGGAGGGTGATGGCAACGTGACCGGAGCGCTCAAGGGCCAGCGTCTGGGCACCCTGGTCCACGGTGGTCCTGATCGTACCCTGTGACCGGTTGCGGGCACACCCCGCGCCGCTTGGCCCCTGTGGCCCCATGGCCGTAGAGTATAAGAATGACGGACCTCGCGCGCACAGGCGGATGGTCCATACAGCAAGGAGCAGATCATGACCACAGTGGTGGACCAGGCCGGAAGGCAGATGGACAAGAGCATCGAGGCGACCAAGGAGAACTTCTCGGGAATCAGGACCGGGCGTGCCAACCCCTCCTTCCTCAACGACATCATGGTTGAGTACTATGGCACTCCCACGCCCATCAAGTCGCTGGCATCCATCGGCGTCCCGGAGCCTCGCACCCTGGCCGTCACCCCCTTCGACCCCTCCCAGGCGGGTGCGGTCGAGAAGGCCATTCGCGATTCGGACCTGGGCGTCAACCCTAGCCGTGACGGCAACGTCATCAGGGTCACCATGCCCGAGCTGACCGAGGAGCGCCGCCGGGATTACGTCAAGCTGGCCAAGACCAAGGCTGAGGAGGGCAAGGTGGCCGTCCGCAACATCCGGCGCAAGGTCAAGGAAGAGCTGGAGGCCAAGGTCAAGGATGGCGACCTGGGCGAGGATGAAGGCAACCGGCTGCAGAAGGAGCTGGAGACCGTCACCAAGCAGAAGAACGACATGATTGATCAGCTCCTGGATGCCAAGGAGAAGGAGATCCTCGAGGTCTGATCCGCCTGGGGAGGGTCCACACTTCATGAGTATTAAGGAAAGCTCGGCCGAGAAGGCCGGTCAGGATGCCGTCGCAAGCCTGAACAAGCGGACCGGACGCAACATGCCGCAGGCGGTGGCCACTGGCGCGCTTCTGGTGGTCATCATCCTGGCCTGCATCCTGGTGCGCATCGACGCATTCATCTACCTGATCGTGATCTTCATGACCCTGGGGCTTTGGGAGCTCAGGGTGGACTTTGCCACGGCTGGCCTGCATATACCGGTGGTCGAGCTCTGGATCTGCTCGGCTGCCACCATGCTGGCCTCCTTCTACGCTCCTGATCACGTGGCGGTCATGACCGCCGGAGTTCTGATCACCGCTCTGGTCGGGGCCCTTGCGGCCACCCGCAACCATCGCCTGGGCGGTCGGCTGGTCAAGGCGGTGAACGCCAAGCTCTCGGGCAAGGATGCGCAGACCATGGCCGATGCCTCCTATGGCGCCTCAGATGGGGAGAACCGATCAAGCAGCCTGGCCAATGTGGGCGTCACCCTTCTGACCGTTGTCTACATCACCCTTCTGGCCTGTCTGATAACCCTGCCCACCACCTTCGGCGGGCATCCTGCCGCACACGCATTCATGGTGATTTTCCTGCCCGCCTTAAGCGACATCGGTGGTCTTCTCTTTGGCTCGCTCTTCGGTAAGCACAAGATCTCGCCCCGCATCTCTCCCGGCAAATCCGTGGAGGGGTTGGCAGGCTCCATGCTCTGCTGTCTGGTTGGCGCCCTGGTTATCTTCGCGGCCACCTATCCCATGGCGGTTTGGGGGCGGATCTGGTGGGTCGCCCTGCTCATGGGCATCATGGTCGGAGCCACAGGCACCCTAGGGGACCTGAGCGCATCCTTGATCAAACGTGACCTGGGGATCAAGGACATGGGCCACCTGCTCAAGGGCCATGGCGGAGTGCTGGACAGGGTGGATTCCATCCTCATGTCCGCACCGTTCATCACACTGGTTCTTTTGATTACCGGTCTGTGACCGGTATTTGACGGCTGATACAGGATGAGGTAGAGGTATGACAGATGTCGATTTGACCGGTGCCGAGCCTGAAACCGGCATCACCCCAGGAGGCGAGGATGGGGCTTTCCGCGACGTTCTGGCGGCCGACCACGCCCGTCGAGGCAAGCCACCGCGCCACTTTACGGATATGGACCAGCATGAGCGTCAGGAGGTCTGCGCGCAACTGGGTCTGCCGAAATTCCGGGTCTCGCAGCTGGCCAACCATTACTTCAACCATCTGTCCACCAATCCGGACGACTTCACGGACTTTCCCGCAGCCAGCCGTCAGGAGGCCGTGCACCGCTTCTTCCCTGAACTGATCACCCCGGTCACTGTCCAGAAGGCGGACCAAGGGACGACCATCAAGACCCTCTGGGAGCTCTTCGACGGGTCCAGGATCGAGTCCGTGCTTATGCGCTATCCCTCCAGAGCCACCCTCTGCATCTCCAGTCAGGTCGGCTGCGGTATGGGCTGTCCCTTCTGCGCCACCGGTCAGCTTGGATTGACCCGGAACATGTCGACCGGCGAGATTCTGGAACAGGTCAGGGCCGCCTCCCGGATGATGCGGTCCGGACAGGTTGCCGGAGGCCCGGGACGTCTGAGCAACATCGTCTTCATGGGGATGGGCGAGCCCATGGGCAACTATCGGGCTGTGCTTTCCGCAGTCAGACAGATCAGTGCCCTGCCACCCAAGGGATTCGGCATCTCGGCTAGGAACATCACCGTCTCCACGGTCGGTGTGGTCCCCGGCATCCGCAAGCTGACCAAAGAGGGCATTCCGGTCCGTCTGGCCGTCTCCCTCCATGCTCCCAGCGATAAGTTGCGCGACGAGCTGGTTCCCATGAACAGACGCTTCAACACCACCCAGGTTCTGGACGCGGCCCACGACTACTACCTGGCTAGTGGCAGACGGGTCAGCATCGAGTATGCCCTGATGCGAGGCATCAACGACCAAGCCGAGCATGTCCGCCTTCTGGCCAAGCGCCTCAATCATTACGGGGACGACTGGGCTCATGTCAATCCCATACCCTTGAATCCAATCGAGGGGTCCCGTTGGACGGCCTCCAAGCCCGAGGACGAGCAGCGCTTCCTGGACATCCTCCACAAGGCCGGAATCACTGCAACCATGAGGGACACTCGCGGATCGGACATCGACGGTGCCTGCGGGCAGCTGGCAGCCAAGGCCGTCAAGCTTCAGGCCTGAATCAGCTTTTACAATGCGTTCATGCCATAGTGTGGACATGCCAGGGCCTTCGGACACCAGAGCAGCTAAGGTCTTGACTCAAACAAATCGGTTCAGGCAGGAAGGCAGGTCGCATGGCGGTAGCGGTTCGTGTCATTCCCTGCCTGGATGTCGACCAGGGCCGTGTGGTCAAAGGCGTCCACTTCAAAAATCTGCGCGATGCGGGCGACCCGGTCGAACTGGCTTCCGCTTACTACCAGCAGGGCGCTGACGAACTGACTTTTCTGGATGTGACTGCCTCTGGAAGCGGGCGAGCCACCATGGTGGACCTGGTCAAGAGCACTGCCGACCAGATCTTCATTCCATTGACCGTCGGCGGAGGTGTGCGGACGCCGCAGGATGTCGACACTCTCCTGCGGTCAGGGGCCGACAAGGTCGGCATCAACACGGCAGCCATTGCCAATCCGCAGGTCATCGGGGATATCGCCCAGCGGTTCGGTCGTCAGGTCCTGGTGCTTTCGGTCGATGCCCGCCGATCCAATGCCCAGGGCATTACCTCAGGATATGAGGTGACCACCATGGGTGGCAAGCAGTCCACCGGCATCGATGCCATCGACTGGGTCAAGCAGGCTCAAAAGCTTGGAGCCGGTGAGATCCTCCTCAACTCCATGGATGCAGACGGCACCCGTCAGGGATTCGATCTGGAGATGATCGCCGACGTGCGCAAGGCTGTCTCTCTTCCGCTCATCGCTAGCGGTGGCGCAGGCAAGGCCGCCGATTTTCCTCCTGCGGTCAAGGCCGGGGCCGATGCGGTCCTGGCGGCTTCCGTCTTCCATTTCGGCCAGGTGTCCATCAAGGATGTCAAGCAGGCGCTTCATACGGCCGGGTATCCGGTTCGATGGCAGGCCTGAACCCAATCTGGCAGATAATTTCGACATCATATGCTGCATGGCATTTGCTGGCCATGCTGGCAGTCATCGGGAAACCATACCCATACCATAAACAATCAACCGGCAAGGATGTGTCGGACAAATCAGGAGAATGAGGATCAATGTCACAGTCTTCGAAGGACCAGGAAGCACGTTTGGATCCGAGCATAGCGGCCAGGCTGAAGAAGGATTCCAAGGGACTTGTTGCCGCTGTGGTCCAACAGTATGACAGCCGTCAGGTGCTCATGGTCGGGTACATGGATGAGGAGGCCCTAAGACGGACCCTGACTACAGGAAGGGTCACCTTCTGGTCCCGCTCCAGACAGGAATACTGGCGCAAGGGGGAAACCTCCGGGCATGTCCAATACGTCAAGGGCGTCAGCATCGACTGCGACGGGGACGCCTTGCTTATCGAAGTCGACCAGGTGGGGGCGGCCTGCCACACCGGACACAGGTCGTGTTTTGAAGCCGGAGGACCCTTGCCTGCGGTGCAGGGCAATCGTACTCAGACACAGATGTAGAGCGAGGAAGGGTAATGGGTAATCCAGTGGAGAAAGACGCTAAGGTTGTGACAGGGAATACACAAGAAACTGGAGGGAAGGGCTCTATGACCGTCTTGGATGAACTGGTGGCCGGCGCCGTGGAGGATGCAAGGAGCCGGGTGCAACAGATTCCCTTGGAAAGTCTCAAGCAACAGGTCAGGAGCATGAAGCGCAAACCTCTGGATGCCGCGCGACTGCTCAGGGAGAGCGTCGGTATTCCGATCATCGCGGAAATCAAGCGAGCCTCGCCCTCCAAGGGGTACCTTGCCGACATCAAAAATCCCGCCGCTCTAGCCCGGCAGTATGCCAACGGGGGTGCCTCGGCCATATCGGTCCTGACCGAGGGCAGGCGCTTCCTGGGATCCTTGGAGGATCTGCGACAGGTCAGACAGGCCGTGGGCATTCCCGTGCTCAACAAGAACTTCATCGTCTCCGACTACCAGGTCTGGGAGTCCAGGGCCAACGGGGCCGACATGATCCTACTGATTGTGGCGGCCTTGGATGACACACGTCTCAAGCACCTGCTGGACCTGGCCGGGAGCCTGGGCATGACCGCCCTGGTCGAGACGCATGATCGTCAGGAGATCGAGCGGGCCATCGCGGCCGGTGCCAAGGTGATTGGCATCAACGCCCGGAATCTGAAGGACCTGAGCGTCGACGTCGACCAGTATGCCCGCCTGGCTTCCAACCTGCCCAAGGATGTGGTCAAGGTGGCCGAGTCCGGAGTGTTCGGCACGGTCGAGCTGGAGCGGTACGCGCGGGCAGGGGCCGATGCGGTCCTGATAGGAGAAGGTCTGGTCACCTCCCAGGACCAGGAGGGTACGGTTCGCTTGCTGGTTCAGGCTGGCCACCGCTTCAAGGCCGCCGAGGCCAGACCCCTGTCGACCCATGGCGGTCCCTATTTCGGCCCCTATGGCGGACGTTTCGTCCCTGAGGCCCTGGTGGGCGCCCTTGATGAGCTGGAGCGTGTCTACAAGGAGGCCAAGGCCGATCCGGCCTTCCGTGAGGAGCTGAACAGACTCAACCGTGTCTATGTGGGGCGTCCCTCGGCCCTGACACCGGCGCCTCGGTTCGCCAAGCTGATCGGCGATCGGGTCGGCGGCCAGGTCAGGGTCTTCCTGAAAAGGGAGGACCTGAACCACACGGGCGCCCACAAGATCAACAACGCCCTGGGTCAGGGGCTCCTGGTCAAGCGCATGGGCAAGACCCGGGTCATCGCGGAGACCGGTGCCGGTCAGCACGGCGTGGCCACGGCCACGGTCTGTGCCCTCCTGGGCTTCAAGTGCCGAATTTACATGGGGCAGATCGATGCCCGCAGACAGGCCCTGAACGTGGCCAGGATGCGGATGCTGGGAGCCGAAGTCGTCGAGGTGACCACCGGGACCAGGATCCTCAAGGACGCCATCAATGAGGCCCTGCGTGACTGGGTGACCAACGTGGAGTCCACCCACTACCTGTTGGGCACGGTTGCCGGCCCCCATCCCTTCCCAACCATCGTCAGGGACTTCCAGAAGATCATCGGCGAAGAGGCATCCGCACAGCTTTCCGCATACGGCATCGACCATCCTGACGGGGTTGTGGCCTGCGTCGGCGGGGGTTCCAACGCCATCGGCATCATGAACACCTTCCTGGACGATCCACGGGTCTCCCTTTACGCATATGAGGCCGGCGGGGATGGGCCCAAGTCGGGCAAGCACGCCATCCGCCTGTCGCCAGGCACCGGTCAGATCGGCGTCTTCCAAGGAATCAAGTCCTATCTCTTGGAGGACGACCAGGGTCAGACCATGGACACCTACTCCATCTCCGCCGGTCTGGATTACGCCTCGGTGGGACCCGAGCATGCCTGGCTGCACGACATGGGCCGGGTCAAGTATGACTACGCAACCGATAAGGAGGCCATGCAGGCTTTCAGCGACCTCTGCCGGACCGAGGGCATCATCCCTGCCCTGGAGTCCTCGCACGCCTTGGCCGGAGCCAGCAAGGCGGCCACCGACCTTTTGCGCAAGGGAATCAGGAATCCTGTCATTCTGATCAACATTTCGGGCAGGGGCGATAAGGATGTAGCCACGGCGGGCAGATGGTTCGGCTACCTGTCCGAGCAGGAGGCCAGCGCTTTGGAAGCCCAGGCCGGGCACAGCAGAAGCGATCAAGCAGAAGAGGAGGCCCGATGATGGTCAACCAGCAATGGCAGTGGCAGAAAGCGCCCGTCCAGCCTGTCCAACCCAAGCCTGTGCAATCCCAGCCTGTCCAACCTAAGGGGTTCAGCCGCACGGCCAGCCCGGTGGCGTCCACGCTGCAGACCCTCCGCCAAGAGGGCAGGCCAGCATTCATCGGCTACTTCCCCTACGGATTCCCTGACGTGCCCACATCCTTGGAGGCCATGCGGGTCATGGTGAAAAGCGGGGTCGACATCGTCGAGATCGGGCTGCCCTACAGCGACCCGGTCATGGATGGCCCGGTCATCCAGGCGGCCAGCAAGTGTGCCATCGACAATGGCGTCAAGGTCGAGGGTGTCTTCGACGCGGTCCGCCAGGTTCAGGCGGACGGTGCCAGGGCTCTGGTCATGAGCTACTGGAATCTGATCATGCATCACGGAGTAGCGGATTTTGCCGCCCGGATGGCCGAGGCCGGCGGGTCCGGGCTGGTCACCCCGGATCTGATCGTCGACGAATCCGGGGAATGGATAGAGCAGTCGGATCGGTATGGTCTTGACCGGGTCTATCTGGTCTCGCCCGACTCAACTGATGCACGTCTGCAGATCACCTCCCGTGCAGCCAGAGGATTCGTCTACGCGACCTCCCGGATGGGCGTGACCGGCGAACGTACCAGTATGTCCAACTCGGCGCAGAACCTGGTGGCGAGAGTCAGGCAGGCTGGGGCCCCTTATGTATGCGTGGGCATCGGGGTGTCTACCGCCCAGCAGGCCTCCCAGGTCGGCGCCTACGCGGACGGGGTCATCGTCGGCTCGGCCCTGGTCCACTGCCTTCTGGATGACGAGGGCAGGCCGCGGAAGGACCGTAGAAAGGCACTGGAGTCCCTGGCTGAGGTTTGCTCCGACCTGCGTTGGGGCATCTCACAGGCCAGGAAGTGAGTGGGGCTGTAAGGCCCAGGGGCTAGATTGGGGCTTTATGACGCTTGCCTACATTCCATCGCCAGGAATCTCCAGTTTCCATCTGGGGCCGGTCACCATCCGGTTTTACGCGCTGACCATGCTTCTGGCCATCATCGTGGCTGCCTGGATCACCGCCAGGCGCTGGAAGAAGGAGGGTGGCCGGACCGACCAGATTCTGGACATCGCCATCTGCGCGGTACCGGCCGGCATCGTCGGCGCCAGGCTCTACCACGTCATCACCACACCTGAGCGGTATTTCGGAGCTGATGGCAATCCAGCCGATATTCTGCGCATCTGGCGTGGCGGTTTGGGCATCTGGGGTGCGGTCCTCCTGGGAGCACTGGCAGCCTGGGCCTGGTGCCGTCACAAGAGCTACCCGACCGCCCTGCTGGCCGACAGTGTGGCTCCTGCCCTTCTGGTGGCCCAGGCCATCGGGCGGCTGGGCAACTGGTTCAACCAGGAACTCTACGGGGCCCCAACCACGCTGCCCTGGGGACTGAAGATCGATGCGGCAGGTTCCGCCATTGGCAGCAGCGAACAGTGCTATGACGGGGCCACCTGTCCGACAGGCACCCTCTTCCAACCCACATTTCTGTATGAGATGATCTGGAACCTGATTGGCGCAGCCCTCCTGGTCTGGATCGGCCACAAGGCCGTGAACGTGCTCAAGGCTGGCTCGCTCTTCGCCCTCTATGTCATGTGGTACACCCTGGGGCGCACCTGGATCGAGGCCCTTCGCATCGACTTCGCCCACGAATTCCTGGGTGTCAGGGTCAACGTCTGGGTGTCCATGACGGTCTTCTTCCTGGCGGCTGCAGCCTTCGTCCTCATAGCGCGCAAGGGCAAGCCGACCTCCCTGCTGTCCGAAAAGCTGCGGACCATCACCGAGCTTGAGGTGTGTCAGGAATCCGAGGCCCGGAGCAAGTAGGACAGGGGTCAGCTATCCGGGGTCGGTAGGTGTGCAATTAAGCCACAAACCGGTGCCGCCGGTCTTCCGTACAACATAGAATAATCTCCATGAGCATTCAGATAGCACCCAGCATTCTTTCCGCCGATTTCGCCAACTTGGAGCGGGATCTCAAGGCTATTGCCAATGCCGATATGGTTCACGTGGATGTGATGGACCACCATTTCGTTCCCAACCTGACGCTTGGCGAGCCCGTGGTGGAGCGCATCTGCCAGGTGACCGACCTACCGGTGGACGTGCATCTGATGATCGAGGACCCCGACCGTTGGGCCCCGGAATTCGCCAAGCTGGGTGTTGCCTCCGTCACCTTCCATACCGGAGCCGTCCATGCCCCGGTCCGTCTGGCCCGCCAGCTGCACGACATGGGGGTCAAGGCCTGCCTGGCCGTGCGCCCTGCCGAACCTGTGGAGCCGATATTCGACATTCTCGATGAGTTTGACATGATTCTGGTCATGACCGTGGAGCCAGGTTTCGGCGGCCAGAAGTTCCTGGACAATCAGATGCCAAAGACCCGCCGCCTTCGTGACCAGATCACCGCACGCGGCCTGAAGACCCACATCCAGGTGGATGGCGGGGTAAGCCCCACGACGGCTCCTATAGTGGCAGAAGCTGGAGCCGACGTTTTGGTCGCAGGCTCCGCGGTCTACGGCGCTGACGACCCGGCCAAGGCCATTGACCAGATCAGGCAAGCCGCGCAGGTAAGCTACAAGGACTGACAGTTTTTGCAGGAAGAATGGAGATAGCCAGATGAAGACCTTCGATGGGTTGTTTGAGGAGCTTACGACCAAGGCCAAGGAACGTCCGGAAGGATCCTTGACCGTAGGCGAGCTGGATAAGGGCACGCATTTCATCGGCAAGAAAATCAATGAAGAGGCTGGAGAGACCTGGATCGCCGCTGAGTATGAGGGCAAGGAGCGGACGGCCGAGGAGATGAGCCAACTGCTGTACCACATTCAGGTCATGATGATCGATCGGGGCATCACCCTGGAGGATGTCTACAGGTATCTGTGACCCCTGATCCTATCCCGCTGTAGATTCGCTTCCGCAATTAGGAGGTTGCCGTGTTGAAGGTCGCGGTGCCCAATAAGGGCATGTTGTCCCAGCCCGCATGGAGGCTGCTGTCAGAGTCTGGCTATCGTCTGCGTTCCAACGATCGGCAACTGGTGGTGGATGACGTTGACAACGACATTCAGCTCTTTTACTTAAGGCCCAACGACATAGCGGTCTATGTCGGCTTGGGAACCATCGATCTGGGCATCACCGGGCGTGACCTTCTGCTCAACTCCGGAACCCGGGCCGTCGAGGTCACGCAGTTAGGATTCGGTGCGTCCACCTTCAGATTCGCCGCTCCGGAAGCCAGTGCCATCAACACCTTGCAGGACGTGGACGGCAAGCGCATTGGCACTACTTTCGACCGGCTTCTTGAGAACTACCTGACCAGCAAGGGACTCAAGGCCGAACTGATCCACTTGGACGGCGCAGTGGAGTCCTCAGTCCAGCTCGGGGTAGCCGACCTGATCGCCGATGTGGTCTCCACCGGCACCACCCTGCGTAACGCCGGGCTACGGGTCTTCGGCGATCCGATTCTGAAATCGGAGGGGATTCTCATCAGATCACCCCGTCTGGATCCAGATGATGAGCGGTTGGCGGTCATGTCCCGCAGGCTGGAGGGTGTGCTGACAGCCCGCCGCTATGTACTGATGGATTATGACATCCCGGTTGAACGCGTGGCCATGGCCGTGGGCATCACACCAGGCTATGAGTCGCCGACAGTCTCCTCCCTGCACGACAAGCAGTGGGCCGCAGTCAGGGCCATGGTTCCCAGGGACCAGGTGAACAACCTCATGGATCGCCTCTATGAGATCGGTGCGCGTGCCATCCTTGTAACTGCCCTTCAAGCTTCTAGAATGTAGTCGGATGGCACTGATTGATCGAATTTCACGCAGCAGGTACAGCCCTGAGCCAAGGTCGGTAATTCTCACCGTACCCAATGTCATCAGCCTGCTTCGTATCCTCTCCATACCTCTTATTGCCTATCTGGTGGCCAACCGTCATCTGATCATTTCCTTGGTGGTCATGCTGATTTCGGCCCTTTCAGACGGTGTGGATGGGATCATTGCCCGTAGGTTCAACCAGGTCAGCAAGCTGGGGCAGATCCTTGATCCGGTTGCCGATCGGCTGCTGATTCTCTGTTCCGTCCTTGCCCTGAGCATCGCCTCCATACTGCCATGGTGGCTTCTGGCCCTAGTAGGTGTCCGGGATGTGCTCATGGGTCTGTTGGTTTTGGCGCTGGCCCAGCACGATTATGGCCCCTTGCCCGTGCACTTCGCCGGCAAGACCGGAACGGCCGTGCTCATGCTGGCCATACCGGCCCTGATTTTTGCGGATGTGGGCACCTCAACCTTCTTCCGTCTCTTCCACCTGGTGGCACTTGCGGCCGTCATCTGGGGGGTTGGCCTTTACTGGCTGGCAGGGCTGATCTACGCACGCCAGGGCATCGGATTGCTTCGTCAGGACAGCCATCATGACTGAGCCGCAGATGACCCCCGAATCCTTCCACGTGCCGCCTGACCGCGCCTTGATTCACCGTCGGGCGGCTTTTTCGCATTCCAGTGCAGGTCTGGAACGCCACTATGTAGACCAGGAGAGCTCGGAGCCTGCTCAGGAATCCATGCGTCGGCGCATGGCTGATGAGTCTCTGAGGCTGATTGACGACCTGACCAACCGTCCTATGGATCCCATGTTCGAGGATGCCCGTCTGCTGCCCGCCGAGCGTAGATCGCCGCTGAGCGTATGGGTCAACCGAATACTGGTCTTCGTCATTTGTGTATTGGTCGGCCTGGCAGGCACGGGTATAGTGCAGGTGTTGCACCGGGACCCCCGTCAGAAGGTACGTGAGAAGCTCATCTCCCAGGTGGAGGCGGTCAGCAAGCGTGCCAACGATCTCAACAGTCAGATCTCGGATCTTAATGGCAACATCGATACGCTCTCGGCTCAGGAGGGCGGCCAGGGGCAAAGCAGTACGCAGACCGCTGACGATCTGACCAACGGCACCAGCAAGGTGCAGGGGCAGGGTGTCGTCATCACCTTGGCCAACCCCATTGCCTCCAAAGATTCCCGGGAGAATGCTGATCAGATCAAATTGCTCACCGACCAGGACCTGCAGTGGTTCCTGACCAAGCTTTGGTCTGCGGGGGCCGAAGCCATCGCCATCAACGGCAATAGAATAGGAACACAGACATCAGTGCGTACGGCCGGTCAGACCATTTTGGTGGGGACCACCTCGATCGAGTCACCCTATAAGATCGAAGCCATCGGCGATCAAGGTGCCTTGTCCGATCTGATGGTTCGTAGCGATCTGCAGGGCCGTCTGCGGGACCTGAAGAAGGCGAACATCACTGTCAATGTGGTCAAACAGCGACGCCTGAGTCTGAATGCAGTGAGTTTGCCCAATCTGTCCTATGCCGGAAGGAGTCATTGACATGTCGGCAATTCTCGGCCTGATCCTAGGCGTGGTGGCGGGCATCTTCCTCAAGCCCGACATTCCCATTGTCCTGCAGCCTTATTTGCCCATCATGGTGGTGGCCGCTCTGGATGCCCTGATGGGCGCGGTCCGTTCCTACTTCGAACGCAGCTTCTCGGACCGGGTCTTTGTGGTCTCCTTCATCTCCAATGTGATCACGGCAACTCTTCTGGTCTTCCTGGGTAACCAGCTGGGCGTGGGCTCTCAGCTGTCTACGGCCGTCATTGTGGTGCTGGGCATCCGCATCTTCTCCAACGTCTCCGCTATTCGACGGTTCATTTTCAAGGGGTGAGCATATGAGACACACCCTGAGGAAGAAGCGCGATGAGGGAATGCCCAAGAGCATTCCGCCTAGGAGGCCTGGACGGGTCAGGGCTCCGGCCGACGACACGCAGACCGGTGCTTTTCCGGTGGTTCGCCGTCGGCCTCTGCGCACCCTTAATTCCAACGCCACCAGGGTCAGGCTGGTTACCAGCGTCCTGGTGGCCCTGATGTGCGCCCTGTTGGGCTTTGGTTATGCGGTCCAGGTGCATAATAACCAGTCCTCCTACCAGAGTCTGTCCGAGGAGGAGCTGGTACGGGTGCTGGATGAGACCAGCAACCAGGTCGACAAGCTGGAGGAGCGCAAGAGCCAGCTCAACCAGCAGCTGACCTCCATCAAGTCCGCCGCCGACAAGCAAAAGGAAGCTGCCCGCATAGCCCAGCAGAATGAGCAGAGCAGCGGCATCCTTGCCGGGCGGCTGCCTGCACAAGGCAGGGGAGTGGTGGTGACAGTCACCGAAGACAGTGATCGGGTGGATGCTTCTACCATGTTCAATCTGATCGAAGAGCTGCGCAATGCTGGCGCTGAGGTCATATCCTTCAACGATGTCCGGGTGGTTACCAGTACTTATCTGTTGGACACCCGCACCGGCCTGCAGTGTGACCACGCCAAGCTGCGCAGCCCCTACGTTGTCAAGGCCATTGGGGATCCGGACAGCCTGCAGAATGCCGTCCAGATCGCCGGGGGAGTGGGTTCGCGGATCAAGGTGCAGTTCCATGCGACCGTATCCGTGGAGCAGTCGAATAGTGTCAGAATCGACCAGGTTCGACGCGTGCAGGACTACCAGTATGCAAAGCCTGTAGAATAGTCAATTATGACAGATCCTATTCCCACTGCGGGCGAGACGACCATCATCGGCATGCCGGCCCTGAACATTCCAGTCACCTCCAACGGTGACCGTCCACTGACCAAGGACGACTTGGTGACCATGGCACGATTGCCTGAAGGTACAGCCCTGCTGATCTCTACCAGGGGAGCGGTGTCAGGATCGCGCTATCTGTTGGACGAGGATCAGGTCAGCGTGGGTCGTGATCCGAAGGCGGACATTCTGTTGGACGATTCGACAGTCTCCCGGGCGCACGCCATATTCGTGCGGACTGACCATGGTTTTCGGGTCGAGGATACTGGCAGTCTCAACGGCACTTATGTCAACCGCGAACGCGTGGACCAGGCCGACCTGCACAATGGCGACGAGATCATGATCGGCAAGTTCAGATTGGTCTACTTCGATAATCGGGCAGTCATCGCCAAGAACTGACAGGGGGGCATGACATGGCCGGTGAGATGCCGACGCTGGTACAGGGTGAACTCTTTTCGCCTGAGCAGGCTGAGGGCACGACCCGGGGTTACCGGGGAACGGTCGCAGCCAAGGTGGCCGGCATCACCTATCGGCAGCTGGATTACTGGGCTCGCAAAAGGATTGTAGAGCCGTCAATCAAGGCCTCACACGGGTCAGGCTCCCGTAGGCTCTACTCCTTCAAGGATGCGGTTATCCTGGCTGTCCTCAAGCGTCTCTTGGATGCCGGTGTCAATTTGGTCAATGCCACGAATACGGTGAACTATCTCGAGCGTCGAACTGTTGGTCAACTCGAGCATGTAACGGTGGTCTGCGATGGTGATCAGGTCACCGAATGTTCAGGACCTGATCAGGTCTTTGCGCTGATGCAGTCCGGGCGTGCCGTTTTTGCTATCTCTGTGGGTGCTATCTGGCATCGCATGGATCTTGAGCTGCAGACCTGTGATCATGTGGATTTGACTACTGGACAGCTGACCCCGGGTCTGCCTGAGCGGCCTATCGACGAGCTGACGGCCATGCGTCTGCGCCAGCGCCTGGAGCAGCAGCACGAGCAGCGCCAGCGGGCTGCATGATTGTCGCGGTGGAAGCCGAAACAGGGGAGAAAAACGAAAAGTAATTTGACATAACGTACATTATCGGCTTACTAGGTCACTATCAGTATCCTGATAGTATTCTGACGTTTCCAGCGATTCATGGTCAATCCATTGGCGCTGACCTTGCAGTGGCATCCTCAGTGCTGAGTCTGATCGTTGTCGAAGTAATCCTCGGCAGCTTGGCACAATTGATCGACCTGGTCGATGACTCGATAGCAGCCGTGAGATTCCAGCTCTCCGGGCTCGGCATAGCCCCAGCGGCATCCCAGGCAGTCCAGGCCGGTTTCCAGCGCCCCATCGGCATCAGTCCAGCGGTCACCGGCCATAAGGGCTCGGTCGCCGAGTTTTGCATTGAAGCCAGTCTGCTCAAGTGCGTAGGTGATGACCTGGGCCTTGGTGGTTCTTGTGGAGTCCTTGCTGGCGCCATAGATGCCATCCACCAGTGGCGTCAGTCCGAAGTGGTCACAGACCGGTAGAGCCTGGTACTCGGGTTTGCAGGTGGCCACAGCCAATGTCAGACCATGTTTGCGCATACGACTCAGCTGTTCGATGATGCCGTCGAAGACAGTGGCGAGCAGGCGTCCAGGAATGTGTTGGCCAGGATGCTTCGGATCCTCGAATGCTGCTAACTCGCTGTAATAACGCCGGTAGATCTGTACGCCCTTATCGATGTCTTCCTCCCTGATGCCGTTGTGGCGCAAGGATGCTTCGATAGCTGGTCCGATGAATCGTCGAAGTTCGCTCTCATCGGGCACAGGATGACCAAGCTCTTTGAAAGTTTGTACCACAGAGGCGATAATGCCCGGATGAGAAGCAGTCAGGGTGCCGTCCAGATCCAGCAGAACCAGGCGGCGCGGCGATTTACTCATAGTCGGGGAACCATCCTTCTCGGTGCATTTTCAGGCGCTTGTCCAGTACGGCTTTGAGCTCATCCTCGGACCGGCGCTCCAGCAGCATGTCCCAGTGGGTCCTGGTCGGTTTGCCGGTTTTGCCGGACTCCTGCTCGTCATGCCCCTCGAGTTGAGCGATCTGCCCGCAACGGCACTCCCACTCCTGCGGCACCTCAGCGCCCTCAGCCAGCGGCAGAATGGTCCGATGGCCCTTGGGGCAGATGTAGGCGACCTCGCTGCGTGCTGCGAAATCCACATTCTGATCGGATTCCAGGGACTTCGCCCCGATACTCATACCGCGAAGACTGCGCTCTGCCATGATTCCTCCATACTTATGTCCGTCACTGCCTCCAAGCTACAGAACAGTGTTGACCTGAAACTTATTCCCTGTCTGCGGTCGTGTTCACTCCACGCCCGTATAAGCCACAATGCCGCGATTGACCTGGTCGGCGGCGATGCTGGCAGTCCTGGCAAGGTGATGTCCTCCCCTGCCCAGGTAGGGTTCGACCTGAACGATTTGGGTGAGCACATCGGACAGGCGCTTGGCATTGCGCACAAAGTCCCCCGCCGTCAGATCGCTGTCGCGCAGGATGGTGGTCAGCGAGTCGCCACAGGCCCAGTCGTAGATGGTCGGCCCCAAGCCAAAGTCGAGTTCCGGGGGCAGCTCCAATCCAGCCTGATCGCAGCGCTCCTGCACTTGGGACCACTGACGTTTCATATCCTCCATGGCCTCAACCAGCCTGTGAGCCCGGTATCCGGCCCTCTCCCCCGGCTGCTCCCCCACCCCACGGCGAGATTCGTAGACTAGTCCGGAGACTGCGGCTGCCAGTTCGGCGGGCTCCAGATCATTGAGGATGCCCCGATCAAGGATCTCTGCAAGACTCAGATCCTGCTCGCTGTAAATGCGCCGGAGCAGCTGGCCCTTCCGGGTCAGTCGGCAGACGTCTGGGCCCATAGGCCGGGTGTAGCACAGGTCAGCCAGAATCTGGCAGATCCTGTCGAACTGTCGTGAGACTGACCCTGTTTTGGACTCGTACTGTTCCCGGGTGCGCTGCAGCTCCTTATCCATGCGGATCCATCGGTTCCCCCAGCGCAGATGCTTGGGCAGGTCAGGGCACTGGCGGCAGGGATGGTTGCGCTCCTGCTCACGCAGCTGGTCGATATGCCGGTCAAGGTCGCAGAATGCCCGGTTGCGGGCCTTCTCGCTGGTGAATCGTTGCCGTTTCAGTCGACGGCAATCGTTTTTCTGGGCCGAAGAGAGGGCCGCACGGATACGCATGAACTCGATCAGATCGCCACGGTTGCATTGAGCAGCTTTCCGGTAGTCCTCCAGGCCGCTGGTCAGGGTCTCGATGCGCTCCTCCAGCTCGGAGGCTGATCGGTTGGCCTCCCACTGGGCAAAGGAGTGGTCCAGGGTGTCTCGGGCACGCGTGTAGCTGGATGAGTTG
This sequence comes from Bifidobacterium sp. B4081, assembly GCF_026537335.1. Classification (NCBI taxonomy): domain Bacteria; kingdom Bacillati; phylum Actinomycetota; class Actinomycetes; order Bifidobacteriales; family Bifidobacteriaceae; genus Bifidobacterium; species Bifidobacterium sp. B4081. Next base: position 1,095,179 of record NZ_JAFNMM010000001.1, on the reverse strand, counting down.
AGCAGGTTGACGGCCATGTTGAAGGTGGGCCGGAAGCTGGAGTGCAGCGGGTAGACCCTCCGGCTGGACAGCGCAGCCATGGTCTTGGGGCTGAAGTCCCGGTGGTCGACCACCACTACATGACCAATGTCGTCGATGCCGCGCCGGCCGGCTCGACCGGTCAGCTGGGTGAACTCGCCAGGCGTAAGAGCTACATGGCCTGTCCCGTCGAATTTCTCCAGCTTCTCGACCACCACGCAACGGGCGGGCATATTGATGCCCAAGGCCAGTGTCTCGGTGGCGAAGACCACCTTGAGAAGTCCTAACTCGAACAAGTGTTCGACTATCTGCCGAAAGAGGGTGACGACGCCGGCATGATGGGCGGCGAAGCCCTGCTCCAGAGCGAAGCGGAACTGGGCGAATCCCAGCGCTTTGAGATCCTCCTTGCTGAGCTGGCCGGCTGCCATGGAGTCCACGATGTGCCGTATGCGGCGGGCTTCCTCATCGGTGGTCAGCTGCAGCCCTGCTCGAATGCACTGCTGGACGGCCTGGTCGCAGCCGGTGCGCGAGAAGATGAAGTAGATGCCGGGCAGCATATCCATGAAGTCCAGCTCATCGACCACATCGGCCCGGCTTGGTCGATACCGCTCTTCCGTTCGCCGCTCCGGTCTGCCGCCCCGGCCATGACGGTGGTGGTGCCCCTGGTCGCGGGCCTGGGCGCGCTCCTGCCCAGCCTTGTCCAGCTGGGCCAGCCTGGAGACCAGACGCGGGTTGATCTTTGGGGTCTGCCGTCCTGAACCGTCATGCCGATACAAGTCCAAGATCTCGGGCTCGGTGTGCCTGTCGGCCTGGACCAGGACATGCTGTTCCAGCGGCACGGGCCGTCGCTCGGAGACCACCAGATGGGTGCGTCCGCGCACTGAGGAGATCCAGTCGGAGAACTCCTCCACGTTGGACACGGTGGCCGACAACCCCACGATTCGGGTTGAAGCCGGAAGATGGATAATGACCTCTTCCCAGACGGGCCCCCGGAAACGGTCGGCCAGATAGTGGACCTCATCCAGGATCACGTATTTCAGGGCCATCAGGGTGGAGGACTGCTCGTAGAGCATGTTGCGCAGGACCTCGGTGGTCATGACCACGATGTCCGCCTCGGAGTTGATGGAGGTGTCGCCGGTCAGCAGCCCCACCCGGTCCTCGCCGTATCGGTCGACCAGGTCATGGTATTTCTGGTTGCTCAGCGCCTTGATGGGGGTGGTGTAGAAGGTCTTGACGTTCTGTTCCTGGGCCAAAAATACTGCGAAGTCAGCCACGATGGTCTTGCCGGCGCCGGTCGGAGCGGCCACCAGGACGTTGTCGCCATCCTCAAGGGCGGTGATGGCCTCCAGCTGGAAGTCATCCAGGGGGAAGGGCAGCTTGGACTGAAAGCGTGCGGGAGCCCCGGTCATGCGCTTGCGGTGACGACTGAAACGGGCGTAGCGTTCCGCCGGCCCCGGTTCGGATGCTGTTGAATCCTGTCCGTGGTGACGATGACCTGACATGTTCCTCCAAGAACTACTTATTGAACTGCTTCCACCGCCGCCAGGTGCGGCCGTGATTCCTCCTGCGCTGCTCCTTGCGCTGCAGGACCAGAGCATGGGCCTGGCTGTATCGCTCGGTTGACTGCGACAGGGGCAGGGCGAAGGCCGGACCCTCGGTCCTATCCGTTGCTTGGGACTGCTCTGCTGCAGGGGGTTGCGGCATGTGACGGTTCAGATCGTCCGAGACCCGCCCTATGGAGCGGCTGGCTGCCATGGCGTGGCGGATGGCGTAGACGGCTCCCCCGATCAGCATGGCCAGCATGAAGATCACCAAAGGGATCCAGATCCATCCAGGCATGTGACTCCTCTCCGACCGGGGCTAGTGCCGGTCCTGCTCCTTGTCGTGGGCGTCACTGATGGTGATCTCGCGTTGGGCGCGGGCCAGGATCATGGTGCGCAGGGTCTTGGGCGCTACTGCGGTGATGTGCTTGGCGTGAGCGATGCAGAAAGCCACGAACCAGGAGTCCGAGGAGACGGTCAGGTGGACTTTCTGCCCCGTTCCGCAGGGCTCCACCGAGGCGCCCGGCAGCGACTTGATGTAGGGCAGATCCGGCCGGTCGGTAATGAAGACCGCAGCCGTGCCGTTGTCGAAGGACCACTTGCGTAGCTCGCCGACCGGCACATCCGGGAACTCCACCTTATGGCTGGGCTTGACGATGGTCGCATGTTCGATTCTGGCTATTCGCAGAACCTGCCACTGCCGGTTGCGCCCGGTGCCCTGCTTGAGGTGACGGCTGGAATCCGAGGGAGCGTCTGCAGCCTCGGTGCCCTCTGCTGCATCGCCGATATCGGTCCAGGCGGCGACATAGTAGACGCCCTCATCCACAAAGATCTTGGCAGGGGCCACAACCTTGCGGCGGGTCCTGCCGGCAGCGTCCGTGTACTCCATGTCCAACAGGGACTCGGTCTTGATCGCCCGGCGGACCACCGAGAAACTCTTGGGTTCGGTCTCATACCCGGTAAGGGAGAGCCAGGGTGTCTCGCCTGGTCCAACATGCGTGCGCAGACGCTGATAGAGCGACTCGGCCTGGCTGCGGGACTGCTCGGGCAACAGGGGCGAATGGGCCAAGTAGTTGAGCGAGGCGGTCAGCATGCTCAGGTATTGGGGTGAAATGCCGGCCAGTCGCTCCAAGCCTAGTGAGTTGGTGGCCGAGACGATGCCGCTATCGTCCAGCAGGGACCAATCGATGTCGAAGAACTGGCTACCAGCCATCTCACCGTCGTCCGAGACTGTGGTCAGAGTGTTGATGTCCTTGTGGATGGTGTTGACATACTTGCGCAACTCTTCCTTGCTGTTGGGGTGGCCGATGAAGCGCTCAGCCAACTCGGCCAGGGAGAACTCCTCGCCCAGGTGTGCGGACAGGAAGAGCATGAGCCGCAGGCGGCGGTCCACCTCGGACCCGGTCTGGAAGGAGGATGCGCTGGCTCGGCGGGCGTGACGAAGGTCGGTATCGTCGTCGCTTAGGTCGGTGGCGAAATGCTCGACGCTGGTCCGAGCAATCTCCGGGGAGATGACCGTTGCCGCGCCGGGGCTCTGCGACTCGTCGGCCAGCTTGAAGCGGGCGGCTGCATCCAGACGGCGTCGGAAGGCATCTGCGGCCTCCTGCGGGCTGACAATGGAGGCATCGGGGTGCTCCAGGACGAACATGGCCAAATCGTCCGAATCGGCATAGGCTACATTCAGGTTCTCTCCGTCCACGTCCACTGTGGCGGCGAAGCGTCGCGAATCGATGACCTTGACCAAATCGTCGGGAATGCGCTGGGTACCCAGTCCCGGAGCTATGGAGTCCAGACCCAAGCCAGGGATGGGCACTTGCGGCACGCGGGGCGTGGTGCGTGAGACCGGTCGGGTCGGCTCCTCACAGGCCTCCTGAGACATGGCAATGGATCGCGCAAGGTAGTTGGCCGCGGCCAACACCGGCATGTCCTCCTGGTTGAAGTGCATGCGGATGCGCGGTTCATCCCCCAGCTGCAGACGGTAGGAGGCGAAATCCTGCCCCTCGGACTTGGAGGAATACTCCGGCTGCCGGGATTCGATGGCTATGCCCATGGCCGCCAGCTTGGCCCGGTCACGCTGGAACTGCTTGGCAAACGCGGCCTTGGCAGCCTGATCTGCCAGCTCGCCATAGGAGTCGGCATAGGCCTTGACCCGCTGTGCTATCTGTCGTGAGGTAAGCCATTGCGGAAAAGCGGACGATAAGACGGCTAGGACATCCAGTTCATGCTTGCCCCACTTATCCGAAAAACGCCGTCTTCCGTTCGTGCCTTCTGCCATCAGTCCTCGCGTATCGTTAAAATTTTACATATCAGTGCGCCTAACGCACATCTAACTATCATAGATTGATTTTGGGGGCTGTGGGAGCCAAACATCCAAATACGGTACCATTTCTTGACAGGCTGAACGCTGCTGCACCTGGCCCTAGATCCACTCGTCGGGTTCGATCCCCTGAGGCCCCACATACTGGCCGTTGGGCACGTATGATGAGCGTCCCTGGTCGCGCAGATGGGCATCCGCATACAAGGCCACATCCCTGCCAAAGGTCCAGTCCCCTTCGATGGTGACCGAGTTGGCAGCCGCCAGGCTGGGAACCCCGTAGGGGAATCGTTCGTCGAAGTCGGCGATGTACTTGTAATAGCGCTCATCCAGCTGGACGTTGGGGAAGTCGTAGTTGCCGTCCTCCATCTCGTAGGAGTCGGTCAGATGGAAACGGTCGGAGCGCATGATGAACAGGTCGTCAGTGGTCTTGACCGGCAGGAAGCGCATGCGGTCCACCTGCACGCAGATGGCTCCTTCGAAGAGCGAGGCGGCAGAGCCCATGGCAGTTTCCAACTGCACCACGGGACGGGTGGAAGGATCGGTGGGATCGACGGTCTTGCGGTTCTCGATGATGGGCAGGGGCAGCACGCCCTTGTATTGGGCCAGCTTGTCGCGAAGGGCATCGACCCTGACCCAGATGCTGTTGGTGTTGAAGTAGGGGTGTTTGCGGATGGACATGGCCGAGCTGCGGTCATGTGGATCCACCTGGGACATCTCCCGTAGGATGAGGTGCCCAGTAGCCTTGTCGATGACGATGTGGCCGCCTTTGCGGTCGGCGTCGGTCCGCTTGGCTACCTCGATCATGAAGGGCGCTCCAGACTGTGCGAAATAGCCGGCCAAGGTCCTTGAAGGCCGGGCGCCCAGGTTGTCGGAGTTGGAGATGAACAGGTAGTCGATCCCCTGCTCCTTGAGTATGTCCAGCAGTCCGGTCTCCCAGATGGTCGAGAAGATGTCGCCGTGGCCGGGAGGGCACCATTCCAGATCGGGCTTGGCTGGGAAGTCGACCGGGCGGCCGGTGTCGGCGTCGATCTTGGGCTCGATGTGCTGAATGATCTCCATGGGCACATCATTCTGGACGAAGCGGCGGTCCTGCCTGACGACCCGCATGGTGTCTCGCGAGGTGCGGAAGGAGTTCATGAAAATCAGCGGCAGCGGCACCCCCAGGCGTTTTCGGGCCGTCAGCACCTGGCCCATGATGATGTCCAGGAAGCGCATCCGACGGGCCTTGTGGCGGCGGATGGGCAGCAGGGACTTGGCCTTCTCCAGGCCCATAGAGGTGCCCAGCCCACCGTTGAGCTTGATGAAAGCGGTGCGGGAGAACGCGTCCAAGGCCATGTCCATGTCCATGGAGTCGTGGATATCTTTGGTGCGGGGCACGTCCTTGAGCGGGGCGACGTCCTTTTCGCGCACACAGGCCTTGGCATCTCCCCGTTCCCAGGTTTCGTAGAGGTGCTGGAACTGGCTGATGGAGACTTCGCTCATGCCCCTCTCGCGCATCTTTGCGGCCGAAAGGTCGAAAACGTCTGTGCTCATGAAACCCCTTCCGGGCTGGGACGACTTGCGGCCGACGCGGGTTGCGCCGACCGTTCAGAATAATGATAGCAAGTCGATCATGGGGCTCGGTCTGTCTGCACTAGTCTGCCGGGACTCGCCGGGCCATTGTTGGCCCGGTGACGCTGTGCTACTATCTCTACTCGGTGCTGATGCACCGTCGGGCCGTAGCGCAGTTTGGTAGCGCACTTGACTGGGGGTCAAGGGGTCGCGGGTTCAAATCCCGCCGGCCCGACGAGATAGCAATGATTCCAAGGCTTCCGGGCCTTGGATTTTTTTGTATGCCCCGAATCGGGCACATTTCGGGCACATCGCCCTTGCCTTCGGGCACATTCCGGCTCATTCCGGCCGCACCGTATTGCGACGGATAAGTGCCGCCACATCCTCGGGCCGGTATCTAACCAGACGACCTATATGCACGTACGGAAGCTCGATTTTCTGCGCCCTCCAGGCGTTCAGGGTGCTCACCGGTATCACCAGGATCTCGGCCGCTTCCGCAGGGGTCAGCAGCCTGGTCGGTGTCATAGCCGGGTTATCGTTCATTGTTTGCTGTATTTGGCTCATACCTGTTCCTATGCGTCAGCGCGCACCGCCGTTAGCTGGTGCTGGATATCGCTAAATGGAACAAATTGTTATCTGACGCATAGAGGTTGATATGGCAAAAGCATGGATAAACGACAGATGGTTGAAGGCCGCCCTGGTCACGACGGCACAGGGGCACACCTCCAAGGAGGAACCGTCCGCATATATGAAGCACTCCCTATCCAAGCACACCGACGACCCTGAGAACGCCAAGGTCCCTGAGCGATACAGGGCCAAGGACTTCGGCAAAGGGTCACGCTGGGAGGTGCGATGGAGGATTGATGGAATCACACGAAGGAAGTTGTTTCGCTACCGGGGTGAAGCGGAGGCTTTCATGGCCGAGATCGAGGACCGGATACGGTCGAACCGATACATGGATCCCCGAGACTCCTGCAGGCCGTTGCGACAGGCAGCGGACTTATGGCAGCAGGGTCTGGCGGGCACTATCAAGGGATCGACAGAGGGACGCTACCGGCGTGAGCTGCGCGTGTGGGTTCTGCCTCAATGGGGTGACGTAGCTTTGAAGGACATTTCCACGGCGAGGATCCAGCGCTGGTACGTCAGCCTAGCCGATGGGACGGCGCCTTATGGAGGTGAACGAGGCTCGGCCTCCTCGCTGTCCGCGTCCTCAATCCGCTCCGTAGGCAAGATTGTGTTGGGCTCGATTCTGGATGTGGCTGTGGAAAACCGCTGGATAGATACCAATCCCGTCGCCAAAGCCAAGGTGCCACATAACAGAGCGGTTCAACGGCGAATATATCTAACCCCACAAGAGATCAAGATCCTGGCGGGTCAGATGGACGAGGCCAATGCCACGGTCATTTACTTGCTTGCGTATACGGGACTGCGCATCGGCGAGGCACTGTCTCTGAGGTGCGGGGACGTGGATCTGGGGAGAAACCGGATTAATGTCCTACGCACCCAGTCGGTCGATGTTGATTCGCATATCGTTGAGACATTGCCAAAGGGAAACAGGACCAGGTTTGTGCCCATACCCAGCCAACTGCTGCCCAGAATTAAAGATTTGCTCGACGGCCATGGCCCCGAGGATTACCTACTGCGCGGGCCGAGAGGCGGCAGACAGACCACCACTAACTGGCGGAACCGGGTATGGGCTCCAGCACTGCGGGATGCGGGCATGCAGGATATCGAGGGCCTGGTCATCCACTCCCTGCGCCACACCTACGCCTCCCTGGCGATCAAGGCCGGGGCGGACGTGAAAACCCTGCAGGCCGTCCTGGGCCATGCCTCGGCCACAGAGACCTTGGACACCTACGCGGACCTATGGCCCAACCGCACCGGCGAGGTGGCCGAAGTCATCGGCCAGGATATCCAAATCTGACATGGCGGAGTATAAATAAGGGTGCTTTTGCCTGTTGTTAGGCAAAAGCACCCTTGCATAATTTCCAGTGAGTTCCCTTATTTCCAATCAGGGTCTGAGCGTCGGGCATGTTCAGGGTTCGAATATGTCCTCTATAGTTAAATCGAATGCATCCGCCAGGCGGAAAGCAAGTGGCAGCGATGGGTCGAAATGGCCCTTTTCAATCGAAATTACGGTCTGACGGCTCACTCCCAGTTTTTTGGATAATTCCCCCTGAGACCAACCGTGTTCTTTTCGCAACTTTGCCAGATGGTTATCCACGACTGATGAACCTCATGATTGTGTAGGCCAGGACAAAAACCAAGAGCATTGCTATCAGAATGCACACCAACATGAACGCCCACTGATCCTTACCCAACAAACTGGCCAGCAGGCAGCTGAAAGAAACAACTCCCAAAAAAATGCGATATGAGAGCTGTTCGGCTTTCCCGTACCAGTGGTTCTCTATGTTCTCCCCGGCATGCTGATCTGCTCCGGGCAAGGTGTCGGTATCCACCAAGATGACCCAGCAAAGGCTGACTGATACTGGACAAAATGCCGCAGTCACGATAAGCGCCTTAATAATCCATGGCATAGTCTGCGGCATGAAGCTGGCGACAATAATTCCCAGAACGAAACCGCTGACCAGACCTGGAATCAATGCTGCAGTGAGAGCCGACATCGAATGGGATCCAAAGCGAACAGTACCAAACGGTCTTGGTCGCGCATGTGCCGTTGGCTCGGACAAACTTTGTGAGCGGGTCAAGTCGGATGTTGCCTTGCTTTCGTTTTTCTTCACGGGGTGCTCCTTGCCGAATGCGAATGTTGAACAGGTAAACCGGTCTGAGCACGACTATAATGTAAAGCTAGCTTTACGTCAAGTGTGTTTGACATATTTTTGTTTCGTCATTTCTCCTTGGCTATCACCAACAGCATTGACGATGAAGTTCACATCATTGAAGGTGTAATGCGGTATTCGGATATGAGGTCCCCTGCCATTCTCCGATGACTGATGGCTGGACCTCTCATGTGCAATTGAGGCCGAAGCAAGACCAAGAAGAGTAGTTTGCGCTACTTAGAAGGGTCCTGCTTTCAGGGTTTCAGTCCCAGGGTTTCGATGGCTTTGGCTACGGCGGCTGTGCGGTCGTTGACTTCGAGTTTGGCGAAGAGTCGGCTGAGGTAGGTTTTCACGGTGGTCTCGCTGATGTACAGGCGGGCGGCGATTTCTCGGTTGGTAAGCCCTCTCGCGGCCTCTCGCAGGACCCGGGTCTCCTGTTCGGACAGGACCGGTCTGTCTTGCGGGTGCAGGGCTTTGCTGACCGCCTTCGCCGCTGACGGATTCAGCACGGTGGCTCCTGCCACGGTGTCTCGGATGGCTTGGGCCAGGATGTGGGGTTCCACGTCCTTGAGCAGGTAGCCGTTGGCGCCGGCCTCGATGGCGGGCAGTATGTCGGTGTCCGAATCATAGGTGGTCAGGATCAGCACCTTGGTCTCGGGCTGGGCCGCCAGGATCCTGCGGGTGACTTCCGGGCCGTTCATGTCCGGCATCCGTAGGTCCAGGAGCAGCAGGTCCGGCCTGGTCCGAGCCACTGCGGCTATGGCTTGGGCGCCGTTGCCGGCTTCGGCCACGACCTCCAGGTCGGCGTGGCGGGTGAGCATGCTGCGTATGCCCTCGCGGACCATGGGGTGGTCGTCGGCCATGACGAGACGTATCATGCTTCCTCCTTGCCGGCCCGGTCGTGGTCGCCGGGCTCTTCGGTCGGTACTGTGATGGTTATTCGGGTGCCTTGCCCGGGGCCGGATGTCACGGTGCAGGCCCCGCCTGATTCCTTGGCCCTTTTGGCCATGTCCCGCAGCCCGTAGCCGTGGCCTGCTTGTTCCATTCTGATGGAATCCAGGTTGTCGGCGTCGAAGCCGAGACCGTCGTCCGTTATCAGCAGTTCCAGCGTGCCCGGATGTGAATCGTGCGGCCCGTTCTCTTGCGGTACCAGGCTGATGTGCACATGCCTGGCTTCTGCATGTTTGGAGACGTTGGCCAGAGCCTCCTGGACGATGCGCAGCAGGTTGACCTCGGTCCGCCTCGGCAGTGCCGGCAAAGGCTGTTGGATGCGGCATTGCGCTTGGAATCCTGCCTCTTGCGCTGCGGCTTGCACAGTCCTTTCCAGGGCCATGCTCAAATCCTTGCCGTCCAGGTCGGCCGGTGCCGAGTCGGTTATCATCCGCCTGGTGTTGTCCAGGGAGCTTTGTGACAGGTCGGCGATCATGTCCAGGTGCCGCCGGGCCGTTGGCAGGTCGTCGTCCAGCTCTTCGCGGGCCACCCTGGCCAGGGCCAGTACCGAGGCCAGGGATTGGGCTATGGTGTCGTGCATTTCACCGGCAACCCGTTCGCGTTCGATCGAGGCGCCTTCGGCCAGGCTCAGCCTGCGGATGGTCTCCTGCTGGGATTCGAGCTGGTCCAGGAGCATCTGGTTGTGCCCGTTGGTCAGGGCGAGGATATCGAAGGATTTGCCGATCATGGCCGAGAACACCACTACCAGGCCCATGAGCATGAGATTGCCGGCCAGGTCGGTGCCCAGGAACCTGACGCCGGCCATGGCCATGGCCACGAACACCGCGTTCAGGACCCCCACCAGCCCCAAGGCCGGCAGGTAGGCGAAGGCAATAAACAGTTGCGGAACCACGAAGAGTTGCGCCAGGATCGCCACCCCGTCCAACCAAGCGCCCACAGGCAGGCAGACCAGGGACAGCAAGGCGAAGACCCAACCGTGAGCGCCGGTCTTGCTCACCGGCTCGGCCATGCCCGGCCCGTCCATCTGGTAAGGCTGGTCATAGACCCGCCCCAGCACGAAGGTCATGAAATAGAGGCAGGGCACGAGTATGAGCAGGCTCGACAGCAGCCTGGCGCCTATAGGGACCGATGTGAAGCAGCAGTCGGCCACCACCACGCAGGCCGCCTCCACGATGAAATACCAATTCCATGTGGTGTGGATGCGCCGACGCTGGGTGCTGGTCCGTGATGCAACGACCTGCCCCTGAGAAGTTCCTCTGGTTTTCACTGTGTCTTCCACCCCTCGCCCCTGGTTTTTCCGCTCACGGATCCTGAATCCAGCCCCTTGGGTTGTGTCCGCCCCGATCCGGTGATGGGTGCCATCATCGTGCCTTCCTGGGATACAGAAGGGCAAGGGGGATGAAGACCAGGGACAGGCAGGCCATCACCAGGACCACGGCCCTGCGCCTGGCAAAGGACGCCACCCCGTTCAGCGTCGTCTACGCTCAGCCACGGCCCTAAGCCATAAGCAAAGCATTAGGGTTTGCGCTCGGCGCCGGCATGATGTAGACTCAATCATGTTAGAAGCCGCCACTGCCTCTACTGCCTTTCGGGGTGGAATGCATACTATGGCGGTACTTTTTTACCTGGAGGGCGCATGGCATCCACAACCGTAGCCAAGCTGCCCCCATACCCCAGCCACCCGTACCGCAGTTCCATGGACCTGGCCCAGCTCCTTGTGGACAACGGGCTGACGGGTATCAGCGTCCAGGACCTTGCCGGGCGAATAGACCTGGTCGGCTACTACCGCCTCAAGGGTTACTGGTATCCGTTCCTCACCCCTGTGGCAGGTGCCAGAAAACGCAAACTGCCCTTCCTGTCCCGCACGTCCTGGGATTCCATCTGGGAACGCTACGTGTTCGACCAGGAATTGCGCACCATCGTCTTCGACGGCATCGTCGGCATCGAGGTCCATCTCAAAAGCTACATGGCATCAGAGCTGGCCAAGGCAACTGGGCCGTTCGGCTATACCGCGCCGGATGGCCTGCCCGGGCTCAGCCCCGAGGAACACAGGAACGCGATCGCCAATATCACCAGCGACTACCAGCGGTCGTCGCTGCCTCAGCTACGACATTTCAGAGCCACGTATTCCGATCCGCTGCCGCCCATCTGGATGCTGGTGGACTGCCTTTCCTACGGTGATTTCAAGAAGATCTTCTACAAGGGCGCCGATCCTTCAATCAAACGGCAGTTGGCACTGCAGCTTGGCATCATGTCCAACAAGCCCGGCGTCAGCAACGAGAAACTGCTGCGCGACTGGCTGGAAAACATTCGAATCGCCCGCAACAAGACCGCCCATCACGACCGCTTCTGGAACTGCATCGACCCCAAGATGACACCCATCAAGCCCAAGCTGTACCCCAACGACGCTACTTGGTGGGGCAACCAATGGGAGCCCTTCCGCCGGCCGGAGTCAAAAGGCCCGGCTGGATTCCTGACCATGGAGCACTACCTGCTGAACCAGCTAGGCATCACCTACTGGCGCAACAACTTCGTGGGACTGATGAACCGTTACCCCGGCATCCCCCTGAAACACATGGGCTTCCCGGACAACTGGCAGTCACTGCCCATCTGGCAGTGAAGCCTGCACCCTTTTCACCCAATAATACTGCGACTAGAATAGGCAGGCAGTTTTGGCGTATAGCCTTATTCCAGGCTCGTATTGAGGGGCAAGCTGGTTCCGGTCGCGTGGCGACCGGAACCAGTGCGGCAGCAGTATGGTCGAGCTGATCCAGCTCGGCGGGGTTTCGGGGCGGCGGCCCCGATACAAGCTTTGCTGCCCACCTAAGTCAGATGGCTTTTCACAGAAAGTAGGACATACCCGAACCACTAGATCGCAGGCCACCACCATTTGGGCAGCGCACGGTTCCATAGTGTTATCGCTGGCCATGTCTCAATAATGCAAGATTCACCGATAGTAATCTCAAAGAGGATTCCATCAGAACCTCAACCAGTCATCCAGCTCCTCTGCTCGTTCTCATGTCCGGCTTGTCAAAGCTCTCCCCTGCCAAGCAACCCACCAACCCTGCGATGTGCGACCACTTCACCAGGAGCTGATGGACACGGACTTCACCGACACCCACCACTTCGAGGTGCCGGTCACCTTCTGTGAGGGCAGACAGGACCACCACGTCTCCTCCGCCGTCGCCCGCGACTGGTACGAGACAATCGACAGCCCCAAAAGCTGGCACTGGTTCGATCGCTCCGGCCACTTCCCCCAATGGGAGGAACCCGACCGCTTCCTGGGATGTGTGCTGCAAGACTTAAGTCAATAACTGATCGCAGAACCGGAATCCTTTTTTTGCCGAGAAAGCACTTCCTCAATATGCTTTTACTGCTGCTTTGCCACAAGCTGTCAGCTACTGTAGACTCGTCTATATGCTCCAAGTAATTACGAGGAATCCCCTGGAAGATAAGGGCGAAGCACAATATCGTCAGCTGGTGAGAGTGGGACATAAACTACTGAGTGTCGCGGTGTTCGGGGACACACATGGTAGCGTCCCGAAACTGGTGCTGCTTTCAGGGTGTGGAACCCCTTCCCCTCTGTATGATTTCAAGGCTCTCATTACTAGACTGCAAAACTCATACTGTCTGATTGTGGTGGAGAAGTCCGGGTACGGGTTTAGTGACTGGTCTCGGGACCCCAGAGATATCGACACGATGTTGGATGAGACCAGGGCGGCGCTGCACGGGGCCGGAGTGACTGGGCCCTATGTGCTCCTCCCCCACTCAATGTCTGGGCTTGAAGCACTTTACTGGACCAAGAAGTACCCTGCCGAGGTGGAGGCCATCATCGGATTGGATATGGCCACGCCACAGGCTTATGAGACGCGCAACCTGGTGCCTCCCGCCGCAGCCACAGCACTGTTGGGCGCCCTTTGCCGGACAGGACTTCCTCGTCTCCTGCCCAGACTGACCGCGGACCAGTCACCCGCCATCAAAGCAGGAAATTTGTCTGCTGAAGATAAGGCGGTCTACCGGACCCTCTTCTTCAAGAACTTCATGGATCCAGACATCCAGCGAGAGATCAACACGGTCAACGCCAACGCCCGCAAGGTTGCGGAAGCTGGATTGCCACAGATCAAGATGCTGCAACTGGTTTCCAACGGGAAAGGCACTGGCTTCAGCAAGGATGAGTGGCGATCCATCCAAGAATCCTTCAAAGCGCAGCAAGGTAACTCACAGATACGGTATTTCGATGCCCCTCATTATCTCCACGACTATGTGCCTGAAAAAATGTCCGAGGCCATCAGGGATTTTATAAGCGGAAAACCTGACCGATCCAGCAAGGTTATCCGGCACACACTTACATCTCATCCCTGAATCAGTTCCAAGCAATCTCATTTTATGCAGTCAGACGATTTCTGTGCCAATGTCATCAGACACTTCCTTCTGGCTAATCCAATCGGGCACATTTCGGGCACATCGCTACCCATAAGTACCCGTATCAGCTTGCATCAGTTCATACTTGGAATCTGCTAGAATTGGCAGTATTCCTTGGATAGTTAGCAGCAGTTAAAGGCAGCTCGCATGTACCAGAACAGCGGCTTATCTTACAAGGGGTCGCGGGTTCAAATCCCGCCGGCCCGACCAATAGCAACTATTCCAAGGTCTTAGGCCTTGGAATTATTTGTATTTCCAGGTGTACGGGGCATATTGGGCATATATTGCCAGCGCTTCTTGTGTTCTTTGTTTTGTTAGTTGCACCGTGCTGCAGCGGATTGGGTTCGCCACATACTTTGGCTAGTATCTGGCGAAATCGGCGCTGTTCCTCCCTTAGGGATGTCTATATGCGGAAGAACTGCTCGGATAGGCGAAGCCTGGGTAGATGATGGCGATGGTACCAGGGTTAGGCTCAAGTTTCCTTCTGATTGTCATGTGTTCTGGTTCATCATCACGGGTTTAATATAAGGGGAATCGTTGGCCGTGGCTGGCCAGGCGGTTGTGATCAGCTCGTCATCATTTCGAAGCTTGAGGTTTTGCGTTCGCAGCCGGGATGAAGTAATGTCTGTCGTGTTAGAAGCCGCCACTGTCCATACTGCCTTTCGGAGCGGAACGCATATTATGCGGTATTTGCTACCCACATAGCATATGGCACCCACAACAGCAACCAAATTGTTCCTTAACCCAGCCTTCCTTACCTCGAATCGGCAGACCTGGCTCTACTACTTCTGGACAACGGGTTGACAGGTGGCCACGCGAACCGTGTGGCGTTGGTCGGTTATTATCGCCCAAGGGCTGCTAGTATCCCTTTCTTACTCCTACGGCAGGTAGCAGTAAACGGGAGCTGTCTTTTCTTCCGAGCACTGTTTCAGAACCCATTTTTAAGAATGATACGCGTTCGACTAGGAGCTGCGTAGCATCATCCCCATCAGAGAGCCGGCATGCGTCAGTGTGCAAAATTAGAAGCATTCTCTGCTCGAACCATGCTTACCACTTCATTATGGGTCGGTGGTGATAGCACAGCGTGATTGGGATTCACCATGATGGTCAGGAGTGCTCTATTTTCCGCTATCTACATTATTGACACGAAATACTACTTCTGATATTTGCGTTCCTTCTAGTGATGCTTGGACATAGGAAGGGGCTTCGTTCTTATGCGTATCAGTTAGGTATGAACCCAGGTTCGAAACTCTCCGCATCGATGATCAGACAAGCGCATAAACCTACTACGTTCAGTTCATGCAGACCGTTATTGGCACTGTATGAGTAAGTTGTCTCATTCAGAAACTCTTTTCAGGTTTTGTGTATTACTGTTCTGCTAGAAAGTCACTCTTGTTGCAGGCATCAATACACCCGCCTAGATAATGAACATTATCGAATAGTCGCAATTATGATTGCAATGAGACTATTGATTTTGCAAATTGGTTTTCGTTATCTTGCATTAATGAAGAGTACTCCTCGTATGTCGATGCTCCAGTTGGAATCGGGAATCCAACTTTTTCGAGTACGACTTTTTGCTCGCTTTCCCTAAACCGTACACTTTGCGAACCGCCATTGATGCCTTGAAGCAATTCAAATCCTGTAATAAAAGGTGTGGATTTACTATTCTCTTGTGATTCGGGGTACCAGTATTGTCCATATCTGGAATCAAACCGATACATGTAGGCCAGTAGTTGAAGATAGTCTGCGCCAGCAATATTGTCTATCGGCTTGTATTTTGCGTCAGCAATTATGGTAGGAGCACTGCTTATTAAGAAATCAGGATATATAAGGCCAAATTGCCCTTTGACTTTAGAACTTCGGCCATATTTCTCAGGTTTGCCAAATAAATACTGTTTTCCTGTTTTTGATTTGTTGCGCGGGTGAACAAAAGATATGCTGTAGCGCTTGTCGCGCAAAAGAGTATTGAGATACTCCTCCCAGAGCCAAGAACAATCGAAGAGAATGCCATTGATGTGGCCCTTACCTGACGCGCTCGCAGATATTGAGTCATGGCACAAGATTGCTACGCATATTTTTTGCAGCAGCCTGTAACTTCGAAAGTACTCATTGACAACAGGATGTCGGATATTCCACTCTATGATCCTGCGTCTTTCTGTCTTGCGATATCGCGGGGTTCTCAGCCTTACCGTCCGAACGTTGTCTCTAACATTTTTATCGTCATTAAGTAGCTGCCGCCCGATTGTAAATCCAGCAACAATGTATTCAATGGTATGTCTGATTAATTCACTGATGGGGTTGTCAAGGTCGAGATCCCGAGTAGTATAAGCCACTCGCCCGATAAAGGGAACATCAATGTTGAGATATCTGGCAACGTCGACTGTGCCTTTCAGCCGGGAATCGTTATACTCTCGCCTGACATACATTTTGTAGGCACCGACTTGAAGAGCTTTGTTCAGAAAGTACGGGAATAAGAGTACCAGCAGTTTTTTCCACCTGTTGCTTCTAAGAGGTGAAAAGTTGAAACCTTTGGCCACATCTACATGCAGAACCTTCTCCAGTAGGTAAGCGAAGAAATAATCATCCTCTATGTGGACAGGCTTTTCATTTTGCTTGAAAAAACGTGTAGATATACTAACTGTGTCAGTGCCATCTCCAAGCACGCCTATCAGGTTTTGCGTTCTTATTTTGCCTTGATATGTGTCAATAACACGCTGGTTGAGACTTACATCAATGTCTCCATCGTCCTCTCTCCCCAAATAAATAATTCCCTCTTTATCAAGCAAGGTCTCTACTGTTTGGTTGAGCAGTGATCGATAGAGATGGGTTGCAGTAAATGACTGGTCTTCTATCGGGCTGTTATCCGATAAATACCAGAAATGTGGACCTGCAGATGAAGCGTTCGTGGCCACTTTCCTCATGCCTCACTCGAGCCTGAGTCGCTGCCAGTTGTGGGCGCTGCGTCTCCTTGTGCGGGTTGGTCTGTAGTATTAGAAGGATCGCCTTTGTCAAACGCCTCACGGATCTCTTGTAATTTCCCATCAGCATCATCCATGCCCCTGAGATAATCAGTCAGCAATGGTTCGAGATGGTTCTTCCAAAGTTCAAGGGGTGCGTCTTCATCAACTGACTGAGCTATCTTGAGGAAATAACCGACTCCAAGAATGTAGTCGGTTCCTAAGAATTCGCTTATTTTGCTATTCACGGATGTCATCAAGCTCTTTGCTCTACCTCCGTTGGGCGTACCATCGAGAGCACTAGCTGATTCTTCTGCAGTTATTTCGATAAAAGTGAAGCGTCGTCTCATGGCAAAATCGAAGGAATCTACGCTTCGGTCTATGTCATTCATAGTTCCGATGATGTACACATTCTCGGGAATATAAAACTTTTGTCCTGCATCCAATCCGCCACGTTCCTTGTAGGCTAGAGAGTGGAGATTGGCATACTGAGTGTCTACACTTCCTTTTTTGCCTCGGTAGTCTGGATCGATGCTGAAGAATAGCTCTCCGAAAATCTTTGAAAGATCTCCTCTGTTGATCTCGTCAATGACGATCACAAAGTTCTGGTCTGGATTGGTTCTTGCCTCGTTGACGAACTTAGTAAATGTTCCAGGATATAATTGGAAGCCCACATTGCCTGTCGCTGTAGTTTCGGGTCGGAGGCCTTCCACGAAATCCGTATAGTCGTAGCTAGGATGAAATTGGACAAATTCGTATTGGTGGCTTTCATTCAGTTGTGCGTTTAACTGTTCCTCGTTGTCATAGTCGACGCATAACAATTCAGCAGCTATTTTCCTGGCGACTGTGGTCTTTCCTGTTCCAGGGGCGCCATGGAAAATAATGTTTCTGACTTCTAGTAGTTGTTTCGCTCGTTCGCTGAGTTTGCTGTATTGTTCTGAGGTCATGTTGTGGTGCTTGGATTTATTTATTTTGTCTAGCTGGACAATCAAATCGAGCATTTGCTTAACCAATGCATTCGGTTTCTTTGCTGATAGATCAAGATCTTCTACAGTGCATGAGAGCGCTGGCATTTTTTTCTGCCAGGCTTCTGATCTGACCGGATGCCATCCAGCACGCAACTCTGCAATAATTTTACTTTCCTCATGAAACGAAGGACGAATATTAAGGTAGGTGCCGTTTACATTCATATATGTGGAATTAGGTGTAGCATAAGCCCCATTTTTAAAGAACCACAAGGTGAAATCCATGCCTGTTGACAGGATATTAAACTCTCGCTGTAATTCTGGGTAACCGTGATTTCTCCAGTACTCCACAAAATCTTCCTGCGTGCTGCATGTATGACTAAGACCTTGATCCTCTTTGCTCCCTTCTTTCTTTTCCTCCTTTTTTCTTACATTTTCGTTATTGTGTTCTACAAAGAAATTGAGTAAATAAGCAAATTTTTCATAATCATCTTCTTTTTGATGATATTCAATAAGAAATTGCTTATATAGGTCTATCCCAGATTTCAAATCTATAGCAATCGTGCTTTTTTGAAAATCCGAGTCCGCTAAGATCTGATCACAAATAGGTTTGAACTCGTCATAGGTCAGATAGTCAAAAGCTGATTCTTTGACGGTAGTCGCGACTGAGCTTCCAATTTGCTCAAGCCCGCTTTTCATATTCCTAAGCGTTTTTTCAAGTGTGTAAGTCTCGGTTGTTGTAGGCATACCTTGATTTATGGGACGTGTCTCATTCCAATATCTGAATCTTTGCTCTTGAACCGCTGTAGACGTTTCTTTGGAATTCGTCATTTTTTCTGACTCTATTGGCATCAGTGCGTTCCCCTTATTCTGGTGATACTTGTTTAAATCTACCGTGGATGGCTGTTATTGTCGAGCAATAAGCGGTTGCCGCCTATCTTAGATTATACGCTAGAAACAACACAATTTTGAAAGGTCTCGCTGATTCAGAATCCATTTATTATGAACAGTCCAAATACGAAGATTGCCATATGAGGACGAGCTGTGCAGTCTTAGTGATTTCACCTCCCAAGGCTTCCTGGTCTTCGCCTATGATGCCGCCGGTAACGATGAAAGCGCTGGTAAGTCCGTCAGGGGCCTTCCTCAAGTGGTCGAGGATTTGGACCAAGCCCTTCGTTTCGTGGAGGGTGAGCAATCATATAAGGGTCTCCCTCTTTTCCTGTTCGGACAGAGCTGGGGAGGCTATGCCGTCGGCGCTGTTCTCAACCTTCACCCAGAGGTCAAGGCCGCAGTCATGGTTTCTGGATTCAATCGCTCGATCGATATGATGCGTCAGCCCGGCAGAAAAATCGCTGGCCCTGCCGTCTCGCTTATCCTGCCCTGCGTGAGCTTGTATGAGCATGTAAAGTTCGGGAAGTTTGCGGACTATACCGCCTTGGATGGCTTGAAGAAATCCAAGGCAGGAATTTTCATCACTCAGAGCCGTGACGATCAGGTGGTCCCGGTCAGATATAGCTATGACCTCTTCCATGAGGAATTTCAGTCCAACCCACGATTCCGGTTCCGTGAATACCAGGATCGCGGACACGCCTATGTCTACTATTCCCAGGACTCAGTGCGATACCGCAAGCAATTCGACCAGGGATACAAGGAACACATGAGACGACTGGGTCAAAAGCCGTCCAACGAAAGCTATAACGCATATGCGGCCAAACACTTCGACAAGTCAAAGGGCTTCGAGCTTGATGTGTCCTTGATGAACCAAATGGCGGACCTCTATCGCCAATATATGGATTGAGACGCAAAAAAACAGCCGGTTGTGGTCTTCTTCCGTCGACCAATGAGCGAGACCGCATTTGGTGCTGCTTATCGGTTTGGCATGTCGGCCTGATACCAGAGAACGGCGATGTTGATCCGGTCCCTGACCTTGAGTTTGGCCAGTATGCGGCTGACGGTCTTTTTGACTGAGTCAGGCTGCAGCTGGATGCGCTCGGCAATCTCCGCATTCGACAGGCCTTGACTAACCAGCGAAGCGACCTGAAGTTCGCGTTTGCCCAGTTGCGCGAATTTAAGGCGAGCCTCAGATTCATCATTGGCTCTTGGCCTCGGGACTCCTTTCCTGATTACTTCGGCTGTGATGCGCGGCGTGAGAATGGCATCGCCTGCATGCAGCGCATGGATGGCTCTGTGCAGATCTGCTGTCTTGACATCCTTGAGCAGGAATCCGGATGCGCCTGTCCCTAAAGCTGTAAAGGCATAGTCGTCCTCGTCATAGGTGGTCAGAATGAGAATACTTATTTTAGGAAAAAGCCTTTTGATACGGCTGGTGGCATCCAGCCCGTCCATGACAGGCATGCGCACATCCATCAGAATCACGTCGGGCAGAGGCTGTTGATTTTCGGCGGATGTGGCCAGTTTATCCAAAGCTTCTTGGCCGTTGACCGCCTGTGCTACCACATGCAAGGTTGGATCTTTAGCGACCATGAGTGCCAGTCCCATGCGGGTCGGGCGTTGGTCGTCGACGATCATGACGCGGATCATGCGTTCTCCTTCATGCCTATATTGTTAGCTGCCATTGCGGCTAGCGAGGGTATGTGGGCCTGCAAGGTCCAACCATCAGAACCAGGACCCGAATGGAAGCCGCCACCATGAGCTTGCACCTCGGCTCTTAACCTGGCAAGACCTGTACCGCTGCTACTGGTGTTGTCGGCTTCGTTATTCAAGAATCGTCCATCATCGCGAACGGTGATATCTATGCCGCCCCGGCTGTTGTGATCCCAGGAGACCACAATACGATTAACCTCCTGTCTGTGGCGGAGGGCGTTGGTGATCGCCTCCCTGGTGACTGTGAAGGCAAGGTCGGCCTGTTCGGAATCCTGTGGCCGACGACCCGTTTCCGTCAGGGCAGTGCTGATGCCGACATGCCGGGCGTGGTCGAGGATGGGTTTGATGTCATCCCAGCCATGCCTCTCCCCTGTGGCCGGCTGTGGGTCGTTTTTTGGATCTGTTTCTGATTGCAGGGCTTTAACAGCCGTTCGGGCGTCATCCAGTCCCTGCCGTGCTAGGTCGTTAATCATCGAGATAGCCTCATCAATTTCCGGCTTTCCGCTGGCATGATCCAGACCTTCGGATAAGGCGATGATGGCGGTCAAGTCGTGACCCACGCTGTCATGCAGTTGGGCGGCAATCCTGGACTGATGCATGGCCTGGTCCCGCTCATGGGCCAGAGTTAGAGCATGCGAGCGCTCCTCCTCCAGCGCCTGCTCCGACATGCGTGACTGCCTTGCAGAGCGTGAGAGGAAGGCGACTGTCAGGCAGAGGGCGAAAGTCAATCCAGTCGGATACAGAAGGTCAGTGAAGTGGACATCATGATGCCAATTGGCAGAGAATGCAATGCTGAGCAGACCCAGAATGGTGGAACTACACAGTCCAGCTGTCAATGATGCCATGCTCTTGGCTTCTACCGCGCAGGCGTAGAGGCTGATAATCCAGGGAATGACCAGGTAGGTGCATCCCGAGCCGTAGATTGCGGCAGTCAGGGCAAGCATGCCACTGACCACCAGCAGGGTCGCAATAGGATATAGACGGCGCAGGCATAGGGTGACAAGTGCGAGAAAAATAATGACCACAAACAGGGGCAAGCCCCAGCTGGCAGACTTCATGACCTGGTAGAGGGTCTGGTTGGCGCTGCTTGGGGCAAGGATCAGCCTGGTCAGCATCCCTGTCTCGTAGAGGGCGCAGAAAAAGACTGCCACGAAGGTCATATATGGCCGGTTCCACAACTGAATCCAGCCTTGAGCCTTCTTGCCTGCTTTCATCGGTGAGCCTCTTCCTGATAACTGCCGGTATTCCATTATGCTGTCAGACACTGAGATGTGCGGCCTGGCAAGCGCATTATCCTCTCTTTATTGACTCTGCACTTAAGATCAGATGGCTCTGCGAGCCTGGTGCCGGAATATAAGGAGGCTGATCAGCACCCAGAGGATTGCCACCATGCACGAGCTTGCCATAGAGGTCGTGGATGCGATATTGCCCATGTCACGGGCTGCGGATGCAGTAGTAATCAGGGCCAGCGGATACGGCAACGCCAATGCCGGTGCGGCAACCGACAGCGCACAGCCTGCCAGAGTGAGCAGAAACATGATGTTCATAGTCGAGGCGAAGGATTCGGCTCTGGCGGCTATGGCCTGGGTCAGAGTCATAATGGCCCACACTGCCAACGTCATTGGTACGCCACGCAAGAGATAGGGACCGAGTTCCGCTGGGTCGAAGCCTCCTACAAGAACACCCACGAGTATGAATTCGGATTCAAAGATGGCGACGCTAAGGAGGGAGGCCAGCAGTCCGTGCATCATCTTCCCGGCTATGGCAGTCCCGACCATGCCGGAGGCATTAAGACGCTGCCAGTTGCGTCCCTTGTGCTCGTTGGCTTCAATTTGGGCAGCAAAGGCCGCGACCAGGACTGGCATGAAGACCATGCTTGGCAGAAGGATCGCCTGCCCCCAGATCGCTGCCCAGGTCACCCCTTGAGTCTGGAAGTCCGGTCTGTAGCTCTGATACTGGTCTCAACCGTTGAAGATTCCTATGGCGTCGAAGAGCATGGTGGCCAGCCAGTACCAGAAATTGCCGGCCTTGCGGATCTCCCATTTGAAAGCGGCAATGATTGATGGCCTGTGGCGATGCATCGGGGTGATAGTCATAGCGTTTGCTTGGTACTGCCTAGTCATCGGCATAACTCCTTGGCCTTGACGATGAATGCTGATATTCCCGACCAAATAATGCATGCCAGAAGGCTGGTCAGGACCTTCGTCCAGGGATTGGCAACCAAGGTCATACTGGCAAAGCCATCAGGACTGGCAGAAGACAGGAAGGGGCTGGCGGCGGAACTGATTCCTGCCGGGAAAAGCCAGCCTAGACCTGGCATATTCATCGGACCAAGTCCAGTCCCGATCAGACCGGCTATCACACCCAGACCCAGTCCTATGGCTTGCTTATCTATTGTCAGCGAGAGGGCGAGTTGTATAGCCGTGACCGCCATGGTTGAGAAGCAGGCTATCAGTGCCGGAACGAGTACGTATTCGGCCAGACTGCCCTCGAGATGGAATCCTTGTGCCGAAGCTGCCAGCGGTACCCACGTCAGAGGAATTACGAAACATAGCGTAATCACAGACCCAGCAACTATGAGCTTGGCAAGAAACCTCTCAGTCGCATCCTGTCCTAAGGAGCGCCATTTGAGATCCATGCGCTCGCCGCTCTCCAGGACAGCAAGTCGGCTGGTCAGCAGAGCGGCAAGGATGGGTGCCAGTAGGCCAACAGTTTGGTAGATCTCACCTTGAGCAAGGGCTACGGTACGTGTGGCAGGGTTCGCAGATTCAGCTCGTTTTATGAATGCCAAGCCCGACCATGCCGAGACTAGAGCAATCATGCCCAAGGCCATCCACCAAAATGATGAGCCTTTCAACTTGTGCAGCTCCATCGAAAGCAGAACAAGCAGCCCTCCTGGATGGGATGAGCGTGGCGGTTTTCCCGATCGAAATTCTTTGGGCCGCATGGAGAATGATTCGACAGAGCTCATCGTATGCTCCTCTGTTTATGACCGAACGGCTTCACAGGACCCTGCGCTACATGGTTCTGCGGGTTTTCCACGAGTTCGAGGAAGGCCTCTTCCAAGCTCTTGCGTTCGGAAGCGACACGGTATACCTGCAGACCATGCGATATCAGCCGAGTCACCAGCGTCCCGATTTGCGGATCTGATATCTCGGGAATGCGCAGGGTTGCGCTCTTCCGGATATATTCGTGGTGAATGCTTTGAGTTTCAAGTATCTCTGACGCGAGTTCAGGATCGGACACACGTAGATCGATATGACCCTTATCGCGCAAGTTTTCCAAAGTCCCCTGGTAGAGCAGATGACCGTCGGCAATGATGCCAACTACCGGAGCCATCTTTTCGATCTCGGACAGGATATGGCTGCTGATGATGACCGTGATTCCCTGGGATGCGGCCAGGTCTATGATCATCTGTCGCATCTCGACCACTGCCTCAGCATCCAAGCCGTTGGTGGGCTCATCCAGGAGCAGAAGCTCCGGCTGCGAGATCAGCGCCATGGCGATACCCAGCCGCTGCTTCATTCCTAGGGAATAGGCGCTCGTCTTCCTTTTCTCATACGCCTGCAATCCCACCTTGGTCAACACCGCTGAGGCAGCTGAAACTGGCAGACCCAGATAATCGGCTACCATGCGGCAGTTGTCCAGGCCCGACAGGCCTGGATAGAAGCTGGGTCCTTCAATCATGGAGCCCACACGGCCCGGCTGGATCATAGTCTTCTTTCCGACTTGCTGTCCTAGCAGCCACATGCTTCCGGAAGTCGGTTTTGTCAATCCCAGAAGGAGCTTCATGGTGGTCGATTTTCCGGCTCCGTTTGGTCCCAGCAGTCCATAGACCTCGCCAGCCGGTACCCGTAGATTCAGCCCATCCACGGCTTTAAATCCGCCATAGGCCTTGACCAACCCCTGTGTGGCCACAGCCAGCTGTGGGTGATTGCTTCCGTCCGTATATGCCATTGCGCCTCCCCTTCCGATAGGAATTCAATTGATTCCTATGCAAGTTCGGCGGGCACAATCCTTCAACGCGGGAAAAGAAACTGTCCCCCACAGGGGACAAGTCGCTGCTGACGAGGCTGATTTACATCCACGGGAAAGGTGTCTCGCTGGATTTAGTCGTCTTCATGTTCAGGGAATACTCCGCAAACAAGCAGGGCCAAAAGCGTCCTCCTCAAGAACCTGTTATTGGGATGCTTGAGGCCGGTGTGTGCATGCACTCACTCACCCAACCCCCAGAAAACAAACGATTTGACCTTGACATAATGGCAAGGTTTAGGGTCAAGGCATGACACGAGAGAGCGAATTCAGTGGTGAGGGCAGCAGGAGCGGCTTGAGCATCGGTCAGATGTCTGAGCTTACCGGGGTCAGTCGGAGAATGTTGCGCCACTGGGAGGAGGAAGGACTGATCTCACCCCTTCGCGACCAGTCGAATTACCGGCATTATCTGCAGGATGACGTCGCACAGCTGGAGCGAATTGTGACATACAGGGAGATGGGCTTTAATGCCCGACAAATCAAGGCATTGCTCAAGTGCAAGGCACCGCTGGCCTTGGAT
The DNA here is from genome assembly GCF_026537335.1 of Bifidobacterium sp. B4081. Lineage (NCBI taxonomy): Bacteria > Bacillati > Actinomycetota > Actinomycetes > Bifidobacteriales > Bifidobacteriaceae > Bifidobacterium > Bifidobacterium sp. B4081. The sequence continues at coordinate 1,070,521 of NZ_JAFNMM010000001.1, read as the reverse complement.
GAGTTGCGAGGTCAGCGTTTGCGGATTGAGGAGAAAATCCAGCTTCTTAGGAAAGCTGCGGATCGTTTGGACCGGCTCATAACCCTTGCTGAGGGGAAGTCGGGTAATGATTCAGCCGCCACGAAGACCGGTCAGGAGGACCAGTACTTTTCGGAAGCATACGAACGCTGGGGTACTAGCAGGCAGTGGCTTGAGTATGCGGAGCGAAAAGCTGCTTGCCCCGAACAAGAGCAGAAAAAGGACATGACCCGGCTTAAAGACGTGGAAAGTGAGCTTGCAGGAGCCAAGCGAAAAGGTCTGCCACCGTCCTCAGATAAGGTTCTCGAACTGATTGACGAGCATCGGCAGGCTTTGTCATGGTTCCACGTAACGCCTTCCATGCACGTCATTCTTGGACGCATGTATGTGGCTGATCCACGTTTCAGATCCCACTATGAACAATTGGAACCAGGATTGGCGAAATGGATACTGGTCGCAATCGAATCTGTAGCGCGTGCAAATGGGATAGATCCGTCAACCGCCAAATGGGAGTGACGCAGTCAGTACCTTCCATCTACGTATCACGTTTTCTGTTTGACAACCCAATTGAAAATCCTTCAATTAAGGAACGAGGTAACCATGCACAACCATGACCAGACCAAAGCTTCTGCTTATACAAATGCAAGCATAAGTCCCGTGCCGGAGCCAGGTAAGGATGCGGAACCGCCGGAGCCTTATAGAGGCATCTACCTCATGCCCATGTTCATGTGCCTGTATAGCCACGATCTAGAAGAATCAGAGGTTTTCTGGACGCAGGGATTGGGTTTCATCAATTTATACACCATGTCAGGCGTGATGATTCACTTGCGGCGCTGGGCCTTTCAGGATGTGCTGATCCGCAAGAGTGGCCCTAATGCTGGCAGCCCTGATGCGGATATGGAGCCCATAGGAAGCCTGAGCGTAGCAGTCACGGAAAAGCAGATCGACAAGATTGTAGAAACATGCGATCGCCTTCGTCCGGGATCCACTTCAGCTCCAGTACGTAAGCCGTGGAACTCGCTTGAAGCTAGTATTCACACTCCAGAAGGCCTGGCCCTTACCCTTACGGCTGCCTTGGCTGTCGATAAAAGGCAGACCGAAGTTTATCTGAACTCGCACGGTCAATGAGCAAAGTTCAAGCCCTTCTCCCCTGTCATGATTTGATTCTAAGAGCAACGATTAAATGTCCCGAACGGCTGGTGGGTTAAAACGTAAGGCTCTACGTCTTTGAGCAGATAATTATTGGCTTCAGCCTCGATGACCGGCAGAACATGGTGGTAAGAGGTGCATTCCAACTGCGCTGCCAGCCAGTTGAACGGCACGGTTGTAACAGAATGTAGATGCATAATCCGGCAGGCTGCTCTGGACCCGGTAAGATCAGGTAGGCTACCAGAAGAGGACAAACCGCAAAGCCCTGTAAAATTGGTTTATTTTGGTATGTCGCAGACCGAGAAGGCGAAACTCATCAGAGTTCCTACTGATTTACTCTTATCTGATTTTAATGTCTCAATACTTTTGAGATGCTCATTGTCTTGTACCTGGTTCAGTGCGTACTGGTCACCATCTGAGGTGGTAAAGCGGAGGATGGGGTCTCCCTGCTTGCTGAGCTTGCATGACACGGTGCCCTCATCAACTTTAAGAGGCCAGGTGTGACCCAGATCCTCTTTCGAAATTGTTTGCGGGTTGCTTGTAGCTGCAACCTTATTGCTTCCATCAGTGGAATACTCCTCAGGGTGCTTCATGCCATCAGCGCAGCCGACAACCCCCACTGTCAGCATAATTGTGGCGCATATAAGGAAAGGGGTTCTGAGGCTCTGCTTGATTCGTTTCATAATTATCGGCGTTCTTTCATACTTGGAGACGGTTTCTAGCGCTCGCTGGCCAAAGCCATATATCCGTCCTCCAGGTTGGGCTCAGTTTCTACAGAGCCTGCGGGCGGTGTATCGGTAACTATGCGGTATCTTGTCCCCTGTGGGGTGGGTTCCGCGTTGATGATTGTGGCATTATTCGGTGGGGCCGCGATGGGAGGTGTGACCCAGGTGTGACCGGCAGCTTCATGGATCAGCCCCTCTGTCGGCCCGTCATACAGGTTGCGTCCGCAACGTAATACACACACCCAAGGGCAGGTTTGTGCAACATCATCGAGTATGTGGGTGGAGAGGATAACGGTTCGATCCTGTCCCAGCTGGGCAAGGAGCGTGCGGAACCGCATGCGCTCTTCGGGATCCAACCCCGCTGTGGGTTCGTCGACTACCAGCAGCTGGGGGTCGCCCATAAGTGCCTGTGCGATGCCAACCCTGCGCCTCATACCCCCGGACAACCCTCCGATAGGTTGGTTCATCACGTCTTCCAATCCCACCTGTTCCAGGAGGGTATGCGCCTGCTCCTGCCGTGCACGTTTATTGTCGATCATTTTCAAGATGCCGATATAGTCAAGGAATTCAAGTGGCGACAGGTTCTTGTAGGGGGTGATGTGCTGTGGCAGATAACCCAGGTGCCGTTTTAGATTTCGCCTGTTGGCCGGCGAAGACAGGTCTTGTCCATCAATAAAAATTTTACCTTTAGTCGGTTTGATTATTCCGGTGAGAATACGCATGAGGGTTGTTTTACCGGCACCATTTGGACCAATAAGTCCTATCATGCCCTGTGGAAGATCGACGGTCAGATCGTTTAAAGCGGCCGGTCTCCCCCGAAAATCCTTGGTCAGATGGTCAATAGAGATAAACATGTGGGTAATTCCTTTCAAAGTCAGTAGATAGTCAGATCCGAGCTTTTATGTGGTTGGAGGCTATGTTTGCACCAGTGAAAAGGAGGAAGATAATACACACCTGCCAGAGCAGGGATATGACTCCTGATTGGAAGGTAAAGGGGCCGTTCGCTGGTGCGTACACAGGATCGGTATGGAACCATCCCTGTGCAATGGGATCGCCAATGACTGCAAGCGGGCCACCATTGAGTGTTGGAAGTGGTAAGAGGGGGGTATAGAAAGCCAGCCAAGCCCATACCAGGACGGCAAGAATTCGGGCTACGATCGTGGGCAACAGGGCTCCTAGCAGGGCGGATATCCCTATAGCAATCAGTATTGATGGCGCGAGTATGACAAGTGCTACTGCCAGGGCCACAAGTATTGCCTTACCGTTGCCGTTAATGGCTTGGTGGACCGCGATCAATACAAGGAAAAGCAGGGAAGATGATATGCAGATGACCCAGGCTCCCAAGACATGAGCTGAACGGATGACGGCCATCGGCAAGGGGGAGGTGGATTCAAGCTCGTCCATACCTGTTCGCCTGCCGGCAGTCATAAGGTCGCTAAAAGATGCTGCGTATGCCAACGGGGTGAACATAGCAAGAACCTGTCCGGTAAAGACAAGACCATCTATGTTGCTGAATCCAGGTGACATAGGAGAAGCATAGGCCAAAAAGAGGGCGAAGAGCGCCAGCGGTATGCTGGCTATCCACAAGGCTTTGCGCCGATAAAACATCAGTAGCGTGATGCGTACAAGGCTCAGTATCCTCATAGGGCTGCCACCTTTAGAACATTGCATTCCGTATCACCGCACATGTTCCATCCGAAGATTGCGCCTGCCGCTGCAACAAACACTGGAATGAGTCGTTGCCGGACCGGATCTGTGATGTATGGATCCCATATAAAACATAAAAACAGCCAAATAGCTATGGAAGCCAGCGATGATGTTGGCATAGACGTGGTGAGTACGGCTATAAGGAAAACTAGACAACTGACAATGAATATACTGCCAACCGGGGTAATGATGCTCACCCATCCCATGTCACGTGGCCAAAGTCGCATCATATGCAAGCCGATAAAAAGAAGGCCTGCGGCAGCAAGAAATGCTCCGGTAATGATAAGCAGCCTGGTCACTTGAACTTTCCGCCATCCAGTTGGAGTTGATTCAGCAAGTTCAACGATTGGGTCGCCATTGAGCACAAAAGCTGTAGATAGGCCAGTAGCAATTACTGGCACCTGAGTAAGAGCCATCATAACCAGCCGTATGCGGCCCGGTGACCAAATGCCCTCCAGTAAGGAGCCCACAAAAAGAATGCCTGCAGTCAGTATGAACGGCAGTAATACCAGCCTATAAAGCCTCTTGAGCTGTATACCTACGAAAGCCAACCTCGTCCACCTTCCCCATATCTGGTTTTGGCCTCGGCTGCTGCCAGACATTGCTCGCTGCTTGTTCCGTCTGCTTAGTTAGTAGCGAGAGAGGATGAAAAGGTTCATATTAATTTTTATCTCCACCGGCGAGTTGAGTATGCCAGGCAAGAGGGGCTGTAAGGATAACAGCAGATAGGAGTCCCACCGTCAGTACGATGGTCCCTGCCCAGGCTGCGGTTGTAGTGGGTACCGAATTGACCCATGCCGGTAGGAAAAATGATGACCTCAAGTTCTGCAAAGTTCTCAATAGTGGTGCAAGTACCCCTAGGAGCAGTGCAATCCACGAGCATTGCCATATGCATAAGAGGGCCACAATATTCGCCAGGAGTATTATGGGGGCTATTGTTTGGGCAATAACTGGCAAAGGCCTTATTCCAGGGTTGATGACAGTGACAATCAACAAGGCTGCTCCCCCGACGACAATGTTGGAGATAAAAGCCAGCAATAGCCTAGTAGCTACTACAACTTGAGGTCCTAGGGGCATACTGAGCATTAATTCACGATCGTCTTTAATGGAAAAGACCAGGATAATTGTCAGTGCCATGTTGAGCATGAGCATATTTGAAAAGATATGCATACCGAGACTGCCGTAACGTGCACCTTGCATAAGGTTGCTAATTAAGACGGAGCACGCTGCTATCGCAATTTCTGCCAGTAAGATATATCGCGGTATGAGGTGGAATTGGGCCCGAATAAGTGGGCCACAGGAACGTACTTGGCGCATGAACGGAAGCGGTTGATCCGTTGCCAGCGACGGCTTCTGGTGGATGGCCTTCATTACGCTAGTAAAAGCCGGAACTGCCGGCCGGGCATTCTGCTCTTTTTCCCTAAGCGCCTCTTGAACTTCACCCCGGTATTCTTCGGTGACTGGGCCTGTGCTATCTGGGCTTGTGCTCTTATATCGGTCTGTCATAATCACGCCTTCAATTATCTCTGGCTCGGCACTTCTTGGGTTTTGACTGGAGCGAGGTCGGTCAACTGCGGGCGCAGGATCTGCCTTGCCCGGGCAATGCGAGATTTCACAGTCCCAACTGGAACGTCGAGCAGGGAGGCTATTTCCGGGTAGGGTAGCTCGTGGAGCCAGGCCAGCGTCACCGTGTATGCCATTTCTGCTGGGAGTGCATCAATCCTTTGCCGTATTATTTCCATCGTCAGATCCTTATTGACCAGTTCTACAGGCCCCAGCTGATCATCGGTTATCGAGTCAAGTTCCACCTGAACCATTTGGTCAGGTGGTTTCGGTTTGCGACGTTTCATATAGATTTGCCGCCGGGCAATGCTGAGTATCCAGGTAAGCACCTTGCTGTCTGCGCGGAAGGTTTTTGAGGAACGCCAGCAGCCCAGCCATGTGTCAGTAAAAACTTCACTGGCATCTTCATCGTCGGATATTCGCAGGGAAATAAAGGCTTGGACGGTATGAGCATACTTATTGTAAAGTGTTTCAAAGGCCGATTCATCGCCGTCAGCCACCATCTTGATCAGCCTTATATCATCAGCATCTGGATCAATGCGAGATCGTTTCACTGATGATGTCCTTCTCTGTGTTGTCTACATCCTAGATATCGTTCTGCATACTGTTATGCAAGCGGTTATCGCGGTTATGCTCCATTACTATTACGAATGTACTGGGATGCTGATTTTAGGGTCGCCCATACTGTGAATTTAGTCGCGAAGTCGCAGGGCAACCCATTACTGTCTGTGTATGAAGCTGGTTCTTTTCAGGTGTCCTAGCGCTTATTTGCGTCCTTTCAAATACTTCCGTACCTTCTTCAGGGCCCAGTCGTAATGGCTGGAGGTTGAAGAGATGAAGGCAGAGCCCAAGGTAGAGTTTCCTGTCCATGGGAGGGCGCCCTTGGTGAATAGCTGTTCGTTGGTGAACGATTGCGCCAGGGCCATGACCTTCTTATGGGATTCGATAAACAGGTTCAAGGCCTGATCGTAGGTGGTGTCATCATGCTTGTCACGCAGCTTCACATTCATTTCGCCGTAATTACGCCAGTTGTAGCCGTCAGGAAGAAAGTCGTGGGTCCTGCCCTGCTGGTTGTCCTCCACCCAATTCAACAGCAGCTGATGCCACTCGTAGAGATGGACGAGCACATCCTTGATGTTCCTGTCGCGTGCCCAATGGGCCCCCTTCTCCTTGCTCAGATCGAAGGAAAAGCGGCCATTGCGTTCTTCAGGTGTCAGCGGCTCAAGCAGCGCCACGAGTTTGTCGAAGCCATCATCAGCCGCCTTGATGAGTTCTTCCTTGGTAGTAGGTCGCGCCATGACGGTCCTCCATTTGTCTGTTGTTGACAAGGTTTGACTGGTTCATCGTCACCTGTCACGGTTTGTCATTGACTGTACCCTATATGGGCCTTGCAAATGCTCGTGTGTAGGAAATCGTCGCATACTCCTGTGTTTACCTGTATTGGTGGGAAGCCATCAAGTGCTCACAGATGCACCTACTAATTAAATTCATCAAGCCGAGCGCTGCATATACCGACTTAATTTATTTAACAAGAGGCATGAGGGAATGGCAGAGGTCGGCAGGTTTGCTGTGGCTCAAATATGTAACCGGGCTTAGGCAGCAGGACTTTATTACTCGCCTATGGCATGAGATATGACACTGACAGAGTTCTCGAATCTGGTGGTCAGAGCTTGGATTCCTGTGGCTGCGGCACCAAGCAGGGATGCGATGAGCACCACTACGATCCAAGCGCCCCATTGCACGCTCATCTGTGCTTTGCCCATGAAGCGCAAGAGCATGAAGGTCAGGGATGAGGTGCAAAGCAAGGTGGTGACCAGGGAGAACAGTGTGCTGGTGATCATAGTGATGATGCCATCAAGTGCGCCCAATACTCTGAGCTGGCCGATTCCAGCACCTGATACGTAGGTCAGCGCCAGATCAAGCCCTCTGCCTTTGGAAGTGATCAAGGTGCCTGCAATTGCACCTGTTATCGCGATGATCAGTGGCGGTCCAGTGACCGCCAAGAGACTTGCAAACATGTCTGCGGTCGCCGGAACAGTGCTATCTGGTGTGGGGGGCAAAGTGACTTGCATGGTGGTGATCATCGTGCTCAACCCTCCGCTGACGGTCATCAGCAATGACAGACCTGCAGTCATCGGGATGATCGCCGCTCCCTGGCGCTGTATGCTGCCGACAGCCTGCTGGCCTGCCAGCCTCCAGGTTCTGGATCGCAACGCCACAATACGCGTCCATATCGCCGTGAAGCCGGGCAGGAGGTATGGCGCGAAAGCTGCAAGCGAGAATATCAGGAGGAACATGCCGCCCATGGCGAAGGCGAGAAATACCGTCATCCGATCCGCAGCGGCATTGCTGCTCATCTGACTGGCAGGAGGGTTAGTTGCAAGTGCAAAAGCTGGAATCAGCAACATACAGCCCGCGCCAATCAAGCATACGATTCCCAGGAGGAAGCGGAAGACACCTATCTGCTTTGGCGGGTTCTGGGATTGTCTGAGGGCTTCCATTGGTCGTATTTTCGAGAGCGAACGGATAGTCAACAGGGTGCTTATGAAGATGGGCGCAACGCTGAAAGCGAGGCCTTTGCCCAGCGAATTGAACAGGTGGCTGCTGGCATATGTCAAATGCAAATCGAGTGGATTTGTCACCATGGCGAAGATCAAGGGCGTAATCACTGGCAGCAAAAGGCAGGTGGCTGCAATAGACAGGATGAATAATCCCATAACTATCAGCAGATTCCAGGCCAGCAGTTGCCTAGGCAGAGCGCCTTGTAAAACCATGAGCGCCAGTTGATGCCGTCGTTGATTCAGTGCTGAGTTCATGACCCATAGCAACACAGCTACGGTGATGATCACGCTGAATGTTAAGGCGGGACCAGTGTATGTGGATCCAAGTTCCTGCTCCGGGCCCTGATAGTCCTGATCAATGATTGCGGCGACCGCAATGAGGGAGCAGATGACAGTCTGGGATACGACCATGGCCAGCAAGACGGCGCTCCAGACCATGGGCGCTGCTTTGAGTTCGGACAGGGCGCCTCTCATGCCATGGGCGCTTTCGCAGAGAATGACTGGCTGATTCGGCCATCGCGCACGGCAAACAGCCGATCGCACTGACCCGCCACCTCATTGTTATGTGTCACCAATACGATGGTTTTCTTTTCGTGGTTGGCAAGTTCCTTCAGCACCGATATGACCTTTTCTCCGGATTCCTGATCCAGGGCGCCAGTCGGCTCGTCCGCGAATACCACGTCTACGTCGGACAACAGGACGCGGGCCAGGGCAACACGTTGCTGCTCGCCGCCCGACAGCAGGGTGACGCTTTTCTTTTTCTGATCGATCAAGCCAAAGTACTTCAAGAGGGAATCCGCCGTCTTTCTGGGAAAGCGGGATCCGCGAAGAGTGAATGGCAGAGCCAGATTCTGTTCGACTGTCATGCTGGTGATCAGGTTGTAGGACTGGAATACGAAGCCTAGATGCTGGCGTCTGAACTTGGTCATGGCCGACAGCCCCAGACGGGTTATGTCCTTGCCCAGCAGAAGCACAGTGCCGCTAGTGGCCTTCTCCAGCCCAGCCAGGCAGTACAGCAGCGTCGATTTGCCGCTGCCTGACGGCCCGATGATGCCGGTCATCTCCCCCGGATAGGCAGTGAACGCTATGTCATTGAGAATGGTCAGTGAATCGCCGCGGCGCGGGGAGACCACCATGGACAGCCCCGTAGCTTCAATCGTTGGTGTCGGTCCTCTGCTCACGCTTATGCTGGGGTTATTCATAGTTGCATCTTTCCCTTGGATGATCATCGACGACCTTCCAGACCGAGGCATCTACGCCCAGTAATGCTGATTCGCCTCGCAGATGTCATGTGCCCTCGTTCGTCGCTTGACCCTGTATGACGGTCATCCTTGTCGTCATCAGTCAATTCCATTGATATCAGCGAAAGAAGGGATGAAATACCCTGATTTACCCTGAATTATCCCTGACACGGCCCTGATTTTTCGAAATAAGAGGCATGTTCAGGAAGGCATGCTTACGCGGCGCCACCGGTAATGTCAGCAGCGCCGAGAATCAGCTGATTACTGTTGCAGCCTCATTCGCTAACAAGCAGCAGGGATTTGATGGCGGTGCGCTGGTCCATGGCCTCATAGGCCTCCTGGATGTGATCCAAGGCAAAGCGCTGGGTGAAGACCTTGCCTGGCTGGATGCTGCCCTTGAGCACCTGATCAAGCAGCAAATGCCTGTCATATGTGGTGACTGCGGCCGTGCCTCCTCGCAGCCCAACATTGCGCCAGAACAGCTTAGAGGTGTCCATGGTAGCCTGCTGCGGTACGCCGACCCGGCCGACCACTGCGCCGGGCCGAGCCACCTTGACGGCGGTATCTGTGGACAGTTCGGTGCCTACGCATTCCAGAACCGCATCGGCTCCTGCTCCGTCGGTGAGGGCCATGACCTGCTCCACAGCAGCGTCGCCACGTTCAGCCACGATGTCAGTGGCTCCGAATTCACGCGCCAACCTCTGGCGGTCCTCATGCCGGCTCATGGCGATGATGCGTTCGGCCCCACGCAGCTTGGCTGCTATGACTCCGCACAGACCCACCGCTCCATCGCCCATGACCACGACCGTATCGCCATCTTTGACCTGGGCTGTAGCGGCTGCATGATAACCCGTGGCCATCACGTCGGAGAGGGTCAGCAGGGAATCGAGCATGTCGTCGCTGTAGTCCTCAGGCTGGCCAGGAATCTGCACCAAGGCCCAGTCCGCCTTGGTGAATCGCAGATACTCGCTCTGATAGCCGCCGCTCCCCCGCCTGTCCGGATCAAGGCAGTCACCGTCGAAGCCGGCCCTGCAGGCTGCGCAGTGCCCACAGCCATGAGTGAAGGGCGCAATGACGAAGTCACCAGGTTTGACATGAGAGACATCCGAGCCCACCTTTTCGACCAGGCCGATGGCCTCATGCCCTACGTGACTGCCTGAGGGCATTGAGGAAATACCCCGGTACCACCACAGGTCGGATCCGCACACGCAGGCCCGGATGACCCGAATCACGGCATCTCCAGGCTTTTCGATGGTCGGCATCGGTGCTTCCTCCAGCTCGATGCGGCCCGGCTTTACAAACTTTGCTACCTTCATGCTCTTGCTCCCCATTCTTCACTACCTGGCGTATTCGCCTGCCAAGTATGCGGATGAAACATAGTCTACGGAGTTCAATCCGCTTGAAGTCAAGTCAATACCTTATTGTGCGCGATTCACTGAGGTGCGGACAAGATTGTTACGCGGGAATACGGTCATAAGATGCAGCCGTATCGTATATAGGTGCCGTATAGGGGTACCGTCATATGCCTTGTGACTCGGCCGAACCTCAAGGGATCAACTCACTTGGAAGAGCTTCCATGACCGCCAAGTTCCTTAAGGAAGGCGGCATAGGCCTGGGGATTGCGATGGTTTTTGCCCGCTTGAACGATCAGCCCGTGGTATTCGCGCAGATCGTTCAGCGGCCATTGATCAACCTGAATAAAATCCGCCTCGTACTCTTCGCCCTCCTGGTATGACCGCAGGGAGGCCCAACCCAGACCGTCCAGCATTCGGCGTGCATAGGCATCCCAAATGAAGCAGCGCTGGCCGAAGGCATAGAGCCGTATGACATCCGCCGTCTCGCGTCCAACCCCGGCAATGGTGAGCAGGTCGTCACGCAGGCCTTCATCCGCGCAATCCTCAACATCGGCCGTGCGGATGCCATGAGCCAGCAGCCACTGAGCCAGGGCTTTGCAGGTGCGTGCCTTGGCCTTCATGAAGCCGCTTGATCTGATCAAGTTCGTCAGTCTTGCCAGGTCGACGTCGGCCATGTTGCAGGGGTTGAGCAGATCGGCTTTGCGCAGCTGCTCGATGGACATGGCCGCGTTCCCCCAAGCTGTATGTTGGACCAGCACCGCTCCGATCATCATTTCGAAGTCGGTCTCTGCCGGCCACCAATTCTGCAATCCCAGACGAGCGAGCAAACGTGAGTACAGCCACCTTGAGCAACCGGCATTTATCCTGCCTGAATTGCCCATAACGCCTCCACCAAACTACTTGACGCTTTTCATGGTAACAGCTGGCTCCGGCCGTTGCGGAGCGAGTCAGAGAATGGTAGGCGCCTGGGCGAAGTCAGTGATAGCGCCATCGGCCTCAGAGCGAATGACATCCCAATTCTTGGCCGAAGACTGGTCGTACATGGCCCAGACCTTCATCCCAGCGCGTTTGGCCGAATCGACGGCGACCAGAAGATCCTCGAACACAGTGCAGTGGTCAGGTGGTACACCCAGCATCCGCGAAGCCAACAGGTAGATTTCCGGTTCCTCCTTGCCAATGCTTTTGGCATCATCCACGCTGCAGACCTGGTCGAAACAATCGGTCATCCCAGCGTGCTTCAGAGCAGCCTGTCGCAGGCGCGGAGGGAGGCTGGTTGCCACAGCCAGGGCGGCACCGCTGGCTTTTAGCGCTTGCAGATAATCAAGTGCATGTGGCTTGGGTTGTACAGCTGTGGCGTAGAGCAGGAGTGCGTCCTCGTTCCACTCCTCCACAAGATCTTCTGGGTGCTCGTCAAGGTGGAAGCGGTCGATGGTGTATCTGGCGATGGCACCGGTCTGCATAGAGGCCACTACAGATGCGTAATCGTCCGGCATGGGGATGTTGTGACGAGCGAAGAATCGTTGGTCGATTTCCTTCCAGACTCCCATAGAATCCAGAAGAGTGCCGTCGAGATCGAAGATGGCGGCCTTACCAACGTTGACTTTTATTCCATTTTCGCCCATGCCGCAAATTCTCCTATTCGCCGAAGTTATTCATAGTAGCATGACCTCAGATCGGGTCTGGCTGACCGGGTTTGAGCCAATGTTCTCCCCAATCAGCCTCGGCTTCAGAAAAGTAGGTATGTTCAACAGTTTAATGTCGCCACGACAGGCATCAATCCGGGCGATTGTCAATTATTTTGCGCTCAGTGATTGAAAAGCGTATAAAAGTTGAAGAAGATATACAATATTGATTGAAACAATGTTAGCATGCAAATACTAGAGAAAATCATCGAAAAAGGAGACTTATGGCTATTCAAGAAACAACAGCGGCTCTGGCTGATCCCCTGCGTCGTCGTGTGCTGGATCTTTTGGAGCAGGGCGGCATGGAGGCCGGACGCCTGGCTGAAAAGCTGGGAATGACCCCGTCCAAGCTGTCCTATCATCTGCGGAAGTTGAAAGAAGCAGACCTGATTGTCGGCCACAAGCAGGGCACTAGGGTCATCTACGAACTCAATCTGAGCGTGTTGGACAGCACTATTCAGTGGCTCTACCGCCTGCGGACCAGCGCCAGCGACAAGAGAAGTGTGTCTGAGCCTCAGACTGTGAGCAAGGAAACTGGTTCGACGGCGGTTTCCGAGTCCTAAGGAGACTCTCATGGCGGATGGCAGCAAAGCGGGTCGGTTCGTCCCGACCCTTGTCGCGGCTCAGTGGGTGCCGGGGATAATCATGCTGGGCGTAAGCCGCATAGTGGTCAATCGTCTGCCGAATGAAAACGTCCCGCTTCATTGGAACGCTCAGAACCAGGTGGATCGCTGGGGCTCTCCCCAGGAGCTGGTTTGGATGCCCTGCTTCTGTCTGGTCATTGCGCTGATTTGGACCATCCTCATGCTCGTCCTGCGCGCATATTTGATTAAACGTGGTGATGAAGCGGGGCATACCTTGACCGTTTTTCTGCTGGGTGGTCTATGCATGCAGATTATTTTCACTGTTATAGATCTGTTCGAATTAGCTGTTGCTGATCCTCATTGGGGATGGTGGCCGACGGATTTCGGCATTGATAAGGTCGCCATGCTTTTGACCGGTCTGACTCTCATAGTCATCGGCAATCTTGCTCCTAAAACCAGACCCAACGGCATCAGCGGTTTTCGAGTGCCAGGTGCCTACGCCAGCCGCGAGGCTTGGCGCCATTGTCAGCAGTTTGGCGGGGTGCTCTTCATGATTCTGGGCGTGGTCATGATCCTGTCTGCCTTGGCTTATAGCGGAGTCAGACTCTACTGGACCTGTGGAACGGCTCTGGCAATCGTCCTTGTACTCATATGTGCCTATGGTTCATACGCTGGCAGAAAGTATGCCGGGCAGGGCGGACCCGTGTACCACCGCTAGTGCTTATATGCAATTAGTGGTTTGAAGGAGACTGCAAATAGCAGATCTGCATATACGTAATGGGGACTATCTGAATCTTTTGGAAGGATTTGGAGGTCCCCTAAATACAACAAATGTCCAGAAACACAGTTCTTTCTACAAGGATTTGCAGACAAGGCCGTCTAGTCGAGAAGGCAAGGTCCCTGGGCCGACTTAAGAGCCGGGCCAGGGACCTTCTTCATTTGCGCTTCTTCTTTTCGCGGATATGCACGGAGGTTTGGATGGGAGTGCCCTCGAAGCCGAACTCCTCGCGCAGGCAGCGTTCCAGATAGCGGCGGTAACCGTGCTCCAGGAAGCCGGTGGCGAAGATTACAAAACGCGGCGGCCTGGTGGAAGCCTGGGTGGCGAAGAGGATCCTCGGTTGCTTGCCGCCTCGTAACGGATGCGGGTGTGCAGCCTGAACCTTGCCCAGGAAGGAGTTGAGCTTGCCGGTCGGTATGCGCTTGTCCCATGATTCCAGAGCAGTGCGCATGGCCTTGGCCAGCCGGTTGGTGTGCCAGCCGGTCTTGGCAGACAGGTTGACCCGTTCGGCCCAGGTGACCCGGTCGAACTCGGTCTGCCAGAGCCGCTCGAGACGCTGCCGGCCGAAGTCGTCCAGCAGATCCCACTTGTTGAAGACCAGGACGATGGCCCGACCCGCATCCACGGCCTGGCTCATGACCTTCAAGTCCTGATCGGCGATGGGCTGGGAGGCATCGAAGAGGATGAGTGCCAGTTCTGAGCGTTCGATGGCCGCCTGGGTGCGCAGACTGGAGTAGTACTCGGCACCCGAGATCTTGTGCAGGCGACGCTTGATGCCGGCGGTGTCGATGAAGAGCCAGTCCTCGCCGTCCACCTGTACCACCTCGTCGACCGGGTCTCTGGTGGTGCCGGCCACATCGTGGACCACGGCCCGCTCCTCGTGAGCCAGCTGGTTGAGCAGGGAGGACTTGCCCACGTTGGGCCGGCCGACCAGGGCCACCCGGCGCAGGCCCTCCGGGGTGAGGAATCCCGAGGTCTTCTCAGCCTTGCTGAGCTGTTCCAGCGCGGCGTCCAGCAGATCACCTATCCCCCGGCCGTGCATGGCGGAGATGGCATAGGGTTCGCCCAGGCCCAGCTTCCAGAATTCGGAGGCGGTGTAGTCGGCCATACGGTCATCCAGCTTGTTGACGGCCAGGACGACCGGCTTGCCGGCAGCCCGCAGCATGGTGACGATCCGCTCGTCGCTGGCGGTCAGCCCCACCTGGCCGTCCACGACCAGAATGACGGAATCAGCCAGGGACACGGCGACCTGCGCCTGGGAAGCGATGGCGGATTCGATGCCCTCCACATCGCTTTCCCAGCCGCCGGTGTCCACCAGCTTGAATTGGGTGCCGGCCCATTCAGCCTCGTAACTGACACGATCCCGGGTCACGCCAGGGGTGTCTTCGACTACGGCAGCACGGCGGCCGAGAATCCTGTTGACCAGGGTGGACTTGCCCACGTTGGGCCTTCCCACCACGGCCAGCACGCCCACGGCCTTGGGGCCTTGGTTTTGGTCATCCTGGCTCTCTGAGCCGCCCTCCAGCAGAGCACGGTCTTCTTCATCCAGCTCATAGTCGTCCAGATTGCGGGCGTACTCGTCGTAGGAGTCCTCCTCCATGGCCGAGGAGACCAGATCGATCAGGATCTGCAAGGTTTGCTCGAAGGTCAGATCGGAGTTGTCCACGGTGGTCACCCCGTCGGCTGCGCTCATGAAAGAGGTGACCTTGGAATCCCGGGCATCCCGGGCAGCCAGATCCTCGGCGCCGGCTGATCCAGCCTGGGCCTGGCCGCTGCGGCGAGCCTGGCGGACCTCCTCACGGGCTGTCAGGAGTACACGGACCTGGGCATCCGGGGCCACCACGGTGGTGATGTCCCGTCCTTCGGCCACCACGCCGCGCTCCTGGTCGGCCATGATGGCCCGCTGGGCAGCTATCAGAACCCGGCGCACGGCCGGAATCGAAGAGACCACGGAAACATGCTCGGAGACCCTGGTAGAGCGTATCTCTTCATCCACGTCACGACCGTCCAGGCTGACAGTGGGATGTTCGGGATCGAGTCCCATGACCAGGTGGCCACCGGTGATGGATTCGGCCACGGCCTCGGTGATCGCCTCCTGGTCGGGCTGGTCTGCGTCCAGGTCCAGCCCGCGGTCCATGCACCATAGGGCGACCGCCCGGTACATGGCGCCCGTGTCCAGGTAGGCCAGGCCGAAATGCTTGGCCAGGGCCCGTGAGGTGGAGGACTTGCCCACTCCCGCAGGGCCATCGATGGCGACGGTGATCACAGTCCGACCTCCTTATCCAAGGCCTTGATCTCGGCGGCGGAGAGCACCCGATAGGAGCCAGGACGAATCTCGCCCAGCCGGATGGGGCCGATCTGGGTGCGCACCAACCGGGTCACTGGGTAGCCGATGGCACCGAAGATGCGCCGGACTATCCGGTTCTTGCCCGAATGCAGAACCACCTTGACGATGGTGTGCTCGCGGTTGTGGTCGATGATGGCGCAATGGTCCAGGCGGATCAGGCCGTCATCCAGCTCCACGCCCTGGGTGACCAGCCGCCGGCAGACATTGCCGCCAATGTGGCCGCTGAGCGTGGCGATATAGGTCTTCTCCACCTCGTAACGCGGGTGCATGACGTGCTGGGCCAGCTCACCGTCGTCGGTCATGAGGATCAGGCCCTCGGAGTCATAGTCCAGCCTGCCCATGTGGAAGACCCGCTCGTAGCGGTCCCCGATGATGTCGCGCAGAGTGAACCGACCCTTGGGGTCGTCCATGGTCGAAAGGACCTTGCGCGGCTTGTTCAGGGCAAGGGTGACATGCTTGTCGTTCAGATGGATGCGCGATCCATCAACGCGGATCTGCTGGTGGGATGGGTCCACCCGGCTGCCCAAGGTGGTGACCAGCTCGCCGTCGACCTCGACCCTGCCTTGGGTGATGATCTGCTCGCATTTGCGACGAGAGCCGAATCCGGCCTGGGCCAGCACCTTTTGGAGGCGGATGCCTTCCTCCCCCTGTTCGCGCGCTCTGATCGCCTGTGTGTATGGATGTGGCATCGTTCTCCCAACGTGGCCTGATAGATATGTAACGGTTAACGTTCCGGGCGACCGCAGCCGCCAAAAGGTCATATCATACTATATCGGAGCCTAGGGAAGTGTTGTTGGCTTGCCCTAAGCTGGAAGCTGTTGTTGTTCATTGTCGTCGAAGGGATTGCAAGGTGGGGAACATGACTATGGAAGCAAGTGCTGAGCCGGTCCTCGAACAGGCCGACGGGCAGGTTGCCGCAAAGCCCGTCCGCAGGCGGATCAGGCCTCGTGATGTTCGTTGGATTCGTGCCGCCGCCGAGCTGGCGGGCACCTTCCTGATCTGCGCGGTCATCTACCTGTCCTACAGCTTCGGCCAGCTGGTCATGGGCCAGCCCAGTGTGGTGCTGCCGGTCCTGGGAACCGCCCTGACCTACTTGGTCGTGACGGCCATGTTGGGCGGCGTCTCCGGCGGACACTTCAACCCCGCCGTGACCGTGGCGGCCATGTTCACCTCACAGATCAGCATGGTGGACGGGCTGATCTACATCGTCGCCCAGGTGATCGGCGCTATCGGCGCTGGCGCACTTGCCGTTGCCCTTGTGCCGGTCAGCAAATCCGTGCCGGACAGGACTTGGCTCATGTTCTCGGTCAACGGTTTTTCCGGCGGCTCACCCGCTGCGGCCACCCTGGGTCAGCAGCACATCGCCTTCGGGGCGCCCATGGCCATCGTGGTTGAGCTGATCGGCTGCATGATCGTGGTGGCTGCGGCCATCACCACCCTGCGCTCTGACGGCCGTGCCCGCCGCAATCATGCTCTCTACACCGGGCTGGCCTATGGCGTCGGCGTGCTGGTCACCTACCCCATCACCTGCTCGGGACTGAACCCGGCTCGCTCCACCGGTATCGCCATCTTCGCCCAGTCCAAGCACATGGCCGTCAGCCCGATCTCCCAGCTCTGGCTCTTCTGGATCTGCCCGCTGCTGGCTGCCTCTCTGGTGGCCCTGGTCATCATCATGACCAGCATCATCACCGACAACATGGCCATGCGCGCCATGGGCGCTGCCACTGATGCGCAGCGAGTTGCACAGGTGGATGCAGATGCTCAGGCACAAGCACAAGCTGATGCTTTTGCCCCCGGTGCTCAGGCTCAGTTGGGCCCGGATGCTCAGGCTGAAGCCTTTGCTCCTGCTGGTGCCCAGGTTCAGGATCAATCGGCCCAGGCATCACCTGCTCCGGTTCAAACCCCTGTTGCTGATACAACTGACACGGTCGCCCCTGCGGACACCACTGCTCAAACCGTCGATGTATCGTCTCTATCCGATTCCGATGCAGAGCAAGATGCTGATGCTGGAAAGGATGCTGTTGCCCCCGCTAATGCAGGAACCATTCCCGATCTGCAGGTCGAGCCCCTTCATACTGCTTCGGAAACAGAAGACAGTGATGATCAATCCGAAGACAAGCCTACTGAAAGCTGAGAGGGGTCACAGCATCAGCTGAATGCTGGTGTAGGCGACCAGCAGGCCGATGCCCAGGGCGATGCTGATGAAGGCATCGAAGGGCACCGACCGCACCTTCCAGGGGCTGCGTTCCTTGAGGATCAGGCGCAGGGCGCCGCAAACCAGGGCCGCGACGGACACCAGTCCAGTCGCGGCCCATGTGTATCCGCAGAAGGCCACGAGCGCGGCGACAAGCACCACGAGAAAGATGATGGCCTCGCAGATAGGACGACCCTCCTGAGCCTCCGAGACGAAGGGGTGGCCTCGACCAGAAGTCTTGGGCGGTTGCGGGGGCTTGAGGTTCGGATTTTCGGTCTTAGCCGCGTCTGCCATGTTCTCCTGCCTTCTGCATATGCTCTGTCGGTTCGAGCCTACCAGTGCTGTTGACGCAAAGCGACCGTGCCGCCATCGCCCTTGGACGATGATGGCACGGTCGCTGTTTCAACAAGGAGCCGGAGCAGTCCGATCAGTTCTTGTGCTGGAAGATCAGATGCTCGTTGGCGAAGGTGTCGAAGCCCAGGCTGTAGAGCTCGCGGCCGTAGCCGGAGTTCTTGACGCCACCGAAGGGCAGTTCAGGCATGGTCACCCATCCGCCGTTGATGAAGGTCATGCCGGTCTCGATGCGACGGGCCAGGACATCCGCATGGTCGGTATCCGAGGAGAAGACCACACCGCCCAGGCCGTAGCTGGAGTCGTTGGCCAGTTCAATGGCCTCATCCTCGTTGGCCACCTTGTAAATGGAGGCCACAGGGCCGAACATCTCCTGGTTGTAGACGGGGTTGTTACGGTCGATGTCCGTCAGAACCGTCGGGGTGAAGAAGGCCCCCGGCGAATCGTATGGCTTGTTGCCGTAGGCGACCTTGGCTCCACCGGCCACAGCGCTTTCGACCTGCTTGGCCAGGTTGTCGCGTGCGGAGACCATGCACATGGGGGCCAGCGTGGTTTCGGGGTTGCTGGGATCGCCCAGAACCGCGTGCGAGAAGGCATCGACGATGAGCGAAACGAAGTCATCGTAGCGATTCTCCGTGACGATGAAACGCTTGGAGGAGGTGCAGACCTGGCCGGCGTTCGTCAGCCTGGCACCCGGGGCCACCTTCTTGAGCAGATCCCAGTCAGCGTCATCCAGGACTATGAAGACGTCGTTGCCGCCCAGCTCCATGGAGGACTTCTTCAGGTTGGCTCCAGCCGACTTGGCCACGGAGGCGCCGCCGCGCTCCGACCCGGTCAGGGCCACGCCAGAGACGCGGGGATCGGCGATGGCACGGTCCACCTGGTCATAGTTGACAAAGAGGTTGGTCAGGCTGCCCTCGGGGGCTCCTGCTTCTTTCACGGTCTGTTCGAAGGCCACAGCCGAACCCGGCACGTTGGAGGCGTGTTTGAGGATCATGGGGTTGCCCAGAATGAAGTTGGGGGCGAACACGCGCATGATCTGGTAATAGGGGAAGTTCCAGGGTTCAACCATGAACACGATGCCGGTGGCTTGCTTGACGTAGTAGGCCTTGCCAGCGGGGTTGTCCAGGGGGACGGGAGCCAGCAGCTCCTCCGCGTGGTCGGCGAAGTAGTCGGCGATGTCTGCGCACAGCTCCACCTCGGCGCGGGCCTCGCCCACCAGCTTGCCCATGTCCAGGGTCAGGTTGGCTGCCAGGGTGTCCTCGTTCTGACGGAAGAGCTTGGCGACCTGACGCAGTTGTGCGGGACGGTCACCGGGGCCCTCCTGCTTGCGCCAGGTCTTGTAGAGGTCATGGCCACGGGCCAGGGCGTTCTCCAGGTCTTCATCGGTGGCATCTGGATAGGTCTTGATCAGTTGGTTGTTAAAAGGATTGACTGTCTGATAGGTCACAATATCTCCTTCGAATTATGGGTACCTAGTCAGCATCATCGCTGGTCAGTTCATTCAGCATATCACCGCATTGGACCCTGCGGTCAAAGAATTTGCCGCAGGGCGACATTTGACCGCAGGGTCCGGTTTCATCAGTGGAAGAAGTGGCGTGTCCCGGTCAGATACATGGTCAGATCGGCGTCCTGGGCGGCCTTGATCACCTCAGGATCACGGATGGAGCCACCCGGTTGCACCACGGCCCTGATGCCGGCCTGGATCAGATATTCCAGACCATCCGCGAAGGGGAAGAAGGCATCGGATGCGGCCACTGAGCCCTTGGCCCGGTTACGGCCCTCATCCAGCGTGTTGGCCCGCTCGACTGCCAGGTGGCTGGAGTCAACCCTGTTGACCTGGCCCATACCGATACCCACGGTGGCTCCCTGGTTGGCCAGGAGCACCGCGTTGGACTTGACCGAGCGGATGGCCCGCCAGGCGAAGGTCAAATCATCCATGGTCGTCTGGTCGGCTGGGTTGCCGGAGACCAGACGCCAGGTGGAGGGATCGTCCCCCGGGGCGTCGATCAGGTCGGGCGTCTGTACCAAGGCTCCCCCGTCGATTTGACGGATGATCGGGCGCTGACGCGGGCGGCGTTGCACAGACAGGATGCGCAGGTTCTTCTTGGTTCGCAGCAGGTCCAGGGCCTCGGGCTCATAGCTTGGAGCCACAATCACCTCGGTGAAGACCGGCTTGATCTGCTGGGCCATGGTCAGGGTGACCGTGCGGTTGGCGGCGATGACCCCGCCATAGGCGCTCATGGGGTCGCAGGCGTGGGCGCGGCGGTGGGCCTGGGCGATGTCCTCCCCCACGGCCAGACCGCAGGGGTTGGAGTGCTTGACCACGGCCACTGCGGGCAGGTCGGGGAAGTCCCAGACCGAGCGCCAGGCGGAATCCGCATCCACGTAGTTGTTGTAGCTCATTTCCTTGGCTCCGCCCAGGTGCTCTGCGGCGGCGAAACCGTCCCGGTCCAGCGGGTCCAGGTAGAGGGCGGCCTTCTGGTGGGGGTTCTCTCCGTAGCGCAGTTGGCTGGCTAGACGCCAGGTGCGGGTCAACGCTTGGGCTGGTTTCTGATCCTCGGCCTTGTCCTGCTTGTCGTCAACCCATGTGCGTGCTGTCCACTCGGCGATGGCCGCGTCATAGGAGGCGGTCAAGGCGAAGGCTTTGGCAGCCAGACGTCCGCGTTCGGCCAGGCTGAAACCGGTGCCTGAGGCGATGCGGTCAGCGGCCAGGGCATAGTCATCAGGGTCGGTGATCACAGCCACGCTGGCATGGTTCTTGGCGGCGGCCCGGATCATGGCAGGGCCACCGATGTCGATGCGCTCCAGGCACTGGTCAGCATCGGCGCCCTCGAGGACGGTCTGTTCGAAGGGGTAGAGGTTGACCACCACCAGGTCGAAGGGGGCTATGCCCAAGTCCTTGAGTTGCTGGACATGGTCGGGATTGGTCATGTCGGCCAGCAGCCCGGCGTGGATATGCGGATCCAGGGTTTTGACCCGGCCGTCAAGACTCTCCGGAAAACCGGTGACCTTTTCCACCGGGGTGACCTGGACGCCCAGATCCTGCAGCTTCTTTGCGGTGCTGCCGGTGGAGACGACCTCGGTGCCTGCCTGGCGGAAGGCCGATGCCATGGCCTCAAGACCCTGCTTGTGGTAGACCGAGACCAGTGCTCGGTTGATGGTTCGATTCGTGGTGACCATGGAAACTCCTACTCCTATGCTTGAATGCCGAGGCGCCCCGCCACCTTCGGACCTACTTGCCTGGTCTGCGGGTGGACGAAACCTGTCGTGGTGTGTCTGCTCGGTCGGTTGCCTTGGACTCCTTTCTCCCCTGACCGCGTGATTGGTTGTGTTTTTCCTTGTTTTTCGCCTTGGCGGAATTTTTTATGGTGTCTGCCTGGCGCAGATAGTCAATCAGGATGTCCTTGATGATGATCAGGGCGGCGATGACGAGTGCCAGCAGCCATACTCCCAGCAGACCTACCCCCAGGGAGGTCCCGATCATGCGCAGGGAGGAGGCTATGGGCACGCCCACTCCGGCAAGTCGCTGGCGGCCCAGGGCCCCGTTGGAGAGTTGGAAAAGCAGGGCAAGACCGAGCAGGGTGACCAGCCAGGTCAGGGCCATGGCCAAGGTTGCCATCAGGAAGCAGACTGCGGTATCTCGGGATTTCAGTCCCGCTTGGTGCACAGCGGCGTGAATTCTGACACCCCATGGTCCGGTCAACAGCAGAATGCCCGCAACCACTCCGGCCAGCAAAGGCAGGTTGAGCAGGAGCAGACGAACCTCCTGCCGGGAGACCGGCTCTGGGAACAGCCCGAAGAGGGGCAGCGAGGGCAGACTTGAGGCGTGTCCGGACCAGAGGGTGAAGGTCGCCAGCCCGCCGATGTTGAAACCGCTGCCGAAGAGCCAGGAGGCAGTCCAGATGATCAGATTGGGTAGCCAGGCCAAGGAGGCCAGACTGGTCGTTACAGCCGAGGCGGTGCCCATACGCGTCAGTTTGAACAGGCGGCCCACGTCTCCGTGATAGAGGGCGACCCATACAATCAAGGCGATCAGGCCGGCGACCAGCATGGCGGCCAAAAGCATCAATCCGGCCGTGAGACCCAGCCGAATGGTCCTGCGGACCTGAATTGGTAAAGATTCTTTGATGCGTTTGGTGAAAGCCTGGCGGAACGGTTCAGAGCGGACCCAGGCCCAGCCGTAACCCAATAGGAAGACCAGGCTGGTCCGCAAAAGAATGACCGGGGTGGTATCCACCTGGACGGTCTGGCTGCCCTGCATGAGGATGAGGCTGCACAGCACCCAGACGACCAGGCCGGCAATGCAACCACCGACGGACATGCCCAGCCGTCTGACCAGGGAGCGAATCATCCAGATCAGCAGACCGGTCAGCAGCAGGGGGATGATGGTCAGGGTCAAGGCCCCGGCCGTGAACCCACAGCCCTGGGTGAGCAGGGTGATGGTTTCTGTCAGGGCCACAGTGGCCATGGACAGTGATGGCCCGCCCTCCTCAATGGAAATGATGAGCAGGAGCAGGGCCATGCAGGAGCCTAGGGCGACAGTGTAGATAAGTATGGCTAGGAAGGCCTCGAGGGCCCCCCGGAGCCACACTTTCACCCTGTCGGTCATATGATGGCATGCTCCCGTAGCAGGTCGCGGGTTAGCCGGGCCGTCTCGCCGGGTGTGGTGCCCACCTTGATGCCGACGGACTCAAGCACTTCCTTCTTGTCGGCGGCTGTGCCCTTGCCGCCCGAGATGATGGCCCCGGCGTGGCCCATCTGCTTGCCCTCTGGGGCGGTGAAGCCGGCGATATAGGCCACGATGGGCTTGGTCATGTGGGTGGAGGCCCAGTGGGCGGCCTCCTGTTCAGCCGAGCCGCCGATTTCGCCGATCATGACGCAGGCCTTGGTCTCTGGATCGCGGTTGAAGGCTTGCAGGGCCTCCAGCATGGTGGTGCCCACAATGGGGTCGCCGCCGATGCCCAGGCAGGCGGTGAAACCGATGGAGGACAACTCCCCCATGAGCTGATAGGTCAGTGTGCCGGACTTGGAGACCAGTCCCAGCGGGCCGCGACCGGCGATGCCCTGCGGGATGATGCCCAGGTCTACGCCAACGCCGTTGGGTCGGTCGGACATGGTCATCAGTCCTGGGCAGTTGGGACCGACGATGCGGCAACCGCGTTCCCTGGCCAGGGCCACGCAGTATGCGGTATCGGCCACGGGAATGCCCTCGGTAATGACCACAATCAGGGTGATGCCGGCCTCGATGGCCTCGACCATGGCATCCTTGGCGAACCTGGGCGGGACGAAGACCACGGAGGTGCGGGCTCTGGTCGCCTGACGGGCGGCTGCGCAGTCGGCGTATACGGGCACATGACGGGTCTGGCCGTCCGGACCGTCGAAGTCGACCGTCATTCCAGCCTTGCGGGCATTGACTCCGGCCAGGATATTGGTGCCTGCCGCCATCATGTGGGCCGTGTGGACCATGCCCTGGTGACCGGTCATGCCCTGGACCATGACGGGGGCGCCGTCTTCAATGAAGAGGGTCATCGTCCCGTCTCCTTTCCTGCCTGGGCGGCCAGGGCCACGGCCTGGTCTGCCGCCTCCTCCATGGTGCGGGCCACCTTGAGCCGAGGCTGTTGGGCCTTGGTCAGCAGGTCCAGCCCCTCGGCAGCCTCATTGCCGTCGAAGCGGACCACAATGGGCCGGTCGTCGTTCTGGTCCTGCTCACCCTCGGCATCCACGGCGGCCAGGATGCCCTGGGCCACCTGCTGGCAGGAGGTGATGCCTCCATAGACATTGACCATGACCGAACGGACCTTGGGGTCGGAGAGGACCACGTCCAGGCTGGTACGCATGACTTCAGGAGAGGCTCCGCCGCCGATGTCGAGGAAGTTCGCGGGTCCGATAGGAAGGCCCTGGCGGTGTCCTGACCCGGCCACCGCATCCAAGGAACTCATGACCAGTCCTGCGCCGTTGCCGATAACACCCACCTGACCGTCCAGATGGACGTAGTGCAAGCCCGCAGCCTTGGCCTTGGCTTCCAGGGGGTCGACCTGAGCTGGGTCCGTGAACCGCTTCCATCCGTCGTGCCGGAAGGCTGCGTTCCCGTCCAGGGAAATCTTGGCATCGAGGGCATCCAGGTGCTTGGTGGCCTCGTCGTCCGGGTCGCCCACCTTGGCCAGGGGGTTGATCTCGACCAGGGTTGCATCGCTGTCCTGGAAGGTGTGCCACATGCCCAGAAGTATCTGCGCGGCCTGCTCCAGATCGGCATGGTAGAAGCCGATGCGCTCGGCCATGGTGCGGGCGGCCTGCCTGTCGAAATCCTCCAGGGGGCCGATGTGCAGGCGCCGAACCGATTCGGGATGCTCGCGGGCGATGGTCTCCACCTCGGTGCCGCCGCTGGCCGTGGCCAGGACATCGTAGTCCCGGGAGGTGCGGTCCACCGAAATGGACAGGTAGTACTCGTGCAGGATGTTGCGAGCTTCGGTGACCAGGATCCCGCTGACCGGATGGCCATCGATGTTCATGGGCAGGATGGCCTCGGCCAGTGCCACGGCCTGCTCGTGATTCTCGGCTCGCTTGACGGCTCCCGCCTGTCCCCTGTGGCCGATGGTGGCCTGGCCCTTGATCATGCAGGGATAGCCGATGATGTCGGCTGCCTGGCCGGCCTCTTCAGCGGTTGAGGCATAGACGGCCCTTGGCTGGGAGATGCCATGTTCAGCGAGCAGCTGCCTGGCCTGGTATTCGTACAAATCCATGGTGATGGTCCCCCAATCGTGCTCAGGCGGGCATGTTCATCAGGCAGGTGACCGGGTAGGCGCCCAGGGCCTTGCGACCGTCCAGACCGTTGAGCTCCATGACGAAGCTGAAACCGGCCACCTGGCCTCCGGCCTGCTCCACCAGACGTGCAGCTGCCTGGGCGGAACCGCCGGTAGCGATCAGGTCGTCGACAATCAGGACTCGCTGGCCAGGGCGCAGGGAGCCCTGCTCGATTTCGATGCGGGCGTTGCCGTATTCGAGTGCGTATTCCTGGCTGTAGGTAGGATCGGGGAGCTTGCCAGCCTTGCGCATGGGCAGGAAGCCCTTACCCAGATCGCAGGCCAGCTGGGGGCCGATCAGAAAGCCGCGAGCCTCAAGCCCGGCGACCAGGTCGAAGTCCTCCGGCTTGACGGGCAGGGTGCGCTTCATGGCGTCGAGAATAATGGCTAATCCCCTGGGATCCGACATGGCCGGGATGAAGTCCCTGAAAAGGATCCCCTTCTTGGGAAAGTCCGGAATGGTACGGATCAATGAGATCAGATAAGCGGCGTCGTCATCGCCCACCTGCTTAAGTTCTCCAACCTTGATATCGTCCGATTGAGCCATGATCTTCTTTCTGTTTTGCTCCTTGGAAGTGGTTGCCGGGGCCATCATACGCGCGCCGCGTTTCCGTTCGGAGTCAGCCTGACGGAAGGTGTGGCGCGCGCATGACCTTCAGGACTTGGCGGAAGTCGAATCCGAAGCCTTGGAATCCTTGGACGCATCCGATTCGTCAGCGTCATCGGACTTTTCCTCATCCTCAGTCTCGGCCTTGTCTGATTCGTCTTCCGGCTCTGGTTCGGAATCCGACTTGGATTCGGCCTCATCCTTGTCCTCGGAAGCGGCAGAGTTCTCTGTGGCAGCATCGTCGGCGGCGGTGTCTTCAGCGTCGGTGACCTCGGCTGGGGCATCCGCATTCTCGGGCAGGGGGTTGCCGTTTTCGTCAACCTCGTCGTCGTGGATATAGGCGGGGACGATGGGGGGCTTGGTGATGGCCTGGATGCGCCAACGGGACTGCGAACCCTCGGAGTCGATGACCACCTGCTCCTTCTCCAGGTCCACGGAGACGACCTTGCCAAGAAGACCAGTGGTGGTGGCTACCTCGTCACCGGGCTGCAGGGATTGGCGGAAGTCCTGGACGGCGGCCTGCTGTTGCTTGCTCTTGCGGGAGCTTCCCCACATCATGGCGATCATCAGGGCGATGATGACGATCATGAAAAGCATGGATCCCATGGTTGTTTCCACTCCTTGTTTTGGCGGGCATCAAACGGCGATGTGCATTGCTGCAAAGACCTCAGTCTAGAACAGCTTCATGACATCCTCGGGCGGTTTGCGGCCCAGGTGCTCCCAGGCCTTGGTTGTGGCCACACGGCCCTTTGGGGTGCGCACCAGGAAGCCCTCGCGCACCAGGTAGGGCTCACAGACCGTCTCGACCGTCTCGGCCTCCTCGCCCACCATGGCGGCCAGATTGTTCAGGCCCACGGGACCGCCGTCGAAACTGTTGACGATGGCCTTGAGGACGGCCAAATCCAGGCGGTCCAGCCCCTCAGAGTCAATCTGGTAGAGGGCCAGGGCCTGCTTGACGTCATCGGGGCCGACCTGGGGAAGATCGTGGACTATGGCCCAGTCGCGCACCCGGCGCAGTAGGCGGTTGGCGATCCTGGGCGTGCCACGGGAGCGCAGGGCCAGCTGATGGGCGGCATCATCCTGCAGGACAATGCCCAAGACCTTGGCCGACCGTTCGACCAGCTTCTCCAGCTCCTCCTCCGGGTAGAAGTCCAGGTGGGCGGTGAATCCGAAACGGGCCCGCAGGGGTGAGGGCAGCATGCCTTCACGGGTGGTAGCGCCGATGACCGTGAACCTGGGCAGGGTCAGCGGAATGGAGGATGCTCCGGGGCCTTTGCCCACCATGACATCCACGCGGAAGTCCTCCATGGCGATGTAGAGCAGCTCCTCGGCGGCCCTGGGCAGGCGGTGGATCTCGTCGATGAAGAGCACCTCGCCGGCTTCCAGAGAGCTCAGGATGGAGGCCAGGTCGCCGGCATGCTGAACGGCTGGGCCCGAAGTGACGCGGATGGGCACCTCCAGCTCGTGGGCGACGATCATGGCCAGGGTGGTCTTGCCCAGGCCTGGAGGGCCTGCCAGCAGGATGTGGTCCGGGGCCACGTCCCGCTTTTTGGCAGCCTCCAGGAAGAGCCCCAGCTGGGCCTTGAGCCGGGGCTGGCCGATGAACCCGTCCAGGGTTTCCGGCCGCAGCTCCTCGTCGCTGACCGGCTCGCCTTCGATGGGCCGGGCCGAGACCATCCGCAGGGATTCCTCCTGGGCATCGCCATTCTGGGAGTCGATGTATCCCGTAGAGATCTGCTTATCAGCCATGGGTCAGCGCCCCCTGTCCAGCCGGGTCAGGGCCTGCTTGAGCACCTTGGGAATGTCGGCCGACTGCAGGGGCAGGGTGTAGCCGCCCTCGTTGCAGGTCTGCTCCACGGCCTGCTCGGCATCACGCTGTAGCCAGCCCAGGGAGATCAGTCCCTCAACCACCTGGTGGGCGCCGTCGTCGGTCTGGGCAGGTCCCTGCTTGCCTGTGCCGGCATCCAGATCCAGCTTGCCGGAGAGTTCGAGGATGATCTTCTGAGCGCCCTTCTTGCCCAGGCCCGGCGCACGAGACAGGGCCGCAGCATCGCCGTCAGCCACGGCCTGGGCCAGCTGGTCCGAGTTCAGGGTGGCGAGGATGGACAGGGCCACGCGAGGTCCGATGCCGCTGACCTTCTGTAGCTGGGCGAAGAGGGATTTGGAGGTGCGGCTGAGGAATCCGTAGAGGGTCAGCGCGTCCTGGGTCAGGGACAGGGCGGTGTAGACGGTGACCGTGGATTCGGCCCGCATGGAGGCCAGATCCGATTGGGGCATGCGCACCTCGAAACCCACACCCGAAACATCGATGACGGCAGAGCCTGTTTCGATGGCGGCCACCCGCCCGGTCAGCATTGCCAGCACTTGATCACCCCTCGATGGAATCGAACGTCTGTTCGAATCAGCTTACATGTCTCGCTGGACTCCCCGGTGCTTGCCATACTTGGCGGAAGCCTGCGCCCACTGGCGCTGGGCCTGGGTCAGATGCTCTTCGCGCTCCCCGCCCTGAATGGCTCCGGCGGGCCTTAGAGCGTGGCAGATGGCCTGGGCCAGAGCATCTGCGGCGTCTGCTGGTTTGGGCAGCTGGTTGAGACCAAGAATTCGTGTCACCATCCGCTGCACCTGGATTTTGTCGGCCTGGCCGTTGCCTGTCACGGCCATCTTGGCCTCGGTGGGTGTGTGCAGGGCCACGGGAATCCCTCGCTGTGCCGCACCCAGCATGGCCAGCCCGGCCGCCTGTGCGGTTCCCAGCACCGTGTTGTGATTGGACTGGGCAAAGACCCGCTCGATAGATACCACATCGGGGCTGAAACGGTCCAGGGCGGCCGTCAGCCCCTGGTAGATGGCCAGCAGCCGCAGATCCTGGCTCTGTTCGGGGTCTGAGCGCACGACATCCACATGAACAAAGGAAAGCCGGCGCGATGCACCGGCTTCAATGACGCCAACGCCGCATCGGGTGAGCCCCGGGTCGACGCCGAGAACAATCATAAGGTCACTCGTCGTCCAACTGGGCCATGACCTCGTCAGGCGCAGTCCAGTTGCTGTAGATCTCCTGCACGTCGTCCAGGTCGTCCAGGTTGTCGATCAGCTTGGAGACCTTGCGAGCTGAGTCCAGGTCCAGGGTGACCTCGCTTTTGGGGTTGAGGACCAGGTCGGCGGAGTCATAGTCCATGCCCGCCTCCTGCAGGGCCTTACGGACGTTGACCATGTCGCCGGGGGCAGTCAGCACGGTGTAGCTCTCGCCGTTGTCCTGCACGTCCTCGGCACCAGCCTCGGCGGCCTTCTCGAAGACAGTATCGTAGTCCAGGCCCTCCGAGGGGACGATGATCTGGCCCTTGCGCTCGAAGTTGAAGCTGACCGACCCGTTCTGGGCCAGGGAGCCGCCGCCCTTGGTAAGGGTGGAACGTACCTCGGCGGCCGCACGGTTGCGGTTGTCGGTCAGGCATTCGATGATGATGCCCACGCCGGCGGGAGCGTAGCCCTCGTAGACGATAGTCTCGTAGTTGGTCGCTCCGGCCTCCTCGCCCGAGCCCCGCTTGACGGCCCTGGTGATGTTGTCTGCGGGCACGGAGGACTTCTTGGCCTTGACGATGGCATCGTAGAGCGTGGGGTTGCCATCGGGGTCACCGCCGCCGGTGCGGGCAGCAATCTCGATGTTCTTGATCAGCTTGGCGAAGAGCTTGCCACGCTTGGCGTCGATGGCTGCTTTCTTGTGCTTGGTGGTCGCCCACTTCGAATGCCCTGACATATGTCTCCTGACGGTACGAATGCGTAAACGAATGGAATTCTAGTTCCGCTCTTCGACAATTTTATGAGTTTTCAGGCCCTTCCGTGGTGGGCTTCATCGTAAAGAGAACCAGCCTTCAGGCCCACCAGTCTGCCCAGCAGGCCACGGCGATGATCAGGCCGGGCTGCCAGGGCGCGGGCATAGACATCCAGAACCTGGTCGGTGACCCGTTCCCAGTCGTAGTCGCTGGCCCGGCGCATTCCGCACGAGGCCAGATTCATGCGGGCAGTTCGGTTGTCCAGCAGGTCAAGGACCGCCCGGGCGCAGTCCGGGGGGTCTCCGTTGGCGAACAGACGCGCGCTGTGGCCATTCTGGGAGACATCCTTGAATGCAGGCAGGTCCGAGGCCACCACCGGGCAGCCTGCAGCCATGGCCTCGACCAGCACGATGCCAAAGCTCTCTCCCCCGGTCTGCGGAGCCAGATAGAGGTCCAGGCTGTGGTAGAAGGAGGCCTTGTCCTCGTCGCTGATCCGACCCAGGAAGGTGAAGTGCTGGGCCAGTCCGGGATCGACGGCCTCGAGTATCTTTCGTGCCTCCCCCTGACCGTCTCCCGCACACAGGAAGCGGGCTCCCGGCACGCGCTGCAGAATGGCAGGTGCCGCCTGGGCCAGAATCCTGAACCCCTTGCGCTCCTCTTTCATCCGTCCCAGGAATCCGATGGTGGGTTCCCGCTCGCTCCCCTGCCATTCCGGGCGCGGCCGGGCATTGCGCAGGGCTTTGGTCTCGATGCCGTTGGGGATGATCTGGCTGGGTATGCCCGGCTCCAGCAGGTTCTGCGCATTCTGCATGGCTGATGGGCTGACGAAGATGGCCTGGCTGATGCTGGCCAGGTATCGCCGCAGGTACCGCCTGGTCAGCCTCAGGGCCAGGGGCGGCGAATCGAAGGCTGCATGGAAGGTGGCCACATAGGGGCAGGGAATAAATCCGGGCTGCAGGGGCTTGTGGCTCAGGGAGGGCACCTCGGGCTCGTGCAGGTGCACGATGTCGAAGTGACCCTGTCTGACCCACTGCCGGGTCTTGTGGCCGGCCACGCCGAAGTAGCTCAGGTTGGCCACGGATCCGTTGTAGGGAATGGAGAAGGAGGAGCCGGTGGTCTGCACCCAGAGGGGCATGTCCTGGGTGCGTCGGCCCGGAGCCAGAACCTGCACCTGATGGCCACGGTCCATAAGATGTCTGGCGAAGTCGCGAATATGCAGTTGGACGCCGCCCGGAGTCTCGAAGGAGTAGGGCGAGATGATCCCCACTCGCAGAGGTGCCTTGATGGCAGCCCGCTCTGGCTCCTGCTCAGGCCTTTGCTTGGGTGCCTTCATGCCTTTCACCCCCCTTGTTTCCTGGTGCCTGGGCCAGTATGAAGTCCGGTAGGTCGTGCATCCGGGAAAGATCCAGGTCCTCAAGGAAAATCGGCTGAAGCATGTGCCAGTCCTCGGGATGCTCCCGAATGCCCCGGGCCCACTGATCCACCCAGGCCTGCGTCAGAGAGTTGATCGCCTGCTCCCGGGGCATGTCCATGTAGGGCTCAATGGCGATTGGCCCGTCCACCTGGCATACATAGCCATAGGGGGACTTGGCCTGTCGGCGGCGCTCCCCTGTCAGCCTCTCCCTGTGCATGTTGACGGTGTACAGGGGCAGACGGGCGTCCAAGGCTATGACGGCAGGGCCTGCGGCCACGCGAATCCAGGAGTCGAAGGCCTTGACGAAGACGCCTCGGCGGCTCAGATCGCGGTCGGCCAGCAGGGGCACCACCTGGTCCGGCTTCCGCAGCAGGGTTGTCAGACGGTCGGTGATGTCCGGCTCGCCGGTCAGCAGGATGTTCATGCCCAGGCGGCGACGGATGTCTGCAAAGGTGTCCAGCATTCCCTGGTCCCGCAACCGCTCGGCCACCGTAGTGACCTGACCGACTGTCGAACAGGCCCAGAAGCCCGCATAGTCCCAGTTGCCCTGGTGGCCCATGCCGATGGGCAGGGACCGCAGGCCGATGTCGGTCTTGGCCGGATCCGGGTAGGCGCTGCCTCCACCGTGTATGCGTGCCAGCAGCTGCTCCTTGGTGCGGGCACCCACTGTCAGGGCCTCGACGAAGTAGACGAAGTAGGAGCGCATGCCCTGGCGCGAGGTGTGCCGCAGGCTGCGAGGGTCGGCCTCTGGCATGACATGGGCCAGATTGCGCTCCAGCTGTCTTACGCCGCCTATCCGAAACAGCCAGCAGAGGTCGGCTGCTGCCAGGAAGAGGCCGCGCACCAGCCGCTCGGGCACCAGACGCGCGTGCTGAGCCAGGAAGATGAGCAGTCGGTCCAGCATAGGCTCACTCGTGGTTGGGGTTGGCAGGCTGCGGGTTGCGGCTCATGTCCTTGGCGACGTGGCTGATCCGCTGCCAGACGGTGACGATGCCCAACAGGGCCAGCAGGATCAGGAAGCAGCTGAGCACGGCCAGGGGCAGCCCGGCTCCCGTCAGGGCCATGCCAACTAGGATGATGACCAGCCGATCCGACCTGGTGGCAATGCCATTCTTGGCCTCGAACCCCTCGGCCTCGGCCCGGGCCCGGGCGTAGGAGGTGACGAAGGAGGTCATGATGGCGAAGAGCGCTGCAGCCATGCCAACCTGCGCCCAGATGTCTGGACCCAGGTGGCTGCCATCTGCCACCCAGGCCAGCTCGTGGCGGCGCAGGTAGATGATGACCCCGGTCAGGACGGCCCAGTCGGCTATCCGGTCAAGGGTGGAGTCCAGGAAGCCTCCGAACTGGGTGCCCCCGCCGGTCAGCGCAGCCACGGAACCATCCAGGGAGTCGAAGGCCACCAGGATGGCCAGGACGATGGCCCCGGGCAGGAGCCAGCCGGTGAACCCGGTCACGATGGCGACCAGGGTGGTGCCTATGGCTCCGCTGATCGTGACACCATTGGCGCTCACGCCCAGACGAACCAGGCCGCGGGCGATGGGGGCGATGATGCGCTTCCAGGGGCGCCGTAGATGCTCGAACATTGGTCAGTCCTGACTGCAGGAGGTGTTCGCTCGGAAGTCATCCGCCGAGTTGATCTGGGCGCGGACCCTGATGGCCTCGTTGATCCAGGCACGGGCCTGCTCCACGGGCACGCCGTTGAGTTGACTGCCGTCGCGGAAGCGGAAGGAGACCGCGTTCTTGGAGGCATCCTCCTCGCCGGCGATCAGGATGAAGGGGGCCTTGGACTTGGCCGCGTTGCGAATTTTCTTGCCGAAGCGGTCGTCGGAGCGGTCGATCTCGCAGCGGACCATGTCGTCGCGCAGCTCGTCCAGCAGATGCTCCAGGTGGGGGGCGAACTCGTCGGCCACGGGCACGGCCTGCACCTGGACCGGGGCCAGCCAGGCCGGGAAGGCGCCGGCATAGTGTTCCAGCAGGATGGCGAAGAAGCGCTCAATGGATCCGAAGAGGGCCCGGTGGATCATGACCGGCCGCTGGTGGGAGCCGTCGGCGGCGATGTACTCCAGCTGGAAGCGCTCGGGCAGGTTGAAGTCCAGCTGAATGGTGGAGACCTGCCAGGTGCGCCCGATGGCATCGCGGGCCTGGACGGAGATCTTGGGCCCATAGAAGGCGGCGCCCTCGGGGTCGTCAACCAGTTCCAGGCCAGAGTCCTTGGCCACCTCGGCCAGGGTGTTGGTCGCCTCCTCCCAGACCTCGTCGGAGCCGACGAACTTGTTGGGATCCTTGGTGGACAGCTCCAAGTAAAAGTCGTTGAGGCCGAAGTCCTTGAGCACCTTGAGCACGAACTGGAGCAGGTTGGTCAGCTCACCCTTCATCTGGTCCCGGGTGCAGTAGATGTGGGAGTCGTCCTGGGTCAGGCCGCGCACACGGGTCAGGCCGTGGACCTCCCCGGACTTCTCGTAGCGGTATACGGTGCCGAACTCGAAAAGCCGCAGGGGCAGCTCCTTGTAGGAGCGCTGGCGGGACTTGAAAATCAGGTTGTGCATGGGGCAGTTCATTGGCTTCAGGTAGTAGTCGAAGCCCTGGCGGGTGACCTTGCCCTTGGAGTCCTTCTCCTCGTCCAGGTGCATGGGCGGGTACATGCCGTCCTTGTACCACTGCAGGTGGCCCGAGATCTCGTAGAGGTGGCCCTTGGTGATGTGCGGGGTCTGCACGAAGGAGTATCCGTTGCGCCGGTGCATTTGCCGGGAGTAGTCCTCCATGGCGTTGATGACGGCTGCGCCCTTGGGGTGGAAGACTGGCAGGCCGGGGCCGATTTCGTCCGGGAAGGAGAAGAGGTCCATCTCGGCCCCCAGCTTGCGGTGGTCGCGGCGGGCGGCCTCCTCCAGACGGGCGGTGTAGGCTTTCATGTCGTCCTTGTTGGCCCAGGCGGTGCCGTATATGCGCTGAAGCATGGGGTTCTTCTCGTCCCCGCGCCAGTAGGCGGCGGCTGTGCGCATGAGCTTGAAGCAGCGGATGTAGCGGGTGTTGGGCAGGTGGGGGCCTCGGCAGAGGTCCTTCCAGACCGTGTTGCCCTCACGGTCCAGGTTGTCATACATGGTCAGCTCGCCGCCGGTGGCCACCTCGGTGGCCTCCTCGCTGTTGATTTCGGCCTCCTTGGCACCGATCAGCTCCAGCTTGTAGGGCTGGTCGGCCTCCTCCTTGCGGGCCTCCTCCTCAGTGACAACGCGCCTGCGGAAGCTCTGGGAGGACTTGATGATCCGCTTCATTCGCTGTTCGATCTGCTTGAGGTCGTCGGGGGTGAAAGGCTTGTCCACGTCGAAGTCGTAGTAGAAGCCATCCTTGATGACCGGGCCGATGCCCAGCTTGGCGTCAGGGCGGATCTCCTGGACGGCCTGAGCCATGACGTGGGTGGCCGAGTGCCGCATGATGGCCAGTCCCTGGTCGCTCTCCAAGGTGATGGGCTCGACCTCGTCGCCTTCGTGCAGGGGTGTGCAGAGGTCGCGTGGCTGCCCGTTGAGGTCAACGGCGATGATGTCCTTGTCGTCAGCGAAAAGCTGGACGCCAGTCTGATCCGCCGCCACCTCCTTTCGTTCGCCCTTGACGATGATGGAGATGCTCGACTGTGTCATGAATGCCGTCCTTGCTATCGGAGCCCGCGTTACAGGGTGCAGGCTGGACATGGTTATCGAGCCACAGCCTAGGTCGTCACTCAGACAAGGAGGGGCCTTTGTTGCCCATGGAGCGCAGATAATCCTCGGCTTCCCGGACCAGCTCTTCGGCAGCCGGCTCGTCTACCTGGGCCTGGTCGACATCCATCTCCAGACGGTGTACGTAGTTTGCCAGGTCGTCATTGCAGCGCAGCAGCATTCCGGCCTGGGCCTTCCACTCGGCTGCCTTGCGGGGCAGCTCCCCCTCGTCAAGGTGGACCCCAAGCATGGCCGAGAGCCTTTGCAGGAGCTGCAGGGTGCCCTGGGCGCACTCGTCGCTGCCCAGGTACTGGGGCACGGAGACCCAGATGGATTCGGTGCTGTAGCCGTCTTGGGTGGCCAGGGCATCCAGAACAGTGGGGATGCCTATTGGGCCGGAGTGTCCGTCGGTGTCGGTCTTCGGCTGGTCACCAGCCAGATCGTCAATGGGCAGAGGCCTGGTGTGGGGGCAGTCGGCAAACATGGCACCCAGGGTGATGATGGCATCCGCCTCATCGTCTTCGGCCCAATGGATGCTGCGCCGACAAAAATCGCTCCAGTGGTAGTTGGGCTCCGGGCCCATCTCCAGCAGGAGGGTGTGGGTGTCATCAATCTGCACTCGGTAGATCTTGGTGGAGGGCCAGATAATCCGACGCCTACCCTGCACATGGCAGAGCATGGGCCGTGACATCTGGTAGTCGTAGAACCCGTCGCCTGGAATGCTGCCGATCTCGTGGGACTCGTAAACGTTCAACAGGTGGCGGATGACGTTGGTCGAGGCTGAGCATGCGTCGTTCCAGCCGTCGAAGGCGGCCACCATGGTGCAGTGCTGCCTGGCTTCTTCACTCATATCTCTCACCCTACCGGTAGGAAGCCTTGTATAGCGTGGCTTTGCCGTCAGCGGAGGGTGGCTCTATGACGCGGCGACACGCTCTTTTTGCCAAGTGCTGGGGTCTACGCTACAGTAGTGCAACGTGCTTCGGCTGTCACTACTAGGGTGAGGGTTGAATGTGCGGGCATAGCTTAGTTGGTAAAGCGCGACCTTGCCAAGGTCGAGACCGCGGGTCCGAGTCCCGTTGCCCGCTCGAGGTTTCGAGCAGTTTAACCAATACGGTGGGTTAGCCAAGCGGTTAGGCAGCGGCCTGCAAAGCCGTATAGACGAGTTCGACTCTCGTACCCACCTCTCTCTCGAAACGAGAATGACCCGGGCGGTTGGCGCAGAGGTAGCGCACTTCCCTGACACGGAAGGGGTCACTGGTTCGAATCCAGTATCGCCCACGAGGATCACTTCGGTGGTCTTTCCCAATCCGGGCGATTGGCGCAGCGGCTAGCGCACTTCGTTCACACCGAAGGGGTCGCAGGTTCGATTCCTGCATCGCCCACCTGGATGCATAGTCTTTCTCCGTCTTCTCTCTGAAAATCCATTAGCAGGCAGGGAAGTTTGATCCGCTTTTTGTCCTATCGGGCTCTTCTGGTCATGGGCTTTTTGGTAATAATTTATTTGTGGTGGTTCAAACCGGTTTTCTCAATGCCGCGGCAAGGCTTTGGCCTCCTGTCTTGGGCGTCTCCCATCGACGGACATCCGATATTCCCCTGTTTGAACCAGATCGTGCGCTCTATTTCCTGCCTGCTGCGAGTTCGGCCGATGGACGTCATTCGTATTAGGGTCAGACTTTGAACCGAACGCTTGGCATGTCCGTGGCTTTGTGATAATTTACTCTTATCTGCAGGTCGGGGGACCCGCCAGAAACAGGAGTAACCCGATGTGTCCTTAACGAGGTGATAACATGCAGAAAAGCCGGGGCCTATGAGGGCAAGTTGTTGCCGTGGCTGAATCTGCCATTCCCCCCACAGCTTGAGGAAACCGTGGACTCTTTGTTCTACCTATGTGATACTTGCGTGGCCCGCGTGTAGGGTCGCGTTCCGGTTGTCGTGCAATTCACGGCGGCCGTGTTGTAAAGCTCCCCCGGCGGCGCAGAATTATACCCCCCTCTCCTGCCGCCGGGGGTTTTACTTATTAGCTGTTTTGGTCCCTATTTCAGGGCCTGCAGGTACCGGTAGAGAGTGGGAATGGATATTCTGAGCTCGGGTGCCACAATTCCTACCGCGCCCTTGATCAGGAAAATGCCCCGGTCCTTGATGTCGCTGATGATGTTCAGCCTGTCCTGTTTGGTCAGCTTATCCATGGGAATGTTGAACTGGCGGACCGCCTCCCTGGTGATCCTACGGATGTTCTCCTGAGGCTCTTCAGTCATGTGGCTGCGGGAGGCCTCTGTGGAGATCTGCACATCGTCGGAGTCGGTTTCGGTCAGAGTCTGCAGCACATGGGCCGCCTGCTGCAGCTCGGTGATGTTGATGCTGATGCAGAGCAGGCCGATGACGGTTTGCTGCCTGTCGTGTATCAGGTATGAGGAGACGCGGAACTCGTGCATGTTCAGGCGGCGCCCGCGGTAGTCGGAGACGAAGTCGGCCCCATCGCGTTCGGCCCGCATGGCCAGTTGGCGGGTCTGGTTGGTCACGGTGTCGCCCAGAGTGCGTCCGGAAAGCTGACCATTGCGAATAAACACTATGGTATTCTCGAGGCGAGTGATGTCATGCACGGCGATCTCGGCCATGGGGCCGAAGGAATCGGCCATGAATTCTGCAAGGGGAAAAATCTCTTCAAGGTTGTCAACTGTGAAATGCATGGCTGATCCTCAACATCCTAACAGGGCGGTTTGCGGCCGCCGGTTGGTGCTGCGGGAAGCGAAAGGCTTGGGAGGGAGTGATATGTTCCATTACTTCTATACCTGCCAGACGGCTTCCTCTAGTTCCGTATACTAGACCTTCTCTTTTGCCCTTCGGTTCCCGGTCCGCCGTCCATGGCCCAGCTGATCCACGGGGGTAACCAAGCGCCGAGGGATTTTCATGTTAACGCAAGATGATGGTTAAAAGCTGCTTTTGCTGCCCGGCTGATCGTCCGGGGCGGGTGCCTTTTATGACCGATATTCCTGAATCGGGCATGTGGAGTAAGTACAGATTCCCAAAAATCCCGGGAAAGTCAATGATTCCGGAAGCTGATTGCTGGTCCTCGTTATGGATTTCAGGCAGGATGTGAACTCAATGTGAGCCTGATCACGTGTGTCGATGTCTGAAGGCCCTGAAGTCTGCCATGCCCTGGATGGCCGCATGGCCTTGTTTGCCATTTACTATGAGGAGGGGCATCAGCACTAGTGCCGTCATGAGCTATTACAGGCCAAACCTATATGGCACAACCGTTGCAAATCTCCCAGAAAAAATCGGGATCCCCCGTTGGCCGCGCAATGCATGCAGGTCTGTGTGCTGACTCCACTGCCGCGAAACCAGGGCAGTACATGAAAGAATGCTGTCACGCGACATTGGGATCGTCTGATCCTCGACGAAGTTCTTCATCAGGGGGTCAGCTGGCTGCAACGCCGCCCACGGCAGGCAGGGCGCCGACCATGAGCATGATGGCCACGAAGATTGCCAGGCCGATTCGGTAGATGACAAATCCCCGGTAGGAGAAGCGTGAAACGATCTTCAAAAAGGCGATGATAACGATGTAGCCCAACAGAAAGCTGACCACGGTGGCGCAGATGGTGGCCCCCCAGCCGGGGAAAGCAGCATCTGCATTGATGTTTTTCAAGGACTTGACCGTCTCTAGGATTCCGGCGCCGAAGACGGCGGGAATGGCCATGAGGAAGCTGACCCGGGTTGCGGCCTCGCGGGTATAGCCCAAGCCGCGGCCGAAGGTCATGGTGCCGCCCGAACGGGATACGCCGGGGATCAGGGCCAGCATTTGCCCGATGCCGAAGAGCAGGGCGTCACGGGCGTTCATCTGCCGGATCTCCTTGGTCTGACGGCCATGGCGGTCGAAGTAGTCCAGCAGCAGGCCAAAGACGATCAGTACCACCACGGTAATCCATAGATTACGCAGCTTGGTCTCGATTATCTTCTGGAAGAGCAGTCCCGCCACGACGATGGGCAGGGTTCCCAGGATGATGTACCAGCCCAATGCTGCGTCATGGTCCTTGGAGCCCATCCGCTCCCGCCAGGAGGAGCCGTCCTTGCCAGCCAGGCAACGGAACCAGTGGGTCAATATGCGGACAATGTCATGCCGAAAGTAGAGCAGAACCGCCAGCTCGGTGCCGAATTGGATGATGGCTGTGAAGGCCGCGCCCGGGTCCTGGCCCAGCAGGCCACCCACAATGCGGATATGGGCGCTGGATGAGACGGGAAAATACTCCGTCAGGGCCTGCACCAGGCCGAACAGAATGGCTTCGAAGAAATTCATGGACCCCTCTTGCTATGTCGGACAACAATGGCAAGCATAGCCACCGCGCAGGGCAGGAAGAGCCAAGGGCCGGGCATGTCTCGCAGAATGCCCACAATGGATCTTGTCGGAATCGACGACTCGACGATTAGGGGTGTGGATCATCATGGCCAAGACCTACAGAAAATCCAGGGGCGGGGCCCCGGCGGGATTCTTCGAGTGCGAAGGGCGCGGTCTGCAATGGCTGGGCCAGGCTCAGGCGCAGGGCGGTCCCCGAGTGGTGGATGTCTACGACTGGGGCCCGGACTATTTGGACATTGAGGAGGTAACCTCCGCCTCCCCCACGTCTGGCGCGGCCTACCGCTTTGGCGCCCAGCTGGCCCATATGCATGATGCCGGGGCCGACCACTTTGGCTCTGCGCCCGAGGGCTACACGGGCACCTGCTACTTCGGGCCCCTGCAGGATCCACTGCCCATGGACGTGGGCGCCTGGGACGACCCGGCCACCTATTGGGCCAAGGGACGGCTGGAGCCCATGGTGGGCATGGCCATGGATCGGCGGGCGCTGAACCGCGAGGACATGGAGATGACCCAAGAAGTGATCCAGGCCCTGCCGGAACTGCTGGGTGCCGCCGCCAATGACAAGCCCGCCAGGGTCCACGGGGACCTGTGGAGCGGCAACGTCATGTGGGCCAGGAAAGACGGGCAGACACAGGCTGTCCTGATCGACCCTGCGGCCCACGGAGGCCATCGTGAGGAAGACTTGGCCATGCTGCAGCTGTTCGGCATCCCCTACCTAGGGCAGATTCTGGACGGCTACCAGAGCGTGCATCCCTTGGTGGCCGGCTACCAGAACCGGACTACGCTCTGGCAACTCTACGCCATCGCCGGGCACTGCGCCTTCTTCGGCGGCGGCTATGTGAGCGAATATCGGTCCATGTGCCGGTCGCTGCTGGGATGAATCAGCTGAAGATGTCCTTGAGCTTGCCGAAGATTCCCTTGCGGCCTCCGGCTCCGGCAGGCTTGGCGCTCTGCGGGACCTGCTTGGCTTCGGAGTCGTGGCTGTCGGCGAAGTCCTCAATCAGGCGGCGCTGATTGTCGTCCAGCTTGGTGGGGATCTGGACCAGCACGTGGACAATGATGTCGCCGCGCTCCTCCCGGTTGCCCAGTCTGGTGACACCCAGGCCCTTGATGGTGATCTCCTGGTCGGGCTGGCAGCCGACGGGGATCTCCACCTGGCGCTGGCCGTCGAATGTCTCTAGGTCCACCTGGTGGCCCAGCACGGCCCAGGTCATGGGCACGGCGATCCAGCAGTGCAGGTCCTGGCCACTGCGAGTGTAGTGTTTGTCGGGCTTAATGGCGATGTCCACGTACAGGTCGCCGGCCGCTCCGCCGCCTTCGCCCACCTCGCCTTGGGAGGCCAACCGCAGGCGTGAGCCGTCAGCCACGCCTGCTGGCACGTTGACGCCCACCTCGCGGCGGGTGCGTACACGGCCGTGGCCGTTGCAGACCGGGCAGGGGTGCTCGATGACGGTGCCGTGGCCCTCACACCGCTCGCAGGGAGCCTGGCTCATCATCTGCCCCAGCAGGGTCCGCACCACCTTCTGGGCATAGCCCTTGCCATGGCATACAGGGCAGGTCACCGGGGAGGTCCCCTTCTGGGCCCCCGATCCGCCGCACTCCTGACAGAGGCCATAGGTGCTGATGGGGGTGCGTACAACGCCGCCGAAGATGGCGGTCTTCATGTCCACAGAGACCTGGGCCAGGGCATCCCGACCGGGTTGGGTGCGCGGAATGGGCCCCTGGGTCGTGCCCCCGAAGCCGCCGCCGAAGAACTGGTTGAAGACGTCGCCCATGTCAAAGGGGCCGGCTCCCTGGGAGGCCTGGGGGTCATTGGGGTCCACGCCCGCGTCGTACATGCGCCGCTTCTCAGGATCCGAGAGCACCTCGTAGGCGCTGTTGACCTCCTTGAACTTGTCCTCGTATTCAGGCCCGGCGATGTCCGGGTGGTACTTGCGGCTCATTTTGCGATAGGCACGCTTGATGTCCTGATCGCTCGCGCCGCGCTCGACTCCCAAAACCTCGTAGTAATCTGCCACCGATCATCCTTTTCGTTTGATGCCCTCTCGACCCATAGTTGCATGGGCCCACGATACCTATGACTTATGCCGCTGCCTTAACGGTCATGGCTCCCCGTCGCCGGCCAGGAAACCGGTCAAATACGAGGCCACGGCACGAACCGCGCTCATGGTAGCCGGATAGTCCATATGGGTCGGGCCGATGGAGCCTACGAAGGCCACTGGCTCGTCGGCTTCCGAGCCGTCGGTCTGCCTGGACCTGGCATGACCGTATCCACTAGTGACTACTGAGGCGTGGACTAGCTCGGGAGTCCGGGTCTCGGTGCCGATTGCCACGCTGACCCCGTTGCTCTCGCGCGAAAGCTCGCTCTGGGCCCGCATGAGCCGCATGAGCACCACCTGCTCCTCCAAGGCGTCCAGCAGCGAGCCCAAGTCCCCCAAGGAGACGGCCTGGCTGTGGGTCAGCTGGGAGGTGCCGGCCATGTAGAGGCCACTGGTCTGCTCTCGGGTGGCCATCTCGTCGAAGACCGCGGCCACCAGGCGCAGCGTGGACTTGTCGCGGCCCTCGGTAAGGGAGTCGGCCAGTATGCGGCAGCGGTCGGCTGCACGGTCCAGGGGCAGGTCCTGGCACTGCCGGTTGATCTGGTCGGACAGGCCCGCCAAGGCGTTCGGGTCCTCCTGCAGGGGCCCGTGCAGGGTGCGCTGGACCACCCGGCCGGTATCGGTGATTACCACCATAAGTACGGTCCCCCGGCTCAGTCCTATAAGCTCGGCCCGGCGCAGGTTTGAGCTGGCCAGGGAGGGCGAGGCCACCACGGCGATCTGCCCGGTGATCTGAGCCAGAAGCTGGGCGGCGTGCTGCAGGGTGTCCTCCAGGTTGACCGACCCGGACAGGAAAGCGTTGATGCCCCGG
The DNA here is from genome assembly GCF_026537335.1 of Bifidobacterium sp. B4081. Taxonomy (NCBI): domain Bacteria; kingdom Bacillati; phylum Actinomycetota; class Actinomycetes; order Bifidobacteriales; family Bifidobacteriaceae; genus Bifidobacterium; species Bifidobacterium sp. B4081. Next base: position 1,028,725 of record NZ_JAFNMM010000001.1, on the reverse strand, counting down.
CGCTGGGCGGAGGACAGGGGCACGATGGTGGCCAACCTGTCGACGAAGTAACGGTAGCCCTTCTGGGTGGGGATGCGGCCGGCGGAGGTGTGGGGCTGAACCAGGTAGCCCTCGCTCTCCAGGGCCGCCATGTCGTTGCGCACGGTGGCGGAGCTGACTCCAAGCTGATGACTTCTGGTGAGCGAACCCGACCCCACCGGCTCACGAGAACGAATGTAGTCCTCGACAACCGCCCGCAGCACCAGCATGCGTCTGGTATTAGGCAATGTCGCTTCTCCCGTCATGGTTTCATTATTAGCACTCGGGCCAAGAGAGTGCCAAAACGTCGCGCGAAGAGCCGAATTGTGTCGTCTCAAACCGATACGATGGAAACGCATTGTGAAGGTAACCGAACATTTTCGACACAAGTCGAACATGGAGACCTCTAGATTGGAAGGAAAGCAGCACCATATGGCAGATTTCACATGGTCCGAACTCGATGAGCGGGCTGTCAAGATGGCCAAGGTCCTCTCGGCCGACGCGGTCGAGAAGGCCGGAAGCGGCCACCCTGGCTCCCCTATTTCGCTGGCGCCCATCGCCTACGCGCTCTACCAGCACTTCATCCGTCACGATCCCAACGACCCCGACTGGGTTGGGCGTGATCGGTTCATTCTTTCCGGCGGCCACGCCTCGCTGACCCAGTACGTGCAGCTCTACTTCTCCGGGTACGGACTGACCCTGGACGATCTGAAGCGCTTCCGCACCGCAGGCACCCGGACCCCCGGCCACCCCGAGTACGGCCTGACCCCCGGCATCGAGATGACCACCGGCCCGTTGGGCCAGGGTCTGGCCTCGGCTGTGGGCTTCGCCTATGGTCAGCGTTACGAGCGTGGTCTGCTGGATCCTGACGCACCCGAGGGGCAGTCCCCCTTCGACCATAAGGTCTGGGTCATCTGCGGCGAGGGCGATGTCGAGGAGGGCGTCTCCTCCGAGGCCAGCTCCTTGGCCGGCGACCAGCGCCTAGGCAACCTGACTGTCATCTTCGATGCCAACCACATCCAGATCGAGGGCGACACCCGCATCTCCCTGGGCGAGGACATCCTCAAGCGCTACCAGGCCTACGGCTGGTACACAGACGAGTTCAGCTTCATCCAGCCCGACGGCTCCTACAAGGAGGACGTCGAAGGCCTGGCTGCCGTCCTGGAGAAGGCCGAGCAGGTCACCGACCGGCCCAAGTTCATCAAGGTGGACACCCTGATGGCCTGGCCGACCCCCGGTAAGACCAACGATCCTTCAGCCCACGGCTCTGCCCTGGGCCCCGAGGCTGTCGCCGCCCTGAAGAAAACCCTTGGTTACGACCCTGAGCAGAGCTTCCAGATCGACGAGGAGGCCCTGGCTCACGCACGCGAGGTCGCTCAGCGCGGCCTGGCCGCCCACAAGGACTGGGACGAGAAGTTCCAGGCTTGGCGCAAGGCCAACCCCGACAAGGCTGCTCTCTACGACCGCATCCATGCCGGCAAGCTGCCCGAGGGCTTCGACAAGGCCCTGGACGACCTGGAGGCTGGCTTCGAGCCCGGCTCCAAGGTGGCCACCCGCAAGGCTTCCGGCGCAGTCATCAACGCCCTGGCCCCCATCATGCCCGAGCTCTGGGGGGGATCCGCTGATCTGGGCGGCTCCAACAACACCAACATCAACGGTGCTGTCTCCTTCGCTCCCGAGGCCGACGAAACCGTTCAGTGGCCCAAGGCCAGCAAGTACGGCCGCCAGCTGCACTTTGGCGTGCGCGAGTTCGCCATGGGCGCCATCACCAACGGCATCCTGTTGGGTTCGGACACCAGGCCCTACAACGGGACCTTCTTCCAGTTCAGCGACTATGAGCGCCCCTCGGTGCGTCTGGCGGCTCTGATGGACATCCCCAACTTGTATGTGTGGACCCACGACTCCGTGGCCCTGGGCGAGGATGGCCCCACCCACCAGCCCATCGAGCACCTGACCGTCATGCGTGCCATCCCTCAGATGGAGGTTGTGCGCCCGGCCGACCAGTATGAGACCGCTGAAGCTTATCGCGCCTTCTTCGAGAAGGGCAACACCCACCCCACAGCCATGATTCTCACCAGGCAGGGCGTGCCCACCTTGAAAGAGACCAAGGCCAAGGCCCGTGAAGGCGTTCGCAAGGGCGCCTATGTGCTGGTCGACACCGAGGGCCAGCCGGATGTACTGATCATGGCCACCGGCTCCGAGGTGCAGCTCGCTGTAGCTGCCTCCAAGACCCTGGCTGAGCAGGACGTCAAGGCCCGTGTCATTTCCGTGCCCTCGCTTGAGTGGTTCGAGGAGCAGGACGACGAGTACAAGGAAGCTGTTCTGCCCGTCTCCGTCAAGGCCCGCGTCTCGGTTGAAGCTGGCCTGGCCACGCCCTGGTACAAGTACCTGGGCAGCTATGGCAAGCCCGTCTCCATAGAGCAGTTCGGTCTGCAGGGCAGCGGCGACGAGAACATGCGTGACCTGGGCATCACCGCCGATCATGTGGTCGAAGCAGCACAGGCATCCCTGGAGGAAGTCCGTCGGGCACGCTGAACCCGGCATCGTGATTAATCGGGGGCCGTCCGCGATGCCGGCCCCCTCCCCTGCAAAACACGTCCGAAACGCGGGCCTGGGGGAATACAGCAATAGACTTCCCGGTAGAGCATAGTGAATGTGATTCTATCGGGAACCCAAATAAGGAGTGACAAGATGGCAGAAAATGCAAACACCCAGCGCACCAGCGATTCAGGTGTCTCGATCTGGCTGGACGACCTGAGCCGCACCCGCATCGAGTCGGGCAATCTGCAGCAGCTGATCGCCGAGCGCAATGTGGTGGGCGTGACCACCAACCCCTCGATTTTCCAGAAGGCCTTGAGCCAGGTGGGCCCCTATGACGAACAGCTCAAGCAACTGGGTCGCATACCCGTTGAGGAGGCCGTCCGCGAGCTAACCACAACCGACGTGCGTAACGCCACCGACATCTTCCGCGAGGTTGCTGAGAAGACCGATTACGTGGATGGACGCGTCTCTATCGAGGTCGATCCTCGTCTGGCCCACAACACAGAAGAGACCGAGAAGCAGGCCGAAGAGCTCTGGAACAAGGTCGACCGGCCCAACGCCATGATCAAGATTCCCGCTACCCTAGAGGGCCTACCCGCCATCACCGCCACCCTGGCCAAGGGCATCTCAGTCAACGTGACCCTGATCTTCTCCCTGGAGCGCTACAAGCAGGTCATTGATGCCTTCATAGAGGGCATGGTCCAGGCTGACAAGAACGGCCATGACCTGAAGCACATGGGCTCGGTGGCCTCCTTCTTCGTCTCCCGCGTGGATACTGCGGTTGACAAACTGTTGGAGGCCAACGGATCTGACGAGGCCAAGTCCCTGGAGGGCAAGGCCGCTGTGGCCAATGCCCGCCTGGCTTATGAGCTCTTCGAGAGGGCTTTTGACAACGATCCTCGCTGGGCTGGCCTGGAAGCCAAGGGAGCCAAGCGTCAGCGTCCGCTCTGGGCCTCCACCGGCACTAAGAACGCCGCCTACTCCGACTGCAAGTATGTGGACGAGCTGGTGGCCCCTGACGTGGTCAACACCATGCCAGAGAAGACCCTGAATGCTCTGGCTGATCACGGCAATGGCGCTCCCTCGGTCAAAGGCACCTACCAGGAGAGCCACCAGGTGATGCAGAAGCTGGCCGACCTGGGCATCAGCATCAAGGACGTGACCGACAAGCTGGAGGCCGATGGCGTCGCCGCCTTCATCGACTCCTGGGATTCGGTCCTCTCCGACGTACAGAAGGGCATCGATCGCGTCAACGGCTGAGCGCCTGACTGACAGCCGTCGCGAGCGATTATCGATTGTGCCCCGCAGGTTCAAACCTGCGGGGCACAATCGATATCTCAACAAAAATCCAAGTAGATATGCGACTACTCTTATACGACTACTCTGTCTTGGTCTCTTCGACCACCTGCTGCAGGGCGGCAATCAGGGCGGGGCTGTCGTTGGGCAAGTTCAACCTGGTCAGGGTGCCGCCAGCTGATTCAATGGCCCTGGTCAGCTCAATGTCCACGTCATAACAGATTTCCAGGTTGTCAGCGATGAAGCCGATGGAGGCGGAGACGATGGTCTTCATGCCGCTCTTGGTAATCAGATCCTTGGCCACATTGACGAAATCAGGGCCGATCCAAGGCTCCTGGGTGCGGCCTGCCGACTGCCAGGCCAGCACGTACTGGTCCTCATTGAGGTCGGCGGCCTGAGCCACGGCATTGGATAGGCCGATGACCTCATCCTTGTAGGGGTCCCCTCCTTGGATGATGCGCAGGGGCAGTGAGTGGGCGCTGAAGATCACCTTGGTGTCCGGCCGGTCGGTCAGATCCTTCATGGCCACCAGCTGATCGCTCCAGAAGCGGATCAGTGCCTGGTGGTTCCACCAGGACCGCACCGGCAGGTATCCTATGCCCGGATGGGACTCGATGGCCCTGCTGGCACGGTTGTGGTAGTCCTCGCTCGAATATGAGGAGTATTGCGGGGCAAGGGGCAGGCCAATAACCCTGGTGATGCCATCGGCGGCAATCTGGTCGACCGCATCCTTGATGAAGGGGGCGATGTATTTCAAACCTTCGTAGACCTTGTAGGCGCCGGGATGGGCCTTGTCCAGCGCAGCCTGAAGACCGTCGCGCTGGGCCGTGGTGATCCTGGCCAGGGGCGAGGGCAGACCGATGGCCTTGTAGCGGCCGACCAGCTGGTCCATGAGCGGCTTGGGCGGCTCCTGCCCGTGGCGGATGTTGGTGTAGTACCCCTTTATGTCGGACTCCTGGTAGGGGGTGCCGTACGCCATGAGGAGGACAGCTGTAGATTCAGTCATCAGCAACTTCTTTCTGTGAAAATGGAATGCAGTATGCCAGGCCGATATTGACCAGGGCTATGACGATGACCACCAGGAACATGTTCCTGTAAGAGGCCAGTCCAGCCTGTCCGCCCACCTTGCCCAGTTCAATGGCCGAGGCGAAGAGCAGGGGGGCGATGGTGGTGCCGATTTTCTTACAAGCGGACAGCCCGCCTATGGCCTGCATACGGTTTTCGGGCCCGGCCAGCCTTCCGGCGATCACCTGGAGCGGCGAGGACATCATCGAGCCCATGCCGACCCCCATCAGGAAAGACAGCAGCATGAAGAGCTGCAGATTGTGCAGGGTCAGGGTGATCATCAGGGCCATCAGGCCTATCAAAGACGATGAGAAGACAAGCGTGGTCCGGTAGCCGAACTTGTCGACCAGCAGCCCGCCCAGCCAGGACCCGACCACAGAACCGAGCCCGACGCCAACCATGACCATGCCGGCCGAACGGACCGGGAGCCCGAAGACTGAATGGACATAGGTTGGAATGTATACGAAGAGGGAGAAGAACATGCCTCCCAGCATTCCCAGCAGCAGGGTGAGCCCATAGGAGGGCAGCTTCAGCAGGCGGATGGGCAGGAAGGGCATGGTCTCGCTTGAGCCGCCCAGATTACGCTCATGCAACAGGAATACCGCGCCGGCCATCACTGCGACCAGGAGGCATCCGATGATCAGGAGCAGGTAGGTGGTTCCGTACTGGAGGAAGGTGATTGCTACCATCAGCAGGGCCAGAGCTACGCTGAAGGAGCCCAGGCCCAGGTAGTCGGTCTTCCAGGCGCGGTCGGTCTGGGAATCGCCCATCATGAACCAGGCCAGTATGAACAAAATGGCTAAAAAGGGCAGCATCATGAAGTAGTAGGCACGCCATCCGTGGGTGATGCCCAGGAGCATGCCCGAAAGGACCGGGCTGACCATGGCGGAAAGGCCGGCGATGATGCCCACCGTGGAAACCTTCCTGCCTTGGCTGTTCCTCCGGGCGCGCTGCAGAAGGACGTTCATGGACAGGACCATGATGCCGCTGTCTCCCAGAGACTGGATGAACCGGCCCAGCAGCATGACTGCATAGTTGGGTGAGACCGCCGTCATCAGACATCCAAGGAACCAGAAGGCCAGCTCCCAGAGGAAGACCTTCCTGGTCCCGTGGGCATCGGAGAGGTTGGATGTGATGGGAGTGCCCACCACCAGGCCCAGGGTGTACAGGCCAACCACCCAGGAGGAGCCGATGGTGGTCAGGCCGAAGGTCCGTGTGATGGACGGCATCATGGTCGGCACCGCTCCCCCATCCAGCTGGGTGATGAAAACGATGACCATGAAGAACCATAAGGGCGTGGCGAGGATTGATCTTCCCTCTCTTGTCGTCATGTGCTACTGTCCCATCTGGTCCGTGAGCAGCCTGTCAATGCGCTCAGGATCGGTCTGGGTGCCTACCAGGAAGTAGGGGAATTCGCCATAGATGGAGCTGGCTTCGATGTAGCGCATCTCGGTGACGATCTTCTTGAACTCGATGGGGTCGTCGGCGAACAAGGTAACGCCCCACTCGTAGTCGTCCAGACCAATGGAACCTGTCAGGATGATGGAGACCTTCCCGGCGTAGGAACGGCCGATCTTGCCGTGGTCGTGCATATAGGCCTTGCGCTGGTCGTAGGGCAGCGTGTACCAGTTGGCGCCGGGGACGCGGGTCTTCGACATGGGGTAGAAGCAAATGTAGGGCTTGTCGGGCGTCTTGGGATGCAGGCTGGCGTCGACGTAGGACCAACCGCGGTCAGTGGTCGGCTTGCCCGAGTAGAGGCCCACCTCGGTGACCGACACATAGGAGATGGTCGGCTCCAGATAATCGGAGAAGCGCAGCTTCTCCAGGGAGGTTTCGACCTCCTGCAACTGTTCCAGGGTCTCCCTGAGGACCATCAGGCCCAGGTCGGCCTTTTGCCCATTGACTTGACACCAGTAGTGGCTTCCCTTGCCCTGGGACTGGACCGCGTCCAGCTGTGCGGCAAGGGCCTTGAATTGATCCAGGCATTCTCGGCGCTCGTCCTGCGGCGCTCTGCGCCACTTGGCCCAATCAATCTTCCAGAAGAGGTGGAGGCAGAACCAGCCCTCCAGGCTCGGTGCAGCTTGCTCAGCCATGAGCACTTCCTTTCGCTTGCTTAGCTTGCACGACATTGTGTGATGCGCCGCTCGTCGGGCACACCATTCTCTAATCTATCCGTCAGGCGGCTGAATCGTTGGATTATCGGTGCATTGTGAATGACATATTGTGGTAATAGTCAAGGACTAGGAGCCCGCACTAAAGTCGTCCAGATATGCAAAAACCCCGGTCAATGCCGGGGTCAAATATTTTAGGTATTGTCTGATGGAATCAGGCCAGCTTGTACTTGGTAATGAGATCCAAGGCGATGATGATGGCCACCCAGATTAGGGCCACGATGATGGTCAGCCGGTTCAGGTTCCTCTCGGCTGCACCTGAGGTGCCGGCGTTGGAGCCGATTCCGCCGCCGAACATATCGGACAGGCCGCCGCCCTTGCCCTTGTGCAGCAGAATCAGCATGGTCAGCAGTATGCTGGCGAGGATCACAACGACTTCGAGCACAATCTTGACAATGGTCACGGCACATACCTCCATGTAAGGAACTGGGAACAAGTATACAGATACCCGGGGAAAAACGCATCAACCCTTGGCAGCCAGTCGCACGATCCGCGCGAACTCCTCCACGTCCAGGGAGGCGCCGCCCACCAGAAAGCCGTCCACGTCCGGCTGGGTGATCATCTGGGAGGCATTCTTGGAAGTGACCGAGCCACCGTAGAGGATGCGCACGGCCTGGCCGGCAGGCTCTCCGAACTTGCCTGAGATGTGGTCGCGGATGGCCCGGGCGGCCTGTTGGGCGGTGTCCGGGGTGGCCACCATGCCGGTGCCGATGGCCCAGACCGGTTCGTAGGCCACAATCAGGTTTTCCATGTCCTCCTTGGCCAGGTCCCGGGTGACGTCGTTGACCTGGCCCACGGCGAAGTCCAGTTGGATGCCCTGGCGGCGCTCCTCGTAGCTCTCCCCCACGCAGAGGATGGGCTTCATGCCCGCAGCCAGGACGGCACGGACCTGGTCGACGATGTTGGCGTCGTCCTCGGGATGGTACTTGCGTCGCTCGGAGTGGCCCACAATGACGTAGCTGCAGCCCAGCTGGGCCAGCATGTCAGCGGACACATCCCCGGTGAAGGCTCCCTGGGCGGTGACGGAGACGGCCTGCGCCCCATACTCGATGGGCAGGTTGTCGGCCTCCACCAGCACCTGGACGGAGCGCAGGGCAGTGAAGGCGGGCATCAGCGCCACCTGGCAACGCCTGCGGTCGAAGTGGGCGTCGCGCAGGAGCCAGGCCAGCTTCTGCACGAAATAGGTGGCTTCCAGGTGGTCGAAATTCATCTTCCAATTGCCGGCCACCAGGGGAATGCGTGCCATACCAGACCTTTCCATCCGCGTACCAACAGCAATGCCGGGCCGCCGGATGCGAAACCCGGTGACCCGGCATTGCCCGCCTGTCTGCCGATTTTACTCCAGCACCTTCAGACCCGGAAGCTCCTTGCCCTCAAGGAACTCCAGCGAGGCACCGCCACCGGTGGAAATGTGCGAGAAGCCGTCCTCAGGGAAGCCGAGGTTGCGCACGGCCGAGGCAGAGTCGCCGCCACCGACGATGGTGAAGGCTCCAGCCTTAGTGGCATCGACCAGGCCCTGGGCCACAGCCCGGGTGCCATCGGCGAATGCCGGGAACTCGAAGACGCCCATGGGTCCATTCCAGACCACGGTCTTGGAGTCCACGATCTTGTCATGGAAGAGCTTCTGGGAGTCAGGGCCGATGTCCAGACCCATCTTGTCTGCAGGGATGCCATCGGCGGGAACCACCTGGTGGGGTGAATCCGCCTTGAACTCGTCAGCCACCACGATGTCGGTGGGCAGGACGAGCTCCACGCCTTTCTCGCGTGCAGTGGCAATGTAGCCCTTGACAGTGTCGACCTGATCCTCTTCCAGCAGGGAGGAGCCCACCTCATAACCCTCAGCCTTGAGGAAGGTGAAGACCATGCCGCCACCGATGACCAGACGGTCGGCCTTGCTGAGCAGGTTCTCGATGACGCCCAGCTTGTCAGAGACCTTGGAGCCGCCCAAGACCACAGTGAAGGGCCGGTCGGGATTCTCGGTCGCCTTGGATAGTGCCTTGACTTCCTTCTCGACCAGCAGGCCTGCTGCGGAGGGCAGGAACTTGGCCACGGAGTAGTTTGAGCCCTGGGCGCGGTGGACTACACCGAAGCCGTCTGAGACGAAGACGTCGCCCAGGTCGGCGATCTTGCGGGCGTAGGCGTCACGCTCGGCCTCGTCCTTGCTGGTCTCCTCGGGGTTGTAGCGCACGTTCTGCAGCAGAACCACGTCGCCGTCGTTCATGGCGGCCACCTTGGCATGGGCATCTGGGCCATAGGTGTCCTCAGCCAGAGGAACCTGCACGCCCAGCAGCTCGCTGAGGCGAGCGGCCACGGGGGCCAGGCTCAGCTCGGGAACGACCTTGCCCTTGGGTCGACCCAGGTGGGCCATGAGGATAACCTTGGCGCCCTGGTCACGAAGCTGCTTGATTGTTGGCAAGGCGGCGCGGATGCGGCCGTCGTCCGTAATGGTGGTGCCGTCCAGCGGCACGTTAAAGTCCGCGCGGACGAGCACGCGCTTGCCCTTGAGATCACCGAGGCTATTCAGTGTTTTCATGCGTATCCTTTCTGACCGCGGGTCAATGCGCCCGCTCCCCTGCCATGGTACTCAGGCAGACCGACCTGTGTGAGCTATCTCACTCTTGTTTGGCCAGTTCCTCGGTCTTCTTCTTTTCGACTTTGGTGGCCAGCTGCAGCAGACGGCGGATACGTCCGGCGATGGCATCCTTGGTGACCGGTGGGTCGGCAAGGCGGCCCAACTCTTCAAGGGAGGCCTCACGGTGATCCAGACGAAGCTGGCCGGCCGCACGCAGATTCTCAGGTATGTCGTCGCCAAGGATTTCGAAGGCTTTGGTGACCTTGGCGCTGGCCTCGACGGCAGCCTTGGCCGACCGGCGCATATTGGCATCGTCGAAGTTAGCCAGGCGGTTGGCCTTGCCGCGGGACTCCCCATCGCTGCGCTTGCCGGTCCACTCACGGGAGGACTTAGGGGCGCCCATCAGGTTGAGCATGCGTTCGATGACGTCCGGGTCACGCAGGGTGACGCGCTCGGAGCTGCGCACCTGGCGGGCCTTGGCGTTGATGCCCAGACGGCGGGCGGCGCCCACCAATGCCAGGGCGGCCTCGGATCCGGGGCAGACGATCTCCAGGTAGGAGGCCTTGCCCGGGTCGGACAGCTCGCCATGGGCCAGGAAGGCTCCTCGCCATGCGGCCTTGACCTGGGCGATGTTGCCGGAGACGATGTCGGCGGGAAGACCGCGAACCGGATGCTTACGGCGATCCAGCAGACCGGTCTGCAGGGCCAGGGCGCCACCTGCCCGCAGCACACGGACCGAGTAGCGGGTCAGGTTGCCGGTGGGGGCCTGACGCTTGACCTGGATCAGATCGGAATCATGGCCGTAGACGTCCCTGATGGTGTTCTGCAACCACTGCGCTGCCGGCAGGGAGTCGAATTGCGCTTCCACCACAATGTGACGCTGAATGATGTGCAGACCGCCGCCGAAGCGGATCATAGCCGCCGATTGTGCTTTCTTGGCAGAGGGGGGTTCGTTGTCAATCGCGGCCAGCTCGCTTTTGACATCATCAAGTAGGGCCAAGAGCCGTCCTCCTACGAAAAAATACTGAAAAATGAATACTTCTTGGCCGCGCGACACACCTGCCGTGCCGACCACCGGATTACTGTGATACCGAATATCTTGGACAAATTGCGCCCTTGGCTATCCGCGGGAACGGTGCGGCAGCTCGCGGGCCGAGACGGTCACCTCCATTCCCCGGGACCGCAATCGGGCGGCCAGAGCGTCGGCCATGGCTACTGAGCGGTGTTGTCCGCCAGTGCAGCCAAAGGCGATGGTCACATAGTGCTTGTCCTCGCGTGCATAGCCGCTGAGCGCAGTCAGAATGGCGGTGGTGTAGGCATCCAGGAACTCCTTGGCGCCCTCGCTGGCCATCACATAGTCCCGAACCGGGCCGTCATGGCCGTTCAGGTCCCGCAGCTCGGGAACCCAGTAAGGGTTGGGCAGGAAGCGCACGTCGGCCACGAAGTCGGCATCGATGGGCAGGCCGTACTTGAAGCCGAAGCTCATGATGTGCACGCCCACGGTGGTCGGACCGGAGCCCAGGACCATTTCGTAGAGGCGGGTGGACAGCTGATGGATGCTCAGGTTGGAGGTGTCGATGACCATGTCGGCACGCTCCTTGAGTCCGCTCAGCAGGCGGCGCTCCTCCTGGATGCCGTCGATCAGACGGCCCGAGCCCTGCAGGGGGTGGGGTCGGCGGACGGATTCATAGCGCTTGACCAGCACTTGATCAGAGGCATCCAAAAAGAGGATGCGGCAACGCACACCCAGGTCGTCCAGGTGGCTGAGCACGGCGGACAGGTCGTCGAAGTAGGAGCGGGACCGGACGTCGATGACGGCGGCCAGGCGGTGCAGAGAGCTTCCGGCCGAGGTCATCATGTCGACCAGGGGCACCAGCAGGCGCGGGGGCATGTTGTCGACCACATACCAGCCCATGTCCTCCATGGAGTCGGCGGCGCGGGAGCGGCCTGCGCCGGACATGCCTGTGATCAGCAGTACCTCAAAGCCTGCGAAGGGCGGTTTTTCCGTCGTCATCGTCATGCCTCCCTCAAGGCTCGGTCCATGGCTGCCACCGGAACAGCAGCCAGGGGTCGGCCGGTCATCAGCGCCACCTGACGCACGGCTTGATAGAGCAGCATTCGTTCGCCGCTGATGGTCCGTGCACCTGGCTGGCGGCGGAAAGCCTTCATGAGCGGAGTGGGCCGGGGATCATAGACCACATCCAGTAGGACTGGGCCCAAGCGCCCGTCGTCATCAGCGGTACTGATCAGATCAGCTAGGGGGTCAGCTGCACCCGAAGGCAGGGTGGAGACGACAATATCGGCCCTGGTCAGGGCCCTTTCGGCTGCCTCTGCCTGGTCCATGGCGGTGACGGTTGGCTCGGGCAGACCCAGCCGGGAGGCAAGGTCCAGCATGTGGTCACAGTGCTCCGGGCTGCGGGCCAGCAGGTCCACACGCTCAACTCCTAGCACCTTCAAGGCACAGAAGGCGGACTCGGCGGTGTTCCCGTTGCCGATGACCAGGGATCTCGCTCCCCCATACGGTTGGTCGGGAAGCCGGTCTTGCCGTCCCTGACCGGCTGCCTCAAGCAGGGCGGTCAGATCGTGAGGATCTTCGTCAGCCCTGCAACGGTCGGCAGCCTCCAGCAGAGCTGCCACGATTCCCTCCACGTCGGTGTTGTACAGGGACAGACCCTTGGCTGGGCCGCCCTGTGCAAAGACTGCTGTGTTGGCCACTCCCAGGGTCTTAGACCAGCAGTCACAAAAATCTCCCAAGGGGCCAACGGCACTCTTCAAGGGCATGGTCAGGCTGAGACCGGCCCAGGACGGGTCAAGGCCGTGGATAAAGTCCGCCAGACCATCGGCGTCCATGCGCACACGGTCGTAACGCCAGCCGTCCAGGCCCAGTGCGGCATAGGCTGAGCGATGCAGGAGGGGTGAAAGGGAATGGCTGATGGGGTCGCCCAGGACGGCACAACGACGATCAGGTCCATTCATATCCGCAATCACGCACCAATCAAGATCAGGGCATGGCCTTCTGCCAGCCTTCTGAGCCATTTTATCGCTGGCTGTCCCCGGTCTGATCTTGGTCACTGTGGAGGGCCTGGTAGATGGCCTCGGCCTTGGCTGAGCCGATGCCCTTGACGGCCTCCAGCTCCTCCTGGGAGGCCTGACGCATGCGCTTGACCGACCCAAAATGATTGAGCAGCTTCTTCTGATAGGCGGGGCCGATGCCCGGAATCTCATCCAGGGCCGACCGGAGGGCACCCTTGCGCCGGGTCTGCCGGTGGTAGGTGATAGCGAACCGGTGGGATTCGTCGCGCACCCGCTGCAGTAGGTACATGCCCTCGGACTGGCGCTTGAGGATGATGGGATAGTCGTCGTCAGGCACCCAGACCTCCTCCAGGCGCTTGGCCAGCCCGCACAGGGCCACATCGTCCACACCACAGTCGTGCAGGGCCCGGGCCGCAGCTGTCACCTGGGGTTTGCCGCCATCGACCACGACCAGGTTGGGCTTGTAGGCGAAGTGGCGGGCGGCGGTGTTCTGCTGGACGATGGCCCCCTCCTCCTGCTCCACCAATTCGGGTGCCTTGTCGCTGGCCTTTCGCTCGGCCTCCATGCTGTCGCCGCTGTCGCCGGCGATGTTACCGTGACGAAAGCGCCGGGTCAGGGTCTCGTAGATGGCGCTCATATCGTCCACGGCGCCCTTGCCGTCCTCACCGCGGATGGCGAACCGGCGGTACTCGGACTTCTTGGGGACAGCATCCTCGAAGACCACCATGGAGGCCACCTGGAACTGGCCGCCCACGGTGTTGGAGATGTCGTAGCACTCGATGCGCAGCGGGGCACGGTCCAGCCCAAGGGCCTTGGCCACGTCGTTCATGGCCTGGGTGCGGGTGCCCATGTCGCTCATGCGGCTGAGCTTGCTGCGCTGGAGGGCCTGGCGGGCGTTGGCGTTGGCCCGGTCCATCAAGGACTTCTTTTCGCCCCGGCTGGCTACACGGATGATCACTGCGGATCCGCGCAGCTCCCGCAGCCACTCCTGCAGGTCACCGGTCCGATCCGGCTGGATGGGAACAATGACCTCGGGAGGCACCGGCGAGATGGGGGCCAGCAGGTCGGCACGTCCGGTCTGATCCTGATGGCGGTGCCGGCTCCTGGTGGCCTTGGCCCGGGCCTCGGCATCCAGAGCTGTGACCTTCTGGGTGGAGCCCATGGCATCCCGGTCCTGGCTGATGGAGACAGGGGTATCCGACTCTCCGGGCAGCTTGTGCAGCTCGCTATCGTTCTCATTCATCAGGTCCGAGTAGACCTGCACCAAGAGGTCGCTGATCAGCTCGCTGTCGGAGACGTCCTCGACCCGCTCCACGCTCCAGTTGCGTTCGCCGCGGATGGCCCCTGAGCGCACGAAGAAGGCGTGGACCGAGGCCTCCAGTTCGTCCGAGGCCACGCCAAAGACGTCCACATCCACGTTGGAGGCGAAGGCCACGGCATTCTGCTCGATGACCGTGTCCAGCATGGCGATCTGGTCGCGCAGGCGGGCGGCCTTCTCGAAGTCCAGATCCTCGCTGGCCTTCTGCATGCTCCTGGTCAGTCCGGCCCGGTAGCTCTTGCCCAGCCTGCCGGTGATGACCCCGGTCAGCTCCGTACACAGACGACGATGGTCGCTGGCGCTGATCCGGCCCACACAGGGGGCCGAGCACTTGCCGATGGAGGCCAGCAGGCAGGGACGGCCGCTGAGCTTGGCCTTGCGGAAGACGCCGGGGGTGCAGGTACGCACCGGGTAGGTCTTGAGCAGGGCATCCAGGGTGTGCTTCATGTCCCAGACCTTGGCATAGGGGCCGAAGTAGCGGGTGTCGTGCCGTTTGCGCACGCGGGTCATCCATACCCGGGGGAACTCCTCCCCCACGGATACAGCCAGGTAGGGGTAGGTCTTGTCGTCCCGCAGCTTGACGTTGAAGCGGGGATCGAACTCCTTGATCCAGGTGTATTCCAGGGTCAGGGACTCCAGGTCGGTACCCACCACGGTCCACTCCAGGCTCCGGGCCGTCAGCACCATGGTCTGGGTGCGCGGGTGCAGGTTCTCCAGGGGCTGGAAGTAGTTGGTCAGACGGTTGCGCAGGTTCTTGGCCTTGCCCACGTAGATGACCCGGCCGTCGTCGTCCCGCCACTTGTAGACCCCCGGCTGAGTGGGAATGTCCGAGGTCTTGGGACGGAAGAGGTCCCGGCTGTCGCCCAGCAGGGGTGCGCCGTTCTTGTTGACGCCTGTCGTGGTGCCGGTGGCGGACTCCTCCTCCAGGGCTTGGGCGGTGCGTCGCCATACCTGCGGCGTGTGCCGCTCGAAGCAGCTACGGGTCATGATCGGGTGGCCTTGGCTACCTTGGCGGGATCCAGCATGGGCTTCAAGTACTTGCCGGTCCAGCTGTTCGGATTGGCGGCCACCTGCTCAGGGGTGCCCTGGGCCACCACGGTGCCACCGCCGTCGCCGCCCTCGGGTCCCAGGTCGATGATCCAGTCGGCGGTCTTGATCACATCCAGGTTGTGTTCGATGACAATGACCGTGTTGCCCTTGTCGACCAGGCCGTGCAGGACCTTGAGCAGCTTGCGGACATCCTCGAAGTGCAGGCCCGTGGTGGGCTCGTCCAGGATGTAGACGGTCTTGCCGTCGGAGCGCCGCTGCAGCTCGGTGGCCAGCTTGACTCTCTGGGACTCGCCTCCGGACAGGGTGGGAGCCGGCTGGCCCAGGCGGATGTAGCCCAGGCCCACGTCTACCAGGGTGTCCAGGTAGCGGGCGATGGAGGGATAGGCCTTGAAGAAGTGGGCGGCCTCCTCGATGGGCATGTCCAGCACATCCGAGACGGTCTTGCCATTATAGGTGACCTCAAGGGTCTCCCTGTTGTAGCGCTTGCCGTGGCAGGTCTCGCACTGGACGTAGACGTCGGGCAGGAAGTTCATCTCGATCTTGATGGTTCCGTCACCGTGGCAGGTCTCACAGCGGCCGCCCTTGACGTTGAAGGAGAATCGGCCTGGCCCGTAGCCGCGCACCTGGGCCTCGGGGGTCTTGGCGAAAAGCTGGCGGATCTTGTCCCAGACGCCGGTGTAGGTGGCCGGGTTGGAGCGCGGGGTGCGGCCGATGGGGTTCTGATCCACGTGGATGACCTTGCGCACCTGGTCCACGCCCTCCACCCTGGTGTGCTTGCCGGGCACGATGCGGGCGTTGTTGAGCTGGTCGGCCAGCACCGGATAGAGGATGGAGTTGACCAGGGTGGACTTGCCGGAGCCGGAGACGCCGGTGACCAGGGTCATGACCCCCAGCGGGAAGGAGACCTTGAGGTTCTTCAGGTTGTTCTCGCGTGCCCCCACCACGGTCAGTTGGCGGGTCCTGTTGGTCTTGCGGCGGCGTTTAGGCACCTCGATGGACCGGCGTCCGGCGATGTAGTCGGCGGTGATGGAGCGGGAGGCCTTGACCAGGTCCTGCGAGCGCCCAGAGAAGATGACCTCCCCGCCATGCTCGCCGGCCCCCGGGCCGATGTCGACCAGCCAGTCTGCCTGGCGGATGGTGTCCTCGTCGTGTTCGACCACAATCAGGGTGTTGCCCAGGTCGCGCAGCCGCTGCAGGGTCTTGATCAGCCGGTCGTTGTCCCGCTGGTGCAGGCCGATGGAGGGCTCGTCCAGCACATACATGACGCCCACCAAGCCGGAGCCAATCTGAGTGGCCAGACGAATGCGCTGGGCCTCGCCGCCGGAGAGGGTGGCTGCAGCCCTGGAAAGGGTCAGATAGTTCAGGCCCACGTCGTTGAGGAAGCGCAGACGGGCACGAATCTCCTTGAGGACCTCCCCGGCGATCTTGGCCTGGGCGCCCTCCATATGCAGGCCCTCAATCCACTTCAGGCTGGCGGACACGGCCATGTCGCAGACCTGGGCGATGGACAGGCCGTCAACAGTAACGGCCAGGACTTCTGGCTTCAGGCGCTTGCCCTGGCAGACCTGGCAGGGCACCTCGCGCATGTAGGACTCGTAGTACTGCTTCATGGGCTGCGAGTCGGTCTCGTCGTGGCGACGCATCAGGGTGCGGACCACGCCCTCGAACCCGGTGGTGTACTCGCGCAGGCGGCCCCAGCGGTTCCGGTAGGAGACGTCCACCTTGAAGTCGTGCCCGTACATGACGGCGTGACGGACCTCCTCGGGCAGATCCTTCCAGGGGGTCGAGGTGGAGAAGCCCATCTCCTTGGCCAAACCGTCCAGCAGGTGGCCATAGAAGCGCTGCTGGCTCTTGGTGCCGCTCCAGGGCTCCACGGCCCCGTCCTTGAGGCTCTTCTCCGGGTCGGGCACCACCAGCTCGGGGTCGATCTCCAGGTTGAATCCCAGACCGGTGCAGGCCGGGCAGGCTCCGTAGGGGGCGTTGAAGGAGAAGGTCCTGGGTTCGATCTCGTCCAGCTCCAGCTCGTGGCCGTTGGGGCAGGACCGCTTCTCGGAGAAGGGCTGGCGACGCTCGGGGTCTTTGGCATCCAGATCCACGAAGTCGGCC
The DNA here is from genome assembly GCF_026537335.1 of Bifidobacterium sp. B4081. NCBI lineage: Bacteria > Bacillati > Actinomycetota > Actinomycetes > Bifidobacteriales > Bifidobacteriaceae > Bifidobacterium > Bifidobacterium sp. B4081. Next base: position 1,011,555 of record NZ_JAFNMM010000001.1, on the reverse strand, counting down.
ACCACGGTGCCCTTGGCCAAGCGCAGGGCGGTCTCCACGGAGTCGGTCAGCCGCTGGCGCATGCCCTCGCGGATGACCAGCCGGTCCACCACCACCTCGATGGTGTGCTTCTTCTGCTTGGTCAGCTTGATGGAGTCGGACAGCTGGTGCATGTCCCCGTCGATGATGGCCCGGGAGTAGCCGTCGGAGCGCAGGAGCTCCAGGGTCTCCACGAACTCGCCCTTGCGGCCCTTGACGATGGGGGCCAGCAGCTGGAAGCGGGTCCCCTCCGGCCTGGACATGAGGGTGTCGACAATCTGCTGCGGCGACTGGGCGCGTACCTCGGCCCCGCAGACCGGGCAGTGGGGAATGCCGGTCCTGGCGAAGAGCAGGCGCAGGTAGTCGTAGACCTCGGTGATGGTGCCCACGGTGGACCGGGGGTTGCGGTTGGTGGTCTTCTGGTCGATGGAGACGGCCGGGCTCAGGCCCTCGATGAAGTCCACGTCGGGCTTGTCCATCTGGCCCAGGAACTGGCGGGCATAGGCGGAGAGGGACTCCACGTAGCGGCGCTGACCCTCGGCGAAGAGGGTGTCGAAGGCCAGGGAGGACTTGCCGGAGCCTGACAGGCCGGTGAAGACCACCATCCGGTTGCGGGGTATGGACAGGTTGACGTTCTTGAGGTTGTGGGCCCGGGCGCCCTGGATGACGATCTTGCGGTCGTTGGGCACCATGGACAGGTCCGCCACCAGGGACCCCTTGGATTCGATCATGCGCGGGTTTTCGATGGCCGCGTCCACTGTCGACTTAGGCTTGTTCTGCTGCTTCACGTGCTTCCCATCCGCTTCCCTGAAGACCCATGGCCAAGGCTGAGGCCAAAGCCTGACCATACTATCGCCGGGGCCGAATAATTCGAACAGGTGTTCGATGATGGCTTAGATGGTCGGGGCGGGCGGATCCAGGGTCGGGTGGCTGCAGCCGTTGAGGAAACAGTCGTGCTGGTGGTCGTTGATCATGCCGGCCGCCTGCAGGAAGGAGTGGACGGTCACCGGTCCAAGGAATCGCAGACCCAGGTCGCGCATATCCTTGCAGACGATGGCCGACAGGTGGTCGTAGCGCGGTATGGACGGATCGTCCGGGTAGTCGTGGTTGATGGTCAGCCCGCCGGTGAAGGACCAGCAGTAGCGGTCGAATGCCTCCCCGGGAAATTGGCGGGCGATCAGGGCCGCGTTGGCCACCGTGGCTTCGATCTTGCGCCGATTGCGGATGATGGCCGGGTCGGCCATGAGACGGTTGATGCGGTCGGCGTCGAAGGCTGCGACGGCCTGAATATCGAAGTTGTCGAAATCCTTGAAGAGGGCCTGGCGGCGGTGCAGGACCAGCTGCCAGCTGAGCCCGCACTGGAATATCTCCAGGGAGAGCATGGCGAAGAGCCTCTGGGAGCCATGCAGGGGTCGGCCCCACTCGTGGTCGTGGTAGCTACGCATGAGCGGATCGTCCACCCGAGCCCAGTCGCATCGATATAAAGGTTCGGCCACTTCACACTCCCATCTCCAGTATTTGGCTTCAGGCTAGCACCGGCGGTCACCCAGACCGGGTGGTCAATACCACTGAGCCAGGCGGGCCGCTTTAAAGTTGGAGTAGAGGCCGGTCGGGCCCATGCCCGGGGCCATCCCCATGGCGGCAGTATGGTTGCGACCGGCAAGGAGAGGAAGCATGTGCCATGACTGACAAGGACAATCCGCGCAGACTCTGGACCGACGATGAGGACCCCGTCGAGAGGGCCAAGCGCACCTCCCCTGCCATGCAGGGCAACCAATCAACCTCGGGCTCGTCATCGGCAGCCCGGAGTTCGAGGAATGAGAGTTCAGCATCTTCTAGTGCGTCGACTTCAAATTCTTCGACTTCAAATTCGTCTAGCTCAGGTTCATCGTCTTCAAGTGCCGCAGCCAAGCAGTCTGGTGACTCGTCGAAGAAGTCATCGACTGAAAAAACCAGCGCCAATGAGACCGCCAATAGAGGCGAGAAACACTCTGATAACAGCAGCACTGAGGCAGCACAGGAATCAAATCAGACCAAAAGGCAGGGTCAGCCTGAGAAGGAGCAGGAATCCTCCAAGGGACGCGGCTGGAAGCTCTTCGAGGACATCCTGCTCTGGGTGGCCTGGGTGGCCATGGTGGGCTTCAACGGCTATGCGGAGGTCTACCATTTCAATGGCACGACCGTGGGCGGTCTGGCTCGCAAGGTCGATCTGTGGATCATGCCCGCCGGCTATGTCTTCGCCATCTGGGGGGTCATCTACATCGCCCTGGCCATCTGGCTCTTCCGCTTCTGCCTGGCAGGTCCCAGCCGCAAACGTCTGGGCTTCCTGCCCTTTACACTGAGCGGACTGCTCTTCGTGGCCACCTGCTGCCTGAACATCGCCTGGCTGGCCCTGTGGCACATGGAACGCAACTTCTGGGCCCTGGTCATCATCCTGATTCTGACCGTACTGACCTGGATGCTCTACGCCCTGGTACGCAGGGACGCCACCAAGGCCGGAACCCCCACCGCAGCCAAGGCCCTGGACTGGATTCCCCTGTCCATCTACGCCAGCTGGCTGAGCGTGGCCACCCTGGTCAACGCCGGATACATGGTGGTCGCCGGGCACAAGGTCGGCAGTGCCGTCCAGGGATTCGCCACCATTATTGTGGTCGGCGCCCTCCTGGCCGTCGCTTATCTGATGAACAGGCATGGCAAGGACTGGGTCTTCGGCCTGGTGGTCATCTGGGCCTGCCTGGGCATCGGCATCAGGATCTTCTCCTTCGCGGCCGCCATGGGTGTGCTGGTCATCGCGCTGACCGCCGTAGGCGCCTTCCTGGTCTACTTCCCCTGGAACAAGTTCAGGGTGGTCCGCCGCTGATCCATCCATGATGCATCCATTGCCCCGTCAGCCGAGACGCACTGGCGGGGCTTGCTTCTTGCTACCATGATTCCTTGCAAGTTTTGAATCCATGAGGAAAGTGGGGTCGGAGGCGGCATGGCTATTGAGGCGCAGGGACTTGAGATCCGGATAGGTGCCCGACTACTGCTGCAAGCCACCGACTTCCACGTGACCAAGGGCGACCGGATCGGCCTGGTGGGCCGCAACGGCGCAGGCAAGACCACGCTGACCCGGGTCATCACCGGCGACATGCTCCCCTCGGCCGGCAAGGTGCGGGTGACCGGACAGCTGGGATACCTGCCCCAGTCCACCCATGCAGGTGACTCCGAGCAGAGCGCCCTGGACCGGGTCATGAGCGCCAGAGACATCGCATCCATCATCCAGCGGATGCGCAAGGCCGAGACCGAGATGACCAGTCCCGATCCCAAGGTCATGGAAAAGGCCATGAAGCGCTACGACAAGGCCCAACAGGACTTCGAGAATGCCGGGGGCTATGCGGCCCAATCGCAGGCCATCGTCATGGGTGAGAGCCTGGGGCTGAGCCAGGAGACCCTGCAGCAGGCACTGGGCACCCTCTCCGGCGGTCAGCGCCGACGGGTCGAGCTGGCCAGAATCCTCTTCTCCGACGCTGACACCCTGATTTTGGACGAGCCCACCAACCATTTGGATGCCGACTCCATCGAATGGCTCAAGGGATACCTGCGCCGGTTCGAGGGCGGCTTCCTGATCATCTCCCACTCCACCGAGCTGCTGGACGAGACCGTCAACCGCATCTGGCACCTGGATGCCCAGCGTTCCTGCATCGACATGTACACCATGGGATGGAAGGCCTACCTGCGCCAGCGGGTGGTGGACGAGGAGCGCCGACGCCGCGAGCGGGAGGTGGCCGAGAAGAAGGCCGACCGTCTGATGCGGCAGGGCATTCGCCTGCACGCCAAGGCCACCAAGGCCGTGGCCGCTCAGAACATGATGCGCCGCGCCCAACGCCTGCTGGCCGACACCCAGGAGGCGGAGAAGGCCGAGAAGGTGGCTGACCTGCGCTTCCCGGATCCTGCTCCTTGCGGCCGCACGCCCATCATGGCCGAGGATCTGTCCAAGGCCTACGGCTCCAACATCGTCTTCGCCGGCATCAACCTGGCCATCGACAAGGGCTCCCGGGTGGTCATCCTGGGGTACAACGGCGCTGGCAAGACAACCACGCTGCGCCTGCTGGCCGGCATCGAGCAGCCCGACACGGGCAAGGTGACCCTGGGGCATGGGGCCAAGATCGGCTACTTCGCCCAGGAGCACGACACCCTGGATAACGATGTCACCGTTCTGGAGAACCTGCAGCATGTGGCCCCGGACCTGGACAACACCCAGGCGCGGACCATCCTGGGAACCTTCCTCTTTTCAGGGGACGACGCCATGAAGCCCACCAAGGTGCTTTCGGGCGGTGAGAAGACCCGCCTGGCCCTGGCTACCCTGGTGACCAGCCGTGCCAACGTCCTGCTGCTGGACGAGCCCACCAACAACCTGGACCCCGCTTCGCGCGACGAGATACTCAAGGCCATCGCCAAGTACAAGGGGGCCATCGTGCTGGTCACCCACGACGAGGGGGCCGTCAAGGCGCTCAACCCTGAGCGGGTACTGCTCATGCCCGACGGGGATGAGGACCTCTGGAGCGACGACTACCTGGATCTGGTGGCCGAAGAGTAAAGCGGAAGGGGGTCAGTCGTCCTCCCCCAGGACCTCCACGCCCTTGACCCCTGGAGTCTGGCCAATGGATTCGACCAGCTCAGTCACATCCCCCTTGCCCAGCAGGTTGACGGTGACATCGGCGCCCTTCCAGGCATCCCGGTGCAGCTCGTGGATCGTCAGCACCCGGGACTCGAAGCCCATACGGGTGGCCAGCAGCAGGGATTCGCGCAGGCAGCCGTGACCGTCCTGATATACGATGCGCAGAACCGTGTTCTGACGGTTGCGCAGGAACCACTTGAGGATGGGCGCGATGACCAGGACGGCCAGAAAGTAGAAGACGACCGCCAGGATGGCGATGGCGAAGAGCTGGACCCCACAGGCCATGCCCACGGCGGCGGCCACCCAGATGGCGCTGGCCGTGGTCAGACCCTTGACTGAATCATGGTTGAAGAAGATGACTCCAGCGCCGATGAAACCGATGCCCGAGGCCACTCCGGCCGCAATTCGCGATGCATCCCAGGAGTAGTTGCCCACAGCAGCCTGGATGCCGTAGAGGGAGACCATGGTGAACAGGCAGCTGCCCAGGCCCACCAGAATATGGGTGCGGATGCCAGCGTCATGCTTGAGAAACTCGCGCTCGAAGCCGATAAGGCCACAGAGGACCACCGTCAGGACCACCGCCATGATCTGGCCCTGGTTCGGCATTGCGAATCCCTGCATGATTTCCTTCCTGCCCTCGTAAGTAGGCAGACCTTATAACGCTTGCAGGACAAGGCCATCGGATAGAGTGGAGTGAGCACGTGGCCGGCTGTGCCGCCGCACGTGGACCTGTTGAATGAGGGGTGTGATGCCATGAAGCCGTCACCAGATGAACGCCGCGAAGCCCGCCGGATCCTGGCCACCAGCGCTTATTCCGCCGACATGATCCGATCTCTGGAACAGCCGTTTTTGGACGACGGGGTGCCCCTGATGCGCATCGCCGCCGGGTCCTTGGCCTCCGTGGCCGACGTCATGCTGACCCATGCCGGGCTGGAGCCGACAGGAGCCAGGATCGTCCTGTTGGCAGGGGCCGGCAATAACGGCGGAGACGGGCTCTATGCCTCGGCTGACCTGGCCAGGCACGGGGCCGACGTGACTGTGGTGGCGGCCGGACGAAACCTGCACCAGGGTGGGCTGGATGCACTTCTGCGCGCCGGCGGAGTGGTCACGGCCCTGGATCCTCAGGCAGCCATCCCTGGCTGCGAGGCACCGGTTGGACCGAACCAGGCTACCGAGGAGCTGGACCAAGCCCTGGAGCTATGCCGGCAGGCGGATCTGATCATCGATGCTATGACGGGAATCGGCCTCAAGGGGGCGCTGCGCGGCATTCCAGCCGCACTGGCCTCAGAACTGGGCATGGAGAGCGGTCTGCCCGACAGACCCGCTTGGCACGACCCCGCCGGACAAGACGGGCCCCTGGTGCTGGCCGTGGACACTCCCTCCGGCGTGGACATCGATGAAGGCACCCTGCCCGGTGCCTACATCCCGGCTGATGTGACCGTGACCATGGGAGCCATGAAGCCCTGCCTGATGCTGCCCCCAGCCGCCTACGTCTGCGGCAGAATCGTCCTGGTTGACTTCGGTTTCGACACATCGGCCCTGGCCCCCAGCGTTTCCTGCATGAACGCCGAGGACTGCGCCGGGCTTTTGCGGGCGCCCCGGGTGGATGACACCAAGTACAGCCGAGGCGTGGTCGGCCTGGTCACCGGATCCGCCCTCTACCATGGCGCGGGGCTGCTCTCCAGCAGGGCTGCGGCCAGCGGCAACGTGGGCATGATCCGCTACTGCGGCCCCGGACAGGTGGATGATCTGATCCTGCAGGAGCTGCCCGAAACGGTACTAGGCCGTGGACGTGTCGAGTCCTGGGTGCTGGGCTCGGGCGTGCCCACCCGGCAGGCTCAGAAGGCCGCCGGGCCTGAAGGCCAAGACGGTCAGCGGGATCTGATCGCCGACATACTCAGTCAACAGGCCGCTGACCTGGACGAGGACGAGGCAGCGGCCGATCCGCCGGTGGTGGCCGATGCCGGAGCCCTGGACCTGCTGCCGGACCGACTGGGCCCTCGCACTGTGTTAACTCCGCATGCTGGCGAGATGGCCGCCCTGCTCAACTCGCATGGCGAGAATGTGGACGGCGAACAGGTCATGGCCGAACCCTTGCACTGGGCTGTACGCGCCTGCCAGCTGACCGGAGCCACGATTCTGCTCAAGGGTGCCATTACGCTGATTGTCGGCGATGACGGTACCGACCGCCCCCGGGTCATGACCACCGGCTTCGGCCCAGCTTGGCTGTCCACGGCGGGGTCAGGGGACGTGCTCTCCGGAGCCATCGGGGCCATGCTGGCCCAGAACGCCGGACCGATCCAGGATGATGCCACGCTGATGGTGGATCTGACTGCGGCTGCGGCCTTCCTGCATGGGCTGGCCGGTTCCCTGGCCAGCGGCGGCAGGCAGACCGGTTGGGAACAGCCGTTGATCTTCGATCCCCGCAAGCCCCAGGACTTTGCGGATCTGGTAGCCGAGGACAACCAACCGGCGGGCCAGGGGACCGTTACAGGACGCATGGGACAGCCGATCCGTGCCGGGCAGGTGGCCGATGCCCTGCCCAGGGCTATAGGACTGGTCATGTCCAGAGCCGTGAGGGCCGCTGAACAGATTGACCAACCCATCCAAGACGGAGAGGATGCCTCTCTTTTCTTCGAGAACAGCTCGCTTTGGTTCTAAGCACATCATTAGAAAAGGAGTCGATTCGATGACCTCGCAACTCATCGTCATGCGTCACGGAGAAAGCGTCTGGACCCAAAAGTCCGTCAACCGTTTTGCCGGTTGGGTGGACGTGCCCCTGACGGATCGCGGACTGGAACAGGCCCGCCATGCCGGACAGCTGCTCAAGGAATCAGGCCTGCTGCCCGACATGGTCTTCACCTCACTGCTAACTCGCAGCATCGTCACGGCTAACACGGTCCTGGACCTGGTAGATCGAGCCTGGATTCCGGTGGAGCGCACCTGGAGGCTGAACGAGCGCCACTACGGTGCCTTCCAGGGACAGACGCGACCGGCCATGCTGAAACGATACGGCCAGCAGCAATTTAATATCTACCGACGTTCCTACGATGTTCGGCCGCCGGCCATCGAAACCGATTCAGCCTACTTTCAGGGAAAGGATCCACGCTATGCCCCGGCCTTGGCCGACGGGCTGGACAGCCAGAATCCGGCCGAGATCCGTGCCGAGTGCCTCAAAGACCTGCTGCTTCGTCTGCATCCCTACTGGAGCAGCCGGATAGCCCCCAACCTGGTGCAAGACCGGACTGTGCTCGTCGTTACCCATGGTTCCGTGGTCCGCAGTCTGATCAAGGTTCTTGAGAAAGTGGACGACAAGGACATAAAATCCATCAATGTGCCCACCGGTGTGCCCATGGTCTTCAGCTTCGAGACGAATCGGCATGGCAACCCCCAGGTCCAGGGTCCGGGTCGCTATCTGGATCAGAAGGCCGCGAATCAGGGTATGGCTGAAACCGAGGCCCTAGGCCGATAGGGCCTCGGGTATAGATTGGCCTATATGACACTGCTCCAACTGCGCTACATTGTCAAGATTGTCGAATGCGGTTCTATGAACGAGGCCTCGCATGAGCTCTACATCTCTCAGCCGGCCCTGAGTTCATCGGTCAAGGAGCTGGAGAACGAGCTGGGCATCGAGATCTTCACTCGCCACTCCCAAGGGATTGCTCTGACCGTGGACGGGGCGGAATTCCTGACCTACGCGCGTCAGATTCTGGATCAGACCGATCTGCTGGAGGCCCGCTACAGGCAGGTCAGGCCCCGCAAGCAGCTCTGCCGGGTCTCCACCCAGCACTACATGTTCGCAGTGGAAGCTTTCGTGGAGATGATTAACTCCATCGATTCCGACGAATACGAATTCACCATACGGGAGACGCGCACCAGGGACATCATCGACCAGGTGGCCACCCTCCAGTCGGAGATCGGCATCATCTACGAGTCCGACTTCAACAAACGGGTCCTGTCCAAGATGCTCCGCGAGAAGCATCTGGACTTCCATCCGCTCTTCCGGGCGGACCTGCATGTCTTCATCGCACGGACCAACCCCTTGGCCGATCGGGCCATGGTGACCATGAAAGATTTGGAGCCCTACCCCTTCCTGCAGTACGAGCAGGGTGAAGAGGGCTCCTTCTACTTTGCCGAGGAGGCGGTCTGGCCCGACTACTCCCCCAAGCAGATCACCGTGAGCGACCGGGCCACCATGCTCAACTTCATCGTGGGGCTGAACGCCTACACGGTCTGCACCGGCATCGACAACGAGGACCTGAACAACGAGAAGATCGTCAGCGTCCCCCTAGAGTCGGACGAATCCATGCTGGTAGGCTGGATCGTCAATAGCCGGACCAAGCTGTCCAATGCCGCTGAACTCTATTTGGACAAACTGTGCCAGGTGGTGTCCAACCATGGATACTCGCTGATTGAACAGGAGTCAGGCGAGTAACAACCGAGCAAACAACAATCGAGCAAGTATCAGCGGAACAGGCATCAAATTCCACAGGTTACGATTCATCTTCCAGCGGCGATAAGCGAACTTCGCCGCTGGTCAGTAGCCTTGGGTTACATTGCTTTCAGCGCTTTTCCCTGGGCTCCGATGGATGGCATCCTCCCCTGATGGCCTACATCCTGCGATTTGAGTCCCAGGGCCTTGAGCAGGGCCCGGTCCAGATGTTCCAGCCCGCCCTGGCTCTTTGCCGCTGCAGTCAGGTCCCAGACCTTGCCGTTGATCATGATGGTGGGCGTCGAGAACTCCCCCTTGGTGTCCTTGGCATCCTTCCTGGTGATGGCGTAGGCATTGACCTTGTCAACCCATGGCCTGTAGGTGCCTTGGACGAAACGGTCTGCCAGGGACCTGGGCACCCCCGCTCCCACGGCCTGGTCGGCCAGTCGGGCATCGGAAACCGCCTGATAGGAGCTTTCATCGGGCTGGAAGTCGGCTGCGAAGACGGCGGCTGCAAAGGCCGACAGATGATCTGGATCCTCCTGGGCCACCATGGCCAGGGCGTTGTCCACGCGGCTGGAGTACTGGTCGCTGGATGCCGAATCCAGGAAGTTCAAAAAGTTGTAGGTGACGTTGATCTGACCGGCGCTGATCATGCGCTGCAACTGGGGATCGATAACCCGGCCCACCTTGCCGCACCAGGGACACATGGGATCCATGAAGATCTCAAGGGTTGGCGCGTCGGCAACCTTCTTCTTGCTGCCGACCCCCCTGGCTGAAACGGTCAACCCTCCTTGGTCGTCGGCCACCGAAGGCTTGGCATTGACCTCTTGCAAATCCTTGTAGGCCTTGGCATCCCCGTTGGGGCCATTTCTGACTTGCGCGTTCGGTGCTCCTGATGAAGTCTTTTGGGATGACAGGTTGCCTGCTGAATGATCAACCCACAGCATGTATATGCCTGCTGCAAGCACCAGCACAAGAGCCACCGCGACCAGTATCAGCGACAGCCTCAGCGACCGCCGTTCGGTAATACGCTCTTCAGGCTCGCTCTCCCGAGACTGGCCTGTCTTCCCCGGTTTCTCTTCAGTCGACATTCGTCCATCCACGGGCTCTGCAGCCTTCGGAGATTTCATAGTGCCGGCTGTTGTGGCCGAGACGGCAGGCTTGGTCGCCTTCACTGCGTCGACCCCAGTCTGGTCAGGTTCCTCATGACCGTTCTGCTCCAGCGGTTTCGTCATGATCCATGGCCTTCCCTTGCGACGATGATCCGTCGGCCTGCCCGTCGGACACCTACCAATCTACACGAGGGTCGGCCGACAGATTGGCCGTCCGAAGAATGTGCGTCAATGGCGGTCTGCATGCACAAGTTGGCTGCCCGTATGAGCCCGACATTTGCTCAGGCCCCGTAACGCTCCAGATAGTCCCTGGCGGCATCGGCGGTGCGCTGGTCCAGAATGGGCGACCCGCCCGGGCCCTTCATGTTGGCGGCGGCATCGAAGATCTGACGGACGTTGACGATGCTGATGACCGGGAAGTGGAACTCGTCCATGATGGATTCGACAGCTGAGCCCTGCCCCTGGCCCGTGCGCTCCATCCGGTCCACGGAGAGCACCAGGCCGACGATGGTCACCTTGGCCTGGGACATGATCTTGGGCACCACCTGGCGGACGGCGGTCCCGGCCGTCATGACATCATCCACCAGCAGCACCCTCATGCCGTCCCTGAGCTGGGTGCCGACCATGAGCCCTCCATCGCCATGGTCCTTGACCTCCTTGCGGTCAAAGGTGAAGCCGACCGGCATCCCATGCGCCCCGCTCAGCGCGATGGCAGTGGAGACGGCCAGGGGAATCCCCTTGTAGGCCGGGCCGAATACCGTGTCGATGTCTGCGGGCAGGGTTCCCTGCTTCACGGCCTGCACGATGGTCCGGGCGTAGAACTCCCCCAGCAGAGCGATCAGCCGTCCGTCGTTGAAGGCCCCGGCGTTGATGAAGTAGGGCGAGCGCCGCCCCGACTTCAGGGTGAAGTCACCGAACTTGAGCGCTCCGCTCTGGAGCAGGAAGCTGGTGAAACCCTCCTGGATGCGGCGGGTCCGCTTCTGGGCATCCCCGTCATGCTTGGACTTGTTTTCTGCTTCGGATGCGCTCATCGCCAGCACTCCCCTTTCTTGAGCAAATCAGCCAGATCAGGCCGCTCGTCCAACAGATCGTCCAGCTCCCGGGCCACCCGCATGGGCGCCACAGGATCCACTAGGGCCGCAGCCCCCACCTCGACGGCGTTGGCACCCGCATAGAGAAATTCCAAGGCCGTGCGTCCCGAGTCGATGCCACCGATGCCGATGATGGGAATGTCGGGCAGTGCCCGGCGTACCCGCCAGACGAAGGACAAGGCTATGGGCAGGATGCAGGGGCCCGAGACACCGCCGGTGCCCTGGGCCAGTATGGGCCTGCCGTCATTGATGTCGATGCGCATGCCTACCAGGGTGTTGATCAGACTGAGGGCATCCGCTCCCCCATCGGCGGCAGCCCTTGCCACCTCCACGATGTCGGTGACGTTGGGGGTCAGCTTGACCACCATGGGCTTGTCGGTCAGACCCCGCAGCCGGGTGATCAGCCGGTTCAGAGCCTTGGCGTCGGTGCCCACGGACATCCCTCCATGGGAGACGTTGGGACAGGAGACGTTGATTTCCAGCATGTCCGCCGGGGAGTCGGCCAACCGTTCCACGACCGTGGCATAGTCCTCGTCGCTGTGACCAGCCACATTGGTGATCACATTGGCTCCCAGGGCCTTGAGTCTGGGCAGCTCATCCACCAGGTAATGGTCCACGCCCGGGTTCTGCAGGCCCACGGAGTTGACCATGCCGGCTGGGCTTTCGGCGGTCCTGGGCGTGGGGTTGCCTTCCCAGGGAACCGGCGAAACCCCCTTGGTGGAGATGGCGCCCATCTGGGAGACGTCATAATAGCCCCCGCAGGCATCCAGGTTGAAGGTGCCCGAGGCCGTGCCCACCGGGTTCTTCCAGAGCGTTCCGGCCACAACGGTTCCATGCCGCCAGGCGTGCGGCTCCAAAGGATCCATGATTGTCAGCCCGCTCATCGTGTCTCCTTCTTGTCCTCGTCTGCATTCCAGATCAGACGGTCGGCAGCAAAGACCGGGCCGTCCTTGCAGACCTTGAGCCTGCCGTCCACGGTGTCGATCACGCAGGCCACGCAGGTGCCATAGCCGCAGCCCATACGGGACTCCATGCAGCACTGGGTCGGCAGGCCGACTTTACGGGCCCAGGCGGCAACGGCCCGCATCATGGGTAAGGGGCCGCAGGTCAGGATGATGGTTTGCTCGGGGTTGATGTCTTCGCGAACCCGGTCCAAAAGGGTTATGACATCCCCTGAGGCGTTGTCGATGGACTCAAGCCGGTCGGTCAGCGAGCCCATAATGGCATCGGCGAACCGATGATCCCGGTAGCCCAGCAGGGCGGTGGTGCGCGCTCCAGACCGGTCTTGGAGGCACTGGGCTGCGCGAATAAGCGGAGGGACGCCCAGGCCGCCGCCCACCAACAGATAGTGAGCGGGCTTCTCCAGGTCGAAGCCATGGCCCAGAGGCCCCAGCAGGTCCACAGCCATGCCTGGCCGCAGTCGGGAGAATTCAGAAGTCCCCTGGCCCACCACGGCGAAGATGATCTCGATTTGCTCGCCATCCAGAACTCGGCTGATGCCGAAGGGTCTGGGCATCATGGTTATACGGTCTGCCGAGTAGAGATTGATGAAGGCTCCTGCCGGGGCGTGGGATGCCAGGTAGGGGTCGCGGATGGCCATCCGCCAGACTTGCCTGTCCAGGGGCTCCATGCCGGTGACCAGGGCGGTGCGCCGTCCGGGTAGCCGGCCTGCCTGTTGGGCCTGCTCCTCCACCTGGCTGGTGGATATGAAGAGGTTGGGTTTCATCGGACCTCCTTGATCGCCTGATTGAGATCGTCTTTCATGGCCTGCGCGGCCTGGCGGGCATCGCGGGTGACCATGCCTAGGGCCGCTTGAACGCTGAGCTGCGGGCTGTAGCCCGGATCCTTCCGCCAGGCTCCGATGATTCCCCGTGAGGAGTTGACTACAGCGCCGCCTCCGAACCGGTCGAACATGGGCGCCACATCGGCCCCCGAACCGCCCTGGGCTCCGTAGCCAGGGACCAGGAAGAAGGTGTGGGGCATGGCCCGGCGCAGAAGGGCGCCGTCTTCGGAGTGGGTGGCGCCGACCACGGCTCCGAGCCTGGAATAGCCCGACTGACCGATGGAGGGCTGCCCCCAGGATTCGACAAGGTCGCCCAGGCGCTGATAGATGGTGCCGCCGCCCGAGTCCCTATCCAGGCCCAGTTCCTGGATCTGGCCGCCTGAAGGGTTGGAGGTGCGCACCAGAGCGAAGAGGTCACCATGGATGTGCTCCGCCGCCTGCAGAAAGGGTTCCACCCCGTCGGAACCCAGGTAGACGTTGATGGTCAGCGCATCCTCGTACCAGGGGAATCTCCCGCCTGTTCGGGCTGGGCCATCTACTGCCTGCCTTGGTGCGAAGGGCAGGGGAAGCCCATCCAGATGGGCAGCGTAGGCTTCGGCCGTGGAGCCGATGTCCCCGCGTTTGACATCCCCGATGACGTAGAGGCCACGGTCGGCTGCAGCCCGGCAGGTGCCGGTGTAGGCCCTGATGCCCCAGGGTCCCAAGGCCTCATACATGGCGATCTGGGGTTTGACTGCTGGCACTAGGCCGGCCACGCCCTCCAGGATGGCCAGGTTGAAGCGCAGATAGGCCCGGGCCAGATGGTCTGCCCAGACGGCCTGGGCCTGCTCGTCCTGGGCCTGCTGCGGATCCTTGGGGTCCAGGCCCATCTCTGTCATGCTTCCGGCGGTACGCTGCCTGGCCTGTTCAATCAGTTGGCTGGGCAGCAGTTCCGGTCGCGGATCCAGACCAACCACGGTCGGATTGTGCTTGTCCTCGATGAGCGCGGTCAGTCGGTCCATGCTCAGATCCTTTCCCTGGTGATGACGCGGTTTGCGGGCAGACGGGAAAAAACCAGACGCCCCTCCTTGATGGTGGCCAGGACCCGTCCGGCCAGTTCCGCCCCGGCGAAGGGGGTGTTCCTCGCCTTGGAGTGGAAACGGCTGGGATCCACCTTCCACTTGGCTGCAGGGTCCAAGATGACCAAGTCGACAGGCGGCTGGCCGGAATCGCTGTGCTGGTCGACCTCCAGCTGAAGATGACCGGTGCCAGCCTTATTGACCTTGTCAGCTGTGTGCGAGGGCAGGTTTTCGGGCAGTAGTCGATGCATGCCCATGAGCTCGGCCGGAGCCAGGGACATGAGCTCGATCAGACGGTCATGGCCGATGAGCCCGCTCTTGACCAGGACCTGGTTGCAGACCGCATAGGCAGTTTCCAGGCCGATAATGCCGTTGGGGGCGTCTTTGATCCCCAAGGCTTTCTCAGCGGTGGTGTGCGGCGCGTGGTCGGTGGCGATCATGTCCACAGTGCCGTCAGCCACCGCCTCAAGGGCTGCCTGCTGGTCGGCGCGGGAGCGCAGCGGAGGGTTCATCTTGGCCATGCTGCCGCAGCGCAGCAGGTCCTCGTCGCAGAGGGCCAGATAGTGGGGCGCGGTCTCGCAGGTGACTGGCAGTCCACGGGCCTTGGCCCGTCTGACGGCCTCGAATCCGCCGGCGGTGCTGACATGCTGCAGATGCACCCGGGTGCCGGTGCGCTCCGCCAGGTCGATGTCGCGATTGATGACGGCGGTCTCGGTTGAGGCGGGAATCCCCTCCAGCCCCAGTTGGCGACTGACTGATCCGAGGTTGACCTGACCGTGCTCGTGGTGCTCACAGTGATCCAAAACGGGCAGGTCGAAAGACCGGGCATTGGCGGCCACAGCCTCCAGGGTTTGGTCGGTCACTGCCGAGCCGTCGTCGCTGATGGCCACTACAGGATGTGTCCATCCGTGGCCGGCCAGGTGCTTCGACCAGTCGTCTGGGTTTGAGACCTGGCGGCCAGTCCGGTCCACGGTGGCAGCCACACAGAGGGCGTAGTCCACCGGCAGGCTCAGCCCATGGTCCCGCTCGTAGGACTCTAGATAGTCGATAACTGTGCGCCCGTCGGCCATCCTGGTGCGGCCGTCCATGGCGGGCTGGGTGTTGGGCATGAGCAGTATCAGCCCATAGCCTCCGGCCGCTGCGGCAGCTGTACCGCTGACCATGTCCTCCTTGTCGGTCTGCCCGGGGTCGCGCAGGTGGACGTGGGGGTCAACCAGAGCAGGAGCCAGCACCAACCCCCGGGCGTCTATCTGATCCACCTCTGTCGACATGGCACCGGTCTCGTCAACCAGCGTACTGTCAATGGTCTGGGGAAGTACCAGATCGACCGCCCGGCTGCTGCGCCAATCAGTCAACCCCAGCAGCCGCATGTCAGTCTTCAGCCTTCTCGTCGCAGTAGTCGCAACGGTAGACCCCAGCATCATCCAGGTGGAAGCGTTGGTCCACGCCGGTCTCCACCGTGGTGACGCAACGAGGGTTGACGCAGGTGATGACGTTGACCAGGCGGCTGGGGCGGTCCGGCTGATGCTTGCTGACGATCCTGCCCTGCCGGACCACATTGACGGTGGCCTCGGGGGCGATGAACCCCAAAGCGGTCAGGTCCAGATCCCCGGTCTGCTCGATCTTGATGATGTCCTTGGACCCGTACTTGCGGCTGTCCGTGTTCATGATCAGGGCCAGCCGGGTCTTCGCCGGGTCCACGCGCAGGTAGTGCAAGACCTTCAGTGCTGTGCCCGCACGAACGTGATCAATGATGATGCCATCAACAATACTGGTGACCTTCATGCCGCCACCTCCTTCTGCTTGCGATAACCGGGCAGCTCGTCACCCAGCAGGGCGCTCTCCAGGGCCATTCTGACCAGCATGCCATTGCGGACCTGCTGGAAGTAGGCCGCACGCGGATCATCGTCCACCTCCACGGCAATCTCATTGACCCTGGGCAGGGGGTGGAGGATGGCCATGTCGGGGCGCGCGGACCGAAGCTTGTCGGCATTCAGAATGTAGGTGTCGCGCAGGCGCAGGTAGTCGTCCTCGTTGAAGAAGCGCTCCTGCTGGACACGGGTCATGTAGAGCACGTCCAGGTCGCCGATGACCCCGTTCAGATCCCCGGTCTCCCGGTAGGTGCAGTCGGCCGAGGAGCGGATCCTCTCCAGGACGTATTCTGGGGTACGCAGCTCGTCGGGGCTGATCAGGACGAAGTCCACATGGCCCAGGCGGCAGAGGGTGGTGATCAGGGAGTGGACGGTGCGGCCGAAGGTCAGATCCCCGCACAGGCCGATGGTCAGGTGGTTCAGCCGACCCTTGCGGGCGCGGATGGTGGCCAGGTCGGTCAGGGTCTGGGTCGGGTGCATGTGTCCACCGTCGCCGGCGTTGATGACCGGGACCGTAGCTGCTTGGGAGGCCACCAGGGCGGCACCCTCCTTGGGATGGCGGATGGCCACGATGTCGGCGTAGTTGGAGACCGTCTTCAGGGTGTCGCTGATGGACTCCCCCTTGGAGACGCTGGCCAACTGGGCGCCGGCGAACCCGATGACCTGGCCGCCCAGACGGAGCATGGCCGTCTCGAAGCTGAGCCGGGTGCGGGTGCTGGGTTCATAGAAGAGCGTGGCCAGGACCCGGCCGTCACAGGTGTGGGCCACCTGGCGGCGATGGGTGTCGATGTAGGCCGCCCGATCCAGCAGGTCCAGGATCTGGGTCATGGGAATCTCGTCGAGGGTTACCACACTTCGCCCACGAAGGGGAACGACGGCGGAAGAGGTGTTGGATGCGTGATCAACTTGTTGGGACAACGGCTCACCTTCCTCAAGGTGGCCACCTTATGTGACCTGAACAAGCATACGACCCCGGATGGACCCAGGGTCAGCCCCCGTAAAAGAGCCGTTCCATGACCTGCCTGCAGCGGCGCATGGCCGCCAGCAGCTCGTTGACAAAGTGCTGGCCCCGGTGGGCCGGGTAGTCCAGGCAGACTGCGATGCCTCCCAGAACCTGCCCATCGTCAGGCAGGATGTCCGCCTGGGAAACACGTCCGGACCAGAGGAAGTTGGCGTTGCGGGCAGCCGTGCAAAGCACCCAGCTGCGGCGTAGGGCCTTGGCATCCTTGGTCTCGATGAGTCCCGCAGCCTCCAGGGCGTCCAAAGCGGTCAGCGTGCCGGTGACCTGCAGCTCAGGCAGATCGTGGGCATGGCGCAGCTGGAGGAGCTGAACCGTCCACTCCACATCAGACAGCCCTCCCCGGCCCAGCTTCAGGTGCCGGTCCCGACGCACGCCACGCGGCAGCCGCTCAGCCTCCATCCGGGCCTTGAGACGGCGTATCTGCCCCAGCTCCTCCTCGTTGGGCGGTTGCTGAGGATAGCGCAGTGGATTGGCCGTACCCTCCAGAAAGGCCTTGGCCAGGTCAGCATTTCCGGCTGCAAACCTGGCCCGGATCAGGGCCTGATGTTCCCAGGTCTCGGACCATTCGCGGTAGTAGCGCTGGTAGGAGTCCAGGGAGCGCACCAGAGGACCCTGGCGTCCTTCGGGGCGCAGGTCAAAGTCCAGGTCGATACCGGGTTCAAGACTGGCCCGTCCAGCCAGGACGGCCCGCAGGTCGGCGGTCACCCCACGTGCGAATTCCGCCGCCTGGTCCTGGTCGGCGCCCGAGGCTGGACGGTAGATCAGCATGATATCGGCGTCCGAGTTGAAGTTGACCTCCCTGCCTCCGTAGCGGCCCATGCCGATCACAGCCAGATCGGCTGGTGCGCTAGCCTGTTCCAAACGGTGATCCACAGCCCAGTCCAAGGCTGCATTGATGGCTGCATCGTAGACATCGGACATGCCCGCCAGGCAGGCCTGCTGATCGTCCACCCCGCTCATCCAGCCCAGTCCAATACGCTCGATCTCCTGTCGGCGCATGGCCCGCACTGCGGTGGCGAACTCCTCCAGCGAGTCCGCATGACGGGTGCGATAGGCCGCGGCGCGCTTGTCCAGAGTGGCTCGATCACGGGGGATCATGTCCTGGTCATGGCCCAGCCAGGTGACCGACTGGACGGACCGGGCCAGGGCACCGGATAAATAGCGTGAGTTGGACAGGACATGGCAGAGTCGGCGGGCGGCCGAAGTGGAGTCCCGCAGGAAGCCCAGGTAGGTGCTCTTCCCGCCGAAGTGCTCCTCCAGGGTTCGCCAGCCCAGCAGTCCCATGTCAGGGTCCTGTCCCTCCCCCAGCCACTGAAGAACGGCGGGCATGAGAATACGGTTGATCCGTGCCGATCGGGTCACCCCTGTAGTCAGTGCTGTAACGTGGCGGATGGCTGCATCGGGGTCGGCAAAGCCGATGGATGCGAACCGTGCGCGGGCCGCCTGGGGGCGCAGGCTGACCTCGTCCTCGTCCACCTGAGCGTTGATGGGCAGCATGGGGCGGAAGTAGATGGCCTGGTGAAGGTTGCGGACCTCGATCCTGGTGGCCTGGTATTGGGCCAACATCTGGTCGGCATGCAGGCCGAAGGCCCGGGCCAGCCGTCGCAGATCGCGGTTGTTCTCCAGTTCCTCCAGGCTGGGCGGCCGCTGGCCGATGGTGCCTGAACGGTTGATTTTCGGAAAGAGATGGGTGCGACGCAGCTGCCAGATCTGCAGACGATGCTCCATGACCCGCTCGAACCGATAGTCGTGATCCAGCAGGTCGCCGTGCCTGGCGGAGATGTAGCCGCCCTGGGCCAGTGCCTGCAGGGCATCCAGGGTGGCCGGGCAACGCATATCAGGATCGCTGGAGCCATGGACCAGCTGGAGCATCTGGACGGTGAATTCCACGTCCCGCAGTCCCCCCTGACCCAGCTTGATCTCACGCTCCTTGCGGTCCTCGGGTATCAGTCGTTCTACCCGTTGGCGCATCCGCTGGCAGTCGTAGACGAAGTTGGGACGCTGGCAGGCACCCCAAACCAGGGGTTCGACCATGGCCGCATACTCCTGGCCCAGGGCCTTGTCGCCCGCGACCGGACGGGCCTTGAGCAGGGCCTGGAACTCCCAATTTTCAGCCCATTGGGCATAGTAGTCAGCGTAAGAGGCCAGACGCCGCACCAGGGGGCCATCACGCCCCTCGGGCCGCAGGGCAGTATCAACCTTCCAAAGCGGTGGCTCGGTCGATCCGGGAATGACCGCCTGGCAAACCCGTTGCAGGAGGACGGCCATGGCAGTGCCCACGGCGATGGGATCGGTCTCCTTCGGATCCGTCCCTGATGCCGGCTCCACCAAGTACATGAGGTCCACATCGGATACGTAGTTGAGTTCCTGGGCGCCCAGCTTACCCATGCCAATGACGGTCAGACGGCATGAATCCGCATTGGGAACCTGACGGCAGGCGATGCTCAGAGCCCCTTGAAGTGCAGCATCGGCCATGTCGGACAGGGCCCGGCTGATTGCTGGCTCCAGCTCCAGGGGATCCTCAGCTGCCAGATCCCGGGTCATGACGGCAGCCAGTTGCAGCCGGTATTCAAACCGCAGTGCATCGGCGTAGGCCGCCAGTGAGGGCGCCGAATCCGAATTCTTCTCCACTCTGTCCATGGCGTCAAGAACCCGCTTCTGCCTGGTTTCCGCAGGGCAGTCAGCCAAGTGGTCGGGATCCTGGGCGGCCGCCTCTACCAACTCCGGCCGCGAGCGCATCAGTCGCCCCATGGCCTCCGAGGCCCCCAGCACCCTGATCAGCGACTGGGCGGCATCTTGGTTTTCCTGCGGGGATCCAGCCAGAAAGTCCGGCCGGGCTCCCTGCGGACACTGCTCCAGGATTCGTATCAGCCCAGCAATGGCTTCATCCGGATCGCAGGCCTGGTCTAGGCTCTGGACCAGGGTTTGCTCCAGCTCCCGATCGTCCACCAGACGGGCAAGCCGATCCAGCCGAACCCGGGCCTTGTCCAGGTCGTGCAGCCCAAGGTGGATCAGGGTCGAAGTGGTCGGTTGCGCTGGATCTTCCATGACTCATCCCCTGCCTTTGCTTAAGACTCCACAACGACTCTGATGTCTGCGGAACCGGTACAGGCATTATAGGGGTGACGGGTCGTCAGCCCTTGCGCCCCTCCCGGAAGGCGCAGACGGCACAGTATACGGTGACAACAGCCAGGCACACGGTGAAGATCAGTGTGGGCCATGTCAGCAGGCTGCCGTCCCGCACGGCCTCAGCCAGGGATTGGACCAGCCAGATGGCGCAGGCAGCAGCAGTCAGGCCATACATCCGAGAACGGGCCTTGCCGGTGATACGCACGATTGTGCTCCTTTTTGCAGATGTTCGAAAGATGAATGATCGGCTTAGGGGACGTGAAGTGCCCATCCCCTAAGCCGATGGTCAGGTCAGCTCTTGCGGCGCTTGGACATGACATCAACAGCCACGGCCAGCAGGAGCACCAGGCCCTTGATGGTCTTGACGATGGCTGTATCCACACCCATGATGGACAGCCCCTGGTTGATCACACCCATGACGAAGGCTCCAACGACGGCCCCGGGAATGGTTCCGATGCCGCCGGTGACAGCCGTGCCGCCGATGAAGCAGGAGGCGATGGCATCCATTTCGAACTCCATGCCTGCCTGAGCTGTGGCCGAGGCCAGTCGTGAAAGCATGCAGATGGCTGCCACGGCCGACAGGAAGCCCATGTGGACGAAGAGCGTGAAGTCCACCCGTTTGGCGTTGATGCCCGAAAGCACAGCGGCCTTGCGGTTGCCGCCCACTGCGTAGACATGCCGACCGAAGACGGTCCTGGTGAGGATGAAGTTGTAGATCAGGACCAATACGGCCACAATGACCAGCATTATCGGTGTCCCGCCCTGGTTCTCATTGCCGGAGGAGGCCAGCAGGTAGGTCACGAAGAGGATGACGACTGCGGCCACGATGATCTTGCCGGTCATCAAGGCCTTGGGTTCGGGAACCAGACCTACGGCCAGGGTCTTGCGGCGGCGGGCGATCTGCGACCAGGCATAGGCCAGGATGCAGATGATGCCCAGCACCACGGTCAGGCCGTCGAATGGCCCCCACCATCCCAGGATGTTGGGCAGGTAGTCACGGGCGATCCCCCTGAACTGAGCGGAGGTGATGGGCACGGACTCGCCGACGATGACTGTGGCCAGACCACGGAAGATCAGCATGCCGGCCAGGGTGGTGATGAATCCTGGAATGCCGATGACAGCGACCCAGAATCCCTGCCAGATGCCGATCAGCAGGCCCACGATCAGGGACAGGCCGATGGCCAGGATCCAGTTGACTCCCATATGTTCCATGAGGATGGCGCAGACGCCACCGATGAAGGCCACCAAGGAGCCCACGGACAGATCAATGTGGGTGGCGATGATGACCATGACCATGCCGATGGCCAGAATGATCACGTAGGCGTTCTGCTGGATCAGCGAGACGAAGCTGTTGGGTTTGAGCAGCACACCCTTGGTCAGTATTTCGAAGACGACCACGATAACCACCAGAGCGCCGACGATGCCATACTGGCGGGCGTTGCTGGCCAGGGAGGCCAGAATGCCCGGTCCTGCCTGTTCTTGTTCCACCGCCTGCGCGGCGCTCTTGTTGCTGTTGGGCGAGCTCATCTGGCTGCCACTCCCTTCTTTTCCTGGGTCATGCCCTTCATCAGATATTCCTGCGAGAAGTCTTGACGCTCCACGTTGTTGGTGATGACTCCCTGGCTGACCGTATAAATCCGGTCACAGATGCCGATCAGCTCGGGTAGCTCCGAGGAGATGACCACCACAGCCTTGCCCTGGTCGACCAGCCGGTCGATGATCTCGTAGATCTCATACTTGGCTCCCACATCAATGCCTCGGGTGGGTTCGTCCAGGATGAGCACATCAGGATCCGAGATCACCCACTTGGCCAGCACGACCTTTTGCTGGTTGCCGCCGGAAAGGGTGGAAACGGGCACGTCGATGTTGCTGCACTTGATGTTGAAGTCCTTGCGGTACTCCTCCACCCGTGCCCTCTCCAGGTTCTCGTTCATGACCCCGTGACTGCTCATCTTCTTGAGCGAAGCCATGGAGGCATTTTCCCTGATGTTCTGCAGCAGGTTGAGTCCGAAAACCTTGCGATCCTCAGTGGCGTAGGCCAGGCCCGAATCGATGGCCGACCGGACGTTCGGCAGCTCGACCTGACGGCCATGCATCTCGATTCTGCCGCTGATATGGCTGCCATAGGACCGCCCGAAGATGCTCATGGCCATTTCGGTGCGACCCGCACCCATCAGTCCCGCCAATCCGACGATCTCACCCTGGTGAACCACCAGATTGGCATGATCGACCACGGTGCGGGAGGGATCCTGCGGATGGTGGACGGTCCAATCGCTGACCTTGAGCACCTCCTTGCCGATGTGCGGCACGTGCTCGGGATAGAGGTTGGTCAGCTCACGGCCGACCATCTTCTGGATGAGCAGATCCTGATCCAGAGGATGGTCCGCATCAATTCTCATACCGCCCACCGTGGAGCCATCGCGCAGAATGGTCACACCATCCGCAATCTGTCCCACCTCGCCCAGCTTGTGGGTGATGAGGATGCTGGTCACTCCCTGCTGGTCACGCAACTGCCTGACCAGATCCAGCAGATGCTCGGAATCATCGTCGTTCAAGGCGGCTGTGGGCTCATCCAGAATCAGCAGCCTGACGTGCTTGGACAGCGCCTTGGCGATCTCCACCAGCTGCTGCTTGCCCACTCCAAGATCCATGACCCTGGTGTCTGGTTTCTCGTTCAGGCCCACACGCTCCAAGAGACGCGAGGCCTTGGCCCTGGTGGTGTCCCAGTCCATTACGCCATTGTGGGCCTGTTCATTGCCCAGGAAGATGTTCTCGGCAATGGACAGGAAGGGGCTCAGCGCCAGCTCCTGATGGATGATGACGATGCCGTCGTCCTCCGAATCATTGATGGTGCGGTAGCGGCAAGGCTTGCCATCGAACAGGATCTCGCCGGTATAGCTGCCATGCGGGTAGACCCCGGACAGCACGTTCATCAGGGTGGACTTGCCGGCCCCGTTTTCCCCGCAGATGGCATGGATTTCGCCCTTGTGCACGTCCATGTCGACATTGGACAGGGCTTTTACCGGACCGAAGGTCTTGGTGATCCCCTGCATTCGCAACAAGACGTCCTCGTCGGACATGCTTTCACCTCCTGTGCGCCGACCGTCCCTCCCCTTAACAGGAAGCGGGACGGTCCGGCGCGACTGTGATGCCGACCTCACTTGGTCAGCTGATCGAATCGTTCCTGGGTCAGGTAGTTCGCCTTGACCAGATCGGTCAGGTTGTCCTTGGTGATGGCCTTGGGATCCAGCAGCTTCGAGGGCACCTTGATGCTGTTGTTGTCAAAGGTGCCGTTGATGCCGGTAACCTTCTTGCCCTGGGCAATTTCGATGATCATGTCGTAGACGGCCTCGGCCAGCTTGTTGACGTCCTTGAAGACGGTCTGACCCTGCAGTCCCTTGGAGATGTTGGCCACGGAGATCTCCATGGCGTCCTGTCCGGTGATCTTGGGCCAGCTGTCAGTATTGGGCTGGATGTCAGGCCTCTTGGACTGGATGGCGTTGATGACCCCCTGGCTTATGCCGTCATAGGGGCTCAGCACGGCATCCAAACGCTCGCCGTGGGCGTAGGTGGAATCGAGAATGGACTCCATATCCTTCTGAGCCTGTTCGGTCTTCCAGGACTGGACTGAGATCTTCTGCCAGTCGGAGAGTTTGAAGTCCTTGGTCACGCCGCCGCCATGCTGGGAGGGGCTGACCAGAACGCCCGACTTGAAGTAGGGCTGCAGAAGCTCCCAGGCACCCTTGAAGAAATACTTGGCGTTGTTGTCGTCGGGAGAACCGGTAAAGAGCTCAATATTGAATGGACCCTTGGCTCCGTTTTTGAGTCCCAGCTGATCGATCAGCCAGTTGGCCTCCAGCACGCCGGTGCGCTCAAGCTGGAATGTCGCATAGTAGTCAACAGCCTTGGTGTTCATGATCAGCCGGTCATAGGCGATGACCTTGGCCCCGGCATCCTTGGCCTTCTCGACAGCAGGCCCCACGGCGGTGCCGTCCTTGGAGGCCACCACCACGATCTTGGCGCCCTTGTTGACCATGTTCTCGATGTCGGCGTTCTGCTGGGCGGGCTTGTCATCCGCGAAGGAGAGCACTACCTTGTAGCCGGCCTTCTCCAGTTTGGTCTTCAGATTGTTGCCGTCCTTGTTCCAACGCTCCTCGGATTTGGTGGGCATGGAAACACCGATGGTGGCGCCTTTGCTGATCGCCCCTCCCTCTTGGGAGGAGCTGGAGGCACGTGATCCGCCGCAGGCGCCCAGTCCGGTCAGCATGGCGACCCCAATGACAGCCGCCATGGTTCGTTGCATCATCTTCATGAAGACTCCTTCATCCTTGAATTCTCGGGCAGGCATCTCCGTCTGCCTGGACCCCTTCATTGCAGGCCCAGTGGTCAGCATACCCAATTGCGTTAACTTTATCAACTCAAGAAAGCTGATTACCTATTCTTCTGTTTTGTACATGAATTTAATAATTCGCTCGAACTTTGGTCTTTCACCGGCGCAAGGGGGTTCACTGGGCGGGGGCAAGCCACGATCTTGGCTACACTGGAACCTATGGCACATCGATTATTCGGCTCACAGTCCTCACTGCGTGAGGCCAACCGTGCCCTCCTGCTGGATACGATCCGAAGATTCGGCGCCATGACCCAGATCGAATTGGCTGAAAATACCGGGCTCTCAACAGCAACTGTCTCCAACCTGGTACGTCTGATGGGCGATCAGGGACTTCTGGAGACATCCTCCACCACCAGAAACGGCCGTCGCGCCACCCTGGTCATGCTGGCCCGCCGCAAGGGCCTCGGGGTCGGGCTCTACATCGGCCGCCACGAGATGCGACTGGAAGTAGTCGACGCCAGCCATGCCATACTGGCAGAGCATGATATGGCTCTGCCACGCCAGCACAAGCCGGACACAACCCTGGAACGGGCCATGATTCTCATCAAGGAGACGCTGACTTCCATCGGTGCCCAATCCGATGAGCTTGTCGGTCTGGGCCTGGCCATGGGGGCCCCTGTGGACTGCAGAACTCACCAGCTGGCCATTCCCGGCATCCTGCGAGGCTGGGACAAACAGGATCTGATAGGCACTTTCCATGAGGCTTTTCAGGTGCCGGTCCAAGTGGACAACGACGCCAACTTCTCAGCCATGGCCGAGCTGAGAATGGGCGCAGCAGTCGGCAGACGAAACTTCGTCTACATCCACGCCAACGACGGGGTGGGCGCGGGAATCGTCATCAACGGCGAGATGTGGCGGGGCACCACCGGGCTTGCAGGCGAGATAGGCCATGTTCAAGTGGACCCCTTGGGCGATATCTGCATCTGCGGCAACCGCGGATGCCTGAATACGGTGGTGGACGAGAGCCGTTTGGTCTCCTTGCTCAGCGTGACCCACGGGAACATGACTCTGGAGGATCTGGTGGCCAATGCCGTCAAGGGGGACCCAGGGTGCAGACGGATCGTGGGAGATGCGGCCATCCGCATCGGCAATGTAGTGGCCGATCTTTGCAACGCCGTGGATCCCGAAGTAGTGGTCCTGGGAGGCATCCTGAGCACAACAGAAGACGTGTTTCTGGAGCCCCTTCGGGAGACTCTCCAGCGCATGCTCTTCCCCGATGCCATGGTCCCCATGGAGGTGCTCCCTGCCCGCTATCCGATTAACGGATCGGCTCTGGGGGCGGCTATGATGGCTGTCGATAGCGTCAACGAACACATTGATGTGTCCACAGAATCCGCGGGTCGATCATCGTAGAGGAGGTGACCTGGATTGCATGAAACCACTGTCCTGATGCAGATGGACGACCTCTGCATCAGGTTCGGGTTCGTTGAGGCCCTCAAACATGTAAGCCTGGATATTCGCCAACACGAGGTGCTTGCCGTCGTGGGCGACAATGGAGCAGGCAAGTCCACCCTGGTCAGGATTTTGTCAGGCCTGATCCGTCCCGATCGGGGTACGCTTATCTGGAAGGGCCGACCAACCAACATTCCCTCGATCAGAGTCGCCAATCAGTTGGGCATCGCAGCCGTCTTCCAAGGGCAGGACTTCTGCGACAACCTGGACGTCTCCTCCAACCTCTTCCTGGGCAAGGAACTGCGTGATCGTCACCATCGTCGCGATGACGAAGCCATGCGTCGGCGTACCCGTCAGGTCCTGCAGTCGCTGTCCTCCCCCATCCGTGTAGGCCAACCTATGGCCACCCTATCCCTGGGACAAAAACAGACAGTCTCAATCGCCAGAACCTTGCTGGACAATCCCGAGTTGATCCTCATGGACGAGCCGACGGCCTCCTTATCGGTCATGCAGTCCGCCGAGGTGCTCAAC
This sequence comes from Bifidobacterium sp. B4081, assembly GCF_026537335.1. Taxonomy (NCBI): domain Bacteria; kingdom Bacillati; phylum Actinomycetota; class Actinomycetes; order Bifidobacteriales; family Bifidobacteriaceae; genus Bifidobacterium; species Bifidobacterium sp. B4081. The sequence goes on along the minus strand of NZ_JAFNMM010000001.1, from coordinate 985,064 downwards.
TACATCAAGCGCATGCGTTCCGAGGGCCGTAGCATTCTCATGGTCTGCCACGATCTGCCGGATGTCTTCGCGGTTTCCGACCGCATAGCAGTCATGCGCCAGGGTCGGCTGGTGGGGGTCCTGCCTACGGCCAAGACCACCTATGAGACTGTAATCGCGCTGATTTCAGGCATCGATCCCGAGGATGTCATCCAGGACCAGGAACAACTGGATGCCATGGCCAGAGCCAACGCCCGCGTCCACGCCCTGCGCGGCACCAGAAAGATCCTGCCTGAGCAATCATGAATGAAGGAACCCTAGAATGCAGCTGACCGATATCCTCCTGACCATTGCCTGCGCCCTGGTAGGGCTGGCGGTGGGACTGATCTACGGATTTCTGCAAAAGAAAAACGACCGGCTGACCGACTCGCAGCAACGCTGGACACCGATCCTATCCCTGATCGGGGTCGGCCTGGTGGTCGTTCTCATTCTGCTGGGACGTGACCTGGCCTCCTGGGTAACCATCGGAGGGATGATCCTTGGTCTGCTGATTGGCATGATACCGCCGCTCAACAGAGCTGCACTCAAGGTCTGGCCATGGCTGAGGCCCCGCACCGACAATCAAGGCCGAAAGCGTCGCTGAAAGCTGGCAATCACGCTTTTGCGTTCATCGATGCGGGGCATTCCCCTCTTTTATGCAGTTATTTTTGGCTGCTGACCGGCTCCTCCTTGGCGCCCACCTGCCGGAAGAGGTGACGGACGTTGTGCCAGATGCGCCTGGTGACGCCAGAATGATTCATGGAGTACAGGTGGATGCCATCCACCCCGTGCGCCACCAGGTCGGCGATCTGCTGTGAGGCGTAGATGATGCCCGCCTCGCGCAGGCTGGCCCGGTCGTCACCCCAGCGCTCCAGGATGGACTCAACCGCCGCCGGGATCCGCGCCTTGCAGACCTCGCTCATGTGCCGTACCTGGCCCTCGTTGGTGATGGGCATGATGCCGGCCTCAATGGGCACCTGGATGCCGGCTGCCCGGGCCCGGTCCAGGAAGTCCAAAAAATCGGCGTTGTCGTAGAAGAGCTGCGAAACCAAATGATCCACGCCGGAATCCACCTTGATTTTCAGATTCTCAATGTCGTCCTCAGGCGAGGCGGCCTCCGGGTGGGTCTCCGGATAACAGGCTCCGTATATCGACAGGTTGGGCCGACGGGAGCGGATGTAGGCTGCCAGGTCGCTGGCATGGTCGAAGACTCCGGCAGGCTCGCGGCCCTCCACGCTGTCGCCGCGCAGAGCCAGCACCGCTGCCACCCCTGCGTCGTCGAACATATCCAGGGCCTGATCGATCACCTCGCGGTCCGCATACTGGGCGGTCAAGTGCGCCACGGCAGGGATGCCGTACTCGGTATGGATGGTCTTGGCTATGCGAGCCGTGGCCGTACGGTCTGAGCGCCGGCCGGTCCCGTAGGTCACCGAGATGAAGTCGGGCATCAGCCCTTCCAGACCATCCAGGGTGTCATAGATGGTGCCCACCGGGGCATCGCGCTTGGGGGGAAAGACCTCCAGGGAAAAGATAGGCTCATGCATGATCCGACTCCTGACTGGACGATAGCTCCGCACGCACCTGCTGTGCGGCGGCCACCATGTGCTCCAGACTGGGCCATGTCTCCTTGTCGCCTCGGGTCTTCAATCCGCAGTCGGGGTTGATCCAGACCTTGGCCACGTCCAGCTTCTTCAGGATGGCGTGGATCCGGTCCACGATCTCCTCGGTGGAGGGGATGCGCGGCGAGTGGATGTCGTAGACTCCGGGGCCTGCCTCGGTCTCGAACTTGGCCTCCTGAATGGCATCCAGGACGGTCAGATCGGAGCGGGAGGCTTCGAAGGAGATCACATCGGCGTCCATGGCATCAATGTCCTTGATGATGTCGTTGAACTCCGAGTAGCACATGTGGGTGTGAATTTGGGTAGTGGGTTTGACGCCGGAATGGACCAGCCGGAAGGCGGGGATGGCCCAGTCCAGGTATCGGCTGTGCCAGTCGGAGCGCCGCAGCGGCAGCTTCTCACGCAGGGCGGCCTCGTCGATCTGGATGATGCGGATGCCTGCGGCCTCCAGGTCCAGGACCTCGTCACGGATGGCCAGGGCCAGCTGGCGGGTCTGCTGCTCGTGATCGATGTCCTCACGGGGCCAGGACCAGTTGAGAATGGTCACCGGACCGGTGAGCATCCCCTTGACCACATGGTTGGTGCGGGACTGGGCGTATGAGGACCAGCGTACGGTGATGGGCCGGGCGCGGGAGATGTCCCCCCAGACGATGGGAGGCTTGACGCAGCGGGTGCCATAGGACTGGACCCAGGCATTCCGGGTGAACAGATAGCCCTTAAGGTTCTGGCCGAAGTACTCGACCATGTCGTTGCGCTCGAACTCGCCATGGACCAGAACATCCAGGCCTATCTGTTCCTGGTGGTCGATGACCTGGTCGATCTTGCGGGCGATGAAGTTGTCGTAGTCCTCCTGGCTGATTTCCTTCTTGCGCAGGCGGGCCCGCTCGGCGCGGACCTCGCCGGTCTGGGGGAAGGAGCCGATGGTGGTGGTGGGCAGCAGGGGCAGACCCAGCTCCTGGGCCTGGATCCTCTGGCGTTCGGGCCGGGCAGGGGTACGCACGAAGTCCCCGTCCTCAAGGCCGGCCAGGCGCTGCTGCACCTGCGGGTCAGGCTGGACGCGGCTGCCGTCGAAGAGCTTCTGATTGTCAGCAAGGGCCTTGCTGGAGCGGCGCTGGTCCTCATTGGCATCGGCCAGCTGGGCCAGGTCGTGCAACTCGCCCAGCTTCTCCAGAGCGAAGGCGAAGTGGGGCCGCACGGTGACGGCATCCAGCCCGTTCTCGTCGGCCACGGTGTAGGGCACGTGCAGGAGGGAACATGCGGTGGACACCACCACGTTCGAGGTCACCTGGTGCAGGGCATCCAGGAGGCCCAGACTGACCGCATAGTCGTTGCGCCAGATGTTGCGGCCGTTGATCAGGCCGGCGAAGATGGTGGTTCCCTCCGGCACGCCGTGCTCCTTGAGGGCCGCCAGATTCTCATCCCTGCCCTCGATCAGATCCAGGCCGATGCCGTCGAAGCCCAGGTCAGCCAGCCGATCGTAACAGTCGCCCACATGGCCGAAGTAGGTGTTGAGCAGAATACGGACCTTGCCCCGGTCGCTCTGGCGGGCCTTCAGGATGGGCTTGTAGAGGGTCTCGAAGAGGTCCTGGTCGCCCGGTTCCTTGTCCAGGACCAGATAGGGTTCGTCCAGTTGCACCCAGTCGGCGCCCAGGCCGATGAACCGCTCCAGTATGGTCGCGTAGGCCTTGGCCAGATCCTGCACCAGTGCCGGGTCCGGATCCAGCAGCTCGCCCTGGGGACCGCGTGCCAGCTTGAGGAAGGTATATGGGCCGATCAGCACCGGCTTGGCCGCGATGCCCTGCTCGCGCGCCTCCTGGAACTCCTTGAAGGGCTTATCGCCTTCCAGGGCGATTTTGGTGTTCTGATCGATCTCGGGCACCAGGTAGTGGTAGTTGGTGGTGAACCACTTCTTCATGGGCAGGGCGGTCACGTCACCCTGCTCCCCCTGGTAGCCGCGGCCCATGGCGAAGAGGGTATCCTCGGGACCCAGGCCCAGCTTCCGATAGCGCTCTGGCACGACGCCCAGGAGGATAGAGGTATCCAGGACCTGGTCGTAGTAGCTGAAATCGTTGACGGGAATCAGGTCGACGCCTGCCTGCTGCTGAAGCTGCCAGTGTCTGGCCCGCAGATCAGCGGCCGTGCGCCGAACCTCGTCCAGATTCCGTTCGCCCTTCCAATAGCCCTCGATGGCCCTCTTGAGTTCGCGGTGCGCGCCGATGCGCGGGAATCCGGACACGGATGTAATCGCTGCCATGAAACCTCCCAGTTTCGTCCTGATATCTTTGGTCAGCCTATCAGCGGCGGGGGGAGGCGGGTAATTGGTGCAAATAAGGTGTCGCCATAACCTGAATCGATAACGACAAGACGGCAGGCACAGGACTGATGCTCACCAAGACTGCCTGCAGAAGGTTGCCTCGAGCTTGTTCTGCCGGTCAGTCCTCCAGGTCCTGGGGGCCCAGAATGCCAAGCAGACGGGCCTGATGGGTTCCCCAGTCGGTCAATGGCCGCTCGGAGCCCAGCACGACCATAGTGGCCGGCGGCAGTCCAAGATTGAGCAGGTCCAAAAGGTCAGGATCGGAGTCGTCCTCGGCCAGCCACTGTGAGCAGATAGACATGGTGGGCTCATGCCCTAGGATAAGGACCCGGCGGTCACGGTCCTCGGTCTGTGCCAGCTGGTCGAAGACCGCCTGCATGCCGGACTCATAGAGGGATTCCCGGTAGTCGACCCGGGGTCCGTCACCCAGGGGTTTGAGCATGCCGTCTAGGGTCTGACGGGCCCGGGGCGCACCCGAGCAGATGATGCGGTCGGGCACCAGGCCCAAAGCGGTCAATCCACGGCCCATGATCCGGGCCTGTTTCTGGCCACGGTCGGTCAGCTGGCGGCTGCGATCGCCCTGTGACCCCTGGCGTTCCGTCTTGGCATGACGCATGAGCATGAGGGTTCGGCTGCACCTGTGCAGATCCTCGGCCTTCAGACCTTTTCGCAAACCCATGCCATGCTTCCTTTCCCGAAGTTCCTATCAGGCGTCTTTTCCATTATGACAGAGCCAGGTGAAAGAGCGGGCCATGGGCGATCAGCCTTCTTGCTCCTTGCCGTCTTCCAGAGTGCGCACCTGATGGTCCAGATCACGCAACACCTTGCGCAGCTTGCGATCGGAGACCCGGCGCAACTTCAAATCCTCGAGGTCCTCCAGGTCTTCCTTTTCGCGCTCGTGATTTGAGCCGCTGATCTTGGCAGGCCGCCGCCCCTGATCCACATCGGTCTGGTAGTCCTTGGTAGCCCGGATATGCTTGCGAAGAGCCTGCTGGCCGGGAGCCATGGCCCTGCTGGTCAAGAGGAAGCCGGTGTGCCCGATCATCTCGTGCTCGGGTCGGACCGCCAGACCGTCGGCCTTCCAGGAGCGCTCCAGGCTCTCCATGATCTCGGGTTCGGTCCACCGACCGTCGGCGCGCAGGGCCTCGGCCAGTCGGCTGAGCTGGGTGGTGGTGGTCACGTAGGCGGTCAGCGCGCCGCCGGGGGCCATGACCCGGTAGGCCTGCTCCAGACGGTTCCAGGGGTCCAGCATGTCCAGAACGATACGGTCGAATTCGTCCTCTGGCAGGTCGGCCGCAACGGTGTCGAAGTCGCCGGTACGCAGGTCCCACTGGACAGGGCGCTGCCCAAAGAATACGGTGGCATTGCCCATGGCCACCCTGGCGAACTCCTCCCGCCGCTCGATGCTGGTCAGTTTTCCTGCGGTGCCGATGGCATCCAGAAGACCCAGGCTCATGGCCCCTGAGCCAGCTCCCGACTCCAGGACCCTCATGCCGGGACGGATGTCACCCAGGAGAATGACCCTGGCCACATCCTTGGGGTACATGATCTGGGCGCCGCGCGGCATGGAAAGAATATAGTCCTCAAGCCTTGGACGCATGACGGTAAAGGCCCATCCTCCGATGCCTCGCGAGGACTTCCAAGGCTTGGCCCTGTCAGGCACCCCTGTGTCGGTGTCGGCATCCTGCTTGTGACGCATCTGCCGCCACTTGTCGGCCGAGATGGTCACCACCACGGAGCCCTCGGGCAGACCAATCATGGCCTCGTGCGGCAGAAGACCGTGGTCGGTCTGGGTCAGGCCGCCTGGTTCCAGCATGACCGTCAGCTTGCGGCCACGCCGGTCGGTCAGGTGGACCCGCTCCCCTACGCTCAGCGGACCGCGTTTAAGGCTCATGCCTCCTCAGTCCTCCTCGCCCTTGGTGAACTGGGAGTTGTAGAGGGAGGCATAGGCCCCGCCGCGCTCCAATAGCTGGTCGTGGGTGCCCTGCTCGACCACCGAGCCGTGGTTGACCACCAGGATCAGGTCGGCATCGCGGATGGTGGACAGCCTATGCGCGATGACGAAGGAGGTCCTGCCCTTGCGCAGGGTGTTCATGGCCTGCTGGACCAGCAGTTCGGTCCTGGTATCCACCGAGGATGTGGCCTCGTCCAGGATCAGGATGTCCGGGTCGGACAGGAAGGCCCGGCAGATGGTCATCAGCTGGCGTTCGCCCTGGCTGAGCTCGCTGCTGTCCTCGTTGAGGACGGTATCGTAGCCCTTGGGCAGCTTGCGGATGAACTCGTCCACATGAGTGGCCTTGGCGCCATCAATCAAGGTCTGCTCGGGGATGGTCTGTCCCTCGTCCAGCCCGTAGAGCAGGTTGTCGCGGACGGTCCCATCAAAGAGCCAGGTGTCCTGCAGGACCATGCCGAAGTGGCTGCGCAGGTCGTGGCGGGTCACCTTGGAGGTGTCCACGCCGTCGATGGTGATGCGTCCGCCCCGGATCTCGTAGAAGCGCATGAGCAGGTTGACCAAGGTGGTCTTGCCCGCCCCGGTGGGCCCGACGATGGCGATGGTCTGCCCGGGCTTGGCCTCGATGGATAGGTCCTTGATCAGCGGCTCGGCCGGATCGTAGGAGAAGCGGACGTGGTCGAAGCGGACATGCCCCTCGACCTTGCCTCCTGTCTCCTGACCCATATGGTCGGGATGCTCGATGTCCGGCACCTCTTCGGTCTCGTCCAGGAAGTCGAAGACCCTGCGGCAGGAGGCCAGGGAGGACTGGAGCATGGTGCCCATGGAGGCCAGCTGGCCAATGGGCTGGGAAGCCTGACGGGTGTACTGGGTGAAGGCCTGCAGGCCGCCCAGGCTCATGCTGCCGTTGAGCACGTGCACGCCGCCGATGATGACCACGATCACGAAGCTCAGGTTGCCGAAGAAGGTGGACATGGGCGTGACCAGGGCGGAGAAGAAGGAGGCTTTGAAGCTGGCCTGGTAGAGCTCCTGGTTGCGCTCCTCGAACTCCTCCTCGGCCTTGCGCTGGTGGCCGAAGGCCCGGACGACCATATGGCCGGAGAACATCTCCTCCACGTGGCTGTTGACCTGGCCGGTGCGGATCCACTGCCGGGTGAACTGCGGCTGGGTCTTCTTGAGGATGATGCCCGCGCACAGGGCCATGACCGGGATGATGATGAAGGCGATCAGGGTCAGCAGGGGCGAGATGGTCAGCATCATGATGAAGGCACCGATGATGGAGAAGACCGAGAAGAGCAGCTCGCCCAGGATCTGCTGCAGGGTGCCCGAGATGTTGTCGATGTCGTTGGTGGTCCGGCTCATGACCTCGCCGCGCGGGGTCCGGTCGAAGTACTGCAGGGGCAGCCGGTCCAGTTTGTCCTCGATCTGCCTGCGCATGGTGTAGACCGCGTCGGAGACCAGCCGGGTCATCAGGAAGTTCTGCACCAGCCTGACCAGGATGGAGATCAGGTAGATGCCGATGACGAACATGAGGATGGTGCCGAAGCGCCCCCAGTCGATGCCCACGCCAACCTGGACGTTCATGGAGTCGATCATCCGGGCGAACTTGTCCTGCCCGCGGGATTGCAGGTAGGTGACCACAGCCTGCTTGGGGGTGCCGGGCTTGGCGCCCATTTTGACCAGCATGGACCCCAGCAGCCCCTCGAAGAGGACGTTGGTGGCCTCGCCCATGACCTTGGGTCCGATGACGATCATGGCCACGGCGATCATGCCGGAGAGGACCATGACGATGACCCTCCAGGGGCTGGCCAGCAGATAGTGGACCAGCCGGCCCACGGTGTGACGGCGGCCGCCCACGGCCTGCGAGCCTGTATTTACGCTCAAGTTCTTAGCCATCTACTCGGCCCTCCCCTCGTCAATGCTGAGCTCTTCCACGTCGGGACTCTGCCCGCCCTGGGACTGGACGATCTCCTGATATGTTGGGCAGTCCTCCATAAGTTGGTCGTGGGTGCCCCGCCCGACGATGCGGCCTCGATCCAGGACCAGAATCTGGTCGGCCTGGCGGATGGACGCCGCCCTCTGGGCCACGACTATCTGGGTGGCCTGGCGGGTGACCGGCACCAGGGCCTCGTGCAGGGCCTGGTCGGTGGTCATATCCAAGGCGGAGAAAGAGTCGTCGAAGGTGTAGATGCGGGGGTTGCGCAGGATGGCCCTGGCCATGCAGAGCCGCTGCTTCTGCCCGCCAGAGAAGTTGGTGCCGCCCTCGGCCACGCGGGCATCCAAGCCCTCGGGGATCTCACGGACGAAGTCCTCGGCCTGGGCGATGCGCAGGGCTTCCCAGATGCGGTCGTCGTCGGCGTTTGGGTCCCCGTACTGCATGTTGTCGCGGATGGTGCCGGTGAAGAGGGTGGCCTTCTGCGGGACCGGCCCGAAGATCAGGGCCAGCTGGTCGGGGTCGTACTCGCGCACGTCGTGCCCGTCCACCAGCACCTGGCCGTCGGTGACGTCGAACATGCGGTTGGCCAGCCGGATGATGGTGGACTTGCCGGATCCCGTGGCCCCGATGATGGCCGTGGTCGTTCCCGGCCGGGCAGTGAATGAGAAGTCCGAAAGGACCGGGTCCTGGGCACCTGGGTAGCTGAAGTCCACGTGCTTGAACTCCAAGAGCCCCTGGGGGTGCTCGTTGCGGTAGGGATGCTCGGGTGCGGCGATCTCGCTGGTGGCCTCCAGGACCTCGTTGATCCTTCGGGCGGCCACAGCGGCCCTGGGCAGCATGACCGACATCATGGCGGCCATCATCAGGCCCGACAGAATGATCATCAGGTACTGGATGAAGGCCTGCAGGGCGCCGATCTGCATGGCCCCGGAGTCGATGCGGCGGCCGCCGAACCACATGATGGCCACGTTGGACATGTTCAGCAGGAACCACATGAGCGGCACCATCATGCTCATCAGTCGACCGGTGGAGATCAGGACGCCGTAGACATCGCGGTTGGCCTTGTCGAAGCGAGCGGCCTCGGTCTTCTCGCGGACAAAGGCGCGGATGACCCGCACACCGGAGATCTGTTCGCGGACCAGACGGTTGACGGAGTCCAGCATGTTCTGCAGGCGGGTGAACAGGGGTCCCATCCTGCCCATGAGCACCAGGGCCACCAGGAGGATCAGGGGGACGATAACCGCCAGGGACCAGGTCAGGGGGCCGTCCTGGCGCAGGGCCAGAATCAGTCCGCCGATCAGCATGACCGGGGCCTGCAGGATGATCATCAGGGTCTGCATGGTGGTCATCTGCAACTGCTGAACGTCGTTGGTGGTGCGGGTGATCAGGGAACCGGCCGAGAAGCGCTCGATCTCGTTGAGGCTGAAGCCCTCCACCGAGGCGAACAGGTCCCTGCGCAGCTCGTAGCCCATCCTCATGGCCAGCCGGGTGGCGCAGTAGACGGCGACTATGTTGGCCACGATCTGGATGGCGGTGATCCCCATCATCTGCCAGCCGATCCGGTAAATGGCATCCTGGTCGCCTACGGCCACGCCCTTGTCGATGATGTCCGCCTGCAGGTTGGGCAGGTAGAGGTTCAAGGCCGTCTGCGCCACTTGAAAGAGCACCAGAACGGCCACCTGGAGCCAGTAAGGCCGCAGGTAGCGAGTCCATATCTTGATCACGTCAACATCCTTCACGCATACAGGTCTGCCGCAGTCCCCGGGCAGACAAACCACCACAGTCTATACCCGCGCCTTGGAGAACAAATTTGCTATTCCTTGAGCTGACATGGGCGTGTCAGAACGTGGTCAGCAGGCAGTGGCGTTCAGACGGCGAAGGCACCCCAGCGTCCGTCGCGGTGGACTACGGTCAGGTCCAGACCGAAGAGCTCGCTCAGGCGCGGACCGGTCAGTCCGCCCTCCAAGGGGCCTTGGTAGACGATGGTGCCCGGATCCGGGTCACCGGTGTCTGCAGTGTCGGCAGGACGCCGGCCCATCATGGCTATCCGGTTGAAGCCCAGAGGGATCTCCTCAAGTCGATGGGTGACCAGGATGACCGTGCGATCCTTGTCTTCACGGCCAATGTCGCTCAAGGCCCTGAGCACCAGCTCCCGGCCACCCAGATCCAGCCCGGTGGTCGGCTCGTCCAGGATCAGCAGGTCGGGATTGGCCATGAGCGCCCGGCATATCAGCACACGGCCGCGCTCCCCCTTGGAGAGCCGGTACATGCGCTTGCCCTTGAGGTAGGCGATGCCGAACCGGTACATCAGGGCCAGGGTGGCCTCCTCCTGCTCGGGTGTGAAGGTCTCCCTCCAACGGCCGGTGGTGTCGCTGAAGGCAGTCAGCACCACATCGTAGGGATCCTCCTGAGGGCTGATGGTCTTGGCCAGGCCGGCCGAGGCCAGCCCTATCCGATGCCGGTATGAGAAGACGTTCACCTTGCCCAGCCGGTTGCCCAGGATCTCTACGCTGCCGGTGCTGGGGAAGCCTCGGGTGCTCATCATGGCCACCAGGGTGGATTTGCCCACGCCGTTGGGTCCGAAGAGGACCCACTTCTGCCCCTGGCCCACTTCAAGGTTGACATCGTCCAGTATGACCCGGCCCTGACGGCGGAATCCCACGTGCTGCATGCGCACGGCCTGCTGTTCTGCCACGCCTTCGCTCATGGTCACAGGGCCGTTCCGTAGGAGTCCAGACGGGGATTGTCCCGATTGCCGCCCACCAGGAAGAGTCCCAGTACGCCCAGGCAGAAGACCGCCGCGATGGCGATGGTGGCCCAGATGGGAACGTGGGGCAGCCACATGCAGACCAGGAAGGCCAGGCCGGAGCAGATGATCAGGGCCCAGACCAGGATTCGCAGCCATTGACGCACGCCGCTGGGAGCCCTCAGCAGACGGGGGTTGCGGCCATTGGGGTCCACGGAGTCCTTCTGCACCAGGTCATCGGTGTGCCCGGTGGGCTTCCACTCGGCGCCCTGGCCAGCCTCCAGCCGACGGGAGCGCTCCTGCAAGGCCCGTTCATCCATCACTCCGGCCCTGCCCTTGACTGTCATCCTCCGGTCATCATTGCCGCCACGGCGGTTCCGCTTGGCCTGCGCCCTACGTTCAGCGCGGTTGGTCATATCCCACTGCCTCCATCCCTTCGATCGGCACCATACCTTTTCATATTAGCGTGGGCGCCGGTCGGCCGCAGGCAGGGTCATAGCGCGCTCATCGGCTCGGATGGGGGCGGGCAATTCAGTGGCGCCTGTCAGATACCGGTCCACGGCCGCAGCGCAGGAACGGCCCTCGGCCAGTGCCCAGACCACCAGGGACTGACCGCGTCCGGCATCACCGCAGACGAAGATGCCGTCACGTTCGGTGGCGTAGTCGGCATCCCGCGCCACGTTCCCGCGCCCGTCCAGCCCTACGCCGGTCTGTCCGGTCAGGGTGGCCGTCTCCGGATGGGCAAAACCAATGCTGATCAGCACCAGGTCGGCAGGCAGAACCCGTTCGGTGTCGGGGTGGGGAATGATTCGATCCTGATCGTCACGACTGACATCCACCACGCGAACGCCGCGCACCCGTCCCTCATGGTCCCGGTCGAAGCCCGTGGGGGCGCTGGTCTGGTCCAGGTTGATCCGGTCATCGGAACCGTCGCCCAGGTATTCCAGGCTGTCCACCGCGTACTCGTAGTGACCGCCCTCCTCCATGGAAGAGGTGGGATTGTAGAGCCGGGCGTAGGTCGGCCAGGGCCGGTTATCGGGCCTGGACGAGGGTTCTTTGGGCCGGATCTGCAGGACGGTGACCGACTTGGCGCCCTCTCGCAGGGCCGTGCCCAGGCAGTCCGACCCGGTGTCGCCGCCACCGATGATGATGACGTCCTTGCCGGCCGCATCGATGTCGTTGATGGGCTCGCGGCCCATGAGTTCGCGGGTGGGGTCGGGCAGGAAGTCCATGGCGTAGTGGATGCCCTTAAGCTCCCGTCCGGGCAGATCCACCCGCCGGGGTTCGGTGGAACCAATGGCCACCACCAAGGCGTCATAGCGGGCCCGCAGCTGATCCCAGCCCAGGTCTTGGCCGATTTCGACGCTAGTGCGGAATCGAGTCCCCTCGGCCTCCATCTGCTCCAGCCGACGGTCCAGCAGGGACTTCTCCAGCTTAAAGGCGGGAATGCCGTAGCGCAGCAGCCCGCCAATGGCATCGGCGCGCTCGTAGACCACGACCGTGTGCCCGGCCCGGGTCAACTGCTGGGCACAGGCCAGCCCTGCGGGGCCCGACCCGACCACAGCCACAGTCATATCGGTCAGCCTCTGAGGCGGTCGGGGCTTGACCAGGCCCAGGGACCAGGCCTGGTCGATGATGGTCTGCTCGTCCAGTTTGATGGTGGTGGCCGGCTGGTGGATGGAGAGCACGCAGGAGGATTCGCAGGGAGCCGGGCAGATCCGTCCCGTGAACTCCGGGAAGTTGTTGGTCAGGCTGAGCCGCTCGTAGGCTTCGTCCCAGCGGCCTCGGGACAGCAGGTCGTTGAACTCGGGGATCAGGTTGCCCAGGGGACAGCCGGTCATGCAGAAGGGGGTGCCGCAGTCCATGCAGCGGGCGGCCTGCTCGGCGGTCCAGGGACCTGGACCAGTGGTCTGATGCACGTCCCGCCAGTCCTTCAGGCGTTCAGCCACTGGGCGTTCGGCGAGCTCGTGCCGGGTGCGTACCTTGAGGAATCCCTTGGGGTCGACCATATCAGTGCGCTCCTTCCATGACCTGGGCGTAGGTAGCGTCCCAGACGCCGGGCGCGTTGAAGTCCACCTGCTCGCGCTCGGCCTCTTCCATGGCCTTCTTCATGGCCAGATAACGGCGGGGAACCAGATGGGTGAACCGAGCCAGCGCGCTTGGCCAGTCCTCCATCAGGGCGGCCGCAGCCTTTGATCCGGTCAGCCGGACATGCTCGGCGACGAGATCTCTGAGCATGGCCGCCTGGTCCCGGTCGGGCTCCAGGGCCAGCAGGGAGCCGTCATTCCAGGCTTCAGGATTGAGCCGTGAGGCATCCATATCCAGCAGGTAGACATCCCCTCCCGAGAAGCCAGCGCCGAAGTTGCGTCCAGTGGAACCCAGAACCACTACCAGGCCGCCGGTCATATACTCGCAGCCGTGGTCGCCCAGGCCCTCGACCACGAAACGGCCGCCCCCGTTGCGCACGGCAAAGCGCTCCCCGGCCCGTCCAGCTACGAACATATCGCCTGAGGTGGCACCGAATCCTGCCACATTGCCGCAGATGACGGTTTGGTGCGGATCGAAGCGAACTCCCTGGGCAGCGTGGAGGACCAGACGACCGCCGGACAGGCCCTTGCCTGCATAGTCGTTAGCCTCGCCGATCACCCGGATGGTCTCGCCACGGGGGATGAAGGCGCCCAGGGACTGTCCGGCAGAACCTGTCAGCGTGATGTCCACGGTGTTCTGCGGCAGGCCGGCTGCCCCGTATTTGCGAGTGATCCTATAGCCCAGCATGGTGCCCACGCTCCGGTTGACGTTGCGCACGGCTCCCTTGACGACCACCGGCCGACCCTCATCCAAGGCGTCGACGGCCTGATTGATCAAGTCCACATCCAGGGACTTGTCCAGTTCGTGATCCTGAGCCTGGGTGTGATGCAGCACAGTGCCTGGGGTGGGGCCCGGCTTGCGCAGGATGGCGTCCAGATTGATGCCCTGGCTTTTCCAGGCGTGCACAGAGGTGTCCCGGCGCAGGCACTCCACGTGGCCGACCGCCTCCTCCAGGCTGGTGAAGCCCAGGGATGCCAGGATCTCCCGCACTTGGCGGGCCATGAACATAAAGAAGTTGACCAGGTCCTCGGGCCGACCGGTGAAGCGCGAACGCAGCTCCGGATCCTGGGTGGCAATGCCCTGGGGGCAGGTGTTCTTGTGACAGGCCCTCATCATGACGCAACCCTCCACCTGCAGCGCCGTGGTGGCGAAGCCGAACTCCTCGGCCCCCAGCAGAGCTGCTATGACCACATCGCGGCCGGTCTTGAGCTCACCGTCGCACTGGACCACGATCCGCGAGCGCAGGTCGTTCATGACCAAGGTCTGCTGGGTCTCGGCCAGGCCCAGCTCCCAGGGGGTTCCCGCGTGCTTGATGGCATTGAGGGGCGCCGCTCCCGTGCCGCCGTCCTGGCCGGAGATGAGGACCACGTCGGCATGGCACTTGGCCACGCCTGCGGCCACGGTTCCCACCCCGTGCTCGGAGACCAGCTTGACATGGATGCGGGCTCGAGGGTTGGCCATCTTCAGGTCGTGGATGAGCTGCTTGAGGTCCTCGATGGAGTAGATGTCATGGTGGGGAGGAGGCGAGATGAGCTCGACCCCGGGTGTGGAGCGCCTGACCTGGGCTATCCAGGGCGGGACCTTGGCGCCGGGAAGGTGTCCGCCTTCACCTGGCTTGGCTCCCTGGGCCAGCTTGATCTGCAAGTCGGCGGCCGAGACCAGGTAGTCGCTGGTCACCCCGAACCGAGCCGAGGCCACTTGCTTGATGCGGCTGGTCCTGGCAGGGTCTGCAATCCGGTCCGGAGACTCGCCGCCCTCGCCCGAGTTGGACCTGGCCCCCAGCCGATTCATGGCCAGGGCCATGGTCTCATGAGCCTCCTGGGAAATGGACCCATAGCTCATTGCGCCGGTGGAGAAGCGGGTGACGATGGACTCGGCGGGCTCCACCTGGTCCAGTGGTATGGGTGCCCTGCCGGAGTGCAGCTCCATGAGGCCACGCAGGGTCATGCCCCGCTTGGCCGCCGCGTTCACATGGTCGGTGTAGGCCCTGAAGAGCCCGTAGTCCCCGCGCTTGGTGGACTGCTGGAGCAGAAAGATGGATTCGGGGTCGTTCAGATGGTCCTCGCCGGTGCGCCGCCAGTGGTAGTTGCCGCCTGTCTCCAGATCATGCCCGGATCCGGCGGTCCACTCGATGGGGTAGGCCACCCGGTGGCGCTGGGCCACCTCGGCAGCTATCTCATCCAGGCTTATGCCGCCCACCAGGGAGGTGGTGCCGGTGAACCAGCGGTCAATGACCTCACGGCTCAGCCCGACGGCCTCGAAGAGCTGGGAGCCACGGTAGGACATAATGGTGCTCACGCCCATCTTGCTCATGATTTTCAGGACCCCGGTGCTCAGGGCCCTGACCAGGTTGGCAGAGGCCTTTTTGGCGTCCACATGCAGGTCGCCGCTGTTGGCCAGGTTCTCCACGGACTCCAGGGCCAGGTAGGGGTTGACGCAGGCGGCGCCGTAAGCGATCAGCAGGGCCACATGGTGGACCTCGCGCACATCGCCGGCCTCCACTGCCAAAGAGACCTGCGTGCGGGTATGCTGACGAAGCAGATGGTGCTGGACTGCCCCAGTCAGCAGCAGGGAGGGTATGGGTCCCCAGATGTGGTTGGAGTCCCTGTCTGACAGGACAAGCACATTGCAGCCCTCCTTGATGGCCTGGTCCACCTCCCTTTCGATGGCTTCCAGACGCTCCTCGAGGGCCTTGCCGCCTCCGGCCACCTGGTAGAGGCCGCGGATCAGACGGGGGCGGAAACGGCCTTCCAGGACTGGCGCCCGGTCCAGGCGCTTGATCTGTGCCATCTGCACGGAGTCCACCACAGGCAGGTCGATGTGGATTTTCCAGGCGTGCTCGGGGGTGTCCTCCAAAAGGTTGGGCTCAGGGCCGATGGCTGAGGCGATGCTGGTCACCAGCTCCTCGCGCTCCCAGTCCAGAGGCGGGTTGGTGACCTGGGCGAATTTCTGGGTGAAGTAGTCGAAGAGCAAGCGGGACCGGCATGAAAGCACGGCGATGGGCGCGTCATTGCCCATGGACCCGATGGGCTCGCCGCCGCTTTCGGCCATGGGCCCCAGCAGCATGGTCAGGTCCTCCCGGGTGTAGCCGAAAGCCTGCTGCCTGCGGTGAACCGAGATGCGCGAGTAATTGACATGCTCGCGCTCGGGAAGGTCGTCCAGACGGACAGTCCGCTCGGAAACCCACTTCCTGTAGGGGTGCAGACCGGCCAGCTGGTGTTTGATCTCATTGTCGGGCACTATCCGGCCCTCTTTGGTGTCCGCCAGGAACATGCGTCCCGGCTCCAGCCTGCCCTTGACGACGATGGATTCCTGGGGCGTATCCTCCAGGACGCCGGCCTCCGAGGCCAGGACCAGGTGGCCGTCCTCGGTCAGCTGCCAGCGGCCCGGACGCAGGCCATTGCGGTCCAGCTGGGCGCCCACCAGGGTTCCGTCGGTGAAGACGATGGCCGCCGGTCCGTCCCAGGGCTCAATCAGTGTGTCGTTGTACTGGTAGAAGGCCTTCAGGTCCGGGTCCATGTCCGGATCCTGCTGCCAGGCCGGAGGCATCATCATGGAGACTGCATGGGGCAGGGACCGTCCGGCCAGGTGGAGCAGCTCCAGGGTCTCGTCGAAGGTGCCCGAGTCTGAGGCGCCAGGCGTATTGACCGGCAGCAGCTGGGCCATGTCGCCCAAGAGCTCCGAGCTCAGCTTTCCCTCGCGGGCCGACATCCAGTTGCGGTTGCCCTGGATGGTATTGATCTCCCCATTGTGGGCGATCATCCGGAAGGGCTGGGCCAGGGGCCAGGAGGGGAAGGTGTTGGTGGAGAAGCGGGAGTGGACGATGGCCAGGCGGGCCTTCATGGCCGGATCGCTCAAGTCGGGGAAGAAGCCCTGCAGCTGCTTGGCGGTCAGCATGCCCTTGTAGGTGATAGTCCGGCAGGACAGGGAGGCGAAGTAGACGCCCAGCTCGTGCTCGGCACGCTTGCGGACCCGGTACCCCAGCCGCTCCAGGTCCAGTCCTCCGCGGCCCTGAGGGCCGGCGTCGCACATGATGGGCATAAGGAATCGCGGCATGGAGGCCAGAGCCTGAAGACCCAGTCCGCCCGGGTCGGAGGGCACTGCCCGCCAGGCCAGGACACGCAGTCCCTCCTGGCCTGCAATCGATGCGATGGCCTCCTCCTGGCTGGCAGCCTGTGCCGGATCCCTGTCCAGGAAGGCCATGCCCGCCAGATAGCGGCCGGCTTCAGGCAAATCCTGGTAGACACGGGTGCGCATGAACTCGTCGGGCATGGAGAGCATGATGCCGGCCCCATCGCCGGTGTTGGGCTCGGCTCCCACGGCCCCTCTGTGGTCCAGGTTGACCAGGACGCGGATGCCCTGCTCAACAATCAGTCTTTCGTCCTGTCGGTTGAGGGTGGCCACCATGCCGAAACCACAGGCATCGTGTTCCGTATCAGGGTCATAGAGCCCTTGCGGGCCGTGGACATGCAGATCGAGGGGGGCCGTGAATGACACCGCAATCACCTCATTCGTGGGACGCGGGCGGGGCCGGCATGCTCCACCCTTGAAGAGCCTGGTCATTGGTGAATAAACACAATAATGCATTCACAGGTGACATCCGTGTAACGTTCCGCAGTGTCTAACGAATTCCTACTGCCTCCAGGACCTGATCGATGACCAGATCATTGAGCAGGCGGCCCCGGCGGGTCACCTGGATCCTGTCGCTCACGGGATGCAGGAGTCCCTGGTCGACCAAAACCTTAAGAATCTTCGGGTCGGCCGGACGACCCGCCTGTCTGGTCAGCCGATCCATTCCTAGGCCTTCAGGCAGGCGCAGGGCCAGCATGACGGTTTCCTCCAGGTCCTGCCTCCAGCCCAGAAGCTCGGCATCCTGCCAGGGCACATGTCCGGCATCCATGGCGGCTGCCCAGTCCCTGGGGTGGGCGATGTCCCAGGAGCGAATAGCCCGGGCACGCCGCTCCTCCAGGCCGGGCTCCCGCGAAAGCCACCAGTGTGCCATGGAAAGGGCCTCTTGCGCTGTTGACGTTCCTGTGGCTCTGAACCCGGGCGAAACGGAGGGCATGGGCTCCTGCTCCCGGGTTGCTTCCACCGGTGCCATGCCCGTGGCCTGGCCTTCCAGAGCACGATAGTGGGAGTGAGCGCCGGGCCCGATGCCAGCCCAGTCCACGTTGTGCCAGTAGCCCAGGTTGTGGCGGCTCTCCTGGCCGGGGCGGGCCCAGTTGGAGATCTCGTACCAGTCAAGGCCTGCCTGGGAGAGCATGTCGTCGGCCATCTCGTACTTGGCCGCCTCGTCATCGTCATCAGGGGCGGGCAGTTGGCCCCGGCGCACAGCACGACCCATCTTGGTGGTGGGTTCCAGCGTCAGGGCATAGGCGGAGACATGGTCCACGCTCAGGTCCAGGGCAGCCTGCAGGCTGGTCCGCCAATCCTCAAGCCGCTCCCCCGGCGTCCCGTAGATCAGATCCACGCTGGCCCTGAGACCCAAATCCCTGGCGGCGGCTACATCGGTGGCCACATTGGCCGGGGTATGAGTGCGGTCCAGGGTGGCCAGGACGCTGGGCACTGCTGACTGCATACCAAAGGAGACCCGGTTGATGCCCCCCTGGAGCAGCTGCTCCAGGTAGGCCCGATCCACGGTGTCAGGGTTGGCCTCGGTGGTGATTTCGGCCCCCGGGGTCAACCCCCAGAGGTCGGCCACGGCCTCGACCATGCGCACCAGATCCTGGGCAGGCAGAATGGTGGGCGTTCCGCCGCCGAAGAAGATGGTGGACACGGGCGGCTCTATCAGGCCCCGGGAAGTCTGCCAGGCGCGGACCATGCGCATCTCCTGAATGGCCAGGTCGGCGTAGTGCTCCCGGCTGGCGCCCCCGCCCAGGTCCCGGGCCGTGTAGGTGTTGAAGTCGCAGTATCCGCAGCGGCGCATGCAGAAGGGCACATGGATGTAGACCTGGTAGGATCCCACCCGTTCAGCCCTCCTTCTTGGCGGCAGCCCGGATCTTGTCCTTGGTGTCCCTATCCTGGGCCTGGCCCGTGCTCAGGGCGGCGATGAAGGCCTCCTGGGGCACTTCGACATGTCCCAGCATCTTCATGCGCTTCTTGCCGGCCTTCTGCTTTTCGAGCAGCTTGCGCTTGCGGGTGATGTCGCCCCCGTAGCACTTGGCCAGCACGTCCTTGCGCAGGGCGCTGATGGTCTCGCGAGCGATAATCCGCGATCCTATGGCCGCTTGGATGGGGATCTCGAACTGCTGGCGCGGAATCAGCTTGCGCAGTTTCTTGGTCATCATCACCCCGTAGGCGTAGGCCTTGTCCTTGTGGACGATGGCCGAGAAGGCATCGATCTTCTCCCCCTGGATGAGGATGTCCACCTTGACCAGGTCGGCGGACTGAGTGCCGTCGGGCTGGTAGTCCAGGCTGGCGTAGCCCTTGGTCCGGCTCTTCAGCTGGTCGAAGAAGTCGAAGACGATCTCGGCCAGGGGCATGCGGTAGTGCATCTCGACGCGCTCGGGGCTCAGGTACTCCATGGTTCCCATCTGCCCGCGATGGTCCTGGCAGAGCTCCATGACCGGTCCGATGAACTCCTTAGGAGTGATGATGTCGGCGCTGACCACGGGCTCCAGAATCTGGCGAACCTTGCCATCGGGGAACTCGCTGGGGTTGGTCACCGTGTGCTCGCTGCCGTCCTCCATAGTCACCTGGTAGGTGACGTTGGGGGCCGTGGCGATCAGATCCATGCCGAACTCCCTGCTCAGGCGCTCGGTGACGATCTCCATGTGCAGAAGCCCCAGGAAGCCGCAGCGGAAGCCGAAGCCAAGGGCCACGGAGGTCTCCGGCTCGTAGACCAGGGCGGCATCGTTGAGCTTGAGCTTGTCCAGGGCGTCGCGCAGCTCGGGGAACTGGGCGTTGTCGATGGGGAAGAGCCCGGAATAAACCATGGGCTGGGGGTCCTGATAGCCAGGCAAGGGCTCCTTGGCCGGGTTGGACTCGGTGGTGACGGTGTCGCCCACCTTGGACTGGCTGACGTCCTTGACGCCTGTGATCACGTAGCCGACCTCCCCGGCCCCCAGGGCCTTCGTGGGGGTCATGTCGGGGCTGATCACGCCCAGTTCGATGGGGTCGTGCACGGTCCCCCGGCCCATCATGCGGATCTTCTGACGCTCCTTGAGTTCGCCGTCCACCATTCTTATGTAGGTGACGATTCCCCGGTAGGAGTCGTAGACCGAGTCGAAGATGAGGGCACGGGCTGGGGCCTTGGGATCCCCTTTGGGGGCCGGCACCTGGTCCACGATCCGATCCACCAGCTCGCGGATCCCCTGGCCGGTTTTGCCGGACACCCGGAGCACCTCGTCCGTGGAGCAGCCGATCAGATTGGCGATCTCCTCGGCGTGCTTGTCCGGCTCGGCCGAAGGCAGGTCGATCTTGTTGAGGACGGGGATGATGGTCAGGTCATCCTCCAGGGCCATATACAGGTTGGAGAGGGTCTGCGCCTCGATGCCCTGGGTGGCGTCCACCAGCAGAACCGCGCCCTCGCAGGCCTCCAGGGCCCGGGAGACCTCGTAGGTGAAGTCCACATGGCCAGGGGTGTCAATCATGCCCAGGGTGTATTCGACGCCATCCTTGACCCAGGGCAGGCGAACGGCTTGGGACTTGATGGTGATGCCGCGCTCCTGTTCGATGTCCATCCTGTCCAGGAACCGATCGTGCATCTCGCGCTTGGGCACAATCCCGCTCAGCTGCAGGATCCGGTCGGCCACCGTGGATTTGCCGTGATCGATGTGGGCGATGATGCAGAAGTTGCGGATCAGCGATTGGTCGGTGAATCCTGGTTGGTTCTTGGCTTCCTGCACCGGTCTGCTCTCCTCACGTACGTCTGGTCTAACGATTCTAGACGATGCCCTGGGCCGAAGCGCCCGCTCCAGGAGGGTTCTTCTCGCGGTCAGGTGCTAGTATGGTGGTTTGTCTGTACAGATACATTCATCGTTTGGAGCAACATTGGCAAACATCAAGTCGCAGAAGAAGCGGGTCATCACCAACGAAAAGGCGCACCTGCGCAACAAGGAGGTCAAGAGCGCGATCAAGACCTCCGTGCGTTCCGTGCGCAAGGCCGTGGATGCCGGTGACAAGGAGGCCGCTCAGGCTGCCTACCAGGTGGCCGCCCGCCGTCTGGACAAGGCCGCCGGCAAGGGTGTAATCCACCGCAACCAGGCCGCCAACCGCAAGTCCGGTCTGGCCAACGCCGTCAACGCCCTCTGAAGCGCCCCACAAGGGCCGGTGATCCAAGCGCTTGGATCACCGGCCCTTTTTGACGCCCGGCTCCCCTTTTGAATTCTCGTTGGCATCCTCGTCGTCGTGCTGGATGGTGACGCTGATGTCCGACCGGCCGCGCATCAGATGCCGGATGGCCATGGTCAGCTGGGCATCGTTGAGCGGCAGCCGGGCCGAGCGCCGGTCCATTGCCCCAGGCACCAGGATGTCGAATTTTACCGAGATGATGCGCAGGACGACCACCAGGGCCACGATGGCCAGGTCCAGAGCCATGTCGACCCGGACCGGATATAGCCCATGCTGCCGGGCGCGCGCGGAGGCCAGGGTCAGCAAGCAGCCGATCAGGGAAGGCAGCGCGTACCAGTGCTGGTCCTGGATGACTGCAAGCACCTGGTTGAGAAGGATGTCTCGAAGGAGCCCCCCGACCAGGGCCGTGGCCATGCCCATGAAGATGGCTGTCATGCCGCCGGTTCCGCACATCAGTGCCTTGGCGGTCCCGTTGACGGCGAAGGATCCCAGCGCCATGGCATCGGTGACCAGCATGGACCAGGTCATCCTGCTGATCTCGGGATGGGCGACAGCCACCACCAGGCCTGATGCCAGGGTGACGATGAACGAGCCCTTGTCGGTGATGCCGCTGGGGGGCACCTGGCCCAGCAGGACATCACGGACCACTCCGCCGCCCAGAGCGCTGATCCATGAAACCAAAAGGATGGCGATGATGTCGTAACCCTTGCGGACGGCAGCCAGACCGCCCGAAAGCCCGCAGCTGAAGATGCCCAGGTACTCGATGACCATGAAGATGAGGTTCCCCTCCAAGGCCGTCTTCATCCCGCGCTTCTCCTCCCGGAATCGCCCCGCACTCAAGTCTGTCTATAGATTAGCCAACCCCACAGCTGAACAGGCCGATGATGTGCGCAAGGCCACAAAGATAACGGAAGGCGGCGCAGGGCAAAATGTCGCCCTGCGCCGCCTTCCTCTTAAGACCTGCCAGGCAGGCATGGGTTCAGCGTTCAGCAGACCTTCCACATCCAGTCGTGCGGATCCTCGATCTCGCCCAGCTGGATGCCCAGGAGCTCGTTGCGCAAGTTCATGGTGACCTCGCCCGAGCCTCCGTCGGCCACCTGAACGTCGAAGTTCTCGGACTTGAAGCGCCCGATCGGGGTGATGATGGCAGCAGTCCCGCAGGCGAACACCTCGGTGACCTCGCCCGAGCGGATGTCATCCAGCAGGGTGTCCAGACGGATCATGGTTTCCGTCACGTCCCTGCCGTTGTCCTGTGCCAGAGCGATCAGGGAGTTGCGGGTGACGCCGGGCAGAATGGTTCCGGTCAGGCTGGGGGTCTCCAGGTGTCCGTCCTTGTGGACGGTGAACATGTTCATGCCGCCCAGCTCCTCCAGGTAGGTCTTGGTGGCCGCATCGACGAAGCAGACCTGCTCGCAGCCGTGCTCGGCACCGCGGTTCTCACCCAGCAGGGAGGCCGCATAGTTGCCGCCGCACTTGGCAAAACCTGTGCCGCCGGGGCCGGTGCGGAACCACTTGTCCTCCACCCAGATGCTGACCGGCTTGACACCGCCGGCGAAGTATGGTCCCGAGGGCGAGGCGATGACGCAATAGTCCACCGCATGCGGAGCGCGCACGCCCAGGAAGGGCTCGGAGGCGAACATATAGGGGCGCATATAGAGCGTGTACTCGCGCCGCTTGGGCACCCAGTCTGCGTCACGGCGGACCAGGGCCGCGACCGATCCTAGGAAGTCATTGGGCTCGAGCGGGGGCAGGGCCAGGCGCTTGGCTGAGTTGTAGAAGCGCTGGGCGTTGGCATCGGGCCGAAAGAGCCAGATAGAACCATCGTCGTGGTAGTAGGCCTTGAGCCCCTCGAAGGCCTCCTGGGCATAGTGAAGCACCGAGGCACCTGGATCAAGGCTCAGCGGCCCGTAGGGCTCAACCCTGCGATCCTTCCAGCCGTCATCCGAGGTCCATCCCATGTGGGCCATGTTGTCTGAGAAAAGCTGGCCGAAGGCGGGCTTGTCAATCAGCCGGGCACGTTCCTCGTCAGAGGCTGGATGATCGTTGGGAATGACCTGGAAAGCGTCCGCCAACTCATTGAGTGCCTTCGGGTCGTGATGTGATTGCTCTGCCATTATCTACCACTTCTTCTTGCTGCTGTATCTGGTTGCTCGGGTGCGATGCTTATGGCGATGCCCGGTACCCGAACTATCGCATAGGCAGACCCAAACCTGTCCGGCGCATTTCGCATAGTGACCGTCTCAGACAAAAAGGCCGCAGGATCGTGATGATCCCACGGCCTTATAGAACGGAACTCTGGGTTCACTCGCCCTGGGCGTCGGCCTCCGGAGCAGCTTCCGCATCGGCCTGTTCGGTCTCCTCGGAGGGGGTCTCCAGGCTCTCCTCCTTGGGGATCTCGACTGAGACGATGGAATCCTCCATATCGTCGATGACCAGCTCGGAGCCCTCGGGCAGCTTGACGTCCTTTGCCAGGATCTTGTCGCCCTCGGACAGGCCCTCCACGCTGATGTCGATGCGCTCGGGCAGGTTGGACACGTCAGCCCTGACCTGCAGGTTCTGGGTGTCGACCAGCGCCACGGCGGCGCCCTTGGTCTCGCCGCTGACGAAGACAGGCACCTCCACGGTGACCTTCTCGCCGGCGCGGACCTCGTAGAAGTCGATGTGCTCCACCTGGCGCTTGACCGGGTTGCGCTGCACGTCCTTGACCACGGCCGTCTTGGTCTGTCCGCCGAAGCTGATGGAGAAGAGGGCGTTGGCGCGACGCAGGGCCAGAGTGGTCTCGCGCATGGGCAGCTTGATGTAGTCGGGCTGGGCGCCGCCGGCGTAGATGGTGGCGGGAATCTGCTGGGCCACGCGCATGCGGCGTGCCGCTCCCTTGCCGAATTTGTCGCGGACTTCGCCATCGAGCTTAATTGTGTTAGCCATGCTGGCTTCCTTCCTTGAGTGGTTCCTCAAGACCGACCTGGGCCGGTCCTGGCGCATCGCCGCGTCGGATTCCGGACCGCCCATAAGGAAAGGCCGCCGATGATCCAGCCGAGTCGATAACGGAGGCCATGAATCCTCCCTCGCCAAAGCAACATATGTACTTTAGCACCCAGCCTGCCCTTTTCCAAGTAGGCGGCTATTCTGGACATATCCCGCGATTATTGAAGGAGACAACGTGTCGTTACTAGCATCGGCCAAATCTTTTATGGCACACCAAGTGGGTCATGGGGAGGGACCGACTGGCGAGGAGAATGGGGATCCGTCACAGGCCTCCCCCCGGGCCGCCGAGGAGTCACTCGCCCTGCCCAACACGCATTTCTGGTCGGCCGACTACGCCACCACCACGCGCATGGATCCAGCCTCGGGGCTGCTTTCGGCCACCACCGCCGGCATGGGACCGGTGCCAGACGACATGACTGTCTATGACATCTACGCCGACCGGGCCCGCCGCACCCCCGACCAGCCGGTTCTGCACTTCGTAGAGAACGGCAGCTGGACCTACCGGACCGGCCGTGAGATCCTGCATGACATCAGAACCACCGCCAAGGGCTTCTTGCACTATGGGCTGAAGAAGGGCGATGCCGTGGCCTTCATGTGCAGGACCAGCTACGAGTGGGACATCGTAGATGCCGCAGTCCTGTCCATCGGCGGGGTCATCGCCACCATCTACGACACCGATTCGGCCGAGCAGATTCGATTCATCGTCAACAACTCCGACGCCAGGCTGCTGGTGGTGCAGACCGCAGAGATGCGCGCCAAGGCCGAGGGGGCCGACAAGGACTGCCCTACCCTGGAGCGGATCGCCTGTCTGGAGTCCGGGGCCCTGCAGGAGCTGCAGGCCTACGGGGAGCCGGTCAGCGACACCGAGCTTGACGAGCGGATCAACTCCATCCACAAGACTGACCTCTGCTCCATCGTCTACACCTCGGGTTCCACGGCGGCGCCCAAGGGCGTGGAGATGACCCATGAGCATTACTGCCAACTGGCCAGAAACCTGAACGCCTTCATCCCCAATCTGACCCTTGACCCGGATGGATCCATCCTGCTTTTCCTGCCCCAGGCACACACCTTCGCTCGGGCCATCAGCTACGGGGTCGTCTACGGAACCATGCACGTGTACATATCCTCTGGACTGGCAACCCTGCTGTCCGACCTGCAGGAGTCCAAGCCTACAGTCATTATCGGCGTGCCCAGGGTTTTCGAGAAGGTCTACAACGCCGCCTCCCAGAAGGCCGGGCACGGTATCAAGGGCAGAATCTTTAACGGAGCTGCTCGGGCGGCACGCACCTATATGGAGGACATCTCTCGCCAAGGCTGGCCAACCAGGCGAAGCGCCCTGCGGAGAGCCCTCTACGACCCGCTGGTCTACTCTTCCCTACGCCAAGTCATGGGCGGACGGGCCAAGTGGATCGTCTCCGGAGGCGCTCCTCTGGACCCGGAGCTGCTGGGGTTCTTCCGCGGCTCCAATGTCCCGGTCTATGAGGGCTACGGCCTGACTGAGACCACTGCGCCCTGCGCCTTCAACCCTCTGGGCACCCCCTACCACAGGGGCTCGGTGGGCATCCCCTTCCCGGGATTCACCATCCGCATCGCATCGGACGGCGAGGTGCAGATCAAGGGCGTCTGCGTATTCCACAGCTACCACAAGAACGAGGAGGCCACCCGCGATTCCTTCACTGGGGACGGCTGGTACGCCACAGGCGACTTGGGGCGGCTCTCCCGAGACGGGTTCCTCTTCCTGACCGGGCGCAAGAAGGACCTGATCATCACGGCCGGAGGCAAGAACGTCTCCCCCAGGCCCATCGAGGAGGTCATCGAACGTTCCGAGATCGTCTCCCAGGCTCTGGTTCTGGGCGACAAGCGCCCCTTCATTTCTGCCCTGGTCACCCTGAACGAGTCCGCCCTGCGGCCCTGGCTGGCATCCAAGGGGCTGGATCGCAACATGTCCCTGCAGGAGGCGGCGCAGAACGCCGTGGTACGGGCCGAAGTCCAGGAGTATGTGGACCGGGCCAATGAGGGCGTCTCACGGGCCGAATCGGTGCGCAAATTCATCATTCTGCCCGAGGAGTTCACCCAGGACAACGGGCTGATGACACCATCCATGAAGGTGATCCGGCCCAAGGTCATCGAGCGCTATGCCGACCTGCTGAACACCCGGATGTACACGGCCAAGCGCACCCCGGCACCCCGCCGCTGAGCACGATCAGAACCCCAGGCGATCCAGCTGCCTGGGGTCGGTCTGCCAGTTGCGGGCCACCTTGACGTGCAGATCCAACCGGACCTTGCGACCCATGGTCCGGTTGACGGCAGTACGCAGCTTTTTCTTCACCCGCACCAGATGCTCGGCCCCACGCCCGATGACGATGGGCTTCTGGGAGTCGCGCTCTACATAAATGCCGATCTGAACTGTGTCGCGTCCGCCCTCCGGATCCGGTTCGATGGACTCCACACGGACGGCCAGGGAATGGGGTAGCTCGTCGTTGAGCTCTTCCAGGTAGGCTCCGCGAACCATCTCGGCGATCATATCTTCTGGACGCTCCTCGGTCAGCTGGTCGTCAGGGTAGAGCTGGGGGCCCTCGGGCATGGCATCAATCAAAACCTGTGCCACCTCGTCCACGTTGTCAGCCTCCATGGCACTGACCGGAACGATCTGAGAGAAGTCTGCAAAGGCGCCAATCTCCAGAAGCTTGTCCACCAGCTGGCTCTTGCCCAGTTGGTCGATCTTGGTCACTATGGCGATCAGGGGCTTTCGCCAGATCCACTTGCCGTCCTTGTCCTTGCGGGCGAAGTCGGACCGCAGCCGGCTGAGAATGCGACGGTCGCCAGGGCCTATGGCTTGGTCGGCAGGCAACAAAAAAGCAATGGCGTCCACGTCCGACAGGGAGGCCTCCACCACGTCGTTGAGCCGCTGGCCCAGCAGGGTGCGCGGACGGTGAATGCCCGGGGTATCCACCAAGACCACCTGGGCCTCAGGGCGGGTCATAATCCCTCGAATAGCCTTGCGGGTGGTCTCCGGCCGGGAGGAGGCGATGGCGATGGGCCTGCCTACCAGGGCGTTCATGAGCGTGGACTTGCCCACATTGGGTCGGCCTACTACTGCCACAAACCCCGATCGGTGGACCGGCGCCTTGGCATCACTGTGTTCTTCCTTGGTCATGAATTCTCCTGACTGCCCTGCCCGGGTTGATCCCCGTCGGCCTGTTGGTCTTCTTGCCCTACACCGTCCTCCAGGGCGATGCTGGATCCGTTGGCTGGCTCGACCACGATGGTGGCGATCTTCTTGCGGCGACCCACGGCTTCTCCTGCGGTCAGCCTGATTCCTCGGGTCACTGCCGATGAGCCTGAGACTGGCACGGAGCCCAGCAGCTTGGTCAGCAGGCCATAGACCGTATCCACATCGTCCTCGTCGATGGTGATCTCGTAGAGCTCCTCCAGGTCGGCAATGGGCGTGCGGACCGGCAACCGCCAGGTGTGTGGGCCGATCTGCTTGGGCTCATCGTGCTGGACCTGGTCATGCTCGTCCTCCAGCTCCCCCACGATCTGCTCGATGGCGTCCTCAATGGTGACCAAGCCGGCGATGCCCCCGTATTCGTCCACGACCACAGCCAGGTGGTGGCGGGAGCGCTGCATGTAGTGGAAGAGGTCGTCCACCGGCTTGGATTCAGGCACCAGGACGGGCCGACGGATGATGGAGGCGATCGATCTGTCGCCCTTACGGCTAAAGGCCAGGGCGCGGACCACATCCTTCAAGTAGACGATGCCGACCAGGTCATCCACGTCGTCGCCAATGGCAGGAATGCGGGAGAATCCCGACCGGGAGAAGAGCTTCAGGGCCGAATCCAAAGTGGCATCCTTGGAGATGCAGATCATATCGGTGCGAGGAACCATGATCTCCCGGGTAAGCGTAGTCGACAGGGTCAGCACGTTCTTCAGCATCTCGGAGATCTCCGGATCGAAGGCGCCGGCCTCCACCAGCTGGTCGACCATGGCACGGCCCTGTTCGATCTGGATCTTCTCCAGTTCCTCGTCGTCAGAAAGGTCGCCACGATGGTTTTTGCGGGAACGGGCCTCAGCCTGCCGCCGACGCTTGAAAGGCGTCAGAAGAACGGCCAGCCCGACCAGACGCACGTGCTTGAGCAGCGTTTCCATAGGCTGGCGGGAGCGGCCATGCGGACCCAGAGTGACGGAGACGGCGGCCACCAGGATGGCCATGACCACTCCACACAGCAGCTGCTCCCAGAGGGACAGGCCGCCAAGAGCAGCCATGCTGGCCACCAGGACGCCGACCATGATGTCGCAAATGATGCGGAAAAAGGCACAGGCGCTTCCGGTCACCTGCCGTTGGGAGATCAGACTCTGGGCCCGATGAATACGGTCGATTCGCTTCATCCTAGAGAACTGGCTGAGTTCCTGATCGGTCTGCAAGCCCAAGATCAAATTGTTGAGACTGGATCGGGTCACCCGGTTGAGTGCACCCTGGGCCTCGGCAAGCGCCAGAGAGAGCACGACCAGGGCGATTACGGCCAAAGCCATGATCACCAGGGCGGCGATGGTCCGCTCACTCATGGGATTTGCCTCCCTGATGGGCTTCGCGGCCGTACCGCTCATAGATCTCCAGAGCATTGGTGGCCCCGGCCGGCAGCGCGGCATCCGTGATGGGCCCCTGGCGCAGGGCCAAAAAGGTCAACAGGAGTTGGCGCTGCAATCCAAACATCTGCGCCTCCTGCTCCCTGCTGACGTGGTCATACCCCAGCAGATGCAGGGTACCGTGGATGGCCAGCAACAGCATCTCCTCCATGGTGGAATGGCCGGCTGCCAAGGCCTGCTGCGCCGCCACCCAGGGGCAGATGACGATATCGCCCAGGATTCCCTCCTGCCGATGGTTTTCATCGCCGGGGCGCAGCTCGTCCATGGGAAAGCTCATGACATCGGTAGGACCGTCCAGGTTCATCCAGCGCTCATGCAGCACCGCCATGGGCTCGGGATCGTTGAAGATGATGGTCATGTCGGACTGGGTGCTCACCCGCATCTGGTCCAGTACCCACACCCCCAAGTCGGAGAAGGTCTTGGCATCGATCAGCCATTGGGTCTCGTTGGTCACTTCTACGCTCATGCCTGCTCCCGTCCCCGGTTGCTGGCTTGATCGGCACGGTCGTAGGCCCGGACAATCTGCCCAACCAGTCGGTTGCGCACAACATCGGCCGCCTGCAGGTGTACGAAGGCAATATCGTTGATGCCGTGCAGCACCTGTTCTATAGTGGCCAAACCAGATGCGGGCCCGCCCAGATCCACCTGGGTGACGTCGCCGGTAATGACCATCTTGGTGTTGAATCCAAGACGGGTCAAGAACATCTTCATCTGCCTGCGGGTGGTGTTTTGCGCTTCGTCCAGGATCACAAAGGCATCGTTCAGGGTACGCCCGCGCATGTAGGCCAACGGGGCAACCTCAATGGTCTCATCAGCCAGAAGCCGATGGAGCCGCGAGGTGCCCAGCATGTCAGCCAGGGCATCGTAGAGGGGCCGCAGATAGGGGTCTACCTTCTCATTGAGGGTGCCAGGCAGGAAGCCCAGGCTCTCCCCCGCCTCCACGGCAGGCCTGGTCAGAATGATACGCCCGATGCGCCCGGCCCGGAATTCCTGCACAGCCTTGGCCACCGCCAGATAGGTCTTACCGGTGCCGGCCGGGCCGATGCCGAAAGTGATGGTATGCGTTTCAATGGCGGCCACGTAAGCAGACTGGCCAGCAGTCTTGGGCCTGATCGGACCCTTGGAGGCCTGGGTCAGAGGGCGGCGACGAACTGCAGCGGGGGCCGCCTGGCGGAGTTGGCTGATGCCTTCCAGTGTGTTGTCCCCCTCGGACTCTGCAATGGCTGTCTCCTGATAATTGCGGTCTGTAATGTTAATTGTCCGCCCTTCTGGAGGGGAGTAATCGGCTGCGTCGGCCGTCCCCAAGCGGCGATGGTCCAGTATTCGCCCCACCTGATCGGCATCCACTGGGACCTGGTCGGCTGTCTGCATGAGTTCGGTCAGCAGATCCCGTATTTGAGCCGCCTGAACGTCCCCCTGCCGGTCCTGAGCCTGCAGCATGATCTGGTTGCCACGAACCAGGATGGACACTGCCGGGAAGGCGCGCTCAATCCTGTCGATGACTGCATCCTCCGGCCCCAGCACCTGAACCGGGTCGATCCCCTCCGGAATCTCCAGGGTTCGCGTAGTTACCGCCACGGATTCCCTTCCTGCACGATGACGATGGTGAACACGGGCATCACTCGGGCAACACCTGTCCGGTCAGGACGTGTGCGTGGACATGGAAGACTGATTGGCCGGCATCCTCCCCCGTGTTGAAAATCAGCCGGTAGGCTCCATGATAGTCCTGATCGGCGATCTGCTGCGCCACCTGGACGATGTGGGCCAGAGTGTCAGGATCAGCTTTGGCCAGGTCGGCCACCGACGCATAGTGGTGACGCGGGACGATCAGGACATGGACGGCGGCCTTGGGGTTGGCATCCTTGAAAGCGTAGACGGTCTCATCCTCATAGACCTTTTCGCTGGGGACCTCCCCTGCCACGATTCTGCAGAAAATGCAGTCCTCCTGTCGATCGTCATCGCTCATGACCACTCCTTGCTTCCTTACTGTTTGCCGAAATTGCTGTTTTTGGTGTTTTCGCTGTTTTCCATCTTATTGTCGAGGATGTATATTGCGTGCGACTTCATGCGCTGGGCTCAGGGGCCTCTGACTTCCAGCGACCCAGCATGTCCGCCAGCAGGGTCAGGGCCACAGGTCCAGCCAGGGCAGCCCGGAGGATATTGTCCCCCAACCGGACTGCCAGGGCCCCCTCCCTTATCATGGTCTGGACCTCCTGATCGGCAATTCCGCCTTCAGGACCCACAACCACGGCGACCGACGAGCTCTCTGGCAGCTTGTCTACGCGTTTGCGGACCGCATCCCAACCAAGGTCGGCGTCCTGGTGCAGCACCAGGACCAGGCCTCCCTCATCGGTCGCCTTCCGACACCAGGCGCCCAGACCACGGCTGTCCACCTTGCCCAGCAGCCGAGGACGGTAGGCCCTCCGGCTCTGCTCAGTGGCTGCTTCCAAGACGGCCTGCCAGTGCCGGTCGTTGCGGCCTGGCCTCCATTTGGCTATGGACCGATCAGCCTGCCAGGGCATCACTTTATCCACGCCGATCTGGGTGGCCATATCTATGGCTTGCTCGTCCCTGCCGCCCTTAGCCAGGGCCTGGACCAGAATCAGTTCTTTCTCGGGAGGCGCCTGCCGGCCCACAGCGGTGACCTCCACCAGGCCGGTTGAGGCATCTCTGACCAGGGCGCTGATGCGCAGTCCGCTCCCGTCTGATAGATCCAGCTGGTCCCCGTTCCTCAGCCTCATGGAACCCAAGGCATGGCGACAAACGTGCTCGGGCAGAGTCAGACGCCAGCCAGCATGGAGCTCATCGCTGGCCAGTGGGGAATCATCGTGATCGGGATCCAGCAGGAAGAGGGGTGCAGTCATGGTGTTAGGCTACAGCCCGCCGCCGAAAAAGCACTCTCCATGACGACACGCTCCCCCAATCGCTCAGTGCGTGATTCCGCCCAAGATGCTATGATTATTTCCGTTGCAATTACGCACCTGTCCGGGTGGCGGAATGGTAGACGCGCTAGCTTGAGGTGCTAGTGCCTATATATATACAGGCGTACGGGTTCAACTCCCGTTCCGGACACTCGATTCCAGGTCGTTGGAGACTACAGGGATCTCCATCCTGCTCACATATTCATCGAAGTCATTGGACTCGTATTCGCCGATGAGGCAGAACTCCAAGGGATCTCCGTCCACACGGTAGCCCATGGTCTTTAGATCTTCGAGCATCTTGCCATGGATTTGTCTGCAGCGAGCAAAACTGCCCACAAAGGTGCAGGAGGCATAGGTGCCGGCTGGCAGATCATAATCACCGCTAAACCCTGGATCGGGGCAGTAGAGCAGGATGGCCTTGGGCGGGAACCAGCCCTTGACCGGACGTGAAGCATCCACTTGATAACAGGTCAGCGTATTGAGGATCTGCAGCGTCTCGTGGTGCAGTGCCGTGTAGTGGGCGAATGCGAAGGGTATCCTGTCGTAGCCGATCATGTGGTCCGCCACCAGGGCGCAGTGACGCAAGGGACGGTGGACGATTACGGTCCGTGCCGGGGATATGGAAGTCATGGCATGCGTATACTTCTGCAGGCTGCTCAAGAGGCCACGCTTGATGGAGGCCAAATACCGCATCTGGCTGTCAACACGTTCCACCTCCTCGTCAATCAGCGAGAGGGTGGCATCGAAGGTGCGATTTTTCAAGTAATGTCCTATGCGGTCCAGGCTGAAATCCAGCTTCCGAAGGGCCTGTATGACGTTGAGCCGAGCAAAGTCGTTCGGCCCATAAAGTCGATAACCGTTGACCGGATTGCGTCGGGGCACCACCAGCCCGATCTGCTCGTAGTAATACAGGGTCTCAGTGGTGATGTCGTACAAGCGTGCCGTCTGACGGATGGTGTAGCCCTCCTCGATCAGGCTCTCTGTGTCATCTACCTCGGCTTCCATGGCTGCCTCCTGCACGGGTCTGGTCCGACCCTAGGGTTTTCCATACTCCCCTCCCCTGCATCTTTATGGACGTAATCCATCGTATCAGCCTGAAATCCTCGTTCTGTCAGTGTTTTGCCCCCTATATGAATCTTCAGACCCAAAGCTGCACACTGCCCTTCCACCCGATTTGACCTTCGGCTGACACCAGGCCATAGGGTGACATTTATCCAAGGTCGACGGGGACACAGCCGCCGACCGATCATTACCTCCTGGAAAGGAAAATCATGCCAACTGTCACCACAGAATTTGGCACCTACCATGGCATCACCACCTCTCAGGGGACTGTCGCCTACCTGGGCATCCCCTACGCCAAACCTCCCGTGGGCGCACGCCGCTGGAAGGCCCCGGAGCATCTGGATCCCGAGCACCGCGACTACGACTGCACTCACTTCGGGGATTCCGCCCTGCAAAAATACGACCCAGTCATGTATGCCTCACGCCGCCAGCAGAGCGAGGACTGCCTGACCCTGAACGTCTGGGTCGGCCATGAGGGCGCCCAAAGGCTGCCCGTCATGGTCTTCATCCACGGCGGCGCATACGTGGAGGGCGGTTCGTCCGACCCTATGTACGACGGAAGCAACTTCACCAAGCGCAACGATGTCGTCTATGTCACCATCAACTACCGGGTCAACCTCTTCGGGTACATGAACCTGGCCGGATTGCCTGGAGGCGACGAATACCGGCAGTCAGGCTATCTGGGACTCATGGACCAGGTCGCCGCCCTGCAGTGGATTCAGGAGAACATCGCCGCTTTCGGCGGAGATCCTGACCGGGTCACCCTCTTTGGCGAATCATGCGGTTCAGGCTCCACTATGCTGCTGACCGTCGCTCCAGCTGCCAAGGGGCTCTTCCAAAGAGCCATCGGCGAATCCGGCCCCATCCAGCTCTACAACACCCCGGACTCCACGGCTCCCTACGCACGCGAGTTCATGGAGATGATGGGTTGCAAGACTGCCCAGGAGCTGGCGACCCTGCCTGTCGGCGACATCATGATGAAGTTCACCGGAGAGTTCTTTACCAAGCACATCCATGAGATCTCGCTGATCTTCGCTCCCACCACCGATGGCGACTACCTTCCGGCCAAGCCCCTACAGGCATTCAAGGACGGTGCCGCAAAGGACGTAGAGATCATGCTGGGCTGCAACGCCGACGAGTTTGCCTACTGGAAGCTCTACTTCAAGGACTTTGGCAACGAAATGCCTGACTTCTGGCACCACCAGGCTATCTTCCACTTTGATGGCAAGTTGGACTCCGAACACTACGAGAAGCTCTGGGAGCAGGCCCACCCAGGAGAAGATCCCGCCGAGCGCTACTTGGAGTACGCCAACCAGATCGGCTTCAGGGTTGGCACCAACCTCATGTGCGAGTACCAGTCCAAGTACAGCACCGTCTACCAGTACCTGTTCACCTACGCCTCCAAGATCCCCGGAATGGGATCATGCCATGCCATTGAACTGCCCTTCGTGCTGCATAACACCCAACGGCCTGACCTGCCCGAGACCTTGACCGGCGAGGTGCCGCCCATGCATCTGTCGGACGAGATGAACGACGCCTGGTGCTCCTTCGCCGCCACCGGCCATCCTGTCAGCGGCGTAGGCGATGCCTGGAAGCCCTACAGCATCGGCCATCCAGACACCATGGTCATCGACGAAAACGGCTGGAACCTGCGCCGGGACGTCAACAAGGAGAACATCGATCTGCTCCGTCCGGCATTCGAGGAGTGCCTGTTGGATGGAGACCGTCACTAAGCTGCCTGTTCCACGTAAACCGTGGAGGGAGAGAACATGAACACTCGAAAATCATCCAATTACCGCTGGGTCATCGCGGCCGTGGTCTGCCTGATCGGCATCCTGTCCAACTACATGCAGTACCAGATATCCGCTCTGGCGGTCTACCTGATGCCCATGCTGCACATCGACCAAGCCGGATTCTCGACGCTGCTGCTCATGCCCATGCTGACTGCAGTATTTCTCAGCATCCCCATGGGCACCATCGGTGACCGTGTTGGCCCCAAGAAGGTAGTCCTGACCGGTCTGGCCATAGCCGTGGTCGGCGCCTACATCAGGACCTTCGGCCTCAACTTCCCGCTGCAGATGCTCTCAATGTTCCTGCTGGGGGCCGGCATTGCGGCTTTGAACGCCAATCTGGTCAAGATCTTCAGCGTCTGGTTCGGCGATCAGACGCAGATTGCCATGGGATTCTTCTATGGATCGGCCGGCATCGGGGTCATTCTGGCCCAAATGGTTGCTCCCCGGTTCTCGGTGCGCAACTCCTATCTGAGCGCAGCTATCATCCTGACGGTGGCAAGCCTGCTCTGGATCTTTCTGATTCGTGACGCTCCTGAAGGAGTGCATCTGCCACCAGCCACCGATTCTCCGCTCAAGTACTTTAACGTCGCAGCACGGAGTCGCAATGTCTGGCTGATCGCCCTCTGCTACGGCTGCTCCATGGCTGCATCTACCGCCTTCGCGGGATTCATTCCCCAAACGCTGATCAACAACAACGGCTTCAACAAGACATCAGCCGGTCTTGTCGCCTCAGCAGCGGCCCTGGGCTCCATCGCAGGATCCATCGTCGGGCCCATGATCAGCTCTCGTCTTGGCAAGTGGAAGGGTTACCTCTTCGCCACCATTCTAGTGGGTACGGCGCTCATGGTCTACTTCTGGGCAGTGGTGCTGATGCTGAAGAAGGCCCCTGTTGTGGGTTTGCTCTGCTGCATCATGTTCATTTCAGGCGCCTTTGGTGCCATAAACGGCCCCATCGTCCAGGCCATGCCCTTCGCCCTGCCTGAGATTCGCGGCAAGTATGCCGGAAGCGCCGGTGGTCTGGTCAGCACTGTTGGTCTTCTCTGCGCCTTCCTGTTGCCTATCATCATCTCCTCGATCAGCAAGGGCAACTACGTGCTCAACCTGGGGCTGGAAAGCATGATCTTCCTGCTCTCCGATGTCTTCGTCCTGCTGCTGCCGGAGCTTGGCCCTCAGGGCGACATCGCAAAGCGCATTGCTGCCGCCGATAGTCAGGCTGCACAAGAGAGGCAGTGATAGCTTACCTGAGCTGAATTTCAACTGCCTTAGGCGGCGCGACCGGATGTTTTCGGTTGCGCCGCCTATGCTGTTCTCAGGACCGGGAAAAGGAGCTGCAGGCGTGCTCAAGGTGAGAATCGACTCCATAGACGATGAAAGAATCGAGGCATACACCAGGCTGACCGAGCCGCAGCTGCGCAATCGTCTGGAGCCTGCCAAGGGCCTGTTCATCGCCGAGTCCCCCAAGGTCATCGCCCGCGCCCTGGATGCCGGGGTTGAGCCTATCTCCTTCCTGGTGGAAGAGACCTGGCTGGAGGGGATGCATTCCATGTTCGACCAGGTGGACGCTGCCTTCGGGCCCAACGTTCCCGTCTACGTAGCCAGCCCCGCACAGCTCAAGACCATCACCGGCTACCGGTTGCATCGGGGCGCGCTGGCGGCCATGAGACGCTGGCCGCTGCCCACAGTCGAGCATATCTGCCGCTCGGCAAGACGGGTGGCCGTCATGGAGAACATTGTTGATCACACCAACATCGGCGCCCTGATGCGTTCTGCGGCGGCCCTGCAGGTAGATGCGGTCCTGGTCACCCCCTCCTGCTCTGATCCCCTTTACCGAAGGGCCGCGAGAGTCTCCATGGGCACGGTCTTTCAGGTTCCCTGGACAAGGATTGGTGGCGACGACGTCCACGCCTGGCCCGACCAGGGCATGCGCCAATTGCACGATTTGGGCTTCACCACTGCAGCCATGGCCCTGAACCGGGATGCCATCAGCCTGGATGATCTGGCCGAGCGTCTAAGACCCGGGCCCGATCAAATCGATCGTCTGGCCCTGATATTCGGTACAGAAGGCGACGGGCTCAGCCACAGGACCATCGCCCGGGCGGACCTGACCGTGCGCATCCCCATGAGCCACGACGTGGACAGTCTGAACGTGGCTGCATCAAGCGCCGTAGCCTTCTACGCAACCAGACCCCAGCAGGCATGCTAGCCGAGCCTTGCCAGCTGACTAAGACAACCAACCAACTGAGCCCTCTGCTGCGTAGCGAATTCCTGCTGCCCTGAGTCTCTTCACTGCATGGCTGCGTACTTAATACCGGACAATCTTTGGCGTCAGGCGATACTTGTCAGCAGTTAAGGTTCGAGCATCAGGCAACCAGGGAATGCCGGGCGGACATGGCGCAATCAGCTCTGCTGGGAGACGGCTTGCGAATCCTCATGGATGTAGTCGTCCGGGTCGATAGTTCCCCGCCAGCGGCCGATGGCCTTGAGACCGTGATACATGGCCAGAGTAGCCACAGAGCCAATAGCGATGCCGTTGAAGCTGACTCCAGCCACTGCGAAGGTGAAGTCTGCGATGCCCACGATCATGACGACGGCGCCCACGGTCATGTTGACGGATTTGCCGAAGTCCACCTTGTTCTCAACCCATATGCGGATGCCCAGCATGCCGATCATGCCGTAGAGCATGGTGGTGACCCCGCCCAGAACGCCGGTGGGAATGGTGTTGATGACGGCACCGAACTTGGGACAGAGGGAGAGCAGGAAGGCGAAGATGGCGGCGCACCAGTAGGCGGCTGTGGAATAGACCTTGGTGGCAGCCATGACGCCGATGTTCTCTGCGTAGGTGGTGGTGCCCGAGCCTCCTCCCAGCCCGGCCAGCGTAGTGCCCAGACCGTCGGCCATAAGGGCGGTTCCGATCTGATCGTCATAATCGCGCCCGGTCATCAGGGCCACAGACTTGACATGACCGATGTTCTCGGCCACCAGGACCAGCACCACAGGGATGAACATGGCCAAGACTGAAGGGTCGGCCTGAGGAGTGTGGAAGTGAGGCAGACCGAACCAGGCGGCCTTTTCCACAGCTGCGAAGTCGACCTGGCCCTGGGCGACCGCAAAGATGTAGCCGACGATGACGCCCAGAAGAATATTGAGACGGCCGATCAAGCCCTTGAAGAGCACGGCTATCAGCATGACGGCCACCAGGGTGACCAGGGCGGTCAGCGGGGCCGATTTGAAATTCTTCCAGGCCGAGGGGGCCAGATTGAAGCCGATGATGGCCACGATGGCGCCGTTGACCACCGGGGGCATGATCATATCGATCCATCGCGAGCCTGCGAAGTGGACAATCAGGCCAATCAGGAAGAGCAAGGCGCCGGTGACCATGATCCCGAAGGAGGCCACAGCAAGACCCTTGTGGGCGGTGGTCACTGCCAGGACCGGGGCGATGAAACCGAAAGAGCTGCCCAGGTAGGAGGGCAGACGGTTACGGTTGATAAGAAGGAAGAGGGCCGTAGACATGGCCGTGAAGAAGAGGGTAGTGGAGGGGTCGAATCCGGTCAGAATAGGGACTAGAAAAGTGGAACCGAACATGGCGATGACGTGCTGGGCACCGATCCCGGCCGTACGTGGCCATGTGAGTCGCTCATCCGGTTCTACTACCTCGCCCGGAGCCAATGTTTTCCCGTCGCCATGAAGTTTCCAGCCCATGGTCAATGCCATTTCACTGTGCTTTCTCTCATGCGCCGTGCCGGTCACGGCGGACCGGAATCATCAGTATATTCGCATGGAAGGACCTGAAACGACCTACCTGGCAGATGGCCTCACTGATAGGTGGGCATGTTCTCGAAGTTGAAGCCGATGGCGGCCAGCTGCTCACGACCCTCAGGAGTGATCATGTCCAGGGTCCAACGCGGCGACCAGGTCCAGTCAATGCGGAACTCCTCGACCAGGCCCGCCAGGACACTGGCGCACTGGTCCTCAATCAGGTCTGTCAGCGGGCAGGCTGGCGTGGTCAGAGTCATGGTGATGATGGCCCTTCCCAGTTCGTCGATTTCTATGCCATAGACCAGTCCTAGGTCGACCACATCAATGCCCAGCTCGGGATCGATGACCTGGTGCAGGGCCTCCCTGACATCCTCGGCGGTGGCCCGGCCGATGTCGTCGACGGCCTTGAGAGGGATGGCCTCCTCAGCGGCGGCCTCAGCATCAGCAGCATTCTGGTCAACTGTTTTCTCGCTATTGGTGACCTGCTCGCTAGCCGAAGTTTGGTCATTCGAGCCTTGATCCGCTGACTCACCTTCGGGGGAGACTTCAAAGGCAGTCTGGTCGGCGCGCTGATCGCCGGCCTTGGCCAAATCAGACTCCTTGTTCGCCTGACCATCGACCTGACGCATGGAACCTCCCTCGGCCGACTTCAGAACCGTTTCTGCGCCCAGGGGATTGCCAGCCAAGGCCTGTGCCGTGCCTGGATCGCTGATGGCCCTGCCCACCGAGGCCAGGATGGAGTCCTGGGGTTCGGGCACCAGATTCGTGTTGCCGCTCATGCCTGCTCCTCCTTCACAGCTTTGTCGCCCACCCGCCCAGCTGACAGGGCCTGGGCCACCGAGGCCTTCATACCCTCCCAGCCCAGGAGGGCGCACTTGATTCGCATGGGATACTTGGACACGCCCTGGAAGACCATGGCATCGCCAAGGGCATCTTGCGCCTTCTCATCCTCGATGCCAGCTCCGCGCGATTCCATAAGCTTGCGGAAGTCAGCAGCCAGGTCCATGGCATGGTCAACGGTCTGCCCCTGGACCAGATCCACCATGATGGACAGGCTGGCCTGGCTGATGGAGCAGCCTGAACCTTGCCAGACGATTCGCTGGATGAGGTCGGGGCCGCCCTGCTCGCCAGGCGCCACCTCCACATGAATGGTTGCCTGATCCCCGCATGTGGGATTGAACTGATGGGACTCGGCAGCCAGGCAGGCCTCGTGCTCCACCCTGATGGTCACGCCGTCGCCGTCAGAGTCTTCTCCCCCATCAGCCTGATCCCCTACACGCCCGTGAGGATCCCTTGCCGCGTCCAGGATCACCTCCTGGTACATCTGCTCCAGATCCTCGTCATCCATCCCGAAATCTGCCATGTCCTTAAACCTACCAGTATGTCTTAGCCAAAACCGTCGATGCGCTGCCGGTGAAGACCCTCACGCCACCCGGAAGAACCTGCGGACTCCGGAAACGGCATCCAGCAGGGCATCCGTGTCGGCCACAGTATTGTAAACACCGGTCGAGGCCCGGTTGGAGGCCATCAGACCGAAGTGTCGATGGACCGGCTGAGCGCAATGGTGTCCTACGCGGATGGCAATACCGCGCGAATCCACATACTGACCCACGTCGTGGGGATGGACCCCCTGCACGTCGAAGGCGACCGTGCCGATCCGGTCCTCTGGAGTGGTCGGCCCTAGGATACGTACCCCATCCAACTCCCCCACCCTCAACAGACCAATGGCGATGGCCTTCTCGTGTTCAGCCACGTTCTCCATGCCCAGATCCATCAGCCAATCGGCAGCTACGCCAGCGCCAATCATCTGTGCAACCGGCTGGGTGCCAGCCTCAAACCGGGCTGGCGGATCCATATAGCTGGCTGGACGGTCCAGATAGGCCAGCTCCACCATGGATCCGCCGAATGACGCCGGTGGTAGGGCCTCAAGCAGCTCTCGACGGCCATAGAGGAAGCCCACGCCGGTGGGGCCATACATCTTATGCGCACTCCAGGCAGCGAAGTCCACGTCCATGGCGTGCAGATCGATAGGCAGGTGAGGCACCGACTGGCATACGTCCAGCACCACCAGGGCGCCCACCTGATGGGCACGGCGGACAATGGGCTTGATGTCAGTAATGGCGCCGGTCACATTGCTGACGTGGGTGACGGCGACCACCTTGGTCCGCTCGGTAATGACCTGGTCGGCGGTATCGGCCAGAACACGGCCATCCGGGTCCAGATCGAAACTCTTGAGGACTGCCCCAGTCCGGTAGCAGAGCTCCTGGAAGGGCAGGAGAACCGAGTGATGCTCGGCCTTGCTGACCACGACCTCATCCCCGGGCTTCAGGGCGAACCTACGTGCCGCCTTGCCTCCACGACCCAGGCTGGCATTGCCGAAGGCGGTGGCCAGCAGGTTCAGAGCAGCCGTGGCCCCGGCGGTGACGACAATCTCCTCGCCGCCCTCCTGGCCTTCTGCGCCGACCAAGGCGGCCACGCGTGAGCGTGCATGCTCGAAGGCCATGGTACTGCGGGCAGCCAGTTCGTGGGCGCCCCGGTGCACCCCGGCATTGTCCTTCAGGTAGAAGTCCCGAACGGCATCGATGACCGCCAGGGGCTTCTGGGCAGTGGCAGCCGAGTCCAGATAAACCAAGGGGTGGCCATGCACCTGCTGGTCCAGAATCGGAAACTGCTGCCGAATGCTGTCATCAATGACCATTGCGGACCTCTTCTCTTATCCTCAGGCCAGGGCCGATTCGGAGTCGGCACCCTCTGGCAGGTACTGGTCGTACCCGGTCTCCTCCAGGGTGTCGGCCAGCTCGGGACCGCCGGTCTTCACAAAGCGACCGTCGGCGAAAACGTGGACGATGTCAGGCTGGATATACTTGAGAATCCTGGTGTAATGGGTGACCATGAGCACGCCCATGCCGGTTTTCCCTTTGGCCCTGTTGACCCCTTCGGAGACGATGCGCAGAGCGTCCACGTCAAGCCCGGAGTCGGTTTCGTCCAGGATGGCGAACTTAGGTTTGAGGAGCTCCAGCTGCAGGACCTCGGCCCGCTTCTTCTCGCCGCCTGAGAAGCCTTCGTTTACCGAGCGCCGGGCGAACTTGGGATCCATGCGCAGCCGCTTCATGGCATCATTCAGATCCTTGGTCCACTGGCGGATGGCCGGGGCCTTGCCGTCGACCTCGGTCTTGGCAGTACGCAGGAAGTTGGTCATGGACACGCCAGGCACCTCTACCGGGTACTGCATGGCCAGGAAGAGCCCTGCCTTGGCCCGCTCGTCCGGGGTCATCTTGAGCAGATCCTGCCCATCCAGCAGGGCCTGGCCCGAATCCACCTCATACTTGGGATGGCCGGCCAATGTATAGGCCAGGGTGGACTTGCCCGACCCGTTGGGCCCCATGATGGCGTGGGTTTCACCGGAGTGGACGGTCAGCGTGGCCCCCTTGAGGATCTGCTTGCGACCCTCCTTGGTCTCCACTGAGACGTGCAGATCCTTGATTTCCAATGTGGACATGTCAGTTCTCCTCCAAAACGTGCTGCATCTCTTGATCCTCGCCGGCCGCCAGCCTGCGGTCGATGACCCCCATCAGGTGCCCGGAGACGCTGGGGACGTCAATCTCCTCCACCAGTTCTCCGAAGAAGCCTCGAACCACCAGCTTGCGGGCC
Organism: Bifidobacterium sp. B4081; assembly: GCF_026537335.1. Classification (NCBI taxonomy): domain Bacteria; kingdom Bacillati; phylum Actinomycetota; class Actinomycetes; order Bifidobacteriales; family Bifidobacteriaceae; genus Bifidobacterium; species Bifidobacterium sp. B4081. The sequence goes on along the minus strand of NZ_JAFNMM010000001.1, from coordinate 943,282 downwards.
TCCTGCTCGGGGATGCCGCGGGACTGCAGGTAGAAGAGCTCCTCGTCGTCGAAGCGCCCAACCGAACTGGCATGGCCTGCCCCGATGATGTCGCCGTTCTCGATCTCCAGGTTGGGCTCGGAATCCGCGATGGCCCCAGGGGTCAACACCAGATTCCGGTTGAGCTCGTAGGAGTCGGTTCCAGGCGCGGTAGGCTGAATGAGCGCATTACCCACCCAGGTGGTGTGCGCGCCGATTCCATCCAGGGCCCCCTTGTAGACCACGCGGGACTTGCAGTTGGGATGGTTGTGCACCACCATGGTCCTGTGCTCCATGTGCTGGCCGGGGTCGACGAAGTAGATACCCAACATGTTCAGGTCGCCCTGCTCGCCGCCGAAGTCCTGGTCCATGCGCAGCCGCACGACATCGCCGCCCAGGCTGACTACAGAGTGACGCAGAGAGGCCTCGGCTCCCAGGTGAATGCGATGGTTGCCTACATGCTTGCTGCCCTTGTCCCACTCCTGGATGAAGGTGGTCGACATCTGCGATTTGTCACCGATGTCGATTTCAACGCCCTCAGCCAGACGTGCCTGGCCCTGGTGCTCGACCACCAGATCGGCCTTGGTGCCCGCCTCTGCCTTGATGACCAAGTGGAAGGCATCCAACTCGGGGCCGCCGCCATTGACACGGACCAGCACGGGCTGATCCAAGGTGCCTCTGAGGTTGACCACAGTCGCCTGCTTGCCGCTCGCCCACTCCACGGCTGCCGCTCGGTCGCTGGGCTTGAGGACAGTGCCGCAGGGAGCCTGAGCCATGGGAATCTGGCTGAAGCTGACCTGATCTGCGGGAGGGACGGACCCGTCGATCATGGTGACCGAGACCCTGGTCAGACCGCTGGGCTTGAAGACAGCGAAGAACTCCTCCATTCGGTCGATGGGGGTGAACCGCCAGTCATCCTGCTTGCGGGTGGGCATGGGGAAGTCGTCAGGATTGAAGGAGCGGGGCTCCTTGTCGGCGCTGGACGGCATGGTTGCCGGGAAAGCGTATGGGTCCTTGGGATCCGCATGCGGAATGGTTATTTCGCTCTTCTGTGACATCAGCCTACCGAACCCTCCATCTGCAATTCGACCAAGCGGTTGAGCTCCAACGCGTACTCCATGGGCAGCTGCCGGGAGATAGGCTCCACAAACCCCCGCACGATCATGCCCATGGCTTCCTTCTCCTCCAGACCGCGGCTCATCAGGTAGAAGAGCTGGTCCTCGGAGACCTTGGAGACGGTGGCCTCGTGGGCCATGGACACGTCGTCCTCGCGAACGTCCACGTGCGGGTAGGTGTCCGACCGGGAGTAGTCGTCCACCAGCAGGGCATCGCAGACCACCGAAGAAGAGGACTTCTCGGCACCCTTGATGATCTTGACCAGGCCCCGGTATGCGGCCCTTCCCCCGTTGCGGGAGATGGACTTGGAGACGATGGTTGAGGAGGTGTGGGGTGCCAGGTGAATCATCTTGGCGCCCGTGTCCTGGTATTGTCCCTTGCCGGCGAAGCCCAGGGAGAGGGTCTCGGCCTTGGCGTAGGGCTCGGCAAGGATGCAGGCCGGGTACTTCATGGTCGCCTTGGACCCGATGTTGCCGTCCACCCACTCCATGGTGCCGCCCTCGCGTACATAGGCACGCTGGGTGACCAGGTTGTAGACGTTGTTGGACCAGTTCTGGACCGTCGTGTAGCGCACACGGGCGTGAGGCTCGACCACGATTTCCACATTGGCCGCATGCAGGGAGTCGGTGGAGTAGATGGGGGCCGTGCAGCCCTCCACGTAATGGACGTAGGAACCCTCGTCGGCGATGATCAGCGTGCGCTCGAATTGGCCCATGTTGGGCGTGTTGATCCGGAAGTAGGCCTGCAGGGGGATGTCCACATGTACTCCCTTGGGCACGTAGACGAAGGAGCCACCCGACCAGGCCGCCGTGTTCAAGGCGGCGAACTTGTTGTCGTCCGGGGGAATGACCGTGGCAAAGTACTTGCGGAAGAGGTCCGGGTACTCTTTCAGGGCCGTATCCGTATCCAGGAAGATAACCCCCTGTTTGCGCAGGTCGTCACGGATGGAATTGTAGATGACCTCGGACTCGTACTGGGCGGCTACACCGGAGACCAGCCGCTTCTTCTCGGCCTCGGGGATGCCCAGCCGGTCGTAAGTAGTGCGGATGTCGTCGGGCAGTTCCTTCCAATCCTTGGCCTGCTCCTTCAAGGGCTTGACGTAGTACTTGAAGTCGTCGGCATCGAACCCGCTTAAATCCACGCCCCACTTGGGCATGGGCTTGTCCATGAAAGCCCGATAGCCCTCGAGTCGCATCTGCAGCATCCAGTCAGGCTCGCCCTTGTCGGCCGAGATGGCCCGGACCACGTCCTCGTCGATGCCCTTGTGAGCGTTGCGACCGGCATCATCGGAGTCGTGCCAGCCATAGGTGTAGTCGCCGAACTCGGAGATGATCTGGTCGTCTTTTTTGATTTTTTCTTCATTGACGCGGGAGCGGTCGGCCACATATTGGCTCATTTCCACATCCCGCGATGTGTCTGTCCGCTGCGAGGTGCTGTCCACGAGCTGAGACCTCCTAACACACGCACGGCCACCATATGCGGCCGATCACACCTTTACAGGATAACCGTGGCACTGGTGAACCGCCAGACCCGGGCTTACGCTCTCTAAGGAATCCGACCCTTCCTTTCGGCGAAAGCGCCGATATGGACAATCGCCCGCTTCCCTATAAGAGGGAAACGGGCGATCTTACCGGAAGAGTCCGAAAGGAATTGACTTCAGGCCGCCTCCTGGCCTCCGTGCTCCAGGCTGGCCTTGACCAGGCCGGTGAAGAGAGGATGCGGCTTGGTGGGCCGGGACTTGAACTCCGGGTGGGCCTGGGTGCCCACATAGAAGGGGTGCTGGTCCTGGGAAAGCTCCACGAACTCGGTCAGCTGCCCGTCCGGGCTGGTGCCTGAGATGTGCAGGCCGGCCTTGTCCAGCCGCTCCTTGTAGGCCACGTTGACCTCATAGCGGTGGCGGTGGCGTTCTGAGATCTCAGTGGAGCCATAGAGCCGGGCTACCAGGGAGTCGGGCTTGAGCACTGCCGGGTAGGCGCCCAGCCGCATGGTGTGGCCCATGTCGCCATGGCCGGCCACGATTTCCTTCTGCTCCTCCATGGTGGCGATGACCGGGTTCTCGCAGTCAGGCTCGAACTCCGAGGAGTTGGCATCCTCCAGCTCCAGGACGTGACGGGCGAATTCGATGACCATGGACTGCAGACCCAGGCAGAGTCCCAAGGCGGGCAGGCCGGTCTCACGGGCGTAGCGCAAAGCGCCAATCTTGCCCTCGATGCCACGGATGCCGAAGCCTCCGGGAACCACGATGCCGTCAACGCCCTCCAGGGCCTTGCGGGCGCCATCCATGGTCTCGCAGGTGTCGGCTGCCACCAGCTTGACCTGGACCTGGGACCGATTGGCGAAGCCGCCGGCCTTCAGAGCTTCGATGACCGACAGGTAGGCGTCAGGCAGGTCGATGTACTTGCCCACGATGGCGACGGTCACCTTGGTACGGGGGTTGTGGACCCGGTCCAGCAGGTCCTCCCACTCGTTCCAGTCGACGTCGTGGAAGGGCAGCCCCAGCTTGCGCACCACGTAGGTATCCAGACCCTCCTTATAGAGGATCTTGGGCACGTCGTAGATGCTGGGCGCATCCACGCAGTTGACCACGCCCTCGGCATCCACGTCGCACATCAGGGAGATCTTGTCCTTGATGCCCTGGTTGAGCGGCCTGTCAGAGCGCAACACCAAGGCATCGGGGGCGATGCCCAGCTGGCGCAGGGCCATGACCGAGTGCTGGGTGGGCTTGGTCTTCAGCTCGTGGGCGGCTGCCACATAGGGCACCAGCGAGACATGAACGAACATGCAGTTGTCCGGACCGATGTCCCGACGAACCTCGCGAGCGGCCTCCATGAAGGGCTGTGACTCGATGTCGCCCACAGTCCCTCCGATCTCGGTGATGATTACATCCACATCGTCACTGGCCTGGGCCCGCATGCGGCTCTTGATTTCATTGGTCACATGGGGAATGACCTGGACGCACTGGCCCAGGTACTCCCCCGCCCGCTCTTTGCGCAGAACGGACTGGTAGATCTGGCCGGTAGTTACATTGGCCTTCTGGGAGAGGAAGACGTCGGTGAAACGCTCGTAATGGCCGATGTCCAGGTCGGTTTCGGCCCCATCCTCGGTCACATAGACCTCGCCGTGTTGGAAGGGGTTCATGGTCCCTGGATCGACGTTGATGTAGGGATCCAGCTTCTGTTGAAGAACGCGGATTCCACGGCTTCTCAGTAGACGACCCAGAGATGATGCGGTCAGTCCCTTGCCCAGCGAAGAGACCACGCCGCCGGTGACGAAAATGTGTTTGGTAATATGCCCTTGCGGATTTCCATGTTCTCTGACCATGGAACTTCAGCCTATCAGGCGGGAGCGACCAGAAACCGGCCAACACTCGAGGAGGACTGACTGATTCAAGGACGGCTCAAATGCAGGTGGTCGGCCAGGTAGCGGCCGGTCACCGAATCCGGGTTGCGAGCCACGGATTCCGGGTCCCCTTGGGCCACGATTCTTCCGCCTCGATCGCCGCCCCCCGGACCCATATCGACCACATAGTCGGCGTTGGCGATCATGTCCAGATCGTGTTCGATGAAGACCACCGTGGCCTCCTTGCTGACCAGGCGCTCCAGTACTCCGATCAGGACGCGCACATCCAAGGGATGCAGGCCTGTGGTGGGCTCATCGAGAACGAACATGGAGCCATTCTGCCTACGGCCCAACTCGTTGGACAGCTTCAGCCGCTGGGCCTCCCCTCCAGACAGGGAGGGGGTGTCCTCCCCCAGGGTCAGGTAGTCCAAGCCCAGGTCCTTCAATGTCTGCAAGCCTCGGCGGATGGCTGTGTACTCGCGGCCCTGTGCGAAGACCTCCAGGGCACGGCCCACCTCCATGGCTAGCAGATCGGGCAGACTCATCGGCTCCGCGTGGGCCGGCGTGGACAAACGGTAGTGCTCGGCCTCCGGACGGTATCGACGACCATGGCAGCTAGGGCAGGTGATGGGGATGTCAGGCAGGAACTGCACATCCAGGCTGATCTGCCCGGTCCCGTCACACTGGGGGCAGCGCAGGGATCCGGTGTTATAGGAGAATGCAGAGATGCCCAACTTGTCCTTTTTCGCCTGGTCAGTGGCCGCGAAGAGGCGACGCAGCCGGACCATCAGCCCCGAGTAAGTGGCCACCGTGGAGCGCACGTTGATGCCTATGGGCGAGGAGTCCACCAGCCGGACCCTGTCGATGCCCGCTGGTTCCAGGCTGTGTACATGCTTGGGCATGGGGTCGCCCTGAATGCGGGCCTGCAAAGCCGGGACCAGAGACTCCAGGATCATGGTTGTCTTTCCTGAGCCGGATACACCGGTCACTGCCGTCATGCACCCACGGGGAATGGCTAGAACGAGAGGGTGGACTGTGTGAATGGGTCCTGATTGCATACGGATCCACTCATTCTCTGCAGGCATGGGATGCCGGTCCCGTACCAGAACAGGCTCGCGTCCATCCAGAAAACCGGCAATACGCGAGTCCGGGTCTGCAGCGATCTGCTCAGGGGCTCCATGGGCCAAAATCCTGCCGCCGCGCTCCCCTGCTCCGGGACCCATTTCGATCAGATAGTCGGCTGATTGCAGAACCTTGACGTCGTGGTCGACGAAAACCACCGAATTGCCGTCGGCCAGCAGGTCGCGCATGACCCCTGTAAGCCCCTCCAGGTTGGCAGGATGCAGGCCGGTCGAGGGCTCGTCCAGCACATAGAGCACGCCAGTGGTCTCATTGCGCACAGCCCTGGCCAGCTGGGCCCGCTGCCGCTCCCCGGTAGACAGGGAGGCGCTGGAGCGGTCCAGGGTCAGGTAGCTCAGTCCCAACTGAATCAGTCGCCTGCCCATCTCATCCAGGGTCTTGCAGAGGGCCGACGCCATGGGCCGCATAGGTTCAGGCAGCGTGGGCGGCAGCTTCCGACCCCAGTCCAGCACCCGATCAAGAGGCCAGGAGGTGACCTCGGCTAGGTTGTCTCCGTTGATCTCGGGCAGACGCGCCCGCTGGTTGAGCCGGGTGCCCTTGCAGTCCGGGCAGGTCCGTTCGGTCAGGAACTTGGACACCTTGGCCAGGCGCTTGTCGTCGTTGGCTCTCTTGAGCTCCTCGGTCACGGTCAGCCGTGCGTTGCGGAAGGTGAAGTCCAGCTCATGGACACCCTTGATTGAAGTAATGGTGATGTGCTTCTTCTCGGCTGGCCCCTCGAAGACGATCTTTCGTTCCCGATCGGTCAGATCCCGCCAGGGCACGTCGGTGCGGACTCCGAACTCGCGCACGATGTCGGGCTGGACGTTGAAGCCGAAGGTCCGCCATGGCACCACGGCCCCTTGGTCGATGGTCAGGCTGCCATCGGGAACCAGGGTGGCGTCGTCCACCTCGCGCACGGTCCCGGTCCCTTGGCAGGCAGGGCAGGCCCCCAGGGAGTTGAAGGCCAGCTCCTCGGCGCTGGGAGGCTCCACCTTTGCACCGCAAATAGGGCAGCTGATGGTCATCTCGGCTGCCACTGCCAGGGTGGGCTCCTGCCGATGGCCATTGGGGCAGACGTGGCTGGCCAGCCGGGAAAACATCAGCCTAAGCACGTTAAGCAGCTCGGTGGCGGTGCCGAAGGTGGAGCGCATGCCGCCCACGCCCGGGCGTTGACGCAGGGCCAATGCGGGGGGCAGGAAACGCACCGAGTCCACCTGAGGGCGCTGGGCCTGGGTCATCCGCCTCCTGGTGTAGGTGGACAGGGATTCCAGGTAGCGCCGTGAGCCCTCGGCATAGAGGACCCCCAGAGCCAGGGAGGACTTTCCGGAGCCCGAGACCCCGGCGATGCCCACCAGATGATTCAAAGGAACGTCGACATCCAGATTGCGCAGGTTGTGGACCCTGGCGCCGCGGACAAGGATGGCCTTGGGCGGTGCAGAGAGCTTCTTGCCGATCTCTCCGCTGTCTCTCATGCGCTCTCCTGCAGGTGAGCCACTGCCTCCAAGGCCAGCCGGTAGCCGTAGAAGCCCAGGCCGGTGATGGTGCCGGTGGCCACCGGCGAGATGACGCTGCGTCGGCGGAAGGCCTCCCGGGATGAAGGATTGGAAATATGAACCTCCATCAGTGGCAGCCCTGCCTGGGTGACCTGGACGGCGGCATCGGCAAGTCCATAGCTGTAGTGGGTAAAGGCCGCCGGGTTGAGTACCACCGCGCTGCCCTGGTCTACCGCCTGATGCATCCAACAGATGACCTGGCCCTCGTCGTCCGATTGCAGCACCTGAACATCCAGGCCCAGCTGCTGACCCCATTGTTCGCAGTCCCGGGTCAGTGTCTCCAGATCCTGACGACCGTAGACATCAGGGTCGCGCACACCCAGCCGACCCAGGTTGGGTCCGTTGACCACCAGAACCGTCTGCCTGCCCTTGTCGGCTTCCGCCATTTGTCATTCCTCCTTGCGTATGGCCTGGAAGGCCTCCTTGAGCGCCGAGACCGGCGGGTCGTCCAGGTGGGTGGGTTTGCCCAAACCATCAAGAATGATAAACCGCAACTTGTTGCCACGGGCCTTTTTGTCCCGATGCATAAGGGTCAGCACATGGTCGAAATCGCCACCATCCCACCAGGTTCTAAGGCCCAGGGAAGACAGAAGCTGCCGGTGGTAGTCGACCGCCTCCTGATCCAGATGGCCGGTGATCCTGGCCAACTCGGCCGCGAAGACCATGCCCACTGAGACGGCCTGACCATGCCGCCAGGTGAAGTGTTCGATCTTCTCGATGGCGTGGCCCAAGGTGTGGCCATAGTTGAGGAACTCCCGCAAGCCGGACTCTTTGAGATCCACTGAGACGTGCCGGGCCTTGACCTCCACGGTGCGTTCGATCAGATCCTGGACCACCGTGCCCAGCCACTGGTCAGACTCCTGTCCGTCGAAGGCTCGCAGGCAGTCAGCCCGCTCCTCCAGCTCACGCAGAATACCTCCGTCCATGATGAAACCGGACTTGGCCACTTCTCCCAGGCCCTCTACGAAGATCTCGTTGGGCAGGGTCCGCAGAGTCCGCAGATCAGCCAGGACGCCGGCAGGGGTGTAGAAGCTGCCGACCAGATTCTTGCCCTGCTCCATGTTGATGCCGGTCTTACCTCCGGTGGAGGCATCAACCATAGCCAGCAGGGAGGTGGGGCAGTTCACATAGCGGATGCCGCGCATCCAAGTAGCGGCGATAAACCCGGCCTGGTCTGTGGCCGCTCCCCCTCCCAATCCCACAACCGCGTCGGAACGGGTGAAGCCCTCGGTGGCCAAGCGCTCCCAGATACCCTGGCTGACCTGGATGGTCTTGCCTGCCTCCGCGTCCGGAATGGTCAAATCCACCACCTGATACCCGGCCTGGCGAAGCAGGGCCCGGGCATGGTCGGAATGACGCTGGACCGGCTGGGTGTGAATCAGGGCCACCCTCATGGTCTGGTCGCCAAGCAGCTCATGCAGTCGCCCGGTCACCCCGGTGCCGATCCTCACATCATAGGGATAGGGACCGCTGACGTGAACCACCCGCTCAGTCAAGGCATCGGCTAGCCGTCGGGCTAGGGCCCAGGGGGTGGTGTTCCTGGATTTGAGGGTGATGGTAGCCAGCCCCTGGTAGACGCTGCGACGCTCACGATAGAGAGCCATCCAGCGCTCCGATGCGCCGCCGCGAAGAAGGGGGCGACGATCCGAGTGAGCCGCTCGGCTGATCCCCTCCTCAGGGTCGATCTGCAGGTAGACCACAGCACCGCCAGCCCGCCGATAGTCCTGCAGCGCCTGGAAGACCTCGATGCTCATGGGAGCACCGCCTCCCAGGGACAGGATGCCGCTGGGAAAATCCTTCAAGAGGTCCAGGACCGTCCTGGTCTCCATACCGCGGAAGACCTGCTCGCCCTGGCTGTCGAAGATCTCGCTGACCGACAGACCTGCTTCTTCCTCAACGCATTGGTCCGTATCCCGGAAGGGCACCTTGATCAGGGCGGCCGTCTCCCTGCCCAGACGGGTCTTGCCCGCACCGGGCATGCCGATGACGACGGCCTTGGGCATGCTGCTGCTTTCAATCATGCAAGACCGCCCCCTACCGCAGATGCTCGGGCCAAGACTGGAGGTAGGCCTGGGCGTTGCGCCGAACCTCCTCGAGCGAGTCGCCGCCGAACTTCTCCAAGGCGAATCGTGCCAGCGTCAGGTTCATCATGGCTTCGCCGATCACTGCGGCGGCAGGCACTGCAGTCACGTCGGAACGCTGATGGATAGCCTGGGCAGGCTGGCCGGTGGCCACATCCACCGTCCGCAGGGCTCGGGGCACCGAAGAGATAGGCTTCATGGCGGCCCTCACCCTGATGGGCTGGCCGTTGGATGTGCCACCCTCCAGGCCGCCCGCGTGGTTGCTGAGTCTGCGGATGGTGCCGTCAGGACCGGGCTCCATCTCGTCATGGGCCTGTGATCCGGGGCGATCAGCCTCGCTGAATCCATCACCGATCTCCACGCCCTTGATGGCCTGAATGCCCATGAAGGCGCTGGCCAAGGCCGCATCCAGACGCCGATCGTCCTCCACATAAGTGCCCAGTCCTGCAGGCACGCCATAAGCGATGACCTCGAAGACCCCACCGGCGGTGTCGCCGTCCTTCTTGATCTGATCGATCCTGGCCACCATCCGCTTCTCAGCGTCCTTGTCCAAGGTCCTGACCGGAGAGGCATCCAGGGCGGGTCCGTCTTCAGGGCCGGGCGTAGCCTCATGCCCCTCCAGCCCGACCCCGGCTATGGAGATGACGTGGGAAACGGTCCGTATGCCCAGGGCCTGCTGCAGGAAGTCGGCAGCCACCGATCCTAAGGCCACTCTGGAGGCGGTCTCCCTGGCAGATGAGCGCTCAAGGACTGGACGCGCATCCGTAAACCCGTACTTGCGCATACCAGTCAGATCGGCATGGCCTGGCCTGGGCCTGGTCAGAGGGGCGTTGCGACCGGTCGCCGGGGGCTCCTGATCGGCAGGCAGCTCGTCCACGCTCATGATCCGCTCCCACTTGAGCCACTCCGTGTTGCCGATCTCGACGGCCACTGGTGAACCGAGCGTCCGTCCATGTCTGACTCCGGTCAGCAGTCGCACCTTGTCCTGCTCAAATCCCATCCTGGCCCCACGGCCATAGCCCAGCCGACGACGGGCCAAAGCCGATTCGATATCCTTGGTGGACACGGCGACACCGGCGGGCAGACCCTCCATCATGGCCACCAAGGCCTCTCCGTGGGATTCCCCTGCCGTCTGCCAGCGCAACATATTCAAGCTCCTCGTTTGTTCCTCGTTTGCCAGGTTAGGGCTACGTATGATTATCTTAGAAGATGGTCTACCTCATCCCAGCGCCGGGACTGCTCACCGCCCTCCTCCTGGCCCTGATAGACATCCGCTCCCGGCGAGTCCCACGTCTTCTGGTGCTCTTCGGGCTGGTGCTGCAGACCGTGACCCTGCTGGTCTTTTCCCTGATCAAGGGCCGTCCGACGCTACTGGCGCAGTGCCTGCTGCTGACTCTGGCATGTGCGGGACTTCAGCTCCTGCTGGCCCTAATCCGACCCGGCGCTCTGGGACTGGGCGACGTGACGGCTACAGGTCTGGTCGCCCTGAGCCTGTCTGTCCTGGGATGGACGACCATTCTGGTCTGGTGGCTGATGATGGGCCTGCTGGGGCTGGTTTCCCTGGCTCTGGTCTGGTTGGCTCGTCGCCGCAGGTCGGCCAGAACGAACAACCCTCTCTCGCTGGCCTATGTCCCGGTCATCCTCGCAGCAGCGGCAGTGGCCCTGGCCATTGATGCCATCTAGAGCCGGCAAGCGCCTGACCGGGGTTGGGATCCTCAAATTCCAAGAAAATGGTGCTAATTGTTCTGCTCGTTGTGCTTTGATTCCCAGGCCTTGTATTCCTTGACATCTCGGTTGAACTGATCCTGGTTGTCGCTGAACCTGGTCTCCCCCGTGTCCATGTTGACGGTCACGAAATAGAGCCAGTTGCCCGACTCCGGGTGCATGGCCGCCTGGATGGCCTCGTCTCCCGGGCTGCCGATGGGGCCTGGAGGCAGGCCCTGGTGGACCCTGGTGTTGTAGGGGTCGTCGGCGTTCTGCAGCATGGCATCGGTCAGCTTCAAGGCCGAGACGTTGTTGGAGTAGGCCACCGTGCTGTCCATGCCCAAGGGCATTCCCTTGGCCAAGCGGTTGTCGATGACCCTTGCCACCTTGCCGTAGTATTCCGATTTGTTGACCTCGGCTTCGGTAATCGAGGCTGTATTCAGGATGGTCTGCCGTTCCTGACCTCCGGGTACGCCCAGCTGATCCAGATGCTCAATACGCTTGGAGACCAGGTTGGTCAGGATGGCCTTGGCCGACCCGGCCTTGCGCACATCGTACTCCCCGGGCTGCAGCCAACCTTCAAAGCCTCCCTGGGCCTCCTGGGGCAGAATCCCATCCCCCTTGGCTTGAACCAAGGCATCGAATTCGCTCTGCGGCACCCCAGAGAGCTGAGCGGCCCTGGCAATCACATCACGTACCCGCTCGCCGGCCCTTACCTGTAGGAAGCCTCCGGCCTTGTTCCGGTCAGTCAGAATGGTCACGACATCGGAGGCTTTCATCCGCAGACGCAGATCGAAGGTGCCGGGCACCAGCCTGGACTCGGATTGGGCGCTGGTGATGGCGTGCAAAAAGGCCTCCGTGGACTTGACCACTCCAGCCTTGACCAAGTTGGCACCGACCTGATCAGCCCCCTGGCCGCTCTCGACCGTGAACTCCACCGGCGCTCCACCAGGGCCGGGATAATCAGGGGCGACTTCCTTGGTGGCTACGATCCTGGGAGTTCCATGGCGTAGCCCGCCCACCAGAATCACCACGCAGGAGGCAGCAACCACCACGGCCAAAGCGATGAGGAGAACCATAATCCGCTGACGGCGCTTGTGCCTTTCACGCCGACGGCGCATCTCACGACGTGAACGAGGAGGACGCGGCGGCATGATGGAAACCGGTGCCTGCCCATCGGCAACCCACTGGACCTTGTCCTGGAAGAATTCCTGCATGTCGTCGGCCAATTACCACTCCTTGTCGACACGTTGGTCATCCAGGGCCGACTGTAGCAGTACAACAGCGGACTGCTGATCGACCATAGGACGATGTTTTCGCCCGTCAACACGGGCATCGTATAGCTGACGATGGGCGCTGACGGTCGTCAATCGTTCGTCTAGCAATACTACACTGGGCAGCTGATCGGGGGCGATGCCAGCATCCTGAGCGGCCTTCTGCAGACGTCCAGTCAGGGCGCGCACCCAACGGACCGCCTTTTTAGCGCTGCGACCAGCCTGGCCGCTCAGGAGCAGGGGGTGACCGACTACGACCCTGGACACGCATTTATTCATGATCAGGTCTTCCACCTGGTCCAAGGCCTGGAAGTAATCGCCCTGAACCCTGATGTTGCCAACGGGGAAGGCCAGGGTCAACTCAGGGTCCGACAGGGCCAGACCCACCCTGGCTTCGCCAAGATCCACCCCCAGCCACGCGCCTGTCTGTAATCGCACGGGAGGCTCAGCCCTCTCGGACCTGATCGCTTAGGGCTTTCAAGGCCCGATCAATGGCTGAAGCATCCTGGCCACCACCCTGGGCGAAGTCAGGCTTGCCACCACCGCCGCCTCCCAGGACCTTGGATGCCGTCCTGACCAGGTCGCCGGCCCTAAGACCGCGGTCACGTGCAGCCTGATTGGTTGCTACAAAGATGACAGGCTTCTCATCCTCGCTGACACCGGCCAAAGCAACCACAACCGGGTATTCATCGCCCATGCGGGCCCGCAGGTCGGTTACCGTCTTGCGCAGGGCATCGACCGAGCCAAAATGCTCCATATTCCGAGAGGCGATCTTGACCTCGCCTGGGGCGTGCAGAGCATGGTTGGCCAGCTCTGGCACAGCCTGGGCCATCTGCTGCTCATAGGTTGCTGCCAGTCGGCGATCGGACTCCTTGAGCTTGGCCAGCAGGGCAGAGATCCTGGACTCAAGCTCGTCAGGGCGGGCGTTGAGCTTGTCTGAGAGCTGTGAGACCAGGGCGTGCTCACGGGCGTTGTACTCGTATGCCCCCTGACCCACTACGGCATCGACACGACGAACGCCGGTGCCCACCGAGGCTTCGGACAAGATGGAGACCGCGCCGATCTTGCCCACATGGTCCACATGGGTTCCCCCGCAGAGCTCACGACTCCAGCCGTCCTCGCCAATGGAGACCACACGGACCACGTCGCCATACTTCTCCCCGAACAGGTGCATGGCGCCCAGGGCGATGGCATCGTCGTACTTCATCTCCTGCGTGGTCACAGCCAGGTTGTCTCGCAGGCGGTCGTTGACGCGGGATTCCACCGCATCCATGGCCTGGCGGCTGGGGGCCTGCGACCACTGGAAGTCGAAACGCAGCCTGTTGGGCGCATCCTCAGAACCGCGCTGCGTGGCCTGGGGACCCAGTTCCTCTCGCAAGGCCTTGTGGACCATGTGCGTTGCGGTGTGTGAGCGGGCGATGGCGCCGCGCCGGTTCCGGTCGATGGTGGCCGTGACCTTGGCCTGCAGGGTCAGCGTCCCTTCGGTCAGCCGACAACGGTGGATGGTCAACCCCTTGATGGGCTTCTGCACGTCGTCCACTTCAAGGACGGCCCCATCGTCGGCCAGTATCTCACCCTGATCGGCTAGCTGACCGCCGGCCTCGGCATAGAAGGGCGAGCGGTCCAGAATCACCTCAACCTGGGCAGGTGCCTTGACAGCCGGAACCGCTCCCTTGCCCTCCTGGATGATGCCCAGGACGGTTGACCGGCTGGAAAAGTCAGTGTAGCCCAGGAAGACCTGAGGCTCGGCCAGACTCTTGCGCATATCGTCGTAGACGCTCAGGTCCACGTTGTGCCGCTTCTTCATAGCATCGGCGCGAGCCCTGGACTTCTGCTCGTTCATGAGCTTCCGGAACTCGTCCTGATCGACCTTGACTCCCTGTTCGGCAGCCATCTCCAGGGTCAGCTCGATGGGGAACCCATAAGTGTCGTGCAGAGTGAAGGCATCCTTGCCGGACACCTCAGGTTCGCCCTTCCCGCTTTTGGCCTTGTTGACGGCAGTATCCAGAAGGGTGGTTCCCTTGTCCAAGGTCCGGCGGAAGGACAGCTCCTCGCCATAGGCCGATTCGGACACATCAGAGAAGGTGTCGTTCAGCTCCGGATAGCTGGGGGCCATGGCCTCCTTGGAGACTGGGAAGAGCTGGGGCAGAACCTCCTGGTCCACGCCCAGCATCTTCATGGAGCGGATGGTCCGGCGCAGCAGACGACGCAGCACGTAGCCACGACCGACGTTGCTGGGGCGGACTCCGTCGCTCATGATCATCAGGGCCGAGCGGACATGGTCGGCCACCACACGGAAGCGCACGTCATCCTGGGCGTCGTCGCCGTAGTGCCGACCAGACAGGCTCTCGGCCGCCTGGATGACAGGGTAGACCTCGTCGGTCTCATAGATGTTCTGCTTGCCCTGAAGCAGGTAGGCCAGACGCTCCAGTCCGGCACCGGTGTCGATGTTCTTGTGCTCCAGCTCGCCCACGATGTGCAGGTCGGTCTTGGATCGGACATTGTCCACCTCGTAGTTTTCGAAGACCAGATCCCAGATCTCGATGTATCGGTTCTCGTCTGCCGAGGGGCCGCCCTCCTTGCCATAGGCAGGGCCGCGATCCACGTAGATCTCGGAGCACGGTCCGCCGGGGCCGGGGCCGCCGGTTGTCCAGAAGTTGTCCTCCATGCCCAGGATTTCCATGTGCTCTGGGTCGAAACCCTCGTTCTTCCACAGTGAACGAGCCTCGTCATCGTCGGTGTAGGTGGTGACCCAGATCGTTTCGGGGTCGAAGCCGTAGCCGCCCTGGTCCTGGGGCTTGGTCAGCAGATCCCAGGCATAGTGGATGGCCTCCTCCTTGAAGTAGTCGCCGAAGGAAAAGTTGCCCAGCATCTGGAAGAAGGTGCCGTGACGGGTGGTCTTACCCACCTCATCAATGTCCAGGGTACGCACGCACTTCTGATTGCTGGCCATGCGGTTCTTGGGCGGGGTCTGCTCCCCCAGCAGGTAGGGGATGAAGGGAACCATGCCGGCGATGGTGAAGAGCGTGGTGGGATTGGGCGAGATCAAGGAGGCGGAGGGAACCACCAGATGATCCTTGCCCTGGAAATAATCGAGGAAACGCTTGGCGATTTCCGATGTGCGCATGCTGCTTCTGCTCCTTCAGACCCGGCAAACACCGAGGGGATTACGGGTTGTCTAAATGACTCGGTTATACGGGGTGCGAGCAGGTCGCCCTCACTCCGGACTCTTAGCTGAATATGGTGATTTTATACCGGCCAGGCGCGTCTGCCTTGGCCTGTCCGCCCCGGGCTCAGCCCTGGAAACGGTCCAGATAGCGTCGGCCCAGCTCGTCCTGCCGCTGGTGCATTGTCTGGGTGAACTGGCGCACCAGACCGGACAGGGTCCGTGAGGCTACCTGGTCCTGGTCCTCACCCAGCACGAATTCCCTCGCACGCTTCGGGGTATTGGCCCTCACATAGGCCTCTGCCTTGGTCACCAGGACCACGCCTGCCGTGACGCCCAGCCCCATCCAGAAGATCCGTTTGAACATCAGCGGGTCCTCCCCTCGTTCCCTTGACCGTCATTGGTCTTTTTTGCTGTGGAGGGATTGGATTCGGCGTTGTCGCGACTACCTGAAAGGAATGACGAGATCGTCTTGCGCAGGGCATAGAGGAAGGCTGCCACTTTGATGACCGGCTTGCCCAGCATTGATCCATACAGATCGGTCAGGGCGCCGACGTTGCCTGCCGTGGTCGAGGCCGCTGCGGAGATGCGATTGATGTCGGTCAGGGTCTGGTTGAGCTGAGTGACCGTGCTGGCGGACTCGTCCAGGGTGGGCACCACATGGTCGCCCGCCTGCTTGATGGTCTGCGCCAACTGGTCGAAGAGCTTCCCCAGACGAATCAGGGGATAGATTAGAAACCCCGCCAGGATAGCGAAAGCAATGGCCGCTATCAGGCCGGCAATCTCTCCTACGCCCATCTGCTACCTCTCTTCCATTGGTACGATACTGGGGACAACGCTAGCACGCACCGTCTATCAGACTAGGCCACGACCGGCCGGTTGAAGCCGATTCAGCGGTTGAAGGACTGAACCTGCAGGGCGCGCTCAAAGGGGGCTTCCGTATCAAAGTCGAATATTGTGACGCTTCCGTTGCTCGGGCGGCAGCTGGTGTCGTAACGACCGCCGCCGAAGCGGTTGACCAGACTGAGCAGGGTGTTGCCGTGCGAGATCAGCAGGACGCGGTCGCCATCTTTCAGATGCGGATCGGCTGCAATCAGGGCGAATCCGCCGGCAATGCGCGTCCAGTACTCGCTGTCGGACTCCGCATCGCCAAAGGGGTCGGCCTCCTTGAGGAAGTCCCTGGTGGCGGCCAGACCGAACTGGTCCACAATCTGCTGGTAGGTTCCTGCTCCATGTGGCGCGCCTGCAGCCCACCAGGCCAAGGCCATGTCCTGCCCCTCGAAATAGCCATAGAACTGCTCGCGGAAGTGACTGTCGCTGACCGGCTCAGGCTTGTTCTCCGACTGGTTCTGGTCCAGGATTCTGCGGACTGTCTCCTGGGCGCGTGTAGTGTCCGAGCAGTAGGCGGCCGCAAAGCTCACTTTGCTCAATCTTTGGCCCGCACGATCAGCATCCTCGAGCCCCGATGAGGTCAAGGGCGAGTTGGACCAGCCCTGGAGACGGTTGTAACGGTTGAAATAAGTCTGTCCATGGCGGACAGCATACAGATGGAGCAACATGACCCCATTATCCCACGCGAATCCCAACAGGGGCGGCAGAACCTGACATGCAAAGAGCCCCGGACGAACCGGGGCCCCGAGATTTTTCGCGGTCAGCGAGCGTAGAACTCGACCACATACTGAATGTTGACCTGAACCGGGATCTCCTCCGGTTCAGGCTTGCGGACCAGGGTGGCCTTCAGGGAGGCCAGGTCCACGTCCAGGTAGCCGGGGACTGCAGGCAGCACGTCCCTATGGACGCCTTCTGCGGCGATCTGGAAGGGTACCATGGTCTGGCTCTTGGGCTTGACCTGAATGGTCTGACCGGGCTTGACCCTGTAGGAAGGACGGTCCACGATGTTGCCGTCGACCAGGATATGGCGGTGGACCACGTACTGACGAGCCTGGGCCGTGGTGCGTGCGATGCCGGCGCGCAGGACCAGGTTGTCCAGGCGGCACTCCAGCTCGCGAAGCATGGCTGCACCGGTCTGGCCGGACTCGTGGGTGCCCCGCTCGTAGGCGGCACGCAGCTGCTTCTCGGAGACGCCGTACTGGGCGCGCAGCCTCTGCTTCTCGCGCAGACGGACAGCGTAGTCGGACTCGGTGCGACGGCGGCTGCGGCCGTGTTCGCCTGGGCCATAGGGGCGCTTTTCGAACAGGCGCTGGGCCTTGGGGGTCAGGGCGATGCCCAGAGCGCGGGACAGGCGGACCTGGCGACGCGCACGCTGAATGTTAGTCATTGATGCAATCCTTACTTGCTTCTGTCGTTATCTGAACGAAGACGGCCGAAACCGTCGAGTCAGGCCTCTCCAATGCTTCACCGTGCCAAGCACGAACGACCTTGCGGCCGCCGACCCATTGATGGGCTGAGACTCCAGATAGATTTGCGCACAAATGCGCAAACCAAGTGTTCATTAAACCACATGTGCCCGACCTGGGGCAAAGAGTATGTTGTGATATATTCATACCAACGGTCGGTATGATATCGAGTCATGACAAGCAGACTCCCCCAACCAACCGACGATGACCTATCGTCATCGACCTGAAAGGAAGACGCCTATGGCCCGCAATGCTCACCCTGAACTGACGCAAGAGCGAATCATCAAAGCCGCTACCGAGCTCTTCACCCGCCAAGGCTACGACAAAACCAGCATGCAGGACATCATCAATGCAACAGGAGGCTTGAGCAAGGGAGCTGTTTACCATCACTACCAGTCCAAGGAAGACCTCTTCGACGCTGTGGCCAATAGATTGATGAACACTGTGAGCGAGACGACCAGCAAGGCCCATGCCCGGTCGAAGCAAGACACGGCTTTGAAGCAGCTGCAGTCGCTCTTCTCTCCCGAGCGGGCGCGAAAGAGGCTGGAGGCCGCGGATCTGATGTTCCGCGAATTCAACCCAAAGGCCAATCCTAAGATGATCGGCATGGAATTCACCGCCTTGGTGGATGAGCGGGACGACTTTGTCGACCTGATCAAGCAGGGCAACCAGGACGGTTCAATGCATGTGGACCACGTCGAACAAACTGCAGAGATCTTCCGCCTGCTGGCTAATATGTGGCTCCTTCCCTTCTTTCGTAGGGGAACACAGGCGGAACTGCGCACCAGAGCCGCTTGCTTTTTCTCTATCCTGCAGGGCCTGGGCATCCCCCTGGAGGGCCAAGGGTTCTCCGACCTGCTGGCCTCCTTCGGCACCGATGCCAAAGGGGGCGGCAATGAAAAGACCGAAGGCGAGGGGAGCATATGAACCCGCTCGCTCACAACCAAACCTCAGGCAAAGGGTTGCTGGCACCGCCGTTCATTGCTCTTCTGACGACTGAGATTCTCTCCAATCTAGGGGCAGACATGCTTGGTCTTCGCCCTTCCCCTTCATCTGCTCAACATCTCAGGATCGGCATCCCTCTATGGCATGGCATCCGCTCTGGCCGTCCTTCCATCCATACTCCTGACCCCCCTGGGCGGAGCTCTGGCGACCGACTGCACAAGCAGTCCACCATGGCAGTGCTGGACATTCTGTCGGCATTGACCGCCTTCTTGTACATTCTGATCGGCCACAAAATCGACCCCGTTTTTTTGACCGTGGCCTGCATGATGCTGGTCAACGCCTATAGGGCCTGTTACAGCCCAACGGTGCAAGCAGCCCTTCACTGCCTGGTAGACAGAAAAGACCTGACCCGTGCATCAGCCCTGGTTTCCCAGGCGATCTCCCTCGTAGGAATGATCGGACCAGTGTTGGCCGGCATGGTCATGGGATTCTTCGGAATCATGCAAGCGGTCGGGATTGCCGCCTTGGTCTGTCTTATTTCTGCTGTCTGGATCAGGATCGCCGTCAGTATTCCCGAACCAGCACAGGGCTCCTCCCAAGGCCCAAGAGCACTGGTGAGCCATCTGGCCGCGGATGCCAAAGCGGCTGCACAATTTCTGGTCAGGCATGGCAACCTCAAAGTGGTCATAGGACTCAGCCTGGCGGCCAACTTGATCTTTGCCTCCTACATCAACGTGGCCCTGCCCTATATGGTCACTCGCACGCTGGGCCTGAGCAATGCCATGCAGGGGCTGGCCGAAGGAATACTGGCCTGCGGAAGCCTGCTTGGAGCCGTCTTGGTGTCCATCCGTCCAGCCTGGTTCAATCTGCAACGAATACCCATGCTGCTCTCGGCCAGCGCCCTGGTTCTCCTGCCCATTGCAGCAGGACTGCTTCTGCATTCGCCTACTCATGTCCTCTTCGCACTGGTAACCGGATGCATAGCTCTGGCAGCGGGAATAGTGCAGACGGTCAGCATCACTTCCCTGTCCTATGAGCAGATTCATACCCCTGCAAGGCTGATAGGCAAGGTGATAGGGCTGACCAATAGTCTATGCATGTGTGCGATTCCGCTGGGACAAGCCGCCTTCGGCCCGCTGATCGACCACTGCCCCATGACCCTGATCATCACTGGAGTGGTCATGGTGACACTGCTGACATGTCTGATCGCCAGGCTGGCCATGAAACCGGACGAATGACTGGCATGGCGTATGCCCTTTGAATGCCGCGCCAGCGCTTTTCGTCATTGACGGTCAAAGGTCCATCGCTTAAAGGCTGACAGGTCTTACTTTGCTGAAGGCACTGTCTTGCAAATCTTCCGAGTGAAGGCCTTGCGGCGTCCAGGCGTATCAACCTTCGAGTCGATGCGGCCCAGAATGCTGGCCCCAGTAAATTTGATACCGCAGAATTTTAGGATGGAATACTTCCATCGGGTCACGGTGGAACCATGCATCTTGGAGACGAAGGCCGGCCCATGGCTGCTGCTGATGATTTGCGCCGTCTTGCCCTTGAGCAGTCCCTCCGATTTGAGACTGCTCCCGTACCGGTAGGCAAATTGTGGCGTGAGTACCCTATCCAACCAGCCCTTGAGGATGGCTGGTTCACCTGCCCACCAAATGGGGAAGACAAAGACCAGATGATCGGCTCGGGCAACCATGCTTTGATAACGCTTAGGTGCTGATTCGTCCTCCATGTGCTTGGCATAGCCGTAACGAAGCACCGGGTCGAAGTCTTCTTGGCTGAGGTCGATCATCTCGACCGCGTGACCCTTACGCCGGGCAGTTAGTGCGTAAGCCTGGGCGTTGGCATGGCTAAAACTACCTTCATAGGGTGATCCTTGAATAACAAGTATGTTCATGTCATCTACTTCTTCAGTTGTACTGCATTTGGCTTTGGCGCTATCTAAAACTTCAGCTGGCTCTATTATTCAATAATAATTTTATATTCGGTAACTTACCGCGAGCAAAACCGTCGACAGATTGGACAGCGATGGGTCTGGCCTGAAGATTATATGAATGCAGGTAAGCTACCCGATCATACTAGGATCGGAGCCAGCAGGAGCGACCAGGGTGGCCCGGGTGCGTGTCAGGCGGGAGACCATGAGACCAACGCAGGAATAGGCCAGTGCGAACAAGGCAACCACAGTAAGCGGAAGACCCCAGGAGGCCAAATCTGCCGCACTTGCATCCACTATTGATTGGACAGCGGTGTTGTACCACCAGCCCGGAGTCAGTTTACCGATGGTCTGCATGACCGGAGGCAGGCTGCCGCCGGTACTTGACCCGGAGGTGAACATAACCACCAGGCCGAAGATGACGCCTACAGAGTTTATGAGCGAAGAGGAAGGATTGAACTGAGCAAGCATGAATCCGAAGGATGCCGCCGATACCGCGAATATCAGCATGGCGACAAAGCTCAGCAGCACCCTCCCCCAGCCCAGTGAAGCCAAGGACACCCCAGAAGCCGCCATACTGAAGGCAACGAGTGCCACATAGTAGGCCCAGGAGATGCCTGCCAGGATGAGGGCTGCCGTGAGCTCCTGTCCATTCAGACTGCTTGATCGCATTGGGGAGGCAAGCAGGCGCCGACGTCGGTCAGGAGAGCTGAACGCGGCGAAGAGCGTGGCGACGCTGACCGTCAGCGCTGTCATCAAGGGAAAGGCAGCCAGGCCAACTGTCGTAGCGAAGCCTTCCGACAGTGCTCTATTGTCGCCCTTTGGGCTGGCATGGATGCCCACATGTGGCTGGTTGTCGGCATAGTGGGCCACTGCATAGGCGGCCGCATCCTTGAACACTGCCGACGAATGCAGCTCCATCGAGCCGTTTTGTCCTCGACCTGCAAGCACAGCAAAACGAAGAGCATCAAAATAGCTGTCCACCTGCAGTTGTGCCAGACTGCCACGGCTGGAATTATAGGAGGCCGCCGTTTCAACTTTCGGAAAACCAAGCGTCTTACCGCCGCTGGGAGCTTGGGCAGCAGTGTCTTCAAGCGCCTCAAGGAAGCGTTGCCCATATCCGGCTGGGATGATAATGGTCAAATCGCTTTTGCCGGATACATTTGCGTCCTGCAAAGCCTGTGGCCTATCTTCGACTGTCACCAGCTGGGCCGACTTGCCCAGATACTGCTCCAGACCCCGGCCCAGCTCGCAACCGACCTGGTCACCGCAATCCCTGTTGATGACGGCTACCTTCGCACGTGCGGGTTCGAAGCGCCCAACCGAGCTTGAGGCATTGGCACGCACCGCGGCCTGCATATTCGTGGAACCGATGACAATCATGATCAGGCTCATGCCCACCAGATACAGGAGGAGGTAGAACTTATGCGCCCAGATGACGCGCAGTGCTGTTTTACAAGTATTCATACCGTTGTTTCCTTAGGAGCAGACCACAGGCAGCCAGGAAGATGGCGGCCATAATGACCAGGATGCCGCAGGTGCGGGCGAAGGGTGCCAGGCTGTCGTAGTAGACGATGTCGTAGAAAAGGTTGGAGACCTGCTTGACGGGGTTGATCAGGTGCAGGACCGGAGCGCGTTCCTGTATGGCATTGTTGAGGTCCATAGCCAAGCTGCCATAGAGGCCGATAAAGGCACTCAGGGTGCAGTCGATGCCGACGACCAAACCAACCTTCGTTTCGATGGGGAGTTTGGGAATCGCACCCATCATAGAGCCGAAAGCGGTAGCCATAAAGGTGCCCACGGCGATGGCTATGAGTGCTATCGGGTCACGACCGCCGATTTGCACGCCGCAGACTGTTCGGACGAAGATATAGGCGACTAGGAGGCTGACTGCGGAGAAGAGCCAGGAGGCCAGAAAGGCACCCGCTGCCTGCCGCCACTTGGGGCTGGGAGAACTGGCCCGTCGGGCTCCCAAGGCTGAAAGGTTGGGCTGAGTCCTGGCAATCATCTCAGCTGCGGTGCTGGCACCGATAAGACAGGCCATAGCGAGCACAGCGAAGAAGTAGGGCGCGGTCATCGAAGGGTGGATGTGCGTCAGGCGGATTTGCTTGGTGTAGGTCTGTCCGCCGGATCGCACCAGAATTTGAGTACTCGGTGAGGATTTGGTAGACCTTGCGGATTTTGCTTGGTTGAAGCTGCCCAGCGAAGCGGAGAGAATGGAGACCGCTATGCCTTCGGAAGCGGTTGAATCGGATTGGATGCTGGCTGCTTCACGGTCGCACAGGACCATGTTGACCAGACCGTCAGAGCCCGCGTACAGGTATCCGATGTCTTTCCGGCTATCCAGACGCGTGTCTGCTTCGGCCTTGGTAGCCACCGTCGTCGGGATAAGCAGCTGAGTGTCGTCGGACCCAGCCTTGGGTTTCTTCGATAGTGAGGAAACCAGCTCGTCAGCACCTGGGCTGGCTTTCCAGTTGCTGTCCGAGACTATGGCGAAATGCTGTGCCTCGGCAGTGTAGCCGTCTTGCAGGTTGCCCATGATGCCCAGCATCAGAGCGGCCAGAATGACCGGAAAGGCCAGGACCCAGAAAAGGGAGGAGGTGTTGCGTATCGAGGTCTTGACGTTGATCAGGAATGAGTTCCACATAGATATGTGCTCCTTACGGCAATTGAGCCTATGGACCGCGCTCAGTCACGCAGTTCCTTGCCGGTCAGCTCCAGGAAAACGTCGTTGAGGGATGGCGGACGGCTGGTCAGGTGGCCGTAGCTGGTCTGGGTGGATTCCAGGACCGTCAACACGTCCTGCAGGTTGTGCTCGCCCTGGCGGCAGCGGATGACCAGCTCCTTGCCGTCATAGTCGACAGATTGAGCCAGAGGCAGGGCGCGGATTTTGGCCAGTGTGGACTCCTGCAGGTCCAGAGTCTCGACGGTGACCTGCTCACCGGCCTGGACCATGCCCTTGAGTTCCTCAGCCGCGCCTAGGGCAATCTGACGGCCATGGTCCATAATCATGATCCGCGTACAGATCTGCTCCACCTCCTCCATGTAATGACTGGTGTAAACCACGGTGGCCCCCTGGTCGTTCAGCCGTTCGATGCCCTCCAGGATGGCGTTTCGGCTCTGGGGATCAACGGCGACGGTGGGCTCATCGAAAAAGATGAGGTCGGGCTGGTGGGCGATGCCACAGGCGATGTTGAGCCTGCGCAGCAGGCCGCCCGACAGTTTGCCCGGGCGGAACTTGCGGAAATCGCCCAGCCCCACGAAGTCGATGGCCTGCTCGACCAGGTCCTTGCGGTCGGCCTTCTTGGGCACGTAGAGGGAGCAGAAATAGTCGATGTTCTCCTGAACGCTCAGTTCATTGAAGACGGCCACATTCTGTGGAACCACGCCGATATGACTTTTGAGATCGTAGGAGGTCGGGGTCATCTCCTGCCCGAATATGCGAACCGTTCCCGATTCAAAGCTGAGCAAGGCCAGGATGCAGTTGATGGCAGTTGACTTGCCTGAACCGTTAGGGCCGAGCAGTCCGAATACCTCGCCACGACCGACTTCCATGTCGAAGTGGTCCAAGGCCACCGTGTCACCGTAGCGCTTCACCAATGCGCTGACCTTCAAGGCCGGCTCTTGCTCATGTGAACTGTTCATGATTCCATCATCCCAGCTGCAGCTGGCCCAACACCGTGACAGTTGTCATCAAAATTGTAAATGCTCGAATCAGATTAATGACATCTGTCATGGGTGCTCCCGCCTGTGGATCGGCGCAGGAACGGGTAGTCCGCCAATTACTATTTAGGACAATAGAGCAACAGGGCGAGGAGACATTCATGGGCAGGATAGCTGGCTGGCTGGCCCTGGTTGGTCTGGGGGCCTTATGCGGATCATGGTATGGTTCAGGGGTTTCAGCAACCCTGATCGCTGGCCTCTTGGCCTCGGTAGCAGTAGGAGCCCTGTGTGAATGGACGTTGCCAGCGCCAGGTTCCATGTTGGGTGGTGCCCTGGTGTCGCTTTTGGCAACATTCATACCAGTCTGGCTTTTCTTTTTGCCAGCGCTGGCTTTCGAGGCGGGAGTTGGACTCGGAGCCATAGTCCCGACTGCCGGATCAGTCGGCATGAAAGACTCCCTGGCCAAGGACTCAAGGCTGCTCTTGGACTTGTTGCCGGCATTCTTCTGGCTGATACCTGCCATCACTGACCTCATACTGTTCAGAGGCTTCACCCAGCGCTATGCGCTGCTGACTTTGTTGACATCAGCACTGGCGCAAGGCGGCGGTCTGGCATGTGCGCGCTTGGCGGAGGCTAAGGAGCGTGTATGGCAGATTGAAGACACCGAGCGCTACCAGATTCGCCAACTGCGCGGCCGCATCAACGACCTGGACGAGGAGAGGGCCCAGGCGACCCGGATGGCACACTTATCCGAGCGGACCCGAATCGCCCGAGACATTCACGACAATGTGGGACACCAGCTCACCCGTGCCATCGTGCAGATCCAGGCTGGCTGCGTGGTGGCTCAAAGCAAGGGTGATCAGAGTGCCGAGCAGCTACTGGACAGTGTCGGCAAGACCTTGGACGAGGCCATGACCACAATTCGTCGTTCCGTGCATGACTTGGAGGATGAGGGCACTGACTTCGCATCCCAGATGCAGGAAGCCAGCTCCGAAGCTTCGACGGGGCAGCTGCAGGTCGATCTGAACAATGGCATTGAGGCAGCGCCTGCACCAGTGTGCCGTTGCTTGGCCACCATTGTTCGCGAGGCCCTTACCAATACGGTCCGCCATTCTTCAGCCAAGTCAGCGCAGGTTATCCTGCGCGACCTCCCAGCCTTCTGGCAGATGGTGGTGCAGGACGACGGCGGGATTCAGCAATCGCAGCCTGACAGCTCGCACTTAAAGAAGCCAGAGCTCCATCGCGGCATGGGGTTGGCCGATATGGAGGCCAGGGCCAGGGCCTTGGGCGGCACGGCCAACAGCGGCCCCAACCAGCAAGGATGGAAGGTCTTCGTATCCTTGCCTAAGGAGCCTTGGTTCGACCACACCCCAGCCGAGCATGAAGAGGGTAGGAAGGTAATGGCATGAAAGTCGCTATCGCTGATGATGATCCGATCGTCTGCTCATCCCTGTCAACGATTTTGACGGCAACCGGTACTGCAGATGTGCTCTGGACTGCCGGTGACGGCCAGTCAGCCCTCGAGAGTTTTCAGGCAGCTGGAGGAAAGCCAGACGTTCTGTTGCTTGATGTGCAGATGCCTGGCATGGATGGTCTGGAGGCGGCGGAACGCATCATCGCCATGGATTCGGCTGCCCGTGTGCTCTTTCTAACCACCTTTGCAGACAAGGAATATATTTCACGCGCCCTGGCCTTGGGCGCCAAGGGGTATGTGATCAAGCAGGACGTGGCTTCAGTGGTGCCGGCTCTGCAAGCCGTCATGGCGGGACAGACGGTTCTTGGAGCTGAGGCCGTGGCTAATCTGTCACTAGGCAATAAGGACAAACAGTCGCAAAAGAATCCGGCTGAGCCTGTTCCCCGGCGCTTCCAAACACTGACCGACCGCGAACGCGAAATCGTCGCTCTGGTGGCCGGCGGCCTCGACAACCAAGCCATCGCCAGGCGGCTCTGCCTCAGCGAGGGCACTGTCCGCAATCACATCTCAGCCATCCTGGCCAAGACCAACCTGGCCAACCGCACCCAGTTAGCCGTGGAATGGCTGTCCTCGCAAGAGTCATGAGTGTATAGTTTCGGCGGTCTCGTCCCTGGACAGGCTCCGAGTCTCGATCGTTCAGAGTTTTTCTATCGGTGCCAAGCGCAGCATCAGCCTCTTGGTTCCCTCGGAACCGAAGTCCACGGTCAAGACCGAGTTGTGCCCCTTGTCCTGAATATCGACCACCTTGCCCAGGCCATACTGATCGTGGGCCACCCTGTCGCCCAAAGAGAAGTCCTGAATGGACAGGCCATTCGACTTGGGCTGGCCCGAGGCCCTGCCAGTGCGTGCGGATGACGATGAGCTTGCTGTGCTGTGCCTGGTCGTAACTCTTCCGCTTCTGGAAGAGGAGCTACGAGAGCCATATCCGGATGATCCGAACGACCGCTGCGAGGAGGTCCGCGAGCGCCCATGCACATTATGGGAAGAGCCAAAACCGGAGCCGGAGCCGAACCCGCCGAATGAACGATGACCGAATGCACGGCTATCGCTTTCATCCTCGAAGCCGCCGAATTCGTCCTCGTCGTCACCAAGGTCCCAGCCTGCGCGCATCCGCTCATTGCCCGCCTGCCGACGCTTCCAGTCAATCAGCTCGTCAGGGATGTCGTCCAGGAACTGGCTGGGCAGCATCTCATTGACCTGCCCCCACTGTGAGCGGACGGCCGCCCGCGTCAGGTAAAGACGTCTCTTGGCACGGGTCACGCCCACATAGGCCAGCCGACGCTCTTCCTGCATCTCGTCGGCATCCTCGAGGCAGCGGGAGTGAGGGAAGGTTCCCTGCTCCATGCCAGTCAGAAAGACCACCGGGTACTCCAGGCCCTTGGCCGTGTGCAGGGTCATCAGGGTCACTTTGCCTGAGTCGTCGCCCAAGCCTGGCAGCTGGTCTGAATCGGCCACCAGTGCCGTGGTCTCCAGGAAGCCCGCCAGCGTAGCGTCAGGAGTCTTCTGCTCGAACTCGGCAGCCACAGACTGCAGCTGGCCAAGGTTCTCCAGCCGAGAGGCATCCTGCGGGTCAACGGACTTGCGAAGCTCGTCCAACATGCCGGACTCCTCCAGGACCTTCTCAACAATCTGCGATGGCTTGGCATCGTGCTCAGAGGCAAAGTCGGTCAGGGAGCTGATCAGATCCCTGAAGGTCTTCATCCGCTTGACCATCAGCGTGGAAGCTCCGGGCACTTCCTCAATATGCTGCACCCCCTCCCAGAAGGAGACCTGATGCAGATCCGCATAGGAGGTCGCCGCCGCCTCGGCACGTGCGGCCAGGCCCCGCTTGGGCACGTTGAGTATCCGACGCATGTTCACGTCGTCCTGGGGATTGGCGATGGCGTGCAGGTAGGCCAGGGCGTCCTTGATCTCCTTGCGCTCGTAGAAGCGGGTCCCGCCCACCAATTGATAAGGCAGACCGGCGTTGATCAGCCCCTCCTCCAGGGCGCGGGACTGGGCGTTGGCCCGGTACATGATGGCCATGTCGGAGTAGGGAATGCCCTCCTCGCTGCGCAGTCTGGCGATCTCGGTGGCGATCCAGGCGGCCTCCTGCTGGGCGTTGTCGGCTGCGTAGCCCACGATGGGCTCCCCCTTGCCCAGGGCGGTCCAGAGCTTCTTGGGCTTGCGGCCTTCATTTTTGACAATGATGGCATTGGCTGCATCCAGAATGGTCTGGGTTGAACGGTAGTTCTGCTCCAGGAGGATGGTCCGGGCCCCAGGGAAGTCCTTCTCAAAGTCCCTGATGTTGCTGATATCGGCCCCTCGGAAGGCATAGATGGACTGATCCGAATCCCCCACCACGGTGATCCAGGCCTGCTCCTGCTTGCCTGCATCGGCACCGGCAAGCTCGCGCATGAGCACATACTGGGCATGGTTGGTGTCCTGGTACTCGTCCACCAGCACGTAGCGGAAGCGATGGTGGTAATACTGCGCCACCATCGGGGATTGCTGGAGCAGCTGGACGGTGCGCACAATCAAATCGTCGAAATCGACGGCGTTGGCCTGAGCCAGCCGATGCTCGTACTCGGCGTAGATCACGGAGTAGAGCTCCTCCTCGTTGCCGAAGCGGGCGGTAATCTGCTGGCCGCGCTGCCCGGGCCGGTAGTCGGGGGCATACTCCTGCAGCTGCGTGCGCCAATCCTGCAGGTTGTTCTTGTAGTCGGATATGTGGCTCAAAATGTTTCTGGGCGTGTAACGCTTCAGATCGATGTTGAGGTCCTTGCCAATCAGTTTGATCAGGCGCTCGGAATCGGCCGTATCGTAGATGGTGAAGCCCGATCGCAGACCGATCTCCTTGCCATCCCTCCTCAGAATGCGCACGCAGGCCGAGTGGAATGTGGACACCCACATGCGGTCGGCCACGGGTCCGATCAGCCGACGCAGACGCTCGCGCATCTCGGAAGCTGCCTTGTTGGTGAAGGTGATGGCCAAGATCTGGCTGGGCCAGGCGCCGAACTGACTGAGAATCCAGGCGATCCTGCGGGTCAGCACTCGGGTCTTGCCAGAGCCTGCGCCTGCCCCGATCAGCAGGGCCGGCCCCTGGTATTGAACAGCCTCGGCCTGCTGATCGTTGAGCCCCTTGAGCAGCTCCTTGGCGCTGCGCTGGATCAAGTCCGGTTCCTCGTTCACAAGCCACCTCTTGCCATCTGGTCTCGGTCACCGTCACAGGCCGGATGGCGCACACCCGGCAACCAACTATTTCTACCACAAAGCGGTGTCATCGACCTTGGCTCAGGGGTCAGCCAGCAGATATAAAAATCCCGTCCGCTTTCGACGGGGAAAGCGAACGGGGGTAAATCGGGGAAGTCAGATGACCCAGTCAGTTGCGCATTTGGTCCTTGGCGTTGTTGGCGGCCTCAGTGGCGCCCTGCTCAGCCTTTGCCTTGCCCACCTTGACATCGGCCTTGGCCTGGTCCATCTTGTCCGAAGCGGCGTCCTTGGCATCGGATGCCTTGTCCTGGGCAGCGTCCTTGGCGTCGCCCATCTTGTCGGCAACGGCATCCTTGGCATCGGATGCCTTGTCCATAACGGTGTCCTTTACATCGCCTGCGACGTCGGAAATCTTCTCGCCGGCAGACTTCATGGCATCCTTTGCATCATCCAGAATCCCCATATGGTCCTCCTTAGGTCCTTTAACGCACCGCGACGATGCGCGACCAATGCGGTCAATTTTCACTGTAACAGTCAGGACCTTGAATCCGCGGATTGACGGGCTGACACGCCAGGAAGACACTCCAATCCGCTGGAGGTGAAACCTGGCGGATCAGGGCGGCCTGACCACAGTCCCAGAACCGGGTTATCTTGGTGTCTATCCGCCGGGACCACAGGGGCCCCGCATTCATGACGACAAGGACGATGACATGCAGGAACTCGAGGAGCGAATCCGCCGCCAAGGCACGGTCAAGCCTGGCAATGTACTCAAGGTGGACGCCTTCCTCAACCATCAGTGCGACGTGCGGCTCTTTGACCACATGGGCGCTGAATGGGCCCGCCTATTCGCTGGTCACAGGATCGACAAGATTCTGACCATTGAGGCATCCGGCATCGGCATCGCCTGCCTGGCCGCCCGCCACTTCGGCGACGTGCCGGTGGTCTTCGCCAAGAAGACCCAGTCCATCAACCTTGACGGCGACCAGTACACGGCCCGCATCTACTCC
Source organism: Bifidobacterium sp. B4081 (assembly GCF_026537335.1). Taxonomy (NCBI): domain Bacteria; kingdom Bacillati; phylum Actinomycetota; class Actinomycetes; order Bifidobacteriales; family Bifidobacteriaceae; genus Bifidobacterium; species Bifidobacterium sp. B4081. The sequence continues at coordinate 913,341 of NZ_JAFNMM010000001.1, read as the reverse complement.
TTCACCAAGCAGCGCGAGTACCCCGTCATTGTGGCCAAGCGCTTCCTTACGGAGGGCGAGCATGTGCTGATCCTTGATGACTTCCTGGCCAAGGGCAACGCCCTGCACGGTCTGATCGACATCTGCCATGATGCCAAGGTCGTCATTGAAGGCATCGGCATCGCCGTGGAGAAGGGCTTCCAGGAGGGCGGCCGTACCCTGCGCAAAGAGGGCTACAACCTCAAGTCCCTGGCCATTGTGGAAAACATGGACCCGGACCAGGGCACCATCACCTTTGCGCACAATCCCGCCTGAGCAGGCCGGCGCCCGGTCCGGGTCGCGGAAACATAGCGTCAGTCCACCTGATGCTCGCTGGTGCCGCCCTCCAGAATGGTCTTGACGTCATTCAGGGAGATGTTGACCATGGCGTTCACAGCGGCATCGGTGTAGAAGCCGATGTGGGGTGAAACCTCCACATTGGGCATGGCCTTGAGGGTCTCCAAGGCCTGGTTGCCGACCCTGGCTCCACTCAGATCCTTTTCGAAGATGCCAGCCTCCCCCTCGATGGTATCGATGGCTGCACCGGCGATGGACTTGGTTTGCAGGGCCTCAATCAGCGCCGGGGTGTCCACAATGGGGCCGCGGGCGGCGTTGACCAGGAAGGCCGAGGGCTTCATGGCATCCAGGGCCTGCGCGTTGATCAGATGGTGGGTGGTCTCGTCCAGCGGCGTATGGACGGTGACGATGTCGGCCCGCTTCAAAAGGGTGGGCAGATCCACATAATCAAGAGTGTCTGCCAGCTCTGGGCGGTGAACCGGGTCGTTGGCGATGACGGTGGAACCCAGGGCCCGGAAAATCCTGGCAACGGCCGATCCGATCTTGCCTGCTCCAATGATCCCCACGGTCAGGTTGTGGATCTCGTGGGCCTGAAGCCCAGCCCAAGTATAGTCGTCCTTGGCCTCGCGAGCGCTGGCCTCCCCCAGATGCCGGACCAGACGCATGACCTGGGCCAGGACCAGTTCGGAGACCGACCGGGGCGAGTAGGCAGGCACGTTGGTGACGACTAGTCCATTCTCCCGGGCGGCCTGCAGGTTGACGATGTCATAGCCCGTAATCCGCAGGGTCAGCTGCTTGATGCCATAGTCCTTGAGCCGCTGGTAGAGCTCGGGCTCGGGCAGGGCCGCGTGCTGCTGGATGACGATGCCGTCGTATCCCTTGATCATGTCCACGGTCTTCATCCCCAGATCGTGGTCGGTAGTATCCACCTGAATGTCATTGGCTTGCGCCCAGGCCCGAATGGCCTCCTGCTCGTCGGGGCGTACTGAATACATAAGAATGCTGGTCATTGTTCCTGTCCTTGGTAACTGCCTTCGTCGATTGTTGCTCGGTGATGATTGTCGAATGAATCGCCGGAGGGATCAGCCGCGATTTTGGTGCATATAGTCGCCGATCCGCTCCACTGCGGTATGCAGGTCCTCCATGGAGGCCGCATAGGAGATGCGGACGTAGCCTTCCCCACCGGGCCCGAAGCTTGCTCCGGGGATTACCGCTACCTTGGCCTTTCGAGCCAGGTCGTAGACGAAGCTCCAGCTGTCGCGCATGCCCTCGGGCAGCTGGGCGAAGATGTAGAAGGCACCCTTGGGATCGATCACGCCCAGACCGACCTCGGGCAGGGCCTTGGCCAGATAGTCCCGCCGCTTGCGGTAGGCCTCGCGCATCGGATCCGTGTCATTCATGCCCTTAGTCAGAGCCTCCTGGGCGGCATACTGGGCGTTGGTGGTCACCGAAGTGATGGTGAACTCGTTGACCTTGCTGATTTGGTCAATGACGTCGGCTGGGCCGGCGGCGATGCCGACCCGCCAACCTGTCATGGCATGGGACTTGGAAACCCCGCCAAGCACGACCGTCTGCTCGGGCAGGATGGCGCCCATGGATACATGGGTGTCCTGGTAGGTCAGCTCGGCGTAGATCTCATCGCTGAGCACGAAGAAGCCGTGCTTGCGCGCCACCTGGGCCAGAGCCTCCAGATTTTCACGGGCATAGGTCACGCCGGTGGGGTTGGTCGGATAATTGAGCACCAGGGCCTTGACCGGACCATCGCTGTTTTCGACGGCGGCCTCCAGCTTGTCCGGCTTGAGAATGAAGCCGTCATCGGATGTGTCGACAAAGACGGTCTTGGCGCCGCTCAGCTGGGCAATAGGAATATAGAGAGGAAAGATGGGCGTGGGCAGAATGACCGTGTCGCCCGGGTTGATCATGGCGGTGAGGCCCGAGAAGATGCCCCCGGTGGCCCCGGCCGTAATCACTATCTGACTGTCAGGGTCGCAGTCCAGTCCGTACTTGGCCTGAAGGTAGTCCGCTGCCGCCTTACGCAGACTGGGCATACCGCGACTCTCGGTGTAATGACTGTGGTTGTCTTGGATGGCCTGGATGCCCGCCTGCTTCACGTGCTCAGGGGTGAAGAAGTCAGGCTCACCCAGGGTCAGCTTCACAATGCCGTCTATTCCGGCGATCTCCTTGTTGAACTCGAGAATGTCGCTCGGTGCCAGAGCTTTGACCCTGGCATTCATATGCTCCGCCAATGTCATTGGCTTGTCCTTTCCCATGCGGTTACTACAACCATTGTCGCTGGTGCTGCCCTACCGACTATGCGGTGACGATGCACGGGAAATGCTGTCGACGACTGCAGGGCCGGTGGGTTCCGATCCGTGCAACCGTTCCTACAAGGCACGCGGCGTCACAGATCGAATCCGTGCCACCAATAGGTAAATCGTGTGCCCTGCATGCTGAAACCTCCTGCGGAATCTACAATCAGCATTGATAGTAAGCGTACAGCGGTGTTTCAACAATCATACGAGCGCGACCATTATTTGACCAAACGCTTGTTTACTGGCAAGCAGTGCAATTCCCTCGATTGCAGAGGTTCGCCTATTCCTCTAACAGACGCATGGCAGCCTGGGAATCCGTAATCAGCACATTGGCATAGCCGCCCAGAAGCGCCGCACGCATGGATGCTATCTTGGAAGGCCCTCCCGCCACCAATATGGAACATGGCTTCTTGCGCAACCGATCAAGCTGTATCCCCGCCGTTCTCGCGTTAATGCCATCATCCGCAATGGAGCCGTCCGGAGCTATAAATCGTGAAAGCACATCGCCGACAGCCTTATGCTGCAGCATGATGATCTCTTTGCGGGAGAGATATCCCAGTTTGAAAAGCATGGCATCGTCACGAACGGTTCCACAGGTAAACACGGCGATATCGGTACGTTCCCCCTGACGAACAATCTCGTCGATGAAACGATCCTTGAGCACAATATCCCGAGTCAAGGCATTGTCGAAAATGACCGGCAAGGGCAGCACTGTGGTGGTGGTGCCGAAGGCCATGCCGAATTTCAGGGCGATATCCGCTGCATAGTTGTTGAAATCGGACGCGGAGACACTCCCCTTCAACTGCACCACCGATACATCCTTGTGCTCATTGGGCCGTAGATGATCGGCTACGGACTTGAGGGTCCTCCCCCAACTGATGCCCAACCGGTCGTGATCGCCGACAATCTCGGCCAGGTAATCTGCTGTAACCGTGCCCAGTTTGTCCCTGATGGCGTCTTCGTCACCGGTCGAGTCATAGGTGAGTTTGACCTCGCGCAGGCCGAAAGCCACTTTGAGCCTCCTGGCCAGCGACTCCAAATCAGCCTGAGGATCAGTTATGAGCACGCGGACCAGCCCCTCCTGCCTGGCGAATGCCAGAAGACGCGAAACCGTGGGACGAGAAACGTTCAGTCTGCGGGCGATGGCGCTCTGGCCTAAGCCCTCCTCATAATACCAATGGCAGACTGTGACAGCTTGATTCCTGTGCTGTTCATCGTCGATCATAAAACCTTCCCTTCTCCTGGTTGTGCGGAACCAACATGCAAAAGAAATTCATAGCCAGCTGGTGATTAAGCATCCAATTTTGAAAAAATGTTCATTATAGCATTTTACTTCTGTGCATTCACTGTTACAGTGAGGCCCACAAGGAGGTAACAACCATGCAGATCAATCGCCTCATCGATCACACACTGCTCAAACCGGACGCAACGCTGGCGCAGATCGACCAGGTCATCGACGAAGCCCTGGACAATCATTTCTATTCGGTCATGGTCAATCCCTACTGGGTTTCCCACGTCCATGAGCGGGTGAAGGGGTCGGATGTCCTGACTGCCTGCGTCATCGGCTTCCCCCTGGGCGCCAACACCACGGCAACCAAGGTCGCCGAAACCCAGGAAGCCATCGCGAACGGAGCCGATGAACTGGATATGGTGATCAATATCGGCGAAATGGCAGGTGGCCGGGAAGACCTGGTTGCCAAGGACATTCGTGCTGTCGTCGAGGCGGTCCATCAGGCAGGAAAAGTGGTCAAGGTCATCATCGAGACCGCCCTGCTTAGCGATGAGCAGATCGCAAGGGCCAGCGTGCTGGTGGCCGATGCGGGCGCCGATTTCGTCAAAACGTCCACCGGATTTGCCAGCCGCGGCGCCAGTGTGCACGACATCGAAATCATTAAAGAAGCAGTCAAGGGAAGAATCCACATCAAGGCCGCCGGCGGCATTCACACCCGGCAGGAGGCCGAGGCCCTGATCAACGCTGGTGCCGAACGCCTGGGCACCAGCTCCAGCATGGCCATCATCGGCAAGGCCTGACTTCGGCATCCGGGAGCCAACCCCCGGGCCGACTCTTATATTCTCGGCGGGCGCAGCGCAGCGGCCGCCGAATGCAAACCCAAGGAGGGGTTATGCAATCGCCAACCTTTCATCTGTTCAAACTGCACGCACAGGAATTGGATGATGGATACCTGGACAGGACGCCAATGCTCCAGTACATCCTCCTCTCCTGCCTATTCCCCCTTTGGGGAGCAGCCGCCAGTCTCAATGACATACTCATAACCCAATTCAAAACCATCTTCACGCTGTCCAATGTTGCCAGCGCCTTTGTGCAGACGGCCTTCTATCTTGGCTACTTTCTGATTGCCATACCAGCTTCGCTCATCATCAAGAAGACCTCATACAAGGTCGCCATCATGATCGGCCTTTCGCTGTACACCATCGGATGCTCAATCTTCTTCCCAGCCTCGCGCATGGCCACCTACGGATTCTTCCTGATTGCCCTGTTCGCCTTGGCCTGCGGATTGAGCTTCCTGGAGACCTCGGCCAACACCTTCAGCTCACTGATGGGCCCGAAGAAGTATTCCACCCTGCGGCTGAACATCTCTGAAACCTTTTACCCGTTGGGTGCCATAGCCGGCATACTGCTGGGCAAATATCTGATCTTCGGTGCCGGCCAAAGCCTGGAAAGGCAGATGAAGGGACTTCACGGACAGGCCCGCATCGCCTTCGGCGAGCGCGCCCTTCAGCATACGCTGCTGCCTTACAAATACATCATCTTCGTCCTCTTGGTCGCCCTGGTGCTTTTCGCACTGACGCAATTCCCCTCAGGCAAGCCCATGGTGGATCCGACCAAACAGCAGCCTCAGGCGCGCATCGGCGAGACACTGGTCTATCTTGCGCATAACCGCCGCTTCCTTTGGGGCATTTTCACCGAGTTCATGTATGTGGGCATGCAGACGGCCGTGTGGTCCTTCACCATCAGGTTGGCCATGGAACTCAATTCCTCGATCAACGAACGCTCGGCATCGACCTTCATGGTCTACAGCTACGCCGCCTTCTTCATAGGCAAGGTCATTGCCAACTTCATGATGAAGTCCATGCACCCCGCCCGGGTCCTGCAGTGGTTCTCGGCATTCGGACTGGCCGCTCTGGTCTACATCCTCCTGGTGCGCAACATGAGCGCCGTCTATGCGGCCATTATCGTCTCGGGCCTGTTCGGACCCTGCTGGGCCACCATCTACTCCCAGACCTTGGATACGGTGACCGACAAACGCCACACGGAAACAGCGGGAGCCATCATCGTCATGTCCATTGTGGGCGGGGCCTTCATTCCAGTAGCGCAAGGATTCGTCGCGGACATCTCGAACATGTCCCTGTCCTTCCTGGTCGATGTGATCTGCTTCGCGGTCGTCTGCGTTTATTCCACAGCAAAGATGCGTGCCTTCAAGGCTGAGGGAGCTCGAGAAAACCAATGAAAGGAAAACCAATCATGCAACAGCTTCATCTCAATCATGACATGTTCGGCCCGGCCGAATTCACCCTCTATGAGGACGATGCTTTCAAAGCCGTCACCTTCACCTACCCATCAGGAGTTGAAGCGGTCCGCATGGAGAACTCGCGCGGCCAGCTTACCGTCCTGCCCTACATGGGCCTGATCATCTGGGATGCGGTCTTCGACTCCACCAGCCTGAAGATGAAGGACATGTTCTCGCAGCCCCTGCCCGGCACCGCCATAGCTGATACCTACGGCTGCTTCCAGTTCACATCGGGACTCCTGGGCGGAGGAACACCAGCCCCGGAGGACGACTATCAGCTTCACGGCGAGGCTCCGACCAGCCGTATGGACAGCGCCTGGCTGGGATTCGAAGAAGGAACCATGTCAATACATGGGCAATTCGAATATGTCAAAGGGTTCGGCGACCACTACCTGAGCCGGCCGTCCGTGACATTGCATGCAGATTCCGGACTCTTCGACATCGGCCTGGAGGTCACCAACCTCTCCAACTACCAGACCATGCCTCTGCAGTACATGTGCCATATGAACTACGCATACGTGCATGACGGGCATATGGAGCAGAACGTGCCTGACGAGGCTTTCCGTCTGCGCCAGACCGTTCCCGCCCACGTGCATCCCACCCCGCAATGGCTGGCCTACAACGAAGAACTCAAAGCAAGCGGCGAGCTGATCAATGACCTGAACGACGAAAGCCACTACGATCCTGAGATCGTCTTCTTCTCCCAGAACCTGACCCACTTTACGGATATGGCCGAGTTCCGGCTCCATCTGAATGCCGAGCACAACTTCCTGACGCGGTTCAGCACGGAGCAATTCCCCATCGTCACCCGCTGGATCCTGTACAACGCCGACCAGCAGGTGGCGGCCTTCGCTTTGCCCGGCACCAGCACGCCCGAGGGCCGTGCCGCCGCTGAGAAGGCAGGCACCCTGATCCATCTGAAGCCTCAGGAAACACGTTCCTTCCTGGTAACCACCGGTCTGGAAAGGTAAAGAACAATATGGCTGACATCACTGTCATCGGTTCCAATATGTACGAGCTGACCACCTTTGTCGATCGCATGCCGGTGGAAGGAGAGACTGTAGAAGCTCCTGAATTCGAGATGGGATTCGGCGGCAAGGGGGCCAACCAGGCCATTGCCGCCGCCCGCTTGGGTTCACAGGTCAACTTCATCACCATGGTCGGCAAGGACGAGTTCGGCAGACAACAGCTGGAAAACTATCGCAGCAACGGCATTAGCTCCGAGGGGATCGGCATCGCTGATGGGAGCAGCGGCGTGGCGCCTATCTTTGTGGACACCAGCGGCGACAATCGGATCCTGATCGTCAAAGGCGCCAACAAGCAGCTGACCCCTGCCGCCTTGGACAGTAAAAATGACCTGATCAAGGGGTCGAAACTGGTCGTTCTCCAACAGGAGATCGCCCTGGAGACCAACTACCATGCGATTGAACTGGCAGAGGATTACGGCGTGCCTGTCCTGCTGAACCCTGCGCCAGCCAATGATGATCTGAACATCAACTATGTCTCCAGAGTGGCCTTCTTTGCACCAAATGAGACCGAACTGGCCACACTCACCGGAATGCCCACAGAGACACTGGACGAGATCAAAGCTGCAGCACGGAACTTGGTTAAGCGTGGGGTAGGCAACCTGATTGTCACCATGGGCGGCAAGGGCGCCCTCTGGGTCAGCGCCGACCAGGAGCTGCTGGTGCCTGCGGTCACGGTTGAAGCTGTGGATACCACTGGCGCCGGCGATGCCTTCATCGGCTCGTTCGCCCACTACTACACGCAGGGCGAGGATGTGCCAACAGCTCTGGGCCACGCCAACAGATACGCTGCAATCAGCGTCACACGCCGCGGCACCCAAAAGGCTTATCCAACAGCCGCCGAGCTCAGCGACCTACTGCTGGAAAGAGTGCAGGTGTAAGGTCTTCACCATGGTCGCATTGCCAGACGTGGACGGATAGACCGCCCTCGTCTGGCTTTTATGTCCTTACTTTGAAATGCTGTCATATACTGTGTCTCAAAGAAAAGCAGGAGCCACGATTCACAGACACCAGCCAGAGAGGTAATAAATATGGCCAATCAAGTGGCACTGGTCACTGGAGCCACAAGCGGCATAGGATATGAAACCGCGCGAATGCTCGCCGAGCATGGATACAGGGTGTATGCGGCAGGGCGACGAGTCGAACGACTGAAGCCGCTGGGCGACAAGGGGGTGACGGCCCTGCAGATGGATTTGACTGATTCTGCATCAATTGAGAAGGCTGTCACACAAATCCTGCAGAAGGAGAGGCGAATCGACCTGCTGGTCAACAACGCCGGCTACGGGTCCTATGGCCCAGTCGAGCAGGTCTCCATCGAAGAGGTGCGACGACAATTTGAGGTCAACCTCTTCGGCCTTGCCCGCTTGACCCAGCTGGTACTGCCCGCCATGCGCCGAGCCAGACGCGGCCGGATCGTCAACACCTCATCCATGGCAGGCCGAATGGTCACCTATATGGGTGCCTGGTATCATGCCACAAAGTACGCTCTTGAAGCCTTCAGTGACGCCCTGCGCATGGAAATGCGTCCCTTCGGTATAGACGTGGTCCTGATCGAACCCGGAGCCATTGCCACAAACTGGGGTACGATCGCCGCCGACCATCTCCAGACGGTCACCCGCAAGAGCGCCTATCAAAAATCAGGATTCCGAGCTGCTGCCGGGTTACGCAAACTGTACTCCGGCAGGCATTTGACCCAACCATCAACCATCGCCAAGGCCATCGTCCGTGCTTCGATAGTACGCCATCCCCACCCACGCTACCTTCTGGGCTTCGGCGCCAAACCTCTGGTTGCCCTTCATGCTTTGCTCCCCACCCGCGCTTGGGACTACCTGATGGTCCATGCCAAGGGCCTGTAGGCGGAAAACAAGCTATCAGAACAGTACTCCTGAGCAGCCGAATGCTTGGCGAGGAAGCTGTCGGACAGGAGCGGCATAGCTACAATGGGATCCCTAGCTAACTGTCAGGATTCTAGATCCTCAAGCCTCTAGAGTGCGCGCTCCCAGGAGCGCCTGCTCAGCATCCATGGGAACGCGGCCCAGGCCGTCAAGACCGACATTGAGCAGGTAGTTGATGCCGTACTTGTTCAGATGGGCCTTGTAATCGTGAATGGTCTGCGGGCTCTTCCAGTTCTGGTCATGATAGGAGAATCCCCAGGAATCGTTGATGGTCCCGGCGGTCTCGTAGAGGCCAAGCTTTGAGGGCTTGAATCCTTCGATCGAGTTGTAGTCGACATCCCCGTCCGAGGTTGCCTTCTCGCTGGCATCCGAATCTTCGGGAATCTCGTTGTCCCCCAGAGAGACGTAGTCGTAACGGCCGTTGCCCAGCCTGGAATTGATCAGGCAGTCGGGCTGCAGGCGCTTGACCGTATCGTAGATGGTCTGGCTCTGCTCGTCGCTGAGGGTCATTGGTACGTCAAACCAGGCTACCGATATTTCCCCGTAGTTGCTCATGATCTCTTCGATCTGCGGCATGATCTTGTGCTCGAATGCCCGGTCGTAGTTCTTCTCCCCCGTGAAGTCCCAGCTGTTGTCCCAGGTGGTGCCTGCGGTCTCAATATCGTTCGAGAGGTATCCGCCGCCATCCGGTTCATGCCAGTCCAGGTCCTGCGAATAGTAGAGGCCAAAACGCAGTCCGGCCTTGCGGCAGGCCAAGGACAGCTCGCCGATCACATCCCGGTGGAATGGCGTCGCGTCATAGACGTTGTAGGGATCCACCAGCGACCGGTACATGGCGAAGCCGTCATGGTGCTTTGTAGTGACGACCAAGTACTGCATACCGCAGCGCTTGGCCAGGTCAACTATGGCATTCGCGTCGAAATAAATGGGATTGAAGGCCTGGGTCAGGCGCTCGTACTCCTTGTTGGGGATCTGGAGCTTGGATTGGATCCATTCCGCATAGTTGCTAGACGACTTCCCCTGGTACTCTCCTCCCAGGAGTGAATAGAGACCCCAATGAATCATCATTCCGTACTTGGCTTGCTTGAACCATTCCACGGTATCGCTCATTATTTACCTCTGTTTCTGTTGATTGACACGAGTTGCAATGACCACTCTCAGATGGTCAGCTTGTCCTTCTTGACGACGAAGGCATCGTAAAGGGCCAGAATCACGTAGCAGACACCTGCGCACATGATCATGAAGCCTGGGTCTTTATTGCCAAGCACCCCGCCCAAAGCCTGGAAGAAGTAGGGAGCAACCAGGGAGCCGACGTTGATACCGATTAGGATGATCGAAGTGGTCAGGTTCATGGAGCCCTTGGGCGAATAGGCCACCATGCGGGCAGTCAGAGCCGGATTGATGATGCCGTTGCAGAACCCTGCCACCAGGACCAGAACCAGCAAGATCGGAATGGAGTTGGTGAAGGGCATGGCGATCATGACCACTGCCGTCAGCACCTCGAAGATGAAGACGGTGTATCGTCCGCACCACTTGGCGAGTTGTTCGAAGGCGATGCCTGAGACAATCGAGCAGAGTACCAGGAAGCCGAAGATCCTGGTGGCATCAGCTGCAGAGCCTATGTGCGAATCAACCATATGACTGGCCAGCTTCAGGGAGATAGCCGAATAGAAGAGGCAGACGAAGAGGAAGAGGATGGCCAGCTGGATGACACCGCCGTTGGTGGACGGCTTGATGGAGGTGTCCTCCTCGACCTCCTTGCCGTCCTCCACGATGACTCGGTCAAGCCGCTTGGGGACGAAAAGAGAGACGAGGACGATTGGCACGATCAGGAAGAGGAAGACCAGGTAAGTGGCATGCCAGGAGATGTTGATCAGGAATCCTGCAATGAAGAGCATGATCGAATCGCCGATGGCACCGACGGAGTTCCTCCAACCCAGGAGCCTGTTTCTGATTTTCCCAGGGAAGACATCAGTGATGTAGGAGACGCTCAGCGGGGTGAAGATGCCCATGCCCACGCCGAACATGGCCCTCGACAGGAAAATGGCCGGGTAGTTGTAGAAGAAGGCAGGTATGACTCCGAAGACCAAGGAGACGATGAGCCCCAAAAGGACCGTGTACTTCTTGCCCAGCTTGTTGGATATGAGGCCACTGACCACAGTTCCCAGCAGGACGCCTCCCGTAGGGATGACAACCAATAGCTCGACGTTGGCCTCTGAAATGTTGGAAAAGTATTGCTTCATCAGCGGGATGGTCCCTGAGACGGCATTGGAAACCGACATCAGGAACGATATGGACAAGATGCCCAACATCAAAATCGGTGAACTGGTGTTCACCTGTTTCTCTTTCGACTCCATAATAGTCCCTTCTTCGGAACTGTCACCGCATTCGCATTTACGATGGCGAGTGATTGATTCACTCATGTACTGCAAACAACTAGATTCGATAGACTATCTTGGTCTCAAACTATTTCAATAGATAATAGTTTGTTAGTAGTATATATCAAATTGGAAACTGTACATGCCGAAGGTGTTGCGTCACGCCGAATCGACCGGATCTGCCATCCAGCGATCACCAAACAAATTGTTGGAACTCGGCCTTTTAAGTCAGCCTGAAGGCATGTAGGCACATGCTGATGCCTTTCATGCGATTAAAAGCACCAACATCACATTCCTAAACAAGAAGTACCTTTAGTAATTATTATTGACAGAAGCAAGAGGCCAGAGGACATGATTGCTGTCTGAATGCGAGCAGGGCTAGCCCGCAGCCGACGGCCCATCCGCTCAGGGCACGGTCTGTCAGCTTGATCATCCGTCGATCGGCTGAGGTCCGGCTGCCTCTTTTGCCATAAAACAGCATTCGTGCTCCGCTCAAGAGCAGCCAGTGTACATACCGATAGAGAGAGCCAAGGTAATGAGTAATTCATCCCGGCAGCAATCCAGCCAAAATCAATCCACCTGGGCATCCATCGCTACCTGGCAGATGGCCTATGAAGGCATGGTCAAGTCCAGTTCCGGTCTGGAAGAGGGTGGCCAGGCAGGCGACGCTGTCGAGACGTTGATTCAAGAGGTCGAAGCCAACCCCGATTACACTTCCGTCGGTTATGGCGCCTTGCCCAACCGGGAAGGCGAGATGGAGATGGATGCCGCCTTCATGGACGGAAATAGCATGGCTTTGGGCGCTGTAGCTGGCATCCAGCATGCACTGCACCCCATATCAGTGGCCAGACAGTTGAGTCGACGCCATACCAGCAGCTTTCTAGTCGGACAAGGCGCTACTCGCTACGCCCAGATCAGCGGGTTCGAAATGCGCAACATGCTGACGGACAGGGCCAGAAGGCGTTGGGAGTTGGAATCCGCAAAGGCCACAAGACCGGAGTCTGCCGGCCCCTATCGAGGCCACGATACGGTCGGGGCCATCTGCTTGGACTTGCAGGGGTCGATGGCTGCTGGCACATCAACATCGGGGCTCTTTATGAAGGAACCAGGCAGAGTAGGCGATTCACCCCTGCCCGGCTCGGGCTTCTACGTGGACAGCGCAATCGGAGGGGCGGCCGCCACCGGGCTGGGCGAAGACATCATGAAAGGATGCCTCTCCTATCGGATCGTCGCCCTGATGAGAAGCGGATTGACCCCGCAGGAAGCCTGCGATTCGGCAGTCTACAACCTTGATGACTTCCTGAGGAACCGTTATGGCAAGGTCGGCGAGATCTCCATGATCGCTCTTAACAAGAGGGGGGAATGGGGAGTCGCCACCAACGTGGAATTCACCTTCTGCACAGCCACCAAAAGCGAGCAAATCCGCATTCTCATGGCCAACCCAGACGGCAAGGGCGGAACACGAATCGAACCAGTGACCAAGGACTGGTTGCAGTAATATGAGCGCTCGATGAGGATGCCCGTCAAATGACCGTTTAGTCGCACCTACGGAAGGCAGGGTATTGTAGCCAACAGTATTTGATTTTATATTGAGTGCATTAGTAAATGCATTCAATGAGGAAGCATCGTCATAAACCGTTGCAGTGTAATCTCAATAACGGCCTGGCTTGGTAAAGGTGTCTCGTACTGGAAGAAATGTCGGCATGTATGTCCTCCTGAGGGGACATATATGCTTTCCGTGTTGTCTGCGCTGCCGAAAGAAGCTTCCATGGAGTTGGAAACCAATCAATAGGGAGGCAACGATGAATGGATATCAGGACATTCGACCTCATGCGGCCGTTGTGACGGAGGACCTGGTCAAATCCTATGGCACTTTCAGGGCTGTGGACGGATTGAATCTGCAGGTGCCCATGGGTGGTGTCTATGGGCTGCTGGGGCCCAATGGTGCGGGCAAGTCCACCACGATGAAGCTGCTGCTTGGCCTCACCCGGCCGACCGGCGGCCGGATGTGGATGCTGGGGCAGAACGTCGGCTCCGGGAAGCGCGCTGTCGCCCCTGGGCGCGTGGGGTCCATGATCGAAGGCCCCAGTTTCTACCCAGGCCTTTCCGGGCTGGACAACTGCCGTATGGTGGCCGATTATCTGGGTCTGCCTTCCGGCTCGGCATCGGCCGTGTTGGCCAAGGTGGGGCTGAGGGGGCATGAGGACAGGAAGGCCAGGGACTACTCCCTGGGCATGAAGCAGCGGCTTGGCATCGCCATGGCGCTCATCTCCCGTCCTAAGCTGCTGCTTCTGGACGAGCCGACCAACGGTCTGGACGCCGAGGCGGTGGTCGAGGTGCGTCAGATGATCATGGACCTTGCTGCCAGCGAGGGCGTCACGGTCATCATCAGCAGCCACATCCTCTCCGAGATCGAGAGGATGGCGCCGGTGGTCGGCGTCATCGCCGCGGGGCGTCTGCTCTACCAGGGCTCCCTGGAGGATCTGCGCGAGGAGGGACACATCGACCTGCGCGTCTCCGACCCCCGCCTGGCGGCGGCCACGTTTGAGCGCGACGGCATCGGCTATGAGTATGTGAAGGAAAGCGGGGCCTTGCGCATCCCGGAGCTCGATGACCGGCGGGTCGGGGGCCTAGTCGCCCGGCTGGTCTCCCAGGGACTGGAGGTCTATCGTGTGGCCTCCGAACGCAAGAGCCTGGAGGAGGCGTTCCTGGAACTGGTGGAAAGCCCCCGGGCCCATGCGCCGCAGACCAGCCTCAAGCAGGAGGCTTCACGATGAGCGCCATGACCGCAGACACCCTGGAATCCGTGGGGCCCACGAAGCATGGTGGTGTCGGAGCCGTGCGCTCCGGCGGCCCGTTGACGCTCGTCTCCATGGAGGTGCGCAAGCTGAAGGGCTCGTCGTTCTGGTGGATGGCCATGGGCATGGTCGCCCTGGTCTCCCTGTGGTCGGGATTCGCCCTCATGGACCGGGCCGGTGACAATCCGGCGACACGCACCGTGACCTTGGCGCAAGGCGATGTCTACGAGCTCGTCGGCCTGCTGGCCCCGATCCTTGCCGCCCTGCTCACCAGCCGGCTGGCCGTCATGGAGACCCGCGGACGCATGGACCTCAAATGGCGGTCCCTGGGGCAGGGGGAGTCCGGCCTCTTCCTCGCCAAGCTGGCGGTGGCGGGAACGGCCCTGTCCCTGGTGTTTGTGGTTCCCCTGGCATGGACGCCTCTGGCGGCCTCGGCGATGGGCTTCGAATCCTCCGGCGGCCTGCCTTCTCTGATGCTTGCACCGGCCCTTGTCGCTTTCCTGTCGTGCATGGCCGTGACCGCCGTCCAGCTGATGCTTTCCATGACCATCGGCAAGCAGGCCGTCGGCCTGGGCGTGGGCGTGATCGCCGGTCTGGTCGGCTCGGGCCTGGGGCCGTTGAACGTGGCCCAGGCGGGCTGGCTGTTCCCGGCCGGCGTCAGCTCGGCCGCCAGTCCTTTCCTGGTCACGGCCACGCCGGACGGCTTCGCCAGAATGACGCTCGTCGCCAATCCCTGGGCCCTGGTGCTGGCCGGCCTGGTCGCCTGCATCGTCTGGACCGGCGTTTCGGCATTCGTCATCATGGTAAAGGAGTCACACCGATGAGCAGGCACACAATCGACACCATCGCAATCAATAGTCGAGCGAGTAGGGTCCGCAAGCGGCCCTCCGTCGTGGCGGCCTTCCGTTGGGAGATGCGCAAGGCCGGCAACCTGTGGTACTGGCTCGCTACCGTGCTGTTCGATGCCATCGGCATGTTCCTCGGTCGGGACCAATACGTCAGCTACCGTCGGGAGTTCCAAGCCCAAGGCGTGACGTGGACCGCCGTCTGGGGGCAGGCCATCCTGCTGAGCAGCATGGTCTTCATGCCGATCCTGGTCGCCGCCTTCGCCGCCCAGATCGAAGCCAACGAACACCGGGGGCGCAACTGGCAGCGCCTCAACGCGTCGGGGACGGCCGGCACGGCCATGGCGGGCAAGATGCTCCAAGGATTGTTCGCATCGTTCATGACCGTCGCCGTCTTCGAGCTGGAGTTCATCGCCGTGGGCATGAACACGGGCTTCGGCCTGTCCCAGATCGGCCCCTACCTCCTACGGGCCGTCCCCATGACCATGGCCGTCTGGGCCATCATGACCCTGACACAGGCCATCGCCACCAGGACCGGGTCGTTCGCCTCCACCATGTCCATCATGCTCCTGCTCACCCTGGCCGGCTGCGCCCTCACGCTCGTGGCCCCCACCCTGGCCATGCCCTACCCGCTGGCCCTGATCACGACCGCATCGGCGGCCAGGGACCTGGGCAACCTCGCCTCGGTCTCCTCAGTCATCGCATCGACCTTGGCGGCGGCCCTCTGGGTTCTGATCGGGGCGCTTGCCTTCCGCCGGCTCACCAGGAAAGCCATTTGACCAACAGAATCAATCCATTCTAAGAAAGGACATGCACCATGACCCTCGCCACCGACAGGGCGGGTCACCCCGCACTCCATGTCATCCGCCGTCTCGTCATATTCATTACGGCGTTGCTGGCGCTATCCGCCCTCTCCGGATGCTCGACCGGCCTGGGGGTCAGCAGGCAGGACGATTTGGTGGGAACGCGATCGGATGCCGCTGATTCCTACTCAGGAAGGTACATGGCCTCCTATCATGGATTCACCGGCACGGAGACCCTCTTCGGGGGGACCGGCAAACACACGACCATACACGTCACCGGCCGGGTGTCCGGCACGCAGGGTGCCGGGACGATCCTGGTGACCGACGGCTCGGACATGAAGCGTCCCCTGCCCATCCACCGGGGCGCCTTCGACCAGACCTACGCACTGGACGGCAGCAGCTTCTACATCTACGCCAGCGGGGACCACTTCACCGGCAGCCTTACCCTGATCTCAAAAGAGGAGTGAGAAGCTCATGGGCAGGAACACCGGTTCGGCGCCGACCCGCATTGCCGTAGCCTGGCTGGCCCTAGGATCAGCATTTGCCCCCTCGCTCGTCACCCTGTTCTTGCAGCTCTGCGGAGTCCGGCTGTATGCCATGGGCAACCTACGCAATTCCATAATCGTCTGCAACAGCCTGTGCGTCCTGCTGGGTTTTGTCATTGCAGCGGTCACGTACCGTAAAACGGCTATACGGCACCGGGCATTGGCCCGGATGGCTCTACTGCTCACCGGCAACGCAGCGTTCCTCGTGCTCGTTGCGACAACGGTTCTGGCTGCCGACTTCTTCCTTCTCGTCAGGTGACGGCATAATGAGATAGGGGTATTGCGGAAGGGGCCGGAGCGATGAAGCCGAACAGGAAGCTGGCTGATTGGTTCGAATACTGGAATAGGCCAAGCACAACTTATGTCATGGTCTTCTTGTGCGCCCTGTACGAAACAATGATGCTCACGCGGCTGGTCCTCGCTCCCGACAGCGCCGACCGAACCTTGCGTCAGGTTCTGGACACCACGGCATGGGGCATGCCTCTGTATGTTGTCATCATCATCCTGTCCCTCATCCTGCTCTGCTTACGCCGTCGACGACCCACGGCGACTCTGCTGGCCATCACCATCCTCATGCTGCTGACGGCGGCAATCTACGGTTCCGCATATACCGACCTAGTCTCAGTGTGGTATATCGCTCTCTACGCCTGCACGGTCGAGACCGAGAAACTCAGAAACCTCATCGCCTGCCTGATCCCAACCGCTCTTTTGGTGTTGACGGCCACGATCCTGGCGACCCTGTGGCATCAGGACGCCAACTTCACCGGTCTGCTTTACTCTACAGCCACGTACTCCGCCTTATGCGTGGGTTTGGGACTGGTGTCCAGGGCACGGCGGGAACGGCACCTGTCCGAACAGACGCTTTCGAACGAACGTAGGCGGAGCCAGCACCTGGCGCAACAGCGCGATCGGGCAGTCCACCAATCCCGAATTGCCGCAGAGCTCCATGACAGCGTGGGCCACGACCTGACGGCCATCATCGCGCTGTCCGAGGGTCTGGACCAAATCACCGGAAAACCGGAAGTCGATGATGCCATCAGTATGATTAACGAACTGGCGCGCCAGGGACTGGCTGATACCAGAACGGCCGTGAAAGCACTTCAGCCGTCGTCCAATATCGACGGGTATCAACTCGCGTCGGAAGGGCAAAAGCAGGCATACCACTGGGATGATATCAACCCGATCATTAATCATGCACGGCAAGTCGGGATGACCGTCGCACTGACTGAAACCGGACGCCGGCCGCAAGACCCTATACAGGCTAATCTGAGCTTCATCATCACCAGAGAGGCCATTACCAACGTACTCCGACACGGGAATCACGTCGACCGTATCGTAATCTCTTGGGACCATGACAGTCGGGGCGGTATAACCATCTCGGTCAGGGACAACGGTAAACCCGTTCAAGAGCCATCCGGCGACGGAACCGGGCTGAACAGACTCCAAGAAACTCTTCGAGGATATGGTGGTGTCCTGAAATTAGGGCCCACGTCCAACGGATGGCTCCTACAAGCCCGTATCCCCTCACTCAAAGAACCCACAGATAGCGAGGAATAACATGATCCGTGTCATGATCGTAGATGACCAACGTCCAGCCAGAATGGGATTTGCGCTTATGATAGCCGTAGATCGTGGATTGCAGGTGATAGGCCAGGCGGGAAACGGCAAAGAAGCCCTTGACTTCCTGGAATTCGCCGAGAAGCAGCAACGGTTTCTGCCCGACGTGATTCTGATGGACGTGCGGATGCCGATTATGGATGGCCTTGACGCCACCAGCGTCATCAAGGAACGGTACCCGTCCATCAGAGTTATCATCCTGACCACCTACGACCAAGACGACTACGCCTTCGGGGGCCTTAGTGCGGGCGCTTCTGGATTCCTGCTCAAGGATGTCAGAGCAGCAGACTTATGTAAGGCGATCCGATCCGTATGTGCGGGTGATGCCATCCTCACCCCACGCATAACCGGTGAGGTTATACGTAGGGGGATAACCGCAGCGAAAACAAACGAGGAAGAAATGGAATTGCAACAGCAATTTGCCAACCTAGGCAGACGTGAATTCGAAGTTGCCTCCCTCATCAGTGAAGGCCTGACTAACGCTGAAATAGCCCAAAGATTAGGCGTACATGCTGACTCCGTCAAGAAGACCGTAAGTCGAATACTCAAAAAACTCGGCGTCAGAGAACGGCTTAACATAGCTGTTCTCTGGTACAAAGCCGCGATGGACCAGAACGTAGGACATCCCTCAAAGCACTTGAGAAGGCCTCCCAAAGTCATAGGATAGGCTTTCTTAAGTGGTACGCTTGTTGAAACACCACAACAGCATTCATTCATCCGATGCGGCATATATATTACTTACCGTTTGTCCCCCCAGGTGCACAAAACAAAGACCTCAGATCAGAGCATAAAAGACACCGAAATTTGGGCCACACTACATAAAGTAGGTCTCGATCAACGAATCCAAACCTTTCCCTTGGGTCTCGACTCCAGAATCAGTGAAGACGGCAAGAATCTATCGAACGGCGAGAAAAAGCGCCTAGCCTTAGCGAGGGCCTTGCTAAACGGGAGAAAACTCGTTGTACTTGATGAGCCGTTCAACGGATTGGATAATAAGACAAAACGTAGCGTCTATCAATCCATGACAGAGTATTCGGACAGAGCCTTTATCATCGTCACCCACGATCTGGATATCATTTCAGGCACAAGCTCTGTCATCTATCTTGACGGAAGCACCACGCCAGTCATTGGCAAACATCACGATCTCGTGAAAAGCAACAAGAACTACCAACGTTTCTTTTCGATGCCGGAGTGACCTAAAAAGATGCAAAATCGTAACACTTACAATATCTGAAATTAGCGCAGTTTGCGATAAAAGATAAGGGTGGTCATCTTAGGGGAATATTGGCTACCCCCATATGCGTAGAAACTGTAGCATCTATGCCGCAGGTATCTTTATGATCAGACCGCAACGACTCTGAGCTAGTATCGTCCTTGTTGGATAAAGTCCGAGAAAAGATTTTCTGCACGTAGTCAGTGGTTTGCTCGCGATTTTTGATCAATCTGCGACAGATTGGCAGCAAACCGAAAGCTGACATGGCAAGCACCAAGACGGACGCGACTGCGCCTGTTACCGACGAACCGATGGATACCAGGCCTGGGTCAGGATGGCGTTCCAATCATCAACATTAGAGACAACCGAGGTGTCGAACATAGTCCGGACTGCTGGATTCCGGGTTTGTCGACTCAGGGTCCAATATCTTCCGCTGAACAATTGGCAATTGACTACCATGAATATACTTTCTGCCGCCTAATCAGGAAGATGCGACTAATGAAAGATACTTTTCTCAGATAGCTGCGAATATTCTGTTTCGCGCTTTTGCGTGAGTATATTTAATTCTTATGACTGTTTATTGTTTCGAGGTAAGTGTTAACTATGGAGATTACTCCGTCTCTTAACATGTTTGTTGCAGCCTGTTTTTGCTGTTTAAATGTTGCCTCTCTCTTTTGTTTCTTTGTGTCATGAGTTTGTGCATCATGACGCCAATGATTTGTTTCTTCCACTGTGCCATCTAATTCAGTTGTTTTACTAATTATCTGGTCTATTTCGATAGCAGGATTGCGTGTAAAGACTTTGCAAATGATTAGGAACTCGGAAATATTGAGAGGAGAGTTTTGGTATTTGAGAACGTTGTACATTCGCGCATAAGAGCATCCAACTTTGTCGGCTAGGAATTTGATGCTTATTGAACGTTTGGACTCTTTCAGCCATTTCTGGACAAAGCTAACTGCGACCTTATCGGCGGTGCGCCACGTGCTGACACTCATAGTAATTAGTCTATGTCGTTCCGTTACAGTGTGGGTAAATATGTCGCGCAGATATGAAAACACGTATAAAATTATTGAGAGAGTAGAAAAATGCCTATGATTCTTCTTAAAAAGAATATGTGATAGGGTCGTTTATCATTCTTGACTATTCAGTCAATTAATGGTATCTTGGCGGGCATGGGTCGTAAGAGAAATTTCAATGATGATGAGATCCTTGCCCGTGCAGGAGAAGTTTTCCTGGAGCATGGCTATGAGGGTACGTCGATTGATGCGCTCGTTAAGGCAACGGGTCTGCTACGAGGTAGCCTCTACGGTGCGTTTGGCAGCAAGCGTGGCATGTTCGTGGCTGCGCTACGTGACGCAACGGATTCGGAGTCGCGCGATTCAGGAGTGCTCGATCTGGTATTGGTAGCACTCATGGAGTTGTCAGATCATGATCTCGAGGTTCGTGGACTGGTCAGGGACTACCTTGTGAAGCTGTCCCGTTCGAGATCGTGCCATGCCGATGCTGTGAGCGTTGATGTCGCCAAGCTCCTTGGCGAGACGCTGCTGCAGCGTGCACATGTTCGGTTGCAGTCTGATGATGAATGAAAGAGGCAAATCATGAACAACAAGGTGGCAATTGTCGGGCGGACCCTGGAGATTGAGCCGCAGGGTTTGGATAAGATGTGGTCGTTCAGGGGGAAACTGGTGGTGCCGCTCGAGCATGTTCTGGGCGCGAGCGAGGATCCGGGCATTCTTGACGATGCCAAAGGACTGCGTGTACCCGGCCTGCATGTTCCCGGTAAATGGGCCGGCACATTTATTGAGCAAGGGGAGAAAACATTCTGGAATGTCACTAGACCGGAAAGCCCCATCGTCATCCAACTCAAGGGGGAGCACTATGACCGACTGGTGCTCGGAGTAGAGCATCCCCGCGAGCTGGTCAACCGGATCAACGCGGCCATCACAAAGCAGCAAACAATGAATTCCAACACCTGAGCTCTTCTATCGGCATCAAGTGGCGAGAGGTCAACCGAATGGGCCGGACAAGTCATATGACATATCGCCATATGACTTGTCCGGCCCAGATACTTACTCCCACTCGATGGTTGCCGGAGGCTTCGAGGTGCAGTCCAGGACCACACGATTGATTCCCGGGCACTCGTTGGTAATGCGTGTGGAGATGGTGGCCAGCACGTTGTAGGGCAGACGTGTCCAGTCAGCAGTCATGGCGTCCTCGGAGGAGACCGGACGCAGCACAATCGGCGAGCCATAGGTACGCTCGTCGCCCTGCACCCCTACTGAATGCACATTGGCCAGAAGCACCACCGGGCACTGCCAGATCTGTCGATCCAGCCCAGCCTTGGACAGCTCCTCGCGGACGATGGCGTCGGCCTCGCGCAGGGTCTCCAAGCGTTCCTGGGTAATCTCCCCGATGATGCGGATGCCTAGACCAGGGCCCGGGAAGGGCTGGCGCCAGACGATCTGATCGGGCAGGCCCAGTTCGGTGCCGATGGCCCGGACCTCGTCCTTGAAGAGGGTGCGCAGGGGCTCGATCAGCTGGAACTTGACATCCTTGGGCAGACCACCCACGTTGTGATGGGACTTGATATTGGCCGCTCCATCTCCACCGCCAGACTCGACAACGTCGGGGTAGAGCGTGCCCTGCACCAGGAACTTGACTTCCTTGCCGGTCTTGCCGGCCTCTTTAATCACCTGCCGCTGGGCCCTTTCAAAGGTGCGGATGAACTTCTCCCCGATGATCTTGCGCTTGCGCTCGGGTTCGGAAACGCCCTTGAGGGCAGTCAGGAAGTCCTGTGAAGCATCCACGGCAATTAGCTTGATGCCAGTGGCGGCTACGAAATCATGCCTGACCTGCTCGGCCTCCCCCTTGCGCAGCAGACCATGATCCACAAAGACGCAAGTCAGCTGGTCGCCGACGGCCCTGTGGACCAGAGCGGCCGCCACGGCTGAATCGACTCCGCCCGACAGGCCGCAGATAACCTGGTCGTCACCCACTGTGCGACGAATCTTCTCCACCTGCTGCTCGATGATGCCCGAAGCGTTCCAGTCCGACGGAAGTCCGGCGCACTGATGCAGGAAGCGGTTGATCAAGTCCTGCCCCAGAGGAGTGTTGGTCACCTCGGGATGCCACTGGACCCCGTACAGCCCCCGGGATGGATCCTGCATGGCCGCCACAGGAGCACCCTCGGTATGCGCCAGAACCTCAAAGCCTTCAGGCGCACGGTTGACGGCGACGCCATGGCTCATCCACACATCCTGCCGTGCGGGTGAATCCTGTAGTATTCCCCTGGCGCTGTCGATGAAGGCCTCGGTCTTGCCGTACTCCCCCAAGGCCGCCTTGTCCACTTCACCGCCCAGCTCATGGGCCATGACCTGGAAGCCGTAGCAGATGCCCAGCACAGGCACCCCTGCCTCGAAAATCCTTTTATCTATGGTAGGCGCCCCGTCCACGTAGACGGAGGCAGGCCCACCGGAGAGGATGACCGCCTTGGGATCCTTGGCCAGCATCTGCTCCAGGCTCATCGAATGGGGCACCAGCTCGGAGTAGACCCCCGCCTCCCTGACTCGACGAGCGATCAGCTGGGCGTACTGCGCACCGAAATCGACCACCAGGACGGGACCCTGTGCCATAAGACTCCTTATATATATGTATGCTGTATCTGCCATGGATGCCCGGGAGCGACGAGTTAACGCCCGCGGGCAAGTCCAGTATGGTTGCAGTTTTCGACAATGCTACCGTCATTGAGCCCTGATCGGCACCCCCGGCAATAATTCCTGTCTGCAAGCAGACAATTCCCTCGCATTTTCTCACAAGAGCGAACACACACTGCAAGAAAACGTTCAGAAAAGTCTGCTCGTTCACGTACCATGTAGGCATTGGGTACGAACCCGACGGATGCCTGAAATGACACCGCACGAGCCCGTAACCGAAGTAAATAAACAATCGCACTAAAGTGCAGGAGTACACATGACGAATCCTGTTATCGGCACCCCTTGGGCGAAGCTGGAGACCCCAATCGCCGAGGAGACCCTCGAGGCCGTCGACAAGTATTGGCGAGCGGCCAACTATCTTTCCATCGGACAGATTTATCTTCGCAGCAACCCCCTGATGAAGGAGCCCTTCACTCGGGAGGACGTCAAGCATCGTCTGGTCGGCCACTGGGGCACCACCCCCGGCCTGAACTTCCTGCTGGGCCATATCAACCGTCTGATCGCCGACCATCAGCAGAACACCGTTATCATCATGGGCCCCGGCCACGGCGGCCCTGCCGGCACCTCGCAGTCCTACCTGGATGGCACTTACAGCGAGTACTACCCCAAGATCACCAACGATGATGCTGGCCTGCAGAAGTTCTTCCGCCAGTTCTCCTACCCGGGCGGCATCCCCTCCCACTTCGCGCCTGAAACCCCCGGATCCATTCACGAGGGTGGCGAGCTGGGCTATGCACTCTCCCACGCCTACGGCGCAATCATGAACAACCCCAGCCTCTTCGTGCCCTGCATCGTGGGCGACGGCGAGGCCGAGACCGGCCCTCTGGCCACCGGCTGGCAGTCCAACAAGCTGGTCAACCCCCGCACTGACGGCATCGTCCTGCCTATCCTGCACCTGAACGGCTACAAGATCGCCAACCCGACCATCCTCTCGCGCATCTCCGACGAGGAGCTGCATGAGTACTTCCACGGCTTGGGTTATGAGCCCTTCGAGTTCGTCGCAGGCTTCGACGACGAGGATCATCTGTCCATCCACCGTCGCTTCGCCGACATGCTGGAGACCGTCTTCGACAAGATCTGCGACATCAAGGCCCGGGCCGAAACCGACGACATGACCCGTCCCTTCTACCCCATGATCATCTTCCGCACGCCTAAGGGCTGGACCTGCCCCAAGTTCATCGACGGCAAGAAGACCGAGGGATCCTGGCGTGCCCACCAGGTGCCGCTGACCTCCGCCCGCGACACCGATGCCCACTTCCAGGTCCTCAAGAACTGGCTGGCTTCCTACAAGCCCGAGGAGCTCTTCGACGAGAAGGGCGCCCTGCGTCCCGAGGTCACCAGCTTCATGCCCAAGGGCGACCTGCGCATCGGCGAGAACCCCAACGCCAATGGCGGGCGTCTGCTCAAGCCGCTGGAGCTGCCTGACATCCACGACTACGAGATCGACGTCAAGAAGCACGGACATGGCTGGGGCGCCACTGAGGCCACCCGTGTCCTGGGCTACTACACCCGCGACGTGCTAGCCAAGAACCCCACCGACTTCCGCATCTTCGGGCCCGATGAGACGGCTTCCAACCGTCTGGCTGCCGCTTATGAGGTGACCAATAAGCAGTGGGATGCCGACTACCTTTCGGAGCTGACCGACGAGCACATGGCCCACACCGGCCAGGTCATCGAGCAGCTCTCCGAGCACCAGATGGAAGGCTTCCTGGAAGGCTACCTGCTGACCGGACGCCATGGCATCTGGAGCTCCTACGAGTCCTTCGTGCACGTCATCGACTCCATGATCAACCAGCATGCCAAGTGGCTGGAGGCCACAGTCCGCGAGATTCCGTGGCGCAAGCCCATCGCCGGCCTGAACCTCCTGGTCACTTCGCACGTCTGGCGTCAGGACCACAACGGGTTCTCACACCAGGATCCCGGCTTCGTCGACATCCTGCTGAACAAGAACTTCAACAACGATCATGTAGTCAACATTTACTTCCCCGCTGATGCCAACATGCTGCTGAATGTGGGCGAGCGTTGCTACAAGTCGACCAACTGCATCAACGCCATCTTCGCCGGCAAGCAGCCCGCCGCCACCTACCAGAGCGTGGACGAGGCCGCCGCCGAGCTGGAGAAGGGGGCCGCCCGCTGGGATTGGGCCTCCAACGCCGAGGATGCCGAGGATGCTGATGTCGTCATCGCCACTGCGGGCGACATCCCCACCCAGGAGGCCCTGGCCGCCGACGATATGCTGCAGAAGCTGGGCCTCAAGGTCCAGTTCGTCAACGTGGTCGACCTGCTGAAGATCCAGGATGCCGAAGAGAACGATCAGGCCCTGTCCGACGAGGAGTTCACCGAGCTCTTCAGCAAGGACAAGCCGGTCCTGTTCGCCTTCCACGCCTACCCCGGCTCCATCTACCGCCTGATCCACGGACGCCCCAACCACGACAACTTCTCCGTGCACGGTTACGAGGAGCAGGGCTCCACCACCACGCCGTTCGACATGGTGCGTGTCAACAACATGGACCGCTGGTGCCTGGCCGCCTCCGCCCTGAAGCTGGTGGATGCCGGCAAGTATGCCGACCAGATCGACAAGTGGACCAAGTTCCGCGATGAGGCTTTCCAGTTTGCCGTGGACAAGGGCTACGACCACCCCGATTACACCGATTGGGTCTGGCCCGATGCCAACCGCGCCGGCCAGGAGACCATCTCCGCCACCGCCGCGACCGCCGGAGACAACGAGTGATACGCTGATCCGACCCTGGAACCGCCCGTCATGCGCAGCCCGCATGGCGGGCGGTTTCTGTATACTGGACAAGGTTGTGAACAAAGCAGTCATCAAGGCAACCACGTCCGGACAGGAGAAGACACAGTGAGTCTTGCAAGCATCACCATCATCAGCCCAGAAGCCGCCAACGGCCGCAATGTCGTGGCCTACGGCCTGACCAAGGCCCTGAGCGCCAAAGCCAAAACGGCCGTATTCAGGCCAATCGCCTGCAGGAAGCACCCATTGACCCCGGAACTGGTTGCAGCCAGCTCATTCCCCGACACAGATCCAGAGATCTGCCGTGGCAAGTGCCCCGGGCACGCCACTGAGGACCCCATGCAGACCCGGGCCGATGTCCTCAATGCCTATGACGGGCTGGTGGAGGCCACCCATCCCGAGCGCGTCCTGATCGTGGGCAGCGATGCCTCAAAGCTCTTCGACCCCGGCCTGTTTGCCCTGAACGCGCAGATCGCCGCCGACCTGAGGTCCCCGGTCATGCTGGCCGTCTGCACCATCGGCAGGGAACCCGGTCAGGTCATGAAGACCGTGGCCGCCTGCCGGCGAACCATCGAGGCGCAGGGAGCCGTGCTCGCCGGTGTCTTCATCACCGGATGCCAGCCCGAACAGAAAGCGCCACTCACCGAGGCCTTCCAGGAATACGATCTGCCGACCTGGACCGTCTCCAAGATGGACTTCGACACGGATCCGTCCGCCGATCAGGCCCGCCAGGCCACCAGTCAGACATTCCAGCAGGAGGTGGATGTCGACCAGGTGCTGAAGGCCGCCGACGCCGCCAGCCCCAAGGCCACCACTCCTGTAGCATTCCAGAACGACCTGCTGGCCAAGGCCAAGGCCAACAAGAAGACCATTGTCCTGCCCGAGGGCGGCGAGAACCGCATCATCAAGGCGGCCGACTACCTGCTGGCGCGGAACATCGTCGACCTGATCATCGTGGGCGACAAGGATTCCATTCTGGCCCGCGGCAAGGAGCTTGGCCTCAACAACCTGAACAAGGCCTCCTTCCAGCCCATGGATGACGAGCAGGTGCTAGCACCCATGGTTGATCGCCTCTGCCAACTGCGTGCCAAGAAGGGCATGACTCCGGAGCAGGCGCGTAAGCAGCTGGCCGATCCCTCCTACTTCGGCACCATGCTGGTGGTACTGGGCAAGGCCGACGGCTTGGTGTCCGGCTCCATCAACTCCACAGCCAACACGGTCCGCCCAGCCCTGCAGGTGATCAAGACCAAGCCGGGCGCTTCGCTGGTCTCCGGAGCCTTCCTCATGTGCTTCCCCGACCATGTGGCGGTTTTCGCCGACTGCGCCATCAACCTCAACCCGTCGTCCGAGCAACTGGCCGACATCGCCATCCAGTCGGCCCAAACCGCTCGCTCCTTCGGCGTGGATCCGCGCGTGGGCATGCTCTCCTACTCCACCCTGGGCTCGGGCAAGGGCCCGGATGTCGACCTGGTTGAAGAGGCCACCCGCCTGGCCAAGGAGAAGGCGCCGGACCTGCCCATCGTGGGCCCCATCCAGTTCGACGCGGCCTGGTCGCCCACTGTGGCAGCCACCAAGGCCAAGGGCGATCCGGTTGCCGGAACGGTCAATGTCTTCGTCTTCCCCAGCCTGAGCGCCGGGAACATCGGTTACAAGGCCGTACAACGCACCTCGGGTGCCCTGGCCATCGGACCGGTCCTGCAGGGGCTGAACAAGCCGGTTAACGACCTCTCGCGCGGCGCTCTGGTGGCTGACATCATCAACACCGTGGCTCTGACCGCCGTCGAGGCCCAGGACTGATCGCCGTCCCTATAAGGTCTTTATGAACCTCTGGGGCTGCTGCTGGATCCTATCTCTAGAAGGTTCCGGTAGCAGCCCCAAAACCATGTCGGCCTGGCTATATACCGCGGCTTGTAAGGGCCGACGAGTAATCTTGAAGACTGATTGAGGAGCACAGGCTCTATACAAGCACATCAGGAGGATGCCCCAATGGCGAAAACCGTCCTAGTCATCAATTCGGGTTCAAGCTCGATCAAGTACCAGCTGGTTGATCTGGAGACCAGCCAGAGCCTGGCCTCGGGTCTGGTCGAGAAGATCGGCGAGCCGACCGACGGCCACTACAAGCACGAGGTCAATGGCGAGAAGCATGAGCTTGAGGAGCCCATCCACGACCATGAGACCGGACTCAAGCGCGTCCTTGGCTTCTTCAAGGAGTACGGCCCTGATCTGGACAAGGCCGGCATCATCGCCGTTGGTCACCGTGTCGTCCAGGGTGGAGCCATCTTCCCCAAGCCTGCCCTCCTGACCAAGAAGACCCTGAGCCAGGTCAAGGATCTGGCCGTGCTGGCCCCCCTGCACAACGGACCTGAGGCTGAAGGCGCCGAGGTCATGAGCCGGCTGATGCCGCAGACCCCGCAGGTCTTCGTCTTCGATTCCTCCTTCTTCTTCGAACTGCCCAAGAAGGCCTCCACCTACGCCCTCAACAAGGACATCGCCAAGCAGTATCACATCCGTCGCTACGGTGCCCACGGCACCAGCCACCAGTATGTGGGCCAGCTGGTTCCCGGCCTGCTGGGCAAGCCTGCAGAGGGCCTGCGGCAGATCGTCCTGCACATCGGCAATGGGGCTTCCGCTTCGGCTCAGGTCTCCGGACATCCCGTTGAGACCTCCATGGGCCTGACCCCCCTGGAGGGCCTGGTCATGGGCGGCCGCACCGGCGATATCGACCCTGCCGTTGTCTTCCACCTGATCCGCAACGCCCACATGAGCGTGGATGAGCTGGACACCCTCTTCAACAAGCGCTCCGGCATGACCGGCCTGACCGGTCACGGTGATATGCGCGAGGTCCACAAGCTGATCGCCGAGGGCGACGAGGATGCCAAGCTGGCACTTGACATCTATGTCCACCGCATCGTCGGCTACATCGGCAACTACACGGCCCAGATGGGCGGCCTGGACGCCATCACCTTCACGGCTGGCGTGGGCGAAAACGATGAGATCGTGCGTCGCCAGGTCATCGAGCAGCTGAAGCCCTTCGGCGTGAAGCTGGACCAGGAGAAGAACGACCAACGCTCCAAGGAGGCACGGATCATCTCCACCCCCGACAGCACGGTCGCCGTCTGCGTCATCCCCACCAACGAGGAGCTCTCCATCGCACGTCAGGCCGAGGTCGTCGCCAGCCAGGGCGATGCCTACGGCAACAAGTTCCAGGCCTGACCGTTGACCAGACCTGCCCCTCAACCCGACTGATGGTCGAATGAGGGATGATTGAGATAAGGGTTCGGTCCTAAGAGCTTGGTCCTAAGAACCAAGAAGGCTGGTGATCACATGCATTGCTGTGATCACCAGCCTTCTTCTATATGTCATATGTGTCAGTCGCCCAGGGCCTCTAGGGCTTCCTTGTGCAGAAGACCGTTGCTGGCAAGGCCATTGCCACCCCAGGGACCCGGGTTGCCCGCCAGGTCAGTAAAGCTGCCACCGGCTTCGGTCACGATGGGAACCAAGGCACCCATGTCATAAAGGTCAAGTTCCGGCTCGGCCGCCAGGTCGATGGCACCCTGGGCCAGGAGCATGTACTGCCAGAAGTCACCGAATCCACGCAGGCGCCAGATTCGATCGGTCAAGTCGAGAAGCCTTTCCCGGCGGCCTATGGCCTTCCACCCAGTCAGCGACGACAAGGACATGGAGGCGTCTTCCATCCGGTCCACTCCTGATACGTGGATGGCCTTGGGAGCTTCACCCTGGCGCGCCATGTAGGCTCCCTGACCCTGCGCAGCGTACCAGCGGGTGCCCAACATGGGGGCCGATACCGCGCCGACCACCATCTGATGGTCTACCTCCAAGCCGATCAGGGTCGCCCAGACGGGTACTCCGCGCACATAGTTCTTGGTTCCGTCAATGGGATCGATGATCCACCGTCTACCGTTGGACTCCTGCTTTCCCAGCTCCTCAGCATAGATGGTATCGTTCGGCCTTGCTAGGGCCAGAACGCGACGAATCACTGCCTCCGCCTCTTTGTCGGCCTGGGTGACCGGAGTATTGTCCGCCTTGCGTTCCACATGAAGATCCGGCGACTTGAAGTAGCCCACGGTGACCTGATCCGCCCGGTCGGCCATGGCGATGGCCAGATCCAGATCCTCCTGCCAGGTCTGCCTTTCAGCTTCGACGCTCATAACACGGCTCCTTTCGCTCGAATCGCTGTAGCTCAGCCTTGACCCTCGTCTGCCAGCATCCGCTTCCACATACCCGGGAAGTCGGGCATGGTCTTGGCCGTGGTGCCGATATTACGCACTCGGATGCCAGGTATCTTGAGCCCGATCATGGCGGCAAAGGTGGCCATGCGATGATCGGCATAGGTCTCCATGACGGCCCCATGCATACTGTGCACAGGCACGGGCTCGATGGCCAGGCCATCGTCCAGCTCACGGGCCTGGCCGCCTATTCTGGTGATTTCGGTGGCCAGTGCCTTCAGCCGATTGGTCTCATGACCGCGCAGGTGGTCAATGCCGTGCAGGCGGCTGGGCCCATCGGCAAAGACCAGGATGGCCGCAATCGAGGGAACGATCTCCCCTGCTGGGGACAGGTCGAAGTCGCCGAGTCCATGAATGGCTTCCCCCCCGGTCACCCGACAGGTGGCGCTACCCTTACCGTCGGGAACCATGTCTACCTTCGCGCCCATAGTTTTCAGATACCCGGGCAGCAAGCCACCTGGCTGTGTGGTCCGTTCTGGCCAGTTGGGCACACTGACTTGCCCGCCTCCTATCAGGGCTGCTCCCAGGAAGGGAGCCACATTCGACAGGTCGGGCTCCACCTGGACCCGATCGGGCAGCTGCGTCCCAGCAGATCCCCTGCCTTCAACGCTCCACTTGCAACGATCAGGATTGGCCTGAACCTGGACTCCAGCCTGATGCAGATCCTCAACAGTCATGGCGATGTGCGGAAGACTGGGCAGATGCTGACCAGAGTGGACGATGGTCATAGTGCCATCAGCTCTGGCAGCCAGCAGCAGGAGGCCGGAAATGAACTGCGAGGATGCCGAGGAGTCTATGGTCACCTCCCTGCCCACCAGGCGATTCGGGGGTGTGAGCACAAAGGGCAGGAAGCCCTCCTGGCCTAGGTACTCGATCTTGGCTCCCAGCTGGGTCAGGCCGTCCAAGAGAGGCCTCATGGGACGCCGATAGGCCTGCTGGTCTCCATCGAAGTGCGTGGGGCCATCAGCCAGCATGGCCAGGCCCGGCACGAAGCGCATGACGGTTCCAGCCAGTCCGCAGTCTACCCGGGCGCCGCCACGGAAACGTCCGCCTGACGGTGGAATGACCGTTACATTCGTAGGGTCGTCCGGATCAACCCGACAATCCACGCCGAGGGCCTCCAGGGCCCCAATCATCAGGTCCGTATCACGCGATCTGAGCAGACCAGTCAGCCTGACCGGACGACTTCCCAGGGCCGCCAGGATCAGATACCTGTTCGAGAGGGACTTGCTCCCCGGTATGGTCACCGTTGCATCCAAGGGGCCATCAGCCTGCGGTGCCGCCCATATCTCTTCCACTGTCATGGTCACCATGGTAACCGCAGGCGCAGAGCTGTTCGCGCTCCCTGCTCATCCTCGCAGGACCAGCCGGGACCCGACCGTGTGCTATATTGATACATTGTGCCCATGCAGTGACAGCGATGGGCGCCGGGCTATAGCGCAGCTTGGTAGCGCGCCTGCTTTGGGTGCAGGATGTCGCCGGTTCAAATCCGGCTAGCCCGACTTTTGCTTTCGTCCCATTTCGGGAGTCGGATCCTTGGCATTCATGCCCAGCAATCCCGTAGAGAAAATCGACAGAGCAAAAAGGCCCGTCAGGCCCGCATAAATGGACATGGTGATGGGGATGCCGACCAGATTACCCAGCGTCAGAAAGACCATCTGCCCCAGAGGCGCCCCGATCATCATGACAGTCTGTACCACTCCCATAGTTGCGGCCAAGTGGTCCTCGGCCACCGTACTGATGAGCATGGTCATGAACCTAGGGTTGATCTTGCCCAGAAGATAGTTCATGGCCAGGAGAGGAAAGAACAGTAGGGCAGGAATGCGCAGCCAGACCAGATTGACCCCTACCACAGCAGCTGCGGCCATGACACCGGTCAGCAGGTGGGCCATGGGTAACCGCCTGAGAGGATCCGCAGCAATGAGTGCACCGAGGATGAGTCCCAGGGAGGAGATGCCGTTGACGGCGGCAATAGTCGTTCCGTAGCTTCCCCACCAGACCTCGGGCTGGAGATAAGCCCCAGATTGAGCAGGGGCTGCAGGGCCGTCCCCAGAAGGTTGACCATGCATCCGAAACCCACCATCAGGACCAGAAAGGCGGAGTGGTGGAACTCCCCCAAGGTCACATGGAGGCTGGATGCTAGTCCCACATGCTTGCCCACAGGCGAGCCATTAACTGAGACCTCCGCCCTGACGAATTCCCTATAGCCAACAGCAACGAGAATCCCCGCCAGAAGGAAGGTGAGGGCGTTGATCAGCGCAAATATAGCGAAACTGTTACCCAGGAAGGCAATTAACACTGCGCCTCCACCTGCACTGATGACAGCCGCAACGCTGGAGGTAGCAGAGGTGATCGAAGTAGCCTGGTGAAGCTGGCCCGGCTGAACCAGATGTTTGAGAACCGGCATCCACAGACTGCCTGCATACCCCTCCAGCATGGAAGATGTCATATCCACGGCCACCAGCAGCAGGAAGACGGGAAGGCTCTTGGACCTGCCGATCATTATGGCCATAACCAGATAGATACACACCTGAACCAGCTTGATCACCACTTGCATCCGCGTCTTGTGCATGGTCCTGTCGGCCAGGTATCCGGTCAGAATGGCCGTCAGGGCTGGAGCCACCCAGGCCATTGAGGCTATGGAGACGGCCAGTCCGGCAAAGGGCATGGTCTGGGCATAGACGATGAAGACGATGTTGAAGAGCTCGCCTCCGACCGTATTCAAGAGACTGGCCAGAAACATGGTCACGAAAGGCTTGTTCTTCAGAAGCTCCTGCATGGTCGGCCGTCGATCAGGGCAGTTCGATCTTCATGAGGGTCCGGTGAAGCAGCCACCAGGCCGGCAGGGAGGCCAGAAAGATAATCAGAAGCAGCAGAGCAGACAGTGGCGGGGAGAGGGAGAGCAGGTTGCCCACTACAGCGTCCAGCAGAAGCAGGACTGCGAACATGATGGGCAGCGAGCGCTTCCAGAAGCCTATAGAAAGGGCGATGCCAACCAACCCCACCAGGTCCGGCAAGGCTGGTAACCAGCATGAGGAGAACCTGTCCAAGCAGACTGCCTGACGAGCCCGTTCCAAGCGAACCCACAAGACGGTCGATCAGCAAGATGACAGTCAGGGTGATGGCCGTCCCAACCAAGTAGGAGAGCGCCGTAAAGAGGCCGACGAAAACCAGCTTAGACAACAGGATTCGACCTCGCGATATCGGGCATGAGAGGGTGAGCGCCAGGTTCCTCCACGTATAGGGCTCAATGAAGACCAGGTTGCAGAGGGCAGCAGCCACCAGGGAGAAGCCCACCAGAAGGATGACCATGGCCATCTGCAGCACGAAGGCCAGACTGGACAGCCGAGGGTCTGACCGGCCGCTTGTGTGGCCAATGGCCAGGAACATGCCTCCGATGGCCAAGGCTGCGGCCACTACTGCCAGCCCTCCGAAGATGCAGGGCCATAGCCTGGTCTTTTTCAGCTCTAATTTCAGCAGCGTCTTCATATCAGCCCTCCATGGCCTTGACCAGGGTTCGCTCGGCGACCTCCTGGCCTTGATTGAGCAGTTCCGGCACGCTGGCCTGTAGGCTGATTCTGCCGTCCGCCACGACCATTACGCGGTCGGCCGTGCGCAACACCTCGGAGAGAATGTGGCTGGAAAAGAGGATTGCACTCCCCTGGGCTGCCAGGCTTCGCAGGCTGTCTCGCAGCTGTTCGATGGCCACAGGGTCCAGTCCGTTCAGCGGCTCGTCCAGTAGGTAAAGGTCAGGATGATGGCCCATGCACCTGGCCAGGACCAACCTCTGCCTCATACCCATGGAATACCTGCCGACAGGAGTAGTTGAATCGGCGGCCAATCCGACCTTCTCCAAAAGATGGCTGATCCCGGTAGGCTTGGCATCCCTATGCTCCCGGTCTGCCAATGCCAGGTAGGTCAGATCAATTTCAAGATTCTCCCTAGCGCTGAGGGACTCATAAAAGACCGGCTCGTTGATGGACGCTCCCATTCTGGCCAGATTGCCCGGATAGTCTTCGCGGAGAGGCCTCCCTAGAAAACAGACTCTGCCGCCGACAGGCCTCCGGTCAGGATCTTCAACAGCGTGGACTTGCCAGCCCCGTTGGCACCCAGCAAGCCCAGAATCTCGCCCTGCTCCAGGGTCAAATCCAGTCCGGACAGCACCTCCCTGCCTTCAAATACTTGGACAATACCGTCCGCCTTCAGCACCTGCATAAAACTCCCTTCAAAAATACCGATGGTATGTTTGGTGGAAACAAAAACCATTCCTCGGTGAGCGCCCGAATCTTGCTAGTAGCCGGAGCCCTCTTGGCCTTAAGAAATCTATCGGCTCTAAGAGACCCCTTGATCCTGATTCTTGTCAGATTCCTCTT
Source organism: Bifidobacterium sp. B4081 (assembly GCF_026537335.1). Taxonomy (NCBI): domain Bacteria; kingdom Bacillati; phylum Actinomycetota; class Actinomycetes; order Bifidobacteriales; family Bifidobacteriaceae; genus Bifidobacterium; species Bifidobacterium sp. B4081. The sequence continues at coordinate 878,983 of NZ_JAFNMM010000001.1, read as the reverse complement.
GCGTGGACTCCCCGCTGGTGGCAGTCAAAGGATTGCTCTTCAGATGTGCGTGCAGGTGCACGGCCGCGCGAATAACCCGATCATCGACGACAGGCGCCCCTATTCCCTTGAGCATATCCGCCAACAGGGTGAACTTGGAGACCACCTGGTCCCGGGTCATGGTCGAGAATCGAATCCCTATCCACATGTTGAGCAGGATGTAGAGCACCTGGGCCAGATCCTCGGGATTGCATGGGGCGATGGAGCCGTCCTCCACACCTTCGCGGACATCAGGGGTGATCACGTCCACAATCCTGTCCATGGATTTCAGATACATCTCCCCTACCATGAGGGGGCTCTTCAGCAGGGTTCTGGCGGAGAAGGTGACATCCAGACGCGAGTATGCCGATAAGGAGGCAATCAGCTCGTTGCGCAGCTTCTCCAACCCGGTCTCGCCAGGCCAGTCCCCCAGCCAGTCTCCCTGGGATGAGGACGAGGCCATACGCTCGGTGACCGCGTGGAAAATAGCCGTCTTGGATGGGAAATGGTAGTAGACCGCTCCCTTGGTCATGCCACCCAGGCCGTCGACGATGTCCTGGATGCTGGTTCCGTCGTAACCCTTTTCCAGGAAGAGCCACTGAGCTACATCAAGGATCTGATTGCGATGTCCTTCAGGATCCTTCGGCGTGCCCATGCAGTGCTCCTCTCCCTGTCAGCGCAACAATGCCTGATCATTCTGACATGACCATCTTTTCTGACAAGAAGATATCATACCACCGGTATGTTCTGCTTGCGCAATTACGAGCGTTGAAGCCTAGACATTAATCCTTTTGCAGGCGACGGATGGCTTCATGCTGAATGGCCACCACCGCCTTGGCATCGGCGACTCCCGCTGCACAAAGCTCCTGCCAGGAGACCCAGGCCGACTGGATATGCTCGCCCGGGTCGAAGTCGGTGGATCCTTGATGCCAGCGACGCAGATGCAGGACCACGATGTGGCCGAGCTCGTCGCTCATACCCAGGGAGGAGTAGACATCGGGAGCAGCATCAATCCAACCGTCCTCCGGATCCAGATGGCTTTCTGAGCCCGTCGCACCCTCAGGTCCGGGCACCAGACCGGTCTCCTCACGCAGCTCGCGCAGGACGGCCTTGACGGGGCTCTCCCCCGGGTCGATGAAGCCGGCCGGCAGGCCGAAGACATAGGCCTGGGCACCCACCCGGTACTCGCGGGTCAGCAGATAGGCATCGGCAGCGCAGTCGTGTACCAGGATGACCACACAGGGGTCATGACGGATGAGCTGCCGGTCGATGGTTTCCTTGGAACCGTCACGCCGGAACATGGCCACCCGCTGCTGGTCGATAACGAATATCGGGCCGCGAAAGACCTCCCTGTCATCCATCAGCTTGGGAGCGCGGGTCATATCGATACCCTTGGGTCCCTGACCATCGCGGCCATCCAGTTTGGCGGCCAATCGTGCCTGCAGATCCTGCGCTTCATCGCTCATGAAATCACTCCTCCTCAACCATCAATCCTCAGCCGTCAACGCACCACCATGGTCCAGGGATCGGTGACGATGGACGAAACCTCCACCTGCGGGCGAACACCGGTGACCGTCTTCAGGGCCCTGGCAATGTCTCCCTTGGCGTAGCGGAACCAGAGGCTCTCAATGGCCGAGTGTGGGGTGTTGATCAGCATGGGTCTGGGCTGATTGGGCCGACCGGCCATCCTGGCCTCATAGAGGGCCTGTTGGTAGGCGTCCGTGGCAGGGTGATGGCGCAAATCGCTGGTCATGTAGACATCAGCCCCCGTGGATCGAACCAAGTCGAACTCGGAATCCCCCGAGCCGGGCAGCAGGGCGACTGTAGAGACCATGGCCAGGGACGGACCGACCGCCTGAACACCCAGAGCCGTCTTTGGCAAAAGGCCCGCCACGGTATGGACCAAATCCTCAAATGGGGTGGGCTTAGGAAGCCGTCCCCAACGACCCAGACCCACCTGGATCCCCTGATCGGCGTGCAAATCGCGGTTTGAGACCAATTGAGGAGCCAGCGGTCTCGCCTCCTGCAGGTCCAGGGCATCGGCAGCCGCCTGAGCCACACCACGGTAGGCGGCATCAGCGTTGGTATGCCCCACCCAGAGCCCACAGTGACCCTCAACCAGTCTGGTTATCATATCCCCGCGGAAGTCCAGGCCGGAAACCTGGTGGACCGATCTGAAGAAGAGCGGATGGTGGGTGATCAGCAGGTCGGCCTTGTGGTCCAGAGCCTCCTGAACCACATCAGGCCGAGGGTCCACAGCACACCAGATCCGTCTGACTGGCCAGGACGGATCCCCCGCCACCAAACCCGGATGGTCCCAGTCTTCCGCGTAGTCCAGAGGGTAGAGCCCCTCCAGCAGATCCACCACCTGGCCCAGGGGCGCCGAAGGCCTCTGGGCCTCATCCTGTTCATCAGGCATGACGATCCCTCCTTGGATCCTACTGGGCTGGTCCCAGGCCACTCCATGTCGGATCAGTGAGCAGCCAGCTCCCAGTCCTGGCCGATACCGGTGGATACATCCAGAGGTACGGCCAATTCAACGGCATGTTCCATGGAGTCCTTGACCAGCTTGGTGGCCTTTTCGGTCTCGCCGGGAGCGATCTCCACCAGCAATTCATCGTGGATCTGCAGGGAGATGCGACTCTTCAGCCCCTGATCGGACAAGGCACGGCTGGCCTTGATCATGGCGATCTTCATAATGTCGGCAGCCGACCCCTGGATGGGCGCATTCAAGGCGGCCCTCTCGGAGGCCTCGCGGGTGGGACGGCGCTTGGAGCGCAGTCCGGGGAAATAGCGCCGCCGCCCGAACATGGTCTCGGTGTAGCCCTTCTCCCGGGCATCGGCCACCAGGGACTCCAGGTACTCATGAACCTTGCCAAAGGTGGCGAAGTACTTGGCACGCAGCACGTCAGCCGCAGCCGGGCTGATCTTAAGCTGCTGGGCCAGGCCATAGGTGCTCAGTCCATAGGCCAGCCCGTAGCTCATGGCCTTCACGTGGGAGCGCTGGTCTCCGGTGACCTCCTCCATGGGGATGTCATAGACCAGGCTGGCCACATACCGATGAAAGTCAGCGCCAGACTTGAAGGCGTCAATCAGGGCCTGATCCCCGGAAAGGTGGGCCATGATCCGCAGCTCCACCTGGGAGTAGTCCGAAGAGAGCAAGGCCTCGTATCCGTTGCCTGGCACGAAGGCCGAACGGATCTCACGGCCCCGGGCATCCCGGTTGGGGATGTTCTGCAGGTTCGGATCCACCGAGCTCAGCCGTCCGGTGGCCGCCACAGTCTGCTCGTAGGTGGTGTGCAGCCGTCCATCCCGGGGATTGACCGCCTCGCGCAGGGTCTGCACGATCTGCTTGAGCTTGTTGGTCTCCCTGTGCTTGAGCAGGGCCCCCAGGAAGTCGTTGGCACGCTCGTTGTTGACCGACTTGATATAGAGGTCCTGCAGGACCGAGACGTTGGTCGAATAGGAGCCTGTCTTGGTCCTGTGGGTGGGCACCAGGCCCATGTCGTCGAAGAGCACCTTGCTCAGCTGCTTGGGGCTCTGCAGGTTGACACGGCTGCCGGCCCTATCCCAGGCGATTTCCTGGGCCTGGCGGGCCTCGGCGGCGAACCGGTCGTGCATCTCCTTCAGGCGGGCATCGTCCACCTTGGCGCCCTCGGTCTCCATCTGCGCCAGGACTGCGGAGGTGGGCAGCTCTATGGTGCGCAGCAGGCCATATTGGTGACGCTCGTCCATCAACTCCTGCAGACGCTCGGAAACCATCATGACGTACTGAGCCTGGCGAAGAATCCGGGTCCCCCGCCGACGTTCGTCCTCGTCCTCTCGCCCGTCCAGAGCCAGGGCCCCCTGGGTGGCCTCAGGTTCCTCCTCCACGGGAATGGCCAGGAAATGGGCGACGGCCTGCTCGAGGTTGTCGGCGTGAAAATCGGGCTCAGCCAGGTAGCCTGCCAGCTTAGTGTCGAACAGAGGCAGCGGCATGTGCAACCCCTGACTCTCCAAGAGGTGCAAGTGTTCCTTGTAACCATGAACCACGCAGGTACCGATCCGCTGGTCGATCAGCTCCTGGATGGCCCCAAGCATATCTTCGTCTATGTCTTCTGCCATGAGGACCAGGCCGTGCCCGTCCATGGAGAGAATGGCCAGCTCCTCCAGACCATAGTCGCCATGCTTGGCCCAGCCGATGGCGTGGAGAACCCAGTGCTCCTTCATGGCCTCGCTGCAGCGCATGGCATTCTGGTCGGAGTCGCCGATGTCCTTGATTTTGTCCAAGGAATCGGCCATGGCCTTGACATGGTCCGCCGAGCGCCGGCAAAGGGCCTTGTCCGGCAGATGCTTCTCGCACCAGTCCCGCAACTGGTCTGCAGACTCCACCTTATCGCGCTCGGGCTGGACGAACTCCTCCTGCTTGTTGCTGACATCGACCAGTGCCGAGGCTGGAGAGTAATCGTAATCGGCTACCGTATTGAAGCCCCGCAAAATCTTTTTGCGGGTTTGGGGGCCGAACTGCAATTGCTCGAAGATGGGCAGAACCTGATCCGTGTGGATGGTGCCGAAACGCAGATCCTCCACCTTCACACCCAAGTCCAGGTCGCGCACCAAGGCGTTGACCTTCCGGTTGAGCCGCACCTGGTCGGCGTTCTCAGCCAAAGCCTGACCCTTCTTGCCGCCGATCTCGTCGGCATGCTCCAGAATGGAATCCAACGATCCGTACTTGTTGATCCACTTGGCCGCATAACCGTCGCCCACACCCGGCACGCCGGGGATGTTGTCGGCTCCCTCCCCGCGCATGGCGGCCAGATCGGGATACTGCTCCGGGGTCACCTTGTAGCGATCCATAATGGCCTGCGGGGTCATGTGCTTGAGGTTCTTGAAGTGGTGGCCGGGGTAGAGCACGGTGATGTCGTCGTCCACCAGCTGGAAGGCGTCCCTGTCGCCCGACAGGACCAGGGTCTTGAATCCGGCCTGTTCCCCCATGGTGGCCAGCGTGCCGATGATGTCATCGCCTTCGTAGCCGGGCTTTTCGATATAGGTGATGCCCAGTCCCTTGAGCAGGTCCTGGATCAGCGGCAGCTGGCTCAGCAGTTCCTTTGGGGCGGCCTCACGGGTGCCCTTGTACTGGGGCAGCATGGCATTGCGGAAGGTGCCGCCCTTGACATCAAAGGCCACGCCCATGTGGGTGGGCTTCTCCTTGGCCATGACATCCGCCAGCATGGTGGCAAAGCCCCATACCGCGTTGGTGGGCTGCCCTGTCGAAGTGGTGAAACTCTCGACGGGAAGAGCATAGAAGGCCCGGAAGGCCAGCGAATGTCCATCGACGACCAGCAGGATGCGGCCGTCCTTGTCCTGCTTCTTCGTCTGGTCTTCCATAGGAGGGCTAACGGTCGTTCTGGTTGGCCACGTTGTTGATGACCACGTCGGCCACCTCCTGCATGGTCAGCCTGCGGTCCATGGAGGTCTTCTGGATCCAGCGGAAGGCCTCGGACTCGGTCATGCCCATGCTCTCCATGAGCAGACCCTTGGCCCGATCCACCCGCTTGCGAGCTTCGAAACGGGCCTTCATGTCGGTGACCTCGTCCTTCAGGGCGTTGATCTGGTCAAAGCGTGAGATGGCCACCTCAAGGGCCGGCAGCAGCTTTTCCGGAGCGAAGGGCTTGACCACGTAGGCCATGGCTCCAGCATCAGCCGCCTTCTCGACCAGGCTTTGCTGGGAGAATGCCGTCAGCATAACCACAGGGGCCAGGTTCTCCTTGCCGATCTCAGTGGCGGCGGTAATGCCGTCCGTGCCGGGCATCTTCACGTCCATCACGACTACATCGGGCCTCAGCTCGCGGGTCAGATCAATGGCCTCCTGGCCGCTGGCCGCCTGACCGACCACGTCATAGCCGGCATCCTCGAGAGCTTCGACGGTATCGAGCCTGATCAAAGCCTCGTCCTCCGCCACAACCACGGTCCGCCCTTCGGGGGAATCGCTGCGGTTCTTACTCTCTGAAGCCACTTTCAACCTCGTTTCCTGAAAGTCCATCCGCGCTTCAGCGAAAACCGATGAGAGACGGATGGGGGTTCGCTTTATCGTGCCCCCGGTGAGACTCGAACTCACACTGCACGGATTTTGAGGCCGTTTCCTCTACCAATTGGGATACGGGGGCTTTTCATCACCACAGAGAATCTACCATACTTTGGCGACGACGCAAGGTTATTCGTGTTGATTCTGCCTTAGAATGAAGACAGTTATGTATTCAGGCACATCAGCAGTCGAAGGAGAGCATGATGACCACTCAGATCTATCGACGGTTCGATCCTTGGCGCACCTCCCCCGTCCAGGAGAAGGCCCGCAAGCAGATTATGGACAGCCACTACTTCAGCGTCGACAGAGTCACCTTTGAATCCAGCGACAATCAGACCTTCGATCGCAGCATCGTCAGCGAGAAGCATGGAGACACCATCGCCGTCCTGGCCATCACCGACGACGGACGGATACCCCTGGTCGAGCAGTACCGTCTGCCCACCCACCGTTGGACCCTTGAGCTGCCGGCAGGGCATCCACTCAATGACAAGGAAGCCCCCATCGATGTGGCCACCAGGCGGTTGCGCGAGGAGGCCGGATACAAGGCTGCCTCCTTCAACCAATTCGCGAGGTTCATCAACACCCCCAGCTTCTCCACCCAGCACACCACACTCTTCTATGCCGAGGGCCTGACCCCGGTCCAACCGGCTAGCCTGGCACCAGAGACCCCCCACCAGAATGTGCGACTCTTCACTGTGGATGAGGCCTATGACATGGTGATTGCAGGAACCATACTGGACGCCAAAACCACCATCGCCATCCTGCGGGCCAAAATCGGACTGTCTGACCTGCACTGACACAGACACCCTCACACAAAGAACCGGTGGCCTTTCCCCCTACATTGATATGGGGAAAAGACCACCGGTTCACTGCTTCATCAGCATCTTGGAGATCTGAGGATCCACCTGACTGACTTAATCGACAGTCAGGTGGCACATCAGAGCATCACTCGTTGGAGCCCACGGTGTGGACGTAGATGCAGTCGGTGTTACCTGGCTCATGCTCGCCCTGGGCGCAGCTAAGCACCACCAGGCAGTCGCCGTCGGAGACCTTGCCCTGCTTCTTCAGGATGGAGTCCACGAAGTTCATCAGGTCTGCGCGAGTGAAGTCATGGTAGTCCTGCCCGCAGAGGAACGCCTCGGTACCCCAGCTCAAGGCCAGCCAATGATAGGTGTGCTCATTGGTGGTCAATGCATAGATGGGGGCAGCCGGACGCTCGCGAGAGATCCGGTGCACGGTGTTGCCCGTCTGAGTGAAGGCCACGATGGCCTTGGCATTGATCTTGTCGGCCAGATCCACAGCGGCGGAAGAGACGGCACCCGAGTTGGACATGTCCAGGTTGTGCATGGTCGGGATGCGGTCGAAGCCGTGGGTAGTGGCGTAGTCGGAGATCCGGGCCATGGTGGAGACCGTGGTGTCGGGGTATTCGCCCACGGCGGTCTCGTTGGAGGTCATGGTGGCATCGGCACCGTCAAGAACGGCGTTGGCGCAGTCGGAGGCCTCGGCGCGGCTGGGGATGGGCGAATGGACCATGGAGCCCAGGACCTCAGTGGCGACGATGACCGGCTTGGCGTACTGACGGGCCAGCTCGATGCAGCGCTTGGTCACCAGGGGGACCTGCTCGAAGGGCATCTCCACAGCCATATCACCGCGGGCCACCATGATGCCGTCGAAGGCCTTGACGATCTCCTCCAGGTTCTCAACAGCCTGGGGCTTCTCAATCTTGGCGACGATGGGGATGCGGCGACCCTCCTCGTCCATGATCTCATGGGCACGGTCGATGTCGGTGGCGAAACGGACGAAGGACATGGCGATAATGTCAGCGCCAGTGCGGATGCCCCAACGCAGGTCCTCCTCGTCCTTGGGGGTCAGCGCCGGCAGACTCACAGCCACACCAGGCAGGTTGATACCCTTGTGGGAGGAGACAGGACCGGCCACGACCACCTTGGTATAGACCTGGTTGCCCTCGACCTTGGTGACCTCCAGGCGGACCTTGCCGTCGTCGATCAGGATGGGATCGCCGGGGTGGCAGTCCCCGGGCAGACCCTTGAAGGTGGTGGAGGTCATGTGTTCGTCACCCTCGACATCGTCGGTGGTGATGATGAACTCCTGACCCTCCTTGAGGTTGACCTTGTCTTCGCCCTGCTCGTTCTTCTTGAACCAGCCGCAACGAATCTTGGGACCCTGCAGATCGACCAGGGCCGCCACATTTCGTCCAGTCTCCTTGCTGGCCTGACGGACGTTGTTGTAAACCTTGAGGTGATCTTCGGGGGTGCCGTGTGACCGGTTGAGTCTGGCTACATCCATACCGGCCTTGACCAGCTTGGTGATGTTCTCCAGAGACTCCGAAGCCGGCCCGATGGTGTCGACGATCTTGGCTTTGCGCATATGCTACCTGCCTGTTCTTTTTCCTGTTTACCGTTCTATTGTACAGACTCAGCCTGATGGGAACCACTATTTTCCGTTAGCGCTAACATCCCTTGTGGTTCAAGGGATCGCTTATTACTTTTCTCTCTGCGAGTCTGTTTCAAGGGACTGACGACGACTCTTGAGTATCGAAGCCAGAGCGGCGATGCCTACGGCCAGGACAATGACCAGCAGGGACGCCCAGGTCGGTATATCCGGCACGGCTTCCAGGGGCTGCCCGCCATTGATGAAGGGCAGCGTGTTGCCGTGCAGAGCCTCCATGATCAGCTTGACCCCGATGAAGGCCAGGACCACAGCCAGCCCTAGGGGCAGATACTCCAGCTTATCCAGCAGGGATCCCAGCAAGAAGTAGAGCTGCTGAAGGCCCAGTAGGGCGAAGACATTGGAGGTGAAGACGATGAAGGGATCCTTGGTCAGTCCGAAGATGGCCGGAATGGAGTCAAAGGCGAACATGACATCAGTGGTGCCGATGGCCAGGAAGACCACCAGCATGGGCGTGAAGTAGCGCTTGCCCTCGAAGGTGGTCCGCAGGTGCTCACCGTCGTAGTGGCTGGTGATGGGAATGACCCGGCGCAGGACCCTGATCAGCCCATTCTCGTGGTACTCCTCCTGCTTGCCTCGGCTGGAGACCATGTTCCAGGCGGTGTAAAGCAGGAAGAAGCCGAAAATGAAGAAGACCCAGGTAAAGCGGGTGATCAGCGCCGTTCCGGCCAGGATGAAGACACCGCGCAGCAGCAGGGCGATGGTGATGCCGACGCTGAGCACATAGCGCTGAAGCCGCAGGGGCACAGCGAAATTGCCCATGATGATGACGAAGACGAAGAGGTTGTCGATGCTGAGCGAGTACTCGGTCAACCAGCCCGAGTAGAATTCGATGGCCGGCTTGGAACCGGCCACCTTCCAGATCAAAGCACCAAAAATCAGGGCCATAACCACGAAGAAGCCGATGTGCCTCACGCATTCGCCGGTCGAAGGAACGTGCGGCCGACGCCCGATCACCAACAGATCGACCACGAAGAAGATGGCCAGCACAACCAGGCTCACAACCATGAACGGCAGAGGTGTCTCAGACATATCACCTGATTTTAGCGGCAAGATATGACGTGCTCATCGCCCCCGTCTGCCCGTCAGAGCATTCTCGCAGGCAGCGGTCTGCAGGTTGGGCCTGAGATGCTCTTGCCTCCGCATCACAGGCCAAACCTACTTTTGGCCTACTTACTTTTTGGCCTCGGTCATCTGCCGCAGCTCTTTCTTCAGATCCTTGATTTCGTCGCGCAGACGGGCTGCAAGCTCGAACTGCAGCTGTTGCGCAGCCGTGTGCATCTGGTCGCTCAGCTGACGGATCAGGTCGGCGAGGTCCTGAGCCGGCAGACCGGCCTGGAGGATCTCCTGATGCCGCTTGTCAGCCTCCTCCTTGTCATAAAGGGGCACGCCCAGGTGGGAGTTGCCAGCCTTGTTGGCGTTGCGGTAGCCGCCCGCCAGCAGGGTCTGGGTGTCCACATCCTCCTTGGCCAGCATGTCGTTGACGTCGCTGATCTTCTTGATCAGCGGCTTGGGGTCCACGCCGTGCTCCTTGTTGTAGGCGATCTGCTTGGCCCGGCGACGGTTGGTCTCGCTGATGGCCTTGTCCATGGAGTCGGTGACCTCGTCGGCATACATGATGACCTTGCCGGACACGTTCCTGGCCGCGCGGCCGATGGTCTGAATCAGGGACCGGTAGGAACGCAGGAAGCCCTCCTTGTCCGCATCCAGAATGGCCACCAGGGAGACCTCGGGCAGATCCAATCCCTCGCGCAGGAGGTTGATGCCTACGATGACATCGATCTTGCCCTCGCGCAGCTCCCGCAGGAGCTCCACGCGCCGCAGGGTGTCTACGTCAGAGTGCAGGTACTCGACTTTGATGTCGCGCTCCAGCAGGTAGTCGGTCAGGTCCTCGGCCATCTTCTTGGTCAGCGTGGTCACCAGAACCCGCTCGTGGCGATCCACCCGTGTCTTGATCTCATCCAGGAGGTCGTCCACTTGGCCCTTGACGGGCCTGACCTCCACCTCGGGATCCAGCAGGCCAGTGGGCCGGATGACCTGCTCCACCACCCCATCGGACAGGCCCATCTCATAGTCGCCCGGTGTTGCTGAAAGGTAGACGGTCTGGCCGACCTTGTCCAGGAACTCCGGCCACTTGAGCGGACGGTTGTCCATGGCCGAGGGCAGGCGGAAACCGTGTTCGACCAGGGTCCGCTTGCGGCTGGCATCCCCCTCGTACATGGCTCCGATCTGAGGAACGGTCACGTGGGATTCGTCGATGACCAGCAGGAAGTCGTCGGGGAAGAAGTCCAGCAGAGTGTGTGGCGGGGAGCCGGGTTCGCGACCGTCGAAGTGACGGGAGTAGTTCTCCACTCCCGAGCAGGTGCCGATCTGGGTGAGCATCTCCAGGTCGTAGGTAGTACGCATGGTCAGCCTCTGGGCCTCCAGCTCCTTGCCCTGCTTGCGCAGCTGGCCCACACGCCAGTCCAGCTCCTCCTTGATGGTCTTCAGGGCGCGCTCCATCCGTTCGGGACCGGCCACATAGTGGGAGGCAGGGAAGATGTGCACGGAGGTCTCGTGGGCTATCTCGTCCCCGGTCAGCGGGTGCAGGGTGGAGATGCGGTCGATCTCGTCACCGAAGAATTCGATGCGGACGGCCAGCTCCTCATAGACGGGGATGATCTCAACCGTGTCACCGCGCACGCGGAAGGTGCCTCGGGTGAAGGCGATGTCGTTGCGCTTGTACTGCATGTCCACGAACTTGCGCAACAGGTCGTCCCGATTGATCCGGTCCCCCTCGTGCAGGAAGAGCATGCGCCCGGCGTACTCCTCGGGCGTGCCCAAGCCGTAGATGCAGGAGACGGTGGCCACCACCACGCAGTCGCGCCTGGTCAGCAGATTGGCTGTGGCCGCGTGCCGGAGCCGCTCCACGTCGTCGTTGATGTTGGAGTCCTTCTCAATGTAGGTATCTGTTTGAGGGATGTAGGCCTCAGGCTGGTAGTAGTCGTAGTAGGAGACGAAGTAGGAGACCGCATTGTCGGGCATGAGCTCCCGGAACTCGGCGCAGAGCTGAGCGGCCAGGGTCTTGTTGGGTTCCAGAATCAGGGTGGGCCGCTGCAAGCGCTCGATCAGCCAGGCCGTGGTCGCGGTCTTGCCGGTGCCGGTGGCGCCCATGAGCACCACATCGTTCTCGCCATTCTCGATCCGGGTGGCCAGTTCCTCGATGGCCTCTGGCTGGTCGCCGGAGGGCTTATAGGGAGACTTGACCACGAAGGGCTTGTCGGTCCGCTCAATGTTGAACCCCATGAAACTCCCTTCCAGGATGCGTCATTCGCCTAAGGCTCCTCAGTCGCTGTGCAAGGACCCTTGGGCCAAGGTCTTTAGCTCTTCGTATATTCTATCAACAGACTCGAACATTTGTTCGATAGGCTGGGACCCGTCCACCAGCAGATCGGCCTGGGCGCGTCGCGAACTGCTGCTGGTCTGGGAACCGATGCGTCCAACAGCCTGGCTTTTGGTCATATGCCGCTGATTCACCATACGCGCAATCCTCACCTGGCTTGGGGTCTCCACCAACACGACCGTGTCGAAGTGAAAGGGAATGGCTGAGCCTACCTCGGTCAGCAGGGGCACCTCATGGACCACCACCTCGGAACCATCCAGCAAGGGCTGCTCGGCCTTGGCGGCCAGGTCATAGACCAGCGGATGGATGATGTTGTCCAGATCCCTGCGATCACGATCGGCCGTCGGCCCGCCGAAGACCCGTGCCGCCAGGGCTGACCTGTCCACTCCCCCACGGCCGTCCCCGCAGTCTGAGCCGAAACGCTCCAAAACCGGCCCCACGCCGGGCCCGCCCGGAGCAATGACCTCGTGGGAGAGCTGGTCGTAATCGATGACCTTGGCCCCGTCCTGAGCCAGCCGAGCCGCCACCGTGCTCTTGCCGGCCGCTATTCCGCCGGTCAATCCCACACGTATCATCCCGACCTCCCGCATACACCCTATGGATCTTATGGCAGCAGATACAAATGGAGGGGCCCGACCGAGGCCGGACCCCTCCATTCACCGCTTAATGCTCACTTCTTTTCCTTGAGCAGCTGCTCGCGCAGGGCGGCCAGTTGGTCGTCGGAAGCCAAGGTGCCCTCGGAGCTGGACTCCGAGCTGTAGTTGGTGGTCTCCTCGGAGTTCTGACGACGAGAGCGCGAACCGGAGGCGGGCGCCTGGGAGGACCGGCTGTCCTCGGCGGCCGAAGCCTCGGCGTTCTCCAGCTCCTTGGCCACGAAAGCCTTGTGCTGCTCCCAGAGGTCGTGGGCGGCCGCATACTGGGACTCCCACTCCTCCCGCTGCTTCTCGTAGCCGGCGATCCACTCGTTGCTCTCGGGGTCGAAGCCCTCGGGGTACTTGTAGTTGCCATCCTCGTCGTACTCGGCGGGCATGCCGTAGATGGCCGGATCGAAGTCCTCGGAGGTCGGATCGACGGAGTCGTCGGCCTGCTTGAGCGACAGGGAGATGCGGCGGCGATCCAGGTCGACGTCGATGACCTTGACGAAGATCTCCTCGCCCTGCTTGACCACGGTCTCGGGGTTCTCCACGTGGCGGTTGGCCAGCTCGGAGATGTGGACCAGGCCCTCGATGCCGTCCTCGACGGAGACGAAGACACCGAACTGCACGATCTTGGTGACCTTGCCCTTGACGATCTGTCCGGGCACGTGGGTCCGGGCGAAGCGCTGCCAAGGATCTTCCTGGGTGGCCTTGAGGGACAGCGAGATGCGCTCGCGGTCCATATCGACATCCAGCACCTCGACGGTGACCTTGTCGCCCACTTTGACGACCTCGCTGGGGTGATCGATGTGCTTCCAGGAAAGCTCGGAAACGTGGATCAGGCCGTCCACGCCACCCAGGTCGACGAAGGCGCCGAAGTTGACGATGGAGCTGACCGTACCCTCGCGGATCTGGCCCTTCTTGAGCTGGGCCATGAAGGTCTCGCGCACCTCGGACTGAGTCTCCTCCAGGTACTGGCGGCGGGAGAGGACCACGTTGTTGCGGTTCTTGTCCAGCTCCAGGATCTTGGCCTTGATCTTCTGCCCGATGTAGGGGGACAGGTCGCGCACGCGGCGCATCTCGACCAGGGATGCGGGCAGGAAGCCACGCAGGCCGATGTCGACGATGAGCCCGCCCTTGACGGCCTCGATGACGGTGCCCTCAACGACGCCGTCAGCCTCCTTGATCTTCTCGATGTCGCCCCAGGCGCGCTCGTACTGGGCACGCTTCTTGGACAGGATCAGGCGGCCTTCCTTGTCCTCCTTGGTGACGACCAAAGCCTCGATGGTGTCACCGACCTGGACCACATCGTCGGGATCGACATCCTTCTTGATGGAAAGCTCGCGGGAGGGAATCACGCCCTCGGTCTTGTAGCCGATGTCCAGCAGAACCTCGTCATGGTCGATCTTAACGACCGTCCCCTCGACCAGATCCCCATCGTCGAAGTTCTTGATGGTGGAATCGACTGCCTTGATGAAGTCTTCCTCGGACCCGATGTCATTGACCGCGACCTGGGGGACTTCCTTCTTGTTCTCTGCCATTAATTAAATTGTTTCTTGTATAGTTGATGGATATTTTTCCGTATTGAGTTATGCGTTCCCGCCGGCAGGCGCGAACATTCTCCATGATAGGAGACACCGCGGTCATTGTCGCCGGGAGACCTCGGGCGTGTCGCAGACAGGGATTCCGGCGGCCCGCTCGGCGGATTCAACCACATTGACCAGAAGCATGGCCCGGGTCATGGGACCCACGCCACCGGGGTTGGGCGTATAAGCGGCTGCAGACTGCCTGGCGGCCGGGTCGATGTCGCCCTTGATCCGCCAGCGCCCCTCCTGCTGATCCCAGATCCGGGAGACGCCAACATCCACCAGAACGGCACCCTGGCGGACCTGGTCCGGGCCAACCAGCCCGGCTCGGCCCACGGCCGAGATGATCACGTCAGCCCTGCGCAGATGGGCGTCAACGTCCTTGGTGCGGGTATGACAGAGGGTCACGGTGGCATCCACCCCGCGGTTGGTCAGGAGCAGCCCGATGGTGCGTCCCACGGTCAATCCCCGGCCCAGCACACAGACATCCTTGCCAGCCAGGTCTATCCCGTAATGGTCCAGCAGGTAGAGGATCCCCCGCGGGGTGCAGGGCAGGGGGGTCCGCACCTGGCCGTCGGTATGCAGAACCAGCTGACCCAGGCTGTAAGGATGCATGCCGTCGGCATCCTTGGCCGGATCGATGCGATCGATGATCCCAGTGGGATCCACGCCCTCGGGCAGGGGCAGCTGGACGATGTAGCCGGTGCAGTCAGGATCCTGGTTGAACTGATCCACGGCAGCAAGAATCCGCTCCTCGCCGGCATCGGCGGGTAGATCAACCCTGATCGACCTGATGCCCACCTGGCTGCAGTCCCGGTGCTTACCCTCTACATATTTAACCGAGCCCGGATCGTCCCCCACCAGGATGGTCCCCAGGCCGGGCGTACGTCCCATGGCCGTCAGCCTCGCCACCCGAGCGCGCAGGTCCTCCTTGAGTTCCGCAGCCGCCGCCTTCCCGTCCAGTTTTACTGCAGTCAACACGTCTCCATCATCCAAGAGGGCACAAACCCTTGTCGAATTCGTCTGGGCCAGATTAGCTCAGATTCCTCCCCGAACGGAACCAGCGTCCAATGGCCGGTCTGGGAGGACTCGACTGCTGAAGTTGCGCCCTGTCCTCTCCCCAGCGATAATGAGAATCATGCTCAATAAGAGCAGGTTTACCATTTTAAGCCCGTGCAGGAAAGGAAGTCATGGATACGGACACGGATAGAACATCCACGCAGGCCTGCATCGTCTTCGACCATGCCGCCATCCGCCGTTCCGGGCGGCTGATCTGGTCAGAGGGGACCTTCACCATTCCCTCGGGAACCGTGACCGCCATCGTGGGCACCAACGGCACGGGCAAAACCAGCATGATGCAGGCCGAGCTGGGCCTGCTCCCCCTGGACGCCGGCAGCCTGCGGGTCCTGGGGCAGCCGGCCGGCCAGGCCAACGATCGCATTGGATACGTACCACAGAGCTACACCTCGGATATCGACTCCAACCTTACGGCCGAACAATCCGTCCTGCTGGGGCTGACCGGCACCCGGTTCGGCATTCACCCCGTCACCCGGCAGGACCGCGAGCGCGCCAGAGCGGCCATGCGCTTCGTGGGTGTGGAGGACAGGGCCCACCTGCGCCTGTCCCAGCTCTCCGGCGGCCTGCGACAGCGGGTGGCCATCGCCCAGGCCTTGGTCTGCGATCCTGATCTGCTCATGCTGGACGAGCCCCTGGCCAATCTGGATCTGGCCGGGCAGCGCGCCACCGTCCACCTGCTGGCACAACTCAACAGCCGTCTGGGCATGTCCATCCAGGTGGTGGCCCACGACCTGAACATGCTGCTGCCTGTGCTGACCGGGGCGGTCTACCTGCTGGACGGGCACCCTCATTACGCCCGCATGGACGACGTGCTGGATTCGGACCTGCTCACCCACCTCTACGGCACCAAGGTGGAGGTGGTCACCACTCCTCAGGGGGACATGTTCGTGGCCCCCGACATGGACGAGCCGATCGGACCCGTCCATAATCGCTACCAACCCAGCCAGGTGGCCCGCCTGCACGGGACGGACCGGGAAAGGAACTCATGACCACACCAGTCTTCGACCCCCATTGGACCGAGATCCTCGCCGCCCCCTTCATGCGCAACGCCATGGTGGCTGGCCTATGCATCGCCGTGGCTGCCGGAGCCATGGGCTACTTCACCATTGCCAGACACTCCACCTTCGCCGCCCACGCCCTGGCCCACATCGGCCTGCCCGGTGCCACAGGGGCCGTCCTGCTGGGGCTGCCGGTCTCTGCCGGCATGGGACTCTTCGCTCTGGGAGGGGCACTGGTCATCGGAGCCCTGGGCAAGCGGGCCTCCCAGAGGGAGATCGCCACGGGTACGGTCCTGGCCTTCGCCACCGGTCTGGGACTCTTCTTCGCCAGGATGTCCAGCTCGGCCTCCCAGCAGATGCAGGCCATCCTCTTCGGATCCATCCTCACCATCACCCGGGGCCAGGTCGTCGGCTTCATAGTCTTCGATGCAATCCTGCTGATCCTGCTGGCCCTGATCTACCGGCCCCTGCTCTTCAGCTCCCTGGATGAGCAGGTGGCCCAGGCACGCGGCGTGCCCATCGGGCTGATGAACCTGACCTTCATGGCCATCATGGCCGGCGTCATCACCATCGCCGTACCGGCAGTGGGGACCCTGCTCATCTTCGCCCTGGTCGTCACCCCGGCGGCCACGGCCAACATCCTGGTGGCCTCTCCCCTACGGGCCATGCTTCTATCAGGATTGATCTGCCTGGCTTCAATCTGGGGAGGCCTGGTGATCTCGGCCATGGTGCCGACCCCTCCCAGCTTCGTCATCGTGACCCTGTCCACCCTCTTCTGGGCTCTGGCCAAGGGATGGGCGGCCCTGCGCGCCTGATGCCGGTCAGTCCACCAGGGCGGTGGCCATGACGGCGACGCCCTCATCGTGGCCGGTAAAGCCCATGCCATCAGTGGTGGTGGCAGTCAATTTAACCGGTGCCCGGACAGCCTGACTCATGGCCTGCTGGGCCAGGTGACGACGGGAGGAGATTCTGGGGCGCTGGCCGACGATGACCAGGGAGGCGTTGAGCAGCCTGCGACCGTGCCCATGCAGACAGTCCATGGTCTTCTCCAGCATGGCCGTGCCGTGCATGCCCGCTCCAAGAGCCTGTGATCCCAGGCCGAACAAGGTACCGATATCGCCCAGGTCGGCGGCTGACAGGATGGCATCGATCAGGGCATGGGCGGCTGCATCGCCGTCAGAATCGCCCAGCAGGCCGGGGGTTCCGTCATTCCAGGACAGACAGGCCAACCAGAGGGGACGCTCACCGGTCGGGTCGAAGCGATGGGCGTCAAAGCCCAGTCCAATGTTTGGATGGCCCATGACCGAATCCGGCCTCAGCGCTTGGCCTTGGTCTTGGTCTTGCCCTTGGTCTTGGCGGCCCCCTGGGCCACCCGTGCCAGGGTCTTGGAAGCCGGCTCCTTGGGGGACTTGGTATGGTGCTTGTCGTCGCCGGGCATGGGCTCCGCATAGCCCAGGTTGACGTCCAGCAGGCGCTGGGCCTCGTCCTCGTCCAGCTTCTCGGACAGGGCGATCTCGGAGGTCAGGATCTTCCGGGCCTTGATCAGCATCCGCTTCTCGCCCGCCGACAGCCCGTGCTCGTCCACGTCGCGCTGGGAGAGGTCGCGCACCACCTCGGCGATCTTGTTGACCTCGCCGGTGGCGATCTTCTCCACGTTCAGCTTGTAGCGGCGGGACCAGTTCATCTCCTTCTCCTCGACCACCGGGGTGCGCAGGATCTCGAAGACCTTGGCCACCGCCTTGGCGTCGACGATGTCTCTGACGCCCACCTTGGCCGCGTTCTCCACGGGGACGTTGATGACCAGTCCGTCCGAGGAGAGCACAGACAGCTGCAGGTACTTGCGGGTGACGCCCTTGACGGTCCGTTCGGTGATGGCGTCCACCCTGGCGGCCCCATGACGCGGATAGACGACCATGTCACCGACCTTGTAACCCATATGCCCTCCAGAACGAGTCGAGAAAATACCATATAATAGTGCCATTGCGTATGGACTTGCTGACGGGCGCCTGGGGACGACGCGATTCTCCGCGAGCACACTTCCCCTGGAGGCTCTGAAGACTATTCTGGAAGAAACGACGGTGGTGGAACGAATGCCGACAAGGCTCCACCCCGCATGACGAGCATCGTTTTGCGGATCAGTGATCGAAAACAGAGGTAGGCATGATCAGAAACACAAGCCGCTACACTACACCCAGCACCATCCTGGTGGTTGAGGACGAACCCACCCTGGCCACTGCCATAGCCCAGCGCATCACCGCCGAAGGGTGGACGGCCCGGGTGGCCTCGGACGGTGCCAGCGCCGTGCAGGCCGCCTCCCAGATCAAGCCCGACCTGGTTATCATGGATATCATGCTGCCCGTCATGGACGGACTGGAGGCCACCAAGCGGATCGTGGCCGAGCGACCGGTGCCGGTGCTGATTCTGACCGCCCGGGACGACGAGGCCGACAAGGTGACCGGTCTGGGCGCCGGAGCCGACGACTACATGACCAAACCCTTCTCCATGCGCGAGCTAATCGCCCGCTGCAAGGCCCTCCTGCGCCGGGTGGAGCGGGCCAAGGTCATCGCCAAGAACTCCGAGAACGAGAAGGTGCTGGACTTCGGATCCCTGGTCATCGACCCGGCCCAGCGCATCGTGACCCTACGCGGGAAGCAGATCCACCTGACCCCCACCGAATTCGACCTGCTGGCCACGCTGGCCCGTCGGCCCAAGTCCGTACTCACCCGCGAGAAGCTGCTGGAGGAGGTCTGGGACTGGGTGGATGCCTCGGGCACCAGGACGGTGGACTCCCACGTCAAGGCCCTGCGGCACAAGCTGGGCTCGCAGATGATTCGCACCGTGCATGGCGTGGGCTACGCCTTCGAACCGCCCGAGGATCAGGAACAGGACCAGCGGTAGCAGCCGCGGATGCACGCCATGAGCAAGGACGGCAAAAGCCGGCGCAAGGGGCCTGGTCTGAGTGCGCGTGTGGATCGCGAACGGCCCATTGGATCCTTCGCCTCATTGAAGGTGGAGCTGAGCGTCCTGATCATCATCTCCACAGCCATCGCCTTCGTCATGGCCTGGTTCCTGCTGAAGATGGGCTGGAGCGGCTGGATCGCCATGCCGCTGACCCTGGTCGTGGCCCTGGGGATCACCTACTTCTTCTCCCGAGGGCTCACCGCTCCCCTGCGGCAGATGCGGGATGCAGCCGAGGCCATGGCCGACGGGGACTATACGGTTCGTGTCCATGCCACCACGACCAGCCATGACGAGGTGGGGCTCCTGGCCCAATCCTTCAACGAGATGGCCGAGGAGCTCCAGCACGCCGACCAGATGCGCCGGGATATGGTGGCCAATGTCAGCCACGAGCTGCGCACCCCCGTCTCGGCCCTGCAGGCCATGGTGGAGAACATGGCGGACGGGGTGACCGAGCCCACGCCAGCCAACCTGGAGGGGATCCTGGAGCAGACCCATCGCCTGTCCGACCTGATCGCCTTCCTGCTGGATCTGTCGAGGATGGAGGCTGGAGCCGCCAGCCTGCAGATCGAGGACTTCGACTTCGGGGACTTCATTGACGAGACCCTCCAGCCCCTGGCCATAGCCGACGCCGGGCACGCCCACGACATCCAGGTGGATCTGGAGAAGGGCCTGAGGATGGAGGGCGACCAGGATCGGCTGCGCCAGCTCTTCACCAACGTCATCAGCAACGCCCTGAAGCACTCGGCCGACGGCACCACGGTGCTGATCCAGGCCCACGAGAACCGGCAGCAGGAGACCATTGTCACCAACGTGGTCAACTTCGGCTCGCAGATACCCCCCGAGGCCCGCACCGACATCTTCCGGCGCTTCGTCAAGGGCAAGGCCGGCCCGGGTACGGAGTCGGGCGGCACCGGGCTGGGGCTGTCCATCGCCCGCTGGGCGGCCCAGTTGCATGGAGGCCAGGTGCAGGTGGTGGACGACCCGCGCGGAGCCGACTTCGAGATCACCCTGCCCAGATATCACCGTGACCCCGACGAGGACGAGGGGGACGGAGACCACTCTGACGGGTCCGACGCGCCGCATTGACGGGGAGGCGCACTTCGGCTCATAATGAAATCGAACATTTGTTCGAATGTCATCGAGTTCGAGGTGTGCCATGGTCGCTACCATCCATGGGTCGCCGGAGGCGGCCCCTGCTTCCCTGCCGGAGTGCCGGGTCGATGCCCTGAGTCCCTTCCGAGAGCACCCCAGTCCTGTCCCCCAGGCCTTGGAGGCCGTCCACGCCGGCTTCCCCTCCGTGGCCCAGGACTACTTCAGCGGCGACTTCAGCTTCGATCAGAACGTCATCATCCACCCCGATGCCACCTTCATCATCCACGTGGCCGGCGACTCCATGACCGGAGCCGGCATCTTCGATGGGGACCTGTTGGTGGTCGACCGGTCTTTGGAGCCGCGTGAGGGGGACATTGTCATCGCCATCCTGGACGACGAGCTGCTGGTCAAGCGGCTGGCCAGACGCAAAGGACGGACCATGTTGCGGGCCGAGAACCCCGCCTACCCCGACTTCCTGCCCCAGGAGGGCGAGGAACTGGTCATCTGGGGGGTGGCCATCGGCAACTATCACTGGCAGCGGGTGGACACCAAGGGCGAACTTCGGAGCGGCTCTCCCCTGCCCCAGGTCACCTATCCCGGGCATACCCCGCACGGTCGCAGGCACACGGGAATCCAGGGCCGGAAGCCCGTCTATCCTTCCACGGGCTGGGGGTCGGCATGAGCGCGCAGAGACCGGCCCAGCCGGCATCCGGGACCGCTCTGACAGGCCAGGTAGTCCTGGCTGATGCCAACTCTTTCTTCGCTTCATGTGAGGCCGTCTTCGACCCCTCCCTGGCCGACCGCCCGGTGGTTGTGCTGTCCAACAACGACGGCTGCGTAGTGGCCCGCAACCGCCCGGCCAAGGCCTTGGGCATCACCAATGGCACACCCTGGTTCACCATTCGCGACAGGGCCCTGCAGGACGGGGTGGTAGCCCGCAGCTCCAATTATGAGCTCTACGCCAGTCTCTCAAGGCGCATGATGGCCATCATGGCCCATTTCCTGCCCAACCAGGAGATCTACTCCATCGACGAGTGCTTCATGGACAGCATCTGGAACGACAAGCGCACCGTCCAGATCTGCCGGGAGCTGCGCGCCGCGGTCCTGCGGTGCACCGGCATCCCCGTCAGCGTGGGCGTGGCGCCTACCAAAACCCTGGCCAAGGTGGCCAACCACTGGGCCAAGGACCATCCCTCGACCGAGGGGATCACCCTCTGGAGCCAGGTGGAGTCCCAGTATGGCGACCAGGCTCTGGCATCCGTGCCCGTCGACCAGGTCTGGGGAGTAGGCCGACGGCTGACCGGCAGACTCATGGGCATGGGCATCACCACCGCCCTGGATCTGCGCGATGCCGATCCCTCCCTGATCCGGCATCGGTTCTCCGTCATGCTGCAGCGCACCGTACTGGAATTGAGGGGACGACCCTGTATCGAACCCGAGGCGGATGCCGCCAGGGGCGTGCGCACCGATCAGATTCTGTGCTCGCGCATGTTCTCTCACCCCATTGAGGGCTACTCCACCCTGGCCCAAGCTTTGAGCATCTACGCCCAGAAGGCCTGCCGCCGCCTGCGTCGACAGCACGGCCTGTGCGGCAGAGTGCGGGTCTTCTGCTCCACCAGCCCCTATGCGCCCCAGCAGTTCTGCTCAGCTGGCCGGACCGTCGTCCTGGAGGATCCCAGCGACGACCCGCTGGTCATCGCCGGCGCAGCCAGCCGGGCGCTCAAGGGCCGAGTGGATCCGCACGCCCGCTGGATCCGGGCCGGGGTGGTTCTGCTGGACCTGACCGACGCCGACCACTTCCACACCTTGGAAGGCCTGGACGCAGCCCGGGACACCCATGGTCTGGGGGACGTCCTGGAGGATGCCACCCGTCGTTTCGGCCCCTTCCGCGTGGGCGTGGGCTACGGAGGCATCCGCGGCCAGGGCCGGGGCGACGAGGATACGGGGGCCGACTGGGCCATGAACCGGGGCATGCTCTCCCCCCGGGCCACCACCCGCTGGGACGAGATGGCCATGGCCCAGGCCCGCTAGAGATCCTCATGGCCTGGAGGAACGGCCGCCAGAGCCAGGGCAGCCAGCGGTAGGGCACCTGCAGCCTCCAGGGCACGAGCACACTGACGGATGGTGGATCCAGTGGTGATGATGTCGTCCACCACCAGGACAGGATGACCGGCCAGTCGTGAGGGATCCGCAACCGCAATCCGGCCTGCCAGCCGACGCGAACGGTTCCGACGGCCGCCCGCTTGGACAGACTTGGTTCTCACGGAGTTCATGATCAGGGCCGGTTCCACCTGGGCAGCCAGACCCTGCCGTTGCAGGGCCTGGACCAGAGACAGGAGGATCGGCTCCAGATGAACCCTCCCCCGCCTTCGCAGGGAGGCGCGGGAAGAGGGGGCGGGAACCACCAGAATGGCCCTGGCAGACTTGGGCCGAAGCAGAGGATCGATCAGCCTGGACAGGGCTGGAGCCAGATCGGCCATGACCTGGCCCAGTGGCCTGTCCAAGGGCCGGTTGTCATGGTCCTTCCAGGACAGAATGATCCGCCTGACAGGTCCACGATATGGAGCGCAGGCCAGCGCCAGACCTAGGGCATAGGCGGGCGCGGGCACCGACAGGGGCCGGAAGAGCAGGGATCTGCAGCTGGGACAGAGCAGAAGGTCCGGGCGGTCACAGCCGGCGCAGGCTCGAGGAGCCAGCAGGTCCAGGGCCGAGCCAGCCATGGCCGAGGCGACAGCATAAGCGGCCCGTCTGAGACGGCTGGATGCCGATAAAGGATTGTGCATATGACCCAGCCAACCCTCGAACAAAGAGGATAGACAAGCAGATCAGGGCCATGTGCATGAACAAGTTATCCGTTCACAGGATTGTCTGCGGACAGGTTTAGCAGATTCAGGCCAGATCAGCCTCCATGGCCTGAATCAGGGCCAAGGCATCGGCAGGATCGCGCACACGCAGAGCCATGGCCCCCGCCAGGGCCGCCGGATAGTCGTTGCCATCAGGATCCATCCGGTCGCCCACGAAGGCGATATCGCCGACATCCACACCCAGTATCCTGGCCAGGGAGGTCACGGCGTAGGCCTTGTCAATACCCTTGGCCGAGATGTCCACGCTGGTGGAGCCGCCTGAACGCACCTGCAGGTTGGGCAGATCGGCGGCCACGGCCCGGGCCAGGGCATCCTTGCGGCTGTTGTCCGGATCCCAGGCCTCCTTGGCTTGGACAGGGGCCTGCTGACCCAGGGCGGAGAAGGTTATCTGGCTGCCGCGATCCTCGATGCGCGGCCCCCAGACCTGCTCCTCCCAG
Organism: Bifidobacterium sp. B4081; assembly: GCF_026537335.1. Taxonomy (NCBI): domain Bacteria; kingdom Bacillati; phylum Actinomycetota; class Actinomycetes; order Bifidobacteriales; family Bifidobacteriaceae; genus Bifidobacterium; species Bifidobacterium sp. B4081. The sequence goes on along the minus strand of NZ_JAFNMM010000001.1, from coordinate 855,400 downwards.
TCGCCCAGCTGCTTGGCTCTGCGTTCCAGGCTGGCCTCGGCGGCCTGCAGGTCCTGGGCGCTCAGGTCGTGGGCATAGACGCAATTCCAACTTCCATCCTGCCAGCGGTAGTAGCGGGTGCCGCTGGTGGGCATCAGATGCAGCTGGTCGAAACGGGTATCGTCGGGCAGAGCATCGAGCACCTGGTCGCGGAACTGGCTGAACCGCCCGCCAGAGACGATGGCCACGGGCCGAAGCCGGGTCAGGGCGGCGAAATGAACGGCCATGGTCTGGTCCATACGGGTCTTGGACAGCGCCAGAGTATTGTCCAGATCGAAGGCCAGCACTCGTGCCTGTGCGCAGATGGACCCTATGTCTTGGCTGCCCCACCAGGCCACGTTCATCGCACCGTCCTCCGCCATGATTGCTCCCATCCGCTTGTCGATCATCGCTCTATGCTACAAGACACCCTGAATCAAAACTGTCACTGAGTTGAGGGGCTATGGTGAGTGTCATGATCAACGATCAGCCGCCTTGGTCCCGCAGCGTCTACCGGGACAGTCATGGCCGAGGGATTCGTCGGCCCACCTTCGGCACCCGCCTGCCCCGCTATCGCACCAGATGCGGGATCTTCGACGACCTGACCGCGGCCCAGATCCGGCGTCTGGGAGCCGGTTGGCCCCAGCTGGTCAAGCCCGTCCAATTCGCCGTCGAGGACGTGCCGCCCTCCGACCCCACCCCCTGGGAGGACAGGGCGGACCTCTTCTCACGCAGTTTCCCGGCAGGCCGCGGCATCCCCGCCAGAATCGTCCTCTACCGGCTGCCCATCCAGAGCAAGACCCGGGACCGCACCGAGCTGGAGTTGATTATCCGCGACGAACTGGTCCTGCAGTTGGCAGACCTTTACGGGCGGGACCCGGAGGAAATCGACCCCATGTGGGGACGCTGACAGCCGACGTTCAGGGCAGGACAGTGGAGTCTGGACCGGAGCGGATCAGCGTGGTGGCAGGCATGAGCCCGTCAGGAGCCATGACGGCCAGACCGGCCAGGCCAGCCTGGTTGACCGCGTCCACGCTCAGACGGGCATTCCAGATCAATCGGGATGAATCCTCGTTCAGCCGTACGGCGGCCACCTGGTCGCCCAGGTCGTGGGCTGAAAGCTCATGGGCCCGACCCGGCTCAACGGTCAGCGAGCGCTCATCCAATTTCTTGCCCTTCTCGTCGAACCCAACCAGTTCGGCCTTGATCGGATCCGTCGATGGGTTGACCAGGGTCAGCGCTGCCTGGGCGGGCTGGGATATGGTCAGGGCCGAGGAGGCGGCAGCAGTACCCGCAGGAATCAGAGCCAGGTCGGACTGCGACTGATCCTGGCTGCCCCGACTGGTCACCTGCAGGACTGCTCGGACAGGCTGGTCGGCATGCACCTGCAGAGCCAGCTTGCCGTCAGGCACGCCACCCAAGTCCACAGCAGTGGCCCTGGAACCCTGCAAATCCACCCGCCGCAAGGATTCCCGACCGCCTTCATCCATCCAGGACAGCTCCGCCGCGGTAGCCTTGGAACCCTGCAGAAGCAGGGTGGCCTGGTCTGCCCCGCGCAGGCCGGGAATAACCAGATCACGGCCGGGCGCCGCCAAGGCCGTTACCTGATCCGACCCGCGCGGATCCAGTCCAGCCATGACATTGACCGAAACCGACATGGCCACTGGCGCCTGGGAGCTGCGAGCCCGGACGTAGACGGCCTGCTGTCCGGGAGCCGCCGCAGACAGGTCGTATGAGGCATGGCCGCCAGGCGCCACAGTCATGGTGTTCCCGGTCTCCAGGGACAGGTTGCCAGAGGAATGCGAACCCTGGATCTCCAGACTGATCACCGTGGCCTTGGATGACGGGTTGTAGGCCACCAGCCGCTCTGTGGACCCTCGACCGGTGGCAGGCAACAGGAAGCCGGCATCCATGACGACCCGAGGGCAGGCCAGCGCCTGAACCCCTCGCAGATCGCCCTTGGTGGCCCAGGAGACCATACCGACAGCAGCTCCCGTGCCCGGCTGGGACTTGAGCATCCGGGAATCGAAAGCCGTAGCCGAGGCACCTGGATCGATCGAGGCGGCCATGGTCTTCTGCCCATCCAAGAGGTCGGGATCAGTCATCGTGGTGCGTCGCCCGTCTCCAAGCGGGGTCAGGCTGGCACTGCCGATGGAACCAAAGGCGGCGGCTGTGACACGGGCGCTCAGATCGCCTTCCGAGGCTTTGAACTGGTCATCGCCGACCTTGTCCTCATCCGCTACCGTCATTCGAGCCGGGCAGTAGGACGCTACCTCACGTTGGCTGACCCGGGTGGCAACGACTGACGAGCCCAAGGCCCCATCAGCCAAGGAGGCCGGGGGCGTCCATACCAAGAGAGCAGCGATCAAAACCGCCACCAGAGGCGCCGTGACCAGAGCAGCCACCAGGGATCCCTTGCTTCGTACACTCATAGTTGCTCCCCTCCAAAGTAGCCCGGACGCGGCAGAGCCACCAAGCAGTATCCCAGCAAGACCAGGCCCAGGGTCCAGAGCCAGATCCTCCTCCAGGTGCTGGCCGCCGCTTGATGGGCCCCGGCCATGTTGACTCCCACATCCCTGCCGGATTGCGAGCTCAAACGGAAATAGGTTCCCTGGGCATTGGTCGCCACCTGCTGGGCACCATCGCTGGCGGTGATGTTGGATACCAGGTCATCGTTGGGTGTGGATCCCATGCCGACTGCTCCGGAACGGTCGGCGGGCACATAGATTCCCCCGAAGCCCATACCGGATACAGCCGCTACAGCCTTGGAGTCGGCGTTGGCCATCAGAGCCGCAGCTGAATGCGAGAGGACATCCTGACCGGCCATCTGCCCGCCGTTCACCCTCTGGGCACGCAGGGCAGGCGAGGCATCGATCAGATCCCCTCGTGAGGTGTGCAGACCCGTGTAGGCCACGCGGCCATGGGAGGGCGAGGTCAGCACCAGCACCCGATGGGATGGATCCTTGTTCAGGTAGTCCACCGCCACTGCCGGGAGCTGCCGGTCATCAGCAGACAGGGGTCCTCCGACTGGCGCCGCCAGACCAGCCGCCGCCACGCCTGCCGTTACCAGGGTCAGGACCAGGCCTAGCAAGAGTCTGACAATCCGTCCCCCGCCATCAACCGCAGCCGCAGAGGTTGAAGAGGACTGCGCAGGAGGCAGGGGCGGACGATCAGCATCGCCCTCTGGAACCTGATCGTGCCCAGGAGCAAGGGGCGAGAAGGGACGGACGGCCCTGCCAGCCAGAAGGCCCAGACAGGCCAGCAGCCCCATGAAGGCAAGCATCACCCCAGGCAGGACCGAACCGGCCACTGGACCGGTCTCGTCCAAGCCGATGCAGACCGCCTGGGAGATCAGCGCCAGAATCAGGCCCAGCAGAACCGTACTCCAAAGAATCCTGGCAGTTTTGAGCGCCCGAGGCACAACCAAGGCGATGAAGGCCAGCAGGGCCACCACCAGCAGACAGCAGGCCAGCGTGGCCGGACGCCAGAGCTCAGGTCGCCACCTGAGGGGCCACAGGGCCGAAAGATCCAGTCCCAGCAGGCGGGCCAGCAGTTGCCCCAGGCTCCCGGTTCTGGGTTGACCGGTCAAGCCCGTCGAGGGGATCATAAGATCTGCGAACAGCTGTCTGAAAAGTCCTTGATTGGCATGGCGCAAGGAATTGACCAGGGTGGGCGCCAGGGCCAGCGCCGAGGGCAGGGGCATCAGGAGCAGCATGACCCGATGGGAGGGCACCAGGCAGATCGCCATAATGAAGAGCGGGATCATGGCCAGCATGAGCTGAGGTTCGGCAGCCAGGACCGGCAGAAAACAGATAGAGGCCAGAGCCGCCTGCTGCACCGAAGCCTTGGGGCGCACGGGAGCCTCAGACTGATACAGCCCCACGGCCTTGAAAACAAAGGCAAAGGCGGCAGGCATGAAGGCCATGACCGTCAGCATGGGCAGCTGCAGACCATCCACGATGCCCAGGGCGAATGCCAGACAAGCCCAGAGCAACCCCAGCAGGACTCGAATGGGATTGGACCTGGTGACCACGCCGGCCAGGGCCCAGAAAGACAGAGCGGCCAGTCCCGTCTCCGCCAGGAGCATCAGGGCCATGGCTTGGGCTACGTGACCGCCGGTCAGCAGAGCGAAGGGCAGGAGGACCAGGAGGAAGGGGGCAGGAACTGCGGGCTGCCCCACACCCCCGGCCCAGGACCAGGAGGTGGTGGCCGCCGTCAGCACCTGGGACCAGTCGGCTCCGGACGAGGGCAGGGAGGGAGCGTGGATGGCCCCTCCCGAGAAGATGGCACGACAGAGTGGCCAGTGGGTGGCCACCAGGGCCGCCAAGACCGCTATGGTCATCCCTGAAGCCCAGGCCAGGCGACGCAGGAACTGCTGGCGCAGATGAGCCAAGGCCAGGTGGCTGAGCATGGGATGTTCCTGCTGGTCGTGGAAGGCCTGCCTGCGCTGCCGCCACTGTCTGATCTGCTGACCGTTGGCCTGAAGAATGTCCAACCGGCGGGGACCACCATAGCAGGCGGAGGTCAGACGGCGACGCATCGTGAACAAGGATGCGGGGTTGGCCAGAATCCGCCAGGGTGCGCACAGCCGGCAGAGGGCCCTGTAGGGCCGTTTGCCGATAAGATCAACCGCCATGAACCACAATGCCGCCAGAACTCGCCAGAGCCAGACCAGCGGCCACCAGGGCAGGGCAAAATCAGTCAGCAGGTAGCGTTCCCGGGCCAGTATGGGACCCATGGAGGCATCCAAGGGGTGGTCGGGCTGCACCGACCGCCCGTTCCGATCACGCAACCCGCTCATACGGGCACCGGCATGGGCCACCCGGGCGTTGGGTACGATTACCACCCGCCCCCCTGACAGGCAGATACGACGGCAGAGATCATCGGCCTGGCCAAAGGTGCCAGCCCAAGCGCCTGGTCCGCCCAGGTCCTTCATGGTCTGCATGAGCACCAGGGCGCCAGCCAGGCTCACCGCGAAGACATCCTGACGCGCGTCATATTGCTGCTGGTCGGGTTCGCTGTCCACCACCAGACTCACCGTTCGGTGACGGTAGGCATACCGACCCACGTCATGGAGTCCCTGGCCCTGCCAGTCATACTGTTTGGCACCCAGCAGGGAGGCAGTGGGATTGCTGTGCCAGGTGTCCACCAGCTCGTCCAGGCAATGATTATCCAGTGGACGGCAGTCGTCGTGCAGAAGCCAAAGAGCGCGAATCCGACCAGGCAGACGGGCGTAGCCAAGCGCCTTGTCCAAGGCATCGCCGAAGGAGGAGGCACCTCGCGCGCGGACCACCTGCACTTCCACACGCGCGGGCCCATCCACCGGAAACTGCGCATAGAGCGGCTCTGTGGTGGACCCCGAACAGTCCGCGATAACCAGGACCCGTGGCAAGAGGCTCTGTCGCAAGAGGGCACGCAGGGTGTCCGGCAAATAGGTCAGATCATGCTCGACCGTGATCACCGCCGCCACGGCATCCTCCACATGAGGGCTGGCGGCGGGCGAACATTCGTTCATGACTGAAGAGAGGACCTGCCGGACATCCTGGGCTTGAGGCGCGACGAAACTCATGCGTTCCAGTCTACGCAAACCAGGTCACCGGATGCCTCGCTTGGGCACCTGCGGCGATTCAGATCTGACGCTGCGCGCGCATCCTCTTCTTGTAACGGCGGCGCTCCCGTTCACTCATGCCGCCCCAGATGCCGAAGCGCTCGTCATGCTCGACCGCCCAGTCCAGGCACTGCTTGCGGACGGTGCAGTCGGCGCAGACCCGTTTGGCCTCCTGGGTGGAGCCCCCCTTGCCCGGGAAGAATGCTTCCGGGTCGGTCTGCGCACAGAGCGCCTCGCTTCGCCAGGATGGTCCGACGTTGACTTCGAACCACTGCATCAGCGGTGTCAGCCTGTTTTTAGTTGTACTGCTATAGCGAGTGTCAACAAATTCACTCATAGCGACCCCCCAGTCCCTAGTGTGTTTACACACTTTTATTACAGCTGCTGCAGGGGTCTTCTGTCAACCCCTAAATATCTGCGAGCGCAACTGAGCAACACATACAGGGAGCCATATCGCCCGAAGAGGAGCTGCGGATGGGGGTCAGACTATACTATGACTGGTTCAAGCACGCATCACCGCCATCCCGGTTCTTCCCGCCGGAATGAGCCCTACAGCGACAGCCGATGAGGAAGGCATACCATTGACGTCCCCAACCAGAAAGATGGGTCTGCCCAACATCAAGGCGGGCAGGAACGGCAAGCCCCAGCACAGCGACGGGTTTCGCAGCAGCCACCGTCTGCGCACGGGCATCTGCCTGGCCCTTACCTTCGTTCTTTGCTTCCTGGCCTCGACGGTGGCGGCCTTCTGGACCGACATCAACGGTCACATGCACGTGCTCGAGCCCGTCAGCCTGACTCAAGCCCACAAGGCCCCGGAAGACATTTACAAGGGGAGGACTTTGAACGTCCTGGTGCTGGGACAGGACACCCGGGACGGTAAGGGCAACTCCGAGGTGGGCGGCAGCGGCGACGGCCTGGAGGAGAACCACCAGTCGGACACGGCCATGGTGGTCCAGATCGCCGCCGACCGCTCCTATGTGAATGTGGTCTCCATTCCCAGGGACTCCATCGTAAACGCCCCGGCCTGCACCACCAGCAAGGGGGATACCATCCCGGCCCGCCGCCAGGTCATGTTCAACTCCATCTTCGCCGAGGGCTATAGCCAGGGCGGCGATGCCAATTCGGCCGCCAGCTGCTCCCTGGCAGCGGTCCGTTCCCTGACCGGCTTGGACATTCAGCAGTTTGTGGTGGCTGACTTCAACGGCCTCAAGTCCATCATCGACGCCCTGGGTGGGGTAGATGTGTGCATCCCCAAGGACACCTGGGACGGCTATACCGGCATCAACCTGAAGCGTGGTCTGCAGCATCTGGACGGCACCCAGGCCACCGAGTACGCTCGCATGCGCCACGGAACCGCCGCCGACGGGTCGGACATCATGCGCACCACCCGCCAGCAGTATCTGATCAAGAGCCTGGTCAACGAGGCCAAGACCGTCAACATCTATTCCGACCTGCCCAAGGCCTACCGTCTGGCCACCACCTCCATGTCCACCCTGCAGCTGAGCGAGGGGTTGGGCAACTTCCAGACCCTGCTGGGCCTGGGCAACTCGCTCAAGCACATAGACACCACACATATCTACGCCCGGACCATACCTGTCGAGGAATGGTCCCAGGACAACAACCGGGTGGTGTGGACGGACGAGGCCGAAACCATCTGGCATCTGCTGCGAGAGGGCAAGCCCTTGACCCAGGCCAATGAGGACGCAGAGTCAGCTTCCTCGTCAGGCAACCAGGCCAGCAATGGTCAGGATGCCCAGAGCGCCCAAAACTCACAGAGTGCCGCTCAGACGGCTCGCAACGGCTCTGACACAGGGGGCGGCACCCAATCCCCATCTGCATCCGCCGCTGCTCTTCCCAAGCCCGATCCCCGTACCGGACTGATCACCATGCCCGACAAGACCCTGATCGATCCCAACACGGGCGGGACCGTCGATCCGGACGACGGAACCATCAGGGATGCGAACACCGGACAGTACATCGGCATGGCGGACCGCTACCTGTTTGCTACGGTCTGTGCGGTTCCGGCGCAGAGATAGCCGATTAAGCTTCCTGGGGTCGTTCAGGCATGCTATTGCTTACCTAGTCGGTCAAAGCTACGGAGGTTAAGGGTATGCGGACTGGATCAGACCAAGACGGACAAGGACAGGAGCCTCCTAGCTTCATGCCCTCCGGGCATCACCGTCCGGCGGCCGACCCCAGATCTCCAGGCACCGAGGCCAGACACAGCCGTAGCCAGACGCCTCCCAGCTTCTCCCCATCTTCCGGGACGGGGCATCAGAAAGCCAGACGCACCAGTGGCTCCTCGAAAACCACACCCAGGCCGGCGACTGCAGCTGCACCTGTTAAAAACGACTGGCGCAACAACAATCGGAACATGCGGAACGGCGCTGCCCTCGTCCGTAAACACCCAGTGCGCAAGTTCGTAATCATTCTGCTGCTGGTCCTGCTGCTGGCACTAGTTGTACTGGCAGGTGGAGGATGGTTCTGGGTCAACGGCAAGCTCACCCGCGACAAAATGCTGACCGATACCCCTGGCTCAGAGGCCACTACCTGGCTCCTGCTGGGATCGGACCAGCGCGACGGTTCTCCGGGGGCCGGACAGGATGCCAGCATCACCGGCTTCCGCACCGACACCATCCTGGTGCTGACCAAGCCCCGCCACGGAGCCGCCTCCCTGATTTCAATCCCCCGCGACTCCCTGGTCAAGCAGGACGGGGATTACATGAAGATCAACGCCGTGGCCTACACATCGGGCTACCGGGCCCTAACCGGCCAGATCGAGGACATCACCGGTCATAAGGTCGGTCATGTGGCCCTTATCCGTTTCGGGGGCCTCAGCAAGGTGGTCGACGCCCTGGGCGGCGTCAGGCTTTGCTATGACGCAGACGTCAACGACCCCAACTCCGGCATGGTCTGGTCTCGCGGCTGCCATCAGGCCGACGGCGGCATGGCCCTGGCCTTCACCCGCATGCGCTACTCGGATCCCAAGGGAGACTTTGGGCGTGCCGAACGCCAGCGTCAGGCCATCTCGGCCATCAGCGCCAAGGCCCTACAACCTTCGGTCATGCTCAACCCGTCGAGGGCCGGCAAGGTTCTTTCCGCAGGTCTGGATGCCCTGGTGGTGGATGAGCGGGCCAACCCCATAGACCTTGTGCACATGGTCCTGGCCTTCCGCAGTGCCAGCAGCAGCAAGGGGGTCACCGGAAGCGTCTACTGGACAGATCCCGACTACTATCCGGGCGGGGGCATCGGTTCCACCGTTCTGCTGGACCAAGCCCGCAACACCGACCTGTTCAACCAACTGGCCCAGGGCAGTCATGCCGCTGGAACGGTCGGCGGCATGTAGCGCCCGCTTTGCATACACCACCAATCCCGTCCACATTCGACCACATGCCAGGCCTGCTCTAGCGCTCCAGCCTCGGGCAGCTCATGCTGAGGGCATGACCAAGGCCAATTCATCAGCAGCCATATCGACAGACCCGAGCGGTGCTGCAGGTGGCGATTGGCGCTCTGCCGGCTCCAAAGAGAAGAAGGCCAAGGGGGGAAGCGCTAAGGTCATTCTTACCCTGGTTGCACAGACGGCTCCGGCCCTGGCCCAGGCAGGCATGATCTGGTACGTAGTAGGCCAGGGCCGCTGGACGTTGCTCCTCCTCTTGCTGCCCAGCTTGACGGGCACCCTGGCCATGGTGCTTCTGAGCCTGCTGCGAATGCATCGCCGATCATCGTCCACTCCACTGGCAGGCGCACAATTGAAGTACGGCACAGTATCGGATCGTGCATCCCTCTCGACGACTACAGAGAACGAGACCTTGCAGGACCTGGCTCAACTGGCCTCTAACCCAGGCCCTCAGCTAGAGTCCCGGCTCTTGGGGTCAAGGCGTTCAGGATCACAAGGTCTGCCCTGGCAGGGCATAGTCCACGCATGGCTTGCCGCATCAGGAAGGTCGGCACCGGCGGTCATCGGTATCCGCCCTGATCGTGGTCCGCTGGTCATCGATCTGCCCCGCGACGGACCCCACGCCCTGGTGGCAGGCACCACAGGTTCGGGCAAATCAGTCTTTCTGCAGACCTGGTGTCTGGCCCTGGCCGCCAGTCAGCCGCCAGACCGGCTCAATCTGGTCCTGCTGGATTTCAAGGGTGGTGCCGGCTTTGGCCTACTGGCCCGACTGCCGCACACCGTGGGCTGCGTGACCAATCTGGATCTGGACCGGGCCGTACGCGCGCTGAACGGCCTTCAACGGGAATTGGAGCGCCGCCAGCGCCTGGTCGCCAGAGCGGGGGTTGAGGACACTGCCCGTATGGCCGATCCACCGGCACGGCTGGTGGTGATCATTGACGAGTTCCAGGCCCTGCGCCAACTTCTGCCTGACTATCTGGACAGACTGACCTCTCTGGCCTCTCAGGGCAGATCCCTGGGTATGAACCTGGTGGCCTGCACCCAGCAGACCATGGGGCAGGTCAGCGCCCAGATGCGTGCCAACATGAACCTGGGCATCTGTCTGCGGGTGCGGGATCCCCTGCAGTCCAGAGAGCTGCTGGGATCCTCCTGTGCTACGGCGATCGACCCTGCCTGCCCAGGTCTGGGCTTCCTGGAGCAGGGCCGGGGTCCCCAGGCCTTCCGCACCTGCCCATCAGCTGATCCGCAGGCCCTGGTGGGCGAGATCGTCAAGGCCAGTCGCTTTTGCGGCAGCCGACCGCCGGCACCGCTTTTCTCCCCTCCCCTGCCAGAGCATGATCCGGCCTGCGGGCAGGTCCTCTGGCAATCGGGACGGCCTCAGATACCTCTGGGACACATGGACGACGGGGTTCTGCTCCATCTCTATCGCCTGCCACTCAACGGTCATACAGCCCTGATCGGACCTCGAGGACGGGGCAAGAGCACCCTGCTGGCGCTGCTGGCGCGTTCCCTGCTCACCCTGATGAAGCCAGGAGCCCGACCTGAGCCCAGCTTCGACCTGCGCATCACGCGTCGAACAGGTCATGGTTACAGCAGCCGGGACTTTCCCGGCCCGGTGCCGTCACCGCCTCAAGGCCGTCAGGATGGCAGCCGTGCATTGGTCTGGATTCTTGACGATGCCCAGGATCTGCTGGATCCGCTTTGTCGGGATCCCCTGGCCCCTCTTCTGCAGGAGGCTCTGGGACAGGAGGGAACCACCGTGATCCTGGCCGTGGATACGGCCAGCGCCCTGCACAGACCAGAGCGTTTCAGCCGTCGTCTGGTGTTCCCCTGCGGCGAACGGGGGGCCGATCTGGCAGCTGGCATCCCCGCCGATCAGCTGGCCACCCTCCCCACCCGGGCCAGCGCCATTCCCGGACGGTGTCTGGTTCTGGAAGCGGGTCTCGCCATTCCGCTACAGGTGTTCTCTTTAGCCGTAAAACAAATGAACCCTTGAAAAAAGTCACTCATCGTGCTTATCTTGCATAGGGTAGTGATAAAAGCATCGATAAAAACTTCTTGGAGGCTTAGGTAGATGAGTAATGCGTTTGATTGGCGCGCCAAGGCTGCTTGCCGTGACAAGGACCCTGAGCTGTTCTTCCCCGTCGGCAACACCGGTGCAGCCTATCAGCAGATCGAGGAGGCCAAGGCTGTCTGCAGGACCTGCAAGGTCATTGACGCCTGTCTGAAGTGCGCGCTGGACACCAACCAGGATTACGGTGTCTGGGGCGGACTGAGCGAGGACGAACGCAGGGCTCTGAAGCGCAGGGCCATGCGTGCGCGCAGGTCCCAGGCCATGCAGATGCAGTCCTGACATCTTTCCGATTGCGCAAAACAGGAGAGGGGCGATGGCTTGATGCCGTCGCCCCTCTCTTTTTCTCAAAGGTGCCTGGCATCACACGTCCTGGGCCACGCGCAGCTTGATGTTGATGACCACCCGGGTGCCGCCATCCCGGCGGGGCTCCCACTTGACCGTGCCGCCGAAGTCGTTGGTGACGAAGGTGTTGATGATCTGCGTGCCCAGCCCGGATCCGGTGGAACGAGCCTGGCCCTGATCCGACTCGGTGCTGTAGCCGTTGCCGTCATCCTCGACTACCACATTGAGATTGTTGCCGCCCCGGCCCACCGATATGGTGATATGCCCCTCGTCACGGCCCTCGAAGCCGTGCTCGACCGCGTTGTTGACCAGTTCGGTCAGCACCAAGGACAGGGGTGTGGCATCCTGGGCGGGCATCATCCCGAACTTGCCCACGTAGGAGATGGTGATGTGCTGGTCGCTGGTGGTGGCCAGGTCCACGCTCATCTTGAGCAGGTTGGCGATCACCTTGTCGAAGTCCACAATCTCGTCGGCGGTCTGACTGAGGCCCTCATGAACCACAGCGATGGTCTGGACCCGTCGCTGGGCCTCCTCCAGCTCCTTGCGGACCTCGTCGGACTTGGTGCGCCTGGCCTGCAGCCGCAGCAGGGCCGACACGGCCTGGAGGTTGTTCTTGACCCGGTGGTGGATCTCGGAGATGGTGGCATCCTTGGTCTGCAGCTCCTTCTCCCGGCGGCGCAGTTCGGTCACATCCCGACAGAGCACGATGGCGCCAATCCTGCCCTGCTTGCCATAGAGGGGCAGGGAGCGCATGGAGACGGCCGACCCGTTGGCGTCCAGCTCAGAGTCCACGGCCGCCTTGCCCGTCAGAACCAACGGCAGGGAGTCGGGCACGGGATCGTTCTCCTTGAGCAGGGAGGTGCCGATCTCGCTCAGGTACTGGCCGATCATGGTCTCGACCGAGCCCAGCCTGCGGAAGCAGCTGATGGCGTTGGGCGAGGCGTAACGCACCACGCCGCTTGGCGTCAGCACAAAGAAACCGTCGGCCACCCTGGCGTTGTGCCGCTGGTTGAGCACCGAATCCGCGTAGGGGAACTCGCCTCGGGTGATCATCTCGAAGAGCTCCTTGCCCGCGTTGATGCTCTCACTCTCGTACCGGCCGTTGGACTCGCGGGTGGCCATGTTGGTTTCGCGAACCACCAGACCCAGGGTCCTGCCCTGGTGACGGATAGGAGCATAGACGTCGCAGACCGTGGCGCGGCCGATGGTGCGCAGCTTGTTGGATCGCAACACCCCCTTGGACTGCATGGCCACCTCCAGCTCTTCGCGGCGATCAGCCGGGAAGTGCTCCCCCACCACGTCTTCGGCGCGCAGTGACATGACCGTGGAGGGCCGGCACTGCTCGGCCACGGTGAACTCCCCCTCGCCGGTGCGCAGCAAGAGCAGCAGGTCGGCAAAGCTCAAATCGGCGATGACCTGCCAGTCGGCCACCAGGTGGTGGAGCCACTCGCGGTCCTCCTCATTGCAGTCGTCGCATGATGCCAGAATCTCGGAAAAATCAGCCATGCACTCCATCATACAAAGGTCCCTCGGAAGCAGACAGGCGGGTCATGCCAAGGGCGATGGTGACATGCGCGTCCAATGCATAGGTCTGGGGTAGGGTGGTTCACGGATGTTTCGCCCCGACAACCGGACACGACAGACCCGGACCAGTCAAGGGGCCAAGGGAGGGCCATGGCAACCAGGACCAACGAGGACGACAGACCGCCCGAGGATCAGGGGGTCGATGCCGAACTCGAACGCCGCCGCCAGCAGCGCCGCCAGGAGCTGACCTACCTGCGCCGGGATGCGGAAGTGGCTCACGAGGCCCATCTGCAGGCCAGGGCAGACGCAGTGCGCGCCAAGGCCAAGGCCAAGGCTGCGAGGATCATGGCAAAAGCCGAGATCAAGGCCTCACGGATCGAGGGAATCCCCGACATGGAGATCGAGCGCAAGGTCCGTCTGGATGTGCACGGTCGCCCCAAGCCCCTGCTGCGCGGCTGGATCCACGCTGTGGCCGCCCCCCTGGCCCTGGCCGCCGGCATCGTACTGATCTGCCTGGCCCACGGCACTGGCCTCAAGCTGGCATGTGCAGTCTTCATGGTCGCCTCGCTGGCCCTCTTCGGCAATTCGGCTCTCTACCATCTGGGTGACTGGACCCCTGGGACCACGGACGTGCTGCGCCGCCTGGACCACGTCAACATCTTCCTGCTCATCGCCGGCACCTACACGCCTATTTCCTTCGCACTGGAACCCTTCTGGCGGCGGGTCATCATCCTGGGCATGTGGGGGGCCAGCCTGGTGGCCATGATTGTCCACGTCTTCTGGATCGATGCTCCCCGCTGGCTCTACACCCTGGTCTACGTGGTTTTCGGAGTCTCGGGGGTGGGCTTCCTGAAGCTCTTCTGGGACTCCCCCATGGCCGGTCCGCCTGTCGTTTGGCTGATTGTGGCGGGTGGCTTGGCCTACATTCTGGGTGCGATTGTCTACGGCCTGCGCCGGCCGGACCCCTGGCCCCGGGTATTCGGCTTCCATGAGATCTTCCACTGCGGCACGGTCATCGGCTACGCCTGCCACATCGTGGCCATCTACCTGGTGGTCTGCAACCTGCGCTGAGCAAGCTCGCCAGTCCGACTGCCTTACGAATCAAGCAGGTGCTTATAGATGAAGCCGCTCCCCGCCACGATCGACGGGGGCGGCTTCTTTCAAGCCGGGCTGGGACGGTGAGGGGTCGTCCCGCTACTTGAGGGGCTGGGCATCCTTGACGGTGACCGAAATGTCCTTGCCATTGGGAGCCTTGTAGGTCACAGTCTGCCCCTTCTTGGCGCCCATCAGGGCCGCGCCGATGGGCGACTCGGGGCTGATGACGTCATATTCGGTGGCCACGGTCAGATCCCTGGAGCCCAGCACATAGACCATTTCGTTGCCGGCCATGGTCAGGGTCACCAGGGAGCCGTTGCCCACCGTGCCCGCCTTGGGGGCCTTGAGGATCTTGGCGTTGCGAAGCTTGACGATCAGCTCGTTGATCCGCCCCTCGTTCTTGCCCTGCTCCTCGCGGGCAGCCTGATAGCCGCCGTTCTCGCTCAGATCGCCCTCGGCCCGAGCCGCCGCAATGCGTTCGGTGATCTCGTCGCGGTACTCCCCCTGACGATGGTCAAGCTCCTCCTTCAACTTGTCGTAAGCGGCCTGTGTCAGCAGAATCGTCTTTTCCTCAGCCATGTGATTCCTCCTTATTTAATGCACTTGTCTCGTGGCCCGACCTGGACTGCAAAGTCAAGAGTATGAAAAAGGCGCCGGCCCTCACCGGCGCCTGGAGACCCTTGTCTACCGTGTCGATATGATGTCGATCACGAAGACTAGAGTATCGTTGCCGCCGATGCCCGCCTGGGGCATCCCCTGACGACCATATCCGTACTCCGGCGGAATGGAGACCACCAACCTGGACCCCACGTTATGACCGGGCACCGTCTGGTCCCAGCCACGAATGACCTGCCCGACGCCGATGCCGAAGCTGGCCGGCTGATGACGCTGAAAGCTCGAGTCGAAGACCTGGTCCGAACCCCAAACGACGCCGTGATAGTTGACGGTGACAGTATCGCCCTTGTGGACGACAGGCCCATCCCCCTCGACCAGTTCCACGGCGCGTAGCCCGCTGGGCGCAGGACCATGGAAGGTTATGGTCGGCGTGGCGCCGAATTCGGCGTTCACCTCGGGCATGGATCGGTCACTCATGACAACTCCTTTGGTTTTCTTGCGTACCAGAGTATCGGTTCGTCGGCCGGGTGACAAGTTGCAACACTGCCGTCCAAGCCGACGAGGCCTTGGTGCCCCGGGTGGGAATCGAACCCACAAGCCGGTGAAGGCGGCGGATTTTAAGTCCGATGCGTATACCATTTCGCCACCGGGGCCGTAACCCATAGCGCCTTATTATATCATTCGCGCAGGAGGGTCCGACCGTAGTCCAGGACCAGGCCATCCAAGAGGCCGTGCTCGCTGGCCACATAGGTTCCAGAAGCCAGTGCACTCGGGCTGGCCTCGCCTAGTCGCTCCAGCAGACGGCTCCAGATCAGGGCGCCGCCGCCGATCACATCCACACGCCCGGGATGGATGGCTTTGAGCTCCCGACGCTCCTGACGGCTCATGTTCAGCACCTGGTTGTCAACCCTGCGGGCCGCATCGACCGAAATGGACTGGCCATCGACGGCATGGCGATCGTATACCGGGCATCCCAGGGCCAGGGCGCTCATGGTGGTGACCGTGCCGGAGACCCCGATCACACTGCCTACCCTGGCTACAGGGACCTGGCCGAAGGCCCGGTCGATCCAGCAGTCGACATCCTCAAGCGCCTGGTTGATCTGCTCCTGGGTGGGCGGATCGTCCAGCAGATGGCGCTCGGTCATTCGGACGGATCCGATGTTCATGGAGTAGGAGGCTCTGACTTGGTCAACAGGCAGATCTCTCCCGTCCCCGCCCAGGACCAGCTCGGTGGAGCCACCACCCAGATCGACCACCAAGTAGGGTGCAGGAGGCATGTCGGCGCTGACCCGCTGCTCCAGAACGCTGACCGCGCCCAGAAAACTTAGCGAGGCCTCCTGGGAGCCGCTGATAACCTCGGGCATAACTCCCAATATGGAACGCACCCCTTCCTCGAAACTTTCGCGGTTATCGACATCCCTGGTAGCTGAGGTGGCCACAAAGCGCAGGCTATCCACCGGGTGCTCCTGTAGCTGCTGGGCGAAAATCCGACATGCCTCAAAGGTGCGCTCCAGGGCCTGGTCAGCGAAACGGCGGTTACGGTCCACGCCCTCCCCCAACCGGATGACCCGCATCAGCCTGGGAGCCACCGGATGTAGCCCCTGCCGGTCCACCTGGGCTATCAGCAGACGTATAGAGTTGGTGCCGCAGTCCACGCCCGCCACTGTCACCTGATCCATGGAAGCCTCCTTCATTGGTTTTCCTGCCAGTTCTCTTGCCCTGATGTCTCAGTCCAAGGCTGGGCACACCGGCAGACCTGCGGGTCGAATGCCTGACACACCAGCCCCAGGACCCGGTCGCCCAGGGGATTGACCCCCGAACCCATAACCAGAGACTGGGCGGTCAGAGCATGCAGACACTTGACCCGCTTGGGCATGCCACCGGCCGAAACTCCGGCGATGTGCCCCTCGTCGTCGCCCAGCAGCCTGGCCAATGCAGAGCGGAAGGCCAGATAGAGCTCGTGGGCCCTATGGTAGGCGCTGGCCAGATCCGGATCCGAACCCAGCTCGGCATTCCAGTCAGCCATGACACCGTCAGCCTCCAGCCGGGAGACGGCCTTGACGGCCTCGGGGCTGGTCAGATAGCAAGTGGTCGGAAAGGGTGTGCCATCTTCCAGCTGGGGCCGAGTGACCACAGCCAGCGGATTCCCACAGACGCAACGGGCACCTACAGCCACCATGCCCCGCGGATAGCGTCCGAGCTGGCTGTTCACGACGGCTATCTGATCCGGTGTGGCCGGGGTCGCCAGAAGCTCCTGGACGCGATTGCTGACCGACACCAGGTCTCGGTCAGTAACCAGGTTGGAGAGTCTAGGCTCGGTCCGGAGCTTGACTGCAGCTCGAGATTCCACTGCTGCCTGGGGCCTTTCCTGGGCCTTGATCACGCTGTCCTCATCTTTCCTGATTGTTCCCTGCTGCTGAGTTCATTAACAGTTGGCACGACGAAATCCCAACCTTCGGAGTTCACTGCCCTCCCCCGTCCTCGGATGAGGAGGAGCCCTCAGAGCCACCTGGACTGCTTGAACCAGACGGACCAGCAGATTCGTTCGGACTGGTTCCGTCGCCATGTTGCTGGCCTGTGCTCCCCTTGCTCCCATTGGCAGCCGAGTTCTGGTCGGCCTTGGCAAAGGAGTACGCCATCTCCTGATACCAGGGCAGAGAATTCTTCCTCGGGGCCCGAACTCCCCTGCTTCCGGCCTGGTCCTTGTCCTTGCCTCCAGTGACTGCCTCCGGGTGCAGGACCCGGATAGCCTCCTCGTCGGGGAAGACGAATCCCAGACGGTCACGGGCCTGGGCAGTCACATAGGCCTTGTCGTCCCAGCGCCGGATTTGGTTCTCCAGGTCGCGCTTGTGCTCGACAAGCTGGGCCTGCTGGTTGCGCAGGCCGTTGAGCTCGGAAAGATTGATGGCATAGGCATGGAAGGTGGAGACCAGCTGGATCAGTCCCAGGGCCACGATGATGATCGCCACAAAGAAGGTGATGGGTCCCGACGACCGCCTGCTCGTCCGCCGGTCGCCGCCGCCACGTTTGTTCTTGGCCATACCCATAAAAATACCCGCGGCAGCCGACGCGGACCGCCACGGGTGAAAGACTCTACAGTCGCGTCAAAACCTGCAAGAGGTCCGGCCCGACTGGCAAGGCCTTACTTAGTGTACTTCTTGCAGGCCTTGAAGGCGCTGTATCCGGCGTACTCAGCGGTGGAACCAAGCTCCTCCTCGATCTCCAGCAGCCGGTTGTACTTGGCGATGCGCTCGCCACGGGCCGGAGCACCGGTCTTGATCTGGCGGGTGTTCTTGGCCACAGCCAGGTCTGCAATAGTGGTGTCAGAGGTCTCGCCGGAACGGTGGGAAACCATGGAGGTGAACCCGTTTGCAGTGGCCAGCTCGATGGCGTCCAGGGTCTCGGTCACGGTGCCGATCTGGTTGAGCTTGACCAGCAGGGAGTTGGCGGCCTTCAGGTCGATGCCCTTCTGCAGCCTCTTAGGGTTGGTCACCAGCAGATCATCGCCCACGAACTGCAGGCGGTCGCCCATGGCGGCGGTGATCTTCTGCCAGGCGCCCCAGTCCTCCTCAGCGAAGGGATCCTCGATGGAGACCAGCGGGTACTTCTCGACCAGACCCTGGTAGTAGTCCAGCATGTAGTCGGCGTCGCGGTCCTCGCCGTCGAAGTGGTACTTGTCAGTGTCCTTGTTGTAGAACTCCGAGGAGGCCACGTCCAGGCAGAGGCCGATCTGCTTGCCGGGCTCGTAGCCGGCAGCCTGAATGGCGTCGACAATGTACTTCAAGGAGTCCTCGTTGGACTTCATCTTGGGGGCAAAGCCGCCCTCGTCGCCCAGGCCGGTCTCGTGTCCGTCCTTCTTCAGGATGCCTTTGAGGGTGTGGTAGACCTCGACGCCGGCGCGCAGGGCCTCCCGGTAGGATTCGAAGCCGTAGGGGGAGATCATGTACTCCTGGATGTCGGTGGCGAAGTCAGCGTGGGCGCCACCGTTCATGATGTTCATGTTAGGCACAGGCAGAATGTGGCCGTTGGTGCCGCCCAGGTAACGGTAGAGAGGCAGCTCGGCGGACTCGGCAGCCGCATAAAGCGCAGCCAGGGAGACGCCCAGAATGGCATTGGCGCCCAGCTTGCCCTTGTTGGGGGTGCCATCCAAATCAATCATGGTCTCGTCCAGAGCGCGCTGATCGGTGGCGTCCATGCCGATGACGTTGGGAGCGATGGTCTCATTGACCGCCTTGACGGCATCCAGGACACCCTTGCCCTGATAGCGCTTCTTGTCGCCGTCCCGACGCTCCCAGGCCTCGGCCTCACCGGTGGAAGCGCCGGAGGGAACCAGACCGCGCCCCTCGGCACCGTCCTCGGTCTGCAGAACGACCTCGACGGTCGGGTTGCCACGGGAATCAAGAATTTCGCGCGCGAACACGCTTTCAATTGCTGCCACAACTGCTCCTTCAATAAGTTGTTGTGATGTCTCTTACAGGATACTAGTTTTGTTGGACCGGTGCGTTGCCAGTCGGCGTTCCCTGATCCGAAGACTTGGGCAGCCCCCAGGCCAGGTCGTCCAGAAGGGTGTCCACCCAGGCGGTCATGGCTGTCGAATCCATCGGTCCCGAACCCAGGGAGCCCGCGAATGGGGCCGGGATCAGCAGGGTCTGCGTCACCGGGCGGTACTGGCTGCCCTTGTAAATGCGTGCGATCCTGGCCTGGAGGGAATCGGGCATGGTCACGGGCCCGATCCGCACCCTGGAGCCCTGGGAGGCGATCTCCACAATGCCCAAGGAGCGAGCCTTAGCCCGCAGCCTGGCCACAGCAAAGAGGGTATCGAACTGAGCCGGCGGACGACCGTAGCGATCAGTCAACTCCTCGTGCAGGTCGCGCAGATCCTGCTCGTTGCGGGCCGAGGCCAGCTTGCGGTAGGCCTCCAGGCGCAACTTGTCCGAATCGATGTAGTCCACTGGAATAGAGGCCTCCAGAGGCAGGTCGATGCTGACGGTGACCGGCTCGGTCCGCCCGGGCTCCTTGTACTCTTCTACCGCCTCGGAGACCATACGCACATAGAGGTCGAAGCCGACCCCCTCGATGTGGCCGGACTGCTCGTCCCCGAGCAGATTGCCGGTGCCGCGCAGCTCCAGGTCCTTCATGGCCACGTCGTAGCCGGAACCCAGGGCCGTGTTCTGGGCGATGGTGGCTAGCCGGTCATGGGCGGTCTGGGTCATGGGCCTGCTGGGGTCATAGAGGAAGTAGGCGTAAGCCCGTTCCCGACCTCGTCCCACCCGGCCCCGCAGCTGATGGAGCTGGGAGAGTCCGAAGCGGTCGGCCCGGTCCACAATCAGCGTGTTGGCGTTGGGTATATCCAGGCCGGTCTCGACGATGGTGGTGCAGACCAGCACATCGATGTCCCGGTGCCAGAAGTCGCGGATGACCCCGTCCAGCTGCTTCTCCCCCATCTTGCCGTGGGCCACGCCCACCTTGGCCTCGGGGACCAGGGTCTGCACCTCGGCCGAAACCTTGCCGATGTCCTCGACCCGGTTGTGTATGTAGAAGATCTGGCCCCCGCGCAGGAGTTCGCGGCGGATGGCCGCAGTCACCTGGGCATCCTCGTAGGCACCCACATAGGTCAGCACCGGCAGACGGTCCTCGGGGGGCGTAGCCAGGGTGGACATCTCCCGGATGCCGGTCACCGCCATCTCCAGGGTGCGAGGAATTGGCGTAGCCGATAGGGACAGGACATCCACATTGGTCCGCATAGCCTTAAGGGTCTCCTTGGCCTCCACACCGAAGCGCTGCTCCTCGTCCACGATCATCAGGCCCAGATCCTTGAAGCGGATGCGGGGGTTGAGCAGCTTATGGGTGCCGATGACCACGTCCACAGCCCCACTGGCCAGACCCTCCATGGTGGCCTGGTTCTCCTTGGCAGTCTGGAAACGGCTCATGGCGGCCACGTCCACCGGGAAGCCCTCGAAGCGCTCGGTGAAGGTCTGGTAGTGCTGCTGAACCAGCAGGGTCGTAGGCACCAAGACCACCACCTGCTTGCCATCCTGAACAGCCTTGAAGGCGGCACGGATAGCTATTTCGGTCTTGCCGAAGCCCACATCCCCGCAGATCAGGCGGTCCATGGGCACCGGCTTCTCCATGTCGGCCTTGACCTCGTCTATGGCGGTCAGCTGGTCAGGGGTCTCCTGGTAGGGGAAGGCATCCTCCAGCTCCTTCTGCCAGGGGGTGTCCGGGCTGAAGGCGAAGCCTTTGGTGCGTTGCCGGGCCGAGTAAAGCTTGACCAGGCCTTGGGCGATCTTGTGGACGTGTTTGCGGGCCTTGGCCTTGGTGGCCGACCAGTCGGATCCGCCCAGCTTGTTGAGCCTGGGGATCTCGGCGCCGATGTAGCGGCTGACCTGGTCCAGCTGGTCGGCGGGCACGAAGAGCTTGTCTGGCGGGGCGTTGCGCTTGGAGGGTGCATACTCCAGGACCAGATACTCCCTGCTGCCCTTGCTGGGGCCTACGCCCACGCTGCGCTGGCGCATGCCCAGGAAGCGGCCGATGCCGTGCTGGTCGTGGACCACGTAGTCGCCGGGCTTGAGCTCATCCAGGTCGATGGCCTTGCGCCGGCGGTTGGAGGTCTTGCTTCCGGCGGCCACGCTGGTGCGGCCGGTCAGGTCACGCTCGGTCAGCAGGGCCAGATGGGCGAACTGGTCCACGAAGCCGTCCACAGCCAGGGAGCGGTGGTACTCCACCCCGACGACCCCCGTGGTCTGTACGGCCCGGCGCAGACGACTCAGCGTCCCCTGGGCCGGAGCGGTGACCACGACCCGGTCGCCGCGCTCCAGCAGGGAGGCGATGCCCGAGGCGGCCCGATCCTCGTCGCCGCGGTACTGATCCGGGGCCAGGGCATCCAGACGCTCGGCCCCCTCCCGATCAGGATCCACCGAAAGGTCGGTCAGCTTCCAGACCTCCCCCTTGCGGTACTCCAGGGATGAGATGACCTCGTCGTAGTCCAGGAAGCTGGCCCTGTCGAAGCTGATGGGTGCGCCCGAGCCCTGCCCGGAGGCAGCCACATGCCAGCTGGCGGCCAGGAACTCGTTGGCGGTCTTGACCAGATCCTGGGCGGAGCGGGCCAGCAGCTGCGGCTCCGAGAGCAGAATCAGAGCACCCTCGGGCAGCATGGACCCCACCGGCACCAGGTCGTCGACCAGGGCAGGCAGGAGGGACTCCATGCCCTCCACCGGAATGGCCTGGGCAATGGACTCCAGCATGTCGTCGGCGTTGGGGATGCTCCCGATCAGGGAGCGGGCACGGGCACGAACCTGGTCGGTCAGCTGCAGCTCACGGCAGGGCGGCGCCCAGATCCGGTCCAGGTCGGGACCGTAGGTGCGCTGGTCGGAGGCGTGGAAGCTGCGGATGGTGTCCACCTCGTCACCGAAGAACTCGATGCGCACCGGATGGGCCATGGTGGGGACGAAGACATCCAGGATGCCGCCTCGGACGGCGAACTGACCGCGTTCCATGACCAGGTCCACCCGGGTGTAGGCATTGCGGACCAGAGCCTCGACGGCCTGGTCCAAGGGCAGCTTCTGGCCGCGCAGAAAGATCAGGGGCTCCACATCCTGCAGACCCTTGACCACCGGCTGCAAGAGGGAGCGCACGGGCATGACCAGGATGCGGATGGGTCCGAAGTCAGGGTCGTCCTGGACCGGATGGGCCAGCCGCCTGAAGACGGCCATCCGGGAGGCCACGGTGTCTGCCCGGGGCGAGAGCCGTTCATGAGGCAGGGTCTCCCAGGAGCGCAGTAGGGCCACGTCGCCAGGGTCACCCTGGTACCAGGAGCGGATGGCGCCAGTCATCTCCTGGGCATCACGCTCGGAGGGGACCACCAGAACGACCGGGGCACGTCCGGCTGCTGCGGCGGCCAGGGCTGGCCTGATGCCCTGGGGAGCCTGCACCATGAGGGAGGTGTCGGTGTCGGCAGCAGGCTCGGAGTCTCCTTGGACCAACCTGGTGAAGGCAGCATCCGCCTGCAGATCGTCCAGAAGA
Source organism: Bifidobacterium sp. B4081 (assembly GCF_026537335.1). NCBI lineage: Bacteria > Bacillati > Actinomycetota > Actinomycetes > Bifidobacteriales > Bifidobacteriaceae > Bifidobacterium > Bifidobacterium sp. B4081. The sequence goes on along the minus strand of NZ_JAFNMM010000001.1, from coordinate 832,705 downwards.
GGACGCAGGGACCCGTTCAGCGATTCCTGGGGCTCTGTCTTCTGGGTTTGCTCATCGACCATTGAACTGCTCCTGAGCCTGGTTGAGGCCCTTGATGATCACGGTTTCTGCGGCATCCGCGCCGTCGGCCAGAAACTCGGGCAGACGCTTGCGCTGATCGCCGACGAAGGTGCCCAGAACCCAGTCCACAGTGCGGCGGTGGGCGTCAGGACCTCTCCGGGCATGTCCCACGCCCATGCGGACCCGGGCGTAGGCGTTGCTGCCCAGGGAGCGGTCGATGGAACGGATGCCGTTGTGCCCGCCCGAGGACCCGCCGGCCTTGACCTTGATCCGGCCGAATTCCAGATCCATGTCGTCATGGATGACCACGACCCGGCCAACCGGTATGTGGTAATAAGAGCAGATGGAGGCCAGGGCATCGCCGGAGTCGTTCATGAAGGTCAACGGCTTGGCCAGGAAGAAGGGTGTGCGGCGTCCGTCAAGATCCAGGGTGCCACGGCCCAGCTGGGCCAGACCTTTGTGGTCGCGCAGGTTGACCGACCAGCGTTCAGCCAGCAGATCGGCGCACATGAAGCCCATGTTGTGCCTGGTGCCCTTGTACTCGTCACCCGGGTTGCCCAGTCCGGCTATCAGCCAGAAATCGGATGCCATGTAGGTGATACCTCCTGCTCTCAAACGGGACGGTGAGATTCTACACAGGCTCCCCGACCCCGTTTCGCTCAAGGGACAGGCTCCAGTAGGAGACGTCATGCAGGACGAACCGGTCCCAGGCGGCCTGGGGCAGGAGGCCGAAGCGGCTGAATCCGAAGCGGTGCAGCAGGGCCTTGGAGGCCGTATTGTCATCGAAGATGATGGCCACGGCCAGACGCATGCCCACCTGCTGGGCGCGCTCCAGAAGCGAATAAACCATCAGGGCGCCCAGGCCGCGTCCACGGCTGCCGCGATCCACGTAATAGCTCAGCTCGCAGGTCTCCTGGTAGCCGGGCCGATCGTAGTAGGCCGACAGGGAGCCGAAGGCCAGCACCTTGCCCTCCTGCTCCAGAACCAGGACCGGATGGCCCTGGTCAGGATCGTGGTCCAGCCACCATTGCAGGCGCTGATCCAGGCTGACCGGGGCCGTATCCGCCGTGGAACCGCCATCCATGACGGCCTGGTTGTAGATGGCGGTGACCGCCTCCAGGTCCCCGCGGCGGCAGAGCCGGATGCGCGGGGTGACGCTCACCTGTTGCCACCCTCCTGGTCGGAGGCTTCCTTGAGGGCTTCGCGCAGACGTTTCTGCGCCTCGCCGTAGGCACTGAAGTCACCCTTCTTCAGGGCGGCATCGCCGTCGCTCATGGCCTGGTTGGCCTTGTCCAAGGCCTGTTTCAGGGCCTGTCCTGCTGTGGCCGACGCCCCACCGGAGCCGGCGGTCTTATCCGGGGCTTTACCGGATTGCTCGCTCTGGTCAACATCGGAATTGGTCCGTCCCGTGTTGTCGGCATCACCGGCCGATGCGCCCGAGTTGCCCTGGAAGGTCTTGTCGAGGGCCGCATCCAAGGTCGCTGAGGAAGAGACCTTGTCTCCGAATGCTACCAAAACCCGCTTGAGCAGGGGGAAGCTGGTGGCGCCGCTGGACTGGACGTAGACCGGCTGGATGTAGATCAGTCCGCCGCCTATGGGCAGGGTCAGCAGGTTGCCGCGTTTGACCTTGGTGGACCCGGACTGGAGCAGGTTGAGCTCGGTGGAGACCGCGGCATCCGAGTTGAAGTTGTTCTGAGCCTGCCCTGGGCCGGGCACATTGGAATTCTTGGGCAGCTCCATCAGCCGGATGGTCCCGTAGTCCGGGCCTATCACCCCCTTGGTCGACCCGGCGTCGGAATCCACAGACAGGAACCCGGTCAGAATCTCCCTGGTGGAGGTGCCTGCGGGGATGAAGGTGGAGGTCAGCGAGAAGGCGGGCTTGTCAGTCCCCGGCGTCTGCAGGGTCAGATAGTAGGGAGGCTGCTTGACCCCGGCCTTCTGCTCCTTGCTGGTTCCGGTCGGATCCACGGGGGTCTGCCAGAAGTCCTCGCCGGAGAAGAACTGGCTGGCCGAGTTGACGTGGTACTGGGACAGGAGCTGGCGCTGCACCTTGAACAGGCTCTCCGGGTAACGCATGTGGCTCATCAGGTCGCCCGAGATGGACGAGAGCGGCTTGAACTGGCCGGGGAAGACCTTCTGCCAAGCCTTGAGCACCGGATCCTTGGCATCCCAGGCATAGAGGTCCACCGAGCCGTCATAGGCATCGACCGTGGCCTTGACGGAGTTGCGGATGTAGTTGGCCTTCTGGGAACCCAGGCCCTTGACGGCCTCCGAGCTCAGGGTGGTCGTGTCCTGGGTGATGGGACCCAGATCCACCTTCTGGGAGTAGGGGTAGGCATCAGAGGTGGTGTAGCCGTCGACGATCCACTTGACCCGTCCATCAACCACAGCCGGATAGACGCGTCCGTCCAGGGTCAGATAGGGGGCGATCTGGGCCACGCGCTCCTTGGGCGAGCGGTTGTAGAGGATCTGCGAGTCGGGCGTGACGCGGTCCGAGAAGAGGATCTGGTCGGATCCAAATCGGATGGCGTAGAGGACCCGGGCCAGGAAGTTGCCCACCGAGGGGCCGCCGTTGCCCTTGAAGGTGTTGGTGGCTCCCTTGGAGCCGGTGGGATAGTCGAATTCCCAGCCTGAGGAGCCCTGGGGCGCGCCGACGATGGAGTACTCGGGCGCGTTGGGCGAGAAGTAGATTCGCGGCTCGTAGTGCTGGCTGCTTGTCAGCTTGCCCCTGGTGGGGATGTCCTGCTCGAAGAACTCGGGCTGCCCGTCCGGGGTGACCTTGTTGCCGTAGGCGGCCACAATGCCGTAGCCGTGGGTGAAGACCGTGTGGTCGTTGACCCAGTTGCGGTTGTCGTTGCCCTCCAGGTCCAGCTCGCGAGCGCCGATGACCGTATCCTGGCTGACCCCGTCGATGTCGTACTTGTCGACGGCCAGGGTGTCCTCGAAGGTGTAGTACTGCTTGGACTGCTGCAGCTGCCGGAAGGTGGGCGAAACCACCTGGGGATCCAGCAGACGAATCTGTGCGGTGGTCTCCGCATCCCGGGAAAGGGCGCCTGACTGGACCTCGGTGGTGGCGTCATAGGCCTCGGTCTTCAGCCTGTCCAGCCCATAGGCCTGGGCGGTGGCGGTGATGTTGCGCTGGATGTAGGCGGACTCCATCTCCTGAGCGTTGGGGTTGACCCGGAAGCGCTGGACCAGTGCCGGCCAGAAGACGGTCAGCAGCAGGGACAGCACAATGGTGACGGCCACAGCGAGGACGGGAACCCGCCACTGCTTGACGGCCGACCCCAGCGATCCTGCATGGACACGGCCGGGTTCCAGGGTGGGCGAGCGCAGAATCCAGACAGCCAGGATAATGCCCAGCAGGGCCATGACCACGGCCATAATCAGGGTCACGGGAATGGCCGCCTTGACCGAGGTGTAGGAGGCACCGGTGATCCGATCGCCCTCCTCGGTCAGCCTGCCGAAGACGCCCAAGGCCGTATCGCCGGCCCATACCAGCATGAACAGGACCAGCCAGACGGCTACCTGCCTGCGGGCGGCACGGGTCATCTCCAGAATGCCGCGGCCCTGCACGGGCATGGTCAGCCGGATCCCGCCCATGAGGAAGTTGGTGACCAGGCTGAAGACCGTGGCCGCCAGCAGCATCATCAGCAGGGAGGAGACCAGCAGCCGCAGCCCGGGCAGGATGAAGACATAAAAGCCGTTATCCAAGCCGAACTGGGGATCGCGCACCCCGAAGGACTGGGCGTTGAAGAGCAGGAGCACCTGCTTCCAGTCGGCGTTGAACTGGAAGCCAAAGAAAACACCGACGACCAGGGAGACCACCGCGGCCACCTTAAGCGCCTTGCGTGAAGAGACCCCCTTGCCGACTTCGATCAGATCGCCCCTGACCCTGATGGTGGACCCGTCGGGCGAATCGGGACGGCTGCGGATGGCCAGGAAGGCCGAGAGCAGGGTCACCGCGGCCAGCAGCAGGGCGTAGGCCAGCCACAGGCCCACCTTGATACCCAGCTGGGTCCAGACAATCCGTGCCGCCCCCAACTGGGAGAACCACATGACATCGGTGATGAAGCGACTGAGCCCGAACAGGAGCAGGAGGACGACCAGGACGACAGCGACAACCACGGCCAGAATCCGCATGCCCCGGGAAGGTCCGTTACTGTCCTTCTTGCGGGAGGTCAGCCGGGGGTCACCTGGTCCGGCGAAGCGGAAACGGGGCGTGCTGCCGCCCCCTTGGCCGGGACCCTCCCCATCGGTCTGCACATGCAGGATGACCGGGTCGTCGTCATTGCGACGCCGGCCTGGTCCGCCTGGACCGCCCTCAGGGTCGAACATGGAACCGAAGAAATCAAAGAATGACATGTACCTACCCTACATGAGACGGCGGTCTTGAATGGCTTGCCGGTAGACCTCCTCCACCTGATCGGCCACGGTGGTCACGTCGTAGCGGTCCAAGAGCGCCAGCTGGTCATGGCGCACATTTCGCCTCCAGGAGGGGTCCCCCAGAGCCTGAACGATTCGCCGGGCCAGCAGTTCGGGGGTGTTGGGCGAGTCGACAGTCACCAGAGCCCGCTCATCACCCATCAGGGTGGACCGGTAGCCGGGATTGTCCCCGGCCAGCACCGGAGCCGTGCCCGAGGCGATTGCCTCCAGCAGGACGATACCGAAGGACTCGCCCCTGGTGGAGGGAAAGACGGTCAGATCGGATGAGGCCAGCAGGGCGGGCTTGTCCTTCTCATCCACAAAGCCGGGGAAGGCCACCGGGGTGCGCAGGGCTGCAGCCTTTCGACGGCAGTCCTCCAGTAGCGGCCCCTTGCCGGCCATGGTCACATGCAGGCCTTCGGGCAGGATGCCGGTCCGCTCCCCCGCCTGGAGGGCTGACAGCAGGATCCCCGCCCCCTTGCGAGCCACGAACCGCCCCAGGAAGACCAGATGCGGCCCCTGGCCGTGCAGGCGCGCCACCTCCTGGTCGCCAGCGGCCTGACGGGCCCGGCGCAGGGCAGCCACGTCCACAGGGTTGGCCACCACCCTGCTGGGCGCGTCGGCAGTCTGCCGGGCATAGCTGGCCGCCACAGGCGAGACCGCTATGACTCTGTCGATGCGCCTATGGGTCCTGCGGTTGATCAACCCCAGCAGCCGGCCGCCCAGCAGCTGCAGATTCCCCGTGGGGGCGATGTGGTAGGTGGCCACCAGGGCCGTTGCCGGGTCTGCGGCCCGGATGACCCGACCGGCAAGGAAGGGGCTGTAGGGGGCCTGGACGTGCAGCAGGTCGAAGTGTTCGGCCTCCAGGACCCGGCGGATAGGCGCCTTGGGAGCTGGCAGCGGTATGCGCATCCTGTTGCCGTTGAAGGAGACCATGACGTTGCGGGACAGGGAGTGGACTCCGTCAACCGGCGGATGGGCGGTCTGCCCGACCAGATACTGGACCCTATGGCCCCGCCTGCCCAGCTCCCGTCCCAGGGTCAGAATGTGCTGCTGGACCCCGTCAAGCACATCCAGGGTGTCATCGAAGACGAATCCGATGCTGAGCGTCACTGAGTGTCCTGATCCGCTCCGGACTCGGTCCCTGCGGCCAACTGACGACCCTTCAGGGCCAGGGCCACCAGGTGCCGGTCGGCCGCCTCGCGCGCCTGCTGTTCATCGTTGCCCGAATCCAGATTGTCCACATAGATGGTCTCCACCTGGGCGACCTGGCAGTACTTGAGGAAGGTCTGCCGACGGAGCTGGTTGTCCAAGGCCTCACCGATGCCGCTGGACTGGTACCATTCCTTTTCCCCGCCGGTCAGCATGATCAGCTCCACCCGACGTCCGGCCAAGGCTCCGGGGGTTCCATCAACGTTATAGGCGAAGCCCCGGCAGATGACCCGATCAATGAAGCCTTTCATGATGGCCGGCATGCTGTACCAGTAGACAGGGAAGACCAGGGCCAGCACGTCCGCATCCTTGACGCGTTCCTGCATGGCCTGAACATCCTCGGGCATAGGGCCCAGGCCCAGGTAGTGGGTCCTGTCCTCCATGCCGAAGACGGGATTGAACCCCTCGGCACAAAGGTCGATCAACTCGGTGCGAGCCCCGCCCTCGGCCGCCCCGTCCAGCAGGGCATTGCCCGCCGCATCGGTCAGACTCTTGGGTTCGGGGTTGGCCGTGACTGCCACGATCTTCATAGGGATTCGCTCCTTACATTTCAGTTCGTGCCTGCACTGACTGCGTGCAAGCCCATGCCATTGTCAGTCCCGGCAAGGACGACAACGCTGGTTTGGCAAATGCTTGACACTGCTCTTGGGGCCATCTATGTTATTGGGTGGTCGGTAGGTGAAGCTACCGCATGGACAAGGCATGCTGCCGCAAAGTGGTGGAGACACCCCGCGCAGGTCAACAGTCCCCGTCGAATCAAGGTAGGGACTAATGCAGGGCCAAATACCATGCGAAGCCGAAGCTTGAACGATGACAATGGTCGGCTCATGGCCGATCGCCACGCCGTCTTCGAGGTTGCCGACAGGGATGTTCCGCACCTTGGAGGGAGGCCATCGTGAATGCTTTCGCACTGCCAGGAATGCTCCGTTCTCCACTGAACGACGACCGCAACCAGGCATCGCGCTCCACCCGTATATGGACAGGCCTGGCCGTAGCCATAGGCGCGTTGGTCCTGCTTGGGGCCCTGGCCTATCTGCTGCCCGCCCTGGGTGCCCCTATCGGTCCTGCAGGCATACCCTCGCACGTCTCCACCGACCCGGTCAACCTGCCCTACTACGCGCTGCGGTCCCTCTTCCGCATGTTCGCGGCTCTGATCATCTCCCTGGTCTTCGCCTTCCTCTATGGACTGGCAGCCGCACGCTCCCGCCGCCTGGGCGCCGTGCTCATCCCCCTGCTGGACATCCTGCAGTCGGTGCCCGTCCTGGGCTTCCTGTCGGCCACCATCTCAATCTGGCTGGTCCTCTTCCCCGGGTCCATCATGGGCGTGGAGGCGGCCTCCATCTTCGCCATCTTCACCAGCCAGGCCTGGAACATGGCCTTCTCCTTCTATAACTCCCTAACCAGCGAACCCGCCGACCTGGACGAAGCGGTGAGGCTGATGCGCCTGACCCGCTGGCAGCGCTTCTGGAAGCTGGACGTGCCCAACGCCATGATCCCCATGCTCTGGAACTGCATGATGAGCATGGGCGGCGGCTGGTTCTTCCTGACCGCGTCCGAGATGATCTCGGTCAACAAGAGGACCCTGGCCCTGCCCGGCATCGGCTCCTTCGTGGAGGAGGCCACCGCCGAGCAGGACCTGGGCAAGGTGGGGCTGGCCATCCTGACCATGATCGTGGTGGTCTTATTGATTGACTTCCTGCTCTGGAAGCCGCTGACCGCCTGGGCCGAGAAGTTCCGCTACACCAGCAGCCAGTCAAGCGAGCCCCGGCACAGCCTGGTACTGACGGTCATCCGTCTGTCCGGGGTCAAGGACCTCTTGGGTCTGGTGGGCCATCCCCTGACTGACTTGCTGGACCGGATCACCCGCCCCATGGGCCGAACCGGGGCGCGTTGGAGCCGGAGCGGCGGACGCAGGCGTGCAGGCGACCTGTTCTGGTGGGCCTGCCTGGCCTCGATTGGCCTGTGGGGACTCTGGCAACTGGACCGTCTGGTCATCCGCCCTCTGGGCCTGGGCGAGGTCGGGCACGTCTTCCAGCTGGGTCTGCTGACCTTCCTGCGAGTGCTGATCCTGATGGTGGCCTGCACGATCGTATGGGTCCCGATAGGCGCTCTGATCGGCATGAATCCGCGCATCTCCCGCTACCTGCAGCCCCTGGTGCAGATCCTGGCCTCCTTCCCGGCCAACTTCATCTTCCCCTTCGTCACCATGATCTTCATCATCTGGCGAATCGACATCAACTGGGGCAGCATCCTGCTCATGGCCCTGGGCACCCAGTGGTACATCCTCTTCAATGCCATCGCCGGGGCCTCGGCCATCCCCGACGACCTGCTGGAGATGTCGCGCAGCCTGGGCCAGAACCGCTGGCAACGATGGAAGACCCTGATCCTGCCGGCCCTGTTCGGCTCCTGGTGCACCGGCGGCATTACAGCGGCCGGCGGAGCCTGGAATGCCTCCATCGTCTCCGAGGTGGTCTCCTACGGCAAGACCGCACTGACGGCCCGGGGCCTTGGAGCCTACATCGCCCAGGTGACCGCCACTGGAGACACCCCCCGCATCATCCTGGGGGTGGCCGTCATGAGCGTCTTCGTGGTCCTGGCCGACCGGTTCTTCTGGTCTCCCCTGCAATCACTGGCACAACGGCGCTATTCCCTGACATGAGAAGTCTGAGAGGTTCGACAATGACCAAGATCAATTCCAACGGGATCATCACGGCCGAGCACGTGACCAAGACCTACCAGTCCGACAAGGGCGCGGAACTGACTGTCCTCGACAACATCGACTTCACCCTGCACGAGGGCGAGGTGGTGGCCATCCTGGGCCGCTCAGGCGCCGGCAAATCCACCCTGCTGCGCATCCTGGCCGGCCTGGTCCCGGCCAGCAAGGGCAGCGTCGAATACCGGGGCAGGCAGCTGGACGGGCCCAACCCCGGCGTGGCCCTGGTCTTCCAGAGCTTCGCCCTGATGCCCTGGCTGACCGTCAAGAACAACGTTGAGCTGGGTCTGCAGGCCCGGGGGGTGCCCAGGAAAAAGCGCGAGAGCCTTTCCCTGGCCGCCATCGACGCCATCGGCCTGGACGGCTTCGAAAGCGCCTACCCCAAGGAGCTTTCCGGTGGCATGCGACAGCGCGTGGGCATCGCCCGGGCCCTGGTCCTCAAGCCAGACGCCCTCTTCATGGATGAGCCCTTCTCGGCCCTGGACGTGCTGACAGCCGAGAATCTGCGGCAGGAAGTCCTCAAGGTCTGGTCGGAGGAGGCAGGCAGCGTCAAGTCGGTGCTGATCGTCACCCATAACATCGAGGAGGCCGTAGAGATGGCCGACCGGGTTCTGGTCCTGGACTCGCATCCCGGCCGGGTCATCGCAAACGTGCCCATCCATCTGGACAGGCCTCGGGACAAGCAGTCCGATCTCTTCCAGTCCTGCGTGGACTACCTCTATTCCATCCTCACCGGCCGGCGCGACAGCAAGGACATCCGCCGTCGTCTGCAGACCAAGGTGCGCAACCGTCAGGCCGTGCGGGACTCGGTACGGGACGAGGACATCACTGAACGCAACCTGCCCGACGCCACACCCGGCGGCCTGGCCGGCCTGGCCGACGTCATGGTCAACCAGCCCAACGGCATGGACCTGGCCGACCTGGCCGCCAAGCTCTCCTTCGAGGTGGACGACCTCTTCCCGCTGATCGATGCCGGACTCATGCTGGGCATCTTCCAGGCCGACAACGGGCACGTCAGCCTGACCGACCAGGGCCGAGCCTGGAACGACGCGGACATCCTGGAGAGCAAGGAGATGTTTTCCCGAATGCTGATGGCTCATGTTCCGCTGATCCGCATCATCGACCGGGCCCTGAAGAACAGCGACGACAAGAGCCTGCACGGCTCCCTGATTCTGGACCTGCTGAGAGCCCACCACTCGGACAAGGAGGCTGTCCAGCAGTTCGACACGGCCATAACCTGGGGTCGATACGGGGAGCTCTTTGACTACGATGCCGACGACGACCGGCTGACCCTGGACCCGGAGAACCACACCGAGTGAGCAGTCACGACAGCTGTGGCGGCTGCGGTCCCCTTGTTCTCCTAGAATGAGCCTCGGGCGATGGAACCCGCCCGGGGCTCGAGCCCCGAACCGCAAACTGCTGATAGTTCCTGCACCATGATTCGACGACCCGTCTGTGGGCCGGGTGCAGGCGCATGCCATCCAGCCCGACCCTGCGGACGCTGATCCGTCGGGAACCGAGATCCCAATGACCAAATCTTCTACCGGACCTGATATGGCCACGGCCCTGGTGGTGGTGCTGGGCGGAACCCTGGGCACCGGCTGCCGGTACGCCCTGAGCCTGCTGCCTGGCCAGAGCGGCCCACTGCATCCAGGAACCCTCTTGGCCAACCTGATCGCCTGCGCAGGCTACGCCCTACTGACCGCTTTCTTGGCCGGGCTGCCCAAAAGCGCACATGCGCGCCGAAGGCAGCTGACCAACAAGGGTCTGGGCATGGGCCTTTGCGGAGGGTTATCGACCATGTCCACCCTCTCGCTGGAACTGGTCCAAGGCCTGTCGAGCGGTCAAGTCCAGGCAACCCTTGCCTACCTGCTGATCTCCTTTGCCGGAGGCCTGCTGGTCTCCTGGGCCATGGCAGCGCTGGGAGCCCGTCTGTCCTCACACATCCAAGCAGGTGCGCGATGACCATTACATTTACACTGCTGATCTGCCTGTGCGGCGGCCTGGGGGCCGGACTGCGCTACCTGCTGGATACCCTGGTCAAGGCCCGCTGGCAGGTGAACCTGCCCCTTTCGACCATGATCATCAACCTGTTGGCCGGATTAGCTGCAGGACTGGTGGCCGCTCTGGCCACCTTCCACGGACTGCCTAACTGGGGACGGCTTCTGCTGGCCACAGGACTGCTGGGCGGCTTCTCTACTTTCTCGACGGCTGTCAACGAGGTGCTGGCCCTGGCTCGGCAGAGAAGACAGCTCGCAGCTCTGGGCTACCTGGGGGCATCAATTCTTCTGCCGCCCATGCTGACGGCCCTTGGTTTCATGCTGGCCGGACCGGGCATGTAGCAGGTCCAGCCAGCAATCAAGGCTTTGCAGAACTTAGGCGCGAGCCGGTTCCGGGCGACCCTGGGCGGAGTCGGCGGCAATCCCCAGCCGGTCGTCATGCCGACGCCACCAGGCGGACAGCACCGAGCCGGAGATGTTGTGCCAGACACTGAAGAAGGTGGAGGGGATGGCCACAATCGGGTCGGCGGCGAAGGCCTGCAGGGCCAGGGTCGCGCCCAGTCCGGAATCCTGCATGCCCACCTCGAAGGTGATGGCCTTCTGCTGGGCGTAGCGGAACCCCTTGGGGTAAAGGCGGTACATGAGCCGGCTGAAAAGGAAGCCCAGCCCGTACCCGCACAGGTTGTGGAGCATGACCACCGGCAGGACCAGGGCGGTGGCGGCGGTGAAGAGCTTGGCGTGGTTGACGGAGACGACCACGCCGATGATGACCAGGATGGCGATCTGCGAGACTGCCGGCAGAGCCACGGTCACCTTCTGCACCTTTTCCTTGAATAAGGCGTGGACGGCCAGGCCCAGGGCGATAGGGATCAGCACAACCTCAAGGGCGGTCAGGAAGAGCTGCTTGGTAGGGATGGCCACATACTGGCTGGCCAGCAGGTTCATCAGCATGGGGATCATGAAGGGCGCACACAAGGTGGAGAGCAGGCCTATTGACACGTCCAGGGCCACATCGCCGCGCGACAGATAGGACATGACGTTGGAGGAGGTCCCCGAGGGGCAGCAGCCCACCAGGATGACTCCCACGGCGATCATGCCGTCCAAGCGGAAGATGCGGCAGAGCAGCACGGCCAGCAGGGGCATGATCAGGTAATGGGCTATGGTGCCGACAATGACCATGAGCGGCATCTTGAGGATTCGCTTGAAGTCGTCCAGGCTCAGGGTCAGCCCCATTCCGAAGAGGATAATGCTCAGGAAGTAGTTGGTGTAGCTGCGGGCCCAAATGCTCATCTGCGGGACGAAGAAATTCATGGCGGCCCAGGCTAGGACCACCAGGATGAACCACTTAGTCAACCAGTCACTGAACCGCTGCACCTTTTGCATGATTCCTGACCACTTCCTCTCGATAGTTCTCTCTGTGGTAGGGCAAAGTTAGAAAACCGAGGGCAGGCACGACGGCGAATGGTCACATTTTGGACGCAGCTGTTCCGGCACCGACTGGATTCACTTGATCAGGACGGGCGTGCCGGTGGGCACGGACTGCATGATCCATCGAGCGTCGGGCACCGTCAGTCGGATGCAGCCGTGGGAGCCAGGGCGGATGCCCAGCATATCGGCCTCCTCCTTGATGTATCCGCCCTTGGAATCGGTGGGAACCGAATGGAAGAGGAAGACCCCGTGGTTCAGAAAACTGGTGTAGTAGCGGGCGCCCATCCCCTCGCCGGGATTGTAGAAGTGGTCGCCGCGCTCGGCCTGGATGCGGAAGCTACCCCTGGGCGTGGAGTCATCCATGCCCGTCGAGGCGTACATGGAGTAGAGCAGTTCAGACCCGTCGCGCACATAGACCCGCTGGTCCTGAAGGCTGACCTCCAAGGATAGGCCAGGATGGGCTGCAGGATCCGGGTAATCAACCTGCTCGGAAGGCTTGAGCCAATCGACAGGATGAGCGGAAGTAGCAGCAGGGTCTGGCTTCTGCTGCTTTGTCTGATTCTTTGTGGTTGATGAAGAGGAGGAGGCAGATTTGCCGGGATGATGTGCCTTGGGGAATCGTCTGACCGAAACGGTGGATGTGCTCGAAGCGCTCGCAGCTGTGGTTCGTTCCGCATGAGCCGCATCCACCGGCTGGAACAGGTTGACGATCAGGACTGTCAGCAACAGCGTCAGCAGGGCGCTTGTCACTACCACAGGCGTGCGGCGGACAGGGTCCAGCAACCAACGGAGCATGGCAAGCGCACGCCGCTTAAGGCGTTTGCCATCCAATCCCCAGACAGCCATGTCCTTCCCCTTCGTCGCCATTGAACGAACCTGTATGCACAGTTCATTGTAATGGCAGACGAAACCGGGAGAGACTCAGCCTTTCAGCACCTGCCTGGCCCAGTCCTCCAGCAGGTCACAAACCAAGGCGTTCTGCTCGATCTGCACATTATGGCCGGCCCGATCCAGCACCGAGTAGGAGGCTCGAGGGAAGCGGCAGGCCAGGTCGAACTGGTCCAGGTAGCCCACACGGTCGTCCTGGCGTCCACAGACAAAGAGCACAGGAGCCATGAATCCGGACCAGACCTGGTCGAAGTCCATATCCAGCTGATAGTGCCCCTCCATTCGAGCCACCGTATCGGCATCGGCAGAACGAATACCGGGCATGATGGTCCGTTGGTAGGCCTCCAGGTGCTTCCGGGACTCCACCACGGCCATCTGCCGGTAGGCATGCCTGGTGAACTCGTCCACGTCGGCCAGTCCCTGGTCGTCCCGGATCAGCACCTGACGTGGGGGCAGGCGCCTGTGGGCGGTCACAGGGTCGACCACCGAGGAGAGCAGGGCCATCCCCCGGCAGCGCTCCAGTCGACCGGCGGCGGCATGACGGCTGAGCAGCCCGCCCATGGAGTTGCCCACCAAGGCGAAAGGGCCACCGCCACTGAAAATGTCCACCTGGTCATTCAGCCACCGGGCCAGACCGTCCAGGTCGAGGATGGACGGGTCGGGCGGCGTGCGGCCGAAGCCGGGCTGGTCCAGATAGATCCGCTCGAAGCCGCCCACCCGCTCGAATACGGGATCCAGGTCGTCGAAGATGTGGTGGTCCACACCGGACCCATGCACAAAGATCAGCGGCAGCCCACGACCCCGGCGAATGGCGAACCCTGGCTTGGCGCTCACTTCTTGGAACCGGAGGGTATGCCGGTCTTGAACTCTACGATGTCGCCGTCCTGCATGACGTAGTCCTTGCCCTCAAGGCGCATCTTGCCCTCCTCGCGCACCTTGGCGTAGGAGCCGTCGGCGGCCACGAAGTCGTCGTAGGAGACCACCTCGGCCTTGATGAAACCCTTCTCGAAGTCGGTGTGGATGACACCGGCAGCCTGCGGGGCGGTCCAGCCCTGGTGGATCTGCCAAGCGCGCACCTCTTTGACCCCGGCGGTCAGGAAGGTCTGCAGGCCAAGAATGTCGAAGCCCACCCGGGCCAACTGGTCCAGGCCGGACTCCGTAAGCCCGGCATCGGTCAGCATCTCGCGGGCGTCCGCCTCGTCAAGCTCGGTCAGCTCGGACTCGAACTGGGCGTTGAGGAAGATGGCAGGCGCGGGAGCCACGGAGTCGGCCAGCTGCTTCTTCAAGTCCTCGTTCTGCAGCTCGTCGTCGTCCACGTTGAAGACGTATATGAATGGCTTGGCGGTCATCAGATGCAGGTCGTAGAGCTCGTCCTTGTCGATGTCACCGGCCTTGGCCGCCTGGTCGATGGTGCGACCCTGGCCCAGAATCTCCTTGGCCTTGCGGACGGTGTTCAGGTAGGCAGGCTTGATCTTGCCCCCGCGCTGGTCCTTCTCCAGCTTGGGCAGGGCCTTGTCGATGGTCTGCATGTCGGCCAGGATCAGTTCGGTGTTGATGGTGTCGATGTCGTCGGCCGGATCCACCTTGCCATTGACGTGGACGATATCGTCGTCATTGAAGGCGCGTACCACCTCGCAGATGGCGTCGGCCTCGCGGATGTTGGCCAGGAACTGGTTGCCGAGCCCCTCCCCCTCCGAGGCCCCCTTGACGATGCCGGCGATGTCCACGAAGGTGACCGTGGCGGGCACAATCTTGTCTGTGTGGACCAACTTAGCCAAGACGGGCAGCCGGTCGTCGGGCAGGGGCACGATGCCGGTGTTGGGCTCGATGGTGGCGAAAGGGTAGTTCTCCGCCAAAACGTTGTTGCGGGTGAGGGCGTTGAAGAGTGTGGACTTGCCGACGTTGGGCAGCCCGACGATTCCTATGGTTAACGACATATCCACCAGTCTATTGCCCGGACTGCCCCCGGCGTGGCTCCCCTCAGGACGGCAGGCTCAGTCGCCGCGCTCCACCGCATCGATGGCTTCGATGACCGCTCCACGGAAGCCGTGCTTCTCCAAGGAGGCGACCCCCTTGATGGTGGTTCCGCCCGGCGAGCAGACCGCGTCCTTCATGGCCCCGGGGTTGGTGCCGGTGGACATGTAGAGGGCTCCTGTCCCCTCCACCATTCGCGCCGCCAGCCGGTAGGCCGCCTGCCTGGGCAGCCCATGCTCCACCCCGGCATCGGCCAAGGCCTCCATGTACATGGCCGTGTAGGCGGGCGCGCATCCGGCGATGGTCGTGCCCACCGAGACCAGCTCCCGGGGCAGCCGCTCGATCATGGCCACCGGGTCGAAGACCCGGGTAAAGAGCTCCCGCTGCTGGTCGGTCAGGGTGTCGTCCTCCTGGGTGATCAGAATCCCTTGCCCTACTGAAATGGGGGTGTTGGGAACGGCGCAGATCAGGTGGGTGCCCTCCGCCAG
Source organism: Bifidobacterium sp. B4081 (assembly GCF_026537335.1). NCBI lineage: Bacteria > Bacillati > Actinomycetota > Actinomycetes > Bifidobacteriales > Bifidobacteriaceae > Bifidobacterium > Bifidobacterium sp. B4081. Next base: position 817,517 of record NZ_JAFNMM010000001.1, on the reverse strand, counting down.
AATGTCGGCATAGTCCTCAAGGGTCATGCCGCCCACCACCGAGAGGACCATGCGATCCGGGTCAGCCAGCTCATGGCGGATAGGCTCGCAGACCTGGGCCACCTGCCCCGGTTTGACGGCCAGAACCACCAGGTCGGCGGCCGCAGCCACCTCGGTGCCTGAGTGCATGGGCCGCACACCCAGCTGTGCCGCACGCCCCACCAGCCGGTCATAGTGGGCTGCGCAGGCCACAATCCGGCCGCCGGGCAGCACACCAGCGTCGACCAGCCCCTGGGCCATGGCCTGGGCCATGTTGCCGTATCCGATGAATCCGAGAGTCAATGAATCCGTGTTCATGCCCTCAAGTCTAGCCGCGCGCCGGGAAGAGCCCCTCCAGATCGCCGCGCTCCAGGGCCAGCCGGTAGAGGTGGGCGAAGACCCTGTCCCCGTGCAGGCCGTCGTGCTCGAACTCGTTGGTCACCCAGGCATGGGCGTGGCCTACGCGCGAGAGAGTGTCCAGCTGGAGCTCGGAGGGCACATAAAGGTCGTCGGCATAGACCGCGGCCTGCAGGGGAACCTGATTGTCGGCCAGGCGCTCGGGATCGTACAGGTGACCCCAGGAACCCTCCTCCATGAGCAGGCTGACCGCCGGGCCGAAGGGGCGCAGGGCCGCCTCCTGCTCGAACATCCAGGGGGAGATCGCCTCCCCTGTGAACATGAGCGGGCGGGCAGCGGTGTCGAATTCGGGGCGGACGTCGCGCACCCGCTGCCCTGCCCAGCGCAGGGGGGCGCAGTCCCCGTCGGCGTAGATGAACTCCTGCAGGGGCCAGTAGAGCGGGCTGACCGAGGTGGCCGCCCGCACCCCCTCCAGGAAAGTCTGCGAGAGGGTGGCTCGGGAGCTGCTAGCACTGGAAACGGGCAGGCTGCCGTCGCCATCCAGGAAGGCCGTGTCCAGCAGCCAGTGAAGGCGCTCGAACCCGCCGCTCTTGCCCAGGTCCGCGCCCAGGGTCTGCAGCCGCTCCACACTCAGGGGGTCGCCGCCGGGCAGGACCACATCGCCCTGGGCCAGCCGGTCGGCAATAGCTGCCACACGGTCTTGATCCCCCGGATAGCGCTGGTAGAAAGCCTGGGACCGTTGGGCCATTTTGGCGAATGTGTGGGAGAAGAGCTCATAGGCATCCGTGGGGATGTGCGGCACGCCCCCGGCAGTGAAGGCCGCAGCAAGCCCTTGCGGGAAGTTCGACAGGTAGGCCAGGGTCAGGAAGCCGCCGAAACTTTGTCCAAGGGCCACCCAGGGACGGCCGGCGAAGACCGTACGACGCAGGTGCTCGAAGTCCCGGATGATGGAGTCCGCCAGAAAATGCTTCAGATAGTCGGCCTGGGCCCGGGGCTCGCCTAGGGAGGCCATGGTGGAGCCGTCGATGGCGCTGGACCGGCCTGTACCCCGCTGGTCGGGCAGGACAATGCGGAAGTGGCGCAAAGCCTCGGCCATCCACCCGTCGGCAGTGGCGTTCAGCGGCCGTGGAGCCCCATACCCGGGTCCGCCCTGCAGGTAGACCAGCATCGGCAGATCGTCGTGGACATGCTCGGGGGCGCAGACCACGCGGTAGAAGCAGCGGATGACCGTCTGGTCCGAATTGTCTTCGGCTCGCCAAATGCCAGGTTCACTGCCCGCCCAGTCCAGGGGAACGGGGATGGACCCCTCTCGAACGTAGAGTCCAGGCAGATAGTATCCCTGGTTGGTCATATGCTGGCTCCTTTCCTTTAGTTCAGTCGGGTTCATTGTCGCCGGGCGGTTGGACCGGGCTTGTGTGTCGTCTGTGGACTGGGTGGTAGGGTGAAAGGCGGGGGATGCCGGGGAGGCGGCTGGCTTCCGTTTTGGCTCTTGCGGTGTGGCGCGGGGCTGGCGCTGGCTGGCAGGCGGTGTTTGCTTTGTTTGGTGTTTAGTGAAGGGGTTTTGGTTTCATGCATCTGGTTTCCCGTCTGCGTCGCGTGTCGGCGGTGGTGATCGTCCTGCTGGGCCTGCTGGCGGGCCTGGGCGCCGCGTCCGCCCGGGCGGACGCTCCTATCCTCACCGGGGGGGGGGGGTCGGACCCCTCGCGCAGCTGAACCAGCCCCGGGCATTCTCCCCGGCAGCGCGAGCAGCACCCCGCTTCCCTCGCCATCACCGCTGACAGCTTCCCCGCCGTCAAGCCCGATAGCGAGCCCGAACGCCCCGTCATCGCCGACGGGGACGCCCGACAGCGCAGACCCCGCTCCGGCCGGATCAGCCGGAAAGACGGATGATCAGGCTTCGCGCATGGTGCGCTTCGACCCGGGCGACGGAAGCAAGCCCATACAAACGACCGTGAAAACCGGCACCCTCGCCGCCCCCCTGCATCAGAACCCTGGACGCGGGGGCTTCCGGTTCGACGGGTGGACGCTCGACGGGCAGCCTTTCGACTTCCGGACCCCCATCCTCCAGGACACCACCCTGAAAGCCAAATGGACCACGACAACGGACTGGACGCTGAGCCCGGGCCACGGGCCCGCCGCCGGGACGCGCCTGGCCATCAGCCCGCCCGGCAGGCAGGAGCCCTGCTACACCAGCATCCAGGCCGCCGGAGAGCAGGCCACCGGCCTGACCGGCGACGGCCGCATCCGCACATGGACGCAGGACGGCACACCCGAACAGGCCCCCCTCCCCGCCCAGGCCCCACAAGGGCTCCGCTACCTGCAGGCCGCAGCAGGCAGCCGACGGCAGGCCGCCTTGGGATCCGACCAGCGGATCTACACCCGGGACAGCCAACAATCAACGCCCGCCGTCCTCGACACCGGCCAGGACACCGGGTTCACCAGCATCAGCATGGACGATGACCTCCTGCTGGCCGTGGACCGGCAAGGCCGGGTCCACGCCTTCCAAGACAGCCGGGCCGGCAGCCGGAAGCCCCCGGAGCAGGCCACGGCCAGCCTGCCCGGACAGGCGCAGGCCGTCACCGCCGCCGCCTCGGGCGGCCGGATCCTCGCCCTGGACGCGGACGGGCAAGCCTGGGCCTGGGACAAGGCCGACACCGGCAGCATCAAACCCGAACGCATCAAACAGGACCCGGGCACACGCCTCATCCAAGCCCAAGCCCTCAGCACAGGATTCCTCCTCCTGGACGCAGACGGACAAGCCCGGTACCTGGCCGACGGCACAACCAGCCCCGCAGCCGTCAGCCTGCCGGAAGGAGCGCAGGCCAGCCAGATCAACACCAACCAGGACCAGGCCATCATCACCGGCAAGGACGGCCACGTCTGGGCCTGGAAGCCCGGCCAGGCGCCCATGCGCGCGGACGACGGGAGCCGGGCCTACGTGCAGGCGGCAAGCATCAACGGCAGGATCGCCGCCATCAGCAGGCAGGGCGACCTCTACGGGTGGAGCCTGGACAAGCAGGGCCAGCCCGGCAAGCCGGCAGGGATCACCACCACTCAAGCACCCAGCCTGGAATCAGCCAGCATGGACGGGCAGCCGCTCAAACTCAGCAAGAACAACGACGCCTGGCAGACGGACATCCCCGCCCGCAAGCCCGGACAAGCCGCCATCCTCATCACCGGCAGCCAGGACGGCCAGCCCTTCACCAGAAGCCTCAACTACACGGTCGACCAAACCATGACCAGAGAAAATAAGCAAGGCACGACCCACACAGTTACTTTCAATGCGGGCGGCGGAAGCCCCGAACCCGCAGATCAGTATTTCTCCACACCGAACAGCAGAGTCAAGCGGCCCTCCCCCGACCCCACACGCCAAGGCTACCAGTTCGACGGATGGTTCACCGGCAGCATCGCCTACGACTTCAGCAAGCCCGTCGACAAGGGCCTCACCCTCACTGCCCACTGGACGCCCGAAAGCCGGAACGACACGTGGAGCATTAGCCCCGACAAGGGCAGCCAGCTCGGTGGCGGATCCACGACCATCACCCCGCCAGACAGAGCCAGCCAAGGTATCAGATTCAACCAAGTTAGCGGAACAAAAGACTTCAGTGGTTTTTCCTTGGCGGTGGGCAGCGACGGGAACGCCTACGCCTGGGGATACAACAGTTCTGGCCAGCTTGGCGACGGGACGACCACCAATAGGACCACGCCGGTCATGGTCAGGAAGCCTGATCCCAAGACGTATCCGGACCTGCCAGCGGATTTCACCTACGTGCAGGTCAGTGCCGGAAGCGCTCATTCGCTGGCCCTGGGCAGCGACGGGTACACCTACGCTTGGGGAAACAACGGAGATGGCCAGCTCGGCAACAACAGCATCAGCAGCTCGACTGTTCCTGTGCGCGTGCGCGACCCCGCCAGCCCCGCTGACGCGAGCAAAGGACTGCAAGCCACACAGGTCAGCGCCGGAAACTATCATTCTCTGGCTGTAGGCAGCGACGGATACGCCTACGCCTGGGGATACAACAACAGCGGCCAGATCGGCAACAACACCAGCAGCGACTCGCATGTTCCTGTGCGCGTGCGCGACCCCGCCAGCCCCAATGATCCAAGCAAAGGACTGCAAGCCACACAGGTAAGCGCCGGAGGCTGGCATTCGCTGGCTGTGGGCAGCGACGGATACGCCTACGCCTGGGGAAGCAACCACTATGGCCAGCTCGGCATCAACACGAGCAACGACTATGTGAATCCTGCTCCTGTGCGCGTGCGCGACCCCGCCAGCCCCAGTGATCCAAGCAAAGGACTGCAAGCCACACAGGTAAGCGCCGGAGGCGCTCATACGCTGGCTGTGGGCAGCGACGGATACGCCTACGCCTGGGGATACAACCACTATGGCCAGCTCGGCAACAACACCACCAGCGACTACGATCCGAACCCTGCTCCTGTGCGCGTGCGCGACCCCGCCAGCCCCAATGATGCAAGCAAAGGACTGCAAGCCACACAGGTCAGCGCCGGAGTCTGGCATTCGCTGGCTGTGGGCAGCGACGGATGCACCTACGCTTGGGGACGCAACTACGATAGCCAGCTCGGCAACAACAGTATTCCCGCGTCGAGTCACAGTGCTGTTCCTGTGCCGGTGTCGTTCAGCCTGCAACCGGTGATCGCCGGTGTCAGATTCGACCAGACCCCCGTATCGGGGCTGATGCACGGCGAAGGCGGCAGCGTCAGCGTGGCAGCGCCTGCACACGCGCCGGGCACGGTCACGGTCAGCGTCGACTACACGTTGGGCGGCGCAGGAAGCATCCTGACGGACAAGTCCCTCAGCTACACGTACACGCCGCTGGGCGTGCTCCCAAGGGCCGGAGGAGAGGGCATCCTGCTCGCCCTGGCCACCGGCATGACCGGCATGGGCGGGGTCATGGCCTCACGCCGCCACCGGTGGGAAGCACGCCAACTGCTTCACGCTTCGCACGAGTAAGACCGGCCGGGCGGCATATCAATCCCCCCGCCCCCGGCCCACCCAGGGGGAGCAGGGAGGCCAGTGCCAATCAAGGCTCAACCCCAAGAGAGCCGACACGCCTCCCGCGCCCCCACCACACTCCCGCAGGCGAAAGCACGCGAGCAGACATGCACGCCCTACCGCCCCCGCCCGGGAGAGAGGAAAACAGCGGCCAAGCCGGCCGAGGGCATACATGCTCCAGCCAGCCCGGCCGCTGTTCATCCTCCCAATACCAGCATAATCGCGCAAGCAGTAACCCTTCACCCAGCATTTAGCCTCGCTCGCCTTCACTCAAAGCCAAGCCTCGACGGGCCATGCTATGAAAGTTGCGGTATCGTTACCGCACTGATATAACTGAAGGCTGTCAGAACCGTTCGCCTGCCCATGGCGTCGGTCAGGCAACCGCCGAGGTCGGCAGTCCGGCCCGGCGGCCGACCACTTCGACGAAAGGCCATGATGGCGTACGCGACGATCAGGGATGTGGCCCAACGGGCCGGAGTCTCCGTATCGACGGTCTCCCGAGCCCTCAACGACTCCGGGCGCATCTCCCCGGCCACACGACAGCGCATCGAACAGGTCATCCACGATCTGCACTATGTGCCGGACTCCCGGGCCCGATCCATGCACTCCGCCCACTCACGCACCATCGGTCTGCTCATCCCCGACATCCGCAACTCCTACTTCGCGGACCTAGCCTATCTGATCCAAGGTCAGCTGCTCAGCCACGGCTTCCAGACCCTGATCTGCACCTCCACCCAGGGCGACCCCGGCGAGGACCAGGCCCAGGTGCGCAATCTGCTCGGCCAGCACATCGACGGTGCCATCATCGTGCCTGGGCCGCGTTCCTCACACACCTTGGAGGAGCTGACCAGACGCGGACTGCCACTGGTCTGCGTGGACCGTGCCGCCGAGGGCTCCAACGGACGCGACGGACGGACCATCCCCTGCGTGGACGCCGACCCCGAGCCCGGCCTGAGGCAGGCCCTTAAAGATCTGCACGCCGAAGGCCACCGACGCATCACCCTGGTGCCCGGGCCCCTCAAGGAATCGGCCACCTTCCGCGAACGCCTGAACGTCTACCGGGACCTGCTGGCAGACATCGAGGGCATGGAAGACCCCCTGTCCGACCAAGTAGAGCCCGGCACCTTCAACCCCGACATGATCGACCTCTGGGCCCGGCAGGGCATCACCGGCGTGCTCTTCGGATCCTCCCTGGATGCCATACGCGCCATCAAAACGGCCCAGTCCCGAGGAATCGGCATCGGCGAGGACCTGTCCATGATCACCTTCGACGACCTGCCCGTCTTCCGCATCCTGACCCCGGCCGTGTCGACCATCTCCCAGCAGATCGACACCATGGGGACCCGCTGCGTGGACATGCTCCTGCAGCTGATGGCAGGCTCGCCCGTACGGTCGGTCCGGTTGCAGACCAGCTACCGCCACGGCGACTCGGTGGGTCGCCCGCCCGCGCACACCGGTCAGGATCCCTGAGCCGTCCACAGCGTGATCATCAAGGCGGACAAGCTCATCAAGGAACGGAGAAACATGATTCAAGATATGGCGGCGGCGCCCGACCAGGTGCTCAAGGGACTGGATGCCCTCAAGGGGCCCATCTCGGTGGTCGGGTCAATGAATGCGGACTACACGGTCAACACTGACCGGCTGCCCAAGCCCGGCGAGACCATCAACGGGGGTCCCCTCCAAGTGCTGCCCGGGGGCAAGTCGGCCAACCAGGCGGCGACTGCGGCCCGCATCGGTGCCCAGGTCAGGCTCTTCGGGGCCGTCGGCTCCGACTCCAACGCCGACTTCCTGCTGGGGCAGCTGGGCAACGCCGGGGTGGACGTCTCCCATGTGATGACCGTGCCGGGAGCCAGCGGAACCACAGTCATCACCGTGGATGCGCGCGGCGAGAACACCATCGTCTACTCCCCCGGCTCCAACGGCAAGGTGGATGTGGACTACGCCCACCGCTCCCGCCAGGCCCTGACCTCCGCCAAGGTGCTGGGCCTGTGCCTGGAGAGCCCCATCGAGACGGTCACCGAGGTCGCGCGCATGGGCCACGAGGCCGGCATGACCGTGCTGCTCAACGACTCCCCCTTCCGCGCCGACCTGCCCGCCGACCTGATCGCCAACTCGGACCTGATCCTGGTCAACGAGCATGAGATGGCCCAGCTGCTGGGCATCGACGAGCCCGAGGACGGCGACTGGCTGGGGGCCGACTGGGACCGGATCAACCAGACCATGCAGGACTTCGGCTTCCATCGGGCCATCGTCACCCTGGGCGGCGAAGGATCCATGGTCCTGGACCAGGGCCAGACCTACCGGATTCACGCCGTGCATGTAGACGCCGTGGACACCACCGGCTGCGGGGACGCCTTTATGGGCACCGTGCTGGCCGGCCTGGCCTCCGACATGACCCTGGTGCAGGCCGCCCAGCTGGCCTCCTACGTCTCCGCCTACGCTGCCACCGGACAGGGGGCGCAGGCCTCCTACGGCACGGCCGAGCAGATTCGGCTGCGCTTCTCCTGAGATTGGGTGCCCTCCCCTGCGTTGTCAGGCCGACGAACCGTTGCAGAATGCACGACGATTCGTCGGCCTGACTGGTATCTGTGGAATACAGGCTGGATGGATGGATATGGGGTGCATACTTGTTGCCGGTTGCCAATTGCCGGTTGAGCACAAATGTGGAATCCATATGGAACCCAAACTCATTGCCGACTGAGCGCAAGTCTGCGATCCGCTCTCACTGCCTGCTGAATCCAAGCACAGAATCCATACTTATTGCCAGTTAAAGCCCTACAAGGGTTGGGACGTGCATTGGGGTACGCATACGTCTCGGCCGTGCATGCTATGCAGAAAGCCATTCCATGTAAGAATGCGTGTACATAAGAATGCATGTACAGCACCACGGCAAGGAACGGTACTAGGTCTCCCAAAGCCAAAGCGGCTAGACCGATAACGGCAATCGCCATCTGCAAAGCCGCCATCTTCCGACTCACTATCTTCCGACTCGCCATTCAGCACCCACTTCCGATTGCGACTGCTCCGACTTATCCACTTTGAGACAGCCTGGGCCCACATTTGACCACATCATCCCTCGGACTGATGGCACCTCCCTCCGCCCCCGAATAGTGTTGATTCCATGAACACAGTCAGTCAAACAGCGCAGCGACCAATCACCAGGTCCAACAATCGAACGCTGCTGACTGACGCTCTCTTCGCCATCCTTCTGTTGCTTCTAGTGAACGGCTCCACCGCCAATCTCAAAGATGGAGCCCTGATCCCCTTGCAGGAAAACCTAACCCTGATGTGGACGGTCCTGCTCATAACTCCTGTCGTTATCCGTCGTCGATTCCCCGACCTGGCAGCCTGGCTCTTCGTTGCTGTGGCTCTGGCTCAGCTTTTCTTGGGACCAGCCATCATGCCCGCCGATGCAGTCTGCCTGGTTATGGTCTATTCCTGTCTGCTCTACGGACGCCCATCCTTGCGTCGACTCTACCTGACCTTGGCCTGGGTCATGACGCCCTTGTCCTGCCTTATCTTCACATTGGTCGATTTGGGGTTTCTGCCTCCGGGAAGAGCACAGCCGAACCGCACCTCTATGTGGCCGATCTCATTCAGAGAACTGGCGACCACCCTCCTATCGAATTTTCTGATCGAAGGGCTTTTACTGCTCGTAGCCATCGTCGCAGCCTACTGGACGCGGACCAGGCGAGATGCCCTTGACGAGGCTCGTCGACGCAACCACGCTCTGGCCCTGCAGGCAGAACAGAGCGCTGCCCTGTCCGCCAGCGCTGAGCGGGCCCGCATAGCTCGTGACGTGCATGATGTCGTCGCCCACACACTGTCCATCGTCATCGTGCAGGCCGATGCCGGCAGATACGCAGCCACTGCCGATGCGAGCCTAGCCCTCAAGACTATGCGCACCATCGATCAAGAGAGCCGTCGCGCCCTACGCGAGCTGAGCTCTCTCTTCGGCAAACTCAAATCACCGACCAACCCAGCGGCCGAAACCAGCCAAAAAACAGCGGATTCCCCTCCCGGTCAACACCCGTCTTCCCTACCACCAACCGACCCTGCCGACATCCATACCCTTGACCAATCTCAAACAACCACCCAAACGAATTCCCCTCGTCAATCCGCGAACGCTCATGATCCGAATCCACCCGGAACGGATCGCACTCAGCCAAGTCAAGCCAGCGACTATCTTCACACAGGCAAAGAGACTCCAGCTGCTAACACTGCCAAGGCTAACGTTGATACGGCCCACAATGCGTGTATTTGGTCCTCAGATGCCACCTCTTCAAGCAATCCGCCGACCAGCTACGAATCATGGACAAACTTGATAGATGCCGCCCAACTTGCTCAGCCAGAATCTCAATTCAACCGACGCCTCGAAGGCCGACCCCACCCAGAAAAGTTGGATCGCAGCCGCGCCATGACTGCTTATCGGGTCCTCCAAGAAGCCTTGACCAACGTTCGCAAGCATGCCGCTCCGGCTTCGGATGTGCTGATTGAAGAACAGTGGCTCACAGACGGTCTGTGCCTCACCATTGACGACCACCCGCTCGACCATGCCACTACCAATTCAGATTCTCCGCCGCAGATGGATCGACCTGAGCATTCAGGTTTCGGCCTTTTGGGAATGCGCGAACGACTGACTTCCCTGGGTGGCAGCCTTCAAGCTGGTCCCAAGCCAGAAGGCGGTTACCACCTCCAGGCGCGGATTCCTTTTGCTGCTCCGCCAAAACCCGACCCTGAAGCAGGAATACACGTCAACCGACAAACGCAATGGTCCTTGCGTTCGATTGTCTCCACGCTCTTCGTTTGGTTCCAACGCCATCCGTTGACGGCCGACCTGGGTCTGGTAATCGGAGTCGTATTGGTAGAAAATCCAGGTCAAGCTCTTGCCATAGCACCTGTCACTCCCCAATATGATCCAGGCCGGCCAGCAAGAATCATTGCCACACTAGCTATCGCTTTGCCCCTGATTGTGCGCAGGGTCCGTCCCGGCATTTGCGCCGCCATAGTAGCTGCAGTTGCCGCCCTGCTGCTCCTTTTCTCGCCCTGGCTACCAGAAGCTGCAGCCTTATCCCCAATCGCCGTCTATTCAGCAATGGTTTACGGTAAAGACACCACCAGGCGCTGGGTTCCGTTCGCGGTCATCACAGATATGGTTTTGTGGACTGTCAGATGTGCAGTCAATAACCAAGGGTGTCCCACCATTTTGTCCTACATAACAAAAGGACCAGCAGAAGCCTCTTTTTCTGCATCCCATTTAGCGCTTTTCATAGTAATGGCCGCGCCGGCCTTGATCTGTCTGCTGAGCATTCTGATTGCCTCACGCCGACGCACTCGTGGTTCGGTTCTGCTTCTCCAGCAGGAGCGCGAGCGCGCGCTAAACCAGACCTTGCAGGAAAGCCAGGCTCTGGCAGCCAATCAAGAGCGTGAACTTATCGGCGCCACCATGCAGGTAGAAGTGGCCGCCACACTGAATACAGTCATTGCATCCACCGGCAAGGCCATCGCCGAGTTGAACGATTATCGAGCCAAGGAGGTGGACCCTCACCCAGAACAGGTAGCGCAAGCCTTCGGCGACATTGCAACCCAAGGACGCCAGGCCCTGGCTCGCATGCGACAACTGCTCACTGTCCTGCGTCACAGTTCCAGTACTGATTTGCGTTCAGACAATGACACCACCGACGTGTCAGACGTGAGCACCAATTCAGACAGGAACCATATGGTCGATCCCACCCACAAGACCGCACCATTGCCGACTCTTCACCCAGCCAAACCCTTGCCAGTAGATCTTGACGATCGGCTTGACAACCCTCTGCAACATTCGCAACAGGATAAGGAATCAAAGCGCGTCCAATCGGACCAACCGGACTGCAGACATGAGCGTTCTTGATGATGTGCACCTCCTATGGCGAGCACACAGGAAATGGATACACAGGAAATGAACACAGCAGGCAATGAGCCCAGCAGAAGAATCGAGCATTCTATGAATCACGGACCGGAAGATCAGCCCAGCCCAGGAATCAACGACAGAAGCGGATCACTTCACCATTTGGTAGTGGCTCCGTCAACAGTTATTTCGGTAACAATCACTCAGACAGCCATCGCTTAGACAACACTCAGTCAGACAGCGATTACCTTGGCTACAAATTGAGACCAGTCGCAATTCCTAGCCACACTCGACTCAGATAAAATCGGATGGTGGCGCTGACCATCATCTAGCGGAAAGAAGCAGGCAGTTATGGAACGGACCGAACCCATCAGCGTTGCCATCGTGGATGACCAGGATCTGGTCCGGGCTGGCTTTTCCCAGGATGACATGACCGTGGTTGGCCAAGGCGCGGACGGCGAGCAAGCGGTGGACCTGGCTTCACGCCTGCGGCCTGATGTGATCCTCATGGATGTCCGAATGCCCGGCATGGATGGTTTGACAGCCACCCGCCGGATCACTGCTCTGTCGCCTGACCGTCCGGAGCCCAGGGTCATTGTGCTGACCACCTTCGATCTTGACGAATACGTCATGGCTGCCATAAAAGCCGGCGCATCAGGATTTCTGCTCAAGGATACCGAACCTGAAACCCTCTTGTCCTCCATCCGTACAGTTCACCAGGGCAATGCGATCATCGCCCCTTCGGCTACAAAACGCCTAATCGAACATATGGCTCATGACATGCCTGAGACCAAATCCATGCCATCGGGCTCAACCTATCGCGATCCCGAAGCGGACCTGCTCACTGATCGCGAGTTGCAGGTCCTGGCTCTCATAGCCCAAGGCCTGAGCAACCAGGAGATTGCCGACAATCTGGGGATCTCACTGCCCACGGTGAAAACCCATGTCACTCACATTCTCCAGAAAATCAATGCCCGCGACCGTGTCCAAGCAGTGGTCTTCCCTTACGAAAACCATCTGGTATGAACACGGCCATCAAGCAGTATCAATCATCACTGAGCGCCTCAATGGGTGAAACCTTAACTGCCTCCCTGGCTGGCAGCACACTGGCTGCCACCGCAGCCAGCAAGGCCACCGGCAGTACCAGCGCAAAAACCGACCATGGCACGGTGAAGGTCACGGATCCTAAGGGAACAAAGACCTGATAGGCTCCTATCCACCCGAATAGCATTCCTAGAACGATTCCAGCCAGACTAGCTCCTAGGGCAATCATGCAGGCTTCGACTCCCAAGGATCGGCGAATCTGGAGGCTGCTCATGCCGATTGCTCTAAGCGTGGCGGTCTCACGACGGCGTTCCAGCACCGACATCATCAAAGTGTTGGAGACCCCTATGAGGGCGATAATGACCGCAACGCCCAGCAATGCCACCATGATCGCCAGCAAGGAATCGATTCTTTCGCCCCATAGTCTCTTTTGCGTCAGCCCACCGCTGATAGCCATGTCGTCATGCTCTCCGACAGCCTGACGTATGTCATCCAAGAGCAGTGCGGCATCACGATCTCCCAGCGTCCTGATCCAGATTTCATGCGTCTCGGTGTTTATCCCAGCGACATTCTGGGAGTCCGTGATTGCATAGACGCCACTGGTATCCAGCCCGCCGAATCCGGCAAAGACCCCGGTCAATGTTCTTCTTGCAACTGACTCTTTTCCACGTTCATCGTCCGCCTGAAGATCAGCTATCGATAACTTCAACTGACTTCCGCTCCGGTAACCGGAATGCTTGGAAATCGTTCTGGTCGATACCAGCAGTGCATCCGACCTTTGCATACCCAGACCCAGATCGGCATGAAGCACACGCCTGATACGTGAAGCATCCAAGGCATAGACAGTCATGGAATCTTGTGAGGGACCTCCCGACTCGACCTTGGCATTGAATCTCTGCACCAGCTCTGCATCAGCAACACCTTTGATACGCTGAATGGCCCGCACATTATTCTTGTTCAGCCCCTGGCCAGATATTTCAATATCCAAGGAATAACGCTGATCAATATCCTTGGCCAAGGTCCGTTTAGTGGTTACCGCACCTGTAGCTAGAGTGGAGACCAGGGTTACGCCAATCAGCAGAGCAACACCTGTGGCAGCTACTCGTGAGGGATTTCGAGCGATATTCGCCACTCCAACCCTGCAAGATGGTCCAATCCGGGACACAGGTCTACCCAGGCAACGCAGAAGAGATGGAATCCATCGACGCGCACCGATCAGCGCACCCAGAAAAATCAGCAAAACACCCAATACTGCGAGACCCAGCAAGAGTTCCTGCTGATTACTGGTCTGGACTGTATCGCCGGTGTTTGTCCTGACTAGCTCCCTGACGCGCCAAGAGGACCAGATCACGAACGCTATGCCAATGACCGCCAACAGGATGCTGATCAGCAGACCGGTCCGTTTCCTGTTTCCTTGCTCCTGATAATCCAGTGGCTGCAGGGCTTCAAGCGGTCTGACTTTGATAGCCGTACGCGTAGACCCAAAGGCAGCCACCAAGGTTGCCAGAACGCCAAGCGCAAATGGAACCAAAAGGGCAGCAGGAGTAAGCAGAAGTGCAAGCTCCATGGTGCCCGAATGCAAACCAAGGCAACCGGCAAGACCCATCAAGCCCATGGCCAGCAGGATGCCAATCAAGGACGATATGACACCAAGAAGCAGTGCCTGCTGCAGCACGCCTAACCTGATTTGCCGTCGATCCGCACCAATAACCCTCAGCAGGGCCAGATACCTGCGCTGTCTGGCCACCATGATCTGGAAGGTGTTGGCAATCACCAAGGCAGCCACCACCATGGCCAGCACACCGAAAGTCATGAGGAAGACAGTCATGATGTTCACACCTTTGCCAGTCTGGTCACTGAGCAGCCTGTCCTCCATGGCGCGACGGCCCTCCAACCGGTATCCGTCAGGAACGTATCGACTGATGTCATGCAGAGTGTTCTGAAGTTCCTTGCCTTGGCCATTAACCAACAGATAGATGTTTTCCAAAGGAGGGGACTCCGGTCCAACCATTCCCACCTTAGTCAGCAGACGACCAATCCGAGAACCCGTCAGCACCACAGCTCCGCCGAAGTCGTCGTACTGTCCACCACGGCTCTTGCTGATACCTGAGATGGTCAAGTTCACAGAACCTTGGTCAACAAGGCGTTCTTTATTTGAAGAATCCTGAGCACTGTCACTTTCTGGGAGCATCAACGGGGATAGATGGAGGCGCACTTTATCACCAAAGCTGGCCTGTAGCCTGTCAGCGACGGAACGCGGCAGTACCACCTGATCGTCTGAATCCGGCCATTGTCCCCGATCCAAATCGATAGGCATGAGCTCCTGCCTGGCACCCATAATGGCCAGAATCCCCTTGCTGGACCGACCGTTTGCTTCCGTATCCACCATGAGGTTGACATCGGGGCGCAGACCACGAACCCCCTGCAGTTTCGACAACCCCCTGCTATCGAACTCGTCGAACAGAATTGGCTTGTCCTGATCCCTTCTGGCTGTCACAGCATAGTTGGCTTGGCCGGCATCCATGCTGATCTCGCGACGCATGGAGACATTCGCCACGTTGCCAAAAAGAAGTGTCAGGCACATAAAGAGGGTGCCGATCACGATGGCCAGACCAGCCGGCATCATCATTCGTGCATCGCGCTTCATCATCGTACGGGTTATACGCCACACAATGCACCCCCTAGTCCTGTACCCGGGAATAGTCAGCAGCGCCAGCCGAAACTTGTTCAGCCAGAAGATCGTTCATGGCTTTCACCGTCGGATCCTGTCGGTCCGCAACGATCTGTCCGTCAGCAAAGACCAGCGCACGGTCGGCATAGGATGCGGCATAGGCATCATGGGTGACCATGATGACGGTCTGGTTCAGCTCGCGTACGGAATCGCGCAGGAACTTCAGAACACGAGTGCTGGCGGCCAGGTCCAGGTTCCCCGTCGGTTCGTCCGCGAAGACCAGACCGGGTTTGGTTATCAGCGCTCTGGCGATGGCGACCCGCTGCTGCTGCCCCCCGGATAATTCACCGGGAAGATGGTCCAGCCTCTCCGACAAACCCAGAGTCTCTACCAGCTGCTCCATCCACGAGTTGTCGGGCCGAACGCCATCCAGTACCAGCGGCATGAGGATGTTCTGTTTGGCCGTGAACATAGGCAGCAGGTTGAAGCTCTGGAAGATGAATCCCAGATGTCGTCGCCTGATCAGGGTCAGCTGACGGTCGTCCACTCGTGTCAGGTCGACTCGGCCAGCCTGATCGATCGATGAATGATGACGATGTCTGCTCTTCGGCTGCAGAAGATCAGCGGCCATATAGACATGGCCAGAGGTGACAGTACCCAGACCGGCCAGAACGTGCATGAGCGTTGACTTGCCCGAACCTGAAGGCCCCATGATGGCCGTGAACCGGCCACGTTCAAAATTCACGTCAATTCCGCGCAGGGCATGGACAGCATTCGAGCCTTGCCCATAATCCTTGGTCAGCTGCCTGGCGCTGACGGCCGGCGGTCCCGCGACGCCTGGGCCTGCACTGTCGATTAACCCTTGTGAAGGTGAAGTATCCGCTTTGTTCTGCATGGTGCTCCTTATCCGTCAGGAAGCCTTTCTCCCGTTAGCATCCGACCCTATGCGGCTATCAGCTGCCGCGATATGGTCCCTAGGAGGGATGAAAAAAATCATTCTTACGGATGAGTGCGCTGAAAAACTCTTCCTGTTAGGCTGGCACCATCCAAATAAACGCGGAGCGGCGGGGATGGACATCTGGGAGATGAAGAACATCATGTTCAGCGCAAAAGACGTGAGCCTCAAGACATGCAACCATCGGATCAATGGATTGCAACAGTTACCTCGATCCCCTTGATTGACTCCGGGAATATCAAGGTCCCTTCGCTCAAGCCGGCTCCCTTCCAAGCAGCATCAGTAAAGACGGCATCTGGGGAGACAAATCAATCATTCCCGACGCCGACCAAGGCGCGCTGGGATAAAGGCTGGTGCTTATGATGCGCGCTGGTTGCTTGCCGTCATTCCTCAGCAAGAGCCACAACCGGTGGAGTCCGGTTGACGCGTCTAGCTGGCAGGACGCTTGCCAGGATCGCCGCTACGAGTGTCACCACCAGAATCACCAGTCCAGTGGACCAGGGAATGGGGAAAGCCACAGTCCCCAGAGAGGAGAAGATCTCATAGGCTGCAGCCCAGCCGAAGAGCAGGCCCAGGACCATGCCAGACAAGGACGACCCCAGGGCTATCAGCCCTGACTCCACAGCCAAGGACCGACTGATCTGCTTGCGGGTCATCCCGATGGCCCGCAGGGTGGCGGACTCACGCCGACGTTCCAGCACCGAAAGGGAAAGCGTGTTGGCCACGCCGATCAAGGCGATGGCAACTGCCACCGCCAGCAGGGCGAGGATAATCATGAGCAGGTTGTCGATGGTCCGGTCCCACTGTTGCTTCTCAGCCAGCCCGCCCTTCACGGAAACAGCCGAATACCCAGAAAGTGCACTCTTCACCTTGTCTATGAACGCCGAGACTGTTGGCGAGCCATGGACCTTGGCCCAGATCTGCACGGTCTGAGGCTGAACGCCATTGAGCGAGGAGGAGTCGGTCAGGCCATATAAATCGCTGGCATCAATCCCCTGGAAGGGCGCGTAGACACTGGTCACGAAGAGTCTTTGAGCCACCGATGCGGATCCGCCTTGAGCGTCGCCTTGAATTGGGTTGAGTACATTGAGTCCCAGATTTCCGCCGTCATGAAAATCCTTCTGTTTATCCATGAGGCTTTTTGGAAGCAGAAGGGCATCTTGTCCGGAAAGATCCTTGCCGACCTTGGCATTCAGGAGGCGATCGATCTTGTGCGCATCCAGGGCGAAAATAGTCATTCCTGCACCGTTCTCGCCGCCTGATTTGACCATGGCAGCATACTGGGGCACCAGTTCGGCCTGTGCGACCCCGTCGATCCGTCGAATGGCGTTCAGAGCCTTGGCATCCAGGCCATCGGCGCTGATCTGCAGATCGACCGAGTAGTGCTCATCCATCATGTCGGCCATGGTCTGCTTGGCACTGGCGGCGCCTGTGGTCAAGGTGGCGACCAGCGTTACGCCGATCAGGAGGGCGGTACCTGTTGCCGCCACACGGGAATGATTCCGTGCAATGTTAGCCACGGCGATTGTGGACGAGGGCCCAATCCGCGAAACCAGGGACCCGACTCCCTTGAGCATGAAAGGAATCCAACGATTGGCGCTGAAAAGGATACCTAGGAAGGCAAGGACAATGCCGATGACAGCCATGGCAGCGACGATATTCGGCCCGTCTCCGGATGCCTTGCTGGCCTTGTCTGCCGTGACATTGAGCCTGACCTGCCAGAGAGACCAGACCGTCATGGTGATGCCCAGCAGAATCATGACCACGCTGACAAACAGTCGTATTCTGCTCGTCCGCTTGTTCTGCAGAAGATCGGCAGGCCTCAGCGCCTCCAAAGGACTGACCCTGGTGGCGGCCCATGAAGATCCCAGGGAGGCCAAGACCGTAACGACGATGCCGAAAACGAGAGGCACCAGGATGACTGCCGGAGTCAGCTTCAATTGGAAGTAGAGGGAACTCGTATGAGCCTTGGCTACACCCAGAACGGCCATGATGCCGATGGCGGCGACGACCCCGATCAGGGAGGCCACAGCGCCCAGGATGACGGAGCGTAACAGGACGCTGGCCCTGACCTGCCCCTTATCGGCGCCTATTGTCCTCAGGAGGGCCAGGTAGCGACGTTGCCGAGCCACCATAACCTGGAAGGTGTTAGCTATGACGGTGGCAGCCACAAACATGGCCAGCGTGCCAAAGACCAGAAGGAAGGTGGTCACGGGGTTTTGGGAACCGCCGAGTGCGGTCTTGACCAGTCGGTCCTCCATAGTGTGACGGTCCTCAAGGGAATAGCCGGAAGGCATGAGCTTGCGCAGAGAGGCCAGACTCCCATCGAGGTCGCTGCCCTGCCCGCCAACATTCAGGTAAACGTTTTGAGCATACAGGTTACCCATGTTGCCAAGACCTGCTGTAGCCATCAAGGCATCTATGGTCTTGGGGGTCAGTACGATTGCGCCGCCCGATTCGCCAAACCTGTCGCCCTCGTTGCCCTGGTTCGAACTGACACCCGACAAGGTCAGCGGCTTCGATATGAACCTACCCGCAACCTGGTCAGCGCTGGCTTGCCCTTTCGGCCCAAGGTCCTCGGAAATATACAGCATGTTAGGCGACAGGTTCAGATTCACCTTGTCGCCGAGGGAAAGCTTGAGCCTGGACACAGTCGGCCCGGGTAGAACCACCTGGTCATCAGAGCTAGGCCAGGATCCCTTGGCCAGACCGATCGGCATCAGCGATGAATCCGCCATAGGAATGGCAATCACGCTCTCGCTCTTGATCTTGCCGGCGCGGACATCCACCATGAGCTGGGTGTCTGATCTGACTGCGTGAACACCTGGGACTTTTGCCAGCTCCTCGGTTTTGAAGTCCTTCACCCTTTTCTGCTCTGAATGGTTGCCCTCCGCGGGGATGATGGCGTAGTTGGCCTGGGCGGCATCGGATGAGACCATCCGCCGCATGGAAACGTCCATGGTGTTGCCGAAGAGGAAGGTCATGGCGATGAACAGTGTTCCGACGACAATGGCGATGCCGGCGGGAACCATCATGCCCAGGTCATGCCGCATCATTTTCCTAGCAACGAACCACATGAGCATTCCCCTTAGCGATGAGCAGCCGAGTCAGCTGCAGCTGTGGAGTCCATGACTTCCTCGGAGAGCAAGGCGTTCATGGAATCCACAGTGGGTCTGTCCTGGTCTGCCACGATTCGCCCATCCGCAAATACCAAAGCCCGGTCGGCAAAGGAGGCCGCAAAGACATCATGCGTGACCATGATGATGGTTTGCCCCAGCTCGCGGACCGAATCCCGCAAGAAGCTGAGCACTTCGGTCGAAGAGGCCGTGTCCAGGTTTCCGGTGGGTTCGTCTGCAAAGACAATGGAAGGCTTGGTGATGAGGGCCCTGGCGATAGCCACACGTTGCTGTTGACCACCAGAAAGCTCGCTGGGCCGGTGACTCAGCCTCTCTTCCAGACCCAGGGTCTTGGCCAGAATGTCCAACCAGGCTGTGTCTGGCTTGGCTCCATCCAGGATCAGAGGCATGAGGATATTCTGCTTGGCCGTAAACATGGGCAGGAGGTTAAAACTCTGGAAAATGAAGCCCAGACTCTGGCGCCTCAAGAGGGTCAGCTGATTGTCGTTGAGCTTGGTCAGGTCGACCACGCCCCTCCGCCCTCCTTGACGACGGGCCCGCCTGCCCTTCACGCCGACGGCATCGGTCCCGTTCAGGTAGACATGTCCGGAGGTAACGGTGTCCAAGCCCGCCAAGGTGTGCATGAGGGTGGACTTGCCCGACCCGGAGGGACCCATGATGACCGTGAACCTGCTCCGTTCGAATTCGACATCCACACCCCGGAGGGCATGGACCAGGTTCTCCCCACTCCCATAGTCCTTGGTCAGTCCTTTGGCCTTGATGGCCACCTGGGCGATTTGCCTCGGTTTCCCCGCACCGGACGACGGATCGGAAGACGCCCTCGTCTTTGCTCCATGTTTCATACTCCCATCATACCCACCAGAACGTTTCCGCCTGACTGGTCAGGTGCTCTCTGCCACTGGAGCGAGGGGATGAGAAGGCATATACAAAGGTGCCCATCGAAACGTAATGAGGTTTCGACAGGCACCTTCTGCTTCTGTGCCTTCTCGGTCATATATCGCGCAGATATGGCACCAAGAAGGAAGTGTAATTGCCGGTTACTTGGCCAGACCGGACTCCTTCAATGCCTGGAAGGCACCCTTGAGGTCATCCAGAATGTCCTCGATGTTCTCCGTGCCGATGGAGAGCCTGATGGTACCGGGATGGATAGCCTGATCCTCCAGCTCCTCCGGCGTCTCCTGGGAGTGGGTGGTCGATGCCGGATGGATGGCCAGCGACTTCACATCAGCCACGTTGGCCAGGAGGGAGAAGAGATGCAGGTTGTTGATGAAGACCCTGGCCGCATCCTTGCCGCCCTTCAGATCGAAGGTGAAGATGGAACCAGCGCCGTTGGGGAAGTAGCGCTTGTAGAGCTCGTGGTCGGGGCGCCCCTCGATGGCCGGATGGCTGACCGACTCCACCTCTGGCACGGTCTGCAGGTAATCCACTACCTTCAGGGCGTTCTCAACGTGACGCTCAACCCTCAGCGAGAGTGTCTCGGTCCCCTGCAGGAGGAGGAAGGCTGCAAAGGGCGAGATGACGGCGCCGGTGTCGCGCAGGAGGATGGCGCGAATGCGGGTGACGAAAGCCGCAGCGCCCAGATCCTGGTAGAAGCACAGCCCGTGATAGCTGGGGTCAGGCTCGGTCAAGGTGGGGAACTTCCCGGGCACTGCCGACCAGTCGAACTTGCCGCCTTCAACGACGACCCCGCCCAGAGTGGTGCCATGGCCGCCGATGAACTTGGTGGCTGATTCCACGACGATGTCAGCCCCGTGCTCCAGCGGACGGAACAGGTAAGGAGTGGCGAAGGTGTTGTCGACGATCACCGGGAGGTTATGGTCATGGGCGATCTTGGAGATGGCCTCGAAGTCGGGCAGATCGGCGTTGGGGTTGCCGAAGGTCTCGAAGAAGACCAGCTTGGTGTTGTCCTGGATGGCCGACTCGAAGTTGGACGGGTCCGAAGGATCCACGAAGGTGGTCTCGACACCATCACGGGGCAGAGTGTGCTTGAGGAGGTTGAAGGTTCCGCCGTAGATGTTCTTGGAGGACACGATATGGTCCCCGGTCTGGGTGATGTTCCGGAAGGCATACTCCACCGCTGCCGCTCCCGAAGCCACAGCCAAACCGGCGGTGCCGTTCTCCAGGGCGGCGATCCTGTCCTCGAAAACCCCCTGGGTAGAGTTGGTCAGACGGCCATAAATGTTGCCCGGATTCTTCAGCGCGAACCGGGCCTCGGCGTGATCGAAGTCGTGGAAGACGTAGCTAGTGGTGGCGTAGATGGGCACGGCCCGGGAATCAGTGGCTGGGTCGGCTTGTTCCTGGCCCACGTGGAGCTGAAGCGTCTCGAAATGGTACTTGTGCGGGTTCTGGTCGGTCATGTCGATTCCTATCTGTTGGTGACGTGCGTCCTCGTCCATGTTCTTGAATGTGACCATAAGCGGCACAAGCCCACCTGTTCAAGCCAGAAGAGACTTTTCGGTATCGTCCTTTTTTATAACAGCTTCCAAAAGGTTGAAAACTGGCCTTTTTTATCTCGCTATTGCACACGCGGCGGTGCCCGTTTAACCCCTCCGCTGTAGAGTCGAGTAAGCGACGGAGAAGACTCCGCTGCGAACAGCCTCAGCAGGCATGAAGGAGTTCAAAGATGGCCGGACAGACGGACGATCAGAACAGACTCTACCAGCGCGACAGCAAGTACATCCCCCGAGTCGCCGCTGTGCATGACATGTGCGGGTATGGTAAGTGCTCGCTGACGGCCGCCATCCCCATCCTTTCGGCAGCCGGATGCGACGTTTGCCCGGTGCCCACCGCCCTGTTCAGCGCGCACACCATGTTCAAGGACTACACCTTCCATGACACCACCGAGATGCTGCCGGGATACTTGGATGCCTGGCAGAAGGAGGGCGTCGAACTGGACGGAATATACAGCGGGTTCCTGGGCAGCGCCGAGCAGGTCGACATTATTCAGCGCATGTATCGCGAATACCCCAAGGCCCTGCGGCTGGTCGACCCGGTCATGGGCGACGGCGGATCCATGTACCCCACCTACACCGAGGAAATGTGCCGGGCCGTGACCAATCTGGTCGATGGGGCCGACCTACTCATGCCCAACTTGACCGAGGTCAGTCTGCTGACCGGCATCGACTATGAAGGCCAGGACCTCGACCACACCCAGGTTGACGAGCGTCTGGGCCGCCTGCTGGACATGGGCGCGAAAAACGTCATCATCAAGGGCATCGATCGGAAGGACGGCAAGCTGCGCAACTTCGTGGCCTCGGCAGATCATGGCGGGGTCAGCGAGCGCACCGAGCTGGTCCACGACAAGCTGCCCTTCATGATCCACGGCACCGGCGATGCCTTTGCCTCCAGCCTCTGCGGGGCGCTCTTTGCAGGACGAGACCTGGCCGATGCAGCCCAAATTGCCGGCGAATTCGTCCGCTCGGCCATGCAGCACACACGCAATCAGCCCGACTATCAGCAGCGCGGGGTCAGCTTCGAGCTGGATCTGGGGCAGATGACTGCTCTGATGCAGGAGTAGTGGGCTCGAGGCCGGTGAAAATCGCCTAAGAGTCTGGGCATTTGTCAAGAGCGGAAGACAGGAGTGGACAAATGGAACCCAAACCGCCCCAATCGCCTCATTCCTTTCAGACAAATACTCGGTCGACAAGGTGATTAATCAATCATAAGGATAGTTGACCACAGCAGGCCGGAAAGCGTTGCCAGCGAATTCGCCGGCGATGTCTTCCGGCCTCTGTTATCTCTTTACTTCTGGTTCTTTTGCCTGCCTATTGCCCCGCTCCCCTTGTTCATTTGCTTTACCTGGTATCACTCGTTTCTATTTCCCTGGTTTCTGTTTCCTAAGTTCCGCTTGGCTTAGTCCCGCTTTGCTTGGTTTCTGCATACCTTGGTTTTTGTTTCGGTCCTTCTTGCCTCTGCCGCCTCTGCCCGATGCAGAGATGAGTGCGATAGCTACAGCATCAGTATCGTCAATCCACTCGTTCATCCACTTTCGTGCGTGCGCTGGTTCATTCGACCACATGCCTGGTTCGACTAGTCACCGACTTCCCTCCAGTGATCTCCTTGAAACATGGACACACAAGCACTGACTAGACCAAGTAATCTCCTCACAGTTTTCAACGACCGGGTTGGCAGCACTGACGCCGATATTAAGATTCCAGACTCAACGGTCGCGCAGCCCATAAGCGCTTTGCCTGCTACCACCAGGTCCGCCGACAATCCAGAAACCACGCCGCCTGGAAGAACAAGGTTAAATACGAGCAACCATGAATCCATCGACATGGAGCTGGCAGATGTTGAGCGACAGATCAGGGCCAGGGGCGTAAGCAGCCGAGAACTCGGACGTTTGGGCGAAGACTACGCCTGCCAGTGGCTGCGGCAACGCAACTGGAAGATTCTAGCCCGGAATTGGAGAAGCCGGTTCGGCGAGCTGGACATCATCGCCCTGGATCCCGAATCAATTCTGGTATTCGTTGAGGTCAAAACCAGACGCACCGGTCGGTTCGGATCCCCAGAACAGGCTGTCGGCCCGCGCAAACAGACCCATCTTCGTCGCGCCGCAGTCCAATGGCTGATTAGCCATGACCGAGTTCCCAGCGCACGGCATCGTGGCACCCGTTTCGATGTCATCAGCCTGTCAGTCAAGTCAGACCCCGGCAGAAGCATGCATTCCGAGAACCCCTATCCCCTGGCTTCCAGTCAGGCATCCGCCAAGGCCGCCACAGGATCCAATTGTTCGGGCAAGGGTGGATGGAATCCGGGATCAGTCTTCCTCAGGCACACCAGGGAGGCCTTCTGATGCGTCTTGGATCCGCTGAATCCGTGGGATTGATAGGCCTCAAGGCCTTTCTGATTCACGTACAGTCCTTCATCTCCCCAGGGCTGCCCTACTTCTCCATCATCGGCCTACCGGATGCCTCCCTGTCGGAATCAAGGGAACGGGTCAAATCCGCCTGCTCGGCCTGCGGATTCCGGTGGCCGCAGACCAGGGTCACTGTCAACATGTCCCCAGCTTCAAAGCCCAAGCATGGCTCCTCACACGACCTGGCCATTGCGACCAGTGTCCTCGAAGCCGGCGGGGCACTGCCGACGGAAGGCCTGGATCATACGGTCATCCTGGGCGAACTCAACCTGGATGGCACGATTCTGCCGATCAACGGTCTGCTCCCCATCCTGACGCAGGCCAGAGCCCAGGGGATCACACGGGCTTTCGTCCCCGCAGACAACCTGGACGAGGCTCATCTGGTACCCGATATCGAGGTCGTGGGACTACGCCACCTGGGCCAGCTCATTCAAACCTTGGGCGGGCGAGGCAGGATCGCCGTTCCTGAGCTTGACAGCCACTTAGACACCGACAAGTCGACCGCCATAGCGAAGGCGCATCCCAGAATCGGGCAGCATGAAGACAACTCCCCCGCCAATGCCGACCCATCTCCGCCCAAGCCGGACATGGCTGACGTGATTGGGCAGGAGGAGACCAAGTGGGCCATGATGGTGGCTGCAGCCGGCGGTCACCACATGCTCATGGTCGGCCCTCCAGGAGCCGGTAAAAGCATGCTGGCTGAACGGCTTCCCAGCATCATGCCCGCCTTGGACGCTGTTCAACAGCTGGAGGTGGCCTCCATTCGATCCCTGTGCGGCACGCTGAGCCAGTATGGGATCTCCGATGTGCCACCCTTCGAGGCTCCTCATCATACGATCTCCATGGCGGCCATGGTCGGAGGTGGCGCCGGACTGGCCACCCCAGGAGCCATCACTCGTGCCCACCGCGGCGTCCTCTTCATGGATGAGGCTCCGGAATTCTCCCCAAGGGTGATCCAATCCCTGCGCGAGCCCCTGGAGATCGGGCGAATCTTCCTGTCCCGGGCCAAGGGCAGCACCACCTTCCCGGCTCGTTTCCAGCTGGTCATGGCTGCCAACCCCTGCCCTTGCGGGTACGGATACGGCACCGGCGAGCGCTGCACCTGCACGCCCCGCGAACGCCTCCGCTACTGGAACAGGCTTTCCGGACCAATCATGGACCGCATCGACATCCAGACCACGGTCCCCCCGGTGACCGACCCGGGATTCGACGACCACCGTCCACGCCAGCACAGCGCTCAGATCCGCCAGCGTGTGACCCACGCCCGCCAGACGGCAAAAGAGCGTTTTCGCAAGCAAGGTTGGACCTGCAACGCTCAGATCAGCGGCGAATGGCTGCGTCAGAACACATCAGCCAAGGCACGTTCGGTCGTTGATCAGGCCCTGCGCAGGCAGCGGATCAGTCTGCGAGGTGCCGACCGGACCATGCGCCTGGCGTGGACTCTGGCAGACCTGGACGGGCGGACCAGCCCCGGTGCCGACGATGTGACCACCGGCATTCTGCTCAGAACAAGGGCCGTCTGAGATGGCCCAACCCATGATAAAGACCATGCTTGACGACCAGCCGCAACCGATGACCATGGTCGAAAGCGACTGGCTTGCCAGAACCGTGCTGACTCTAGCGGCAGATGGCCCCGATGCTTTTATGATTGCTTGTCTGTTGGGCTCGGACCAGGCGGCCGATCTTTGTCGAAATCTGATCGAGCTAAGAGCGCCAAACCAAGCAGGGACTGACAGCCATCATGATGCTGCTCGCACGAGACTGGATGAACGCTTTCTGAAGGGGACGGCCCGGTGGGGACGACAAACGAGCCCCGAGGACCTCACTCGGTTCCACAAGATCAGCAACTCCTGGCGGAGACGCCTGACACCCTTGCTTGCCATGGACACCGACCAGGTGCGGACCATGATGACTGGCGGAGGCCGATTCTGGGTGATGACCCCAAGCGATCCCTGCTGGCCAGGCCAGGTGGATGACCTGGCACGCCGCTCCGATTGGGCCCCTCCCCTCTGCCTGTGGGGGCAAGGCAATCCCGAAACATTGATCTGCTGTGACCGACCCTTGGCCGTGGTCGGGTCAAGGACATGTGACGAGTATGGTCGGTCCACTGCTCACCAGTTAGCCAGGAAGGCCGCCGGCGAAGGCCATCTGGTCGTCTCCGGTGGGGCCATGGGTACGGATGCCGCCGCTCACTGGGGAGCCCTGGCCGCTGGCGGCGGACGCACGGTCGCCGTTTTTGCCGGAGGCTTGCTGCATATGGGTCCCAAGCGCAACAGCCGTCTGTTCGAAAACATCGAGGCAGATGGCGGCGCACTGATCAGCGAACTGCCGCCCGGAACCATCCCCGAGGCGCGTCGTTTCCTGCTGCGCAACCGGATCATCGCCGCCCTAGCCTCCGATATTGTGGTGGCACAGGCACGGCACAGATCAGGCGCGTTGAACACAGCCAACTGGGGCGTCGAATTGGGTCGTCGCGTACTGGCCGCTCCTGGCAGAATCGATCAACCGGAAAACACCGGCTGCAACCGGCTCATCCATGAGGGCAAGGCGGAGCTACTCCTGTCTGCATCCGACATCCGAGACATTTGCCACCCTGCCCATGGACCGGTTCACCCCGGCAAGTCCGTCCGTCAAGAAGCCTCCGCTTCAGTCAATACCGCCGAATCACGCGGTAATCAAACGAACAGGCAGAACGCGCGACGCACACCGACGGTTGGTTCGGATCATCGGGACCAGACCATAAACGGCGGCCAACCGGGCCCAACCGTGCTTAAACAATCCCCGACCGATAGAGACGAACCTTCAACCCAGTCATCAAATTCGGGGACTGACAGTGAAGGCAAAAAAGCAGATGACGAGTCTCTAACCAAAGAAGAGGCAACCGTGCTGGCGGCTATCCGCACCTACCAGCGTCGGGAAGGTCCGCCCATGACGGGACAGCTTCGCGCTGAGCTGGCGAATCAAGGACGTGAGCTCTCCGTCAGGCATCTGATGCAACTGCTGGGATCCCTAGAGATTCGTGGTCTGATCAGCCTGAAGGACGGATGCGTCGTAGCTGAGCACCCGAAGAATCAGGCCTGCCAGCGGCAGCGGTCCAAATCCACCACCCAGCCATCTGCACCAGCCGACTCGTCACTACGCGGAGGAACAAAATGAACGCCCTCATCCTCCAGCAGCTGACGCTGACGTTCAGGACCGCCAAAGGCGAATCCTGGCGCCAGAGAACCATCGCGGAAGACCACGCGATGACAGGGAATCACCCCGGGTTCGGGGTTGTCATGAAGTGCATAACCCACGAACCTGGCGTTGCGTGGGTGACCAGTCAGGGAGGCGACCTGACCGTAGGTGGCTACCTTGCCGCGAGGGATCCGCCTGACGACCTGATACACCTGCTGGGAGAAGGAAAGTTCGGTCATAAGATCTATTCTGCCCGCGTAAGCAGACATGAGCCGGAAGGGCCACCACTATCAACGGGTTGTGACAGTATCAATGGTATGAATCCGCAGAAGGTCAGAAGCCGCTATGATGCCGTCATCGTCGGAGCCGGAGCGGCCGGGTTGTCAACCGCTCTGGGACTGTACAGGGCTCTGGAGAGCGACGGAAATAGGAACGATTCGTCGCCAAAGGTCCTAGTCGTCTCCAAGTTGCAGCCCCTGCGGTCCCACACCGGCTCAGCAGAGGGTGGCATCGCGGCCAGTCTGGGCAATCAGGAGAAGGATGACTGGCATTGGCATTACTACGACACCATCAAGGGCAGCGACTGGCTGGCTGACCAGGATGCCGTGCGGATTCTGGCCGAGCAGGCCCCGGGCATCATCATCGAACTGGAGCATGACGGGGTGGCCTTCTCAAGGACTGAAGACAGGCACATCGCCCAGCGGAAGTTTGGCGGCCATACCGCCGATTATGGTGGCCACCCAGTCCGGAGAGCAGCCTATGCAGCCGACCGTATCGGCCACCAGATCCTGCACGCTCTTTGGCAGCAGTGTCTGCGTCTGGGAGTCGAGTTCGCTGAGGAATGGTATGTGACCGATCTGGTCGTGGATCCGCCTGCTGATGAGGAAACCGGCGGCCATGCCCGTGGACTGATCGTCCTGGACACCCACGCCGGCAAGCTGCAAGCTATCCAAGCCGACAATATCGTCCTGTGCACGGGTGGGGCGGGCCGACTCTTCCATACGACCTCCAACTCCTGGGATCTGACCGGTGACGGCATGGCGCTCGCCCTGCAGGCCGGCCTGCAGCTGGAGGATGTGGAGTTCATCCAATTCCATCCCACCGGCCTGGGCCACACCGGCATCCTGCTGTCGGAGGCCTCCCGTGCAGAAGGCGGCGTGCTCCGGAACAGTCAAGGCCGGGCCTTCATGCAGGACTACGCGCCGGGACACGGCGACCTGGCAGCCAGGGATGTGGTCAGCCGTTCCATCATGGCCGAGATTGATGCAGGTCGCGGGGTGGCCGATCCATCGGACCCGGACGGACCTCATGATTGCGTCTGGCTGGACATGACCGGTATTGATGGCCAACGCATGACTGCCCTGCTCCCCCAGGTCACCGAGACCATCCATCGCTACGCCCACCTGGATCCCACTGTGGACATGGTTCCGGTCAAACCCACCGCCCACTACACCATGGGAGGCATTCCCATTACCGATCGTGGCCGCGTCTATCGTTGGCAGAATGGCCACCGTCGAATCGTCGACGGACTGTTCGCTGCCGGGGAATGCTCCTGTGTCAGCGTTCATGGGGCCAACCGACTGGGCGGCAACTCCCTGCTGGACGCCTGCCTCTTTGGCACCAGGACCGGGCAGACCATCGCCGCCGCCATGACCAAAGCCGATGAGCCAAACGACACGACCGACACGTCTCCGCTCACACAAGCTCTGCAAAAGCGTCAGGCCTTCCTGGACGAGTTGCTGGCTGGCGCAAGCAACGGCGAATCCTCGGAACCAGCATTGGCTGACGACCAAGACGAAGCCTCCGACTCCGATGACGATGCCACACTGAACAACCCTTATGCACTGATGGGCCGACTGGGACGGCTGATGGAGGAGGCCGTTGCCGTCCGATGCGATCAGGGCAGCATTGAAAAGGGTTTGCGCAGTCTGGATCAACTGGAAACTGATGCAAAACAGCTACATGCGCACAGTGAGACAGCAGTACTCAACCAGGAAGTCACCGCCATCATGGAGGTGGACAACCTGCTGACACTGGCCCGGGCTGTGTTGAATGCCAGCCTACAGCGTCAGGAATCCCGTGGCGCCCTGTATCGCAGCGATTATCCGCAGCGCGATGACGAACACTATCTGGCTCACACCATGATCGATGCTAAGGAAGACGTCTCCTGGCAGCCTGTTCATATCGTCGACATGCCTCCCAAGGGCCGCAACTACTGATGGACTCCGATTATGGACTCTGAACCCAAACTCGTCAGACGAGCACCTAATCGAGACCTATTCAGGTCAGTCAGGGATTAGGATGGAGTCCGCGCATATCAATGGGCATCGGGCCATATCCCGAGCAAGGACAGGAGCAACTGTGACATCACAGTCCACGGAATCAGACGGATCCAAGGCATCCGCATCGGACAGCGATCCCCGTCCGGTAACTTTCCGAATAGCCCGGTTTACCCCACGACCTCAATCAGAGCGTCCGGCGCGAATCAATCCCTTTGCCAAAAGCAATCCTTTCGCCGCAGCGGGCAGTCGACGGGCTCGAGGTCGCCGTTGGACGCAGGAGTACACAATTCGCATTGCCCCGCAGCATACCGTTCTGGATGCCCTTCTGCAGATCAAACGAGAGGCGGATCCTACACTGAACTTCCGGTACTCCTGTGGGCATGGCATGTGCGGGTCGGATGCCGTGCTCATCAACGGACGTCCGGACCTGCTCTGCGCAGCCACCATCGCCGACTGCCTGTCTGCATCCAAGACCATGCTGAACGCATACGCCTCACCCGGCGTGGCTGCTGGAAATCCACAGGTCCAACAGCCTTCAGTCTTCCGTCGCACTGGTACGGCAGCCGCCGTAACTGGCGTATCCTCGTCGGCTGCGCATTCGAATTCGGACACAGAACCCAGCGCTACAAATCATTCGGAAGCTTCAGACCCTACAGACCCTTCAGTCCCTATAGAGGCTACAGGCCTTACAAAAACTCCAGACTATGCAGAAACCTCAGTTGTAGAGATTCGTCCGCTTCCCGGCTTTACCCCACTCAGAGACCTGATAGTGGACACCGATGCCATGTTTGAACAGATTCGACGTTTCAAGCCTTATCTGCTCCATGATGATCCCTCTGCCGATAGCGGCCAGAATCATCGAGAATCTGATCAACGGCAAACCCATGATTCTCAGCTAAACCCGTTAGCCAAGGCAAGAGCAGCCAACACAGAACCAGCGTCTGAATACAAGCAAACTCCGGAAGAGCTGGCCCAGTATGAGCTACTCAGCACCTGCATCGCCTGCGGACTCTGCCAGGGGGCCTGCCCCATTTATGCGGGTGGTGAGGCCTTCGCCGGACCGGCAGCCATGATCGCAGCGGCTCGATTCATCAACGATTCCCGCGACAGCCATCGGCAGGAACGTCTTGAAGCCATTGACCAGGTGGACGGGATCCAGGCTTGCCAGTCCATACGGGCCTGCACCCGACCCTGCCCCCGAGGGATCGACGTGGGCGAAGAGATGTGGAAGCTGGTCGAAGCCGTCAAGGAGTAGCCAGACTCATGCCCATACAGGGCAACAAGAGCCGGCGACAGGCTTGTGCCCTCTAGTCGTTACCATGGTTAACATGGACAAAACCTCGTACAACAACGTCGCCAGAGGATGGGAATTCGCCGAGGCAAGCGCTCTGAACGTCGAATCCGACAAGTTGCAGACCTTGCGAGACAAGGCTACAGAGGCCGGATTCGCCCAATGTTCCCGGTCTCAAGGCGCCTTCCTGCAGTTCCTGGCCGGCCGGAACGCTCCGGCATCCATTATCCTGGTAGGCAACGGCTCTGTAGTCGAAGCCCTGCGCCTGATGACGGGCCTGCACGGTCATGGTCAGTTCACCGCCGTTGACTCCACAGCCCAAGGCACCTCGCTGGTCAAAAAAATATTCGCTGGCATGGAGAAAGTCCATCCAGGCATGAGGCTGCGGGCGGTCAACGCGGCTGCCAGGACCTACTTCCCCAGGCTCAACCCCAGCGACTACGACCTTATCGTCGTCTCAGGCAATGGGGACAACTACCAGCAGGTCATGGACCAGGCTCCGCGCCTGCTCAAGGAACGGGGACAGCTGATTTTCACTGATGCCTTCGACCTGCTTGAGGACCCCGACAAGGGCGGTGTGCTCAACCCGGCCAACAGGTCCGCCAAAACGACCGCCTTACGGACCATCATGGAGGCCATAAGCAAAGACAATGCTTGGGAATCCTGCCTGTTGCCCATCGGCACGGGCATGATCATGGCCACCCGCGCCCGCTGACTACTACCCGCCTGCTTATTCAGACACGGTGACGAAGGATGGCCTGGACAGCCTCATCAGGATCATCAGTGCGGATGACCAGATCAGGGTCCAGCTCAGAAATCATCCCCCTCTGCTTCAGCGTGTCCGAGATCCAGTCGAAGAGTCCCCGCCAATAGGCCCTGTCGAAGAGGACGATGGGCATACTGGGCGCCTTATGGGTTTGGACCAGGGTCAGCACCTCGAACATCTCGTCCAGGGTGCCGAACCCGCCAGGACAGACGATGATGCCCGAGGAGTATTTCATGAACATCATCTTGCGTACGAAGAAGTAGCGGAAGGTGATGCCCAGATTCACCCAGCGGTTCAGCCCCTGCTCCATGGGCAATTCGATGCCCAGGCCGACGGACTTGCCGCCAACCTCCGCCGCGCCCTTGTTGGCCGCTTCCATGATGCCAGGCCCTCCCCCGGTAATGACCGCCATACCGGCCTTGGCCAGGTCGCCGCCCATCTTTCGTGCAGCAGCATAAGCGGAATCATCCCTGCCGGTCCGGGCTGATCCAAAGATCGCAGCCGCCGGCCCCAGCTCAGCCAGCGCGCCGAACCCGTCGATGAACTCAGCCTGGATGCGCAGCACCCGCCAGGGATCCATATGCAGCCAGTCCGTATCACCGCCCGATGAGAGCAAACCAGCGTTGGCATCCGCCTCAGGAATCATGGGCCCGCGCATGATTACCGGACCGCTGTGGTAAGTCCTGCCCAGGTCCGGGCCCTCATCGTCATTGTGATTGTCAACCATATCCGCCATATACGCATTCCTTCATCGGGCCCCAATACCATGGACCCGTTCAATCCTGTTCCGGCTCTCATGATAGCGTCCCCGCCGTCCAGCCACCGGCCAGACTAGCATGGATAGGGTGTGCAAAGCGCACACACATGAACAAGGGAGTTGGCAATGGCACGACTGGACGGCAAGGTGGCCATCATTACCGGAGGAGCCAAGGGTTTTGGCCTGTCCACTGCACAGCTTTTCGTGCAAGAGGGAGCCAAGGTGGTCATCACCGATCTGGATGAGCAAGGTGGTCAGCTGGCCATAGACACCATAGGCAGGGACAACGCAGCTTTTGTCACTCAAGACGTTGCCAAGGAGAATAGCTGGGGTCCTGTATTCAGCACTGCACGCAACCAGTTTGGCGAAGCCGATATTCTGGTCAACAATGCAGGCATTCTCTTCTTTGATGATGCAGAGCACATTGAAATGGACGAGTGGCATAAAATTCTATCGGTGGATTTGGACGGGGTCATGCTAGGCGTCAAATATGCCATAGCGTGCATGAAGGAGCACGGCGGCTCCATTATTAATATGTGTTCCATTGCGGGCTTGATTGGCATAGCCAATCTGTACGCTTACAACGCCGCCAAAGGAGCAGTGCGGCTGCTGACCAAGTCGGCTGCTCTCTATTGCGCTCAGCAGGGATACCCAATCCGAATAAACTCGATTCATCCCGGCTACGCCCACACCCCCATGGTTGACGCCTATCCGCAGATGCGCGACGACCTCGAAAAGCTGCACCCCATGGGTCGCTTGGGTTCAGCCAGGGAAATCGCCAACATGGCCCTCTATCTGGCCAGTGATGAGTCCTCCTTCTCTACCGGATCCGAATTCGTCGTTGATGGCGGCTACACAGCACAATGACACGAACACCAGGCTTCAGATCTGAGCCGCGGCCGCCCATGGCATTATGCAGCACTGGGCGGCCGTGGGACCCTCATCATGAAGCACGGTAACTACATCCATTTAGACTTATAGAGGGAATTCTCTTCGGCCATATGATATTGATTACCTGCCAAGCATGAGCGCCACTGGCAGTCTTGAAACACCATCGACAAGAACTGGGAGCAGCAGGACGCTATTTTTTTCACTGGTGTCTTGCGGCGGAGCACCCAGTCACTGAGGCATCGAGCAATCCGTCACGCCCAAGGCACCTCGTATTGCTGAGATACTTGCCACCGCCATCGCCAAGGGACGATGGCGGCCTGCAACGAGCATCACCCTGGCAGATATGCATCAACACTTCTCTTTTCCCTGGACTACTGCGAGAGGAACAGCGCAAAAATTGCACCCTATGCAGCCTGTTGATGTTGCAAAACAGATAGGGTCGTGGCCAATAACCTTGATCAATGGAATTGATCAGACGCCCAAAGTCATGCGTTGGAAACCACAAGCCTCTCATCGCAAGGAACAGCTGCTTTACTAACCGAGCTGCGCTTGGCAGGCGAACCGATAGCTCCCAAGGATGCCGGTTGCAATCTGACGGCCTGCGTTATCTACAGCAGAATGAACGGGATGCGCCAAGAGTCGGGGCGTTTCACTCTTGAAAGCACCGAAGGCCTATCATGTTTCTGCTTCTTCAGTGGCGGCATCGCGTAACTACCTGGGGCAAAAAGATGACGGCAGTCCTCTCGCGCAGCAGTGATGGCGTGAAGATCAACGGTACCATAGCAGCGAAAATAGGCGACAACACCATATGGCAGGGATCCAAGAACGCAAAAACTAACAACCTTCTTCAAGAATCTCTCCGCCTTCCCTCAGTCTCACATGGAAAACCAGCCGTGAAGTTCGGCATACGCACGCCCAGCACCAAACGGAGCAACGAGGGGCCGAATGTGGACTGGTACATAGGGCCATAGAGATGTTCACGCACGTGAACAGCAGGCATGTCCGAGCCAATCCGAGCGTCTGGCTTTGGTTGGCCTGGCCCGGCAGTGGCCTGGCCTGCGGACTATACACGGCCACTGGAAAGACAGCCTGATTATGGGCTCAAACAGGAGCGCCATCGGCACGCTAGCAGAGTGAAGCACACGGTTCACGATCCTGCTGCACCTGCCCAATGGCCATGACGCGAACCAGATACAGGAATCCACCGTCGCCAAGGTGCGGACCCTGCCCAAACTCCTGCTCAACACCCTGGTCTGGGGCCAAGGGGCCGAGATGGCCCCGAATGGGAAGATCGCCATGGGCAGGCCGGACATGTGGGTCGGCTTCTGCGACTCCCACAGCCCCTGGCAGTACAGCACCAATGAGAACACCAACGGGCTCCAAGCCAGTACCCCCTCCCCCCAAAAACGAAGCAGCCTGTCCGGCTACGCAAGGCCGACCTGGACACCGTGGACGAGGAGCTTGGGCGACAGACCCAGCGAGACAACCCTCGAACTGCTCACCACCAACCAACATGAACCCAGGCAACCACACAAACGTTGCAACCACCAACAGAACCCGAACTCCCAACAATCACTATGCGCAAGATGGCGATGTTGGGAATATATACGCAGAGAGGACCGAAGCTTAGTTGGCTTCGACCCTCTCTGGATGCATTGTCTCACGGGACTCCTAAGGCCAAGAGCTCAGCGGAAGTAAACTGGCTGTTGTAGAAGTCAGCGTAAAATCGGCCCGCTTGTGCGGTTCGTCGTGGGCACCGCGCCCGATAATCTGACCGTGTTCCATGAACATACTAAGGTCGGTATCGCGAATCGTAAAGAGCCGGTGGACAATCACGACGAAGGTGCAAGTCCTCGCTCAAGCATCCATGACATTCGGAATCAGCTCCCCAGTGCGGGTATCGATGGAAGAAGTAGCCTCGTCTAGAATCAGGACGGGATGCGGCGGTGGGAGCAAATCCCTGGCAGTCAGCGCGATGGACCTAAATCTAAAATCAAATCCGTAGAAGCGCATAAGGATATTGACCATCGTACTATTGCCAGCACCAATGTCCCCATCAGAGACGCTTTCCGTCTCAACTGAACCCGCGACAGCGAAGTCCTTAATCATTTTGCAAACATCTTACATATAGGAGAAGCTTACATTAGATAAGGCTACCTTTTGTAAAAACAGAAGAATCAAGTACAATGAACTAACATAGTAAGGCCATCTTTCGTTATTCTTACAGCCCTCTTGCATTGCTTGTTCAAGTGGTAAGTATTTAAAAAGATTGGAGCATCGTGAGACACGTGAAATGTAATGTAATTGTATTCGGTACAGCAGTTATTTTTGTAGCTTTAAGTCCTTTTACAGCAAACGCAACCGAACCACCTCCAAATCAAAGCTACGACGAAAAAGCGATAAGTAGTTTGACAACTAAATCGGAATTGCCTGTAGAACCACTGAGATCCACTAGCGGAACGTATGAGGCTGAAGCCGGACTGGTTGCTGTTTCTTTCTATACCCAAGGATCCACAAAAGCCTGTTGTCATATCTAAACAAAATGAATCTAGCGCAGCTTTCATCAAGACCTCAACAAGTAGTATAGATATGAAGCAATATGTTGAAAACAGCACCGTCGTTAATCAAGGCATGAATATGTCTATTGGATCGCAGGCTATAGATGGCGGAATACAACAAATTGCTTATATAAAAAGATGTTGATTTTCACATACTTTCAGTAAATTACGCTACACAAGGTTCAACACATTTAGCATATGCTAGAGATGCCAAGAGAAGAACTTACAGTAGTGTAGCCCTATTCAAAGACACCGCCGAAAATGAACCATTACTATTTATGCCTCTTCCATCTGCTAAGGATACAAATGGGAAATCACTAAGTTCTCATTAAAAAATGAAGGGCATAATCTGGTTCAAGTAATTGACAGGACAGCTGACATTCAATTTCCAATTGTTTCAACTTACGCATCTATAGTAACTTTCTTTAGTTCGAATAACTGGATATACCGGTCTCCGATGTGGTCTTTATCCTCAGTTCCTAATGGATGGTTCCGCGTTGCAGGCGGTTTAAACGGCGTTGCGGAAGAAATCGTCAATCGGCAAGCCTGGAATGCCATTTATGCGCAGCACCATGCCAATAGCCACTGGAGGGACAGAAATGTGAATGGAATGTTCAACCAGTATGAATGCCATTTCCATTTTGCTTTTTGGAAATCAGCTTTCAATCTCGAACCTAATAGGCCCAATCCTGGTTTTAATACTTATTTAACAAAACTGTGTAATCCGTAGCATTTTGCCGGCGTTTGCGCTGGAGGGTTATTTGACGTCCCTCTACCGTACCTATTATCAGGCCTTTGCCACGTTTTACTAGCTGGCTTTAGCTTATGCCCATGGAGAGAGATACCTATGAAAGTGCTTGCGATTATCATGAATGCTCTAAGCCTGCTTGGCTTAGCTCTCACAGTCTATATGCAAATGAAAGCCGGAATCTATAGCGATGAGTATGCTGACCTTTATACCCACTTCGATCAATCGCAGTCGAGTCTTTTGTGGATTTGTATCTTGCTTTTCTTCATTCTTCTCATACTTTCACTCTCAACGCTGATCTACTTTTCAGGGCAAGCAAAAAGAAAGGCCCTTCGATGAAGAGAAGTCGGCTTTGCCGTATTGCCCTCAGACCAGGCTGCGAGACAGAAGAATAAGGCTTTTATGTCTGCTCACTAACCGACGAAGAGTCACACTGGAGCCCCCGTCCATCGGCTGCACTTAGCAGGTTCTAGGGATTGTGGCAACACTTGTCTGACTGGAGGATGGATGAGTGGGCGCAGCAAAGTGTTTGTAGGTGCTTGATGGCGTGTGACGTGAGTCGCGGACTGATGTGCAGTGCCCATGGGATGCGTATGTGCGGGCCTTGGAGTCAGACTGGACTTCACGCAGGCGGCTCACCTGACTGGGTAAGAAACACACGGGCGAGCCCTGGCGCAACATACGCCCCGGGATCCACAGGCGTGAGAAACCGAATGTGGTTTGGTACCGTAGGGCCCATAGAGATATACCCACGCATGTGGATGGCGAGTATCTGAGCCAGGCCGAACGCCTGGCTCAGGCTGGCCTGGCCTGGCAAAAGGTCTGGTCTTGCGGGTTGTACCCGACCACTGAAAGGCGGCCCGATTATGGGCTCAAACAACAGGATCGTCATCGACACCCCGGCGGAGCACAGCACACGATTCATAATCCTGCTGCACCTGCCCGCAGGCCTTATGCACACCGCGCAGCCCGTCAGTGACGAACACGCCGGCTGCTCGTTATGGAAAAAGAGGGCCATGTAACCCGCTTGCTCTCTGGCGGAACCTCTGCTAGCGCATCGGGTTCGGGCCATATGTTTTAGCTACAGTCGATGTTTGTGAAAGGCCCTTGTACCGTGAGCTACGTTCCACTGGACCCTGTTCAATCTGGTCCACGTAACCCGATCAAACAGAGCAGGCAAGCCATTATTACCGATCCGTCCGTTAATAACTCATAGATACAACTACTGTCACAAAGCCAAACCCGCATCATAAACAACAAATTCAGCTCCTATGAGCCAAATAAACGCCATCTGAGTCTTGACACCCTACATATATACAAACTACCTATCGGAATATTCTCACCTCGAAAATCATACAGAACTTGTCAGATTCGGATATTCTGGCTGATCACTTCCGCCACTTCGCCGGTGCGGTTAGGTCATAGGTCAGTATGGGTGTCCAGGGTCTCTGCGATCAAGGCGTGGCCCAAGACGGCCTACAGGGTCTTCACGTCCGCACCGGCCTTGATGGCCAGGGAGGCGTAAGTGTGACGCAGAGAGCGGATGACCGCCCTCGATATCCCGATGCCCTCTTCCTGCAGGGCCGGGGTCCACACCCGGTTCCTCCAGTTCGCGGTGTTCTGCCTTCATCCCCATGGTCCGCGCAGTAGAAACTCCTTCGGGCTATCTCCTTAAGCAGTGTTTTGACCCTGGGCAGCAACTGACTGGGTATCGGCACGAACATGGTTCCGTTGCCCTTCGACAGGGTCTCACCCTAAGATAGTTGACATTGACCAACTGAGCGCACAGGACGCTGATCCGGTTCCGGCTCAGATCCACGTCCCCGCATCGCAGGGCCAGGGCCTCGCCGATGGGCAGCCCGTGTCCGCGAGCAGGTAAACGACTATGGTGTTGGCCACGTCCATCTGCTCCGCGATGGTTTTGATCTCCTGCGGGGCCAAGTATATCCGCCGTTGGACGACTCGGTTGTACAGCACTTTGGCCTTGACCTTGGCCACGGCCACGGAGTTAGTCTCCAGCCATCGGTTCTCCACCGCCGCATCCAGGATGGAGCCCAGAACATTCCTGCCCGCAGAGCGGATCGAGGACGCTGACAGTAGGAAGCCGGAGTCCTATTTGCCGGCATAGGGCGCCGTCCCCTCCGCCAGTTCGACATACCAGTGCCGGATCCTCACGGTGGTGATGTCCTTCAGCGCGTCCTCCCTCCGTTTGGGCAGGACCCAGCAGCGCAGCTCAAGCCGGTACCGTCCTTCGGCCGAGCCCTTGACCGTACCCGTCAGCCCCTGCTGCCACAGGTCAGCCACCCCGCTCAACGGCCTGCAGGAGTCCCTGGGGTCCGTGTACCGGTTCGAGCGTCCCATCCTCAATCTCGGCCATGAACGCCTCGGCGTCGGCCCGGTAGCGGAAGAGCCTACACCGGCCTGTGCCGTCAATCTTCCAGCGCACCTCCCAGCGCGCTCCTTTGCTGGAGTACTTCGACCTGAAGTCATCGGGCACCTACCTACGCCTTCCCCAGCTCGCCGGCATACATCGCCAATGATCGCTTCACTTTCCCGCCATGCCCGCCCGCCGTCGTGATCTGGGCGGACTTCAGCCACTTGTCATGTATCCATGCTTTTGCCATACCAACCTCTATGAGTCAAACAAAACCCGTTCCGATTAGCGATAACCAGCGCCAGCCCGCAGCGCACGCTGACACATAGGAACAGTGGTGAGCCGAACACAGGAAACAATGAACGAAAATACGGCCACGACGCCAGCCAGGCTGCTGACACCGACCGAAGCGGCCAAGATCCTGGCGCGATCCGGTTAACACCCTGAAACGCATGGAGGACGCAGAAAACCAGGCTTCCGTATGTGCATATAGGGGGGGGGGCTGGTCAGATACCAGCCCGAGGATGTGGCGGACCTGATATACCACAACACAGTACAGCCGAATTGAGATTTAAAGAGACCCTGCACATATGATGCACCCGATTGGGTTCAGCTACCATTTTGGGGCAAAACTCGAACGTACTTGGCTAGACGAAAAGGAGCAACAAATGATATTGACGTCCGCCAAGGAATAAACCTCTAATGTTGTTCTTTTTGGACAGTTTCTCCGACGACTGATCAAAGCATTCCGAACTTGATCATGTACGAAAATCTCATATTATCACTAAAAAACTTGTAAATTGATAAAGTGCTTTTTTAAAGTATTTTACGGTGATTCTCGAAACAGCAACCGGTTATCCAGCAATGTTCAATTAGATCTTTCAATCTCTGCAAGTGCACTAAAAGCAAAAGACCAAAAGGTCTATAGATACTGCGACCGGGCCTGTGCGGGACAGCAGCATATGGCCACCCAGTACTCCTGCTCATCGTCCGGAGCGCATGCCGTCCAATAGGGCCTACAGGTCGCGCAGGGTGCCAAAGTCGGCGGTCAAGGGGTTGGGCCTGGTATTCCCATCGAGCCCTCCTCATGCAGGCTGCCGTCCAGGCACCAGCCGGCGATGGACGGGGTGTCTTGATCGAGTCCTGTTCGTGGCCCCCATCGACTTCCAAACCGAACGTGAAGGGATCTCGCGCTTTGAAGTTGTCCGCATAGGGGCTGAATTATTGCGGCTTAGAACAGCGAAACTCCGAGCAGCCAGGGCAAAA
The DNA here is from genome assembly GCF_026537335.1 of Bifidobacterium sp. B4081. Taxonomy (NCBI): domain Bacteria; kingdom Bacillati; phylum Actinomycetota; class Actinomycetes; order Bifidobacteriales; family Bifidobacteriaceae; genus Bifidobacterium; species Bifidobacterium sp. B4081. Next base: position 777,466 of record NZ_JAFNMM010000001.1, on the reverse strand, counting down.
CGCCTCGTCGCTGTCATCGCCATAGGGGTAGCACATGTCATCAGGGAATGAGAAGGACGAAGTGAAACGGACATAGTCTCCGTGCGTACAAGCGACAGTGACAGGGCATTTCAAAAACACCGCCTTAGAATACAGACAATTCCAATAACGGAATATGTTCAGATTGGCATGACGAAAAGCTCAAGGCTGCATTCCCCTACCAATTAACGACAAAAAGCATTTTCAGGGCGGTGGCAGAATGATCGAGCTGATTCAGCAAGGTTGGAGGCGGCAGCCCCTCCTACCATCTGGCGTTCATTCCCTAATCTGCATTAGTAGTCGCATAAGCAGTCACTACTTATAGTGTGTCTTTTTTACACAAATCATGACTTGTCTGATTCTTGAATTCAATCTTTAAGAGTCATAGAACACCTAAAACGCCTTCAAAAGCCCTGGACCAAAGCTGGTAGAACCAGCGCAATCTGCATACATGGAACACAACAAATACATACATTCTTAAAATGCACAGTTCTATAAAGATGGCCACGGGTAGCCGGAAAACTACCTCATGATCAAGCGCAATCGTCACAAAGCCGATGGCGCCGACTATCCCCCCCCCCCCCGCCATGTCACCTTTAAAGCGGAGGTGTTTCCTTCTTGCCTTGAAGGATTCTTTTTGCCCTATTCATGACCTGCTTGTAGTCAAGAGTTACTCGACAACTGGAGATAGGCATGTGCATCTGCATACCAGCCCTCAATCAGATGTCGCTCTTGGCCTACAGGCGCAAACATGATGCCCTGCGGAACAACAGTTTTTCTATCTTTCATCGACAAATCCAGCATAAAGAGGTGGTGCTGCACATATAATAAGACGGCATTACCCAGCTTGTTTTCTCTTATCTCTTAACAAATTATTAAGATCTTCTACCACTTGCCGGTTCCCACCGGAATGCTGCATATCCTCACCAATCTTCTTTACATTTGCGGCAATTTGTTTATCTTCTAGGACATCAAAAGCCGTTTGCCTGAGTGAAGTTTTATCGATTGCCTTTCGACTCAAAACTTTGCCCAATCCCAGTTCGGCAATTCGTGCTCCTACTGTAGGCTGGTCATCCGCCATAGGGACCACCACCATGGGAACCTGATAATACAGGGCCTCGTTAGCACTGTTCATACCTCCGTGAGTGATAAAAAGAACAGCTTTATTTAGAACAGCTAATTGATCAACAGACTGATGAATATGTATGTTCTCTGGGACAGAGCCCAATTCAGTTCGGTCGAAATTCTTACCGACAGATAAAATTACCGTCACATTTTGCTTCGCGAATGCACCCACTACCGCCTTATAAAACGGCATGAAATTGTTAAAAATGGTCCCCAGTGACGCATAGATGATAGGCTTTTCTCCAGCAGTTCTAAGCTCGTTATTCAGGCTGATATCGCTTGTTTTCAGGTCTCTGCCATCCAAAGAAGGGCCTATAAATTTGAAACTCTTCTCCGGGAAGGATGCGCTATCTAACTGGAATGCCCGAGAAGTGTACACGTATGTAATTGTAGGAATATTATCAACAATCTCCGTAACAAAATCAGAAGATTCAATACGCTTATGCCTTCGCATTGAAAGCGACATCGCTTTTATGATGGGAGGAAATTTTAAAAGACTGGTTACATGCAACCCGCCCGTATTCGATAGTTTCATGAGAATGGAACGGTTGTATGCAAACGTAGAAGAAAGACGAATAGAAGGGACACCAATCTGGTCAGCGAGGCATTTCCCTGAAAGCAATAGGCTCTCATACAACAAAGCATCGTACTGTCGCTCAGAAGCTAGGCGACGGCCCGTGTTTATTGCATAGACCCCACCACGCAAGCTCTGTACCGTATTCGGACGCTCAGGATAATGGTCGTATGACACAAACAATGCTCCAGATTCTTCTATCTGTTTCTTCCATCTGGGATCGCATACATACGTAACCGAGTAGCCAGCTTTCACTAAAGCTCGAGTTGTACCCAGAGTCGGATTGATGTGCCCTTGATAAGGCATATTCAACAACAAAAGTTTCCCTTTGCAAGATGAGATATCCAAATCATCATGTGGAGGAGCTGAAATAGCTCCTTTGGTTATTGTCATGATTACTGCTCCCCCCCTAATCGGAGTCCATGCTACCATATAGTCGGCATTGAAGTACTCTGGATAATCTGAATATTGTATGTGCAATATTTCTTCCTTGTAATGAACCTCAGCCGTCTTGTGGGTTGAATCAACTCTAAAAACGTGGAAACTCTTTAGCTTGCCATGCAATACGCCAACAGTCTTTGCTGCTGCTTCCTTAACGGCCCAAAATACGGTTTTCCAATATGAAATTGTTTTATCGGTTGTCACTACAAGATGTGCTATTAAATGCCTGTCTTCGTCAGAAAACGCAAACTGCATAGTATCGTCTGTAAATTCTTTTATCCTTGCGATGTCAATACCAAGCCCGCCACCATCAACTGATTTCTCACCAGCTATTGCAACACCAGTTGAATCGCAATGCGCTATTGAAACTTGAACACTCCCAGGATTAAAACCATTACGTCCTTTTACAAAAGGAGCCCCATCAGATCTATTAGAAATAGCGATTTGTGCTGGAAAAATGCTGCCGGCATTTTTTCTTCCCAAAGGTAGCTACGCAGCATATCTTTAGCTGCTATTCTTCCTGCTAGCCAAGTTCTTTTCTTCATTGGGCTGAGACGGTCATATTCTTTCCGCTCTTCAGATGGAAGATAGTTGGACATCATAGATTTTCTATCTTGCAGATCGTCGCCTGACAAAGTGAATGATGCCCAAGTCTTGCCATGTATATCCGAGAGAACAGTCTTCTCGGGCCAATGAGTGTTGTCATAAATTTTAGGGTTGCCTTTGAACCTTCTACTAGTCCAGTTTGTTATAACAGCCCAAATTTTATCTTGATAAACGAGCTGTATGTCAGCTCTAACTACTGAGTCTGTTAACTCTTTTATGGATCCCGCCGACTGCCCCGTCTGCGAGTTCGACGCCTGAAACCGCAATACCCACATGAGCACGGCGGAAAGAAAACGGCGGCCGGCGCGCGAAGAGAAACAGGCCCGGCCCGCGAAGCAAAGTGACCAAACCGGAACAGATACATACCACTTCATAGGTCACCGGCCCGAAAAAGCCAAACCATGAATCCTCTCAACGCGAACAAGGAAACGGGGCAAGACTGGGCAGAGGTGCATTTCAGACCCCCCCCCCACCGCGCATGCCGGGCAGGTCTACCGGTGCAGGCTCTTCCCTCGAATGTAGACAGACCGGGTCTCAACCTGATCTGTGACCGCATGTATGGACCGGAGATCGGTGACACCGCCGACGACCGGGCCCTGCAAAAAGGCAGCCAGGCAGGTGTGCGAGGTCTGCCCGATACAGTACAGCTGCCTACCCGTGGCCATGAACTCCAGCTATGTGGACGGCATCTACAAAGGTCTGATACACATGGAACGCAAAGAACCGGCACAGCTGATATAGGGTTCACTCGCCTCCCGAATGCCCAAAGAGGTAAGCAAGAAAGAATCCTTGAGAAGACTGCTCAAGTCAGAGCATGATCTTTGGCCCAGTTCTAGTAAAGAGGCTATTCATAAGTAAAAAAGATAGCACAGACTCTCTAAGCAGCCGATTTGTCATCATGAAAGATATGTGTATAACTATAATCATGGCTACAAAGAATATTTATGTCTCAGAACAAGACTTGCCCCTTTTCAAAGAGGCTATGCAGTACGCTGACAGCCTCTCCACAGCTGTTGTGTTGGCTTTACGACTTTTTATAGATACAGAAAAAGAAAAAGAGTCAGGAAATAAGGTTATCGAACTAAAAGTTTCATCTGATGGCCGAGAAATCATAAAAAGGTTCATAGGTAACAAAATTTATAAATTCAGTGACAGATCTGCAGGGAAAATGCATATTACGGAGATTTTTCTTACCAAGAAGAAGAACTATGTTTTATACGAGCGAACTTTCACAGACTGGTCAATGTTTGCCGAACATGCCTTTCGGCTAAGCGATGATCCGAGAAGTTGGTACATTGATTATCCAGACAATGTTACTCGAGAGATGTCGGTTTATAAAACCCTTGATGAGCTGAAATTACAATTGCCAAAAAAATTAGCTCAAAAGGTTATGACTACTGAGTCTACGTATAAAAGTGTTGAAGATTTGGATATATGATAGGAGATACTTAATATTGGAGAATGCCAGAAAAGAAAAAACATGTTGCATGAGCAACTATCAAAGGCAAAATAGCATGAGTGTGATAGAGCATATAGGAGTGAATTAATACTAATATTTTAGATTCTAAAACAAGAAAAGACTTGCTTTCCAATTAAGCATACCGAGACACCGAATTACTATAAAAAAGTCCCTGACACGATAACTCCTGTAAAGCCCCTTATTATTTCTGGAAAACAAGTCCGGAAGATGATTTCTTCCCCAGTGATCTCTATAAAAATGAGAAGACTCCCCAACCAAACCGAGCTCGCATTTTTAGTCAAAGATTATTGCCCCATCCAACCTGATCTGTTTCCGTTCGACCAAACTTCAGGCGATAGGGGAGAGAATTTCACATAATCAAGTAAAGCACTTTTGTTATATAGCATAATGAACAATTTAGCTAAACCTATTGATGCGCTCATCTCTGCTACTCTGAGCCAACACTTGGGAGAATTAAGTAAGCTAGCTTTTTTAATTCTGAGAACCAAATAATGTTAATCCGAAACAAAGCAATTAATATCACTGCCAGCACAATCAGGGCGGACTTCAACCACTTGTCATGTATCCATGCTTTTGCCATACCAACCTCTATGCGTCAGACAACAACCCGTTCCGATTAGCGATAACCAGCGTCAGCCCACGGTAGCGCGCGCTGACGCATAGGAACAGGTATGAGCCAAACACAGGAAACAATGAACGAAAACACGGCCTTGCCCTCGACCAGGCTGCTGACACCGACCGATGGGCCGAGATCGTGGCGCGATACAGGACTAGCACCCTGAACGCATGGAGGGCGCAGAAAACCAGGCTTCTATATGTGCATATAGGGCGCCTGGTCAGATACCGGCCCGAGAACGTGGCCGACCTGATACGCTGCAACACGGTATGGCCGGAGTGAGATCGATAGGGCACCCTGCACATACGATGTGCTCGAAATATGCCCAATCCCGAGAACAAGAATGGTCCCGAGGCTGTAAAACCTTGAAACCATAGCTTTTTTGTGCGCCAGACAGGATTCGAACCTGCAACCTGCTGATCCGTAGTCAGCTGCTCTAATCCGTTGGGCTACTGGCGCATGTCATCTTGACGAGGAACTCGTTTTGACAACTCATTTATATTACCGCAATTGTGGATTCTGTCCAGTCTGGTGTGTCGCACGGGAAGCGGGAAGCCACAGGCTTTAGGCCGACCGTGACCAAGAGAGCCAGAGCAGATATTCCACGTTGCCATGAGCTCCGGTTATGGGAGATGGCATGGTAGCGCGGGCAACGAATCCTTGCTCACGTGCACAGGCCAAGACGCGCTCTAACGCCTCTTGTCTGCGGTCCTCCTCCGTCACAATGCCATGATGACCCAGCAGGCTACGCCCGACCTCGAACTGGGGCTTGACCAGCAACAAGCAGTTGGCAGCAGGCGCCAGCAACCCAGGCAGAACAGGAACGACGTAGGTCAGCGAGATAAATGACACATCGGAGACCACATATTCAGGGCGATACGGTAGGTCCCCCGGACGGACTTTGCGTATGTTGACACCGCTCATGTCAATCACCCTAGGGTCAGCGGCAATCCGTTCCAGCAACTGTCCGTGGCCCACATCAAGGGCGATAACACGTCTCGCACCATGTCTGAGCAGAACGTCAGTGAAACCGCCTGTAGAAGCGCCGATATCGAGACAGAGCCTGTCCCGCGGACCGGGCATCCCCTGCGCCGCAAAAGTCGTCAGGGCACCCTCCAGCTTCAGCGCGCCACGGGAAGCATAGTCATCGCCCGGGTCCAGAAGAATCACATCACCCGGCTGGACGCCTTGAGAAGGCCTTGATGCCAGATGATCGTTGACTGTAACCCGGCCCTGGCGAATGAGCGCCTGGGCCCTGGCACGCGAATCCGTGAGTCCCTGTGCAGGTAGGACGCGGTCAAGCCGGTCGCGGGTGTGAACGACAGTTCTACGGCGACCTGCCCCAGCGCTGACGGCCGCGTCCTCATCGTTCACTTGCCCTCCCGATTCAGGTCCTGCTGAAGCCCGGCCAGCACCTTGCCGAGCATCTCGACCTGCTGGGCATCGTCCAGATCGTCCAATTTCGCCAAATAAGGGAAACGCTCCAAGAGAGGGGCCATGGCTTGCTTATCCAGCGGCTCTTCAGGTGCTGACGCAGTCGGATTCTCGTCTTCTGTCTGTGAGGACCGTCCAGAATGCTCAGACTCTACAGGCTGCCCGGTCTGGCTGGACTGCTCAGGTAGCACGCAGCGATTGAATCCTTGGGATGATCCACTCGCTCCGCGCTGTCCGGACCTGGCTTCTTCTGACATAGCTGCTATGCCCCTATGACGAAGGCAGGCAGATCCAGCGAATCCATGTCTCCGCCACGATCCTGATACTCCCAGAGTGCACAGGCGCAGGATCGCACGGCATCCAAGTCAGACAGGGGGTCGCTCCCGTCCTCAAGAGCTCGCAGAGTGACATGCCCGTCATCATCCACCTTTGCAGTTTGGACGCCGCAGTGCCAGGTCTGGTCAGCTTCCTTTTCAGGCTGCGGTTGCGGCGCGGCCAGGCTGCGCAGGTCTTCAGCCAGATAGGTCGGCCGCCATTTGGCCGGTGCAGTCAGAATGGCGGGTGTCCGAGCCACGCCCGTCAAGACAACCATAGAGTCGTATCCGCCCCGGTTGGCTGCCTCAATGTCGGTATCCAAACGATCGCCCACAGGCAGGCATTGATCAACGCCCAAGATTTTTTCCTGGCTGTCGGCCAACAACTGCCGTGCCTCGTCGTACATGGCCGATTCCGGCTTGCCGGCTGAGTCCTCCGGCTGCTTGCCAGTAGCCAGAATCACGGGTTGAAGCATGGCTCCATTGCCAGGCGCCATGCCTCCTTCACGGGGCAGAGTCTGATCCTTGTTAGTAGTGAAGTACCGTGCACCGTTTTCGATGGCAAAAGCGGCCTGGGCCAGGTCCTGCCAGCTCAGTTCGGGATACCAAGCCTGGATGACGGCCTCCGGCTGGTCTGTGGCCTTGTCGACGGGCACCATTCCGTTGATGCGGATTTGATCGCGTAGATGATCGGATCCGATGACCAGCACCTTGGCGCCCTCCTGCAAGTGTCGGCGCAGCATTCGTGCGGCGACTACAGCGGAAGTAATCACCTGTTCATCATCCAAGGTCAGACCGAACCCGCGCAGCTGATCGGCCACCACATGAGGGAACCGGGATGCGTTGTTGGTGGTGTAAGCCATGCGCATGCCCAGCAATTGAGCGCGATCGATGCCCTCGGCCGCATGCTCGACAGGGTCAGCGCCCCGGTAGACCACCCCGTCCAGGTCCAGCAGAGCCAGGCGGTAGGTCTTTGCCGGAGCGTCATCAGTTCCTTTGAAGAAGATGGTCACGATTCAGCCCTGTCATCATCAGACATACCGGACTCATTGACCTGCTCATCCCTGGCCTGTTCATTTTGATCATTGATAGTGTCTGTCTCGGATCCTGCACTCAGGACAGCCGTCTCACCGTCGTCGACAGTCGATTCATCGGCAACAGCCGCGTCAGCTTCGCTACTGTTCTGGCCGATTTGAGAACCATCATCCGAAGTTTCTGCATCAAGGCGAGAAGACTCCCCCCCGGATTGTTCCACAGCATCTGACGATTCCTGCATTCCGGATTCCTGCATTTCAGATGAACTAGCAGAGTCGGACGAACCAGTTGAATCAACAGTGTCGGATATATCAACTGAATCAGTCGAGTCGGTTGAGCCATCTGCGTCACCTATGCCAGCTGAGTCAGCTGAATCGTTCAAAGCTACTGATTCGTGAGATTCCTTAGCCATGCTGTCATCAGCACCCTGATCGGATGCATCAGTGGCATCAGACTCAGCATATTCAGTCTCACCCTCATCCGAGTCATCCTCACCGCCGTCCGGGTCGATGGAGAGATCCTCCATCATGGCCGGATCCAGGTGCTCCAGGTCATAGTCAATCAGGATCTCCTCGGACTGTCCATCCTTTTGCCCATCCTCGCCTTCATCCTCGTCGGCATACTCAGCTTCCAGCCGATCCAGCAAGGGTTCCAGCTCCAAAGCCTCCTGGCCACGACCAGCCTGATCAAGGAAGTTCTGTTCGGCTTGGACGGCACGCATCCGATAGTCGCCGCTGAGCCCACGGGCCTTGACCAGAGCCTGAACGGTCTCGATGGCCTTGTCCCACAGGCCCAAATCGCCCAAGGCTCCGGCATAGACCAAGAACATCTCCGCCTTGGGCTCGCCCTGCAGCTGGCTGCCCTCGTCGGAGGTAGCCTCCTCAATGGCCTTGCTGGGATTGCCCAGACCACGTTCGCAGTCGGCGATGAAGGGCAGGTAATCCGGGTAGCCGTTCATACGGTGCGCAGTGCGGAACTCCTTGAGGGCCAGTTTGTAGTCGCCCTGACGGTAGGCCACCAAGGCCAGCGTCTCCCGGGCAAGATCAATCCGCGAGGCCTGCCGGGCAGCCCACTTGGCGTGAGCCAGGGCCCCCTGGGGATCGGTCTCCTCCAGTGCGTAGGCGGCCAGGATGTGCAGACCGATGTTCTCCGCGTGTTCCTTGCTCAGCCCACGCAGGCGCAGGCGGTCATCCTTGGAGAGCATGGACCATTCCAGGCCCTTGGGCATCTTGGGCTCGCCAGGCCGACGATCCGTGTAGGGGTTCTGCGAGGGGTAGGAAATGGTCCCGTCTGAGTTGCGGCGACCGCGGTCATAACCATTCTGACGGTCACGCTGATAAGTCCCGCGGCGGTCGTCATGGTGATAATCTTCACGGCGACGGTCATCGCGACCATGCTGGCCCTGGTACCTGTCGCCATGGGAACGGTCACCCCGATAGCCGCCTTGACGATGGTCGTCACGGGAACGGTCACCATAGGAACGGTTGCCATAGTGACGATCTCCATGTGAACGCTCCTGGCGTGGACGGTCATCACGGGAGCGGTTGTTCCATGGGCGATTCCCACCGGACCGCTCATCCTTCCGACGATCAAACCTCCTGTCGTCATCCCGACGACGGTTGCCACGGAAGCCCTGACCGCGATCGTGGTCACGGTCATGCCGCTGGTAGCCATACCCCGACCTACCGCGATCATTGTCATGGTCACGATGCCCGTATCCACCATGACCGTTGGCGTGGAAGTCGCGACGAGGACGGTCACCATCCTGTCGACGGCCGTGGCGGTCATCACGCCTGTCAAAATAGCGATCCCGGTCGGAATCCCTACGGAAGCCGCCGTGGCCATCCTGACGATCATGCCTGTATCCTCGATTATCGCGGTCGAACCGGTCGTGCCCGCGTCCGCGGAAGGGCCGCTGTCCATTCCTGCCCTCGGAGCGACGCTCTTCGCCGCTCTCGCCGTCATGGTTGTGGAAGTTGCCGGAACGGTGACCTCCCGAACGGTAGCCTCCGGAGCGGTATCCGCCCGAATGCGAACCGCCCTTGTGGAAGCCCGAAGAGCGACGGCCGCCCGACCGGAAGCCTCCTGGGCGCGAACCGCCCCGGCCTCGTCCGCGATCACCCCGGGAATGATTGTGTTCTTCTGCCATCAGTGTCCTTAATTCCTACGTTCCTACTTGCCGGCCCGACGCTCAAGTGCGCCCAGGGCCTTCTTTCCTCTGCGAACCAGGGCGAAGCGCCCATGCAGAAAGTCCTTATTCTCCAAAACCTGATCCGGATCCTCGATCCGCTGGTTATTCAGATAGAAACCGCCCGATGCCACAGTTTTACGAGCCTCAGAGACCGAGCGGAAGAGTCCGGCCGCAACCCCGGCTTCAACCAGACGTTGACCCTCACTGGCTGCAGGCAGGGCTCGCCCGCCTTGGCCATCATCGATCTTGAGGCCGTCGAGTGCGGAATCCAGCACATCCTCGTCCAGCTCCTCCAGGGTCTTGCCGCGACCGAAGAGAGCACCAGAGGCATCAATGGCCCCTTGGGCGGCATGCTCGCCGTGCACATAGGAGGTCACCTGCCAGGCAAGGACCTTCTGGGCCTCGCGAACGCCCGGATCCTGGGCGGTCCTCTCCTCCAGACGCTCAATCTCGGCCTTGGGCAGGAAGGTGAAGGTCTTCAGCAGCTTGACCACCTGGTCGTCAGGCTGGTTGAACCAGAACTGGTAGAAGCGATAGGGGCTGAACATGGTGGGATCCAGCCAGACTGCATTGCCTTCGGACTTGCCGAACTTCTTGCCCTGGGAGTCGGTGATCAATGGGCTGGTCATGACGTTGACGGATGCATTGCGCACCTTACGAATCAGGTCCAGGCCGCTGGTCAGGTTCCCCCACTGGTCGCTGCCGCCCAGCTGCAGGCTGCATCCGTAGCGGTCGAAGAGCTCCAGGAAGTCGTTGCCCTGAAGCACCTGGTAGCTGAACTCGGTAAAGGAGATGCCTTCGTCTGAGTCCAGACGGCGGGCCACCGTGTCCTTGGCCAGCATGGTGCCCATGCGGAAGTTCTTGCCAACATCGCGCAGGAAGTCGATGGTGCTCATAGAGCCGGTCCACTCATAATTATTGACAAACCGGACGGGATTCTCACCTTTGGTGTCCAGGAAGCGCCCGATCTGGCCACGCAGGCGCTCGGTCCACTCAGCCACGGTCTGCTTGGGGTTCAGGGTGCGCTCCCCCGACTGCCGAGGGTCGCCGATCAGCCCGGTGGCCCCGCCCACAACGGCGATGGGATGCAGACCGGCCGCCTGCAGGTGGCGCATGTTGAGCAGCTGGACCAGATTGCCCACGTGCAGTGAGGGGGCCGTGGGGTCAAATCCGCAATAATAGGTCACCGAGGGGTCGGCCAGCACCTTCCTGAGCTCGGACTCGTCCGTGCACTGGGCAATGAGACCGCGCCACTTGAGTTCGTCGAAAAGCGAGTCGAAACCCGCCTGCCTGAAATCGGTGACTTGCGACATGAGAGGCTACTCCCTATCGAATATTTGATGAATGTATGCTAAACCCTACTATTCTTGCAACAGATACCGACACGACAGAGCCCCGAACCACTGCAGACAAGACCGCATCAAGCCGGAATTCCCGAGGAATGAAGCTGGGTTGATTATTAATTGCGGACCATCCGCTGTTGACCGACTCTTGACCGCCGACTGTTGGGCTATGGCAGGGCGACCAGCAGGAACCTTTCTGCACAATCGCTGCATTCAAGTCAGGAATGCACAGACACAGATAACTGATCGATCAAGTCTTGGGGAATATGGTCGACCACGCAGGCGGCCATGCGCCGATATCCTTCAACCCCCGGATGGAAGTGGTCAATGCCCCAGAAATCGGGTCGGTCAGTGCCAACGTCGTCACGGGTGGCATCCACGAAAGGCACCGAGGCCTCTTGGCAGACCCGACGGCTGGTCTGCGTCTGGCGTGCTATCCGACGCTCCACCTCGGCCCTGAGCGCCCGACCCAGGGCAGGATCTCGATAGAGCTGACCGGAGCTGAGCACCAGCACCTGGCGGCCCTTGTCTTTAGCCAGATCGATGCTGGCTGCCAGGTCATCCCGCCACTGCTCATCGGTACGATTGGCCATGATGTCGTTGGATCCCGCACACAGAACCAGCAGATCAGGATGATCCTGCAGAGCGGGCAGAAACCGGTAACGCACCCTGCGGATGGTGGCCCCCAACCGGCCCTGGGTCGACCAGGATACCGGGCGCCCCAACCGGGTGGCCAGGCAGGCTGCTATGTCAGGGACGAAGCCCTGGCTCTGGTCCTTCACCCCGCAGCCGACCGCCATGGAGTCACCCACTACCAGCATGGTCAGCGGCTCCAGGTCGCGGCCTTGATCCGGTGGCGAGCACAGCCCTTGGCGTGAGCCGGGTGGCTCCTTGGCCAGAGTGATGTGCTGCTTGGCCCACCAGGCCTGGACCAGTGCCACCGGATTCATGTTCGCCGCCGCCTTTCGCTCTTTACCCTCCCTCTTGGGGAATTGCCGTTCGGAATTTTAACGCGGCCACCGGTCTGGCGGAAACCAGAAAGCTCACTTGGGCGGACGGAAGGCGGGCCCATCAGATTGCGAGTCGGCGAAAGCCTTCAGCTCTTCCAGCACATGTACAGCCTGGTCCATCTGCTCCTTGACCCTCTCCGGTGCGGTGCCCCCCTGGCCCTGGCGAGCGCGTACTGCTCCCGCGGCAGTCAGGACCGAACGGACCTTTGGAGCTTGATCGGCAGGCACCCAGTCAGCGAAGACCCTGACGAAATCGGCATCCTCCAGGTCAGCCAGCTCGCATCCACGCCCCTCGGCCAGCTTGACGCAGGCTCCGGAGAGCTCGTGGGCATGCCGGAAGGGCACTCCTTGCCTGACCAGCCATTCGGCCAGGTCGGTGGCCAGAGCAAAGCCTGTGGGTGCCTGCTCCTCCAGCCGATCCTTGTTGAAGGTCAAAGTAGCGACCATGCCGGCAAAGGCGGGCAGCAGGACCTCCAGGGTATCCACCTGGTCGAAGACCGCCTCCTTGTCCTCCTGCAGGTCGCGCGCATAGGCTGTCGGCAGCCCCTTGAGGGTGGTCAGCAGGCCAGCCAGATCCCCGATCAGTCGACCGGCCTTGCCGCGAGCCAGCTCGGCCACGTCCGGATTCTTCTTCTGAGGCATAATGGAGGACCCGGTCGAATAGCCGTCGTCCAGGCAAACGAAGGCGAACTCCTGGGTGTTCCAGATGATGATCTCCTCGGCCAGCCTAGATAGGTCCACGCCGATCATGGCGGCGACGAAGGCGAATTCGGCCACCACATCCCTGGCGGCTGTCCCGTCGATGGAGTTGGCGCAGACCCGGCTAAAGCCCAGATCCCGGGCCACTGGCAGGGGGTCCAGACCAAGGGTGGTGCCAGCCAGCGCACCCGACCCGTATGGACTGGCATCAGCACGCTGGTCCCAGTCTCTCAGGCGCTCCAGGTCACGGATCAGGGGCCAGACATGGGCCATGAGCTGGTGGGCCAGCAGAACAGGCTGGGCGTGCTGCATGTGGGTGCGGCCAGGCATGACCGTGGTCCCCGCCGCACGGGCCTGATCCATCAGAGCCTGGGCCGTGCACAGCAGATCCTTGGCCAGCACCCGGGCGTGACGACGCAACCAGATCCGAATCAGGGTGGCGATCTGATCGTTGCGCGAACGCCCGGCCCGCAACTTGCCGCCCAGCTGGTCCCCCGCAATGTCGATCAGGCCGCGCTCCAGGGCCGTGGCCTCGTCCTCATCGCCGGGTTCAGGGGCGAAGGCGCCGGAATCCACCTGATCCTGGAATTCATCCAGGGCTTGTTCCATACGTGCCAGCTCGCCATCATCCAGCAACCCAGCACGGTTGAGGGCCCGAGCGTGTGCCCGGGAACCGGCAAGGTCGTCATCGGCCAGTCGCCAGTCGAACTGGGTGGACCGGCTGAGCTCAACCAACGCCGGCGAGGGACCACCGCTGAAGCGCCCGCCCCAGAGGGCCATGGGCTTGTCGCCGGTGCTCACTGCTCTTGTCCGTCCTGTGCAATGCCGTTGCCGAAGCGCATGTCACGGGCGGCGGCCACCTTGTCGGCCAGGCCGTAGATGGCGATGAACCCGTTGGAGGCGTTCTGGTCGAAGCTGTCGCCGGACTCGTAGGTGGCCAGGCTGTAGTCGTAGAGGGAGCTGTCGGAGTGACGGCCTGTGACCACGGCCTGCCCCCCGTGCATGACCATACGGATGCGGCCGGAGACATAGCGCTGGGTCTCCTCGATGAAGGCGTTCAGGGAGCGGACGGCCGGCGAGTACCACTGGGCGTCGTAGACCAGCTCGCCCCAACGCTTGTCGATGTCGCGCTTGATCCGGTGCTGTTCGCGCTCCAGGCAGCAGTTCTCCAGCTCCTGGTGGGCGGTGATCAGGGCAACGGCCCCGGGTGCCTCGTAGAGCTCGCGGGACTTGATGCCCACAAGCCTATCCTCGATCAGATCCACACGTCCGATGCCCTGGGCTCCGGCCCGGCGGTTCATCTCTTCGATGGCCTCCAGAGGCGTAACGGCCCTGCCGTCGATGCGCACGGGGATGCCCTGCTCGAAGTCGATGGTCACCTCGTCCTCGACCGGTGGGAAGGCAGGATCGTCGGTGTAGGAGTAGACATCCTTGGTGGGCCCGTTCCAGGGATCCTCCAGGTAGCCTGTCTCGATGGCCCGTCCCCAGACGTTCTGATCGATGGAATAGGGGCTCTCCTCGGTCTGCTCGATGGGCAGGTGGTGCTCCTTGGCGTAGGCGATTTCCACATCCCTCATCAGTCCCAGGTCACGGATGGGGCTGATGGCCTTCAGCGAGGGGTCGATGGACATGATGGAGACCTCGAAACGAACCTGATCGTTGCCCTTGCCGGTGCAGCCGTGGGCTATGGTGTCGGCACCGTACTGGTGGGCCGCCTGGACCAGATGCTTGGTGATCAGCGGCCTGGAGATGGCCGATACCAGCGGGTAGACACCCTCGTACATGGCATTGGCCTTGAGCGCCAGCATGCAGTAATCCCTGGCGAACTCGTCCCGGGCATCCACCACTACAGACTCGACGGCTCCGCAGTCCAGGGCCCGCTGGCGGATGGTCTGCAGACGCTCGCCGCCTTGCCCCACATCCAGGGAGACGGCCACCACATCCTTGCCGGTGCGCTCCTTGAGGTAGGGAATGGACACCGAGGTGTCCAGGCCGCCCGAGTAGGCCAGCACGATGCGATTGTTTTCGGTCATGGCGATCCTCTTTCCTTCTAATTTCACACTTGTCAATATTCAGTTCATGCTTTCAGCCATCATCGGGCTCTGGCATCCTCCTGGCCGGAGACGATAGTCATGAGCCAGTCGGCCCGGGATGAAGCCGATTCATCGTCTGCAGCGATGATCAGAATCGTGTCGTCCCCGGCTATGGTGCCCAGGATTCCATTGATGGGCTGGCGGTCCAGGGCAGAAGCTGCATACTGGGCAGCGCCGGCCGGGGTTCTGACCACCAGCAGGTTGCGGGCCCGGGCCACTGAGGTAATCAGCCCAGTCAGAATCTTGGCCAGGTAGGCATCGGTCTTGTTCTCCCCCTCGACCTCAGGCCCCTCTGCGGCAGCCGCCTCCATGGCCTGCTGGTCGGTGGTGGCGGGAATCCAGTAGGCCATGCTGCCGTCTGCATACCGCAACTTGGTGGCATGCAGGTCGTCCAGGTCCCGGCTCAGGGTGGCCTGGGTCACCTCAATGCCCTGATCAGCCAGCAGGGCTGACAGCTGCTGCTGGGAGTTGACCCTATGTCGGCTCAAAGCCTGACGGATGGCATCCAGCCGGGCCACCTTGGTCGTCGGACGCATCAGCACACCCCCTGCAGGAGGGATTCGTCACCCCGGGAGCGGGCCACCAGCCAGGTCATCAGGGCCTTCTGGGCGTGCAGCCGATTTTCGGCCTCGTCCCAGACCACGGACTGGGGGCCGTCAATGACCTCGGCCGTCACCTCCCGGCCCCTGTAGGCGGGCAGGCAGTGCTGGAAGAGTGCATCCGGGCGGGCATGGGCCATAAGTGCGGCGTTGACCTGATAGGGCAGGAAGGGATGGGAGCGGATGGCGTACTGGTCCTCCTCGCCCATGGAGACCCAGGTGTCGGTGAAGACGCAGTCAGCGTCCTCCACGGCCTGGACCAGATCCGTGGTGACCAGAATGGATCCGCCGTTTTCAGCGGCCAGGGTCCGCGCCTGTTCCACCAGGTTTGGATCGGGCAGGAAGCCGTTGGGTCCGGCAATCCGCACGTTCATGCCGGCTACTGCCCCGGCCAGCAGATAGGAGTTGGCCATGTTGTTGGCTGCGTCGCCCAGGTAGGCGATGGTCATGCCGGCCAGGGCGTCGACCCCGCCCCGGTGCTGTGCCAAGGTCAGGAAGTCGGCCAGAACCTGGCAGGGATGGAAGGAATCGGTCAGCGCGTTGATGACGGGCACGGTGGCATGGGCAGCCATGGTCTCCACCCGATCCTGGCCAAAGGTGCGCCAGACTATGGTGGACGTCATCCGTGTCAGCACGTTGGAGGTGTCCGCCACGGGCTCGCCACGGCCCAGCTGCGAGCCAGAGCTATCGATGACCATGGGATAGCCGCCCAGCTGGGCCACACCCACGCAGAAGCTGGTTCTGGTGCGCGTGCTGGGCTTGTCGAAGATGATGGCCACGGCCTGAGGCCCCTTATAAGGCTGAGATAAATAGGGATTTGCCCTGAAAGCCATGCCCAGTCGGAGAACCTCCAACTGCTCCTCGTGGTTGAGGTCGTCGTCACGCAGCATGTGCCGCAAACCGTTGTTCATCTCTGCCTCC
Source organism: Bifidobacterium sp. B4081 (assembly GCF_026537335.1). Classification (NCBI taxonomy): domain Bacteria; kingdom Bacillati; phylum Actinomycetota; class Actinomycetes; order Bifidobacteriales; family Bifidobacteriaceae; genus Bifidobacterium; species Bifidobacterium sp. B4081. The sequence continues at coordinate 760,967 of NZ_JAFNMM010000001.1, read as the reverse complement.
CTATCGCTATGATTATGCACGTCATTGATGGCTGATCTCACTGATCATCCTGCCGCAAGCCCTTGTCCGCGAGACTGGCCGGAGCCTTGGACAGGATATCCACGGCCAGGTCGATCTGATCGGCCTGGATGATCAGGGGCGGGGCCAGACGCAGGGCATCGGGGGCCACAGCGTTGACGATCAGCCCATGGTCCAGGGCCCAAGAGGCCAGATCCCCGGCACAGGGAGCGCTCAGCTGGACCGCATCCAGCAGTCCCCTGCCTCTAACCTGGGTATAGAGGGGATTGCCACAGTCGGTAAGGCCGGCGCGCAGCCTCTCCCCCATCTGCCGCGCCCGCTCCAACAGGCCCTCCTGCTGGATGGTATCCAAGGTGGTCAGCGCCAGAGCCGATCCCAGAGGATTGCCGCCGAAGGTGGACCCGTGCATGCCCGGGGTCAGCAGACCTGACGGCCCAGGGCCGAAGGTGATCATCCCGCCCATGGGGAATCCGCCTGCCACCCCCTTGGCGAAGGTGAGCACGTCCGGGCAGGCTCCTCCGGACAGGCTCTGGTCTTGGAAGGCGAACCAGTGGCCGGTCCTGCCCATGCCGGTCTGCACCTCGTCCAGAATCATCAGGGCTCCATGCTGGCTACAGAGCTCACGCACCTGCCGAACGTAGTCAGGATTCAGCGGCAGCACCCCGGCCTCTCCCTGGATAAGCTCCAGAATGACGGCAGCCACCGGCTCTTCTGAGGTCTCCCCCTGTGCAAAGGCCTTCTCTATAGCTTCGCCGTCTTCTGCCGGCAGGAAGCCCATACCCGGGACCAGGGGCTGGAAGGGCTCACGGATGGCCGGCTTCCATGTCAGACTCAAGGATCCCATGCTGCGGCCGTGGAAACTATGGGTCAGCGCCATGATACGGCCGGGAAGCCCGCCCAAGTGAGCGCCATGCAGCCTGGCCAGCTTGATAGCCGCCTCATTGGCCTCGGTTCCCGAGTTGGCGAAGAAGACGCGGGATCCCTCCGGTGCCTGAGCCAGGTCCAGCAGTCGTTCGGCCAGCTCGATCTGAGGCTGGGAGGCGAAGAAGTTGCTGATGTGGGCCATCTTTCCGGCCTGCTCTGCCAATGCCTTGTTCCAGGCAGGATGGGCGTAACCGAGGGCATTGACCGCGATGCCGGCCATCATGTCCAGATAGCGGTTGCCGTCCAGGTCCCAGATCCAGGCGCCTCGACCATGGTCCATGACCCTGCCCGGCCGACCGAAGACCTGCATGTGGACGCGGTCATAGCGGTCTGCCCATTGACTGCTCTGCGGCCCCTCGGGAGTTCTCATAGGTGCATCAGCCTTCGTCATGGCTCCTCCTCATGATCATGTCCTTGCCCGGTACGACCACCGTGCCGATGCCGTTGCGGGTGAAGATCTCGTTGAGCATGGAATGCGGCCGCCGCCCGTCGATGACGTGGGCCTCGCCCACCCCGGAGCGCACGGCCTGCAGGCAAGCCTCCATCTTGGGGCGCATCCCCTCATGCATGTCCTCCAGCATGTCCTCAAGATGGTCCACCCCGATGCTGGAGACCAGGGAGTCGGCCTGGGGCCAGTTGGCATACAGGCCCTCCACGTCGGTGAGGATGACCAGTTTCCGGGCCCCCAAAGCTACTGCCAGAGCGGATGCGGCCGCATCGGCATTCACGTTGAGCACCTGGGTGGGATCCTGCTCGTCAGGAGCCACAGAGGAGACGACGGGAATTCGCCCGGCATCGATCAGGTCTTCGACGGCCGAGGCATCCACGCCCACGACCTCGCCCACCAGGCCCAAATCAACCGGCTGACCATCCGCCATGCCGGTACGGCGGGCTGCACTGAACAGGCCAGCATCCTCACCCGACAGGCCTACAGCCATGGGACCGTGGGCATTGATGGCCCCGACCAGATCCCTGCCCACCTGTCCGGTCAGCACCATACGAACCACCTTCATGGTCTCCGGTGTGGTCACCCGTAGGCCGCCGCGGAAGACCGAGGGGATGCCCAGGGCCTGGAGCATGCTGGAGATTTGCGGGCCGCCGCCGTGCACCACCACCGGATGCATGCCCACCTGCCTCAGGAAGACCATGTCTTGGGCAAAGCACTGCCGCAGATGGTCGTCCACCATGGCATGGCCACCGTATTTGACTACGATCCGCTGGCCGGCGAACTCCTCCAGCCAGGGCAGGGCCTCGATGAGCACCTGGGCCTTGCGGGCGTCGTCCAAGGCCTTTTCAGCTTCGGCTTCCTGCTCGTCATCCGCCATCCTCTTCCCCTTCCTTATGACCATCTTCCGATTGCTGCAGCTCTTGGCAGCGCGCCTGATCGGTCTTCCCATCAGGTGTGGTAGTCGGCATTGATGGTCACGTATTCGTGGGTCAGATCATCGGTCCATACCGTGGCCTGGCTGTCACCCTGACCAAGGTCGATATCGATATGGACCTCTGGGACATGCAGGTCGACCAGCTCCGGGTCCTGGCCGGGACGGCCGCCCCGGCAAACCTTGATGCCGTTGAAGCTGACATCCACATGGGCCGGGTCATAGGCCGCCGTCGAAACCGGCACGGTGCCCAGGGAGGACACCACTCGGCCCCAGTTGGGATCCTCGCCGGCCACCGCGCACTTGAGCAGTGTTGAGCCGGAGACCGCCCGGGCGCAGGCAAGGGCTGCATCCTCACTCTCGCCACCATCCACCCGGATACGGATCCGATGCCTACTGCCCTCGCCGTCGGCCACAATCCGATGGGCCAGATCCGCGCAGGCCTGACCCAGCTTCTCCTGGAACTGGTCGGGATCAGGCCGCACACCAGAGGCCCCGGAGGCCATCAACAGGACGGTGTCGTTGGTGGACATGCACCCGTCCACGTCGATCCGGTTGAAGCTGAGCTGGCAAGCTTCCGACAAGGCTTGGAGTGCCTCTTCCGGCTCCAGAATGGCATCGGTGGTGATTACACAGATCATAGTGGCCAACTGCGGGGCGATCATCCCGGAACCCTTGACCATGCCGCCCAGCCGCCAGCCGGATCCGTCCACAGCCACGGTCTTGGTGCAGGTGTCGGTGGTCAATATGGCCTTGGCGGCCTCTTCGCCGGCCTCCTGACTGGCCGACAAATCCTGGGCAGCCTGGTCAATGCCGGTCAATATGGAATCCAGATGCAGCAGATGGCCGATGATCCCGGTGGAGCAGACAGCAACTCGATCAGCGGGCAGACCCAGTTGCTCTCCTGTCCGCTCAGCCATGGCCCTGGCCTGGTCCAGGCCCTCGGGACCAGTGCAGGCGTTGGCATTGCCGGAGTTGATGACCACGGCTCCAGCATGGCCTTCTTCAAGGATTCGGCTGGTCCAGATGACCGGAGCGGCCCGGAAACGATTGGGGGTAAAGACCCCAACAGCCGTGTCCATGGGTCCGCTGTTGACGACCAAGGCCAGGTTTCGGCGCTGTGGACCTCCCGGACGATGGGCGATGGCGGTGCCAGTCCGGAAGCCTGCAGGGTAGGTGATGCTCATGGTGCAACTCCTATGGTTGTCAATCCGGTCTCCTCGGGCAGGCCCAGGGCCAGATTTACGGCCTGGAGGGCCTGGCCTGCGGTGCCCCGGGTCAGGTTGTCGATGGCGGCGAAAGCGTAGAGGCGGTCGGCGCGCTGGTCCACAGCGACCTGGACCTGGGCCCGGTTGGAGCCGTACACGTCGGCCGTGGAGGGGAGCCTGCCCTCGGGGAGCAGATCGACGAACTGCTCCTGGGCATAGATCTCTTCCCAAACGGCACGAATATCTGCCTTCCCCATGCTCCGTCCACGCTCGCTCAGCTTGGCCGAGACCACAGCCAGAATCCCCCTTGACATGGGGACCAGTATGGGGGTCAGCCCCAAACTGATGGGCTGTTTCCCAAGACCTCCGAGGTTCGGATCCGCAGCTGCGGCCTTACGCAGGTTCTGCAGAATCTCAGGGATATGCCGATGGGTGCCGCCGACCGAATAGGGATGGGCTGAATTGATGGCCTGGGCTGCCAGTAGATCCATTCTGCCGCTTGAGCGTCCGGCACCCGAATAGCCGACTGCCAGGTCAGCAACCAGATCATTGGTCTGCACCAATCCGGCGGCCAAAGCAGGCTGGAAGGCCAGGGTGACTGCCGTGACATTGCAGCCGGGACCAGCGATCCGCCGGGTCTGCCCAAGCAACTGACGCTGACGACCGCCACCCGGATTGAGCAGCTCAGGCATCCCGTAGGTCCACGGGCTTGAGAAAGGTCCGCCATAATAGTCTTGCCAGTCCTCCGGATTCTCCAGCCGGTGATCAGCGCCCAGGTCGACCATCAGCGATTGCGGATCCAGCTGCTCGGCCAAGGGACCCGAAGCCCCGTGAGGCAGGGCCAGAACCACCAGATCATGGCCGGCCAAGATCTCCGGCTTCGTATCCTGAATCTGCAGCGAGGCCAGCGACTCCGGAAGGTTGGGCGAGAACTCCCCCAACAGTCGACCAGCGGAGCCGTGACCGGTGACCGTGCATACCTGAAAGGCTGGATGCGCTGCCAATAGACGGATCATTTCCGAACCGGCATACCCCGAAGCTCCCGCTACAGCCACCGTGTATTGCCGCATGAGTGCTCCCTTCATCGGGCACCATCATACATACTCATGCAGTAAAACGCATATTTATACAATTCGGCGTGTCGCTATACACATGCTATAGCTGCGCGACGCTGTCACCTATGCGAAGGGATCATAACCGGAATCTCGGTTTCGGATGTATTCCATTTGCGTACTGGCCCTGTCCGCAGCCTCGGGCCCGCATGTGTCCTCCACAAAGGCCAGTGCCATGTCAATACCGGCCGAGATACCCGAAGAGGTACGAAACTTGCCATCAACCACCCAACGGGCATCCTTGACCCAGTTCACACGCTTCCCCGTGCTGACGACCCAGTCAAAGGCCAAGTCATTGGAGGTCGCACGCCGACCGTCGAGCACACCGGCGACAGCCAAGAGAGCCGATCCTGTGCAGACCGTCATTACCTGGGACGACTGGGCGGCCAGGTTTGCCAACTGCCCAATCCATCGGTCGTTTCCAACCAGAGTTCGCGTGCCGGACCCGCCAGGTATCAGCAAAACTCCCTTGGGATCGATCGCTTCGGGTCCTACAGCTTCGACCCTGACACCGTCCTCTTCGACTTTCACTCCAGGGCCCTCCAAAGAGAAAAGTCGCACCCGGGCGCCATCAGTATTGATGAAAACCTCAAAGGGGCCGAAAACATCCAAGGGCTCAAACCCGTCGAATACGACAATATTGATATCCAAACCCATCTGAATGACCCCCTGCTTAGATCTCAGGCGCTGACACCGCCCCCGCCTGAGCCGCCGCCACCCGTCGAGGGCGACGGCACCATCTGTTGGTAGAAGTCGTTCAGGGAGACCCCGTTGACCAGAAGCCAGATCCAGGCCAAGGTAAAGAGCAGGTTGATGATCAGGGCAGCCATGGCCAGCCCATAGCCCTTCATATGCAGTCGGCGGGTCCGATACATGGAAACGCCGCCGAGCAAGGCGGGAATCACAGGCATGGGCAGGAAGAGAGCCATAAGGAAGGCGATGATGGCGCAGGGATCCCAGTGGCCGTAGACCGGATTTTGGGAGGGGTCGTTCAGATCGGGCATGCCCTGGGGAAGCCATCCTGGCGCACCGGGACGGGCCTGAGGATTGCCAGGATTTCCGCCGCGGCCGGGACCCGACTGCCCCGCCATGGGCATGGGCCTATTGGCGGGGTTGCCCTGGGACGAATCGGATTCCTTGGCCTTGGGTTCGGGGTCTGGGCGACCGTAGATGTACGGATTCCATCCTGGATAACGATCGGCGCGCGCGCCGTACAAGGGCTGGTCGCCCCCATCATGATCCTGGCGGTCGGGTCCACCGGCTGTGCCCTGTTCTTGAGAATCCGTCATGTCCCTCGGTCCCCTTGATGCCCGGTCAGGCACGCAGCACGGCGCCCAGACCTGCAGTCTTGTCAACGATGGCCTGGCGCAGGGATTCGCTGTCCTCGGACGTCAAGGTGCGGTCCGGGGCGCGGAAGGTGACTGCGAAGGCCAGCGATTTTGCATGCTCACCGATCTGATCGCCAGTGAAAACGTCGAACAGCTCGATGGATTCAAGACTAGACCCAGCCGCTTCTCTGATGGCGGAAGTCAGGTCGGCTGCCGAGACCGTGTCCGGCACGGTGAAGGCCAGATCCTGACGGACCGGCGGGAAGGTCGACACGGGCTTGGCCTGCAGGGGGGTGTAGTCCAAATGGTCCAGCACCATGTCCATACTCAGCTCGAAGGCGGCCGAGTGGGCAGGGAAGCCCAGAGCCTGATCAACCCGAGGATGCAACTCGCCCACCATGCCGACAAGCGTGCCGTCATCCAGGACCAGCCTGGCGGTACGGCCCGGATGCCACTGGTCGGGCACCTGCTCGGCCGAGGGCTGCTCAAGCCGATAATGCGCTCCCAGCCTATCCAGGACACGCCGAGCGGATTCGACTGCATCGGTCCAGTCCACATCCCTGCTGTCCTTGAGCCAGCCGTCCTCCTGGGCACGGCCGGTCAGCAAGGCCGCCACATGCAGCCGTTGCTCTGGCAGACCCTGGTCCAGGCGGGCCAGATCCTCGTCGCTGGGCCGCACACCGCCCGGAAGGGTGGGCACCGCAGGAGCCTTGGGATCGCGACGGAAGACATAGCCGATCTCGAAGAGACGCACATCCGTGTTGCCACGTCGCAGGTTGCGCTCCACGGTGTTGGCCAGCGGCAGCAGCAGGCTCTGGCGCAGGTAGGGCCTGTCAGCGGCCATGGGGTTGGCGAGTTCCACGCTGTTGACATGGACCTCATCAGGATCCATGCCGAAGGCCTTGAAATCATTGTTACCGACGAACGGGTAGTCCAGAACCTCGGTCAGTCCATACTCGGCCAGGGTGTCAGCCACCCAACGGCGGCGCTGCTGGCGATCGGTCAGACCAAACGCTCCGGACACCTTGGGTGATGGCACGGTGACGGGAATGCGGTCATAACCCACCAGACGGGCCACCTCCTCGACCAGGTCGCAGCCCTCACCCAGGTCGGGCCTCCAGGTTGGAGGAGTCACCGACAGCCGATCTTGAGGATCGCCCTGGACAGTACAGCCGATATCACGCAGAATGGCCACGATGCGCTGGGGCTCCACCTCCAGTCCGGTCAGACGTGCCACCTCGCTGACGGCAAAGTCGATGACCGGCATGGGCTTGGTCTGATCCATATCCAGCGGAGCATCCAGGTCCTGCCCACCGGCAAGGCGATGCAGCAGGTCAGCGGCCATGGCTGCGGCGGCTGGCTGCATCTGCGGATCGACCCCGCGCTCAAAGCGCTTGGAGGCCTCCGAGGGCAGCTTGTGGCGACGGGCGGTCCGGGCGATGGTCACCTGGTCGAAGTGAGCGGACTCAATCAGAATGTTCTTCGTCTGATCGGTCACTTCTCCGTACAGACCGCCCATGACGCCGGCCAGACCCAGAATGCGAGATCCCTCTTGCCCCTGGGGCGAGTCGGTGATGAGCAGATCCTCGGTGCTGAGCTCGCGATCCTTGCCATCCAGAGTAGTCAGGTGCTCGCCCTGCCTGGCCCTGCGCACCACGATAGGCCCGCTGAGCTTGTCCAGGTCGTAGGCGTGCAGGGGCTGGCCCAGATCCAGCATGACGTAGTTGGTGATGTCCACCGGCAGGCTGATGGAGCGCATGCCGGCCCGAACCAGCCGACGACGCATCCAGCTGGGAGTCGCCGCCTTGGGGTCGCACCCGGTCAAGGCACGCAGGTAGTACCGATCACAGCCTGGCTGACCGTGAATAGGATTCTCATCCTGAACGCGCACGGCCAGCGGTGCCTGATCCTCCTGGGCTGCCGAGGCCGGCACCGTCTTGTTCAGTTCAATCACCGGATCCGTGTACTCGGCGCCCGTGGAGTGGTGGTATTCGCGGGCAACCCCCCGGTAGGAGAAGGCGTAGCCACGGTCAGGGGTGATGTTGATCTCAAGCACGGGCGTATTCATATGCAGGAGGCTCATGGCATCGTCACCAGGCTTGAGCTGCTCGTACTGCTCGGGGGTGAACCCGTAGTTGCGTAGCAGGATGATGCCCTGATGGTCCGAACCCAGTCCCAGCTCACGCTCGGAGGCGCACATGCCGTCCGAGATATGACCGTAGGTCTTGCGTGGTTCGATGCGGAAGTCACCGGGCAGGACGGCCCCTGGCAGAGTTACCACCACCTTCTCACCCGCAGCCATGTTGGGGGCCCCGCAGACGATGCCACGCGGCACCTTGCGACCCTGGTCGTCCACGGCGTTGTACTGCTCGCCCACATCAACATGACACCAGTTGATGGTCTTGCCGTTCTTCTGAGGCTCAGGCTCGGCATCCACCACATAGCCGACTACGATTGGGCCGGTCACAGTGGACTGGTGGATGTCCTCTTCCTCCAGTCCGACCCGGACCAGGTCCTTGGCCAGCTGTTCATAGGTCAGATCCTCAGGGACCTGCACATGCTCCTTGAGCCAGTCGATATCTACCATTGGCATCTGACAGTCACTCCCCCATCTCGAACTGCTGGCTGAACCGCACGTCGCCTTCGACCAGGTCGTGCATATCGTTGATGTCGTGGCGCAGGAGCAAGGTGCGCTCCATGCCCACACCGAAGGCGAAGCCTGAGTAGCGCTGCGGATCCACGCCGGCTGATCTCAGAACGTTGGGGTTGACCATGCCGCAGCCTCCCCATTCAATCCATCCGGGGCCGCCCTTCTTGTCAGGGAACCAGAGGTCCATCTCGGCGCTGGGCTCGGTGAAGGGGAAGTACGAGGGCCGTAGTCTGGTCCGGGCCTCAGGACCGAACATGGCCACAGCGAGCTTGTCCAGGGTGCCCTTGAGGTCGGCCATAGTCAGGTGTTCATCGACGGCGATGGCCTCGCACTGATGGAAGACCGGGGTGTGGGTGGCATCCAGTTCATCGGTGCGGAAGACCCTGCCCGTGCAGGCCACGTAAAGCGGTACACCGCGGGTTATCAGGGAACGGGCTTGATCGGGCGAGGTATGGGTGCGCATGACCATGTTGGAGCCGACGAAGCCGGCGGCGTCCCTGGCCTGGCTGCCCTTGACGTAGAAGGTGTCCTGCATCTGACGGGCAGGATGGTCAGGGCCGAAGTTGAGCGCATCGAAGTTGTACCATTCGGCTTCCAGCTCGGGGCCCTGGGCGATACTCCAACCCATGGAGACGAAGAAATCCTCCACGTCCTCCATGAGCTTGGACAGCGGATGACGTGCGCCCTGAGGTTTACGCTCGACCGGAAGGGTCATATCCACCTGCTCGGCAGCAAGGCGGCGGGACTCCTCCTCCTGGCGCAACTGCCGCTCCTTGAGCCCGTAGGCGCGGCCGAAGTCAGCCTTGAGCTTGCCCGCTAAACGGCCGGCGGTCTTCTTCTGATCCGCTGGCAGCCTTCCGATGATCCGGCCGGATCCGGCCAGGGCTGAACCTGTCCCTGCATACTTGGCCTTGATCGCCTTGAGTTCTTCCAGATCGGAGGCTTCGCGAATCCTGCCGATGCCCTCGTTGACCTCGTCGGTCATCGCCGCGGGGTCGAATTCTTCCTGTGCCACCATGGACCTTTCCACTGTTGCCAATGCCGTGTCCGGGCCGCAAATCAGCGGAAATCCCGGTCGTTGACGCCTTCACATTCTTTCAATACGACTCGACATGGCCATGGCGTAAAGCAGCACCGCCGCCGAGGTGGCCAGATTGAGTGATTCAGCCCGCCCGTATATGGGTATGCGAACGATCTGATCCATGGACTGCAGCAACCCACTGGGCAGTCCACGTGCCTCATTGCCGAAAAGCAGGGCCATGGGTTGACCCGACGAGTCTGGCTTGGCCAGGGCACCGCTCGCCATCAAATCAGTCAGGGAGCGGACGGGTTTGTCCGGCGTGCCATAGACATCCGCGGCCACCATGGACCGACCCTGCCGTCTGCACAGGCCCAGGAAGTCTTCGGTGCCCATGCTCATCAGGGGTATATGAAAGGCCGATCCGGCCGTAGAACGAATAACCTTGGGATTGGTGGGTTCCACGCACTGGTCCACCAGGATGACCGCCCGGCAACCGGCGGCATCGGCGGTGCGAATGACGGTTCCGGCATTGCCTGGATCACGAATCTGCCAGAAGGCCGCCACCAGGTCGGGCCCCTCCCCCGGCAAGTGCTGGGGATCCTCAAGATCTGTCGGTTGGGCCAAAAATCCATCAGTCCGCGCCTGTGCCAGGATTCCCTGGGCATTGCCGCTGATGGCACGCATGACCCGGGCCGAGACGAAGTGTCCGTAGCAGTCAGGCAGCTCTCGAGCCTGCTCCATGATGGCCCCTACGGTCTCGTTGAGTGGCTGCGGATGGCCGCCCTGGGCTACAGGAGAGGATTCATCTATCTGAATATAGAGGTCGGTCAGCAGGTCGGGACGCCAGCGGACCGCCTCGCGCACGCTCTGCGGCCCCTCTATCAGGAAGCGGCCATGACGCTGCCGGGCCCGCCGATCCTGCAGTTCAGCCAAGCGACGAATTCGTTGGGCACGGGGATTGTCGAGAAGGGATTCATCAAAGGGCATGAGCACAACTCTAACCCCGGCAGTCGAGAGCACGGCTGACGGACCTTCATGAGCCCGCATCTGTGGGAAATTTCACTGAAAGAAAGGTCTGCGCCCCTTGTGCTCGGCGAACAAAAGGCTAGTGTAAAAGAACCGGTCGGGTCGACCACGTCCATTGCTGGTATGGCGCAGACCGACCATGGCACATCTGGCTTGGCCAGAATCATTGTGAGGAGACGATATGCCCGTATACACACTTCCCGATCTGCCCTACGACTACTCGGCACTGGAGCCGTACGTGTCCGGCAAGATCATGGAGCTGCACCATGATAAGCACCATCAGGCTTATGTGAACGGGGCCAACAAGGCCCTGGAGCAGATCCACGACGCGGCCGAGTCCGGCAACGTGGCTCAGTCCAACCTGCTGGAGAAGAACCTGGCCTTCAACCTGGCCGGGCACAAGAACCACTCCATCTTCTGGAAGAACATGGCCCCGGCCGACGGCCAGGAGCCTACTGGCGAACTTAAGGCCGCCATCGAAGACCAGTTCGGGTCCTTCCAGGGCTTCCAGACCTACTTCGAGTCCATGTGCGCAGGCATCCAGGGCTCCGGCTGGGCCGTCCTGGCTTGGGATACCCTGGGCGAGCGCCTGGTCACCCTACAGATGTACGACCACCAGGGCAACCTGCCCGTCACCATCTTCCCGCTGGTCCTGCTGGACCTCTGGGAGCACGCCTACTACCTGGAGTACCTGAACGACCGGGCCAGCTACGTCAAGGCCTGGTGGCACATCGTCAACTGGGAGGATGCCTCCAAGCGCTTCGACGAGGTGCGCAACATCAACACCACTCTGGCCAGGTAAAAGACCAGCGCTTCCAACCACAGGCAAACCTTGGCCCTTTCCCCTCTCTGCGGGAGGTGGAAAGGGCCAGGGTTCCTCTATATCTGAGACCTGCGGAAACCCCTGACGATCAGTTGCCGAAGAAGGCGATGGAGCCGGTCAGCGCAGCCATGGTCAGGGAGATTGCGGGCACAGCCAGACAGATAAGCAGGAAGCCCGCATCACGAGTTCTGACATGGGAAACCCTGGCATGGGTTCGTGGAGTGCTGCCGCCGAAGCCCCGGGCCTCCATGGCCGTGGCCAAGGTCGTCGAACGCCTGATGGACAGGACCAGCAGCGCGAAGGCTTGAGGCATGAAAGCCTTGAAACGATTCTCATCGCCCAGTCCGCGACTGCGGCGCGAGGCCGTCAGGGCCGACCAGTCGTCCTTGAGAACAGTGAAAAGCCGCATGCCGGCCAACCCGCCGTAGACGAAGCGATCAGGCAGGTGGAGCACCTGGCTGAAGGCATCGGCCAGGTCGGTGGCGTCTATTCCCAGCACGGTGATGATGGCGGGGATCCCGATGGCCAGGATTCGCAACGCAGTAGCCAGGGCCAGGTCCAGCGACCGCTGGGTGATGTGGATCATTCCCCACTGCCAGAAGGTGGCGCCGCCGCTCTTGCCATAGAGGATGATTGCCAGGGCCGAACCCGGTGCCCCCAGGAAGATAGGCCAGGTAGACCTGACCACGCGCAGGGGCGTGAAGCCTGCCGCGCCCAGCAGCAGGAACTCCAGGATCAGGGCCGTCGTGGCCGAAACCGGGTCCAGGCTGATCAGCAGGGGCAGAGCCGCCAGAAAGGCCCCGATCAGACGAAAGGCTGGATTGATAGAGGCTATGTATGGCGATCGGCTGGCTGGCTTGACAGGTTCGTCCCGCTGATCCATGGGCGTGACGGTCAGTCTGGCCGCAACAGTCTTGTGGCGAGCCTGCATATCTGACTCGACTGCAGGCCAGACGGCCTTCTGGGCTCCCGGAGGCGTCATTTCCACCAGGCGGGCATCCAGGGTCTGAACCAGTTCCCGGTCATGGGTGACCAGAATGATGCAGGCTCCCTGGTCGCGCAGGTCTGCAATCAGCTGGGCCATGCTGACCCAGGTGTTCCTGTCCTGGCCGAAGGTGGGCTCGTCAAGAATCAGCATCTGTGGTGCAGCGGCCAGGGCCGAGGCCACAGTGAGCCGCCGCTTCTCGCCACCGGAGAGCGTGTAAGGGTTGGCGCGGGCGTACTGTCTCAGACTGAAGCGACCCAGCAGCTCCAGGGCGCGGGCCTGGGCCTGGTCCTCGGTCATGCCGGTGCGAATGGGGGCCAGCTTGACCTCTTCCAGGACCGTGCCCCGGGCAAACTGGTGCTCGGGATTCTGAAAGACATAGGCGATACGCGCGGCCAGCTGGGAAGAGGTCCATCGAATAGGCTCCGGCTCGGTAGGCGTCTGCCCCTGGGGTCCTCGAAGCAGATGGGCATGGGCAAGCACCGAACCGGCCACGGGCTCCAGCAAACCAGCCAGGGTCATGGCCAGCGTGGACTTGCCGGCTCCGTTGGCTCCGACCAGGGCAGTGACCTGCCCGGCCCTGAATTCCAGATCGATGTGCTCGGCCACTGCCTTGCCCTGACGACCAACCGCCAGATCCCGGGCGGTCAACAAGACTTGATGACCATCATGACCGTGGCCGGATTGCCCAGACCGAGCACGTCCAAGCTCAGGGAGCGAATCCTTGGCACTCCTATAGGCCTCAGGAACCCAGATGCCCAGGGAGGCCAGATCCAATCCAGGATCAGTGAAGACCTCCTGGGGGCTGCCGTCGGCCATGATCACTGTCTTGCGATAGGCTGCAACACCCGATCCACCGACGCTGTCTTCAACCTCGCCCAGCCCGAGCACGATGACCCTGTCGATCATATCCATCCAAGGCTCTGCCCGGTGCTCGACCAGAACCATGGTGGAGCCTTGCCGATCCAAGACCTTCCTGACGGCACCGACAATTTGCTTGACACCGACCGGGTCCAGGTTGGCCGTTGGCTCATCCAGCAGAAGCAACCCAGGCTGCATGGCCAGAGCGCCGGCCAGGGCCAGACGCTGCATCTGCCCTCCGCTCAAATGCATGGTGGATCGGGTCAGCTGCAGGTCAGCCAGACCCACCTCGGCCATGGCCTTCCGCACCCGTGGCCAGATCTCCTCGCGGGGCAACCCCATGTTCTCCGGCCCGAAGGCCACATTGTCACCCAGCCGCTGAAAGATGGCCTGAGCATCCGGATCCTGCAGGACCAGACCCACACGCCCACGGCTTGATACGGCGGGATTGCCGTCGATGAGGACCTGACCCTGGGTCACCCCGCCTTCGTCATCCTCGACCTGGTCCTGACCGCTCTGCGGGGCATGATCGCCCAGCAGCCCGGCCACACCCTCAAGGATGGTCGATTTGCCAATGCCGGAGGCTCCCAGCAGAAGCACCCGCTGACCCGCAGGAATACTCAGGGAAAGATCCCTGACAGCAAAGTGGTTCCGATAGGCATGGCGGTACCCCCAACCGCGCAGTTCCAAGGCCGCGGATTGGTAGGGATTGTCCTGGATGCTCTGGTACACGCCCAGACCTCTACTTCCCGGCCGTCCGAATATCGCGGCCGGAGGCGAAACGGTCCAGAGCCCCGGTGGCGGCAATGGCCTTATAGAGGTACCAAACCAGAACTCCGGCGATCAGCGCGCCCGAAATCAGGGTGGTTATCAGATAGATCACCCCATAGGGGCCGGTCAGGTTGATGGCCTGTAGGTGCGTGCAGAAGGAATACAGCCAGCAGCCGAAACCAGCGGCAGCGCCCGACAGTGCCACCGTGGACATGTTCCAACGCCGGTAGCGCAGCAGCATGAAGACCAGTTCGGCCATGAAGCCCTGAAGCAGACCGATCAGTATGGTCTCCACAGGCACCCAAAGGCTGCCCAGCAGCGACTCCAGGATGGCGGCGACCAGCTCGGCATAGACCGCTGCACCTGGCTTGCGTACGATGACCAATGCCAAGGGCCCGGCGAACAGGTAGAGGCCGTTGAGAATACCGCCAAGACCAGGCACAACCCCGTCCAAGAAGGACCAGGGAATGGTAGTCACCATGGCGACCACCCAGTAGATGACGGCGGAAGCCACCCCGATGACCGAGGCAACAGCGATATCCACCACCCTCCACCGTCTGGAGGGGATCCTGACTTGGGAGGGAGTCTTGTCAGACTCCGACTCCGGTCCGGAAACAGTATTGTTCATGAAATGACCATCAGTCATGATCTTGTGCCTTTCCTCGGGGCGCCCCCTATGAGCGCCATCCCGTTCAGGCACGGGTCCAGTGACATCCGTGCGCCGGCATTACCCGGTAAACGTTCGTCCGGTTGAGGCTGAGCCTCCTCTCAGCCGCACGCCCTTGAGCATACGGCCCCCGTGTCACCTGGCATTCTAGAACATACGATGGTCAAGGGAATCCAGCAGGAGGGCCTCGGTGATGATGTTGTCGACCAGCCCCTGCAGGGAAATGGACTCGTTCGGACTGTGCGCGTTGGACAGGGGATCCTCGGGGCCGGTCACCAGGACCTGGGCCTCAGGGAAGAGGCGCTTGAGTTCGGGGATGAAGGGGATGGATCCGCCCTCGCCCTTGTTGACCGGGTCGCGTCCGAAGGCCTGCCGCATGGCCTCCTCGGCCTGCCGGACCACCGGGCTATCGGCGTCCATGGCCCATCCCATGCCCATGTCGCTGGGGGTGACCTCCACTTTGGCCCCATGAGGGGCATGGGCGACCAGGAAATCAGCCAGAGCCTGCGCGGCCTGCTCAGGCCGTTGGGTGGGCGCAGTCCGCAGCGAAATGCGGAAGCGGGTCTTGTCGGCCAGCACGTTGAAGGAGCCCTCCACCGGATGGGCATCGAAGCCGATCACAGCCGCCGCAGGCTTGGTCCAGAGCCTGGAGGCCAGGGAGTCGGTTCCGGCCAGCCGGTAGGAGTCCACCACGCCGGCATCCGCACGCAGCTGAGCCTGATCCAGGTCACGCTGCAGGCCGCCGACGGGCTGTCCACCCTCCAGGCCGGGCACGGCAAGTTCCCCATGGTCGTCATACATGGAGGAGATCAGCATGGCAGCCAGGGTGTTAGCATCCAGGATGGGCCCGCCGAACTGCCCGGAATGGACCGGGTGCTCCAAGGCTGTGACCGTGACATCCAGGTCCGCATTCCCTCTTAGTGAGGTGGTCAGGCTGGGGGTGTCCGCCGACCAGTTGCCCGAGTCGGCCACGATGATCAGGTCCGAGGCGAAGTCGTCCCGATGAGCTTGGAGGAAGGGGATGAAACTGCGCGAGCCCATCTCCTCCTCGCCTTCGATGAAGACCTTGACGTTGACGTGCAGGTCCTTGCCCAGGGCATGCAGGGCACCCGAGTGGATGGCGATGCCGCCACCGTCGTCGGCCGATCCGCGTCCGTAGAGCCGTCCCTCCTTCTCCACACCGGTAAAGGGATCGGTTGTCCACTGGGAGGGGTCGGGCACCGGCTGCACGTCGTGATGGGCATAGAGCAGAACGGTCGGGGCCTTGTCGTCCACCTGCCGGGATCCGATGACCTCGAAAGCACCAGGGGTCCCGTCAGGATTGGTGGCCTGGACCACACGGGCATCTACACCCACCTGCCGCAGTTGCCCGGCCACATAGTCGGCTGATCGCCGCATGTGATCCCCGGTAATCCCCTTGGCCGAAACCGAAGCCAGGGCGATCTTGTCCTTGAGCAGATCGACGATCCGGCTCCTATCGTCTTGCACACGGGTACGGATCGTCTCCAGGCCCAGTTCCGCCATCATTACCTCCTATAATTGCTTGTGAATCAATGCTTGCGAGTCTAGGCGTCACCGTAACCTGTTCGCATGACATGGAACCCCTTCTCACGCAAGGATCGACGGGACAAAGAGGCGGAGGCGGACCAGACGGCCTCCGCTGAAGAGGCACGGGGCAAGGGACGCCCTACGCCCAAGCGCAAGCAGGCCGAGGCCAGGAACCTGCGCCCGCTGGTCCCCAAGGACCGCAAGGCCTCGCGCAAGGCTGCCAAGGCCCGGATCCGAGCCCGTGAGGATGCTCAGTACGAGGCCATGAGGACCGGCGATATCAACCACATGCCCAAATCGGAGCGCCTGCCTTGGAGAATCTACATCCGCGACTATGTGGATGCCCGCTTCAATCTGCTGGAATGGATCTTCCCGGCCATCATTCTTATGTTCGTGGCCACCCTGATGGGCATGTTCGTGGGTCCGCAGCATTATGCTGCCTTCACCATGGTGGTGACCGTCCTTCTCTATGGCTACCTGATCGTGGCCCTGATCGACACCTGGCTGATGTGGCGCAAGCTCAAGGGCCTGCTGATCGGCAAGTTCGGCGAACGCTCGGTGGCCAAGGGTTCACGATCGGCCTCCTACGCCTGGCAACGGGCCATGATGGTCCGGCGCTGGCGGGTTCCCAAGCCCAAGCAGAGCAAGCGGGGGCACTGGCCCGACTGACGAGCAATCGTCCTTGCACGCCGGCCGGCGGGTCGGTTAACCCGCCCGGTGCCCCTAGGGTTCCGGGCGGTCTCCGTATTCACTCCGCATTATGCCAATGGTCTTCATTCTCCCAGCCGGTACGGCTAGCATGTATTGTTATGCAGCA
The DNA here is from genome assembly GCF_026537335.1 of Bifidobacterium sp. B4081. Taxonomy (NCBI): domain Bacteria; kingdom Bacillati; phylum Actinomycetota; class Actinomycetes; order Bifidobacteriales; family Bifidobacteriaceae; genus Bifidobacterium; species Bifidobacterium sp. B4081. The sequence continues at coordinate 743,829 of NZ_JAFNMM010000001.1, read as the reverse complement.
ATCGATCAACCAACCCGCTACAAAGTCTCTTGACCCATGGGATGCCGACAGCCGCCAGTACGACACCATCATCATCGGATCCGGCCCAGGCGGCTATGCCACGGCCCTTCGCACGGCAGAGCTGGGCGGACGTGTGGCCTTGGTTGAGCAGGACCCTGTCGTTGGCGGCGTCTGCCTGAACCGCGGATGCATCCCTACCAAGGCCCTGCTGACAGCCACCCAGGTTCTGGAACAGGCTAGCCTTGGGGCAGCCATGGGGATCAATATCGAGTCGGCCAACATCGATTATCAGAAGCTTCAGGACTATCAGGACCGGATGGTCGATGCCATGACCGGCGGTCTGTCAAACCTGCTCAAGCAGCGTGGCATCACCGTGGTGCACGGCCACGGCACCATTGTCGGTGACGGCCTGGTGGAGGTGGCCGCTGCTGACGGCAATCGAACCCGTCTGACTACCTGCGACACGATCCTGGCCACTGGGTCTCATGCCAGAGCCCTGGAAGAACTCCCTTTCGATGATCTTGTCATCGACACCGACCGGGCTCTAGCACTCAAGCCCTTCCCCCACCGGGCGCTGATTATCGGTTCAGGTGCGGTGGCCCTGGAATTCGCCACTATCTGGAACCAAGCCGGCTGCCAGGTGACCCTGATGATCAGACATGACCGGGTGCTCTCCCACTGGGGTCGGCGAACAGGCCAGATCATGACCCGGGAACTGGAGCGTCAGGGGATTCAGATCATCACCCATGCCCGCTGCTCGGGAGGGCACCGTCTGCCCGCAGACGGGGGCATTCAGGTCGACTACCAGCCGTCCGACGACAAGGGCCATGCGGGAGCGATCGAGACTGATCTGGTCCTGGTGGCCATCGGCAGAGATCCCAATACCAGCCCTAAGCATATGAAAGAGCTGGGCATCGACCTGGACGAGCATGGCCAGGTTCTGACTGACTCCCAGGGGCGCACCAGCCGTGACCGTGTCTGGGCCCTGGGTGACATCACCCCAGGTCACCATCTGGCCCACAGGGCCTTCCAGCAGGGCATAACCCTGGCCGATGCCGCCTCTGGCCTGGATCCTGAACCGGTCAACGAGGCCACCATTCCCCGCGTGGTCTTCTCCTCCCCCCAGGCAGCAGCTGTGGGCTTCAGCCGCCAGGAGGCCGAGGACGATCCATCGCTGAACCAGATCAAGGAGACCATCTACCCCATGATGGCCAACTCGCGCATGCGCATGAGCGGCCTGCAGGGCACCCTCAGCCTGATCACGGCCTGCCAAGCCACTGATCTGGAGAAGCAGATGGTGGTCGGTCTGGAGGTGGTCTCCCCCCAGGCATCCGAGAACATCGCTGAAGCCCAGCAGCTGGTGGGCAACCAGATCCCCTTGCACCGGGCGGCCGGGCTCATTCACCCACATCCCACGTTCTCCGAAGCCATTGGAGAGGCCCTGCTTAAGGCTGATGGCAGACCCCTGAACATGCGGTAGGCATGCGGTAGACTGGTCAACCAGCGAACGTTTCCAAGTGAGGATGGCATGGCTACAGAGGACACCAAGGGCAAAAAAGCAAAAAAGAAGACCAGCACGATCAGCCAGATCGTCAAGATCTACCGATTCACTTATGAAGAGGACAAGGCTCTTCCCTGGCTGCTGGCCGCGGCCATTCTGGTGCCCACACTGATAGCAGTGGTGATCTGCCTGTTGGCTCACTTTGGCTGGCTGTCCTGGATTCTTACCGTGCTTCTGGGCATCATGGTCGGCCTGCTTCTGGCCACCATGACCCTGACAAGGCGCTCTGACCGGGTAGGCTACGCTAAGATGGAGGGTCGTCCTGGCGCTGCCGCCGCCGTGCTGAGCAGCATCTCCAAGGCAGGCTTCTCCTTCCCCCAGGAACCCGTCTGGATTGATGCCAAGACCAAGGATGCCGTCTGGAGGGGCACCGGCCGCACCGGGGTCTATCTGATAGCCGAGGGCGACTACAACCGCGTCAACAAGGCCATGAACCGCGAGGAGGAGAAGATCCGCCGCATCACCCGCGGGTCCGCCATCCCGATCTACCGGATCAGCGTGGGTCACGGCCCCGACCAGGTTCCGCTGAACAAGCTCCAGCGCACCGTGGTCAAAAAGAAGATCAAGCTGACCGCCACCGAGCTGGAGACCCTGAACGACAGGCTGGTCACCCTGCAAAAGCGGCAGAATGCGCTGGGAATGCCCAAGGGCATTGATCCAACCAAGATACGCGTCAGCCGCAAGGCCATGCGTGGGCGCTGACTGTTGCGAAGGTCCCATCTCCTCCAAGGAGGCGCTGGGACCTTCGCATGAAACACCCCTGTAACCTCAACGGCGCATTGCAGAAAAACCGGTCCCCTAGACTGGATGTTACGGTTTTCAGGAAAGGAGCAGTTCAGTGAAAGAACTGAAATCAAAGGCCGATTGCGAAGCTCTGATCAACCAGGAGGGCGTGGAATACGTCTCAGTCAGGTTCACGGACCTGATCGGGGTACAACAGCACTTCACCGTGCCCGCCAGTGAATTCCTGAAAGACGCTTTCACTGACGGCATGGCCTTCGACGGCTCCTCCGTCCAAGGATTCCAAGCCATCAACGAATCCGATATGAAGCTGATTCCAGACCCTGAAACAGCCTATCTGGATCCATTCCGCCGCCACCGCACTTTGAACGTGGCATTCTCCATCGTGGACCCGGTGACCGACGAACCATACTCGCGCGACCCCCGGCAGATCGCCTCCAAGGCTGAGGCCTATCTTCGCTCCACCGGCATCGCCGACACGGCATCCTTTGCTCCTGAGGCTGAGTTCTTCATCTTCGACAAGGTCCGCTTCGAGAACAGCATGCAGCGCTCCTTCTACGAGGTCGACTCCATCGAGGCCCCTTGGAACTCGGGCGTGGATGTCGAGGAAGACGGCTCCGACAACATCGGTTTCAAGAACCGGGTCAAGAGGGGCTACTTCCCCGTGCCGCCCATCGATCACTACCAGGATCTGCGCGACGACATGGTGGCCAACCTGCAGAAGGTAGGCCTGATCCTGGAGCGCTCCCATCACGAGGTGGGCGGCGCCGGCCAGCAGGAGATCAACTATCGCTTCAACACCCTGCTGCACGCTGGCGACGACCTGATGAAGTACAAGTACGTGGTTCACGAAACCGCTGCCCTGGCCGGCAAGGCGGCCACCTTCATGCCTAAGCCCATCGCCGGTGACAACGGGACTGGCATGCACTGCCATCAGTCCCTCTGGAAGGATGGCAAGCCCCTCTTCTATGACGAGAATGGCTATGGCGGACTCTCCGACATCGCCCGCTGGTACGTGGGCGGCCTGATTGAGCATGCCTCGTCCGTTCTGGCCTTCACCAACCCCTCCACCAACTCCTACAAGCGGCTGGTGCCCGGCTACGAGGCCCCGGTCAACCTGGTCTACTCGGCGCGGAACCGTTCGGCGGCCATCCGCATCCCTCTGGCCGGCACCTCGCCGGCTGCCAAGCGGATCGAGTTCCGCGCCCCCGACCCCTCCTGCAACCCCTTCCTGGCCTTCTCGGCCCAGCTGATGGCAGGACTGGACGGCATCCTCAACCACACCGAGCCTCCGGCCCCGATCGACAAGGACCTCTATGAGCTGCCTCCGGAGGAGCACGCCCAGATCAAGCAGGTGCCCGGCTCCCTGGAGGAGGCACTGAATGCCTTGGAGGAGGACCATGACTTCCTCAGCGAGGGCGATGTCTTCACCGACGACCTGATCCAGATCTGGCTGGACTTGAAGCGCGGCGAGTTGGACCAGACCCGTCTGGCCCCCACCCCCCTGGAGTACGAGCTCTACTTCCACATTTGAGTTCTGATGCCGACTAAGGCTGGCTGACCAGCCAGGTCGCATAGGGCCTGATCCTTCCTGCTGAAGGGTCAGGCCTCTTTGTATTATCACGACCATCGGCATCCGCCAATTGATGGCAACACGCCAGCTACGGCCTTCCGGCAGCGGTCAGGCCAGAATGAAAGGCAGGTATGAAAAACGGATCCGATGGAGGTGTAGACCGATGCGCTGGCTGCGTGAGTTCATGGAGTTGCCCGTATACCTGCGAGCCATGCTCATCGTGGACCTCATGTGCAACTTCGGCATCGGCCTGGTCATGCCCATCGAGTTGCTCTTTGCCACCCATTCCCTGGGCGCCACCATGAGCGAGGCCGCCCTCCTGGTAACTATCAGCTCGGTGGGATCCCTTATTTCCAATCCCATTATCGGATGGGTCTCTGATCGCCGCTCCTCCTGGCTGGCCATGCATACGGCCATGATCTTTTCGGTCATCGGCCCCCTGATCTTCACCGTGGCCCACGACTACCGGGCAGCAGTGGCGGGAGCCTTCGTCTCGGGCCTGGGGATGGGTATGCAGACCTCCTGGGCAAGCATTCTGACGCAGATCTCCACCCGGGAGCAACACCGGATCGTCTACGGAATGAACCAGGCCGAGCTCAACCTGGGCATCGGCCTTGGAGCGGCCGTGGGCGGACTGCTGGCCGCCGGCGGCCAGGACTTCCTTTACCGCACTGGCTTCGGCGGCAGGGCTCTGGGATTCGTCCTGCTCAGCCTGTCCCTGCTGGTCATCGAACGCCACTGGCGGCTGCGTCGGCTGACGGCTGAACTCAAGGCCAAGGCAGAGCGGGAGGCCGTCCAGGAATCCGCAGGGGCCACGGGCGCTCTGCAGGCTAAGCAGTCGGACAACAAAGAAAGCATGGCCATCAACGGCACCTTCGGAGGGCGAACCAGCTCACTGACCAGGGTGCTGGCCTCGATGGCCCTGCTGACCCTAGGCACCTTCTTCATGGACCTTTTCGGCTACTCTCAGTTTGACGCCGGTCTGGTCACCACCCTGATTTCGGATCCGCACATCCCCCGCTGGTCCCTTTCAGTGGTGGACGTGGTCAACACTTTCTCAGTGGTCATCATGAATATCGTGCTGCTGCCCCGGCTCAAGAACGCCAACCACGTGCGTCTGCTGCGCACCGTGCCGGTCTTCTGGGCTGCGGCCTGGGTGATCATCGTCCTTGGCCTGCGCCTGGATTCCACCCCCGGCGCCCTGAGCATAGCCTCCCTAGGCATCACCATTTTCGGACTGGGCGAGGTCATGATGGGCATCTCCCAGCCGGTGGTGGCCGCCGAGCTGGCCGGGCCATCATTTAGCGGACGCATGTTCGGCCTGCTCAACACAGCTGCCTCCCTGGGCTACATCGTAGGACCCATGTTCGCCTCCTACATCCTGGCCGGACATGAGGTCATCCCCTTCCTGGCCATGTGTGCCATTGGCCTGGTGGTGCTGGCAGTGCCCTGGTTCCTGGCCATCCCATCGCGGCAGATCACCAGCCAGAAGAGCCCGGCCGCCATCTAATCTCAGGCAAGGCACGACGCCGGGCAAAACTTCGAAAGGGGCAGATTCGAAAGGCGCCCAAGAAGGCAGATCCGCAGTTGCCAGTCCTCATTCAAAGTCAGTCTTCGCCGGCAGCCCGACGGGCATCGCCAGGCTCCGAACCCGCCATCAAGGTCTTGGCCAGGCCCACAAACCGTTTGGTCAGCGGAGAGTCATCCAGGGATCCATCCGGTCTGAGTACAGCCGGTCGACCGGACTCTCCAGACTCGCGCAGGTCGGTCTGCAGGGGCAGCTGCTCCAGCAGGGGCACCTGATATCCCAGGTCACGGGTCAGCTGGTCGGCCACACGCTGGCCGCCTCCCTGACCGAAGATGCGAAGCCGTTCGCCATTGTGCTCGTACCAGGACATGTTTTCGATCACACCCTGGACTTTAGTGGGCAGCTGCAGGGCCACCAGACCTGAGCGAACAGCCACCTGCGAGGCCGATGGCTGGGGGGTGGTGACCACGATCAGCCGGCTGTTGGGCAGGGCCTGGGCCACGGACAGGGCCATGTCTCCGGTGCCTGGGGCCAGATCCAGCAGAAGCACATCGGGGTCGCCCCACCAGACATCAGAGAGGAACTGTTCCAGCGAGCGCTGCAGGCGCGGACCCCTCCAGAGGATGGCCCGGTCCGACCCGGCGAACATGCCGATGGAGATCAGCTTGACCCCCCAGGCGGTGACCGGCATCAACATGCCATGCAGATTGGTAGGCCGATTGCGCACGCCGAAGAGCCCAGGCAGGGAGAATCCGTAGATGTCCGCGTCAATGGCGGCCGTGTCATAGCCCAGGGCAGCCAAGGTGGCAGCAAGATTGACAGTCACCGAGGACTTGCCCACGCCGCCCTTGCCTGAGGCGATAGCAAAGATGCGGGTGCCCACGCCAGGCTTGGAAAAGGGGTTGCTGCGCCGGGCCGCCTTGAGGTCGGCTACCAGGTTGTCCAGCTTCTCCCGGCTCATCGAGGAGACATCGATATGCGGGCGCAGCCGGGCTCGCGGATATGAGGTCACGGTTCCATTGATCTGGTTGGTAATAGTGGTCGACAGCGGGCATCCCTTGATGGTCAGCTCCACCCGCACGGTCACCTCGTAGTCGGCTTGGGCATCCCTGGCTGGCTCGACAATGATGTCGGTGATCATGCCCAGATCAGTGATGGATCGACCCAGTTCAGGATCGATGACCCGACTGAGCCGCTCATAGACCTCCCCCTTGATTCTTCGAGGCAGCTCCTCTAGATTCCGGGTCCCTTCCTTACGATGCTCTGCTTGTTCCATGCCGTCACCATATCGCGCCCAGCCATCCGCTGCCAGGGCGCGGCTGGTCGGATATTGCGAATGTCACAATCAGCCTTGTGCTGGGTTGGGATCGCCGGTATCAAGCAAGCGATGGAAGCCCGCCTCGTCCAGGATCGGCAAGCCCAGACTCTCAGCCTTGTCGGCCTTGGAGCCCGGGTTGGCACCCACAACCACATAGGTGGTCCTTTTACTGACGGATCCGGAGGCCTTGCCGCCGCGCTCCACGATGGCCTCCTTGGCAGAGTCCCTGGAGAAGTCCTCCAGGCTGCCGGTGACCACCACGGTCATGCCTTTCAGGGTCTGCGGCTTGGTGCTGCGTTCGACGTGAGCACCCACCCCGGCGGCCTGCCAGGAATCCAAGATGCGCCCGCGCCAGTCGTTGGGTTGTCGGGCGCCCTGGAACCAGTCGTGGATGGAGTGCGCGATCTCGGGGCCCACGCCGTCCAGCTCGGACAAGTCCTCCACGCTGGCCTCCTCCACCGCCTCGAGAGACGGGAAGCGGGTGGCTATGGCCCGGGCCGAGGTCGGTCCCAGGTGCCGGATGGATAGGGCCACCAGAACCCTCCACAGGTCGGCATGCCTGGCCTTGTCGATCTCTTCGAGCATCTGCAGGGTGTTCCTGGAGGGTAGGGCATCAGCACTGCCCAGTGCAGCCTCCTGAGCCTGGGTCTCATGGCTGTTCATGGCCCGTTCGCCGTGGCCTGCCTGATCGCCCTTGGGCAGGTTGTAGAAGGCAGGCACACGGTACCACAGGCCGCTGCCGCCAGTCCGGCGCTTGATCGCAGCTCGTCCCTGCCGACCTTCGACTTCCGCCTGCTCCATCAGGGGGACCTCGCGCCAGACATAAACCTGGCGCAGATCCTCCGCCTTCAGGTCGAAGAGGCCTGCCTCGCTGGTCAGGACAGGATCCTGCCGAGGCGGAAGCTTCAGATCCGGATCCGGCTGGTAGGGGGCTGCCTGGCCGCCTTGGTCAACCAGAACCTCACGCAGGCCAGGAGCATAGACCTCAACGGAATCGGGCCGGTTTTCATCGGGATTGGTCAAGGCTATGGCGCTCTGCTCCCCCAGATGTTCGATATCCAGGGCTTTGCGCGAAGCCATGTGGATGATCCGCTCGGTCAGCTGGGCCGGGCAGGACTCCACATTGGGGCAGCGGATGTCCACATCGCCCTCCTTGGCCGGAGCCAGACGGGCGCCACAGCTGGGGCAGATCTCGGGCATGACGAAGGGTCTCAGGTCCTTCTCGCGCCCCTTCCTAGCCTCGACGACCGGTCCGACCAGCTCGGGAATCACATCGCCCGCCTTGCGGACCACGACCGTGTCCCCGATCAGAATGCCCTTGCGTTTGACCTCGGAAGCGTTGTGGAGGGTGGTCCTGGAGACCGTGGAGCCGGCCACGGTGACCGGGGTGAGAACCGCCACCGGGGTAATCCGCCCGGTTCGGCCCACCTGGACGGTGATGTCCAGAAGCCGGGTATTGACCTCCTCCGGAGGGTACTTGTAGGCCACGGCCCAGCGGGGGGCACGGGAGGTGGCGCCCAGCCTGCGCTGAAGATCCCGGTCCTGCAGCTTGACCACGATGCCGTCCAAGGCGTGCTCGATGTCGTTGCGGTGCTGGCCGTAATAGTCGATCATGTCCAGGATCTGGTCGAAGGACGTGACGACCCGGTTGTGGGGGGAGACCGGAATCCCCCACTGCCTATAGAGGTCGTAGGCCTGGGACTGGTCGATGACCTCGTCATGAGTCCCCTTGGGATGGGCTGGCCCCCACCTCAGAGAGCCAAGGCCATGGGCGTAGAAGCTCAGACGGCGGCTGGCAGTGATGCGCGGATCCTTCTGCCTCAGGGATCCGGCGGCGGCGTTGCGGGGGTTGGCGAAGGGCGCCTTGCCCTCCTGCTCCTGTTGCTCGTTCAAGGCGTTGAAGTCGTCGAACCGCATGAAGACCTCGCCGCGGACCTCCACGAATTCGGGGATGTCGCGGGCCGGCCCGGACAGGTTCTGCGGAATGCTCGAAATGGTCCTGACGTTGAGGGTAATGTCCTCACCGGTCACCCCGTCCCCCCTGGTCAGGCCCTGCTCCAGGACCCCGTTGCGGTAGAGGAGGTTGAGGGCCAGGCCGTCGATCTTGACCTCGCTGGTCATGGGCAGGGCCTTGTCCTGCGGCCAGTCGAGCTCGCTGCGCAGCCCGTCATACCACTGGCGCAGCTCGGCGACGCTGAAGACGTCATCCAGACTGAGCATCTGGGAGGGGTGACGGACGGAGGCGAAGTCGTTGGAGAAGGTCCCTCCGACCCGGTGCGTTGGCGACTGGGGGGTATCCAGGCTGGGGAAGCGGGACTCCAGCTCCTGCAGGCAGCGCATCCTGGCGTCATATGCCGCGTCGGAGGAGACCGGCGCGTCGTCTATGTAGTAGGCGACCTGGTCGGACTCCACCCAGGCGGCCAGCCTGGACCAGAGACGCTGGGCCTGCTGGGCTCCCAAGGAGTCGAGGTCCAGCTCCCCCAGTCGCATGGCATCAGCATCGTCGGGCTGGAGGGATGCTATCCATCGGTCAGTGCCCGGCCTGGGCCTGGACTCGGCATCCCCACCCGCATCACCGGTTTGCTGAATATCTTCCTGAGCTGTTTTGTCATGCATTGAGCGACCTCATGAACTGTGCCTGTACCACATCAACACCTTCATTATCGTCGTCGTTCATCCTGGCGGCCGCCATTGACAGTGTCCGGGCCGGGACGAAGAGCCAGCCGTCCACACAGATGCGCGCGGCCTGACGCACTATCGAAGCCACCTCGGTGTGAGGCCAGACCGGCAGGCCGTGTTCAGCCAGCACTCGGCGTGCCTGCCTGTGGTCTTCGGGCAGAACCACGCACTGGGAGCGGGCCCTGGCCTGCAGCTCGGCCAGCTCGGTCTTGAGGGCTGGTATCCGGTCGGGACTGATATGCTCGCTCATCAGATAGGCCGCCGCAGCCACATCGAACTCGTCGCGCATCCATGAGGCATAGGCCAGACGGTAGTAGGCGAAGGAGGCATCGTCCCGGTCCAGAGCCACCCGCAGAGCGTTCAGTGTGGCAGCCCGGGCCGAATCCCAGTCCTCACGGTTGGCCAGCATGACCGCCAGCTTCAGGTGAGAGAGCGGGTAGGCAGGCGCATAGGCCACCATGGCGTTCAGATGCTTGAGGGCCGCCTGGTCCTTTTTAAGCTGGGCCAGCAGGTCGGCTATCTCCAGGTGGGCATAGAAGAGGTTGTCAGGAATGAGCAGGGTCCGCTCCCCCGGTGTGGCGAAAAGGCGATTATAGACCACCCGTTCGGCGTATGAATTGAAGTAGCGAGGCACCTGGCCCTCGGCTGCAAAGACGGCATCCATATGGGCGATGGCATCCTGCTCAACCTGTATGCCCTGGGCTGCGCCGCCGGAGAAGAGCAGGTCGCGGGCTTTGACGCGCTCCTTGTCCAGCTGTAAGGACAGTGAGAAGTCGAAGTCGGGAACAGGGGTGCCGTCGATCATGGCGCTGGCAACCTGAGGGGCCAGCTGTTCCAGCTCCGGGTCACCGATGCTCTGGATGATGCCCGTAGCCGCCTGGGCCTTGGCCGCCGATGTCATGGTCCGATCCGAGGCCAGCTGGTGGAAACCGCCTACAGCCCTCTGCAGCAGGTCGGCACGCTGGATGGACAGATCGACGGCCTTATGTGCGCCCAGGGCCTTGGCAGACTTGTCGGCAAAGGCCACCTCGGAAAACTCGGGCTCCTCCTGGCTGCCATGGGGGCTGAAGCGGTCATCGTGCATGTCGAAGACAGCCTCGGTGGGCTTGAGTCCGCCCTGGGGATCCACCTGCATGGCCGCGTCGAAGAAACGGTAGATGGCACGTGGATCCTTCAGCCCCTGTGAACGGATGCGGGAGAGGAAGAGTTCCCTGCTGAAGACCACCGAGACCAGGGTGCGGATGGTCGGATTGCTCTGCAGGGCGCTGAGCGGATTCTGGGATGCGTCATCCTCAGTCTGATCTGCGGAGGCATCTTCATTCGAGACATCCTCCTTCGATGCATCCTCGTTGGTCGACGACGGCGGCGCAAAGGCGGCAGAGTCAAGGTCCACGCCCTGCATGAGATCCTTGAACTCGCGGTCCACGGATTCCTTTTCACCCTGATCCTCGACCTTGTCCTCCCCGTCTTCCTGTTGTTGTTCAGGAGCCATTCGGGAGGCAATGGGCTTGGTGGGATCGCCGTGCACGTCACCATCCTTGGGATCAGCCTTGGACCCTGTAGGGGCCACCTCGCCTGAACGCATGCGCTCAAAGGCCTCCAAGGCCTGTCCCATCATGGTCCTGATGGCCGAGTTCTGCTGGTCGACAGCCTCTTCCAGACCGATGGAGTCAATTTGCAGGCTGACCTCGCGCACGGACGGATCCGCCCCGAAGGCCAGTGCGGCCATCATCAGCCCGACGCGCAGGTTGTAGTCGGCGCTCATGGCGGAACGCTCGCCCTCGTCCAGGTCCCGCCAGGCCCGCGACTGGTCCTCATAGCGGCTGGAGGGCATCATGGTACGCCCTGCCGCAGTGAAGGCCAGAGCCACCTGTCCCTGGGCAAGATTGGACCTGAACTCCACGTCGAAGCGGAAAGGCAACCGAAGGGATCGTATCAGCATGGCCATCGTCTGCCGGTAGACCCACTCGGATCGCACCGGCTCCTGGCCCTGGCCGTCCGCTCGCACGGGCAGCGCCTGGGGAGCCTGTTGACGGACCATGACAGCAGTGGCTGCGGCCTTGTCAACCATGGCATTGATAGCAGTTCGGCCGTCATCCTCCAGGGGATCGAAGCGAATCGGATAGTCTCCCGGGCGCAGCAGGGCGACAATGGCAGGATCCTCCAAAAGTGCCTGGTCCAGCCGCGTTGCCTGGACGCGATTGATCGAGTCCTCGGTGGGCAGCGTTCCCAGACGGGCATTGCGCTCCAGCCAGGCGCTGACTGCGGCGAATCTGTTGAGGTTGCCCTCGATACGCAGGGCCGCAAGCGCGGCAGTGAACTCCAGTCCGTTGTCCCAGCTCAGGAAGTAGGCGCCGGAGTAGGAGGAAGCATACAGATGCAGGGGCTCCGCCCCATGAACGGCCTCAAGGCCTGAGACGGGCGATAGAGCACCGGCCTCACGCATCAGGTCGGCGAACAGATCCTCCAGGCCAGAGACCCGCTGTCCGTGGGAGCGTGCCTGGATCATGTCGCCCACGCTGCGTCGGATGGCTCCCATGGGCGCCTCCCGATTGAGCCGGTAGAAGATGTTGCCCGAGCCGAACCCGGTGAAGGTTCCCTGAATGCGCGGCAGCAGGTAGGCGGCGAAGAAGGCGATGGCCACAGCATCCCGATACTCCAGGTCCAGGCGCATCTCAGGAGGCAGGAGGGGACGCAGCTGCTCCAGGCAATAGCGACCATCGGCTCGCAGCCAGGAGGCCAGCCAACGCATGTGGCCGGCATCATCACGGCCTGCTACGGCACCCTGCAGGGCATGGACCGGGCCCGAATCCTGACCCGGATCGCGGCCCAACCGACGACCGTCGGCCAGGGTCACCTCCTCCTCACGACCCAGCAAGAAAGCAGGCTCCATATTCTGCAGGTCCATCCGGCTCTGCTCGCCAATGAAGACCCGGCCATGGTCGTCGGCCAGAGCGATCTGGGCAAAGTGACGGTGATCGGTGAAGATCCCCAACGCGAAGCCCCGGCCCGGGGCATCGGGCCACTGAACCCAGCCCAGCGTCAGTCCCTCGGGCACGCCCTGCAGACGGGGAAAGAGCCGACGCTTGACAGCGATACCCAGAATACGGCTGTGAGAAGCCAGGAATTCGCGCATCTGCCGATCATCCGGATGGCCTCCCGTCCGGTTGATTAGATCGACCATGTCGGCCACCGAAGAATCCAGGGGATGATCCCCACGACCCCCTCTGGTCGGCCGAGAGGAGCCCACCAATCCCTCCAGTGCGGAAAGAATGGAACGGCCCAGGCCGGACAGATCACCGAAACCCCGGGACTTCTTCGCGTTCTTGGACATACCTTTGATTGTCCCAATCCAGCCAGACATGTCGCCGTTAGAATAAAACCGTGATGACTCTGCCAGCCCTGCGACGACCCACCCCGGCTAGGGGCACGACCATTCGCCTGCTGGTAGCGCTTGCTGCGGTACTCATCCTCGAACTGGGAGTATTCAATCTGGCCCATTGGCAGTCGCTGATGGGCTCCACATCAAACTCTCCGGCACAGACTACGGCCGATCCCCACTCCCCACTAGGTCGGCTGGGACCAGGGCTGTCCCCTCTGCCAGGCGGGGGATTGAAAGTCACCGATCCGGCTGGCGCCTGGGTAGATGTCCCTGATGCCGATGGACAGGCATCCTTTGTTCAGGCCCATCTGGCAGAGGATGTCGAGGGTTCATTCCTGTCGCAGATCCATGTACGTCTGGACCTGCGCCCGGCCGGCGGCAAGGGATGGATCCAGGGCACCCGAGGGCTGATCTGCCCCGGTCAGGCCCGTAGCCACTACCTGCGCGTCCGCGGAAAACCCAGCGGCACCCGGATCCAGGCCATGCGCCTGTGGATACAGGAACCCATCGGTTCCCGACTGGAACTGACAGGAGTGACCCCAGCCAAGGTGGTCCCCCTGGACTTCAACTTGGCGCGGATACTGCTGCTGACCTGTCTGGCGGCACTGATCCTGGGCTACCTGCCCGGCTCGATCCTCTGGCGGACCCGGTTGGATACAGGCTCGGTGAGCCAACGTCTGGTCCTGGCCCTGATTCTGGCTCCGCTGGCAGCCTGGTCCTGCTGGAACATCCAGCACGATCTGTCCACCTTCACTCCCATGGCCTATCACCAGCCGAACGCCTACGTATACGACTTCAACCAGTACGACCACGTAGCCCAGGCCCTTCTGCATGGACGCCCCTGGCTGGATCTTGGCCAAGCGCCGGGTCTGGCCAAGGCAGCCAACCCCTTCGACATAGCCACCCGTAACGCGCTGCTGGCCCAGGACCAACAACCCATATATTGGGACTACGTCTACCGGGGCGGCCACTGGTATTCCTACTTCGGTGTCCTGCCGGTGATGCTGCTCTTCCTGCCCTACCGAGTGATAACCAGCCTGGTGCATCCGAGCGGCTATGCCCTGCCTACCAGTTCGGCTGCGGCCCTGCTGGTCGCGACGGCCACCGTCATGACGGCCCTAGCTACCATCCGCCTGCTGGCCCGCTGGTTCCCACGAGTCAACCTGGCCGTGGTCGGCATGGCCCTTATAACCATGCTGGGAGGATCCGGCATGGTCTACCTCTGGTGCCGCCGCAACTTCTATACGATCCCTTTCGATGCCTCCCTGCTGGCGGTCATGACCGGACTCTGGCTCTGGATGGGGGCCAGACGGGTTCAGCGACAGGCTGCAAACGCCGGTGAGCGTTCGGGTCGTGGATCAACACGAATGTGGACCGTGGAGGACGGGGACCAACCCTGGCATCTGTCCAAATCTCGGCTCTTTCTGGGATCGCTGTCAGTGGCCGCCACCCTGGGCTGTCGGCCCACCTTCCTCGCTGCCGGCCTGCTGGCGCTGCCCCTGTTTGTCAAGGAGATAAGGGCAGTCGTCAAGGCCCTGTTCACGCGTGGACGCCATCCGGCTGGCATGTCCCGGAGGCGGGCACTGTCCCTGCTGGCCTGCTGCCTCTTGCCGGTCCTCCTGGTCGCCGCCCCTCTGCTCTGGTACAACCGTTGGCGCTTCGGGTCACTGCTGGATTTCGGCAACCGGTATCAGATGACCGTCCTGGACCTGACCAACTACCATCCCGGCATCCAGGGCCTGCTTCAGATCTTTAGCTACTACCTGCTGCAACCTTTGACCACCCTGCCGGTCTTCCCCTACTTGCAATTCTCCCCCGCTCCCATGCGGGTCTGGCACTTCACCGAGCCTGGCCTGGGCGGGCTCCTGGTCACCACCCCGTCACTCGCACTGGCCCTTGCTCTTCTTGCTCTGCCCCGGGTGCGAAAAGAGCTACAGCGTCGGGGATGGATGCCCGCCTTGGTCTTGGCCCTGGCTCTGGCAGCCCTGGTCATGGCTGCAGACTCCTATCTGGGTGGATTTTCGGTGCGCTACACCATTGATTTCGCCTGGTTGGTCTGCCTGGTCGCCGTTGTGGTCATGGCCGCCGCATCCTCGACATATGAAGACGGCCGCCCCGCAGCGGAAGCGGCCGTCATGAGCCTGCTGGCACTGGCCTGCCTGGCTGGCCTGGTCCTGACCTTGGTCAACGCCATGGTCCTGCTGGAGCACTTCGACCCCAGTCAGGCCATGAACGTAGCCGTCTGGTTCCTAGCACCCTGAGCCCAGCCGACCTCGGTATCAGGATTCCAGGCCCTGCTGCTTGAGGGCCTGGTGATACCGGTCGACCATATCGGCCACGATGCCATTGCCATCGCCACCCGACAGGGTGATCACCGAGGCTAGAGGCATGGTGTCAAAGAGCTGGGCCGTATTGGGATCGTCGGGCAGAGGTATGCCATCCTGCTCGATACGATCGCGCAGGATGGGCCCGCCGATCGAATTCTCGCGCCACTCCGCCATGGTCGATTCAGCGTTCAACGGAATAAAGCGGCCGTCGCCATCCACCTGCAGGTCCTGCTCCGTAACCAGATCGCGACTGGAGGTGCCCACTTGGATGCGGTAAGTGCCCGCCTCCACATGCCAGCCATCCATGACCGTTGACCAGTAGGCGAAGTCGCGCTCCGTCAGGTCCATGCTCACTCGGCTGGACTGTCCGGCTTTCAGGAAGACCTTGGTGAAGGCCTTGAGCTCATGGCTGGGCCGATTCACCCGGCTGGAGCAGGGGGCCACATAGACCTGCACGGTCTGAGCGCCATCCGCCTGCGAGGTGTTGGTCACGGTCACCTCCACCCGAGCCGAGTTGGCTCCGGTCTTGGTCACCGCAATCTGTTTAAGTGCAAAGTCGGCATAGGACAGCCCGAATCCGAAGGGGAAGGCCACCGGTCGCTGGAAAGTGTCGTAGTAGCGGTACCCCACGTAGACGCCCTCGCCATAGCGGGAGTGACCCTCCTCGCCAGGGAAGGAGGTAATGGTGGGGTTGTCCTCCAGCCGGACCGGAATGGTTTCAGGCAGATGACCCGAGGGGTTAGCGGCACCGGTCAGCACATCCACCACGGCGCGTCCGCCCTCCTGGCCCAGCAACCAGGTCTCCAGCAGACCCTTGGTATTGTCCATCCAATCGGCAACCGTCACCACTGCTCCGTTGGAAAGGACGGCAACCACCCGGTCGTTGACCTCGGACACGGCCCTGAGCAGAGCCACTTGCTTGTCGGGAAGATCCATACTGGTGCGGTCGAAGCCCTCGGACTCGGCGTATTCAGGCAATCCCAGGAAGAGCACCACGGTGTCGGCTCCGCGCGCTACCTCAAGCGCCTGCTGGGTCAGAGCAGGATCCTGTTCCTTCTCGTCCAACGTGAACCCGGGAGCAAAGTCCACATTTATGCCAGCCTCTTTGAAGCCACCCAGGACCGAGGAGACCTCGGTGGGTGTGATGTGCGAGGAGCCTCCGCCCTGGTAGCGCGGAGTCCGGGCGAACTCACCGATGACGGCGATCTTCTCCTTCGGGTCAAGGGGCAGGATCCGGTCCTCGTTACGCAAGAGGACGATGGACTCCTGGGCCGCTCGACGAGCCATGTTGTTGTGTTCCTGGACGTCGTAGCGATAATCCTGTCGGGACATGGCCGGACGGGCCTTTTCGATCAGGTCCAGGACCCCCTGGGCCATGCGGTCCAGCTGTTCCTTGTCCAGCTTGCCAACCTGTACGGCCTGGACTACCTGGTCGTCAGTGCGGGAAGGCGGCATCTCCAGGTTGAGCCCGGCCTGCAAGGCATTGACCCTGTTGTGGACGGCACCCCAGTCGGACATGACCATGCCCTGGTAGCCCCACTCACCGCGCAGAACGTCCGTCAGCAGCCAGCGGTTCTCTGAGCTGAAGACCCCGTTGAGCTTGTTGTAGGCGCACATGATGGTCCATGGCTTGGCATTCCTGACCACATATTCGAAGGCCGGCAGATAGATCTCGCGCAGGGTGCGCATGTCCACGTCAGAGCTGACCCTGAGCCGGTCTGTTTCCTGGTTGTTGGCTGCAAAGTGCTTCAGAGAGGTTCCCACCCCCTTGGACTGGACCCCTTCGACCAAACCTGCGGCTTCATGCCCGGCCAGCACAGGATCCTCCGAGTAAAACTCGAAATTACGACCGCCCAGCGGGCTGCGCTTGATATTGATACCGGGTCCCAGGATTACGGCCACCTTCTCCTGGACGCACTCCTCGCCCATGGCCTGGCCCACCTGGTAGGTCAGATCAGGGTTCCAGGAGGAGGCCAGTCCCGCTGTCGGGGGGAAGCAGGTGGCCGGGACCGATCCGTAGACGTCGGAGCCAGTGGCCTTGCGCAGGCCATAGGGACCGTCGGTGATCATATAGCCTTCATAGCCCTTGTCGGTCAGTCCCTGCAGGTGCCAGGAGTCGGATCCCGAGGTCAGCGAGGCCTCCTCTTGCAGTTCCAAATCCTCGGCTTTGGTACGCGATTCTTCTGTCATGTCTTTTTTCCTTTCGGGTTTGATTGGCCGGGCCGCTGCTCAGCACAGGTCCGGATTACAGGTTTTCAGACTCACTTGACCTTGCGAATCATCATGATGAATACGGTTCCCACCAGCAGGCAGGCGATGGCGACCGGGAAGATCATCCTGTAGCCGTCGAAGAGTCCAATGACCAGCGTGGTGCACCCGGAAGCGATCACCTGACCGATCGTATTGGCCAGGTTGAGGATGCCCAGATCCTTGCCTGCCTCCTTGGCGTTCGGCAGCACATCGACGTTCAGCGCCTGATCGACTGACATGTAGCAGCCATTGCCGATTCCAGCCAGGGCGGCATAAATGTACATACCCGTTGCAGTTGGCATCAGGAATGGGAAGAGTATGCCGATAGCGAGAATCAGACAGCTAGTGGCTACAATCACCTTTCTCCTGTGCAGAAAGTCCGAAAGCGGGCCCGAAACCACGGAGGCCAGGATGGTGGTCACCACCGAGATCAGGGCCATGATCTTGAGTGTGGATGCGGCCTGGGCATCGCTCAGGTGACAGTACTTTTGCAGTATGTAGAGCTGGTAGCCCTGGATCATGAAGCATCCGACGACGAAAGTGAACCTGCCCAGAAGCGCCAGGTAGAAGTCGCGGCAATTTTTGGTGGGCGGTATGAAGGACCGGCCAACATCTGCCCAGGTTCGTTCCACGACCGTGTTGGCAGCCGACTTCTCCCGGGGCCAGATCAACACAGTGAGGATACCAGAGAAGAGGAAGATGATCATGGCGACTACAAGGCCTGTATGGATGCTGGCTATGAAGGAGCTGCCGATGATGGTTCCCAGCTGCTGGCCGATGACCTGGCTGGCGCCATAGAGTGCCGAATAGGTTCCCCTGGTCGACTCAGGAATCCTGTCTGAAAGGACTGCCACGGCCGGGGCTATCAGGCAGTTGATGCCCACCTGCACAATGCACCAGCCGAGGATGATCATGGCGAGTGTATGGGACTGGATAACCAGCAGAAAACCAAGGGCGCCGATAATTCCGCCCAACACGATCCAAGGGGTGCGCTTGCCGACTCGGAACCTCGACATGTCTGAGAGAGCACCGAAAACAACGTTGGCCACTAAGGCGAACACGCAGCCGATCGAATTCATTGTCCCCAGAGCCGCTTCAGCGCTGACCCCATGCAGGGAATTGAAAATCTGCGGCAGGAGGACCCCGGATCCCATGGTAAAGGGCGCAGCCCAGAGCAGGGATACCAAGACGAAGCCAATGGCAAAGCGGACCTTCTCCGCATTGTTGAGCCTTCTGCCCGTGTCCGGAGCCAGGCTCGCGTCAATGCCCCGGTCCGCTGCGGCGCCTCCGGTCTCATCTGCGGAGGCCATGGCCTTGATGTCTTCCCCGACTTGAGCGCCAACCCCCTCAGCTGGATTTCTCCTCTGACCCTTATTTCCGTTCCCCATTATCGTCTTTCCTTCCTGTGCAACCCTGCAGTCAGTGGCTCATCATTGAGCCTAACCAATCTCCCCCTTCCATGATGAATGGTCACTTAGAACTTATTATCGGAGCAAACCAGCCAGCAAACGGGCCACAGTCACAATTTTTTTTCAATCGCCGACACGACTGAGTCAGCATTCCGCTGGAATTCCGAGGGTTCAGGCAGGAGCGACAGGGCCAGATACCCATTCCCTGGCATGTCGAAAAAGTATCCGGGCTGGCCAGTCAGCCCGTAGGACCCGATCAAGCGAAGGATCAGCTCCTCCTCGTCGATGACCTGAGGGAAGCGAAGAAGAACGTTCCAGCCAGCCTCAGGCCTGAGCAGGGAGAGGCAGGACTCCTTTAGAACCAGTGTCTGTCTCAGGATTTCGAGATTGCCCCTGACACGTTCACCCACTCGGCTGGTCTGGCCAGGAATATCCGAGAGCATGGCCTCCATATCCCTGGTGATCAGAAGACTCATGGGCAGGTAATCATCCGCTATCAGATCAAGATGGCGCTTGGCCTCGGCAACCTGGTCGGCCGGCCCGGAAACCTGGATCCAGCCCACCTTGGCATGGGGAGCTGCCAGGCTCTTCGAGAATCCGTCCAAGGCGAAGGTCAGCACCCGATCCTCACCAGCCAGCCGGGCACGACCCGGCAAGGGGTCCAGAGGGTAATCGAAGAAGACCTCATCCGCTATGATGGCCACCCCCTGCCGCTGGCAGAGTTCCAGCAGCGACCGGCGTTCTTCCGGGTGAATGTAGGAACCTGTGGGATTGTTGGGATTGATAAGGACCAAAGCGCGGATACAATCGCCCTCAGGTCCTTCCAGAGCCTGTCTGACCGTGGCCAGGTCAAGGACCCATGATCCGTCGTAAGCCAGGCGGTATGGAATTGTCCGGACACATTCCAGACCGGCGATGGATTCGATCAGGGGATATCCAGGCCTGGGCTCCAGAATGGCATCACCCGGATCGCAGAGAAGCTTCATCAGCCAGGAATAAGCCTGGGATGTCGAGGAGAGCAGGTAGAGGTCATCAGGATCGACCGCCGCACCGTCCACGCTCTGATTCGCTTCCTGACGCCTGGTCAGAAACTCAGCCAGGGCCTGGCGGGCCACATGAGGTCCTCTCGGTTCGGCCTCATAGACTTGGGGCAGGAACGACGGGGCCAGTCCGAAACGGGTGGGGTTGGAATCATTCAGCCTGCCCAGCTTGAGCCCTTGGGAGCGTGCTCCTGACTCGGCCAGAGCAATGCGATTGAGGCGGTCAGACCCTGTACGGTGAGAAAAATGCACGATTCTTCAGCTCCTCATGCGATCCAGCAGTGGCCGGAACGCCCCAAACAGGTTGGTCGCAGAAAAGCCCTGCTTCACCCCAGACGCTTTTGCCGAAGGTCAGCCAGATAGGCGGCGCCGACAATGCCAGCCTGATTGCGCAGCTTGGCAGCCACAATGGGAGTCTTGATGTCAATGTGAGGCAGGAACTTCTCGCTCATCCGACTGACACCGCCGCCGACGACGAAGAAATCGGGATTGAAGTAGTGCTCAAGCAGTCGGTAGTATTTGGTCAGACGGTTGGCCCACTTCTTATAGCTCAGCTTCTTGCGGTCGCGCACCGAAGAGGCCGCGTACTTCTCTGCGTCCTTGCCGTCCAGCGTCAGGTGGCCCAACTCACTGTTGGGGATCAGAACACCGTTGTAGATCAGAGCCGTGCCGATGCCGGTACCCAGCGTAGTGGCGATGACCAGACCCCTCTGTCCCTTGGCCGCCCCGTACTGTACCTCGGCAAGGCCGGCCGCATCTGCATCGTTAACAACGCTGACGGGCCTGCCGCAGGCCTTGGAAAGGACCTCCTGAACATTGGTGCCCACCCAGGCCTGGTCCAGGTTGGCCATGAAATCGAGCGGTTTGTCAGGCTTGACAGGTGCCGGAAAAGCGATGCCCACAGGGACGTCCGAGGAGACTTCGAAGCGGTCCAGGAGCTCTTTGACCACGACTCCTACAGCCTCCGGCGTCGAGTGCTCCGGTGTTAGAATTTTCTTGCGAGGTTCTGCAAAATCGCCGATCGTCAGGTCAACTGGGGCAGCCTTGATGCCGGATCCACCAATATCCACTCCAAAAGCCTGCGCTGTTTCAATCATTGCTGCTCCTTAGCTGATCAAAGATGAGGGTCCGAACCGGCACGGTAGCGATTGTACCCCAACCCATGTCTCCGTAATCCTCGGCAGCGGCACAAGCCGGACCAAGCGCAGACCATTCCGCCGGCCTTGTGCTACTACATGCAGGAAAAAGAATTGGGTGGAATAATGAGGTTATGACCGAACATACACAGCTTATTGATGCAGTCAACGTGCGAATCACCACCAGAGAATACGACCCCAAGCCCATCGATCCCGAACTAGCCGGGCAGCTGGGCAGCACTCTGAACGCTCTGAACACGCTGAGCGGCCTGGACATGCAGCTGGTTCTGGGCAAACCCGACGCCTTCGCGGCCGACAACGCTTCCGGCCACCTGGCCAATGCTGCCAACTACCTTGCCCTAGTAGGACCCAAAGATGATCAGAAGAGCCTGGAGAAAGCCGGCTTTTATGGCGAGCGCATAGTTCTTGCCGCCACCTTATACGGACTGGGGACAGGATGGGTGTCAGGCAGCTGGGACCGCCAGGCGGCCGAGCGCCACTGCCGGATCACCCCCAGCCAGTCGCTCTATCTAGTGGTCACCATCGGCTATCCGGCCGACCAGGTCGGCTACGGCAACCAGGACTTCGACAAGCTTTGCCAACGTCAGAGCGAGCATCGAACCTCCAAAAGCTACAAGGAGCTGACTTCATCCATGAGCGCGCAGGACCACCAGGATGCTCCGGAATGGTTCAAGGCCGGCGTGGCTGCCGCCGCCAAGGCTCCTTCAGCCATGAACGGGCAGCCAGTGCTATTCGCTTGGGACAAGGGCTCAGGCAGTGCGATCGCCACATTGGACCCCTCGGTCGCTTATGGTTCCGTCGTTGATCTGGGCATAGCCAAAATGAACTTCCAGATCGGAGCCGGAGGCGGCACATGGACCTGGGGCGACAAAGGCCGCTTTATCAGGTCCTGACCATGGCTGCACCCCGTGACCGGGCAAGGGGGCCGTGTAGGGTGATGACCTATGAACAATGGAGCATCATCACAGTCCACCACCCAAACGAGCACTGAAGCAGGTCCGGCCACCCTTTACCTGACCCGACACGGCAGAACAACGGCCAATGTCATGCACCTGATGCAGGGCTGGTCCGATTTTCCCCTGACCAGGCAAGGTCGCGAGGACGTGCGCCAGTTCGGCCGGGGTCTGCGGCCCATTCGTTTCCGGGCAGCCTGGAGCGGCAATCTGAGCCGACAATATGAAACCGCCCGTCTGGCCCTTGACATGTCGGGCAATGGGGACCTGCGCGTGGGCGTTGACCCTGACCTGCGCGAGGATAATTTCGGCAGTTTCGAGGGCCGGGACGAGCGCACCACTCTTGACCAGGTCTGCGCCGCCATGGGGTTCAAGGACTTCACTACAGCCAAGGCAACCTACGGCAGAAACATCTCCGTCCATATGCAGGACACCTTCCACCGGCTGGATGCCCAGGACGTCCTGTCTGCCGGACTGGAAGAACAGGATCGGGCTGAGACCACGGCCCAGGTCCGCAGCAGAATGATCGCTGTGCTGACGCGCATCGCCCAGTCCGCAATCGAAGAGGGCGGCGGGCCTGTCCTGGTGGTCTCCTCAGGCATGTGCCTTCAACAGTTCCTTGTGGCCATCGACGACGATTGCCCTATCCCTGACATGGCCAACACCGCAGTCACCAAGGTAATCTATGGGAATGATGGTTTCCATCTAGCTGGACCAATCGGTTCCATGGATTACTTCCAGGCAGGAAGTCAAGAAAAGTAGCAGTCAAACCTATTCAGGCGCGTTGTATTTCCCCGGCTGGTTGTCTCTTAAGCGGTTCCATGGGCCTCCATTCGGGATCATGCAGTATCTGGCGCGAATCCACCCATCCCTTCAGGATGGCAGGAATACCAGTCATGATGTGGCTACGATCAACAGCCAGAAGGCGGATGACTTCCTTGAGAGCTGTTGCCAGGGTTCCCAGGGAGAAAGCCAGAGGTCGATAGTCCCCGTGAACCATGAAATACCTGGCCATGAAGCCCCGGTTGCGCATGATGTGATAACGGTTCATGTCAGACGTGGAATTGAGCTGGCGCACCCCAGCGATGTTCCAATTAGCTAAGTTGCGAGTCCGGCGCATGACTACATCTGATATGACCACAGGCTGTGTGACCTTGGATGCCAAATACCCATAGATGGTGTCATCCCAATAGATGAAGAAGCGCGGATCAGGCAGACCGATTTGATCCACAATCTGCCTGGAGAAGAATCCCCCTTCAAAGCACATGGTGTTCATAGGCCGACATCCTGATGGTCCGAAATCACCTGGGGCGATCGGGTCTGGAATACCCAAGGCAGTGAGAAAATGATACTGCCAATAGAAGGAACCGCCATCATAATCCAGCCGGGAACCCTGCACCACCTGATAGCGGTCACTCCATTGGGCTAGCGAGTCAAGTCCTTCAGGTTCTACTGCAACGTCATCATCCATGACCCAGAACCATTCGGCACCGAGCTCGTATGCTTTCCCCACACCGGCGGAGAAGCCTCCCGCGCCGCCGCCATTCTGGTCCTGTGGCAGATAAACCACACGATCTTGATTGCCGGAGCCGTCGATGATGGTCCTGCCCCAACGTCCTGTCACACGTTCAGAAAACTGCTCAACTATGGTTCGCGTGTCTGCCGAATTCTCGTTATCCACCACCACAATCCGCCATGGGGCTTGGGTAAGTTGGAGAATCGAGTCGAACAGGCCTGTCAGCAATTCCTGACGCTTATAAGTTACGACGACCATGGCCGCCTTATTCAAGGTCTTTCCCATGCTCTCCATTGTGACACCGACCCGCAACTTTGGCTTACTGCGAGACAAACCTCCTGACGAGTTTAGCCTTCTTCCGCCTTCCTGGATTGCAGACTGCACAGCCAGGATGTGAACACCGCCACCAGCAACAGAACAACAGTCACTAGGAGGAACCGGCCTACGGGCACAGGAGTCAGAGCCACAGACATGCCGGCCTGGACGAAACTCAAGGCTATGCAGCCTTCGACGATGACAATCGCCAGCAGAGACATTACTGCGCCACCGGCCACATCGGTCAGCGTCTCCATCACCCCCGACCAGGTTATTGAACTCCAGACAACACCAATCTTGTTGAGCCGCTGGTTCTGCCGCTTGCGCTCCCAGGCCAAAATAGCGATAGACTGCATCATGAAGATCAGGGCAAGAACGGTCCCGCCGACGATCATGACCGTCAAGGCCGTCTGCCCGGACAGGCCTCGTTGAATAAAGTCGTCTATATATTCCTGCCTGGTCTGCACTGCGAAGTCGCCCTGAAGGCCACCCTTCAGAAGAGTGACAATCCTATGCGCATCAGTCTGATTGGCAGCTGAAATGGGAATGATCGTATGTGGGTCTTCCCCCAATCGAGGCAGGTTATCATCCACAGTCAGAAACTGAGGATAGTTATTGCTTGCAGATAGTTGTGGGATGCCCTTAGGCGACTGAACAAGAGCAACGATCCGTGCCTCATGCCGTCGATCATGACGATCAAGAAGACAGACGGTGTCACCTATGGAATAGGAGGAATCCTGATTCACTGCGACTCGCCCTGGACCTAGGTCAGCCAAATTCCCTTTAACCGGGGAGAACTGAATGCCCGACGAATTCTGACCCCGCAGTTGATCTGCAGATTCCCATACCACCGTTGCCGCCTGGCCCTGCGATCCTTCCATAGCCCATTGCTGAGTCTGGTAGGTGACAAAGTCTCGAACCTCAGGCATCCCACTGATCAGCTCGGATGGATCGCGGTTTTCGGCATCCGGATCAAGGGAAGTAGCCATAACATCGGCCTTCAAGGGGTACAAGCTCAGAACCGCCCCTCCGATGGAACCAGCCTGCAGGGCAGCCACAAGTGAGATGACAATGGTCAGAACCATCATAGCTGGGAGGGCTATCGCGGTTGAACCTGCGCTCTCCTTTCGAGCACGCTGCAGGGCCAGAAGACCGGGGCCTCCGGCCGCCTTCGCCGGAATCAGACCGATGACTGACACAGTCAGGACGACCAGGACCGGAGCCGCCAAATAGACCGTAGTGATGACAAGAATGACCGCGAACATAATCCGCAGGTCCTGAGTCATAGAAGGCAGTGGGGCGAACCCGACCACCAAGGTCAGGATCAGAAAGACCAAGGCTGCTGAAGAACGAACCCATCCGATCCGCTTGGTTCGGTCATTGGTTTCCGTCATGAGCTGGAGCGGTGATGCCCCGCCCACCTTGCGCATAGCCATCCATACTCCCAGCAGACAGGCGACCATCATCATGATGAAAGTGACCACTGCAATGAAAGGCCGAATCCGTGGGGTGAAAACCATGCCCCTGTCGCTGAACTCGGCCGAGCGCGCGTAAAACCGTCCTACTGGTACAGTCAGGAGGGATCCGACCAGGCAACCTATGAGATTCGAGAGGGCCAAGGGAATCGAGAACTCCAGGAGACCTATGATCAGGATCCTCCTGCGGGAGGCACCGTTCAACCGCATCATTCCATACTCGCGTCGGCGCTCCTGAGTCAGAAAGGTTACCGACGAGAGAATCAAAAAAACCGACACGAGCAGGCAGCAAGCCAGCGCTGGAACAGTGACTATGAAGAGACCTGAATAAGGTGCCTTGGCTTGGAAACGCCGGTAGGTATTCAGCTTGCTCAAATTGCCAATACTATCAAAGGACTTTCCCGCTTGGTAGACCTGCATGGTCGAAGAAGTCAGAAGGGATGCCAGGCATGTGGACAGACCCATGACCGTGTATGATGCTCGATGCTTCTTGATCAGGGACCAGACCAGAAAGAAAAAGGTCGGTCGACTGATTGAGGAGGATGCATGTAGGGACACCTGTCCGGGAACTTCACCTCTTCCAGCTTGACCTTTGCCTACATGCATCATCTGTCTACCCCCTGGCTAACCTGAGTCATGCTGGTCAGATGAGTGGCCAGCTGCTCGGCCGTATACCCCTGGCAGATCGAATGCACGGTGCCGTCCACCAAGAACACCGTGCGCTGCGCCCAGGCCGCCACGTTGGGGTCATGTGTTACCATCAGCACGGTTCGTCCGCCCTCCACCAGGGTC
Organism: Bifidobacterium sp. B4081; assembly: GCF_026537335.1. NCBI lineage: Bacteria > Bacillati > Actinomycetota > Actinomycetes > Bifidobacteriales > Bifidobacteriaceae > Bifidobacterium > Bifidobacterium sp. B4081. The sequence continues at coordinate 717,813 of NZ_JAFNMM010000001.1, read as the reverse complement.
GAAAGGGCATCCAGAACCATTTCCGAGCTGCGCGTATCCAGCGCACCCGTGGGTTCGTCCGCAAAAATCATGTCTGGCTGGGCGACCAACGCCCTGGCAATGGCCACGCGTTGCCTTTGACCGCCAGATATGTCAGACGGATACTGCTGCGCATAACCATCCAGCCCCAAAATCTTTAGGGCCTGCAGTGATCGGACGACACCAACTTTGGGGCCGCCGAAGAGCTGGGGCAGCATGACGTTCTGCAAACAGGTGAAGGCCTCGACCAGGTTGTAATCCTGAAAGACGAAACCTATATGGTCACGCCGCATCCTGGTCAAAGCGGACTCCTTCATCCCGGCTATGTTCTGGCCGGCAATCTCGACCGATCCCTGCTGCACAGGCAAGAGCCCTGAGGCGCAATAGAGCAGGGTGGTTTTCCCTGCTCCGGAAGGGCCCATGACTGCGGTCCAAGATCCTGCCGGGCATTCCAAGCCAACTTGGTCTATTCCAGCTTCACCAGCCTTGTAATGGAAGGACACCCCCTCCATCTTCAGTGGCAGTTCATTCATGGATATTCCTTTCATTCAGGCCGCCTAAGCAGCAAATCGTCAGATGGTTGGATGGCTATGGAGCCTTCTGGCCGACCGCCAGCAAAGCAAAACGGCTAAAACCAGCAGGCTTAGGATCAGGTAGAATTCAGTCCCAGGCAATGGCACAATTCGAGTAACCACACTGCCAATGCAGCATGGATCCACGAGAAGCCAGTCGACAAAGACATGAAAGGCCGGCAACAACACAGGAACTGCAAGCAAGACCAAGCGTGTGTAGGTGCTGCAGTGTGTGGAAATCCAGAGAACCAAGAGAAAAACAAGAAAGGCTGACCCCAAGCAAAGCAATATGAAAACAGCCAGGTATTCTCCTAAGGACCAGGTGAACCAAGGCAATGCATGTCCATCAAAGACCGGAAGATCCTGCAGACCAGCGGTCTTGGGCAACCACATCAGCATGGATCCCCCTGCCACCATGAGCATCATCAGCAGACCGGTACAGACCATGGCGAACAATTGCAGCTCAGGCAAGAATCGTCCAGTCCGTGTCGTCAACTGCGTCTGCCGTACTCCATGGACCTGATCCTTGACAAGGCGCGGGGCTACGACAACCAAGGCTGCCAGAAGCGGAACCAGAAAGACTGAAAGTCTGAAGTTGCTCTGGGTGTACTCCAATAGTTCCGGGGCGGCCAAGCCCATGCCCGTCTTGCACTGTCCGCTTAAGACGTCAAGCCGCTTGGTCACCAAGCTGGGGCAGGTCAATGCCCTTTGTATTGCCCTTTCCCAACTGTTTCTTGGCTGTTGCAGTCAGGGCTTCTCGGTTGCATCCGCGATAGGCATCCATCACATCATGGCAATGAGCAAGCCGACGATAGCTGGGCAAGGCTCTGATGCGCTCAGTCAGTCTGCCCCTGTCTGTGTTCAGTACTGAAGGATGTGACCAGCGCGAGCTCTCGACCGAGTCGACCAGGTCCCTGGCCGACTGATAGTCCTTGACGTCCAGTTGCACAGCTTGAGAACCAAGAGCCATCAGATCTCTGGATACCGCCGGCTCAAGTCTACCAGCCTCACGCTTCATTCCGGCAATGGTGTACTGACTGACATACAATCCATAGCTAGCCAGGTCATGATGAGCTTCATCAGTGGGAATCTGGTCGTACATGGCTAGATTTAGACAGAAAACGAATCCAAGAGACAGACAGAGTACCAGCCAAAAGGAGGTACCCAGAAGATGTCGCATCTCGTTCCTGATCACCGTCCATCTTATAAAAGGGCATCCTTGACAAGAGAAGGGATTGCGAGCCTGATTCGGCGAAGTATGCTGCATCGCTACTCCCCGTCCCTGTAAATCACCAGGAAGGCATCCTCCAAGTTGGCAGGAACACCCTGGCCCTGGGACGGTGGCGCAGGCGAGTAGATTCTCAGATGGGTCGCATCCCCGTCCAGCTCCTCCTCAAGGAGCAGCTGCCCCTCTCCTAAGCGGTAATCTGCAGGAACCAGGAATATTTTGCCTTCCAGCCTGCGAGTTATCTGCCTAGGTGACTGGTTGCAGCAGATCCGTCCATCCTTGAGCATAATGACATGGTCGGCGATAGTCTCCAGGTCAGAGACGATATGGGTGGATAGGATGACAATCCGATCGTGCGAAAGCGCATGGACCAGGTTGCGCAAACGGACGCGCTCCCGTGGATCCAAACCTGCGGTCGGCTCGTCCAAAATCATCAGTTCCGGGTCATTGATCATGGCCTGAGCCAATCCCACGCGCTGAATCATGCCCCCGGAGAGTGTCTTCATCTTCTGCTTGCCATGGTTTTTAAGCCCCACAATCTCTAGCAGATGTTTAGCCAGAGGCTTGGCCCGTTTGTGACCAATCCCCTGAAGGGCTGCTATGTACATCAAAAAATCTTCAGCGCTGTAGTCTGGGTAATAGCCGAATTTTTGAGGCAGATACCCTAGGAGGCCCCGATAATCCTCGTCCATGACCATGATGTCCTGCCCGTTCCAAGTGATGTCTCCCGAATCCGGGCGGATCAGTGTGGCGATCATTTGGATCAGCGTGGTCTTGCCTGCTCCGTTGGGCGCGAGGAGCCCATGGACGCCGGTTCCAATAGAGAGGCTCAGATCGTCGATCACCCGTTTGTCCCTGAAGCTCTTTGACACATGGTACAAGTGCAACACGAAACTTACCGTCCTTTCAGGCTAAACATGTGCGATTCTGTCCTCATACAGTCCCCAGTCTTTTCATCCGCATGTCCGCTTTGGCAGCATTGATCCCACGCAGCGTTCATGCAGAACAAGAAGGAAGATCAGCAGAAGGACAAGGCCCGTCGCCAGGCTTAGAGCCGGCGGAATGAAGAAAAGAATGGGAGCGGTGGCAAATCGAGTAAGATAAAGAATCCAGCCGAGCACAATCCAGAGTCCGAGAACCAGGTAGATGGACAGTTCTCCACGCACATGTTCCTCCACCCATATCTGATCCAAGGAAAAGAGAAAAAGGGAGGAGAAGCTGATCCCCAAAAGGGTCATGGTGGACAGCCCCGGATTGGTCGTCTGCGCCAATAGGACGGTGGCCAAGGATGAAATCATCATGCTGACCATGCCGAACAGGAGCATCCTGACTGCAGCTATCTGGCGGAATGACCACCTGCAAGTTCTGATTAGATTCAAGGTATTCAGGTTCCGCTCCTTGAGCACTACCAAAAGGTGCACTACCAGGAAAAGAGCAGGCGAGCAGACGAATATGGGGACAACCAGACCGAATATTCTATCGACCCTGCTAGGCCAAGCGGTCTTCATGAAGGAGCCAAAGACGGCCGCCCAGACCGCCAGCGTCAGGATCAGGCCGAAGAACACGCAGTCCCAGAGGCCAAAGAGCAGGTTTCTCAGGCCCAGGGAACGAACCATGGCTACAAGGGTCCAGATCAGCCCAGGCCGTTTTCCCATCCCCTTGCGGACAATCGTTTTTATGGATCGCTCGCGCATTTTGGAGCCGCCGACCTGAGTTTCAGCAGCATCATCGCACTCAAGGTCGCTACCCTGCAGAGCCGCCAGAATGGGACGGATATCAGGTTCAGACCGATTCATGACCAAACTCCTTCCTCAGATTGTCCAAGAGTCGGTAATACCGAGCCTTGACCGTGCTTTCAGGTTCTCCGCAAACCTCAGCGATCTGCGCGAACCCATAGCCGGCGTACAGATGGAGGCGCAAGACCTCCTGCGCCGGGACCGGAGCCTGTGAAATCCTGTCTTCAATCCGACCAACCAAGTCGTCCTTGAAGGTCTGGTCGGCCGGGTCATCATGCTGATCGTGGCTGGATACCACAAGTACTTGTGTCTCCTGCCGCTGTCGTCTGCGGCGTATCCGCCAGTAGTCGATGACCTTGTAGGTGGCAATGCGATGGATCCAGGTTCGGAAGCTGGACTTGTTCGGATCGTAGCCGCCCAATGACCGCAGAATAGCGACGAAAGTATCCTGAGCAAGGTTACGCGCCTCCTCCCTGTCGCCGACCTGAGCGCGGATGTAGACCAGCAGGTCGTCGTAATACTTGCGAACCAAGTCATCGGCTGCGCGAAAGGATCTGGTGGACAGTATGCTTCTGATCCATTCCAGGTCCTCTGCTTGGGATTGGCCACCGTCAGCGTCTCCGTCACTTGTTTGTCTGACAAGGGCCGGATGCATAGCTTCATCCGTAGGCATCAGATGGTCGCCCATCCTCACCACGCTCCAGCCTCCTTGCAACATTGTGAACTTTCTACAACCTCATATTCGTTGTGCAGGCTGCAATAGTTGCATGGACGGCGGTTTTATTTCTTTCTCGGCGTGTCTAGAAATGCACCAGCGGCGAGAGGGAATTGACCATTCCAAAGAGCACAGCTATATTGAAATCATCAGTTTCAGGGAAGGTGAAAGTCCTTACTGGCGGTATCCGGCTGAATACCGGGAGCCCGCGACCCGCGCAAGCGGTGGATATCGGTCGAAGTCCGAAGCCAACGGTTACAGTCCGGATGGAAGAAACGAGGCCCTCTATGAGCATGCCCAATTCTCATACACACACCGTTGCAAACAAGGATACGCGCTTCAATGATGTCCACTCCACAGGAGCGGGCGGTTCAGGACGCTGGTCTACCAAGCGGATCGCAGTCTACGCGCTCTTCGTAGCCCTGGCCATGGTTCTGAGCTTCTTCTCCTTCCCGATCTTTCCTGCGGCCCCCTGGCTCAAATACGACCCCTCGGGCATCGTCGTCCTGGTGTGTGGCTTCGCCTTCGGACCAGCGGCTGCCGCCATCATCTCCATCCTGGGATTCGTTCCTCACCTGTTCACCAACCCCTTCGGCGCTCTGATCTCGATGATCGTGGCCCTGGCCCTGAGCGTGCCGGCAGCCTTGATCTACCGCAGGTTGCACAGCCGTAAGGGAGCGGTCATCGGGATCGTCTCCGGCGCTATTCTGGGCGTGATCGCAGCCATCCTGTGCAACGTAATAATCACACCCTTCTACGCGCACATGTCCATGGCCAAGGTGGTCGCCATGATCGTGCCGATCCTCCTGCCCTTCAACCTGATGAAGTTCGCCATCCACGGCGTGGTCACCTTCCTGATCTACAAGCCCATCTCCACACTGATCAACAAGTAGGCCACGGCGGTTCGGAACGTCATGGCGGCATCCATGGACCAATCCCCAGTCCCGGATTCAGCGGATCCGAAGGCGACCGTCGCCCGGCTCAGCCAGGTCTCTTTCTCTTATGACGGAGGCCGGACCTGGGCCTTGGACCATCTGTCCATGGAAGTGCGTGCACGCGAACATCTGTGCATCCTGGGAGCAAATGGTTCCGGCAAATCCACACTGGGAAGCATCCTCTCGGGTGCGACGGCACCTGACCACGGCCAGGTCGAGCTTATGGGCCGATCCGTCTGCTCCGATACGCCGGGTCAGGGCCGACAGATCGATACTGAGGCCTACCGACAGGCACGGCGGAGCATCGGCATGGTCTTTCAGAACCCCGAAGACCAGATCGTAACCACCGTTGCCCAGGACGACGTGGCTTTTGGACCCGAAAATCTGGGCATGCCCCGCCAAAAGATGCTTTCCTGCGTCCCAGCGGCCCTGAAGCAGGTAGATCTGCAGACGCGGATGAATGATAATCCCACCCGCATGTCTGGCGGGCAGCAGCAACGACTGGCCCTGGCCGGCAGCCTGGCCATGAATCCAAACATGATGGTGCTGGACGAACCTGGCGCCATGCTCGACGCGGCCGGTCGACAGGAGATCCAATCAATTCTGCGTCGGCTGACGGACCAGGGCACAGCTGTCGTCCACATCACCCACCTGCTCGAGCAGGCCAGGCATGCTGATCGGGTCCTCGTGCTTGACCATGGGCACATCCTGGCTTCAGGAAACCCGGTCCGGATCCTGGAAGGACAAAACCTGCCTGTCCTTGCCCGCGAAGATGCCCAGCAGGCAGGCAGCGAACCGGATCGGAATACATCAAGCCAGAGCGCGACGATACATGCGGATACGAAATCTACGGTCGGCGATCGGGCTGATACTATGGTCAAACTCTCGGGCGTCTCCTACAGCTTTCCCGATGCCGACGACCAAGCGCTCAGCCATGTGAGTCTGGAGTTGGCGGCAGGACAGACCCTGGCCATCATCGGGCGCAACGGATCCGGCAAGTCCACTCTGGCCAGGCTCATCTGCGCCCTGGCCACTCCCGACAGCGGGTCCATCCAGGTGGCCGGCCTGCCCCTGGCCGGACCCGACCGGCCCAAGGCCAGGCATCTGCGGCGCCAGAATCTGAAGCTGCTGCGCCAACGGGTCGGCTATGTCATGCAATACCCCGAACATCAGCTTTTTGCGGATTCTGTTGCCCAGGACATCGCCTATGGTCCACACAACCTGGGCTACGGGCCCGAACAGGTGCAGCATCGGGTGGATGAGGCCATGAAGCTCCTGGGCATCAGTGATCTGGCCGACCGCTCCCCCTTCGACCTCTCGGGAGGCCAGCGGCGCCTGGTGGCCATCGCCGGAGTCGTGGCCTGCAGCCCGCAACTGCTGGTTTTGGACGAGGCCACTGCCAGTCTCGACCCCCAGGCCTGCGCACGCATCATGACACTGCTTCGAGTGCTCCATCGGCGCGGTGTCACCATCGTCATGAGCACGCACGCCGATCGTGAGGCCCTGGGCCTGGCCGACCAGACCCTGCTCCTGGAGCATGGAGAAACACTGGCCTATGGGCCTGCTGCTGAAGTCGTGAAGCGCTACCATCAACTGCTGGCAACAGGAGCAGCGGAGAAGGAAACCAATCGCACTCAGACCGACCAGAAACCCCCGTCCTTGCTGGCAAGACTTGACCCGCGAGCCAAGCTGGCAACCTTCCTCCTAGCCATGTTCACCGCCTTCGCTATCTCCACGCCAAGGCAGCTTGTTCTGGCGCTGGTGGTCACTGTGGGTCTCTTTGGCGCCGCCCGGGCCCCACTGCGTTCCATCATGAACTCGGTCAAAGGCTTTCTGGCCCTCATGCTTCTGCTGGCTCTGTTCAATCTTTTGGTCACGCAAACCGGCCGGAAATTGGCTGCCTGGGGCCCATTCGTGCTGACCACTGACGGCATCTGGGTGGCCGTACTCTATGCCTGCCGCTTTATGCTGATTATCTTTCTGGGAGCGCTCCTAGTGGAGACCACCACGCCCACGCAGATGACCGATGCCTGTGAATCCCTGCTGAGCCCACTGTCAAAGCTGGGCATACACACCAATGAGATTGCTCTGGTCCTTTCATTGGCCCTGCGTTTCATCCCCACCTTGGGACGTGAAGTTCAGGCCATCGTTGAGGCCCAGGCCGCCCGCGGCGGATCCATCGAGTCTGGCTCGCTCTCTCAACGCCTGCATGCAGCCATAGCCATCACAGTCCCCGTCTTCGCCGGAGCCCTGCGCCACGCTGATAACCTGAGCCGGGCATTGGACGCCCGGTGCTATGAGGGAAGCCGTCAAGAACGCACCCACTACCGATTGCTGCGACTGGGCAGGATGGACATCCTGTTCATCGCTCTTATGTCCCTCTACCTTCTGGCCCTGCTGCTGCATCCCCTGTTCTGAGCAGTCAGGGCCGCGTCAAGCACTTAGTCCATGCCTGGCTTAAGTGCTCCATCCCGCAACCATCTGAGTCCTCGACTACTTAAGCAAACGAGCCGTTGTGAATGGAAGGCTGACCTGGGAACGCTGGGGTCAGTCGCTGTCAACTTCATCGCTGCCTCGAAGCTGATATAAGAAAACGATCGAGCCCTTCGACGGACTCGTAAGGCAAGGCGAATGCGGAGCTCACTCTGCCAACAGACACTATATATTTCAAGCGATGCTTCAAGAACGATATTGCAGAGATCAGCACCTATCCTCGGCAGCATCAAATAAGCGGGGCTGGAGCACTATCCAAGTGCTCCAGCCCCACTTCAGTCAGCCGCGTCAGGCATTAACCATGTATCTCAGTCACCAGCAGGCGAACTCTGGCCAGACTGCTCAGGACCCTGGCCATCCTGGCTCTGGCCGTCAGCCTCGCCTACTGGCGGAACATCAGCCTCGGAAGAACCGACCGAAGCTCCAACCAGTTCGGGCTTCTGGTCCTGTCCATCAGCGGAGCTGGCCGCATGCCTGGGTCCCTCAAAGGGCTTGCCGGTGAAGGTGAACTCGCCCAGGATGCCCTCGCCTTCGGCGTCAACCTGAACGGACTCATTGTCTGTAAGCTCACCCATGAGGATCTTCTCGGAGACGGCATCCTCAATGTCCCGCTGTATGACGCGGCGCAGAGGCCGGGCACCCAGAAGCGGATCGAAGCCCTTTTCGGCCAACAGGTCCTTGGCCTTGTCGGTCAGGTCCAGGGACATGTGACGCTCGAAGAGACGATCGTTGAGCTGGGTGATGTCCAGATCGACGATCTGACGAACCTGGGGTTCAGTCAGTTGCTGGAAGACGATGATGTCATCCAGGCGGTTCAGGAACTCGGGCCTGAACTGCTGCTTGAGCTCGCTGGTCACCTGGTCCTTCATCCGCTGATAGGAGGTCTCGGTGTTGCCGCTCACGTTGAAGCCGGTGTTGGCCGCCTTGGCGATGTCGCGGGTTCCCAGGTTGGTGGTCAGGATAATGATGGTGTTCTTGAAGTCCACCATACGACCCTGTCCATCAGTCAGATGACCGTCGTCCAGCACCTGCAGAAGGGTGTTGAAGATGTCCGGATGAGCCTTTTCGATCTCGTCGAAAAGGACCACGGAGAACGGCTTGCGCCTGACCTTCTCAGTCAGCTCGCCGCCCTCTTCGTATCCCACGTACCCTGGAGGTGCGCCAAAGAGACGAGAAGTGGAGTACTTCTCCGAGAACTCGGACATATCCACCCGGATCAGGGCATCCTCATCATCAAAGAGGAACTGGGCCAGTGCCTTGGCCAGCTCGGTCTTGCCCACGCCGGTGGGGCCAGCGAAGATGAAGGAACCTGCGGGACGCTTGGGATCCTTGAGACCCACTCGGGTGCGACGGATGGAGCGGGACAGGGCGGAGACAGCCTCATCCTGGCCGATAATCCGCTTGTGCAGCTCCTTCTCCATACCCAGAAGCTTCTTGGACTCGGCCTGAGTCAGCTTGAAGACCGGGATGCCGGTGGTCGAGGAGACCACCTCGGCGATTACATCCTCGTCGACAACCATCTTGACGTCGGACTCGCCCTCGTGCCAGGCCTGCTCCTTCTCCTTGCGCTCGGCCTCCAGCTTCTCCTGGCTGTCGCGCAGCTGAGCGGCCTTCTCGAAGTCTTGGTCCTTGATGGCCTGGTCCTTCTGAGCGGAGATACGATCCACCTTGGCGTCCAGCTCCTTGAGCTCCGGCGGTGCAGTCAGCCGCTTGATGCGCAGACGAGCGCCGGCCTCATCGATCAGGTCAATAGCCTTGTCAGGCAGGTTCCTGTCCTGAATATAGCGCGCAGAGAGCTCGGCCGCCGACTGCAGAGCCTTGTCAGTGATAGTGACGTGGTGATGATGCTCATAGCGGCCGCGCAGGCCCTTGAGGATCTCGATGGTCTGGGCGATAGTGGGCTCAGAAACCTGGATCGGCTGGAAACGCCGCTCCAGGGCTGCATCCTTTTCGATGTACTTGCGGTACTCGTCGGTAGTGGTTGCTCCGATGGTCTGCAGTTCGCCGCGGGCCAGCAGAGGCTTGAGCATGTCAGAGGCTCCCAGAGCACCGTCAGCCGAACCTGCGCCGACGATGGTATGGATCTCATCGATGAAGAGAATGATATCGCCCCGGGTCTTGATCTCCTTGAGCACCTTCTTCAGGCGCTCCTCGAAGTCGCCCCGGTAGCGTGAACCGGCCACCATGGAGCCCAGATCCAGCGAGTAGACCTGCTTGCCCTTGAGGGTCTCGGGCACATCGCCTTCGTGGATCTTCTGCGCCAGACCCTCGACCACGGCGGTCTTACCTACACCGGGCTCTCCGATCAGCACAGGGTTGTTCTTGGTCCTCCTGGACAGAACGACCATGACCCGCTCAATCTCGTTGGCTCGGCCGATGACCGGGTCCAGCTTGCCTTCAGCGGCTTCCTGGGTCAGGTTCCTGCCGAACTGGTCCAGGATGGCTGAACCGGTCTGTCCGCTCTTGTTGGAAACGCCACCGGCGTTGGCCAGATCGCCCTTGCCGGCATCGCCCCCCTCGTGGCTGCCGCGAATCATGTCAATAGTGGCGGTCCGCAGATCGCCCAGGTCCACGCCCATCTTGATCAGCACCTGGGTGCCGACACCTTCACCCTCGCGGATGAGTCCTAGCAGAATGTGCTCAGTGCCAATGTAAGAGTGTCCCAGCTGAAGCGCCTCACGCAACGACAGCTCCAGGACCTGACGGGCGTGCGGCGTAAATGGGATGTGCCCATTGGGAACCGCATTGCCCTTACCGATCATCTCCTCTACCTGTTTGCGGGTGGCATCCAGTTCCACGCCCTTGGAGGCCAGGGCCTTGGCGGCGACACCGTCACCTTCCCTGATCAGGCCCAGGAGGAGGTGCTCGGTGCCGATGTAATTGTGCTGCAGAGTGCGGGCCTCTTCCTGCGCCAGCACAATCACCCGCCGCGCACGGTCGGTAAACCGTTCGAACATACTTGTCCTTCCCTTTGATCCGTAATTCACTCTACAGATTTACGGTGACGTTTATTCTCGGCCCACCGGGGATTGCGCTCTGAACGCAACGAGGCCTTGGAATCACTCCTCTGAGCCGTCTTCCGACTGCATCTGCTCCATGAGTTCCACCTCAGGGCGCTCCTCGCGAGGCTTCTGCCTGACCACATCAATATGAAGATCGTCATAGGCCGGCTGGGACTGAACCCAGAGATGGGACTCCTCCTGGGGCTCGATCTCGGAATGCTCCCCGCAGCCATGATCCAGGGAGACCACACGCCCATCGTCCGGGCTCCAACGATTGGCACAGACGCCGAACATGGACCCCAGATCACCTGCCAGGGGAATCATGAAGCCGCAGGTCTCGCAGGCCTTGCCCTTGGCCGTTCGGGTCGACAGGGACTTGGGACCGTGCTGCCCCTCGTACCAGCGCTTGGCAGTGGCGGACCTGGCCTCGACGGTCATCAAGTGCCGACGAGTCAGAGCGAAGCGGTCGACGGCCTCGTCCAGATCGTCGGAAGATGTCTGTGCACCGAAGGAAACCTGACCATCCGGTTCCTGCTCGCGAACGTCTTTTTCGTCACCTGAGCGGTCTGCCAGGCGGAAGACCGCACCGTCAGCGTCAACCGGGGTGGACGCTTTCTGACCCTCTTCATTGTCCTCTGAGGTCGGCTGCACTTCAGAATTCTGAGGCTTAGCCTGCGCAGGCTTGTAGCCGGCCGTCAGTCTGGGGTCGTCGGGGTCGGTTCCCATGGCATCGGTCACGCTCAGATCCGAAGGCAGCAGGCGATCCTTCCAGGGAACCCAAGCCGGGGGCTGCAGGGCCGCATCGGTGGGCACCAGAGACGATTCATCCACAGTCCAGGTACCGGCATCCTCATCACGGTAAAGGGTGACCGACCACTGCCAGCCCTCGTAGCCCTTGATAGCCGAGGCGAACCGGTAGTCCCAGACTCCATCCCCGATCAGGGTGCGGTCGACCAGCCCACCAACCTCATCGCTGTCGGCAGCCACGCTTAGAGCTACCCGCCTGGCCAGTTCCTCAGGATCCAGGTCCTCTTGAACCATCTATCACACCTTCATCATCAGTGGGACCGGATCAACCGATCCTCGTCGGATTCTTCTCGCCGTCCACTCAGTCCGGCACGTCAAAGTCATCGGCCACAGCCCTCAGGAGGGTAGCCAGCTTGGCGGATTCGGCCCGACCTGGATAGTGGTGCCGACGCAGGCCATTGCCAGCCGAATCCAGCAGCTTGATCAGATCCTCCACGATGGCAGCCATATCGTCCGGATCAGGTCGCTTGGCACGCAGAATGGAGGGGGTCGGCCCCACCAGCTTCAGATCCAGGGCCTGGGGGCCCTTGCGTCCCTCAGCCACCGAGAACTCCACCCGGGATCCCTTGCGTATGGTGGATACCCCAGCAGGCAGGGCTGACGATGGCAGGAAGACATCCCCACCCTGTTCATCCGTGATGAACCCGAACCCCCGCTTGGCGTCATACCACCGTACTCTCCCGCTGGGCATGCTCTGCCACTTCCTTACGTTGCTTCTTGAACAGGTATATACAAAATCAGTCTACCTGACCTGGACAGTCAGGACGACCCATCTTGTCATAGGCGTACGGGACGGTTGGCGGCAGGATTAGCCTGATCCTCAACGCCTCCCTGATCCCGCCTGACGCCCTGGGGTATGACGATGGTGAAGGTCAAGCCGCCCCCCGGGGTCTGCGAGGCGCAGATGAACCCCTGATGGGCCTTGACAATGGATTGCACAATGGCCAGACCCAACCCCGTGCCGCCCTTCTCCCGAGCCCTGGATGGGTCGGCAGTATAGAAGCGCTCGAAGAGCCTGGACCTGGATTCCTCCGGGACGCCCGGCCCATGGTCGACCACGCGAATGACGGCATAGTCGGTGCCCACATGGCTGTTCTCTGCCACCTGGATCGCCTCAGTCAGTCGTCCCAGAGAGGATTCAGCGGCCTCCAACCTTGTCAGATCCGCTGGAGCGATGGTCGCCTTGACCAGGCCCAATCCCACTCGAACCGGCGAATCAGATGGGGTGTAGCGGTGGATATTGCCCACGATATTGGTAATCACCTGACGCAGACGACTAGGATCGCCAGTCACCTGCACCGGGGGCAAGGGGCCCTCCTGAATGTCCAGGCTGACAGATGGACCCAGGTGCCCGCCCACGGTGATTTTCTCCTTGCTGCGCCCTTTGAGGCCTGGCAGACCCTTGTTGGCTGCGACCGGGACCTCCTGGGGGGCTGGCTGATCCTCGGTATGCAGGCATACCTTTCCTGTAGCCATTTGCCTGCCGGGGTCCAGGGCATGCAGGTCATCCACCCCATCTCGCACCAGTCCAGTCAAATCGACCGCCAGGGTCGGGTCGATTCCCCTGCCCTCATCCAGGCGTGCAAGCGAGAGCAGATCCGTGACCAGGACAGTCATCCTGGTGGAGGAGTCCTCGATGTGCTGAATGGATTTGTCGGCCCGCTCCAAAGCCCCTGGATAGTCACGCTGCATCCTGTAAAGCTCCGCATAGCCGTGGATGGCAGCCAGTGGGGTGCGCAGCTCATGGCTGGCATCTGAAACGAACTGTTTCATCTTCTCAGTGGTCTGGCGCTGCTCGTCGAAGGAATGCTCGATTCGCGTCAGCATGGCATTCAGGGATGCTGCCAGGGAACCCACCTCGGTATTCTCCGGGAAACTGGGAATGCGTTGAGAAAGGTCGCCAGCCGCTATCTTTGCAGCGGTCTTCTCAATGCGCTTGAGGGGAACCAGGGTGGACTGGATCAGCAGGACCGAGATGACTCCACCCAGAAGGACCACCACGACGGAAATGATCATGCAGAAAGCCGTCAGATCATGCACAGCCTCATCCTGATCGCTCATGGACAGGCCAATGAAGAGCACGCCGCTGATTTCGGAACCGTCCAGCTCGTTGCCTAGCTTCCACTGCATGGCCACCACCCGCCAGGAGGCTCTGGCTCGCTTCATGGTGTCCCGGTCGGGCGAGGCCTGCTGAGAGCCGCGCACGTAGGCTGGTACCGTGGTCGGCTGGCCCAAGGGTATCGAGCCCAGGCTACCGTCGGCCGGAAGGCGCGGGCGGGAGACGACCCCATTGACCTGCATCGGATTCAGATCGTCCGAAATGATGTGCAGGTCGTCGTCGCGGATCTGCAGGAAATAGTCGGTGGGGCCAAGCCCGTTCTTGCTCAGATCCTCCTGACGGAGGAGGGTGGCGTTGCGAATGCCTAGGTTGGCCTGGCGGATCAATTGCGAGTCTGTGCGCTTCATCAGATAGTCGTCGGCCATCTGGCAGATGGCTACAGAAACGCCCACCGTGCCCACGATGAGCAGAATGAGCATGCTGGCCACAAGTTTGGTGCTTAGGGGGATGGCAGCCAGAGGCGACCTAGGCAAGGAGCGATCCCTCGGTTTGCTGGAGCCGGATGCCTTGCCGGAGTCCGAACCCATGAAGGACTTGGACCCGTCAGCCGTCTTCGTGCCGGGAATGGCCGACGATTCTGTCTTGGGGAGCGGACCCTCGGGACTAGTCGCCATCGCCGCCGTCCGATGCGTTCTGCCTGGGAGCCCTGATCATGTAGCCGATGCCGCGCTTGGTCTCAATCAGCGGGGTGACCTTGCGCTCACCGCCTTGTCCGTCACTGACGGTGATGCCATCCACTTTCTTGCGCAGGTATGAGATGTAAGATTCAACAATGGCCGCATCGCCGCCCCAGTCGTACTGCCAGACATGGTCCAGGATCTGGGCCTTGCTGAGCACACGACCCTCGTTGTCCATCAGGTAGCGCAGCAGCTTGTATTCGGTCGGGCTCAGGTCGATGGGTTGACCGGCCCTGGTGACGTCGTGGGAATCCTCATTGATCTCCAGATCGCCCACACGAATGACCGGATCGTCCTCCTGGTGTTCGCGGGTCCTGCGCAGTATGGCCTTGATCCTGGCCACAACCTCCTCCAGGCTGAAAGGCTTGGTCACATAATCGTCGCCGCCCACAGTCAGTCCCATGACCTTGTCCTGGGTGTCATCCCTGGCGGTCAGGAAGAGCACGGGCGCATCGATCCCCTCCTGACGGATGCGTGAGGTGACCGTGAACCCATCGATGTCAGGCAGCATGACATCCAAGACAATCAGATCTGGCTGGGTGCGCTCAATGACCTGGATGGCCTCGGAGCCGGATGCCGCGGTCTCGACAGCAAAGCCCGCGAAGTGCAGGGAGGCCACCAGCAGATCCCTGATGGACGGTTCGTCGTCGACCACGACCAGTTGTGCTTGCGTCGGTTTGCTCATGGCTTCAGCTTGCCGCCTCTTTCTGGGTATTCTCTGATAGTTTGCTGACCGTCTCTGCCGGGCGTAATTGTTTCTTTGCAGCGCCGGACTTGCGATGATGAGCCCCGGTTCGGCTACTGCGACGCCACCAAATCGTAACGGCTACGCCCAGCACGATCAGGACGACAACCGTCGCCGAAAGAGCAATGATCATCACCCGGTGATGCCGGTGGTTTTGGTCAAGAGTCTCAACCTGGTCCATCATGGCCTTGGCCGAGCCCACCCAGTCGGGATTGCGGCCCTTGGTGACTGGCTCCAGAGCCGCCTGCGAGAGCTGATCCACGCTGGATTGGTCCTTGAGCCAGGCCTGCGAGTTGCTGGAGACCGCCACGACCAATTTGCCGTCCTGAGAGGCCACAGCCAGCAGAACCGTGTCGTGGGTGGGCTTCATCGATTCGAGCACCCTGGATGCCCAGGTCTCAGGCTTAACACCCTGATAGAAATGCGGAAGGTAGAGCAGTCGGACCGATACTCCTGTCTGCTGCGCGGTTTCCTCAATGGCATCCTTGACTGATCCCACGTCAGAACCCAGCAAATTCTGCGGATCGGTGATCGTGTCGGTCATGGTTCCGGCCCCAGTCTGAGGCTCATCGGCAAAAGCCTTGATCGGCCCCAGGACGCCGACCATCACAATCATCAGGAGCAGGAAAGCCAGCACCCGCCTTATGGGTGAAACGCCGACCGGATTCGTCTTGTGGAAGGGGACTCGTTCGACCACATGGATCCGCGGACGGGGCAACTGCTTGAACACTGTCATAGTGTCCACAGTAGCGGTTGACGGCAGTGGACTCCCCCACCATCACCGCCATTCACGGAAAGGACAATCATGACACGATTCCAAGTTGATTCTGATCAGATACAGACAGCCTCCGGCGCGGTCAGCGGCTCAATAGGAGCCATCAGAGATGCCGTGGCGGGAATGTACACCAATCTGGACAATCTGCAAAGCGTCTGGCAGGGCTCGGCGGCCAGCCAATTCGCCACGGTGGCCCAGCAGTGGCGCGCCTCGCAGGCTCAGATGGAACAGGCGCTTGAAGGTATCCAGGCAGCTCTGACACAGGCATCGTCGCTCTATGCGGACACCGAGGCCCAGGCCACCCGTCTGTTCGCCGGAGCCTGACGCCTGGTTGATACATGCAAGCAACCTGGAGCTATGTGATCATGGCGGATCGGCCCCGGACCTGGCAAGCATATGCGGAAAACGAAAACAGACGGTCAACGAGTACAAGAACAGAGACAGGGGCCTGCGCACCATTATCCGGTGCGCAGGCCCCTGTCCTTGGCGATCAATCAGTTCGGCCGAAAAGCCGGGCCGAACCTCGAGGGATCAGTAGCCCATGTCGCCCTGAGGCTGAGCGGCAGCAGGTGCCGGAGGCTCAGGCTTGTTGGCCACGACGGCCTCGGTGGTCAGGAAGAGCCCGGCGATGGAGGCAGCGTTCTGCAGAGCAGAACGAGTCACCTTGACAGGGTCGGCCACGCCGGCCTCCAGCAGATCCTGGTACTCGTTGTTGGCGGCGTTGAAGCCCTGACCAGCAGGCAGCGAACGAACCTTGTTGATGACCACGTCACCGGAGACGCCGCTGTTCTCGGCAATCTGCTTGATGGGGGCCTCGATGGCGCGGAAGACGATGGATGCGCCGGTGGACTCGTCGCCATCCAGCTTGACATCCTTCTCGGCCTTGGCAGCGGCCTGAACCAGAGCCACGCCACCTCCGGGCAGCAGGCCCTCCTCGATAGCGGCCTTGGCGTTGCGGACAGCATCTTCGATGCGGTGCTTGCGCTCCTTGGCTTCGACCTCGGTGGCTGCGCCGACCTTGATGACGGCCACGCCGCCGGCCAGCTTGGCCAGCCGCTCCTGCAGCTTCTCACGGTCGTAGTCGGAGTCGGTGTTCTCGATCTCGGTGCGGATCTGGCCCACGCGAGCGGAGACCTCGTCCTTGGAACCACCTCCGGAGACGATGGTGGTCTCGTCCTTGGAGACGATGACCTTCTTGGCGGTGCCCAGCACGCTCATGTCGATGGAGTCCAGCTTGAGGCCGAGCTCATCGGAAACCACCTGTGCGCCGGTCAGAATGGCCATATCCTGCAGCATGGCCTTTCGGCGGTCGCCAAAGCCAGGGGCCTTGACGGCGCAGGAGTTGAAGGTGCCGCGGATCTTGTTGAGGATCAGGGTGGGCAGCGCCTCGCCGTCCACGTCCTCAGCGACGATCAGCAGCGGCTTGCCGGTCTTCATGACCAGCTCGGCGATGTGGACCACGTCCTGCTGGCTGGAGACCTTGCCTGAGGTCAGCAGAATGTATGGATCATCCAGAACGGCGGTCTGGTCGTCGTTGTTGGTGACGAAGTAGGGAGCGATGTAGCCCTTGTCGAAACGCATGCCCTCGGTGAACTCCAGGTCCAGGCCGAAGCGGTTGTTGTCCTCGACGGTGACCACGCCGTCCTGACCGACCTTGTCCAGAGCCTCGGCGATCTCATTGCCGATCTCGGGGTCGCCTGCAGAGATGGTGGCGGTGGCAGCGATCTGATCCTTGGTCTCGACTTCCTTGGACTGTGCCACGAGCTCCTTGACGATGGCATCGGCCGCCTTCTCGATGCCGCGACGCAGGGCGATGGGGTTGGACCCGGCAGCCACGTTCTTCAGACCCTCATGCACCAGGGACTGGGCCAGTACGGTGGCGGTGGTGGTGCCGTCTCCGGCTACGTCATCAGTCTTCTTGGCTACTTCCTTGACCAGCTCGGCGCCGATGCGCTCGTAAGGATCCTCCAGGTCGATCTCCTTGGCGATGGAGACACCGTCGTTGGTGATGGTCGGCGCGCCGTAGGACTTGTCCAGCACCACATTGCGACCCTTGGGGCCCAGCGTGACCTTGACCGTGTCGGCCAGCTTGTCCAGGCCGGCAAGCATGCCCTGACGAGCTTCCTCGTCATACTCGATGATTTTTGCCATTGTTGCTTCCTCCGTCATGGCTTGAGGTTTCATGACCCACCGTCGGCGTGGAACGGAACCCGACCGTCAGCTGTCGTGTTATCACTCCCGCACCTCGAGTGCTAATTCAGCAGATTAGCACTCGGTGGGGCCGAGTGCCAACCTGAGTGGAAAATACGCTGCAGGCTGTATGTCATATCGGCCCTGACCGATCAGCCGTGCCCACAGACGATCCGCACTCTGCTCTCAAACGAATGCTATAAAAAAATGGACCCCGGAATGACCGGGATCCACCATGACGAATACAGAAGACGACAATCAGAGCTTGGTGACCTTGGTTGCCTGCAGACCCTTGGGGCCCTGCTCCACCTGATATTCGACCTTATCTCCCTCATCAAGGGTCTTGAACCCGTCGGACTGAATGGCTGAGTAGTGCACGAACACGTCCTCGCCGCCATCGTCGGGATTGATGAATCCGTAACCCTTGCCAGCGCTGAAGAATTTCACAGTGCCTTGTGCCATAACTAACTTCCTTAACATAGGTGCCGCGTCACAACAGATACGAGACTGACCGCATCTGCCTGGTCGGCAAGGTCAGTTTAGGCCCATTGATAGGGCAATTGCAAAACGCCGAGCCGAAATTCGGGAACTTTTGCCATCGAATTTCCTTGGTCGTCCGGTTGGTTGAACCTCACTGCATGAGGATGGCTTCCACCGGAGTGGAGGCCACGGAGGACTGCTCTACCTGGGTGATGCCCAACAGGCTGGCCACCTCCTGGGCAGTAGCCTTGTCACCCTCGTCACGGTAACGGACCGTACTTACGCCAGACAGAGCGCCCTGCGGGTTGGTTGCCGTGACCGCAGTATAACCGGCATTGACCAGAACCTGACGCTTGTTGCCTGCATAACCGGTGATCCTGGTTCCGTTGATGACCGCCACCTGTGTGCCCCTGTTGACCACGGGTGCCGGGCTGCTGCTGGATGCACTCGCCGAAGGCGATTGCGAGGACGGTTGTGAAGCCTGGCCCTGTGAGGATTCTTCAGCAGAGGTCTTGCTCTCTGAGGCAGAGGAGGATGCAGACCTCTTGGGCAGATGGCTGCTGATGACCTGTGAGGAATCAGTATGCGTCTGCTGCCAGGGCAGGGAGCCACTGACTGCAGCCCATAGGCCCAGTCCGCACAGCACGGCCAAGACCACCACCAGCAGGTAGGGCAGAACCCTGACCGACAGGGAACGAGGCCCCCGATGCACACCGACCGGCCCCTTGGGAGGGTTGTCGAACGCATCATGAACCTGGGGGCGCGCCTGCGTCCCATTGTCGCGCGTGCTAGCCATGAACTCTCCTCTGCTCCACCGGATCCTGAACCATTATAGGTAATGGGACGCCGGAGCAGCATCCCACTGACCATCCGACGTTCCCGCAAGCCTGGGAGAGCCATGACAACCCTGGCCGGCTCATAGCACCAAGCGATATAGTGACCTTATGAACAGCAGCCAGCCTATTGCCGCAACCTCCCCCGCGCCGACGAACGGAACCGGTACCAACCCTCCGACCATAGCAGGAGGCCAGGGCCGACCCCATCGCAAACCTCTGAGTGCCCTGGTGGATCCCGGCTGGGCCAAGGCTCTCGCTCCTGTCGAACCCAACATTCACCGGATGGGCGACTTCCTCAGATCCGAGCTGGCCCAGGGCCACCGCTATCTGCCTGCCAGCAAGAACATCCTGCGCGCCTTTACCATCCCCTTCGACTCCATCAAGGTCCTGATCGTGGGCCAGGATCCCTATCCGACTCCCGGGCATCCGGTAGGCCTAAGCTTCTGCGTGGATCCTGCAGTCAGCCCCATCCCCGGCTCCCTGCGCAATATCTACGCCGAGCTGAGTACTGACCTGGGCCTGCCCACGCCCTCCAACGGCGATCTGACACCTTGGACCCGGCGAGGGGTCATGCTGCTCAACCGCTGCCTGACTGTTCGGGTGGGCAAGCCGGCCAGCCACCGGAACAAGGGCTGGGAGGAGATCACCGACGCCGCCATCCGAGCTCTGAACGACAGGCGCGACCAGGAGGGCAAGATCCGGCCCCTGGTAGCCATTCTTTGGGGAAGACAGGCCCAGAGCCTGGAGCCCCTGCTGACCAACGCGGCCATCATCAAATCCCCGCACCCCAGTCCCATGTCGGCCCGATACGGCTTCTTCGGGTCCCGTCCGTTCTCCAAGGCCAACGAAGCGCTGGAGGCCATGGGCGCCGAGCCGGTGGACTGGTCCCTGACCTGAGTCCGGCTGGCTGAATCGTCAGGAAATGCCGTTACCATGTCTGCTATGGCATTATTCCCACCACGACCCAGTCAGTCCCCATCTGTTCAGTCCGGTCAGAACCGGCAGGTTCCGCCAATCAGCCAGGACGACCTGCAACGTTGCCGTCAGTTGGCCGACCGGATCCGAACCCGCTTTTCAAGGACTCTGGTAGGCCAGGAGAACCTGCGCGAGGCCCTTATCCTGACGCTGGTGGCCTCCGGACACATCCTGATCGAATCCGTGCCCGGCTTGGCCAAGACCACCGCCGCCCAGACCCTGGCCACCTCGGTCTCCGGCAGCTTCAAGCGGATTCAGTGCACGCCCGACCTAATGCCCTCGGATCTGGTAGGCACTCAGGTTTATGACTTCTCCACACAGCGCTTCTCGACGCAACTGGGCCCTATTCACGCCAACTTCGTTCTCCTGGACGAGATCAACCGCTCCAACGCCAAGACCCAGTCAGCCATGCTTGAGGCCATGGCCGAGGGCGCCACCACCATCGGCGGCGAGCGCATAGCCCTACCCCGGCCCTTCATGGTGATCGCCACCCAAAACCCCATTGAGGAGGAGGGTACCTACAACCTGCCCGAGGCCCAGATGGACCGGTTCATGCTCAAGGCCGTCATGACCTATCCTGATGCCGACCAGGAGACCCGAATGCTGCAGATGCTGACCAGTCGAGGCACCGATATGCCCGGCAAGGACGATCGGGACGCACTGACCATCGCCGATGTGGACTTCTTGAGGCAGAAGGCCCGGCAGGTCCACGTGGCAGAGCCCATCATGCGATATGCAGTCGATCTGGCAGCCACCAGCAGGGGGGCTGGATCGCGGCCCATCCAAGGGCTGGCCGAACAGGTGAGACTGGGAGCCAGCCCGCGTGCCTCCATCGCTCTGGTGCGCATTGGCCAGGCCAGAGCCCTGCTGACTGGCAGGGATTACGTCATTCCCGAGGATCTGAAGGACTGGGCCCATTCAGTACTCCGCCACCGGATTCTGCTGACCTTCGAGGCTCAGGCCGACGGCATCAGCAGCGACGACATCATCGACCAGATCGTCGACACGGTGCCGGTGCCATGAGCCGTCGACGCTCGGATCGCGACCCGGTCCGCAGGCGGATCGAGTCCTTGGACTCCAGCCTGCGGCTTCCCACGGTGCGCAGGGCCCTTGGTCTGCTGGAGGGTGAGCACTCCTCCAGCCGACGCGGCGGTGGAGACGAACGCGCCGACCTGCGCGCCTATGAGTTCGGAGACGAAACCCGCATGATCGACTGGCACGCCAGCGCACGGATGGGTCGGCCCATGGTGGTGGAGCGCGAGCGCCTGGTTACCAGCAAGGTCTGGCTGTTGCTGGACGTTGGCCGCGAGATGTCCGGAACCTGCCCTGACGGGGAGCAGGCCATCCAGGTAGCCGCCAACGCCCTGTGCATGTTCGCCTCCCTAAGCCTGCGCCGCAGCGATGAGGTGGATCTGGTCCTGGTCAATTCGTCCGCCATCCGCCGCATACCCTGCCAGGGCGGCTTCGCTCGATTCGAACAGACGCTGGACCGGGCTCTGGAGTCACCGCTGGAACAGCCACGCAACCTTGAGGCCCTGCTGGGCTACGCCGCCGGCATCCAGGACCGGCAGGCCATGCTGGTTATCGCCACCGACCAGTCGGCATTGCACGTAGACCTGATGCCGACCATCCGACAGTTGGCAACCACCCACCCCCTGAATCTCATCGGAGTGGAGACCATGAATCCCCTGCGCCAGCAGCCCGCTATGGGCTCGGTAAAGGATGCGCCCAGCGGACGCAGGATCCCGGCTTTCCTGCGAACCGCGAACGGGACGCAAGCTGTGGACCTGCACAGACGCTACCAGATTGAGGCCTTTAGCCGGGAACTGTCCAGAATCGGGGCCTCCCTGATCCGGGCAGACTCCAGCACAGCCATGTTCAACAGGTTCATCCACCTGCTTTCAGCCGGCAGACCGGGCATCCCCATGCGACGGACGGTGATGGCGGCATGAGTGGTGTCGTCCTGATTCGTCTTGCGTCCGATCATGGCCGAATCAAGGTCATGCCCACCATGACCCAGCCCACCTGGCTGTTGGCTCTGACAACGACCGCCATCATACTGGCCCTGGCCCTGGCCGGAGCGGCCATTCTTTTGCCTATGTTCCGCCGTCAGCAGGAAGAGCATCCGATCCAGGCGAGCTCTGACTCCCTCGATGCATGGCGTCGGCGGATTGATCAGGTGGTGGCCCAGTACAACAAGGGCCATCTGGACCGCGACCAGGCCATGACAGCACTGGCCACTATCGCTCGTGGATTTGCCTCCCACTCCTGGAACAGCGACATGAAATCCAAGACTTTGGCCGAAATCCAGGCTCAGCCCCGCACGCCGAGTACGCAGCAGGGTCTGGATCTGCTTCGACAGACCATAGATGCCCTCTACCCGCCCGAATTCGCCCTTCCACGGGACAGCGAGGGAACTGACGCCACGGTGAATCAGGCAGCCGACTGGGTACGGGATTTGATTGAACGGTGGCCACGATGAGCATAGGCAATCTGTCCTGGAGGTGGCCCTGGCTGCCGGTCCTGGCTCTGGTCCTGGCATTGGCAGTGGGCCTGCTGGCTCACCGTATGGCACGTCGTGGCCGGCCGGATCAGGAACCGGGAGCCCGGATCTGGACCTTGGACAACGACCTGGACACCGAGGAGGGCCACGAGGCCCTGCGGCGCTGGCGGCGATTGAACCGCTGCGCCGCAATCCTGCTCGCTCTGGCCCTGATGATGGTTTTAAGCCTGGCTGCAAGGCCCGCCCGGGTCGATCGGACATTGGAGGAGGGTCATAACCGCGATATTGTCCTATGTCTTGATGTGTCCGGGTCCACCCTGCCCTACGACCGGCAGGTGATCGCCTCCTACCTCGATCTGGTCCGCAACTTCCGGGGCGAACGCATGGCTCTGAGCATCTTCAACTCCACATCGCGCACCGTCTTCCCCCTGACTGATGACTATGACATGATCACTGCCGAATTAAGCAAGGCTCGGCGGATCCTGGACGGGGTGCAATCCCAGGACCGCATCGACGCCATGAGCGGACGACAGTACCAGGACATCAGCGACTGGCTGGAGGGCACGCAGAACCGCCGGGACACCACCTCACTGATCGGCGACGGACTGGTGGGCTGCGCTGCGCTCCTGCCGCAATTCGCTCCCAAGAACCAAACCCGACCGGCAAAGGCCGACCAACGTTCGAGCTCCTTGGTCCTGGCCACCGATAACGTGGTCTCCGGCAAACCCACGTACACCCTGGAAGAGGCGCTCAAGCTGACCTCGGCCGCAGAAATCGCGGTGGACGGGCTCTATTCGGGACCGGACCAAGGCACCGAGGATGAGACCACCAAGCAGATGCAGCGGCTTATCGAAGCCCGTGGCGGTATCTTCCTGCGACGGCAGGATGGGAACTCCATCAACGCGCTGGTCCGCCGGATCGAACGTCGCCATGGAGCCGACCCACGCCAGCAGGAGCAGTCCAGCCTGGTGGATGCACCCGGCTGGTGGACCCTGGCCCTGGCCCTGGCCCTGTCCGCATATCTGCTCCTGGCCTGGAGGCTGAAGCGATGAACATACTCAAGTCCCTGACCTTTGAGCCTGCTCTGGGCTGGGTGGCCGGCGGCCTTCTGGCAGGCCTGCTCTTGCTCCTGGCCATTGCGCTGGTCATCCATGGACTGCGTAAGGGACAGGATACGGATGCCGATCGCTGGGCCCTGGCCCGACGCACCGCCATGGTCCTGATCCTGGCCCTCATGGTCCTGACTCCCAGCACCGTCAGCAAAACCACCAACAAGGCCGTCAACGCCACTGATGTCTTCATTGCGGTTGACGTGACCGGATCCATGGCAGTCAAGGATGCCGGATATGGAACCCAGGACGGCATGAGCCGGTTGGAGGCGGCCAAGGCGGCCGTTCGAGACCTGGTCGACATCTATCCGGATGCATCCTTCTCGGCTCTGAGTTTCGGTGCCTCGGCCAGCGTCGATCTGCCCCTGACCCCCGACGTACGAGCTGTGGACAACTGGGCCCGTGGGCTGACCACAGAGCCCACCTCCCGTTCCTCGGGTTCCAGTCTGGACGCTCCTCTCGATCGGCTGACTCTGGCATTGAAGCAGACCAAGGACCGACATCCCAACGACCGGATCCTGCTCTATCTGATCAGCGATGGGGAGCAGACCGGCAGGGACGAACGGCGATCCTTCAGCGCTCTTAGAGAAGGGTTGGACGAGGCTTTTGTCCTGGGAACCGGTTCAGTCAAGGGAGGCACGGTGCCGTTGACCTCCGATGTGGGCGGCAGCGATGCCGGAGGCTGGGTGAAGGATCCGCAGACCGGCCAGCCGGGCATCTCGGCCATGGACCCGAACACCTTGAAGGCCATGGCCGACGAGATGAGCGGCCACTATCAGGCCCTGGTCAAGGGGGTCACCGTCCACGAGGGTGCTACGGCTTCGGTCTCCAAGCGCTACCGGGTGACCACGGTCGACCAGGTACGCCGACATGTCGCTCCACTGGTCTGGCCCTTGGCACTGGTGGAACTGGTCCTGGTCCTGGTTGAGGCAGGGCAATGGATCCGTACTTCGAGGAGATTGCTATGAGCAGGAAGATCCTTCGAACGCGTCTGGTTCTTATTGTTGTAGCCCTGATAGCAGCGCTGGCCGGGGCATGGGGCCTGATCAACGTCAGAGCCATCGCCACTTACAACGAGGCCACGCGCACACTGAACACCAGCATCCGGCAGGCCCGAAACCCACAGGCAGACCCGGCAGCAATCAAGGCGCTGCAAGATCAGGCAGACCGCCTTTTCGCCCAAGCGGCGCGGCCGGGCCCCTTGCTTCTGCCGAAGACCAGGCAGGCCGCGCAGGCCAACCAAGCGACCAGTACTGCGCTGACCCAACGTACGGAACGGGTACTCAAAAAACAACAAGCAGACAAAACCAAGAATGGGCAGGATGGAAAGAGCGGATCAGGCAAGGGCTCATCCTCTGGGCTGACCAAGCAGCAGGAGGCTGAGGTGGAGGATCTGCTCAAGCGCAACCAACAACAGAGCGATCCCTCCTCCTCCCCCAACCCAACAGGCAATACGGGCGGCCACCAGGACCAGGAAAAGGGCGTCAAACCCTGGTGACCGGCCATACCAGGCATTGCTCAACCATTTGCAAAGACCTGTCCCCATCAAAACGGGTCAGGCAACATTCGACCACATAGCCCAATCGACGCCATGCAAGCGTGACCGCGGTGATGAAGTAGGCGCATGGACAAGTCATCACCATCGTTACTACCAACCTGGGGCTCCTTCCTCGAGCAGTCCTCCTACCTGTCCGATCCTGAGGCGGCCGGAGCCTGCCCCTGCCACGCACGGGCAGCCCGCTGCCGGACCATGCTGGCCGATATGGCTCGGCAGTCGAGAACAACCCTGGTCCACCTGAGCGAGTTAGCCGGCCAAGCTCTTAGGGTCGACTGGCAGGGAAAGGCCGCTCAGGCCTACCGGGCCCAGGTACGGGCCATGGATGCCCTCTGCCAGGATCAGCGTGTCCAGGCAGGACGCACCTTGAACGTGATCGATCAAGAGAGCCAGCCATGAAGCGGACGATCACTGCCGCACCAGACGCCAACGGTTACACCAGCACCGAATTGGATCATCTGACCGGCATGGCGGACCGGCTCAACCAGGCAGGTGGTGCCCTGGCCACCCTGCAGACACAATGGATTCTTACCGATCAGGCCATCCGCAGAACCATGCCAGGACTGCCGGCACTCCCCTGCGCCCAGGCTGCCGTGCCGCCACCAGGTCACGCCCGTCTGCCCCTGGACCTGATGGTGACCTTCTGCCGTGACCAAGCTCAGTCCTGCGAAAACCTACGCACCAAACTCCAGTCTGTGGCCGATCGGCTGACCAAGGCCTACGGGTTGTACTCGCATGCGGAATCATTCATGGAAAAGCTGATGGACTCCCTGATATCCACGGCCGTGACCCTCTTTCAGCCCATCGCCCCGTACATGTTGGGAACCATCGGTCTGAGCCTGGGAGCAGCTAAACTGACCGGCAACCTGGATGCCTCGCAATTCCAGGAATTTCTGGAAACTACAGCCGGCATCCATCAGCCTCTGCTGGCCGCCGCCGCGTCCGACCTGACTTCAGACTACCATGATCCTATTGGCAGATTGGTCACCGATCCAGGTCTGCTGGTGCCCTTCATACTCGCTCATCTTCAGGGTGACCGGCTCACGATGGATCCTGTCCAGCCACAGGGCAAGGGGTTGGGCGAGGCTCATGACATCGCCACCGCTCTGCAGAATCTGGAGGCCTTGGGATCCTGCCGGGACGGCATTCCTTACGCAACCATCGCTGTACAACGATATCGGGAGGCGGACGGCAAGGACCGCTGGCTGGTCTACATACCCGGCACCAGCTCCCATCTCGATTCCCCCATCGGCTGGGGCCAAAACATCCAGCTCATGAGCGACAAGGCTTCAGTGCGCGAAAGTGCGGCCTCCCTGCGTCTAGTGGACCAGGCCATGCGGGAGGCCGGGGTGCGTCCGGACGATCCGGTCAGCCTGGTAGGTCATTCCCAGGGCGGCATCGTGGCCGCCACCATGGCCTCGGATCTTTCCAACCGTTACCACTTCGATCACATCGTGACCGTCGGATCACCCATCGCTCACCGCCAGATAGGGTCAGACACCTGGGTCACCAGCGTGGAGATGCGCGAGGAACTGGTCTCCAGTCTTGATGGAGCCGACAACCCCTCGCGGCCCAATCAACTGACTGTCAGGGGAAGGGCGGGCGGACCTCCCCCTCCAGGTGGCAACCAAACTGGCCGGTCGGTGACCACTGCCGGCCCCGGCAAGGAATCCACCCATGGCATGGCCTACCAACGTGCGGCCTGGGCTGATGCCAGCGATCAGAATTCACCAGCCGTACGACGTCAGGACGACCACTTCGCCCAAGCCATCGAGGGCGATCTGCAGGAGACCCGCTACTACCGCGGCAGGCTGCGGCGATGAGCGGGACACGCGGACCCCCAAGAGCACTCATATCGATTCCTGCTGGTTGACCCGGTCGTCTAGGCTGGAGTCATGAACCTGAGCCGAATCACCCCAGTCATCCCCCTCAACCCTTTGGACGGACGTTACCGCAGACAGACCAGCGATCTGGTGGACTACCTGAGTGAACCTGCCTTGAACCGCGAGCGTATACGGGTCGAGGTCGAATGGATGATCATGCTGGCCAACGGCTACCAGGGCAACGGTCAGCACCCGGTCCTGCCGGGCGTAAAGCCTCTGACCAAGGCTGAGCAGGCTTATCTGCGGGCTATCCCCGAGGATTTCGATGCCGATGGCATCACCGAACTGGCAGGTATCGAAGCCCAGACCCACCACGATGTCAAAGCAGTGGAATACTTCATCGACCGCCGTCTGGAGGCTGCAGCCACAGCCCTTGGCCCCGAGTCCCAACTTCCCAGGCTGACTCCCCTGGTCCACTTCGCCTGCACCAGCGAGGACATCAACAACCTGTCCTATGCCCGCTGCATCCGAGGCGGGGTCGAACAGGTCTGGCTCCCCAAGGCCACCCGAATCGAGAACCACCTGGCCACCATGGCAGAACAATACCGCGATCTGCCCATGCTTGCCCTGACCCACGGCCAGCCGGCCACACCCACCACCCTGGGCAAGGAGATGGCGGTCTACGTCCACCGGCTGCACCGGCAGCTGGACCGGATCCGCAATCAGGACTACATGGGCAAGATGAATGGTGCCACTGGAACCTTTGGCGCCCATATGGCCGCCCTGCCGCAGGTGGATTGGATTGATCTGACCCGGACCTTCATCACCGAGCGGATGGGCCTGGTCTGGAACCCATTGACCACCCAGATAGAGTCCCACGACTGGCAGGCCGAGCTCTTCGGCAACATCGCCCACCTGGGCCGGATCCTACACAACCTGGCCGTGGACATCTGGATGTACATCTCCCGTGGCGTCTTTGCCCAGGAACCTGTCAAAGGCGCGACAGGGTCCAGCACCATGCCCCACAAGGTCAACCCCATACGCTTCGAGAACGCCGAAGCCAATCTGGAGATTTCGGGAGCCCTGCTGGACACCCTGGCCACTACCCTCACCGAAACCCGCTGGCAGCGGGACCTGACCGACTCCACCACCCAACGCAACATAGGTTCGGCCCTGGGCTACAGCCTGCTGGCTCTGGACAACCTGGACGGCGGCCTGCAGACCATCCACCCCGACAAGACCCTGATGGCCCGCGAGCTGGACAGCAATTGGGAGGTTCTAGGCGAGCCCATACAGACGGCCATGCGGGCCGCTGGACTGGCTGGACGCTCAGGCATGGATCACCCCTATGAGCAGGTCAAGGAGCTGATGCGGGGCAAGAGGATCGGCCGGGAGGATGTCGAGCACTTCATCGATGGCTTGGACCTGGACCAGGACACGGCCAGTCGGCTCAAGGCCCTGACGCCGGCAACCTACACCGGCACAGCCGGAACCTTGGTGGACTTCGATCGCGACTGACCATGACCCCGTCCCAGTCGACCACCACCCCCGAGGACGCTGATTCCGCCCACCCTGGGCAGGAAGACCAAGTCGTCATCAGAGATACCCCACCCCAGCGGGTCCATGATGCCGAAGACCTACTTCGAGCCCTGGCAGCCCTGATCCTGGGAATCCTGGTCACCCTGGCAGCTGTCTACCTGAAAGGCATAGCGGCCGGAGTCGAGTCTGACATGCGCCAGGCTGGCAACGCCATGGACTGGCTCATGGACGTACCCACCGCTTTCCTCCAACAGGCGGTGACGGTGACCGTGGTCCTGGCCGTGATAATCCACCTGCTGGTCAACAGGGAATGGATCCAGGCCATCACCGCCCCCCTGGCCATGTTCCTGGGGTTTGGGCTGGTCATGCTGACCTCCAACCTCATCCTGAAGGCAGGCAACCCGACCCTGATCGCCTCATTCAGCTCCCAGAACGCCATAGGGTCGCCCGTCCTGCTGCCTGACTTCTATGCCGGTCTAGCTGCCTTCCTGAGCGCAGCAGGACCCCGTCGCCTGCGCAGCTCGGTCAAGTGGGGATGGAACGCTCTATACGTCGTGGCCATCATCATGGTCGCCATATCCTCCAATTCGGCCAGCGGGGTTCTGGTCTCGCTTATCCTTGGACGAATCATGGGCATGGTCGTCCGATACCTGGCGGGCACACAGAACAAGGGCGCCTGGGGGCAGGGGGTGGTGCAGGCGATAGCCTCCATCGGCATCCATGCCACGAGTCTGGAACGTCAGGATCCCAGTCTGGACTCCGATGGCCAGCCCCTGCCAGCCCTCGACGACGACCTCATTGAGGCCTCCCGCATCTACAGAGCCCATGACGGGCAAGGCCACACCTACACGGTGTCGGTCATGGACGGCCAGCTGCACACCATGGGCTATCTGATGCAGCTCTGGCAGTGGATCAAGCTGTCCGGAGTCTCCATGCGCCGGGACCGGTCAGTCAGAAACTCCATGCAACACCACATGGCCCTGCTGACTGAATTGCGGGACCTGGGGCTGCCCGCCCTGCACCCTTATGGCCTGACGGAGAGCGCCGAATCCTCAATTCTGGTACTGGAGGATGATGTCCATCTTGATCCCCTGGAACCTGAGAACCTGGACGCCGACAGGGCCAAGCAGCTGATGGACTACCTTCGCCGGGCCAACGAGCGCGGCTTCACACACCGCCGCATCCGCCCGGAGACTCTGGCCGTGGACCAGTCGGGCTCCATGGTCATCGCCGGCTGGGAGAACGGCGACAGCGCCAGCTCCCAGGCCAACATTGCCCTGGACCGGATCCAGCTTCTGGCCTTGATTGCCACAATGATCGGGGTGGATCAAGCCATTGATGCCGCCCGTGCCTCCTGGGGTGTCAAGACCCTGGCGGGGCTATCGCCATTCTGCCAGATGGTAGCCATTCCCGCACAGACCCAAGCCCTGCCCGGCTGGGATCGACAGATTCTGACTGACCTGCGCAAACAGTTGCAGGCTCTGGCTCCCCCTGAGTCGGTGGCTGAGACCGGCCAGGTAACCCTCTCACGTTTCAGTCTGCGCAGCTTCGTGGCCCTGGCCCTCTTGGTGGTAGCTGTGGCAGTCATTGTCACCCAGTTCAACCTGCCTCAGGTCATCAGCGCCGTCCGCAATGCCAATCCTTGGATGGCTGGGCTCTCCTTCCTGCTGGGATCACTGTCTTGGGTGGGTTGCGCCATCACTCTAGGAGTCTTCATCGATCCGGCCAAGCGCGATTTCAAGGGTATCTTCCTATCCCAGGTGGCCTCCTCCTTCACCTCGGTCTCCATGCCTGCCGGAGTGGGGCCGGCCTTCGTCAACCTGCAGTTCTTGCGACGGGACGGTTATGGCAACACCATGGCCACGGCCATCATGAGCGCCGTGGTGGCCGTCCAGTTCGCGACCACCTTCTGCCTGCTGATCGTCATCGGACTGTTCACCGGACGCAACACCCTATCCGGGATGATCCCCACCAACACCCTGGTCATCGTCATCGGAACAGTGGCCATCATCGCAGCACTGATCATGGCCCTGCCGTACACACGACGAATGGTCATGGAACGTTTGATGCCCATTGTGGCCTCCTACGCCCGCCACCTTGTAGAGATATTGACTCAGCCCCGGCAGCTGGTAGTGGCCGTGCTTGGTGCTGTGCTGCAGTCGGCCGCCTTGGGCATGAGTTTCTGGGCCGCCCTGATGGCCTTCGGCTGCAGGACCAACGTTTTCGAGACCACTTTCGTCTTCCTTCTGGCCAACACGCTAGGTTCGGCTGTTCCCACTCCTGGCGGCCTAGGGGCCATAGAAGCCGTACTCTTCTCCGCCTTCCGCCTGGCTGGAGTCCCCTCAGGTGTGGCCATCTCGGCCACTCTGGTCTTCCGTGTAGCCACCTACTGGCTGCGCATCCCCCTGGGAGCCCTTGCCATGCGCTGGTTGAGCAAGCACAATCGCATATGAAGAGCCCTTTGGACACTTTCATTCCCAAGGACCTCAAAAATCGCTTGATGAAATGTCGGAAACCCCCGAAAAATGCGGTGTTTGGGCCTAATCTGCGGTAATATCAGTCATTGACCGTTGGGCTTCCCCCAAATCAAGCAATGGGAGGCCCCCGAAAGAAGGATGTTCTATGGCATACAACAAGTCTGATCTCGTTTCGAAGATCGCGCAGAAGTCCAACCTGACCAAGGCTCAAGCGGAAGCTGCTGTCAACGCCTTCCAGGATGTCTTCGTCGAGGCCATGAAGTCCGGTGAGGGTCTGAAGCTGACCGGTCTGTTCTCGGCCGAGCGTGTCAAGCGCGCCGCCCGCACCGGCCGCAACCCCCGCACCGGTGAGACCATCAAGATTCCGGCCAGCTACGGCGTGCGTATCTCCGCAGGCTCGCTGCTGAAGAAGGCCGTCACCAACAAGAAGTGAAACCAGCCTTTCTGCAAGGGCCCCGGCATCCATCCACGGATGCTGGGGCCCTTCTTGGTTAGAGAAGACCTAATGGAAGTCCCGCGGTGCAAACTCGGCTTCTAGGCACGAGGTTCTGCGGCATTCTTGAGAAAGTCCATCAAGGAGTGGTATCGGGGTGGGCCCAGATGATCGAAGGGGTTAGGCAGGGCAACCTCTACTCGGTGAGAGCCGCCTAGGACCAGGTTGCTCCAGTCGCATGACCAGCTGCGTGTTCCCCGGTCTGCGGCACGGACGAAGTCGCCACGCAGACGGGCCCGGGTATCCTCCGGAGGTTGATCCATGGCGCGACGTATCTCCGAGTCGTCGACCGGCGAGCGCATGAGCCCATGCCTGATCAGGCCAGGGAAGGATCTTCCGGCGCTCAGATCGTGATAGTCCAGATCCAGGGCCTCGGCCAGATCCCGTCCGGCCTCTCGTCGACTCAGGCCCTGGATCAACCGCAACTTGGCGGCCCAATCCACCCAGTCAGCCAGATCCTGCCAACGCCCCGCGTCCAGCGCATCCAGGGCAACCCTCCAAAGTCGCAGGGCCTGCAGAGCCTGGGGTCGATCGATGCCTATATCCTCCTGCTGGTCAACCAAATCCTTGCAGGCCGACCAATAGGCCTCTTGCAGACCCAGGGCGCTGATACTGCCAGTTTTCGTGGAAGCCTGCAGTTCCAGAGTGACCCGGCCGGTCCGATCCCGACTGACGGCTCGGACGGCTGCACGGGGATCAGCCAGGGCCCAGTCCGCCAGGTCTGGTCGTCGGCCTTGACGGCAGGCTTGCTCGATCAGGTTCAGAACCACGTGAGTGCTGGCCATCTTGAACCAAGTGACCAACGGCGAACGGTTGGTATCCCCTACGATCACATGCAGACGCCGCCATCGTTCGGGATCGGCCAGAGGCTCGTCACGGGTGTTGACCATGGGACGGGCACGGGTGGTGGCCGAGGAAACCGCCTCATCCAGAAAGTCGGCCCGCTGGCTGATCTGGAAGCCATCTGGGTCCAGACGACCCGCCCCGGTGATCAGCTGTCGGGTGACCAGAAAGGGGACCAGGCAGGCTCCGATCATGTCCAAGGGGACTCCCCGATCCAGCAGGTAGTTCTCATGGCAACCGAAGGCATGATCCCGGGCATCCACATTGTTGGCAAAGACATGCACCTTCACGGGCCTGCCCAGATCCTCCGTCAGGCGTTTCCCAGCGCGCTCCGCAAGGTCGGTCATGATCCGCTCCCCGGCCAGCACCTGTTTCAGTGCCGTCAGCGGATTGCGGGCCTCCGCCGTGGCATACTCCGGGTGGGAGCCCACATCCAGGTAAAGCCGAGCGCCATTGGGCAGATAGATGTTGGTTGACCCGTGCTTCTCGATCAGAGGACGGAACATGGCCATGGCCACCCTGCCAGCGGCGTAGGGGCCACTGGCGCCGGTCAGACTCAGTCCATACTCGGTCTCGATGCCGAATATTCTGCGAAAGTCCGAGTCAGTCCCATGCCCATCCGTCATGGATCACTGGCCGCCCTTCTGGACGAAGCCCTGCACATACTCCTTGGCATTGGTCTCCAGGGTGGTCTCGATATCATCCAAGACGGCATCAAGATCGGACTGAGCCGTCTGACCCTGTTCACGTGCCCCGGTCTGCGGCAAATCCTCTTCCTGTTCCTGCTGCTGCCCGGCTGCCATATGCCGTCCCTGCTGGGATGCCTCAGCCATGGTCGCTCTCCTTCCCTGCCCGAATCAGCGTCCGCTCAGATAGGTGTTCAAATCCTCGGCGATGAGCCCGTTGGTGGCTACCACGTCGTTGCTGCCCTCCCAGCGCACGTGTCCGCCGTCCCAGCGCCAAAGGGTGCCCTTGGCCTCCCGGACCACGACAGCCGCTGCAGAGACAGCGGGGATGTCCCAGGAGTGCAGGGCCGGTTCGAAGTAGGCGTCGTAGCTGCCGTCCGCCACCCGACACAGGTCCAGCGAGACCGGACCAACACGCTTGATGTCGGCAGGCTTGCCGGCCATGCGTGAAACGATCTGCAGGACCTTTTCGGACTCGTTGGGGAAGTAGGACATACCGAAGCTGATCACTGACCCATTCAGGGTGGTCATCGTGGAGGGGATGATCTTCTCCCGCTTGTCGCCCACAATAGTCCGTCGGATCCTGATGGCGCCCTGACCCTTGGCAGCCAGATAGGTCAGGCCCAGGACCGGTGCATGCACGATGCCCAGGACCGGTGAAGCGTGACCCTTCTCGTCCACGGCGAAGAGGGAGATGGTCAGTGTCCATTCGGCCATGTTGCGCACATAGTTGACCGGACCGTCGATGTGGCCCAGGCACCAGTAACGACCGCCTGGACGGCGGTTGCCGGCCTCCTCCTCCCAGAAGCCGTCCATGGGGTCCAGGGCGGCGATCTTGGTCCGGCAGTATCGGATCAGACGCGTGTCAATGCTCGGCGAAAACTGGGTGCCTTGGCCGATGGCTGAGGTGGAGCGGGGATCGTGGGGGTTGATCTGGTCCTGGAGGGCATGACGACCGGCCTCCACAGCAATGGTGGCGGCCTGCATGGCCAAATCGCGCAATTCCATACTTCTCTTCTCTTTCAAACGGGTGGCCGAGGCATTGCCGACCGTGATCCACCGGTGGTCGTCCTGTCGGATATCGGACTATTTTCTGCGCTACCTGCAGTATATGTCGCGGCCATCCCGGTAGGAAGACCGTGTGTGACTCAGCGGATCGGACAGATCCACCACCCTGGTCCTAGGCTCTCCCTCCGGGCCCTGGCTCTCAAGAATGACACGACTCCAGGAGACAGCCCTGACCGCATCAGGGCAGCGATGTAGCAGCCGGGAACGGTACCAGGCGCGAGTCTGCTCCGGCCCCTGGTCCATGGCTATGGTGATCTGATCGGGATCGGCCAGTTGCAGGGCGGATCCTCTCAGTCGCCAAGGCAGGTCACGGCCGGGATCCACCCGTGCCCAGGCCAAATCCAGGGCCGCCAGACGGGGATCCAACCAGTCGGATATGGAACGACGACGACGCAGACGCTCCAGGAGCTGCCATTTGAGCAGCCATTCCAACCTGCCTGCCTGGTCGTGCATAGCCAAACGGGCCTCCTCGTCGCCCGAACGCACTGCGGCCAGATCTTCGAGCACCTGATCCCAGAGGCTCAGAACCCGATCATCGGCACATCCAGGCCTGTTGACATCCCGTCTGGTCTGGCGGGCCGCATCCAGCAATGCTCTTTGGATGGTCAGCGCATCGGCGAACCCTCCGTTTGCCAGGGCCAGCGGCTTGGTCAGGGTGACATCTCGCGAAACCGTGTGCAGGGCCGACACCGGATCATCCAGCGTCCAGCGATCCAACAGCTCATCGACTTGACTGGTCGAACCACCCTCGGACTCCAAGAGGCCCAGCAGCAGATCGGTCGTTCCCAGCTTGAGGACCAGGGGCGCATCCAGCCGGTTGGCATCGCCCACAATCACATGGAGGCGGCGACTGCCCGGCCCGGCATGTGACTCGTCCCGGGTATTGATGATCGGCCGCCCGAAGGTGGTCTGCAGTCCAATGCGGCTGGTCAGATAGTCGGCGCGCTGGCTGAGCTGGAAGCCAGACTCTTCGCTCCTGGGCCCCAGACCCACCCTGCCCGAGCCGGTGTAGATCTGCCGGGTGACGAAATGAATGGTCATCAGAGCCGCCACCCTGGCGAAGGGCACCGCCCTATCCATCAGATAGTTTTCATGGGATCCCCAGGCGGCACCCTTGCCGTCTACGTTGTTCTTGTAGAGAGTCAGACCTCCGGCCCTTTTTGCGGCCTGGGCCATCATCCGATCACCCGCACGGTCCTGGACCAACGCATCGAAGGCATTCACTGTTTCCGCCGAGGCATACTCCGGGTGGGCATGATCCACGTAAATGCGAGCGCCATTGGGAGCTGCCACATCAATCAGCCGGGCGCCGGGCGCGTCAGTGAGCATGCTCGGAGCGGCGGCGGAACGCGGCAGCCGACCTCCCCTGGCATCATTGACCGGATCCTCTTGCCCATAGTCCCAGCGGATATGCGCCAAGGCCGGCTGGGCGGCGGCCCTTACCAGACGCAGGGCCAGGGTACGTGGATCGGCGCCGGGATCCTGGGGGTCGGCTATGGCGTACTCCGTCTCGGTACCCATGACCCGCTCGGCATTCATGATCGCTCCCCTGGCCCGTCAACTGGGCGAACCTCCTGAACCTGCCCTGGGCGCAGTCCTGCCAGATCGGCCCAGCGGTCCGGATCCTGCCCACTGAGCTCCTCCAGCGTGTCCTCATACTGCCCACGGACCGCCCTTGCGCAGAACCCGCGGTCAAGACCCACCTGCCGACCCTGTTCGATGGAGGCCTTGACCGCCATGGTCTTGACCCGATCAACCAGGTTATGCAGCATGGCGCCGGAGACCACTGACTCTAGGTAGAGGGGCTGCCAGCGGCCCCTGGCATCCATGATTCTGCCCAGCAGGTGGTCATCATCCCGAGCGAAGAGTCCGTCGACCAGCACCTGGATCAGCTCCTCCGGCCCACCATCATCCTCCATGGGCATATCGGAGCCCAGATATTTGCCCAGAATGGCGGCTGACCTGGTTCTGTCGGGCCGATCGATGCGGATCTTGACATCCAGCCGTCCAGGGCGCAGAACCGCCGGGTCGATCATGTCAATGCGGTTGGAGGCGCCGATGACCATGACCTGGTCCAGGGATTCGACACCGTCCAGCTCGGTCAGGAACTGGGGGACGATGGTGGTCTCCACATCCGACGAGATACCAGAACCTCGGGTTCGCAACAGGGCATCCATCTCGTCGATGAAGACCACCACCGGTCCACCCTGGCCTGCCAGGTTGCGGGCCCGGGCGAAGAGGCGGCGAATCAGCCGTTCGGACTCGCCCACGAACTTGTTGAGCACCTCAGGACCCTTAACTGACAGGAAGACCCCATGACCGTCGCTCTCCTGGGCCAGGGCACGGGCCAGAGCCTTGGCGATCATGGTCTTGCCATTGCCGGGCGGACCGTAGAGCAGGACACCCTTGGGGGCCTGAAGCCCATAACGACGCATGAGATCAGCATGCTGGAAGGGCAGCTGGACCGCATCCCGGATCCGCTCGATCTGCCTGTCCAGGCCGCCAATATCAGAGAAGTCCACGTCAGGAGTCTCCTCCAGGAGCATGTCGGCCTGATCCGACTCAGGCAGCACAGCCAGGGCCATCGAACAGCTTTCGTCCATGAGCAAGGCGCTACCCGCCTCGATGGGCTGGTCCTGTAGAGAGCCCGCACGCGCGGCTACGCGGGTCTGACCGGAGGGGTCTTCCACCAACAGGGCACCGGATTCCAAGGTCTCCCGCAGCGTGCGGACCTGCCCGGTCACCGGCTGATCGCCCACACGCACCACCACCATATCGGCGTTGAGCAGAACCTCCTGGCCGGCCCGGATCCGCTCGGCGTGGATATCAGGCGCCAGGGGGACGACCATCCGTCTGGAACCGTTCAGGATCAGCAGACGGGCCTGCTGCACCCCCTGGCTGTCATAGGCTACGGAATCCACGCCCAAGGCCAGGGCGACGGTCAAGGGCGGTTGGCCCAGCTGGGCCAACTGGCTCTTGGCCTTGGACAGTTCCTTGGCAGCCCTGGTCAGCGCGGCAGCCAAGGCCCGGTTGCGCCGTTCCCCGTCCTGGTCCTGGTCATTGGCATCGTCAGCTTGCTCAACATCATCGGACTGCATGACTACCCTCTTCCCTCCATCGTTCGCCCCTGGAATCCCCGCACGGCTTGGACAGCCAGCCGGGAAGGGACTCAGCTGCAGTGGGCCCCGTCTTCCAAACGAGCTCCACGGGCCCAGTCCATGGCCTTCATGGCGCGTTTGCCGGCAGCCTTGACCATCTGCAGCTCCAGGGGCAGGGTCTTGGTGCCCACCCAGAGGTGATGACGGTCCCTGGCCAGCCGACCCGGCTCCAGGTGCCCCGGAAGACCGGGCTCATCCCCTCGGGCCGGTGCCGCCCTGAGCACGGTCAGTCCTGTCTGCTCGTCCTGCGGATCGTCGCCCCGCCGGTACAGACACCAGGCTCCCGGTTCCGGGCTGCAGGCGCGAACCTGCCGATCCAGAGCAAAGACGGGCACATCGAAACGCATGTGGGCATCCTGATGGGTGATTTTGGCGGCCACCTGATAGGCGCCCCGCATCTGCTCCTTGGGTTGAATCCGACCCTCCGCAAGGGCCTCAAGACTGGCAGCCAGCAGGTGGGATCCGTCCTCAGCCAGGCGATCCAGCAGCTCGCCCGAGGTCTCGTGCGACCCGATCTCCACCGTAGACTGTGCCAGGATAGGGCCTTCATCCATGCCAGCCGTGAGCCGGAAGACCGTGGCGCCAGTGATGGTATCCCCGGCCCAGATGGCCCGCTGTACTGGGGCTGCTCCACGCCACTGCGGCAGCAGGGAAAAGTGTAGGTTGTACCAGCCCCCCTCAAAGGCGTCCAGGACCGGCTGGCGCAGGATCCGTCCGTAGGCCACGACAGCCGCACAGTTGGCACCCGTATCCTTCAGCCGCGCCGGAAAACCCGGATCGGACGGGTTGTCCTCAAGAACGGGAATCCCCAGCTTGATGGCCTCAGCCTTGACCGGACTGGGCTGCAGATGCCTTCCACGCCCCTGGGGTGCGTCGGGTCTGGTGAGCACGGCGGCAACCCGGAAATGCTCCTGGTCGGCCGCCAGCAATCTCAGAGACGGCAAGGCGACCTGGGGTGTGCCCGCAAACAGCAATGTCATGACCATATCGTCTATCTCCTTTTCATCTGACGGCTTCGGAACTCTGCACGTTCACTGCACCTGAGGAATGTTCACCCCTGCCTCAATCAAGGCAGTGCGCAGCCCGTAGGGGTCGCTGAATCGCAGGCTGCGGATGCCGGCCTTGTTGGCACCAACTACATTCATACCCTTGTCATCCACGAAGAGGGTCCTATCAGCCTGGATTCTGAACTGGTCCAGGGCGTACCGGTAGATGGCCGGGTCGGGCTTACGCATGTGAATGGGCCCGGAGACCACCACCCCGTCCAGCCTATGCAGGAAGGAGTCTCCGTCCCAGGCGTGATGGAAGAGTTCGGCACCCCAGTTGGTCAGCCCCCAGACACCCAGGCCTGCCGCCTTGAGATCCTCCACCAGCATACGTGCCCCTGGTACAGGTCCGGTCAGTGAATCGACGAAATGATCACAGTAGTAGGCGAACATGGCATCCCAAGGGGCCCCGCAGTTGGCGGCCACCCAGTCACGGGCCTGGGCGCAGGTGGCTCCGCCATCCATCATGTTGTTGGCCCGGTAGAAACCGGAACGGCTGTCGTCCAGCATGGCTTCGATGCTCTTGCGCCCGTACCTGGCCACCATGGCCATCTCGGGCTGCCAACGAATCAAGACGTTGCCGAAGTCGAAGATGACCTGCTCGATGGGCTGACCCTGGGCCTGAGCCGCCGCCTGCTCGGCCTGGATCACATCTGCCTCAACCCGAATCTCGCCCGGCCATCCCTTCATGCCTCTCCGCCTTTCCTGAATTCGTTCATTCGCGCCTCTGCCTGCGCCCCCTCATGAAACCACGCCGCATAGACCCTGTAGAGATTCGCCTGGGGCGACAATCAGGTCAGATCCTTGGGATCCATCCGGAAGCGCAACTCCCCTCGCCCGCGACCGGCCACGTACCTGGCTTGAGCCTGCTTGAGATCGTCAGCCAGCTTATCCCTGGAACTGGTGGGTACCCGAACCAGGGCTTGGACCCTATCCTGAGTTCCCTCCAGGTAGCCGGCTTTCAGCGTGGAAGGCGCCGGTATGGGCACAGGGCCAAGCAGGGCAGGGACCGGCTCAGGACCGGCATCTGTCATAGCCTCCTGCTCCGGCGTAATCCCAACGGCATCCAGCATCCAAGTGACGGCCTCCCTTTCGCCCCATATCGCAGCCATGCCGACCGCAGGGGGCATGGCAGTCAACCGACGGTCCGCCAGATCGGCGGCGGCCAACACCGGCCCCTGCCAGGTCATCAGCGCCTGGGCCAGCTGGGGATCGCACTCCCCCAACAGGAGCACCTGACCTCCCTGGGCCCGGGGGCGACAAAAGGAGGCCACGCGCATCCAGGCTCCCAGGGTGTCCATACGTGCATCGACGCCAGGGGCATACAGACTGGTCCAGGCATCCAGAATGGCCACGGCCCGGTATCCTCGCGACAGCCGGGGCAGGTCCGAATCACCTGTGTCTGTATTGCTGCCTTCAACACTCGAAGCGACCACTCTAGGCTCGGCACCCGGGGTGGCGATGACCAAGCTGGGACGATCCTGTATGCGTTCGACCACCCCGCGAGGCTGGCTGGGCGAAGAGATGACAATGGGCACATTTCTGAAGAGCATGCGCAGCTCCTGGGCCGTCCCGGCGGCACCTACCCTGACCACCCGAAGCCGCGAACCCCCGCAATCCGGACAGGACCAGTCCGTAGCCGCAGCCCCGCACCAGGCGCATC
This sequence comes from Bifidobacterium sp. B4081, assembly GCF_026537335.1. Taxonomy (NCBI): domain Bacteria; kingdom Bacillati; phylum Actinomycetota; class Actinomycetes; order Bifidobacteriales; family Bifidobacteriaceae; genus Bifidobacterium; species Bifidobacterium sp. B4081. The sequence goes on along the minus strand of NZ_JAFNMM010000001.1, from coordinate 677,547 downwards.
GAGGCGCACCAGGCCGCCTCGCCCGCAGGGGTCCGGTGCAACGCGGGCAGCGAGCCTGATGATGGCAGCGAGCGCAACTCAGGCTTTCGAAGATGCCGTCCTGAGGGATGGACAGCAGAACCGGACCACGCTCCAAGGCTTTGTCAATAACCACGACGGCGGTATGTGGAACCCGGGCGCCCATGGTCGGGTCGGCCAGATGGCTCAGTTCCTCCCGGTTCAGCCAGCGAATCCAGGGCTGCAGGGTCGTCACCGTAGGCCGGTCAAGCGTCAAAGCGGTGCCTGGACCGGTCACACCGGAGTCCGCCTCGGTGGCCTCGGGCAGACTCTCCCAGTGGGAGCGCACGCTTCTGGCACGGGCCATGGCCAGGAATACGCCGCCGTGTGCACGCGCCCGCAACCTCAACACTCCACGGGCATTGGCATAGGGCATCATCCCATCGGCGTACTGGTAGCTGGCATCGTCCATCAGGGCGAAGAGGGCGGGCCCCTCAACCGGGGCGTACATGGCAGCCCGCAGCCCGATGGCGCAGCGGACCTGACCTGAAGCTAGGGCAAGGTAGGCCCTGTAACGCTCGGCAGGAGCCATGCCGCTGTCCAGAATGGCGAAATCGCCGGACCAGCCGTGAGCCTCCTGTTTGCCAGGACCAGCGGCAACAGAGGGGCCAAAGGGACGTAACCCCAGCTGCTGAAGGACTGCGGACAGGTGGGACACCTGGCGGCTGCCCGGCAGCACCATAACCGCCGATCGGCCGGCCAGCAGGGCCCCTATCAGCACCCTGGCAGCCAGCAGGGCGGCCTGGTCCATACCGGGCAAAATGTCGGTCAGATAGGCGGTGAACGTATCCTCTTCCAGTGACTGATCCAGTTTCTCCAGTCCCTGATAGCCCGGATCAAGCTTCTGTTTCAGATCCCTCAGCCGCTGGGCCAGCCCGGCCACCCAGGCGAGATCAGACGCCAGCCGGGGCTGACCGGGAACCAGCTGCTGCTCCTTGTCGATGCGGGCCACGCGAGGGGGCAGGGCCAGCCGCAGAATATTGGCCTCAGTACCCCCATAGGCCCTGGCGATGGCAGTGATGTCCACGCGCAGGGAAGATGAGATCAGGCTGCGATCCAGCACCACCCGCTCCAAGAAACGCAGGGAGGCGCGGGGAACCTGGCTGTCTGCCGCGCGTTCCCAGATGATGCCGTTAACCCTGCGCGCCCCGAACCGGACGCGAACCAGACATCCCGGCTGTGCATGATCGTCCTGGTCGGCATCCACCAAATAATCGAAGGTCCCGCCCAGATGAGTGGCCTGCACATCCAGCACCACCCGTGCCACAGGGAGTTCATGAGCCGGTCGGCGCGGAGGTTTCTTTCGACTGCTGTTCGAACGACGGCGTGGGGCAAGACCATCCAGGGCGGGCTGACTAACATCCTGCGAATCCATGGCTTCTCCCCTCGCTTTCACAATTAAGAGAGCCACGGCGGATTCCCCAGTCGATGACCTGGGAATCCGCCGTGGCTCTTGATGAACAGCTACTACCTGGTCATGCCGATGGCGGCCTTGAGCTCGCCCACCTTGTCCACCTGCTCCCAGGTGAAGTCGGGATCCTCCCGGCCGAAGTGCCCGTAGGCTGCAGTCTTGGCGTAAATGGGCCTCAACAGATCCAGCTCATCAATGATGGCTGCCGGCCGCAGGTCGAAGACCTCGCGCACAGCCTCCTGAATATGTTCTCGGGTGACTCCCTGCTCGGTGCCGTAGGTCTCCACGTTGACGCTGACCGGATCGGCCACACCAATGGCATAGGCCACCTGGACCTCGACCTTGTGTGCCAGACCAGCAGCCACAATGTTCTTGGCCACCCAACGCGCTGCGTAGGCAGCAGACCGGTCGACCTTGCTGGGATCCTTGCCGGAGAAGGCGCCGCCTCCATGATGCGCCGCCCCGCCATAGGTGTCCACAATGATCTTGCGACCGGTCAGTCCTGCGTCAGCCGCAGGGCCGCCCAAAATAAAGGAACCGGTAGGATTGACCAGCACACGGTAGCCCTGGTGCTCCACAGCCTGACCGCAGACACGATCCAGCACGGGCGTGATGACATGCTCCGTCAACTGCTCCTGCAGCCAGTCATGCCCAACCTCTGGATCGTGCTGGGTGGAGATGAGGACCGTATCCACCCGGCGGGGCCGGTCATCTTGATCGTATTCGATGGTGACCTGGGTCTTCCCATCGGGCCGCAGGTGGGGGATGATCCCCTCCTTGCGCACCTGAGCCAGCCGGAAGGCCAGCTGGTGGGCCAGATAAATGGGCAGGGGCATGAGTGAATCGGTCTCATCGCAGGCGTACCCGAACATGACCCCCTGGTCGCCGGCCCCCTGGGACTGGTAACGCTCCTCGCGGGTGGCGGCGCTCTCCTGGCTGGCCGACAGCCGTTCCACACCCTGGTTGATTTCCTTGCTCTGCTCGCTCAGGGCCACGGTCACGCCGCAGGAATCCGCGTCCAGTCCAATTTCAGACGATGTGTAGCCGATCCTCCGCAGTACCGACCGGACCTGGGACTGGATGTCCGTGTAGCCCTGGGACGACACCTCTCCGAAAACGAAGAAGAGTCCAGTGGCCGCCGAGGTCTCCACAGCCACATGCGAGTGCGGATCCTGGGCGATCAGATCGTCCAGGATGGCATCGGAAATCTGGTCGCAAACCTTGTCTGGATGCCCCTCGGTCACCGATTCAGCCGAAATCAGCCGTCGCTCTGTCATTTCATTCACCTTTGTCTAGAAACCGTCACCGCTCGGGGACCTTGCACCGGGAGTCGAAGACTCAGTTGCCTTCGCTCAGATCGTCCTCGCCCAGGGTCTCCTCAAGCAGGCCCTCGTTGATTTCACGGAAGGCTATGGACAGAGGCTTCTCCTGGTTCTGGTACTCGACCAGCGGGCCGACGTTCTGCAGCAGGCCCTCATTGAGTTGCGTGAAATAGGAATTGATCTGACGGGCCCGCTTGGCTGCGAATATAGAGAGCGCATACTTCGAATCGGCGTGCTTCATGAGGTCGTCGATGGGAGGATTCGCAAATCCCTGCGGATGGGGCTCGGTACCGAATGCCATAAGATGTTTCTCCAATTCAACTGGATGAACCATTCATTCAATCTGTATAATTTTACCGCCCGGGCTCGATTTTATCCTGGGATGCTTCTCTGCCGGGAAAAGCAGCGCAAACAAGCCGGAAATTCCAACATGTGGTCATGTTCAAACCGTTGATGCCCGTGATCACTTGAATAAAACTATGCAGATGCGATCAGCCAAGTTGATGAAGGAACGAGAGTTCGCAGGCGCCCGTGCTCTCTATCGTGCCGCTGGCGTCAAGGGCGAAGACTTCGGTAAGCCCATCGTGGCCATCGCCAATTCCTTCTCTGAATTCGTACCCGGCCACGTCCATCTGAATAAGGTGGGGCGCCTGGTCTCCAAGGCTGTCAAGGAAGCGGGCGGTATCCCCCGCGAGTTCAACACCATCGCCGTAGATGACGGCATCGCCATGGGCCATACGGGCATGCTCTATTCCCTGCCCAGCCGTGACCTGATAGCGGACGCTGTGGAGTACTCGGTCAACGCCCACTGCGCTGATGCCCTGATCTGCATTTCCAACTGTGACAAGATCACCCCCGGTATGCTCATGGCAGCCCTGCGTCTGAACATTCCCACGGTCTTCGTCTCCGGCGGCCCCATGGAGGCTGGGCGTACAGTCATGCCCGATGGAACAGTCCATGAAAGCACCGATCTGATCGACGTCATGTATGCTTCGGCGGACGACAACATCGACGATGCAAGTCTGCTGGCACTGGAGAAGACGGTCTGCCCCACCTGCGGATCCTGCGCCGGCATGTTCACCGCCAACTCCATGAACTGCCTGACTGAGGCCATGGGGCTGGCCCTGCCCGGCAACGGCACCACCCTGGCCTCGCACACAGCTCGAAAGATGCTCTTCGAGCGAGCCGGCAAGCTGGTCGTCGAGATTGCCAACCGGTACTACCGGGATGACGACGACTCGGTCCTGCCACGGTCCATCGCCACCAAGAAGGCCTTCGAAAACGCCATGACCATGGATGTGGCCATGGGCGGGTCAACCAACACCGTCCTGCATATCCTTGCTGCCGCGCAGTCGGCGGATGTGGGTTTCACCCTGGACGACATCGAGCGCATCTCCCACACGGTTCCCTGCATCTGCAAGGCCTCTCCCTCCGGAGACTGGGAGATATCCGACGTCCACCGGGCCGGTGGCATCTGCGGCATCCTGGGCGAGCTGGACCGCGGCGGGGTCCTTCACCAGGATACGCATTCCATCGATTACCCGGACCTTGAGTCCAAGCTCAACGACTGGGACATCATGCGCCCCACCTGCTTGGACCAGGCCAAGGAGCTCTACCACGCAGCGCCCGGGCGCATCACCTCCCCCGAGCCCTTCAACCAGTCCAAGGAGTGGGAGGACCTGGACACCGACCGTGTCAACGGCGCCATCCACGACCTGGATCATCCTGCTGTCTCCGAAGGCGGCCTGGCCATACTTCGCGGCAATCTGGCCCCCGATGGCTGCGTTGTCAAGACCGCAGGCGTGCCCAAGGAAATCTGGAACTTCCGCGGACCGGCCCTGGTGGTCGAATCGCAGGAGCAGGCCGTGGAGGTCATCCTCAACGGCACTCTGCACAAGGGTCAGGCCCTGGTCATCCGTTACGAGGGACCCAAGGGTGGCCCTGGCATGCAGGAGATGCTCTACCCTACTTCATTCGTCAAGGGCAAGGGCATCGGCAAGGACGTGGCCCTGCTGACCGACGGCCGCTATTCAGGCGGCTCATCGGGCCTGGCAATCGGCCATATCGCTCCTGAAGCAGCCAACAAGGGCCCCATCGCTCTGATACGCAACGGCGACATGATCTGCATCGACATCCCCAACCGGCGTGTAGACGTTGAACTGAGCGATCAGGAACTCGCCCGGCGACGCGCAGAACTGGAGGCCGGCGAGGGATACATGGCTCACAGGGACCGCAAGGTCTCTCTGGCGCTGAAGGCCTACGCCGCCTTCGCCCGCTCGGCAGACAAGGGCGCCACCCGCGACCCGGATCTGATCAACCGACTGTCGGGTCTGGACCGATAGAGGCTGAGCCCAGCAGCAAGACTGACCATAATGCCCGGTCATCGAATCACCAATCGATGCCCGGGCATTCATTATAAAGAGATGCATCACTCAGACGAGTACGGTCGTCTTGGCAGGCACAGTTTCCGAAACTTCGGATGAAGACGGTTCCGCCTCCACAGTTTCTTCTAGATTGTCGACTCGGAATTTAAGCACCATAGTCAGGAGGAAGGCCACGAGCATACCTGCCAGGCAGGCGCCCAAGTAGACAACGAACCCATGACCGAAGAATATGGGCAAGGCAGCCAGACTGGGAAAGGCGAAAGCCGTGGCCTGTACGCCGGAAAGTCCTGCGATGACGCCGCCTATGCCCCCGCCGACGCAGACGGCCAAGAGTGGCCTCTTTCTGGGCAGATTGACTCCAAACATAGACGGTTCCGTGATACCGAATAGGGCCGAAACCGTAGCTGACAGACAAGTGGATTTGAATGCCTTGTCATGGCTCTTGAACATCACGGCCAGCGCAGCTCCTGCCTGCGCGAAGACCGCCGGACCCATCATGGCTAGAACGGTATCATGACCGCTGACGGCAATGTTGTTCATGGCTAAGAGAATCAGACTCCAGTGGAATCCGAAAATGACCATGGGCTGGACAGTGGCCCCCAGCAAAAGTCCAGCAATGACCGGTGAGAGTGCGTACACCCATTCATAGCCAGCTGCCAGTCCGTCACCAATGATCTTGCCTATGGGACCAAAGGCAAAGAGGGTGAGGAACCCTATGACCAAGATGCAGACCAGAGGCGTCAGGAATCCCCTAATCACTTCGGGCAACACCCTATCCAGCCATCGTTCCAAATAGACCAAGACGCCAACGGCCAGAATGATGGGTATCACGCTGGAGGCATACTTGACACCCAGGATCGGAATGCCGAGAAACCTGATGGTCTTGCCGACCTCCTGTACCGCAACCAGATTGGGATAGAGCAGCATGCCGGCGATAACCACAGCGATGAACGGATCAGCACCGAACTTCTTGGCTGACGTGTAGGCCAAGAGCATGGGCAGGAAGGTAAACAAACTGGAGGCCATGGCATCCAGCACAAGATAGGTCTGGTCGCTGGTGCTCAGCACATGGGTCGTCGTCAGAATGACGAGGACACCTTTCATAATGCCGACGGTCGACAGCAGATTGACTATCGGAAGAAAGATGCCCGATATTCCATCAATGACGATATCAAGAAGTTCTTTGGCGGACCGCCCTTTCATAATACGCCGCCGAAATCGTTGACCAGAGCCGGCTCAGTGCTCTCCATCACTTCTCCGTTGGCACTCATCTGGGGATTCTTTCCGAAGTACTCCACTTCGTCGGCATCCTCCAGATAGCATTGGAGCGCTCCTACCAGATTCGCATCATTCTGGAATTTGCAGGCTGCCACCTCGGCACGTGAGACGTGATAGGGACAGGTGGCATAGAGTCGGTCCAGATTGCTTCGGATGGCTTCTATTAGAGCCGGCTGGGCCGATATACCACCGCCAATGGCAAAACGTTGAGGATCGCAAATGTTCTGAATGTTGTATATCTGTACCGCCACATCGTGCGCATAGGAATCAAGGCATTCCAAGGCCGTCTGGTCTTGCTCGTCGACCGCCTTGAAGAAGGCGACACCGTCTACATCCGAAAGATCAAGGTTCTTGCGCTCGGCATAGGTCTTGCACAAACCGGTGGCACTGCATTGGTTTCCCCACACGCCATCCTGGGTCGGTGGATCCTGGGAAGAAGTCATAATATAGCTGACCTCCCCGGCGGAAAAATGGCGTCCGGGGTAGAGCTGGTGATTGACGATGAAGCCACCACCGATCATTGTGCCGAGAATAATGACGAAGCCATCCTGCACATCCTGCAGGCTGCCGACTCGGGATTCGGCCATGGCTGCGCATTTGGCATCGTTCTGAATGACGATGCGCACAGGACAATTGCGGAAGAGAGCGTGCCTTATATAGAAGTCGTCGTTGTATCTCAAGGCACCGCCCATGGCGCAGTAGCCTTTTTTGCTGTCGATAATTCCGGGCATGGATATGGCGATCCCCTGCACACCCGGCTCTTGTTCGAACAACTGGGTCAGAGCCCCAATCAGTTCGTCACGCCCACGCTGAGGCGTAGGCATGGAGTTACGAGAAACGATTGAGGTGTCTTCCAGCATGTAGGCATATTTGATGGTGGTGCCACCAATGTCTACGGTAAGAATTTTCATGATGCATCCTTGCATAACGAACTTCGCATATCAGACAAGTACTTCGTATCATCCTCGCCCCGGTTATCCAACCATTCAGGAGGAGAATACGCAGACGGGGGCATGAATACCGCTAATGCCATGCCCCAGAAGAAAATGACCGCTCCACTCGGTCATCGCTAGCAGTCGGCCATGGTCCTTCCGGCACCAACCAAGCCTTGGAAGTCAGCGTTGAAGACTTCTACTGCAGCTGAGATCGCTTGGTTCTTCACGAGGCCATCGATTATGGATGAGCTAAGCGTAGCCGCTCCGATGCCGTACTGGGCCAGCTCCAGAACCTGCTGCGAATTCTTGAAGCTGGCGGCTAGGACCTCACAGTCAAGATCATTAGCACGGAAAATGTCATGAATGGTCTTGGCGGCCTGAACGCCGTTGTAGCCCATGTTGTCAATCCTGTTGATGTATGGGGCTGCATAGGAGGCTCCGGCCTTGGCGGCCAGAAAACCTTGCAGAGGCGTGTAAATAGCCGTCGCAGTCACCTTCACACCTTCGGCTACAAGGGTCTTCATAGCTTTGAATCCCTGGGGTACGCTGGGAACCTTGGGGAAGGTGTTGGGCCCGAGCTCTTCGACGATCCTGTGCGCATCAGCCACCATGCCGGCACTGTCGGTAGCGACCACCTGTGCATGCAGTTCCAAATCCGAACCAATGATGGAGCGTATCTCTTTCAGAACCTCGAAGGGAAGTCTGCCCGCTTTGGCCAGAATGCTGGGATTGGTGGTGACCCCGTCAATAGGGTAGATGTCAATCAGCCTTCTGATGGCTTGCGTATCGGCATCATCGATGATCAGTTTCATACTAGTGTCCTTCACTTATCTAGATGGACTTTGTTTATGTAGGGCCTGCCGGGAATGACTTCCCGGCAGGCTAAATGGTGTTCAGAACGTCTGCTCAGTCCGCTCGATGATGTCGTCCTGTGTAGCCTTGGATAGCACCGTAAAGAAGGCGCTGTATCCGGCTACCCTGACAATCAAGTCCCTGTGCTTGTCAGGGTGAGCCTGAGCATCCAGCAGGGTGTCGCGGGAGACCACGTTGTACTGCACGTGGTAACCGTGCAACTGGTCGAAGAAGGCGCGGGTGACCTGGGAGAGCTTTACCCGGTTCTCCGGCTTGGCCAGCACCTGCGGCGTCATCTTCTGGTTGAGCAGGACCCCGCCAGTAATGTCCTCAGTCGGCAGCTTGGACACTGATTTAAAGACAGCCGTAGGACCATGCTTGTCTGCCAAGTGAGAGGGACTGCAGCCTTCGGCCAATGGCTCGCCGTTCTTGCGGCCATCGGGGGTGGCCAGAGTCCCTGCACCCTGGGGAACGTTGGCTGAGATGGAGCTTGTGCCGGCGCTGTAGGTGCCGCCGATGGGACCACGGCCGTACCGTGTGTTGTGGTACTTCTTCATTTCGTCGATATACACGTCGTAGGCCTTGCGGATCAGGCTGTCGACGTAGTCGTCGTCGTTGCCGTACTTGGGAGCCCTCTGCATGAGTCGGCGAATACGCTCATTCTCCTCGCCTTCCCAGTTCTCCTGCATGGCCTGCCAAAGCCTGGCAGGTGTGACCTTGTGCTCCTCGAAGACCATCTTCTTCACGGCAGCCAAGGAATCGGCCAGGTTGGCTATACCCACCTGCAGGTCGGAGATGAAGTCATAGTGCGCTCCGCCCTCCTTCATATTCAGTCCACGCTCGATGCAATCATCGGTCAACGCGGAGCAGAGAATATCAGCGGTGTCATGTTCGAGAACCATGTCGCAGGTGGCGTCAATGATGACACACTGCCTGCACATCTCGCGAATGACCTTGTCCCAGCAGGCTTCGACCTGATCGAAACTGGTGAAGTTTTTAAAGTGACCGACCCCTTCGACTAGCTTGGTGCCGCTAGCCGGGTCCACGCCGTCATTCATGGCGATCAGCAGAGCCTTGGGGAAGTTGAGGAAGCTCATACCCGTGCATCGGTATCCCCACTTACCAGGAACAGCGGTCTCTACGCATCCTATGGCCGAATACTCGTAAGCATCCTCGCGGCTAACACCCTTGTCGATGAAGCTAGGGATGATGATCTCATCATCGTTGAAGGCCGGCATGCCGAAACCGCAACGAACCACCTCAATGCACTCTGACATGAAGTCATCGGGCAGGTTCTCGTGATAACGAACCGTGAGGTTGGGCTGTGTCAGATGGCTCTGAGCAACGGACTTGAGAATGAGCCAGCTCATGGGATTGGTGGCATCCTGGGGCTGACCGTTCACCAGCTTCTGGCCGCCCACTGTTACATTCTGATACAGGGGTGAACCAGCAGAGAATTGCGTGTGGCTCCATGGACGGATCTTGTTGATGGTGTAGGTCTTCAGCCAAAGGTTGGTCATCAGTTCGACAGCCTGGGGCTCATCAATGAGCCCGGCCTTCAGATCCTTCTCATAGAAGGGATCCAGGTATTGATCCATGCGCCCATAGGAGAGCGAGTGACCGTTGGATTCGATCTGCAGGGCCAGATGCACCAGCCAGACCGACTGAACTGCTTCACGCAGATTCCTGGCGGGCTCATAGGGCACGTGCTCCAAGGCTTCCGCCATTCCACGCAGCTCCTCGGCACGCTTGTCATTGCCCTCGTCAGCTGCCTGCCTGGCCTGCTTCAGCGCCAGCTCAGCGTAGCGGTGAGCAAAAGTCTTCATGGCGTCAATCACGATGATGATGGCCCTGTAGAAGTAGCTCTTGTGAATGTTCCGGTAATCGGTCAGATCGAGCTCATCCAGCTTTTCCTGAGCCCGACGGCTGAAGTCCTTGAGGCCATGGCTGAGAACAACAGCGTAGTTGACGGCGCAGTGTGCATCGCCAGAGGTGATGTTGCCCTCAGACTTGATGATTCCCAAATCATAAAAGAGCTTGGAGTGAGGAGGGAAGGCTGCCAGTCCACGATCCTGAAGCGTGTTATGCTCCCAGAAGGGTGCAATGGAACGCAGCCTCTCCTTGTTCTCTTCGGTGATGGTGAAGACGTCGCCGTCACGCTTGTCGAATTGGTCCAGCTCATCAATGACCCAGCCCATAGCATATTCGGGATAGATGGGTGCAGCTCGGTTGGCCGAGGCCTGATTGCCAGCAATGAGAGTTTCCGGCTCGATGTAAATAGACATCGATTCCAAAACCCGCTTGAGCATGATGGCTCTCTTTATGGCCAGCGGCTGATCCTGACATTTTTTATATACCTCAGTGGTGATCATCGCACGCTCGACATCGACCTTCGGGGTCACCGAGAGGAGCTGATCACGGAAGGACTCCATCCGGGGTGTCAGCTTGCCGAAATGTTCTTCGTTCATTTTTCTTCCTTCCAGAACACCGCGATTCGGGTCTTTCTGTAAACCGCTAGATCCACACCACAGTGTGCTCCAAATCACATTTCACTAGAAAACTATCATACGTTAGCAATAAATGCAATTTTGAAACGTATATTTCTTTTATTCGTAAGAGACAAATAGATCATATGATACACAGGTATGGTTTGCACATTGATAATGGACACTGATGAATCTCATTCGGTCTTCGCTGCGCGACTCACAGCGAAGACCGTCAATCAGCCACTCGCGCAGGAAAGAAAGAAAAAGGTGAGCGGTGCAGTAGATGCCCAAGAAGGGCACTCAATACATGGTTTATACCGTCTCAGTAGATTCTCGTGTCAGACTGTCTCCAGATCGATGCCATGATCCAACAGCTGTTTCGATGCTTCTGCGGTAATGTTGTTATCGGTGATAACCATGGTGCTTTTTTGAGGAAGATTCAGCGAGACCGTGCTGCCATGGCCAAACTTCTCGCTCTCCGTAAGAATCACAATGCGCACGGCGTGCATGGCCATGTCACGGACAGCCTGAGCCCGCATCTGATCACGGTTGGCGAACCCGGTATCAGGGTCAAACCCATCAGCCCCGATGAACATCACATCCACCTGTATGCCAGTAAGACACAAGGGAACCATGGGACCCACCAGAACTTGGGCGCTGTGCTGATAGATACCGCCAATCAGAATAATCTGGCAGTTGCCGGCATCACCGATATAGTGAGCCACGAAGGCACTGTTAGTGATGATGGTCAGGTCCTTTTTGGTACGCGCCAGCTCAACCGCCAGCAGAGCGCAGCAGCTGCCATTCTCCACGATGACCGTGCCGCCGTCAGGCACACAGGCGACAGCCCTACGCGCAATCCTCAGCTTCTGCTCATAGTGACGAGCCAAGCGACCTTCGACATTGTCTGTGCTTTTGATGGCAGCATACCCATGCTCTCTGGTGATGAGACCACGACTCTCCAGCTCGTTCAAATATTTACGTACGGTCACCTGAGAGACGCCCATACCCTTGGCGATCTCGCTGACCTCCATTCGCTCTCTGTCGATGAGCATCTCAAGGATGCCGTTGGCACGATTGTCCACCTGAACCCGTCCTTAGTCGAGAGGTCACCCGCCCCGTCATGAACATTCTAGAATGCCGAGAGCCGTCGTGAAAGTCAAGCGAGCTTCAGAAGAAGGCGTGCACACCTTCCTGCTCATAGACCTGTCGGTAGTCTTCCAGATCTTCCTGATGAGTGTTGGGTACATTACTGTACTTGTAATCGTCGCGCTGCAGAAGATCATATTTGGACTCACCGAAATTATGGAAAGGCAGAAGCTGAACCCTATCCGCGCCCAGCTTCAGCAGGCGCAACGCCATCTGCCGGGCATCATTCATCTTATCGTTATAGTCAGGAATCACCGGGGTTCGAACCAGGACATCCTTGCCGCTATGCAGGGCGTAACTGGTGTTGCGCTCAATCAGACTCAGACCAACCCCAGTCCCCTCCTTATGAACCTGTTCGTCCCAATGTTTCATATCGATGAAGACGTGATCCAGGTGATCCAGGGCGCTTCTGAAGACTGATTCCGGTACATGTCCTGTGGTTTCGATGTTGGTGTCAATGCCCCGATCCTGCAAGGCCGACAGCAGGGCCACACAGAAGTGCCCCCACACCAAGGGTTCGCCGCCTGAAAGCGTTACCCCTCCACCGCTCTGACGATAGAAAGGCAGATCTTTCATACACTGATCGACAACTTCATCCAGATCGCGCGTCCTCCCAACCAGACTCAGTCCCTTGCACTCGCGTGTGGCCTCCAGAGCAGCGGAATCGTCATATCGCAGTGCATGCACGTCCACAGCTCTGCTCCGGTCGGTCTTGACGAATCCCGGGGACGCAGGCAGAGCATTGCAAGCAAAACACCCCGAACACGACTTGGGATCCCACTCGAATTGAGGCGTGCGGATCTGGCTCTCCGGGTTGGAGCACCAGCCGCACCTCATAGGACAACCCTTGAGGAAGACCACCGTACGGATGCCGGGCCCGTCATTCAAACTGAACTGCTGGATGTTAAATACAGTGGCGGATACCATGGTCGCCTCCATTGCGCAAGACCCGAACAACTATTCTTTCTTCTGAAGCAATCATACATTACATATGAAAGCAATACAAGTCATATTGATTCGCGGAAGAGACCTAATATTTAAAATTCGTATTCCTTGGCGATTACCTCCCAGAGCGCCTGGGCTGCTTTATCCACGCTGTCGTTGACTATGACCTGGTCGAACTGATCCTCGGAGGCCAGCTCCACCTTGGCGGTCTCCAGCCTGCGGGCACGCTGCTCTTCATTTTCGGTTCCCCTCATGTTCAGCCTGGTGACCAGGTCATGAAATGAGGGCGGCGCCAAGAAGACGTAGAACACTTCCATGCCCAGCTCCCCCGCCCGTTGGCGGACACGGTGCGCCCCCTGCAGGTCGATCTCCAGAATCGTGGGCACCCCTGCTGCCAGATGGTCCAGGACCGGCTGTAACGGGGTGCCATAGTGGGACATGCCATGGACCAGGGCGGTTTCCAGAAAGTCCCCGGCGGCCTCCCTGCGGGCAAATTCCTGCTCATCCATGAACCAGTAAGTGACGCCGTCCTTCTCGCCAGGACGCGGCGCCCGGGTGGTGGCCGAGACGGAGACCCAGACCTCTGGGTGGGCATGACGCAGGGCCGCCTCCACAGTGCCCTTGCCTACGGCCGTGGGCCCTGTGAGCACGATCAGCCGGCCGCCAGTCTTCCCTGCCCCTCCGGTCTGCGCTTCCGAAGAGTCCTGTATCGACATGTCGGCACCGTTGATCGTTGACACGGCCACTTCCTTTCCTAAAAGTCACCCTCCGGCATATCTGGACCGGAACATGGATCAATCATATAGCGTACCTACTTGGCCTTTTCCAGCTCCAGCAGCCGGGCCGCGTGTTCCTGGATGCTCATGACCTCGTAGTCGTCCTTTTTGACCACGTCAATGGCCATCAGTGCGGCTGAGAATTCGGTGATGGTGGTGAACTGCGGCAGATCGGCGGCTATGGCGGCCACCCGGATCAAATAGCCGTCAGAACGAGAATCCCTGGAGCTGGGCGTGTTGAGGATCATGTCGATGGTCCCATCCTCAATAAGCTGGACAGGATTCCGGCCCATATGCCTTACTCCGTCAGAATCAGTAAAAGCCTGACCCTGCTCCTCACCATCGCTGATCTTGTCGACAACGGCCACATCGAAGCCGTACCGGCGCAGGACAGAGGCCGTGCCACTGGTGGCGCAGATGCTGAAGCCCTGCTCCAACAGGCGGGCTGCCAGCATGGGCAGCTGGCGCTTGTCCGCATCATTGACCGACAGGAAAACGACCCCGCTGGTAGGCAGACCTCCCTGGTGGGCGGCCAGCTGGCTCTTGGCGAAAGCGTGGGGAAAGTCCCGATCGAAGCCCATGACCTCTCCAGTGGAGCGCATCTCCGGGCCCAGCAGAATGTCCACAGTCCGGCCCACCGGAGTACGGAAGCGCTTAAAGGGCAGGACGGACTCCTTGACCGCCACGGGCTGTCCGACACGGACCATGCCGCCGTCGCCGACAGGCAAGAGCAGACCATTGGCTCGTTGCTGGGCGATGGACTCCCCCACCATGATCCGCGCCGCAGCCTTGGCCAGCGCCGTACCCGTGGCCTTGGAGGCAAAGGGGACGGTCCGGGATGCGCGGGGATTGGCCTCGATCACATAGAGGGTGTTGGCCATGAAGGCATACTGAACATTGATCAGCCCCTGGACCCCGCACCCTTGGGCTATAGCCAGGGTGGCCTGCCGCAACCGATTGATCTGGTCGTCGGAGAGGGTTGAGGGCGGCAGGGTGCAGGCGGCATCGCCGGAGTGGACTCCGGCCTCCTCCACATGCTCCATGATTCCGCCGATGTAGAGCTCCTGCCCGTCATAGAGGGCATCCACGTCGATCTCGATGGCGTCCTGGAGGAACTTGTCGATCAGCAGGGGTGAGGGCAGACGGCCGGAGACCACCGTATCGGCCTTGGCTTCATCCAGGGCTCGATCCACGTAGGTGGCCAACTGCTGGTCGTCGTAGACGATCTCCATGCCTCGTCCGCCCAACACGTAGGAGGGCCTGACCAGAACCGGGTAACCGATGGCGTGGGCTGCCTCCTTGGCCTCATCCAAGGAAAGAGCAGTGCCGTACCGTGGAGCGTTCAAATGCTCCTTGCTGAGCACCTGGCCGAAGAGTTCGCGGTTCTCGGCAAGGTCGATGGACTCGGGACTGGTTCCCAGAATGGGCACCCCGGCCGCCTTGAGCCTGGCCGCCAGAGACAAGGGCGTCTGACCGCCCAGCTGGACGATGACCCCTTTGACAGGTCCCATGGCCTTCTCAGCCCGGTAGATCTCCAGAACATCCTCGAAGGTCAGCGGCTCGAAATAGAGCCTGTCCGACATGTCATAGTCGGTGGAGACCGTCTCGGGATTGCAGTTGACCATGATGGTGTCATAGTCCTTGCCTAGCTCCTGGACGGCGTGCACGCAGGTGTAATCGAACTCGACCCCCTGACCGATTCGGTTGGGCCCCGAGCCCAGGATGATGACTGCCTCGCGCTGACGGGGTCGCAGCTCGGACTCGTCGGCGTAGCAGGAGTAGTAGTAGGGCGTGACCGCATCGAACTCAGCTGCACAGGTGTCCACAGTCTTGTAGACAGGATGAAGACCGAAGGCCCAGCGAAGTTCCCTGACGACTGCCTCGCCCTGGTCACCCATGCCACGCAGGTGGGCAATCTGCAGGTCGCTCAGCCCCGATTGCTTGGCCCGGCGCAGCAGGTCCTCGTCCAGGACCTCGGACTGGCGCACTTGGAGGGCCAGATCATTGATCATGCTGATCTGCTCCAGGAACCAGGGGTCGATCCTGGTGGCCTGGTGGACCTGCTCAACGGTGGCTCCGCCCCAGAAGGCTCGCTGAATCTGCAGGTAGCGGTGCTCTGTGGGAGTGTGCATGGCCTCCAGCAGCTGGTCCGTCTCGGCCTGGTCGGGCCTGGGGCCATCCCAGGAGAAGGTCATGTGCCGCTTGTCGATGGAGCGCATGGCCTTGCCCAGGGACTCGCGGAAGTTGCCAGCCAGAGCCATGGCCTCGCCCACGGACTTCATCGAGGTGGTCAGGGTCGTGTCCGCCCCGGGGAACTTCTCGAAAGTGAAGCGCGGAATCTTGGTGACCACGTAGTCGATGGTCGGCTCGAAGGAGGCAGGGGTTGAGCGGGTGATGTCGTTCTCTATCTCGTCCAAGGTGTATCCCAGGGCCAGCTTGACTGCGATCTTGGCGATGGGGAAGCCGGTGGCCTTGGAAGCCAGAGCCGAAGACCGTGAAACACGCGGATTCATTTCGATGACGATGATCCGGCCGTTCTTGGGGTTGACGGCGAACTGGATGTTGCAGCCGCCCGTATCCACCCCCACGCCGCGGATGATGGCGATACCGATGTCGCGCATCCGCTGATACTCCCGGTCGGTCAGGGTGAAGACCGGGGCCACGGTGATGGAGTCGCCGGTGTGCACGCCTACCGGGTCTACATTCTCGATGGGGCAGACCACAACCACATTATCCAGGCGGTCGCGCATGAGCTCCAGCTCATACTCTTTCCACCCTTCGATGCCCTCCTCCAAAAGGATCTCATCGGTGGGCGAATAGTGGATGCCAGCACCGGCGATCCGCCTCAGTTCCTCACGATCGTGGGCGATGCCTGAGCCCAGGCCGCCCATGGTGAAGGAGGGACGAACCACCAGAGGGTAGCCCAGTTCGGCGGCAACTGCCTCGGCCTCATCCAGACTGTGGGCGATGCGGGACTTGGCTGACTCGGCGCCGGCCTGGTCCACCACCTGCTTGAAGAGCTCACGGTCCTCTCCCCTGTCGATGGCCTCCAGCGAAGCGCCGATCAGCTCCACCCCGTAGCGCTCCAGCACGCCGGCCTTGCCCAGCTCCACGGCAGCGTTCAGAGCGGTCTGGCCGCCCAGGGTGGGCAGCAGCGCATCCGGCCGCTCCTTGGCAATGATCCGCTCAAGGAAAGGCAGAGCGATGGGCTCTATGTAGGTGGCATCGGCCATCTCGGGATCCGTCATGATGGTGGCGGGATTGGAATTGACCAGGATGACGCGAATCCCCTCTTCGCGCAGCACCCGGCAGGCCTGTGTCCCCGAATAATCGAACTCGGCCGCCTGCCCGATGACGATGGGCCCAGAGCCGATGACCATGACCGAATGGATGTCCTGCCGCTTAGGCATGTGCCTTCCCTTCCTTGGCGTCCTGCATCAACGTGATGAACCTGTCAAACAGATAGGAGGCATCGTGCGGACCAGCCGCCGCCTCCGGATGATATTGAACGGAGAAGGCCGGAATATCCAGGCACTCCAGACCCTCGACCACGCCGTCGTTGAGATCGACATGAGAGACCCGAACACGACCATATCGGCCCTCACCATAGGGCGAGGGCACCGGGTCACCCTTGGGCGCCTTGACTGCGAACCCGTGATTGTGGGCAGTGATCTCCACCTTGCCAGTGCTGAGATCCATGACCGGCTGATTGATGCCGCGATGACCGAATTTCAGCTTGTAGGTCTCGAAGCCCAGGGCACGGCCCAGTAGCTGGTTGCCCAGGCAGATGCCGAAGAAGGGCAGCCTTGCATCAAGCACCTGGCGCAGGAGGGCCACCTCATGGTCGGCCGTAGAGGGGTCGCCGGGACCGTTGGAGAAGAAGACGCCATCTGGATTGAGCGAGCGGATGGTCTCCATGGTGGTGCCCACGGGCAGCAGGTGGACCCGGCATCCGCGCTCGGCCAGCCGATGAAGGGTCATGGCCTTGATGCCCAGATCGACAGCAGCCACCGTGCAGAGCGGCTCCCTATCCTGATATTGACCGCAAGGCTCCACCGTGTAGGGATAGTTTGTGCTGACTTCGCCGGTCAGGTGGGAGCCGCCCATGGTCGGCGCCTGTCTGACTCGATCCAAAAGACTCTGGATGCTGCCATCGTCCAGGGCCGACCCAGAAAAAATACCGGCCCGCATGACGCCCGCTGAACGCAGGTGCCGCACGAGCCGGCGAGTGTCTATGCCGCTGATGCCGACGATGCCTTGGTCAATCATCTCCCCTTGGAGACCGCCTGTAGCCCGCCAGTTGCTGAAAGTGGGACTGGGTTCCCGGACCACATATCCGGCCACCCAGATCCGTGATGATTCACCGTCCTCCCCGTTGACACCGGTATTGCCGATGTGCGGAAACGTCTGGACTACTATCTGTCTGTCATAACTGGGATCGGTCAGGGTCTCCTGGTATCCGGTCATCCCCGTGGCGAATACGACCTCACCGATAGTGCTGCCCAGTGCCCCGAAGGCCTTTCCCTCATACACCTGGCCGTCCTCCAGCAGAAGGATGGCGGAATCGGAGAAACGACGATCGGAGGCGATGGCGTTGGTGTCCTTCAGGTTCACCGAACCCCCTTGTTTGCCGTGGATATTCGCACCTATATTAATGTCCCCCATGGATCATGCCGACTAGCTCGCCCAAAAGATGATTGGGCAAATCTTGCAGCAAGGCCTGCTGTTCAATAAATCTCAATATGGAAAAAAGGCCGACCTGATGCCCTAACAGCCAGCGGACATCGGTCGGCCTTTATCCGAATCATTACTCAGTCGCCTGAAGGAAGATCCACATCCGGGGTCAGTTCCTTCGGCAGCGTCAATTTCAACTGATCCAGACTGGGAGCCGACTGGTCGGCATCCTCATCCTCGTGTGTACCCTCTGCCGATTCCGACTCGCTGTCAGCATGGCCATCCCCAGAGGAGACTGGCTCAGAGGCTGCGATCCCTGCTTTTGCCTTATCGGATTCATCATCCGAAGCGTCCGCATCGGCCTCGGCATCAGCCAGGGCAGCGATCCGATCGGCTTGCTCACGACGAGCCTGATGCTCATCCTTCTCCTGCTCCAGGGCGCTGAGAACGCCGTGAATGAAGGAGGGGGCATCAGCATCAGAGAGGGTCTTGGCCAGAGACAGGGCCTCATCGATGGCCACCTTGTCGGGAACGTCAGGGTTGTAGAACATCTCCCAGGCGGCGATACGCAGTATGTTGCGGTCGATGGCATGCATGCGGCTCAGCGGCCACCGGGTGGAATGGGTCTGCAGGGCCTCATCAATATTTCGACGATGTTCTGCCACACCCTCAACGATGGTCACGGCATAGGCAGGCAGAGGTGTCTGTGCCCCCGGCCTAGCCTTGCGCTCCTCCAACAGGGAGAGGAAATCCTGGCTCTTCTCATCGGCCTCATACAGGGTGTTCAAGGCCCGCTTGCGGGCTGTGGAACGTGCCATGGATACGTGGTTTCCAGACTTGCTCAGTTCTCGCGGCCCAGGTAGGAACCGTCGCGGGTGTCCACCTTGACCTTCTCGCCCTCACCCACGAAGAGGGGCACCTGAATCTCTGCTCCGGTCTCCACAGTGGCGGGCTTGGTGCCGGCGTTGGAGCGGTTGCCCTGGACGCCGGGCTCAGTTGCGGTCACAGTCAGCACCACGGATGCAGGCAGTTCTACGGACAGCGGGTTGCCGTCATGGAAGCTGATGATGCAGTCGGTGCCCTCAAGCAGGAAGCGTTCCTGATCGCCGACCAGGGTTTCGGGGATGTTGACCTGTTCGTAGGTGTTCATATCCATGAAGACGAATGAGTCGCCATCCCGGTAGGAGTACTGCATGGTCCTATTGTCGACGGTCTCGAAGTCCATCTTCATGCCCGCGTTGAAGGTGCGGTCCACGATCTTGCCCGAAAGGACGTCCTTGATGGTCGTGCGCACAAAGGCCGGCCCTTTGCCTGGCTTGACATGCTGGAACTTAATGACGGTCCAAAGCTTGCCGTCCAGGTTGATGACCGATCCGTTCTTGATGTCGTTGGAAGTCTGTGCCATCTTGATACCACCTCATTCTTATGAACGTTCCTTCGGAGGGCTCCTGGCCATCTGCCGAAAGCACCGGGCCACACAGGATCCAGCCCGCTCGCGATAAATCCTCGCCTATTATGCCACGGCGCATGAACACCGGGGCTGGCCCGGCGGCGAGGCCTGCCGGATATGGGCGGGGCCCGGAATCACAGAAAGGATTCCGGGCCCCGTCATCGGATTGTGTCGATAAGCGACAGGCAATCCTACTCGATGATCTTGGTGACTCGGCCTGAGCCAACCGTGTGGCCGCCTTCACGAACAGCGAAGGTCAGGCCCTCTTCCATGGCGACGGGCTGGATCAGTTCGACAGAGAAGGTGGCGTGATCGCCGGGCTGAACCATCTCCACGCCCTCGGGCAGGGTGATGACGCCGGTGACGTCGGTGGTCCGGAAGTAGAACTGCGGACGGTAGTTGGAGAAGAACGGCGAGTGGCGTCCACCCTCGTCCTTGGTCAGCACGTAGACCTCGCCCTCGAACTTATGGTGAGGGGTCACGGTGCCGGGAGCAGCCACAACCTGGCCGCGCTCAACGTCCTCACGGCCGATGCCGCGCAGCAGCAGGCCGGTGTTGTCGCCAGCCTCAGCCTCGTCCATCTGCTTGTGGAAGGTCTCGATGGAGGTGACGGTGGTGGACTGGGTCTCACGCAGACCGACGATCTCCACGTTGGTGTTCACGGGCAGCTTGCCACGCTCGACACGGCCGGTCACCACGGTGCCACGGCCGGAGATGGTGAAGACATCCTCGATGGGCATCAGGAAGGGCTTGTCCAGGTCGTGGACCGGGGTGGGGATGTAGTCGTCGACGGCATCCATGAGGTCCTTGATGGTCTGAACCCACTTGTCGTGGTCAGGGGCATCGTCATGCAGGGCGCCATAGGCGGAGGTGCGGATGACAGGGCAGTCGCGATCGAAGCCGTTCTCGTCCAGCAGATCGCGGACTTCTTCCTCGACCAGCTCGATCAGCTCTTCGTCGTCGACCATGTCGCACTTGTTCAGGGCGACCAGGATCTTCGGCACGCCGACCTGGCGAGCCAGCAGCACGTGCTCGCGAGTCTGGGCCATGGGGCCGTCAGTGGCGGCGACCACCAGGATGGCGCCATCCATCTGAGCAGCGCCGGTGATCATATTCTTGACGAAGTCGGCGTGTCCGGGGCAGTCCACGTGGGCGTAATGGCGCTTGGCAGTCTGGTACTCGATGTGCGCGATGTTGATGGTGATGCCGCGCTCCTTCTCCTCAGGAGCAGCATCAATCTGAGCGAAATCGTACTCGGGGTTGACGTCCGGGTACTCCTCGTGCAGCACCTTGGAGATGGCCGCGGTCAGGGTGGTCTTGCCGTGATCGACGTGGCCGATGGTGCCAATGTTAACGTGCGGCTTGTTCCGCTCGTACTTTTCCTTTGCCATTGTGTTTTGTCCTCCTGGACGTCTCGTAGGTTGCCTGCACGAACCACGCACAGAGCACTCGCTACATATTACTGGGTTATCGGGTTCTTTGCCACTTTTGCCCTCCGCCCAGTCAGCGCTACAAGAGTGTAGCGCCGACTTGTGACAGAAGAGCCTTTTTGCGGCGGCCCGCAGTAGCGGCGGACCGGACCGGCATTACTCGCCCCGCTGGGCCTTGATGATCTCGTCGCTGACGGCCTTGGGGACCTCAGCGTAGGAGTCCATCTGCATGGTGAACATGGCGCGCCCCTGGGTCTTGGACCTGAGGTCGCCAATATAGCCGAACATCTCCGACAGGGGCACCTTGGCGTCGATGACCTTGACACCGGTGGCGTCGGTCATGGACTGGATGGAGCCACGCCGGGAGTTGATGTCGCCCATGACGTCGCCCATGTACTCCTCGGGAGTACGGACCTCCACAGCCATAATAGGCTCGAGGATGACGGGCTTGGCCTTGGGAGCAGCCTCCTTGAAGCACATGGAGCCTGCAATCTTGAAGGCCATCTCCGAAGAGTCGACCTCGTGGATCTGGCCGTCGGTCAGGGTCGCCTTAACGCCCACGACCGGGAAGCCTGCCAGCACGCCGGACTCCATGGCCTCCTGCACACCAGCATCGACCGAGGGGATGAACTCCTTGGTGATGTGACCGCCGGTGACCTTGTTCTCGAAGATGTAGGATTCGCCCTCAGAAGTATCCAAGGGCTCGAAGTTCATGAGCACCTTGGCGAACTGGCCGGAACCGCCGGTCTGCTTCTTGTGGGTGTATTCCTGGTTCATGACGGGCTTGCGGATGGTCTCGCGGTAGGCCACCTGGGGCTTGCCCACGTTGCACTCCACATGGAACTCGCGACGCATGCGGTCCACCAGGATGTCCAGCTGGAGCTCGCCCATGCCGGAGATCAGGGTCTGGCCGGACTCTTCGTCGGTCTTGACCTGGAAGGTGGGATCCTCCTCGGAGAGCTTCTGCAGGGCGATGCCCATCTTCTCCTGGTCGGCCTTGGTCTTGGGCTCCACGGCCACCTCGATCACAGGATCGGGGAAGGTCATGGATTCCAGCACCAGCGGCGCCTTCTCGTCGCACAGGGTATCACCAGTGGTGACGTTCTTGAGCCCGACGAAGGCGTAGATGTTGCCGGCGATGGCCTCATCGACCGGATTCTCCTTGTTGGAGTGCATCTGGAAGAGCTTGCCGACGCGCTCCTTCTTGTCCTTGGTGGAGTCCAGGACCGTTTCGCCCTGAGCCACCTTGCCGGAGTAGACGCGCACATAGATCAGCTTGCCGTAGAAGGGGTGGGTGGCCACCTTGAATGCAAGGGCTGAGAAAGGTTCGTCCACGGTGGGCTTGCGATCGATCTCGACGGACTCGTCGCCGATCTTGTAGCCCTTGATGGCCGGCACGTCCTCGGGGCTGGGCAGGTAGTCCACGACCGCGTCCAACATGGGCTGCACGCCCTTGTCCTTGAAAGCGGATCCGCAGAAGACCGGGAAGGCTGACTGCTCGATGGTCATCTTGCGCACAGCGGTGCGGATCTCCTGCTGGGAGATCTCTTCGCCGCCCAGGTACTTCTCAAGCAGGTCCTCGTCCGACTCGGCCACGGCCTCGAGCAGCTCGGTGTGGTACTGCTCGGCCTTGTCCTTGAGATCATCGGGGATGTCGATGGTCTCATACTTGGCGCCTAGGTCGGCCTCGTCCTTCCAGTAGTAGGCCACCATGCGAACCAGGTCGACCACGCCGTGGAAGTCGCTCTCAGCGCCGATGGGCAACTGCATGACCAGCGGCTTGACGCCCAACTTGTCCTTGATGGTGTCCACCGAGTAGTAGAAGTCGGCGCCCAGCTTGTCCATCTTGTTGATGAAGCAGATGCGGGGCACGCCATACTTGTCAGCCTGACGCCAGACGGTCTCGGACTGGGGCTCCACGCCCTCCTTGCCGTCGAACACCGCCACAGCTCCATCGAGCACGCGCAGGGAGCGCTCCACCTCGGCGGTGAAGTCCACGTGGCCGGGAGTGTCGATGATGTTGATCTGGTAGCGGTCCTCAGGATCGTGAGACTGACGGTTCCAGAAGGCCGTGATGGCGGCGGAGGTAATCGTGATGCCACGTTCCTTCTCCTGATCCATCCAGTCCATAGTGGAGGCGCCATCGTGGGTCTCGCCGATCTTGTAATTGACGCCGGTGTAGTAGAGGATACGCTCGGTCGTCGTTGTCTTGCCGGCATCGATGTGGGCCATGATGCCGATGTTGCGGACCTTGGTCAGGTCCGTGAGCACGTCTTGTGCCATAATTCCTTGTTCTCGCTCTCTTGGGATTACCAGCGATAGTGGGCGAACGCCTTGTTGGCCTCGGCCATCTTGTGGGTGTCCTCGCGGCGCTTGACCGCGGCACCCAGGCCGTTGGAGGCATCAAGGATCTCGTTGGCCAGCCGCTCCGACATGGTCTTCTCACGACGGGCGCGGCTGTAATCGGTCAGCCACCGCAACGAGAGCGTATTGGCGCGGTTCGGCTTGACCTCGACGGGGACCTGGTAGGTGGCGCCGCCGACACGACGGCTGCGGACCTCCAGGCTGGGACGAATGTTGTCCAAGGCGCGCTTGAGCACGGCCACAGGCTCCTGGTCGGTCTTCTCCTTGACCTGCTCCAGAGCGGTGTAGACGATGTTCTCAGCGATGGACTTTTTGCCGTCCAGCAGGATCTTGTTGATCAGCTGGGCCACCACGGTGGAACCGTAGATGGGATCGGGCAGGAGCTGGTGCTTTTTAGCTGGTCCTTTGCGTGACATGTGTTACTTGGCCTTCTTTGCTCCGTACAGGGAACGGCCCTGCTTGCGATCCTTGACTCCCTGGGTATCCAACGCACCGCGCACGATGTGGTAGCGCACGCCGGGCAGATCCTTGACACGTCCGCCGCGCACCAGCACGATGGAGTGCTCCTGCAGGTTGTGGCCCTCGCCGGGGATGTAGGCGGAAACCTCAATGCCGGAGCTCAGACGGACACGGGCAACCTTCCGCAGAGCCGAATTCGGCTTCTTGGGGGTGGTGGTGTAGACACGGGTGCATACGCCGCGACGCAGCGGGCTGCCCTTAAGCGCCAAAGTCTTCGACTTGCGAGGCTTGGCCTTGCGCCCTTTGCGGACGAGCTGTTCAATTGTTGGCAACTGACTCTCTCCGATTCCTTCGATGAACTTGTCTTCGTTTGCACTGCGAGACCGCCGCACCGCAGCCGCAGTCGCTCCCAAAAGGAGAGATCAGCCACTGTCCACCGGCCCGATGGCCCCTGATCCTCCTGCTGGGCATTGCTGCCTGCACTCTTCGGATCCGGGGATACCCCGACGAGCCCACCTGTAACATAAGGCGTGCTGTCGGCACACACGATGAAAAGTATATCATCGGGGCAGACATGTCCATGTCTTGCACTTGGAAGTATGCTCTAGGCTGTGCTCGCTGCAATGCCGCACTGAAACCGTTAATGGGAGATCCTTGCACATGCCTTATATTTACAGATACCTACAATGAGGTACCCGTCTATGGCAGATTCCTACTATACACATATATATGTATCGGAAAAACACATCTGGATCGGTAAATATAGTCACCAGAAACATCAATGCCAGCGTCCGGAAATGCTCTGACATTTGTGAATGGTCAGCGTCTACTTATCTTCCTTGTCAAGGGCCTGGCGGACGTAGTCACGCAGGATCAGGGCATGGTTGACGGCTGGGTCCTTGGCTGCATAAACCAGTGTTGTCCGATCATGTTCACGCGCGATGCTCAGCAGATCCTCCAGGGCGGGATTGTCATCCAGCTCAATGCAGTAGCGGCGTGCAAAGTCCTCGAAGCGGTCCGGATCATGGTGCCACCAGCGCCGCAGATCTGGACTGGGCGCAACATCCTTGAGCCAGCCGGACAGGGCTGCCCGCTCCTTGCTGACGCCGCGCGGCCAGAGCCTGTCGACCAGGATGCGGACCCCGTCCTCGTCAGCGGCCTGCTCGTATACGCGTTTAATATCCACCTGACCCATCATCCGCCTCCTGAAACCAGGGACCCGTATGATCCCCATGACTCCTTCGACCATGATATTGACTGAGTCTGCATTACGGAAGAGGCGGCGACAGCCATACCGGGGCGTAGGCTGATAAGTATGCTTACAGACGCAGAAAGGGTCAAGGCAGCCGGATCAAACGGCAGCAGACCGAGCCCTCGAGCCTGCAAATCAGCAAAACCGACCGGATCAGGGTCCAAGGGTCGACAGTGGCGTCGTTTATGGATACCCGACCAGATAGGCGGCTGGGCCATGGCCTTGATGCCGGGCCTGGCTGGGCTGCTGGTCGGAGGCCCAACCTGGAGGAGCCTGCTGCTCATGGTCGCTTGGGCTTTCTGCTACTGCTTTGAGTTCACGGGCTCGCGGTGGATGGTTTCGCACCGAGCTGCCAGATTCGCGCCACCGGCTTTGGGGTACGCTCTGCTCACGGCTGTGACCGGGCTGATCCTGTTGGTCGGCACCCCTGGGCTCCTGCGATGGGCCCCGTTCTACCTGGTGCTGGGCGTGCTGAACTTTGCCGCCGCCTGGATGCGCACGGAGCGCTCTTGGTGGAACGATGCCGTAGCCGTGATTGCAGCCTGCATGCTCTGTCTGATCGTCGTTTCCTTAGGGTCACGATTCCAGAAGCCGGAATCGGGTCTGACAGGTGCCAACGCCAGCTACTCTGGATGCCAACCGAATCCTGCAGTGGACTGCTTTGCCAGCGGATTCCTGCCAAGCGCCTCCCTGCCATCGATCGGAGTGGTCAGTGCAGCGGTCTTCGCTGTGACCCAGTTCGGGTCGGTCATCTTCGTCAAAACCATGATCCGCGAGCGTGGCAAGACCTGGTGCTACCTGCTTTCGCTGACTTGGAACCTGGCCCTCTGCCTGATCGGGGTCGCCATGGTGCACACCGCAGGATGGTGGCCTCTGCTGACCGGCCTGGTTTTGCTGGTGCGTGCGGCCCTGCTGCCTGCCATCTCCCGTCGGCGCCGCATTCCCATTTTGTATGTGGGCCTGGTTGAATGTGCAACCAGTCTGCTGGTCTTCATTCTGGTGGTCGCTCAGGCTGACGTGATGACCGCGTCTCTGACTAGTCTGCTCAGCGCATGATCGCAGGTTCGTCCACACATGTTACCCACGTCACCCACGGGTTCGGGCCTGTCTGGAATGACCAGTCCCGTGTGCTGATCCTTGGATCCATACCCAGCCCAAGTTCTCGCGAGGCTGGCTTCTACTACATGTTTCCGCGCAACCGCTTCTGGCCTGTACTGGCCGCACTCTTCGACCAGCCTGTTCCGGAGCCCGATCCAGCTGTCCGCGCTCGGTTCGCCCTCAATCACCGCATAGCGCTCTGGGATGTCGTTCAGGAATGCGACATCTGCGGCGCCTCCGATGCCTCCATCACCGGGGTGGTGCCGACCGACATCGCCGATCTGCTGGATGGTGCGCCGATCGGCACCATTTTCACTACAGGACGCAAGGCCGGTCAGCTTTACCGTCGCTACTGCCTGCCGGATCTGGAAGAGAAAGGGCATCGACTGACGATGATCAATCTGCCGTCCACCAGCCCTGCCAACGCCGCTATGAGTCTGGCTGATCTGATCAAGGCCTACCAGCCCGTAAGAAAAGCGCTCGACAACGAAGAGCCTAAAAGGCAAGACAATCGCATCGACTATGTCAAATAAACAAGTACCGACTATAGAAGCCCGAGATGTTGGGAATCTACCCAAGGATGAATTCGTCTTCCCTGGTCCAGAACGCGACCGCCTGGTGGAGGCTAATCTGGACGGGCGCAAAACTGCTACGACCAGCCTTATGGCAGAGTTCATCCATGATCATGAACCGCTTCCCTCCTCCGGCCGACGAACAGTTTTAGTGGACTCAGATGAGCAACCGGTTGCCGTCCTCAGATATGCCTCGGTGAGAGTGACCCGACTGGGCGTGGTCGTGCTGCAGCATGTTCTGAGCGAAGGAGAAGGCCATAAAAGTCTGGCGGAGTGGCGAGAGTCTCATGAGTCCTTCTGGACCTCAGAGAACATGCGACAGGCACTGGATGATCCCGACTTCGCCGCCGACGACAAGACCCTGGTGGTGCTGGAAACTTTTTATGTAGAGGCTGCGGTCGTGAATTGAATATGCATGAAATATGCCAAGACAAAACCTGGCTTTTATCGCATGGGTCACACCTCACCGGCGTGCCATGTCGTGCCATCGTGTATAGTTTCATCTGTTGCATTGATCCGCATCGCGGGTCGATTCACCATGGTGGCTATAGCTCAGTTGGTAGAGCACCTGATTGTGGTTCAGGAGGTCGCGCGTTCGAGCCGCGTTAGCCACCCCACCACAAGCCTTTGCCCCTGATCAAGAAAGTAGGGGATTTGTTATATGTGATCAAACGCCCCCAGCGTTTAAATATACGACCGTGTACGACCCAAAATTGGCAAATGACTTCACTCACCAAAAAGGCGAGTGCTAGCAACATAAATAACAGAATCACCCACAAGCCTGTAGGGCCGGAGCCGTATATGATGCCAAAGGCAATTCCCAAACCGGACAAGAACGGCAATCGGCGATAGCATAGCTGACATGGGTTCACCAATAATTAATGGAACCATCTTTAGTATGGACCGCATCAGGCTGGTCGGCTCGATAAATATCTTATTACGATATTAGGAAGAGGAAAAAGAGCAAAACCTCCTATCGATTTTCGAATTGGCCGACAGATATGCAGATGATAGCGTTGTCTCATGTGCCCAGGTGGTTCCTGGTGCGTAGTTCATCAGAAGCGTGGGAAATATCTTCATTTAACTACATTTATTTGGGAAGTGTTTGTACATATTACGCTTCGGCATAGGTCTATACGAGGCTGGTCTACAACTATGGTTGGTATTCTGCTGGCTATCATCTTGCCCACCAGTCTGATCATGAGCAGCCTGGCTGTGGCAAACACTACTTCCAGCCGATCCAACGTGCCCGAGGCGACCACGCTGAAGCAGATGGCAACAAGCCAACAGACGGACCCATCAGCCAATGCACCGATACTGCCGACCACTCCGGCTAACCCCCAGTCGCCGCTGCCTTCGCCCTTGCCCCTGGATAATGCATCCCCCCCCCCTCACACCCGCCCAGCTCGCACCGGACAAGCCAGGCAGCACCGACATTGAAAGCAAGGCCGCCGACAGCCAGCACCAGATGCGGGCATCCTACACCGTAACCTTTAAAAGTGACGGCAAAACAATCTTCAGCCAACAAACCCTCACCATACGGATCAACTCCCGCCTGATGCGGGAATCCCTGGGGCATGAGGACGACGGCATCCTGGTCCGGGACGAATACGCTGCCTTGCGCTCAGGCCACATAAACAACCCTAACGAGCAAGCATTCGTCTAAGGTTGTGACCGTCTAGTATGGCACTTTCCTATGTATTGATACAGCAGCAACAATCCCTGATATTAAAACAAGGGCGCTCACACTGGAGTCTTCAGGTGCAGGCGCCCTTGCCGTATCGGCTCAGCGGACCTCAGTCACTGTGTATAAGATATCCCATGCAAACGTGTGGCCTCCTCAGGCGTATCCACATCAAGAATGAGCGGCCCTCCCGTATCCATGGCCCTGATGTCATGCATATCGTCATCATCAAGACTGAAATCTGCAATATTGTGGTTCTCGCGAATCCGTTCCTCATGCACGGACTTCGGGATGGCGCATATCCCCTGCTGGGTCAGCCAGCGCAATACCACCTGGGCCGGGGTCTTGCCATAACGCTGGCCAATACGCCTGAGGACAGGATTGTCGAAAATGTCCTGACGGCCTTCAGCCAGAGGCGCCCAGGCCATTGGGGCAACCCCTTGCTCAGCCATGACCTTTCGGAGTGCAATCTGCTGGGTGAAAGGATGCAGCTCAATCTGGTTGACCATGGGCGCAATTCGGCTGGAAAGAATCAAATCAATCAGCCGGTCAGGCAGGAAATTGCAGACCCCGATGGCACGGACCCGGCCTTGCTCGTACAGGTCTTCCATAGCCCTCCAAGACCCCTGATAATCGCCATAGGGCATATGGATGAGGTACAGATCCAGGTAGTCGGTCTGCAGGTTCATCAGCGTCTTTTCAAAGGACTGCATCGTCCCCTCGTAACCATTTTGCTGAATCCAGACCTTTGAGGAGAGGCTCACTTCCTCTCGAGGAATGGCTGCTTCACTCAGAGCATCCCCTACTGCTCTCTCGTTGCCATAGCAGGCGGCAGTATCGATAAGGCGGTAGCCGTCATCGAGGGCCGACGCCACTCCACGCTTGCATTCAGCCAAATCATCTATCTGGTAGACTCCGTATCCTAATATGGGCAGTTCGAAGCCATTGCTCAACTGCAGTTTTTGCATACTCTATCCCCTCCATGGTGATGTCCTCCTGCAATCTAACAAAGCATGGGAAGACAGTACAATACCTGCTGCATATGGCTACCCATTCATCTTCTGCATGAGTGGCGCACCAAACCTTCAGCCCGCCTGCCAGTGGTGCTACAGTATCTTGCGGAAGCTTCCCTTCCCCGGACGAGACGCGCCGTACCCGGATTGACGACGACGCTCATCAGGTCACTCGCGGAAGGATGTGGTTGGTTTGCTCACACTGGTTCAACTTATTGGATTTTTGCTGCTACTCATGGCCTTTGCTTCGAGGCAACTGCTAAGCCTGTCCAGCAGCAGTCGGGTCAACCTTGCTCTAAACCTTGTCGGCGCAAGCTTGCTGGCCGTCGATGCCCTGGCTAACCGGCAGTGGGCCTTTTTTGCCCTCGAATGCGGATGGGCCCTGGTTGCGCTATACGCCATCATTCGTTCCCACTTAAAAAGCAAGTCACTCACAACCAAGGATTGCAGCTCAGCGACAAGGCAGGGGCGGGGCATCTGCATCCAGCCCATAGAGGCGAACCTGGCCGTTTGCAAGGTTGCTGATTATACAGAGGTAGATCTGAACTCACCTTACGTTTTTACAGGACGAACCGACCAAGAGGCTTCATTGGTCTGTCCAGCCGAGATGGTTCCCAGCCAGACTCTGGAACGCAGCGACGGATGGCGGGCCTTACGCATTCAAGGCATTCTTGATTTTTCGCTAATCGGCATCCTGGCGCCGATTGCCACCGTTCTAGCAGACAGGGGCATAGGCATTTTCGCTGTCTCGACCTACAACACGGACTATGTCCTTACCAAGGCCGAGGACTTCCCTGCCGCCCTGGATGCCCTTGACAAGTCAGGATATACAATCATCTGACTGATCACAGCAATAGCAGCGCTGTCCAAGAGTCAAAAGTTCAGATCATGACCGCCGATGCAGACCATGAATAAACAAACACCCTCCGTCGTTGAATATATTGCAACGAATCCAGCGCTTTTGCAGGTCCCCTTCGTCTAACTCTCTGTGCTTCACCTGCACTTGGTCGATATCGAAATGATGCCGATCTAGCGCCGGTCAATGTCACTTTTACGAGAAAAGGACACATACACTGGCCTCAACGGAGGTTGCTTCCTGAAAATAGGCAGGCTGCCAGATGACCTGCCACAAGTGACGCGGAAGCACAAGCCTGGAGGATCAGATGAGCAACAATCGAAACGAACATGCAAATAAGAACCAAGGCAGGCATGAGGGCAACTCCTCACGGAGCGACAGCACACGTGAAAGTTCTCAGCAAACATCCATGAACGACAAGAACCGCATGCCAAAACCATTGGAAACTGCTAATGCCGGAAAAGAAAGCCAAACAGCAAATGCACCCGAGGCGAAGCATGCATCAGAGCAAACAGGCGAGAAGGAAGGCAGGAACCCGTCCAACAAGGATTCTGATCATGGCGGACCTAAAGCACTAAATAAGCAGGAACGTGCCCTAGCCCCCGAGCGCGCACAGTCCGGACACGTAGACAGAGAGCATGATGGCCCCTCTCATGACAACGAGCCGAGCCAAACCAATAAGACTGCCGAGAAGCCATCTCAGCTGACTAAGGAAAGCAAGCCAGCCAAACCGCCCAAGGCGAAAAACCATGATTCCTTCTATCTAGGCCTGGCCTCGGCAGTCTTGGTCGCAGCTCTGGGCCTCAGCCTGAGCACCATGCCGATCTTCTTCTCGTTGCCTCTTGCTGCCGTCTTATTCGGAATCGGCATCTGGCTCCTCTCCTATGCCAGCTTCAAGTCTCCCGGCAAACCAGAGGAAGAAGGGACGGAGGCTGACAGGCATACCAGGACGGTCGTTGTGGCGACGGTCCTTCTGGTTCTGCAGACCTTCATCATGGATGTGTTCATCTTCACCCGCATGGGAACGATCAACAAGCATCAGAACGCCGTCGTCATAGTTTGGATCATCGCCAGCATGATTGAAGCTCTGGCTGCCTTCGCCCTTATCTACCATCACGATCCATTGCATTCCAAATCCAAGGAACCGATTGCCGATGGGAACCACGACAAAGGGGCATGAGGCAATAACGGAATTATTGCAGTATCCACCTGAGTCCTATCCTCAACTTGGATACTGTGAACAATCGAAATGTGAGAGAATCTCAGAACAAGAGCCCATAAAGAAAACTGTCCGATAAAGGCAATCGAATCAAATCAGATCAACCGTTCTAGAGAAGGGAATATCAGCCTTGGAGCAGGGCGCAGAACGAGACTGCTCCGCGGCTGATGTTCCCGCAGTCTGCTTCCTGATACGCCAAATTTCGGCATATGATGTCAAAGGTGACAAGATGGCCGGTTGTAGGCTCCAGTCAGGCAATCTGCCATATTCGATCGTCTGGAAATGGCCTAGAATAAAAAACGGATAGTTGCCCAAAAGTAACGGACGAAACCTATATTCTATATTGAAATTTTTCACACACAGTTGTGGAAGAAAAGGAAGGGTATGAGCGGACCAGAACAATCTCAGATAACTTTCGGGGTCCTGAATGAAACCAGCCATGATGAGTCGCGCGTGGCCTTGACGCCAGACATCGTGACCCGTCTGGCGAGGCAGGGCATCATCTGTCTGATGGAGTCATGCGCTGGAGTCCGAGCCGGCTTCAGGGACGAGGATTATCAGCGAGCAGGGGCTGTAATCACCGACAGGAATACAGTCCTGTCCAAATCCCAAGTCCTGGGCTTTGTCAACAGGCCAGACACATCCTTGCTGAGCCGGATACAAAACAAGACCTGGATCATCGGCATGCTGGGATCTTTCTCAGATCAGAATTACATCAAAGCCCTGGACGAGGCCGGACTGACGGGTATCGCCTTGGAACGACTCCCCCGTCAGCTCAGCTCTGCTCAGTCCATGGATGAAATGACCTCGCAGAACTCAGTCATGGGATACAAGGCAGCTCTGGTGGCTGCCGATGCCTACGGATCCTTCTTCCCCATGATGACCACTGCAGCAGGAACCATCCGGCCAGCCAAGGTTCTGGTTCTGGGCGTCGGCATTGCAGGACTGCAAGCCATCGGAACCGCCAAACGTCTGGGAGCCGTAGTCACCGCCTACGATGTCAGACCCGCCTCCAGGCAGGAGGTGGAATCCCTGGGAGCCAAGTTCCTTGACCTGGGACTGGATTTCTCCAAAGGTCAGGGCGAGGGCGGCTATGCGCGCCAGCTGAACAGCCAGGAGCAGGCTCAGCAGCAGGCAGCGGTGGATGCCAAGGCGGCAGGTTTCGATGTGGTCATCACCACAGCCAAGGTCCCAGGAGGGAAGCCGCCCAGGCTCCTGAGTGCCAAGGGAGTAGCCAATCTACACCCCGGAGCCGTGGTGGTGGACTGCGCAGCCAGCGATCTTGGCGGCAACGTTGAGGGGTCGCAGGTAGGAACCACGACCACGCATGAGGGAGTCATCATGATAGGTGCGCCATACTTGGCAAGCGGTGTGGCCACGACGGCCTCCAGCCTTCTGGCCAGGAATGTGGCGGACGTGTTGGTTCATTTTGTCCGCAATGGAGCGCTGAGCATCAAGGCAGATGATGGAATAGATCAGGCGCTGGTCGTAACAGGAACAGCAGAGTCTGGCGCGCGCGGAAGCACAGACGCGGCAAGCAGTGAGAAGAAAGGCCACCAGCAATGAATTCCTTGGTCATAGCAATTACACTCTTTATCTTGGCTCTGCTGATCGGCGTTGAAGTGATCGGCAAGGTTCCGGCCACCCTTCATACGCCTCTGATGTCCGGAGCAAACTCAATCCATGGCATTGTGATCGTCGGCGTGGTCATCATTGCAACGGAGGCGCACTCCCCGCTTTCCTACGTCCTCATTTTCCTGGCGGCCATACTTGGTGCCATGAATGTGGTGGGCGGCTATGTAGTGACGGACAGAATGCTGGAGATGTTCAAATCATCGAAATCCGGCAGGAAAAAGAACAAAGACGACCAGAACCACCAGGCTTCGGCCGTCCCGGTAGCGAATGCTGAGGACGGGGGAGCCGACAAGTGAACACCCTCGACATCATCACCTGGTTCGTCTACCTCCTCTCCTCGGTCATGTTCGTCATGGGGCTGCACTGCATGAACTCCCCCAAAACGGCCCGCACAGGCAATAGGATTTCTGCAGCAGGCATGATCATCGCCGTAGCCATGGCCTTCATCCACCTGTTCGCCACCGGTTTCGCCTCCTCCCTGGCCATCGTTCTGCTCGTGCTCGGCATCCTGATCGGGTCCGCAGCAGGGGTCTACTCGGCCAGGAAGGTCAAAATGACGGACATGCCCCAGCTGGTTTCCGTCTTCAACACGGTCGGCGGCGGCGCAGCAGCCCTGGTCGCCTTGAACGACATACTCACTTCCGAAGGTACCCCGACTCTGGTGGTGCTGATCACCGCCGGGCTCGGTGTGGTCATCGGTTCCGTCACCTTCACCGGTTCCCTGATAGCTGCCGGCAAGCTTCAGGGCGTCAGCCTGATCAAAAACCTGAAGCTGCCGGCCAAAGCTGTCTGGAATGTGCTCTTCGCCCTGCTGACGGTGCTCTGCCTGGTCATGCTCTGCCTGAATCCAGACAATCGGACCCCATGGGCCCTCCTCACGGCCATATTCGCCCTAGGCTACGGACTGGTCTTCGTCATCCCCATCGGCGGCGCTGACATGCCCGTGGTCATTTCTGTTCTGAACGCCTGCACTGGCACAGCTGTGGCCATGAACGGCCTGGCCATCGACAACGTCGCCTTGATCGTGGCTGGCGCACTGGTCGGTGCCGCTGGAGCGACCCTGTCCGTCCTGATGGCACAGGCCATGAACAGGCCTCTCCTGAGCGTTCTAGCTGGAGGGTTTGGCGGTTCCTCTGTCAGCGCCAGCCAGGATCAGGGTGCCCAGGGGACTATGAAGGAGACCACACCCGACGATGTGGCTGTCCAGCTGGTCTACGCAGACAAGGTCATCTTTGTCCCCGGCTTTGGTCTGGCTCAGGCTCAAGCCCAACGCGAACTGGCCGACTTGGGCGAGCTGCTCAAGGGTCATGGCGTGGAGGTCTCTTACGCCATCCATCCGGTGGCTGGCCGCATGCCCGGACATATGAATGTCCTCTTGGCCGAGGCCAACGTCCCCTATGAGGAATTGATCGACCTCGACGACATCAATCCCCAGTTCCCATCAGCCAACGTCGCCTTGGTGGTTGGCGCCAATGACGTGACCAACCCCGCGGCCCGCCGACCAGGGACCGCAGTATCCGGCATGCCCATCCTGGACGTTGACAAGGCCCAGCATGTTGTCGTTCTCAAACGAGGTCGTGGCAAGGGCTATGCAGGCATCGAAAACGAGCTCTACTTCAATCCGAATACGCAGATGCTCTTCAACGATGCCAAGGTCAGCCTTCAGGCGATCATTGCATCGGTCAAGGAACTTATCGCCTGAGCATCTGCTGGACGACCTGTCGCATATGCTGTAGTCAGAACCATGGCTCCAGATCGGCTTGGCTGATCCGGGGCCGATTATCGTCAAACAGGAAGGACCCGCATGCTGTCATTCGTCAACGACTATTCCGAGGGCGCCCACCCCGCAGTCCTGCAACGGCTAATCGACACCAACATGGAGCACCTTCCCGGCTACGGCAAGGATCGGTACTGCTTTTCCGCCGCACAGAAGATCGCTCAAGCCTGTGACTGTCCCCAGGCCCAGGTTTATTTCATGGCCGGAGGGACTCAGACCAATCAGGTCGTCACCTCCTGCCTGCTGAAGTCCTACCAGGGGGTGGTCGCTGCGGATACTGGCCATGTCAACGTCCACGAGGCCGGTGCCATTGAAGCCATAGGCCACAAGGTCCTCACCATCCCCAGCAAACAGGGCAAAATTCGCGCAGGCGATCTTAACGCCTTCCTTGATGGCTTCTACGCCGACGGAAACCATGAGCAGATGGTCTTCCCCGGCATGGTTTACATCTCCCATCCCACCGAGTATGGGACCCTCTACACCCGCCAGGAGCTGGAAGATCTCTCGCAGACCTGTCGGAAATACAAGATCCCGCTCTACCTGGACGGGGCCAGGCTGGGATATGGACTAGTGGCTCCAGGAACCGATGTCGATCTGGCGGACATAGCCCGTCTCTGCGACGTCTTCTACATCGGAGGAACCAAGGTGGGCGCACTCTGCGGCGAAGCGGTGATCTTCCCCAGGGGGAATGCTCCCGAACATTTCAGCACCATGATCAAAAGAAGGGGAGCCCTTCTGGCCAAGGGAAGGCTCCTGGGAGTGCAGTTCGACGCTCTTTTCACCGATGACCTCTACCTGCGCATCAGTCGAAGCGCCATCCAGACAGCAGCGATGAT
Organism: Bifidobacterium sp. B4081; assembly: GCF_026537335.1. Lineage (NCBI taxonomy): Bacteria > Bacillati > Actinomycetota > Actinomycetes > Bifidobacteriales > Bifidobacteriaceae > Bifidobacterium > Bifidobacterium sp. B4081. Next base: position 641,633 of record NZ_JAFNMM010000001.1, on the reverse strand, counting down.
CAAAGAAGCCCTGCGCGAGAAGGGGTATCAGATTGTTATGGATTCCCCAACCAACCAAACCTTCATCTGTCTGGACAATGAGCGCATGGAGGAGCTGTCCAAGCAGGTCGCCTTCGACTTCTGGGAACGCAGCGATGCAACCCACACCGTGATCCGACTGGCCACCTCCTGGGCGACGACAGTCGAGGACACCCAGGCTCTGATCAATCTGCTGTAAAGGCCGCTCAAGCTAAACCAAAGCAAACCAAGGCCATCCTGCCACCACTTCCCTGCCGGTCATCCTTAGGGGAGGGATACTCATATATACGTGAACTTTTTCATCCGCTCTGTAGACACGACCAATCCCACATTGTTGGGCATATCACACTCTTTCGGGATGAGTGAAAGCTGGCGTTCAGCAGGTTTTTTATTGCAACGATGCTGATGCGCACACTCCCCGCCCTGAGCATAGAAACGGAAATGCTTCAATGATGAAAGGGAGCTTATGAAAGCCATTGTTTTCGAACAATTCAACACCTTCCCCACCCGCAAGGAAGTGCCGGAGCCGACCCCTGGGAGCGGCGGGGTTCCGCTCAAGGTTGCTGGGGCAGGTTGCTGCCATTCCGATGTATCCGTCGTCCAGGACTGCACGCCGGAAACCTGGAGCCGCGCCAAACCGCCGATTATTCTGTGGCATGAGACCACCGGCTGGGTCGAAAGGGCGGTCCCCCGATGTCACGGGCTTTAAGAAGGGTGATCCGGATGCGGCCACTACCCTGACTGCTTGGCCGGCCAAGAGAACTGATGCTCCAGCTCCGTAACCAATAAATCCCTGGCCTTGGGTCTGGGTCGCGACGGCGGCATGGCAGAATACATGACCGTCCTGGCCCGCAACCTGGTGCCGCTGGGCAATACGGATCTAATTGGCCCCCTAGCTAACGCTGCCCTGACCCCCTACCACGATCCGGGCTGCCATGCCTCATCTGAACGGCGGCGGAAAGCACGCTCTGGTCATTGGCCTGGGCGGACCGGCCCAGATCGCCATTCAGATTCTTCACGCCCTGCCAACATGTATCGCAACAGCCAGATTGAGGCTGAGATCGAAACCTATGCGCTGGACAACGCCCTCAATGCCCACCACAAGCTGGTCGACAACAAGCTCTCTGCCAGGGCTGTTGTAGTCCCGCACACCAAGACCTGATCTTCCCTAGCGCGTAAGTGAGAAAGCGGATCGCATGTCGGTCACATTTAAGCATGGTCAGATTTGTGTCCCGACACCATTTTCCACCTGCCTGCACTTGATGGCCTGTCATGGTCTTTTCACAAGGACCATGACAGGCCATAACGTCCAATCGAGGGGATCAAACCCACATTGTTTACAGTTCGTTCGATTGCAGAGCATCACTCAACAGCAAGTGGATCGAGAAAATACCGTTGGCGGATTCCAGCCTCATTGAACCGCCGAGCGAATCCACCAGGGAATCAACGATGCTCAGACCCAGACCTGTGCTTCTGATCTTGGTCCGTGATTGGTCCTCGGTCTGGAACCGTTCCATCAGCCTGTCTACATCGACGGCTACGTCCTTGGTTTTGTTGCCGAAGTCCAGATGAACCCGCCCATCTTCGCCCTGGTGCAGGTCCACCCAGGCTGATTCCTCCGCATACTTGAGCCAGTTGCCAATCAGATTCTGGATTACCCGACTCATCATGGTCTGGTCCGTCGTTATTTCCACACCAGCTTGGATCCTGGGATCCACCGTGACCGACTGTGCGGTCAAAGAATCGAAGGCGTTGAAGAGCTCCTGCTGAACCAGGGCCGACAGGTTCACCCTACTCAAATCCAGACTCACGCTCTTCTCTTGAATCAGATTGAAATCCATCAGGTAATGCAGATAGTGATCCACCGACTGCAGGTTGTTGAGAATCTTGTCCAGCTGCTCCTGGTCGTCCGATTCCTCTTTGAGCGGTTGGCGTATCCCCTAGCCACGATCAGAGGGGTCTTGATGTCATGGGTCAGATTGGTCAGCATCTGTCGGACCTGTTTATTCTGCTCAGCTTGGGTGATCTGCAGCCGCTTGTTTTTGTTGAGAATGGCGTTGATCCTATTCGCCAGAGTGCGGATGAGTCCGATATTGGCCCCAGTTGTTACCAGGGCATTGGAGTCCGCATAGTTGATGAAATCCAGATCACTGCTGATTCGTTTGAGGTCGACAATCAGCAGTATCAGTTTAATCGCCAATGCTAGGGCGACAAGACCCAGAACAAGTGCAACCACCTTCACGGATTCACCTCCGATGACCCCTTATTCGTCGTCATTCATCGTCCTGATTTCCACCCGAATTCAGACCAGGTGAACGCCGATACCCCAGACCGACACGATGTAGCGCTGGCTTCCAGCATATTTGTTAAGACTGGTCCGCAAAGTACTCAGGTGCACATTGAGAGTATTCTCGGCATTGATGTATGGATGGTTCCAAACCTGTCTGTAGAGGTCCTCCTTCTCGAAAACCCGATGCGGATGGTCCATCAGAAGCTCAAGGATGGCGAATTCTTTGCGAGCCAGATCGACCCTGTGCCCATCAACGCTGACCGTGTGCTCCATCCGGTCCAGCTCGATCCCCTCGAAACAAATCCTGGCGTCAGATTTACCTGCTGTATCCGCATCCGCTTTCAGTGCCACGGATTGGCGCAACTGAACCCAGACGCGAGCGCGAAGCTCGTCGATGTCGAAAGGCTTGGTCACATAATCATTGGCGCCCTGCTCCAAAAGGCTGACGGTCCTGGTCTTGTCCTGGATGGCCGTGAGGATGATGACCGGCACCGAAGACATGCGTCGAATGGCCTTGAGGACGCCGTCCCCGGTGATTACAGGAAGCATCAGATCCAGAAGGATCAGGTCGGGTTCCTTCTGCTGGAAGCGAGCAAGGCCTCGCCGCCTGTGGTCACCTGGATGATCCGATGGATCTCGCCCAGCACATCCTTGAGCAGGGACTGGATGTCCTCCTGATCCTCCACGACCAGAACCGTAGGCATACTTTCTTCCTTTCGCGGGTCACTCTCATGTTGCTGAAGCCCTCTCACGATGCCAATTTCGCCCAATCGGATTTATGTAATTCTTAATGATTTCTTTGCCAAGCACTTAAGAAAGGCATTTTAGATTCTCTAATAGCGACACAGGAAAAGGCACTCCATGGACGATACCATTCTGGATATTAGCCATGTCAGCAAACGGTTCGGCAGCTTCCAGGCACTAGGCGATCTCAGCCTTTCCATAAACAGGGGTGAGATCTACGGGTTGATCGGCGAGAACGGTGCTGGCAAAACCACCCTGATGCGTCTGATAACCTGACCCTCCCCCATGCAGAGGGGAGCCATAAGGCTAATGGGGCGCACAATCGGCAAGAACAGGCGCATTCTGAGCAGAATAGGCTCGATCATTGAGGCTCCGGCCGCCTTCAAAAAACTGACCGTCAGCCAGAACATGAAACTGACAGCCATCCAGCACGGGCTGGCCGACGACAAGGCCATCGTCCAGGCCATCGACTTCGTTGGTCTGGGCGAGAAGGCCAAAACTCGGGCCGCTCACCTCTCTCTTGGTCAGCGTCAGCGCCTGGGGTTGGCCATGGCCATCCTCACCCGGCCCGATTTCCTGATCCTGGACGAGCCCATCAACGGCCTGGACCCGGCAGGAATCATCGAATTCAGGACACTTCTGGGAAAGCTCAATAAGGAGCGCCAGACGACCATTCTCATCTCCAGCCACATTCTGAGCGAACTCTACCTGGTCTCCTCCCGGTTCGGGTTCATCAGCCACGGCCGCCTGATCAAGGAGGTAGACAAGGATGAACTGGACCGGATCAATCAGAATGGACTGTTGATCGACGTGGACCAGAGCTCCAAAGCCGCCACGATCATGGATCGCCAGGGAATCGGCCCCTTTCAAGTCCTTGACGACCATCAGATTCTGATCAGGCAAGGGAATCTGGAACCGGGCCCCATCAACAGTCTTCTGGTTCAGAAAGGCATCCTGGTCAATCAAATCAGCCAGCAGAAGGGATCGTTGGAGGGATATTTCGCAGATCTGCTGAATAAGGACCCTCAAGAGTCGAGGAGGCAACAATGATTAACCAGATCAGGGCCGACTTTTATAGGCAGCGACACTCCATCGGCATGCTGCTTCTGCTGATTGCCACTGTGGCCCTCGGCATCGGGACCACCTGGAGCAAGACCACTGTGGGCATCAGCACGGGCGGGGAAGAATACGCTCATAAACTTCCGGAAATCCAAGGCCAGAGCTGGACCATCAGGACAGGCCTGCAAGCTGGTGTCGCCTCCGCCACGTCCCTGATCTACTTTTATATCGCAGTCTTCGTTATCGTCATTGGTTCGGAGTACAGCCAGCACACCCTGAAGAACACGTTGACCTCGGGCATCTCGCGCATGCAATTCATCTTAGGCAAGTACGCGACCATCCTGATTGACATCATCCTCATGACCCTGTGCTACTTCATCGCCATCCTGCTGACCGGACTGGCCCTTGGAAGGAAGCCCGGAGTCGGCTGGGGCATCTTGTACAAGGATGTGGCCGTCATGACCCTATCGGTCAGCTTCTGCATCTCCGTCATCATCAGCCTGGGCATCGTCCTGTTGATCCTTACCCAATCCATAGTCATTCCAGCGGTAGTGATCGTGATATGGCCCGTGCTAATCGGCCTCATAGAGTTGACGGCGAAATGGAAATGGCTGCGATACTTCGACTTCGTCGGGTTCGGCCAACAGATTGTTCTGGATACGCTGAAGGCAGATCAGGCTTGGATCTATGCCGGCGTATCCGTGGGCGTGGTCCTGGTGGCCATCATCGGGTCGGCTCTGATCATATCCAAGAAGGAGATCTAAGCCAGATCGGGCTATGCCTGGTCCTGCTCTTGATTGTTGGCGACCTGCATGACCATCTTGGCAAAGGCTCTGACGGAAGCATCCAGGGAATAATGCTCTTTGGCATGTTCGGCGTAGCGTCTGGACCAGACCGCAAGTGCATCAGGATGGTCTATCCACCAGTCAACTTGCGCAGCCAGTGCCTGGGCCTTGCCGACCGGGAAGAGCGAGTGTTCAACCAGAGCGAAATGGCCGGCGGCGCTCAGGTCGGATTGTGCTATTACCGGGACTGCGCCGCAGGCCATCCCCTCTAGGACGCTGACCGATTCCAGGTCCGCGATGGAGGGATGGACCAGTAGATCGGCCTGTCTGAGCAGATCAGGCATGGTCGTGTTGTGATGGAATCCAATCGAGACCTGCGTGCCGTTCAGCTGCCTGGCGGCCTCCGCCTTCAGACGGCGCTCCATGGGACCTGTGCCAGCTATGGTCAGGCTGATTCTGCGTCTGTTCCTGCACAGGGCCAGAGCACGGATCAGAGTCAGATGGTCCTTTTCCCGGGCCAGCCTGCCAGAGGCCATGACTTGGATCAGCCGGTCGGGTCGCTGCCGCTCGTATCGGCCCCGCTCATATCGGTCACCGGGGTTGAACCTGGGCTGGTAGCCGTTGGATATGACATGCAGGTGGGCCTTGTACCCATGCGAGCGCAAGAGGTCAGCCGTCAGCTGGGTAGGAACGTGGATGTGCCTGACGTGATCGTAGAGCCAGAATCGAAAGAGCCGGTAGATGGCCGCATCCACCCCGGGCAGGTAGCGCAATGGACCAGCTGAATAGGTGATGTTCTCAGGCTGAATGTGAAACCCGGCAGTCACCGGTATGCCCATGAACCTGGCCTGTGCCAGGGCGGCACGGCCGAAGGCGAAGGGTTCGTAAATATGGACCAGATCCACACCGGCAAAGGCCCTTCGGAAAAGTTCCGGATCAGCACGAGCGAAGCTCATCTGCTGTCTGGCCGCCACATGAGAGACTAGAGGAATTCGATGCACCCGCGCCGGATAGTCGGTCGAGCCTACCCCCACCAGACGGACCTGGTGCCCCAGCGCTTCCAGACCCTGGGCGTATTGGATGGCGGAGTTGGAGGTCCCATTGCCCCTGTTGCCGAAGGAATCCAGGACCAGGGCCAGCGTCAGGCGATCATGATCCCTCATCAACGTTCCCTCCGCTGTTCAACTGTTGCAGACTTGGGTCGGACCAGGACAGGGCGACCACCCGATTGCACCCACTATTAGTAGGAGAAGGCCGGGACGGCCGCCCCACGGTAGTAGCGGTTGATGGCATCAGCCACATAGCGACTATGGTAGGCGGAGACCAGAGCTTTGTAGTCGGGGTCATTTTTGTCAGCCTGTCTGGCCACGATGATGTTGACATAGGGATGATTGGCTGGCGATTTGAGATCGCCGGGCACCTGGTAGATGGCATCCTGGATCTTCATGCCAGCATCCAGGATGAAATTGGTGTTGGTGATTCCCGCCGCATAGTCGGGCAGGACCTTGACGATCCCCGGTGGATCGACCTGATCCAGGACCAGCCCGCGCGGGTTGTCTACGATATCTTCGGGAACCGGCGTGGTGGCCTTGGGGTCTCGCAGACCGATCAGCCCGGCGCTGGCAAGCACCTTCAGGGAGCGGCCCAAGTCGATAGGATCGCTGGGTATTGCCAAACGGTCACCATAGCCTATCTGGTCAACGCTCCGGTACTTCTTTGAGTAGAGGTTGAGGGGTGAGATGTAGGTGTCGCCAATGGCTGCGAACCGGTACCCGTGCTGCTTGGACTCCTGCTCCAGAAAGGCATAGTGCTGGAAGGCATTCAGGTCAATCTCCCCGTTGGACAGTGCCTGATTGGCGTAACGCCCATATTGGAAGGAGCGGAGCTTGATTTTTATGCCGGCCCGGCGCTGGTCCAGTTGGTGCTGAACGGCCTTCCAGATCTCCTCATCAGCATCGCCCACCAGACCGATGCTGATCTCCCGCTGGCCGCGATCGGGCTGGTTGACCCTGACATAGGCCACTCCCATCAGGACGGCGACCACCAGGATGACGACCGAGACAGCTGCCAGCTCTCGCTTGGCCCTGGTTCTTCTGGTGCTCATATCCATCCTCCTTCATTTGTTGAACCTATCGCATCAGGAAACCTTGAAAGCCGGCAGGCAGGCCCCCTTGTAGACATGGACGATGGTGTCGGCCACGGGCTTGGAATGGTAGGCTCGCACCACTGCGGCGTAGGTGGGGTTATTCCGCTGATCCTTGGTGGTGACGATGATGTTAACGTAAGGCTTGTTGGCCGGGTTCTGGAGGTCGTAGGGAACCTCGTGGATGGCATCATGCACACTGCGACCTGCATCGACCACGAAGTTGGCGTTGGTGACCCCGCCCGCATAGTCGGGCAGCAGGTTGAGGATGCCAGCCGGATCCACCTGCTCGATGCGCAGATGCTTGGGGTTGTCCACTACGTCCTCGGGCAACGGGTTGGTGGCCTTGGGGTCGCGCAGACCGATCAGCTTGGCGTCGGCCAGGACCTTCAAGGCCCGGCCCATATTGGTGGCGTTGTTGGGAATGGCCACCCGGTCGCCGTCTTGGAACTGCGAAGGCTTGGCATAGCGCTGCGAGTAGAGGTTCATGGGCGAGATGTAGGTATTGCCAAGCACAGCCAGCTGGTAGTGGTTGGTTTTCACATCGTCCTCCAGGTAGGCGTAATGCTGGGCGGCGTTGAAGTCCACCTCGCGGTTGGCTGTGGCCTGGTTGACATAGATGGCGTCCTGGAAAGGCTTGAGCTCGATCCTGATGCGTTCGCCCCGCCGATCCAGCTCTGCCTGGACAGCCTTCCAAATCTGATCGTCCGAACTGCCAATGACGCCGACCTTGACGACCTTGACATCGGCACCCACCTGGTTCAGACGGACATCGGTACCGACCACTAGCGCCAGCAGGAGGACGATGACCAGGCTGAGCGCCGCCAGCTGGACCTTGGCTCGGTTCTTTTTGCCGACGCGATTACGACCGACCACAATAATCTGACCTTTCCCGGGTTGCTCAGTGTTCGACGACCTCGGCCAGAAGCCGGCCGAACAGTTCGATCAGGGCGATGAAGATGACCAGCACAATGATGGTGGCGATGGTCACGTCGTTCATGGACCGCTGGTAGCCCAGACGGATGGCGAAGTCGCCCAACCCGCCACCGCCCACAATGCCCACGGTGGCGGTCTCGCCCACCAGGCTGACGATGGTAATGGTGGTCACCCGGATGATGGAGGGGATGCCCTCACGCAGGTAGACGTGCCAGATGATCTGCCAGGTGGTCATGCCCATGGACTCCGCCGCCTCGACATACCCAGGGTCCAAACCGGCCAGGGCCGACTCGATCTGCCGGGAGAAGAAAGGCGTGATGCCCACGACCAGCGGGAAAATTGCCCCTTTAGGCCCGATGGCCGTACCTATGAGCATTCTGGTCACCGGCACCAGGGCGGCCGCCAGAATAATGAAGGGAATGGAGCGGAAGAGGTCAATCAGCTTGTCCAGAATGGTGAACACCAGGCCGTTGTGACGGATGCCATCACGTCGGCTGATGATCAGCCCCACCCCGATGACCAGAGCCAGCAGGAAGGAGATCACCCCTGAGACGCCGACCATGACCAAGGTCTGAACCATGCTGCTGAAGAACTCAGGCAATCGGCTCATGACGTTGGGGAACCAGGTGGTGAGCAGGGACGTCATGATTTGAGGACCTCGATTCCGATGTTGCGCGAGCGCAGGTATCCCATGGCCCGACGGATATTTTCCGGTTCGCCGCCCATCCTGACCACCAGACCCCCCAGGGGTGCTCCCTCCACCACATCGATGTCGCCGAAGATGATGTTGACGTCCAGGTTGTAGCGACGGCTGATGGTGGAGACCAAAGCCTCGGAGACCTCCTTGGAGACATAGGACATGCGCATGAGGATCTGCCCAGGCTCCAGGGCCACCAGGGGCGAATCGGCGGCCATCAGATCCTTGACCTTTTCCAGGTTGGATGTGGTGGCCACGAAAGACTTGGTCAGCTGGGCCTTGGGATCTGCAAAGACGTCGAAGACCCGGCCCTGCTCCACAATGACGCCCTGATCGATGACTGCCACCCGGTTGCAGATCTGCCGGATAACCGACATCTCGTGGGTGATCATGACCACGGTGATGCCCAGCTGGTCGTGCAGATCACGGAGCAGCTGAAGAATGGAGCGCGTGGTGGTCGGATCCAGTGCGCTGGTGGCCTCATCGCTGAGCAGGATATCCGGCTCGTTGGCCAGTGCTCGGGCGATGGCCACGCGCTGCTGCTGGCCACCGGAGAGTTCTGCGGGATAGTGGTCGGCCAACTCAGTCAGCCCTACCAATTCCAGAAGCTCGGACACCCGGGCCCGTCGAGATGCACGGTCGCGGCTGCTCCCCCGCAGAGGAAGGCCCACATTATCGGCCACCGTCCTGGATGGCATCAGGTTGAAGTGCTGGAAGATCATGCCCGTACGACGCCTCAAGTCCCTGAGCTCGGCCGGAGCCAGATACTTGACCTCGCGACCCCGGACCTTGACGCTGCCCGAGTCATAATCCTCCAGCCCGTTGATGCAGCGGACCAGGGTGGACTTGCCAGCCCCGCTCAGTCCGATGATGCCAAAAATATCTCCAGTCTCGACAGTCAGATCGATGTCGGCCAGTGCCGTCTTGTCTTCGTCGTCGTCGCTGTGATAGGTCTTGGTCAGGTGCTCCATCCGCACAGCCGGTATCCGCTCGCTCACGTTCCCGCCTTCCCTGGTCGACTGCCTGACATGGTAATCGTCCCGGCGGCCAGTGGACAAGAAGGCCTCTATAGATGTCGTTTATAGGCATGTATCGATAGTCGGTGACAGAATATGAGTATGCGCGCATCCGGTCAGCAGCGGATTATCAACACTATCGATCCAGGGAAGCGGTCGTTCGGCTCTCCTCTGGGGCCAAGATCCACACGAGTCCTTCTCCTAGGGGCCGGCGAACTCGGCCGCGAGATCGCCATGAGCCTGATGCGACTGGGGGCCTGGGTAGGTGCGGCGGACTCCTACCCTGGCGCACCGGCCACCCAGGTGGCCCATGTCGGCTACCAGGTGAGGATGAGTGACCCCCAGGCTCTTGAGGACCTGATCGAAATGGTCAAGCCCGATCTGATCGTGCCAGAAGTCGAGGCCATCGCCACTGACCGTCTGGCCGGCGCCGCAGCCCGTGGCATCCAGGTAGTGCCTGCCGCACCCCTGGCGGCCATGTGCATGGACCGCAGGGCCCTGCGCGTCTTCGCCCACGAGCAGGTAGGTCTGCCCACTACCCCCTATCAGTTCGCCAGCTCCCTCGAAGAGCTGGCCAGGGCGGCGGACCAGGTGGGCTACCCCTGCATGGTCAAACCTCTGATGAGCTCCTCCGGACACGGACAGACCCTGGTGCGAAGCAGGGAAGGTTTGTCTCAAGCCTGGAATTTGGCACTGACCCAGGGCCGGGCAGCCATCAGGCATCAGGGCGAGGCCGAGATCATTGTGGAGGCTCTGGCCCCCCTAGCGCATGAGCTGACCGTTCTGACCGTGGCTTCCTCCGCCGGCGTGGCCACCTGCACGCCCATCGGCCAGCGGCAGGAGAACGGCGACTACCGGCTCTCCTGGCAACCGGCGGAGCTGAATCCTGACATCTTGCAGCAGGCCCGGAGCATGGCCACCAGGCTGGTTCATGCCATGACCTCCCTGGCATGTCAAAGCGGGGAGACCGGGTGGGGGGTCTACGGAGTGGAGATTTTCGTTCTGCGCGATGGCTCGCTGCTCTTCAACGAGGTGGCCCCGCGCCCCCATGACACCGGCATGGTGACTATGATCTCCCAACGCCTGACCGAGTTCGACCTTCACGCCCGGGCCATCCTGGGCATTCCCGTCCATCAGGAGGATCTGGCTCTGAGTCTGCAGGAGGGCGCCTACGCGGTCAGCCGACCCATCCTGGTCAGGGGCCAGGGACCTGTCAGTTTCCAAGGTCTGCCGCAGGCCCTGGACCATCCAGGCACCGATCTGCGCATCTTCTCCAAACCAGAAGTGCTTGGTCTGCGCCGCATGGGCGTGGCCCTGGCCCAGGGTCCTGACCTGCAGACTGCCCAAGAACGGGCCGAAGCCGTGGCCGGCGATCTGAAACCTCAGGTGGGCTCGGAGATGTAACTCGGGCTTGCTATGGTGGTCATGTCCCAAGAAGTGCAGATGTTTCCAATTCGCAACAAACTCGAGGAAGGCGAACCGTGGAAAAGTTGGGGATGCGCTATCAAGGCAAGGCCAAAAAACTGTACGAAACGGATGATCCGAATGTGCTCTGGGTTGAGTACACCGATCAGGCCACGGCGGGGAACGGAGCCAAGAAGGCCAATATCGAAGGCAAAGCCAGACTGAACAACAGGATCACCACGGTGATATTCTCCCTGCTGGCACGCCGGGGCATCCCCAGCCACTTCGTACGCAGCATCTCGGATACCGAACAACTCAATCGCCGGCTGGACATGTTCCCCTTGGAGGTCGTCATGCGCAACCGGGCCGCAGGCTCTTTCGCCCAGCGGTACGGGGTTGCGGAAGGCACCGCCTTGAAGCAGCCGGTGCTGGAGTTCTTCTACAAGTCCGATCCCCTGGATGATCCATTTATCAACCGGGATGACATTCTGGCCCTGGGGCTGGCCACCGAGCAGGACCTGGACATCGTCGCCGCAAAGACCAGGGAGATCAACGGGGCGCTGACCGACATCTTCCACGCCATCAACGTAGAGCTGGTGGATTTCAAGATCGAAATGGGCAAGACCGAATCGGGCATCATCCTTCTCGGCGACGAGATCACCCCCGACACCTGTCGGCTCTGGGCAATCGGCAATAATCAGAACGGCCAGGTCACCCACCTGGACAAGGACATCTTCCGCAGGGACCTGGGCAGCATCATTCCTGCTTATCAAACCATTTTGGATGGGCTGACCGAATTGGAGGAGCGCGAAAGCCAATCGAACGGCTGAATCGATCGACCCGGAAGCGAGCTTATCGCCTCCGGGTTTTTCATAGGTCCCTAACCAATCCATCACGAAAGGATCCATCGTGCTCTTCCGTGTCTATACCGAGAAAAAACGGGGCTTCGACCAGGCCGCCGAGAGGCTTGCCGAACAGCTTCGCACCCTGCCGGGCGTGCAAGGGCTGACCGGCCTGCGCATGTTCAACCGCTACGATCTGGAAGGCATCGACGAAGACCTCTTCAAACGTTGCCTGCCCACGGTCTTTGCCCAGCCCCAGACCGATCTGGTGGTCACCCGACTGGAGGAAGCCCTGCGCATGAAGGGCGACGGGGACCTGCCGCCACTGGACTCCCCCATGCTCTTCGCCGTGGCCCCTCTGCCGGGTCAGTTCGATCAGCGAGCCGACTCCGCAGCCCAATGTGTCCAGTTGGTAGGCCAGGGCGCCCGACCCTTGGTGGCCACAGCTACTGTTTACCTGCTCCAGGGCGACCTGAATGCCGGGCAGATTGAAGCCATCCGCAATTACCTGGTCAACCCGGTGGACTCACGGGTGGTAGGGCTGGAGCAGCCCAAGACCCTGGCCATGCCTGATGACAATCCGGATCCAGTGCCTGTATTGGACGGGTTCCGCGATCTGGACGATCCTGAACTTGAAGCGCTGATTGACAAGCTGGACCTGGCCATGGATCTGCCGGATATCCGCTTCTGCCGGGACCACTACCGTCAGGAGAAGCGCGACCCCACCCTGACCGAGCTCAAGGTGATCGACACCTACTGGTCCGACCACTGCCGGCACACCACCTTCAACACCAGGCTGGAGCGGATCGAGGCGGACAACCCCCGGGCTCGCGCCACGCTGGAGCATTACCGGGCCATTCGCGCAGAGTTGGGCCGTCAGGACCGGCCGGAATGTCTGATGGACATGGGCACCATCGGAGCCAAGTACCTGCAGAAGCGCGGCATCCTGAACGACATGGACCAGTCCGAAGAGGTCAACGCCTGCACTATCCGAACCAAGGTCGACGTGGACGGCCAGGATCAAGACTGGCTCTTTCTGTTCAAAAATGAAACGCATAACCATCCCACCGAGATCGAGCCCTTCGGTGGTGCCGCCACCTGCATCGGCGGAGCCATCCGTGATCCCCTGTCCGGAAGGGGCTACGTCTACCAGGCCATGAGGGTCAGCGGGGCAGCGGATCCCCGCCAGCCCCTGGATCAGACCCTGCCGGGCAAGCTACCCGAGAGCCGTATCGTCCGTCAGGCAGCCGATGGCTACTCCTCCTATGGCAACCAGATCGGGCTGGCCACTGGGCAGGTTCGGGAGATCTACCACCCCGGCTATGCGGCCAAGCGGATGGAAGTGGGCGCTGTAGTGGCCGCCACCCCGGCCGACCATGTGATCCGCCGTCGGCCCGCACCCGGCGATCTGATCATCCTGGTGGGCGGAAGAACCGGCCGCGATGGAATCGGCGGCGCGACCGGAGCCTCCAAGTCCCAGAACGAAGAAAGTCTGGAACGCTGCGGGGCCGAGGTGCAGAAGGGCGATGCCCCTGAGGAGCGCAAGCTCCAGCGCCTCTTCCGTCGCCCGGAGGCAGCCAGGCTGATTGAGCGTTGCAACGACTTCGGAGCCGGCGGCGTTGCCGTGGCCGTAGGCGAGCTGGCGGACGGACTGAACGTGAACCTGGATCGGGTGCCGCTCAAGTACCAGGGGCTGGACGGGACTGAAATCGCCATTTCCGAGAGCCAAGAGCGCATGGCCGTGGCCCTGGCTGCCGAAGATGCGCCCGCCTTCATCGACTACGCCCGGCAAGAGGACCTTGAAGCCACCGTCATCGCCGAGGTCACCAAAGAACCCCGGCTGCGGATGACCTGGCGGTCAGACACCATCGTGGATATCCCCCGCTCCTTCCTGTCCTCCAACGGCGCCCCTCACAAGGCCGATGCCCAGGTGGCGGTTCCCGCTCCCTACCATGCCCCATTCGAGGTCCAAGGCAGCCTGGATGCACGCATGAGAGCCCTGCTTGCGGACATCAATGTCTGCTCCCAGCAGGGTCTGGCTGAGCAGTTCGACTCCACCATCGGTGCAGGCACCATCCTCATGCCCTTCGGTGGAGCCCGACAGCTGACACCGGCCCAGGCCATGGTGGCCAAGCTGCCCGTGGATGGGCACACCACCACCGCCTCGGCCATGGCCTGGGGATTCAACCCCTGGATCAGCAGCCAGGACCCTTACACCGGAGCCTACCTGGCCGTGGTCGAGAGCCTGGCCAAGCTGGTCGCCTCTGGCTTCAGCCGTTCCCGGGCCCACCTGAGCCTGCAGGAGTACTATCCCAAGCCCGGCGACGACCCCCGGCGTTGGGGTCTGCCGGTGGCCGGCGTCCTGGGAGCCCTCCAGGCTCAGCTGGATCTTTCCGTGGGTGCCATAGGTGGCAAGGACTCCATGTCCGGCAGCTTCGAGGACCTAGATGTGCCGCCCACCCTGATCAGCTTCGTTGTGGCCCTGGGACAGGCCAAGGATGCTATCTCCCCCGAATTCAAGGCAGCGGACCGCCAGGTCTATCTCTTGGCGCCCGATTACCAGGAGGACGGATTGCTGCCCGATCCGGAGAGCCTGCGGACCGTTATGGACCAGGTGGAGACGCTGATCAGCCAGGGCCTGGTGGATGCGGCTGCCACTCCAGGCTACGGATGCATGGCCCAATCCCTGATGGAGATGTGCCTGGGCAACAAGATCGGGCTGGATATGGCAGCAAACACTGCTATATCGGCGCTCTTCCGTCCCGCCTATGGAAGCTTCATCCTGGAGGCCTCTGGTCCGGAGCCCCTATTTATTCAGGATTCCGGTCTGCATCTGCACCTTCTGGGGCACACCCGTGAGGATTACCGCCTGCGCTGCGGCAGCGAGGATCTGGACCTGGCCGAACTCGAGGAGATCCGTGCCAGGGGTCTGGAATCAATCTTCCCATACCGAGGCCATGGCGACCCGGTGCCGACCATTGGCCGCACCGACCGCGAGTCCGGCAGGCCTGCTGCGCGCAGATCCAAGGGGACTTCCAAGACCGCACACCCCAGGGTGGTCATGCCCGTCTTCCCGGGAACCAACTGTGAGTTCGACTCCGCCCGGGCCTTCCGGGACGCTGGAGCCCAGGTGGATACCGTGGTCATCCGCAATCTGAATGCCGAGGACGTGACCGAGAGCTCCCGTCGTCTGGCCCAGGCCATCCACAGTAGCCAGATACTGATGCTGCCCGGAGGCTTCTCCGGCGGCGATGAGCCCGATGGTTCGGCCAAACTGGTGGCATCCTTCCTGCGTTCGAACCAGGTTGCCGATGCCCTCCAGGAACTGTTGCAGGACCGGGACGGGCTGGTTCTGGGTGTCTGCAACGGCTTCCAGGCGCTGATCAAGCTGGGCCTGGTTCCCTACGGCAAAATCGTCACCGGCTCGCCCGAGGATCCCACCCTGGCCGTCAACGCCATCGGCCGCCATCAGAGCCGTCTGGTCCACACCCGGATCAGCTCCACACGCTCCCCCTGGCTGAGCGCCTGCCGGGTGGGTGAGATACACACCATGCCCATCAGCCACGGGGAAGGGCGGTTCGTGGCCGAGCCCGGCCTCCTGCGCACCCTGATCGACCGAGGACAGGTGGCCGCCCAGTACGTGGACGAGCAGGGCCGTCCCTCCATGGATCCACTGGTCAACCCCAATGGATCCGACATGGCCGTCGAGGCCATCACCAGCCCGGACGGCCGGGTATTGGGCAAAATGGGCCACACGGAGCGCAGCGGCCCCGACCTGTATCTCAACGTGCCCGGAAAACATACACAGCCGCTCTTCCAGTCGGGAGTGGACTACTTTGCCGCCTAGGGGAAAGGACGTAGACCATGTCGTTGGAGCTTGAAGGCATCCACGAGGAATGCGGGATCTTCGGGGTCTGGGGCCACCCCGACGCCGCCCGGCTGACCTACTTCGGCCTGCACGCCCTGCAGCACCGCGGCCAGGAGGGTGCCGGCATCGTTTCCAACGACCAAGGGCACCTGATCGGGCGGCGAGGTCTGGGTCTGCTGACTCAGGTCTTTCCTGACGAATCCAGCCTGACACCGCTGACCGGGAACCGGGCCGTTGGCCATGTCCGCTACGCCACGACCGGCTCAGGGTCCATCGAGAACATCCAGCCCTTCGTCTTCCGCTTCCATGACGGGGACATAGCCCTGGCCCACAACGGTAATCTGACCAACTGCAACAGCCTCAAGGCGCAGCTGGAGGATCAGGGGGCCATCTTCCACTCCAACTCAGACACCGAGGTGCTCATGCACCTGATCCGGCGCAGCCCTGAAAAGGACTTCATGGCGGCGCTCAAGCAGGCCCTGCGCCAGGTCCATGGCGGCTTCGCCTACCTGCTCATGACCGAAGATGCCATGATCGGAGCTATGGATCCCAACGGCTTCCGCCCCCTCTCCCTGGGCCAGCTGCCAGGAGGGGCCTATGTCCTGGCCTCTGAGACCTGCGCCCTGGACCTGGTCGGCGCCACGCTGGTGCGGGACATCGGCCCCGGCGAGATCGTCCGGGTGGACGACTCGGGCTACAGCATCGAGCGCTATACCGATCAGACCTGCCTGTCCATCTGCTCCATGGAGTTCATCTACTTCGCCAGGCCCGACTCCAATATTTATGGGATCAACGTCCATTCGGCACGCAAGCGAATGGGGGCCAGACTGGCCCGCGAAGCTCCGGTGGATGCCGACATGGTCATCGGAGTGCCCAACTCCTCCCTGTCCGCCGCCTCAGGATATGCCGAGGCGGCCGGGCTGCCTAACGAGATGGGGCTGATCAAGAACCAATATGTGGCACGCACCTTCATCCAGCCCAGCCAGGCCATGCGCGAGCAGGGCGTCAGGATGAAACTGGCGGCTGTACGCGGCGTTGTAGCCGGCAAACGGGTGGTGGTCATCGACGATTCCATCGTCCGAGGCACCACTTCGCGCAGAATCGTCCGCCTGCTCCGGGAGGCCGGGGCCAGCGAGGTGCACATGCGCATCGCCTCCCCGCCCCTGCGCTACCCCTGCTACTACGGCATCGACATCCAACGGACCTCCGAGCTGATCGCCGCCAAGAAGTCCGTGGAGCAGATCAGAGAAGCCATTGGAGCCGATTCCCTGGCCTATCTGAGTCTGGACGGTCTGGTGGAATCCATCGGCCTGGGCCGTGATGCGCCCTATCAAGGGCTCTGCGTGGCCTACTTCAACGGAGACTACCCAACGCGGCTTGACGACTATGAGCAGGGCTTCCTGGCCTCGCTGACCCCAGAGGACCGGGCCCGGCTGGAAGCTTCCAAGGGATCCTACGGGCTTGACATGCCTGCAGGCTCGAGACAGGGAGCCGACCAATCCATTGAGCACTAGCGAAGAACAGAACAGACAGGGTATAGAAAGGGGCAGCCATGCCGAAGGCATATGAGCAGGCTGGGGTATCGGTAGAGGCCGGATACGAACTGATCGACAGGATCCGCTCCCACACGGCCAGAACGCGTAGGCCGGGTGCCGGCGATATCGGCGGCTTCGGCGGCGACTTCGACCTGTCTGCGCTCAATTACCGCCACCCAGTCCTGGTTTCAGGCACTGACGGCGTGGGCACCAAACTGATGGTGGCCCGGGAAGCCGGCCGTCATGACACCATCGGTCAGGACTGCGTGGCCATGTGTGTCAATGACATCATCGCCCAGGGGGCCGAGCCGCTGATCTTTCTGGACTACATCGCCTGCGGGCACAACGACCCGGCTCTGCTGGAGCAGGTGGTCAAGGGCGTGGCCGACGGCTGCGTTCAGGCTGGGGCTGCCCTGGTAGGCGGGGAGACCGCCGAGATGCCCGACATGTACCAGCCCGACGAATACGATCTGGCCGGATTCACCGTGGGTGTGGTCGAACGGGAGTCCCTGGTGGACGGTTCGGCCATCAAGGAAGGCGACCAGCTGATCGGTCTGCCCTCCTCGGGTGTCCACTCCAACGGTTTCTCCCTGATCCGTCAGGTCCTGCTGGATCAGGGGGGCATGAAGCTGGAGGATCGGCCCTACCAGCTTGATGGACGGACTCTGGGAGAGGAACTGCTGACCCCCACCCGTATCTATGTCAAGGCCCTACGTCCGCTCTTCGCCTCGGGCCTGCTCAGGGGCGCAGCACACATCACTGGCGGTGGCTTTGTGGAGAAGGTACCGCGAATCCTGCCCGAGGGACTGGCCGCCATCTTCAACCTGAATGCCTGGAAGGTGCCGCCCATCTTCACCATGATCGAAGAGATGGGCAGGGTCGACCATTTGGAGATGTACAACATCTTCAACATGGGCATTGGGATGGTTCTGGTGGTTTCTCCTGACCAGCTGGACCAGGCCCGTGCAGTCCTGGATGAGGAGCAGGAACCCTACGCTCTGATCGGACAGGTGACAGATGCTCAAAACGGCCAGCAGGTCATCCTTAACGACAACGGTCGTCAGTAATAGCGAGAGGAGCCCATCATGGCGGACAAGGTACTGGTCATCGGGTCGGGAGCCAGAGAGCACGTTATCGCCACCACCCTGCTGTCCGGACCAGGAGTGGATCGGGTCTGGTGCGCCCCGGGCAACCCGGGTATGGAGCCGGACGGCATCAGCCTGCTGCAGGAGGATTCCTCGCAGCCGGAAAAACTGATCGCTGCAATACGCGAGCTTGGAATCGACTGGGTCTTCGTCGGACCCGAGGCTCCTTTGACGGCTGGATTGGTCGACGAACTGCAGGCTGCCGGCATTCCAGCCTTTGGACCTACCAGGGCTGCGGCCCGCATCGAGGGATCCAAGGGCTTTGCCAAGGACCTGATGCGCAGGCATGGGATTCCTACCGCTGACTATGCGGTCTTTCATGACTTGGACAGTGCCAAGTCCTATGTGCACTCGCACGGCGCCCCGGTCGTCATTAAAGCTGATGGGCTGGCAGCCGGCAAGGGTGTGACGGTGGCCGCCGACCTTGACCAGGCCATACAGGCCCTGGATGACATCTTCATCGATCATAAGTTCGGACAGGCTGGAGCCCAGGTGGTCATCGAGGATCAGCTGGTGGGTCAGGAGTGCTCGCTCATGTGTTTCGTCAGGGGCGAGCAGTTCTGGCCCATGCCCCTGTCACAAGACCACAAGCCCGCCTATGACGGGGATCGGGGTCCCAACACCGGCGGCATGGGGGCTTACTCCCCTCTGCCGCAGTTCGGTCCAGAACTGACCCAAAAGGCCTTGGACACCATCGTGGCCCCCACCGTCCGGGCCCTGGCCCAGGAAGGCAGTCCCTTCACCGGTGTCCTCTACGCGGGATTGATGGTCACTGACAAAGGCCCTCAGGTCGTCGAATTCAATGCGCGACTGGGCGACCCGGAGACCGAGGTGGTGCTGCCCGCCCTGACCAGCGACCTGGGCACAGCCGTCCGTGCGTTGATGGAGGGCGGAGAGCCACAATTCACCTGGGACGAATCCCACAGCCGTTTGGGGGTGGTCCTGGCAGCCCAGGGCTATCCCGGCAATCCCAAGACCGGCGTGCCCGTACCCTTGATCGCCCCGGAGCAGGACCTCAGAGCCTACTATGCCGGAGTGTCCGGCTCAGCCTCAACTGGTCTGACGTCCTCCTCCGGAAGGACCGCACTGGTGGTGGCCCGAGGCGACGACCTGGCTCAGGCAGCCCACCGTGTATATGACCGGCTGGACGGATTGTCGATGCCGGGCCTCTTCTATCGGCACGACATCGGCCACCGCGGTCTGGAGGCCTAATTAGCTGAGCTGGTCGTGCTCTCGCTGTCCTTATCCTGGGTTTTCTCCTCGAGGCGGGCTTGCTTCTTGGCCTCTTCCTTGGCCTGACGCTCCATTTCGGCCTTCTGCCGGGCGGCATCCGAGCGGCGGGTAGGCGTGGTGTTGAAGCCAGTCCCCTGCAGGTAGTGCTTGCCGGCCATGATGTCGTACTGGATCAGCTTGTAGTCGTTCAGGAGCTGTCGGGTGGCCTTGTCGAAGTCTCGGGCATTCATGGGCTGGCCCTGGGCATTCAGATAGTTGGTCTGCCCTGCCGGTATTCTGTTCCAGTCCTGGATCTGGTTGGCCACCGGAGGCTCGATAGCGCTGATCTTGTCATGTAGCTCGGTTAGAAAGGCCGTAAAGGGCGAGACCTTGGCATCCATGTGCTCGGCCGCCTGGGCCTGGAAGAAGTTGGGCGAGGAATAGGCACTGTTGCTTACCTGCGTTCCCGAAGCATTCGAAGCTTTGTTAGACCAGATAAAGTAATCGGTCAGATGCAGGGCCAAAGAGTTGCGCTCGTCCCAGCTCGCCGTGCCATAGATGCCAGGCAGGTGATCCCCGTAAAAGACCACGGTGACCGGCTTGCTCTGGGAGTCCAGGCTGTTCAGAAAATCGGCGGTAGCCTGATCGCTCAGGCTGACCCCCTTGGCGTAGGTACGTATGGATTGCATCTCATCGTCGCCCAAGGGCCTGTTGGGGTCGGATGAACTGACCGAGAAGCCGTTGTTGTCATACCAGTCGTTGTAGGGCATGTGATTCTGCATGGTGATGACCTCGACGAACTGGTTGCCCCTGTCGTCGCCCATCTGCTCCAAGGCGGATTCGTAGGCGGAGCGATCCCCCACATACTGACTGCGGTCGATGCGGTCCTGGTGGGCTATCTGGTCAGGGCCTGTCAGTGAGTAGAAGTGCGAGAAGCCGAACTTCTTGTAGTTCTCGGCCCTGGAATACATGGAGGATTCATAAGGATGGAAGGCCAGGGATCTGGATGGCGTCCCCCAAGCCTGATTGACCGTGGGTATCCAGTTCAGGTGAGGGATAACCTGCTGATAGGGGGAGGTCAGCGAGGGATCGAAGTTGGCCATGGACAGGCCGGTCATGGCCTGGAACTCCAGATTGGCCGTTCCCCCGCCATAACCGGAGGAGAGCATGAGCCCGCTGGTGGTCCCCTCCTTGATGGATCTGATATGAGGCATGGGGTCCTGGTTGAGCGCGACGCCCGGCACCCGTGTGGGATCCGAGAACGACTCGGAGAGAATGTAGACCAGGCTCGACTCATTCATATAGGACTTGCGGTCATGATTGATGCGGTCCGCCGAAAGCTGGTAACGGTGGGCCAGAGACTGCATGGTGGCGCGGCTGTATCCTGCGGGCTGGTCCATGACCTTGGGTCGCAGCTGCCGGGAGAAAGATACAAAAACGCCGTTGCGCTGGGCGTCATAGACCGAGTCCCACATGGAGGGTTTGTCGCCCATGAACTGTGAGAAACGGTAGGCGGGACTGCCGTAGGTGCCCACAGTGGACATGAACACCGCCACCACCAGAACCGGCACCAGAACACCCGCCGTACGGAGTCCCGCGCCCAGGGGCTTGTTGCCGGTGGCTACCGGACGACCGCGACGGGCATCCATCCGTGTCACCACCCAGCAGAGCAAGCCGAGGACGATCAGGGCCACGACACCCAGCCCGATCATGATCAGGGACCGGGCCGGCAGGAAGGAGACCAGGTTGGCCGCATCAGCATGGAGGAAATCCAGATCCGAGGGCAGGATGGCCTCGTAGCGGGCGCGCACCTTGAAGCGCTCGATGATCGCAATGACCGCGCAGATGGCCAGAATCAGGCCTGATGCTGCCCAGAAGCGATTGGTCAGGTAGGCCAGCGCCAGGTAGACCAGACCCACAGCCAGCATGTTGAGCACCAGGACAAACCGGCGCTGGGTCCACATGGCCGAGATGAAGCCCCAGAAGCCGATCAGCGGGTTGGACAGCTCTACGCGGGAGCTGTTCAGGGAGACCCCCCACTGCAGGATGCCCACTGACAGGAAGTCAACCAGGATGAAGGCAAGCAGGTAGACCCACCCGCGTACCTGAAGACGTCCGGTCATGTTCTGCATCCAGGATGTCCACCGGCCGGGCTGACGCTTACGATCCTTCACCGCATACTCCTGACTTTGGCGACTAGGCCCACTGGGCCTTTACCGATACCTGTGCCATTGTTCCCATCAAGGACGACAAGCCCCATGAAAACACCCTTTAGCGAACAAAGAGAACCAATGGAATCATCAGGCCTTGGCCCCCGGCACCTGTTGGACCAGGGCGCTGATCCAATCCTCCAGGTTCCGGTACTTATCGGGGCGCTGCTCGCTGACCTCGAAGACCGGAACATGCGACTTGTGAGCCTCAGCAGCCAGCTCCTTGGAGGTTCGATTGACTTCTTGGGTGTTAAGGACCAACACGTCCAAGCGTCCGGATGCCAGCAGATGACGGAAGGCCACCAGGTCTTCAGGCGAGGGCTCGCTCTCGTTGGCGGCCGCCCGCAGGTACCCCTCTGGGGTCAGATCCTCCATGCCCAGATCATGGCAAAGATAGTAGGCTGCCGATTCCGTGGCCGCGTAGTGCCGTCCCTGGGTCTGTTTGCGCGTATCGGCAATCAGATTGTCCAGCCGGGCCTGTCGCTCTTGCCAGTCCTGGTAGGCCTTATCAAAATCGGCATCACGGCCTGGGCGCAGCTGCCGGTATGCCTCATGCACGGCCTTGGCTGCTGCCCTCCTGTCCTGGGAGGAGAACCAGAGATGGGGGTTGTCGCCGGTCTTGCGCCCTGATGCCTTGGATACGTCCACCAGCTTGGCCTGCCCTGTTTCCGCGGCCTTGGCAGCCCAGTCGTCGATGCCGGCCCCGTTGACGATGACCAGGTCTGCACGACTGATTCGGGCGATGTCAGCCGTTGTCGGCTCATAGTCATGGGCGTCAGTCGAGGTGTTGCTCAGAATGGTATCCACACGGGCCTGGTCGCCACCCAGATCCACGACCAGGGACTGCCATTGGTTGATGCTGGCCACCACCTGCAGAGGGCCGGGTCCTTTGGACGACGAGGACGATTCGCTCTTTCCGCAACCTGCCAGACAGGTCAGCAGGGTCAGTCCGACCAGAAGGGCGGCGACCAAGGTACGAGTCCGGCGGAGGCATAGGCTGCTGGCTTGCATGAATAGGGAGTTCCTTTCTGGCGACGGCACGGGACGGACCTGCCGCCAGGTCCACCGACCGTTACTGAGATTGATTATCAATAAATCTACCATAGACGAACCCATGACCGGAACTGTAGAGGCGGCCTTGGCGAGAATGCGAGAATGAATGACTGTTCAAATGGCAGCCGTGCGACCGGACACTCCCTATACTGAACTGCGGATGTATTTTGGTTGGAAGGAATGGCATGGGTGCATGGCTGGCAAGGGTTCATCTGACCCAGGGGTGGCTACCTGCGTCAATATTTTCGCTGACAGCCCTGGCCCTGATCGTGCTGGCACTGACCGGACTGACGCACGGACGCTGGCGGACTCTGCTGCGTCAAGTGGCCATTGCCCTAGGCATAGGAGCCTTGGGACTGTTGGCCACCTGGCTGGTCTCCGACGTCTTTATGCTCTTCGGCGTCTCCCTGGGCTGGATGGTCATCATCAGCGTGGCCTTGGGATTTCTCGCAGTGGGGTTTGCTGTCTGCATCCTGATCACTGCACGTGGCTGGCGACGGATTCTGGCCGCCCTGACCGTCCTGCTCTGTCTGCTGTCCACCGGGCTTCGTGTGGATATCATCTACGGGGAGTTCACCACTCTGGGGTCCCTGTTCAGCGTCTCCCTCTACCCCGACTACAGCGACCATAAGGCAGCCAGACCGGCCATGAGCGTAGCCCAGTGGCGATCCATGGCCTCACGGGGCGAGCTGCCCTCGCACCCCAGCGTCGGCCGCTCCTATAGCATGCGCATCCCCAACAGCCGCTCCCGATTCGCAGCACGGCCAGCTGATATCTACCTGCCGCCCGCCGCCTTGAGCGACAAACCGCCCGCGCTGCCTGTGTTCGTTCTTCTGGCCGGTCAGCCCGGAAGCCCCGACCGCCTCTTCACTGCCGGAGCCATTCCAGCCATGATGGATGCCTACGCCGCCCAGCACGACGGCCTGGCACCAGTGGTGGTCTCCCCCGACCAGAACGGTTCATCCTCTCACAACAGTCTTTGCGTGGACTCACCCGTGTATGGGAAGGCCGAAACCTACCTGAGCAGTGATGTTCCCGCCTGGATCCGCGCTGAACTGCCCGTCGCCAACCAACCCCAGCAATGGGCCATTGGCGGATTCTCCCAGGGCGGGACCTGTTCCACACAGCTTGGGGCACGGCATCCCAAGGTCTACGGCAACATGCTCCCAGCAGACGGAGAGCTGGAACCGACCCAGGGTCGGCAGGAGCAGATGATCCGCGACTACTTCGACGGCGACAGGAAGCGCTTCCTGGCCCAGGTACCGGCCAGGGCCATGCTGGAGCGGGCACCATCCCACCAGCTTCTGTTTACCGCGGCCGGGTCCAATGATAAGGAGTCCCAGCACAACATGATGGTCATTGCCAAGGCCGCCAACCGGGCAGGCATGAAGGTGCGGGCCGTCATCACCCAGGGGTCGGGCCATGACTGGCATACCGTCAAGACCGCTTGGAAACCCGGACTGGAGTGGGTGGGCGAAGCCATGGGACTAGGGCCTATGTCCCGACCAATTGAAGATTTTCCGAACATTATCGAAACACACATCGGTTGAACCGCCGACAGGTCAGAGCGTCCAAACCGATAAGCAGAAAGAGCCGCCGCAATCATGGAGACAACACATAAGGGATCCGGACTGATGGAGCCTTCGGCCAAGACCGTGCTTCTGCGGGACCTGACCCGGTGGGTCAGACGTCACGCTCTTGCACTGGCTTTCAGCCTTGCACTGGTCCTGCTCAACCTGATTAGCTGGCTACTGATCTGGCTGCTGCGCATCCCCGGCAGGACACGGCTGGGCATGCCGCTGTCCGACCTGATCATTCACCAGGTTCCTCATCCGGTCCACAGGCAAGGTCGTCCCTCGTTACTGGTTCAGTTCGCACGGCTGCTGGTATCCTTGGTCATCACTCCTGGCCCCTTGCAACTGGTCATAGATGTGGCCCTGGTCCTGGTCATGCTGTGCATCGCCGAGACCCGGCTGGGCCGCAGGCGCACCGTGTTGGCGGCGGTCATCAGCGCCATAGGCGGCGCGGCTGTCGGGCTGATCATCTGCACCCTGATCAATGCCCTCCAGGACCACTGGGGCTGGTTCATCCGAGTGCCCATGACGCTCAGCCCCATCATCCTGGTGGTCGGATCCCTGATGGCCTCCATCCCCTTCAGCGACTTCCTCTGGCGGCGCAGGATCGCCACCATAGGCTACACGGCCTTGATATTGATAGTGCTGTATACCGGTAACCCCGGCTACTATTGCGCCCTGGCGGCAGCACTGATCGGCCACTTGACCGGCCACCTCTGGCACGGACCGGTCCAGGACGCCAACCCGCACGGCCATAGCGGCTCCTATGAAACCCGCCACCTACTGGGAGCCATTTCCACGGTTCTGGCTCTTGGCCCCCTAGTCACCGTCTCCTCCAGGATCCGTGCGGGATTCTTCACCCCGCTGGGCATGTTCCTGGGTTCGGACCCCGGCGGTAGCGCTGCCCTGTCACGATGCCTGGCCGAGAACAACCAGGCCAGCTGCTATGCCCAGTATGGTCTGGTCGCCGGCCGAGCACCCACCGGCGTCTCGTCCCTGATCATGCCCACCCTGGTACTGCTGGTGGTGGCTTGGGGTATCTACCATGGCCGCCGGGTTGCCGCTGTCACGAGTCTGGTCCTCAACACCCTGACCATCGTCCTGGCCGTGCTCTATTTCCTGGTCTTCCCCCTGACCATCGGCGATGGCCTGTCGCGGGTCATCCACCACGGTGCCCTGCCCTCCCTGCTGATCATCACCCTGCCGCCGCTGATTCTCAACTGGTTCCTGGCACGCAACCTGCGCATCTTCCTAGTGCGAACCAAGACCTCGCGTCTACAGGTGGGCTGGGCAGCCATTGTCCTGGCCTTCCTGGCCACGGCCATGGGTTATCTGGCCTTCACTGCCGCAAGCCCTGGATCCTTCCACCCCTGGCCCACCACCGGCAGGGCACTCTCCCAGCTGCCCGAACTCTACCTGCCCAATGGAGTGGCCTCACGCTTCCGCCCAGCCCTGACACCGCGCACACCCACCGGGATCATCGTCAGCCACGGGGTTGGACTGATCTTCTGGCTGGTGGTCCTGCTGGTTCTGCTCTCCTGGATGCGCAGCTCGGTCATCCAGAACGGCAGCGAGCGCCAGGAGGCCGATCTGCTGGTCGAGTACGGGGGCGAGAGCATGTCCTTCATGACCACCTGGGAGGGCAACAGCTACTGGTTCTCTGACAGCGGCCGCTCAGCCATTGCCTACCGGCTCCTGCACGGCATAGCCCTGACCACCACTGGTCCATTCGGCGACCCTGACGAGTATGCAGACGACCTGGACGAATTCACCCGTTTCTGCAACGCCCACTCCTGGTCACCGGTCTTCTACAGCGTCCACAAGCCTCAGCGCGATCTACTTGCCTCTCGTGGCTGGTCCACCCTGACAGTCGGCTCGGAGATGGTGGTCACCCCCAGTCTTTGGCAGACCAAGGGCAAGAAGTGGCAGGACATTCGCACAGCCATCAACAAGGCCAAACGCGACAAGATCACCGACGTGTTGACCACATTCAACGATGCCTCATGGGATGTCCAGTCGCAGATCGTGGACATCTCCGAGCAGTGGGCCGAGCTCAAGGCCCTGCCCGAGATGAAGTTCACCCTGGGCGGCCTGGATGAGCTGAGGGACCCGCGCATGGCCATCCTCTACGCCGTGGACGACCAAGGCAAGGTGTTGGCCGTGACCAGCTGGATGCCCACCTACCGCCAGGGCCAGGTAATTGGATGGACCCTGGACTTCATGCGGCACAGGACCGACAGTCCCAATGGGATCATGGAGTTCCTGATAGCGCGGATGGCCGAGCGACTGCGCGACCAGGGCACAGCGGAATTCATGAGCCTCTCAGCCGCTCCCCTGGCCGGCATGGACAGCAGTGAAGACGATGGGGATGATCAAGGCGAAGATCGGACTGCCTTCCTGCAACATGCCCTGCATCTGGTGGCCGATCTGATGGAGCCAGCCTATGGCTTCCGCTCGCTCTTCTTCTTCAAGAAGAAGTTCCAGCCCAGCGAACACCCGGTCTATATCTGCTACCCCGACCCGGCCCAGCTGGCCCAGATCGGACTGGCCGTAGTCCAGGCCTACCTGCCCAATCTCAAGGCTTCGCAGGCCTGGGATGCCATCAAGACCATCATGCCCAAGGGCCGGGAGGATCACTGACATCCACCTGACCAGAGTGGTCCCGACAGCTGCTGCACAGCCCGTAGACCTCCAAGGTGTGCGAGGAGACTGTAAAGCCATGTTCAGCCGCCACAGCCTTCAGCCAGCCATCATCGGGCGGGCTAATTTCGACGGTCCTGCCACAGCGTTCACAGACTAGATGATGGTGGTGCCTCCGCTGAGCCAGGCAGACTCGGTAGAGGCGGATACCTCCATGCTCAATGCAGTCCAGGCTGCCGGACATATGCAGGGAGCCCAGCTGACGATAGACCGTGGCCAAGCCGATTCGCTGGCCCGAATCCCGAAGAAGCCTGTGCAGCTCCTTGGCTGAGACGAAGTCGTTCTGGGTCTGAAGAACCCTCCAGATGGCGTTCTTCTGCCGCGTCTGACGGCCGACGGATGAGCCAGCGTTCATGATTAGACACACTCCTTGGGCTCCACCAAGCCTACATCCGGATTGCCGGGTCGGATGTGAGGATTCGGTTCAGTCCGGGTCGGACCAGCAGCCTGTGGCCTCCAGGTCCTGGGCTGTCTGCTCCGGATCGTCGGTCAGCACCGTCAGGTGCCCCATCTTGCGGTCGGTGCGCACTTCGGCCTTGCCGTAATCATGCAGGAACCATTCGGGATGCTCACCCAGCAACTTCCTGACCGGAGCCACATGCTGGCCAAGAACATTGACCATGACCGCAGGGCTGAGCAGGCGAGGATTGGGCAGGGGCCACCCGGCGATACCCCGAACATGGGCATCAAACTGATCCATGGAACAGGCCTCGATGGTGTAATGACCGGAGTTATGGGGGCGCGGGGCCAACTCGTTGACCACCAGACCGCCATCGGGCATGACAAAGAGCTCAAGGGCCAAGGTCCCGGCCAGCTTGAAGCCGTCAGCCAGAGTCAGGGCCATGTCACGCGCCCGGTCCGCCATCCCAGGGTCCACCTTTGCAGGTGCCAGAGTCATGTGGAGGATGTTGTGACGGTGCTCGTTGCGGACCATGGGGAAGGTCACGTAATCCTTCCCGTTGCCTGAGACCAGTATGGAGGCCTCGAAGGCAAAATCCACGAACCCCTCCAGCACGGAGGGCGGGAAGTCCCGACCCTTCATCCGCGCCTGCAAGGCCTGCAGATCCTCATTCGTGCACAAGACCGCCTGGCCGTGACCATCATAGCCGCCGGTTCGTGTCTTGAGCACAGCGGGCATTCCCAGCTCCTTCAGGGCTGCGTCAAGCTGATCAAGGCTGTCAACCTGCCTCCAGGGGGCCGTATCGATGCCATGGCGGTTGATGAAGGTCTTCTCGTGAACGCGGTCCTGAGTGACTCTGAGCAGGTCGGTCCCCTGAGGGATGGCCACACGGTCCCTCACCTGATCCAGTGCGTCGGCATCCACGTTCTCGAATTCGTAGGTGAGTACATCGCTGCGTTCGGCAAGCCGCTTGAGGGCTTCGAGGTCGCCATAGTCGGCCGTCTCCTGAAAATCGGCGACCTGGGCCGCGGGAGCATCGGGCGTGGGATCCAGCACACCGATGCGGAATCCGTGGCAGCGGGCGCTCAGAGCCATCATCCGTCCCAGCTGGCCGCCACCTACGATCCCGATGACGGATCCCGGCTCCAAGTGATCGATTCTTCCCTTGGTTTCCTCAGACAAGCTTGGCATTGGAAGCCTCCACGGATCGGGCCAGCTCGGCACGGTAGTCATCCAGGGCCTGAGCCAGTCTTGGATCATTGATAGAGAGAATCGAAGCCGCCAACAGACCGGCGTTGGTGGCTCCGGATGCGCCTATGGCCGTGGTCGCCACAGGAATGCCGGCAGGCATCTGCACGATGGACAGGAGCGAATCAACCCCGCTCAGTGCATGGGACTTTACTGGCACCCCGATGACCGGCAGCGTTGTCTGAGCCGCCACCATCCCAGGCAGATGGGCTGCTCCTCCAGCCCCGGCAATGATGACCCCTATGCCCTGGCTCCGGGCCTGATGCGCGAACTCCGCCATGCGCCCGGGTGTGCGATGGGCGGAGATGACCTCCTTGGTGTAGACGATGGCGAACCGGTCCAGCATCCGACAGGCTTCCTTCATCGTCTCCCAGTCGCTTGATGACCCCATGATCACTGCGACGCGTGCCCCTTCATGTGTATCGTCAGCCATTGGCCCTCCAATGTTCATGCACATCCGATACTACGCAAGGCCGGGGAGAAGCCGACCAATCGTGACGGTCCTATGGATGTAAGGGCCGGGCCTGGTGAACATAAGGCCTTCAGCGGCTCCAAACCGCTGTCTCAGATTTAGAATCATTGGATTGCATTACGAAAACAGACAGGAGGGTTATGGGCAAGCTTCTGGACAGCATCGACTCACCACAGGATCTGAAGATCCTCTCCCTGGAAAAGCTGGATCGACTGGCCGACGAGATCCGTCAGCTGCTGATCAGCTTCTGTCGACGTCACGGCGGCCACCTGGGCTCCAACCTGGCCACCATCGAGCCCATCATCGCCCTGCACTACGTCTTCGATATGCCTCATGACCACCTGATCTTCGACGTTTCCCATCAGGCCTACACCCACAAGATCCTGACCGGTCGGCGCCGGGCCTACACGGACCCTGAGTCCCAGGAGGATCTTTCCGGATTCACCTCACCCAAGGAGAGCCCCTACGACGACTTTATGCTGGGGCATACCGGCACCTCCATCGGCTTGGCCTGCGGAATGGCTGCCCAGCGGGATGCGACCGGAGGCAGGGCCAACATCATCGCCTTCATCGGGGACGGCTCCCTGAGCAGCGGGCCGGCATTCGAGGGGCTGGACTGGGCTGCAGAACAGGGCGGCAACCTGATCATCGTAGTCAATGACAACGAAATGTCCATCGCTGAAAACCACGGGGGGCTCTACAAGAGCCTGGCGGCCCTGCGTGCCAGTGGGGGACGCAACCCGAACAATCCCTTCCGCGCCCTTGGACTGGACTACCGCTACGTGGAGGAGGGCAACCGAATTGAGGATCTGATCGAGGCTTTCCGTCAGGTCAAAGACACTGACCATCCGGTGGTGGTTCACATCCACACCCGCAAGGGCCTGGGGCTGAGCCAGGGCAGCCAGGGGCAAATCGGCCCAACTTCCCTGCCTGATTTGCCAGCTGAAGGTCCTGTGGAGGCCAACCACTGGCAGGACGGCCTGGACTCTCTGAACCGTCTGCCCAACTCACGGAAGACCTACGGAAGAATGGCCATGCAGGCCCTGGAGGCCAGGTTCCCGCAGGAGCCGGGCCTGACAGTCATCTCCCCCGCTACGCCGCTGTCCAATGGCATCGATCCCGACTTCCGCCAACGGGCCGGAAACCACTACCGGGACGTGGGCATCGCCGAATCCCATGCGATAGCCTATGCCGCGGGCATCGCCAAGGCCGGAGGCACGCCTGTAGTTGCCACCTCAGCCACCTTCTTCCAGAGGGCCTACGACCAGATCGAGCAGGAGATGGCCTTGAACGGCAGTGCGGTGACCCTGCTGGTCTTCTCCACCGGCGTTGCCAAAACCGACGCTACACATTCCGGCACAGCCGACATGGTCATGATGCGAGGCATCCCCGCACTGACCTGCCTGGCTCCGACCAGCGGGGCCGAGTTTTTGGACATGCTGGCCTGGGCCACGGGTCCGGCCCGGCAGCCGGTGGTCATCAGGGTACCCGGCGAGCGCACGCTGGCGACTGAACGCGCAGGCAAGCCGATAGCGCCAGCGACCTCCGATCCCACCTCCGGAGGGCAGCCTTGGGATCGTTACCGCATCCTGCAACAAGGTAGGACAGTGGCCTTGCTGGCTCTCGGCGATGCCCTGCCGCTGGGCCATGACCTTGCTGATTCCTTGGAAAGGTCCACGGGACTGAAGCCCACACTGGTGGATCCTCATCGCTATGACCGCTTGGATAAGCAGACCTTGGACGCCCTGGCCAGCACCCACTCTCTGGTGGTCACCATCGAGGACGGCCAGCTGGACAGCGGCTGGGGACAGGCCGTGGCAGCCTACTACGGGCCTGCTCAAGTCCGCACGCTGTCCTTCGGAGCGGCCAAGGAGTTCAATGATCGGGTACCCCAGGCTACTCTGCTGGAAAGGTATGGTATGACCGTTCCTGCAATGACCCAAGTCATATCGGATGCCCTTGTCGACCGGGCTTCATAGATCTGACCCGCCGGTGGACACAGGCGGGTACAATGAAAGGGTTTGGCCCCGTAGCTCAGCTGGATAGAGCAACTGACTTCTAATCTGTAGGTCGAGAGTTCGAATCTCTCCGGGGTCACCAATAGCCCTCCCTGCTCCTCTGACAAAAGCAGGGAGACAAACAAACTCATATCTTCTAAGAATGAGGAAGAAAATAATGAGTAAGACGATTCGCAGTAGTTGACGACTGCCGACAACGGTTCACTCATTGGTGGCAATTGTCATATAAAGCACGCAATTAATCCGAGCTCTGCGCAGCAGACCGCAAATATACAAATCACACTACAGACTCATTGCCTTTGCCTATCAATCTCTCGTATTGAGAATGCAGATATGGTAGGCCCATCAATCAGTCGTCCATCACAGATCATATTGGCAATATCAGCTGACCGCAGCCATTGAAAATCCTCTAGTTCCCAATCACCGCCTTGTTTGAAGCTATCGAGCATAGGAATAGATGGAACGTCATCAAGCCGTATTTCCATCACTCGCACGTCGTCTTGAAGCACCCCGGCATCGGCATGAAGCCTGTGCAACTGACGGACGGCGTCAGGCTGAGCGCGCAATCCAGTCTCTTCATGCAATTCGCGAATGGCTGTGGTCTGGGGATTCTCGCCTTGCTCCCCCATGCCTCGCGGAAATTCCCACAGCCAGTCTTCTACAGCGACCCGCCAGTGGCGCGCTATCAGGTAGAAATCCCCTCCCCCTCGTTCTACGACTGTCACGCAAATCACGCCTGGTTGACCCTGTTTGACAGATGCCACGTGCAAGGTCATACCTGCACCCGTGTCCCTCACCTTGACATCCACAGCAGTCACGGTAAAGTCAGCTCCCCCCGCTTCCTCGAAGACTTTTCTACGTCTTATTTCCTGTAAAGGACTACCGGGCCTCAGCTCATCAGCGTTTTTCACAGTCACCTTCCTGGTCAATAATTACCGTTGAGCGAATACCATAGTTTGTGTTGCCGTATGCTGGTCGTGCATCCACTCCACCATTGTCAGCAACTCGGGAAATACTTCAATAAACCAGGCCGCAATCAATATCAGGATAATGGACATTGATCCTGAAAAAATAACCTTGTCGCAGATAACAGATATGGATGCGAGAATCAGGGTCACAATGAACTGTTTGATGATTCTTGAATTGTCCTGCTTTCGATCAAGCTGTGATGCAAACTTCTGCACACAATATGCAATGTTGCGAATATGCCGCTGCTGGTCAGAGTCCGGAGCGTTCGGTCGACAATTACGCCACTGTTGGATCGCGTCTCTTGACTGATAACAGAACTGCACAAAACACGCGGAAGGCATATGCCCCAACAATTCTGTGACTTTGCCCGACAGCATCAATGAGCGCCCACCGGTCCGGCCTGCAAAGCGCTCATACGAATTCGGTTTGCTTTGTACAGCCATAAGGCAGCAGCCCAGATAATCCGCCATTGCTAAGCGGTAGACGAACTGGTACCAGTCTACCAGCGTTTGCTGGTCGCATTCCATGGTCCTACTGCAATCAGCTCTACCTACCGGCAAGGCCGACTGCCTGATAAGCGCAAAGGCCTTGGATCGTCTCGGTTCATGACTTATCTTGTCCAAAACATTCCGGAATGCGGTCTTTTCTGCCTCGTTCGCATTGGAAGCAGAACACCAGGAACGCAGGCAATCGGCGTTTTCACTGACAACAGGAAGAAAGGCATCATTGAAGCTGCGGACGATGCCGCAATTCGACCCGGTTTGAGAACGTTGTTGCTCATACCTAATGAGACCCTTCTGTTCCGCATCTATCCATTCCTGCCAGCGCTGAGCCAGCAATCGGCAGGTATCATCAGACAGGTCTTGCTGGCAGTATGCAGCATACAAGCAAGCGATCCTCTGAGCTATCGACCGATGATCGCCTGCATGCCCATTCAAGACAGCTCTAGCCTGTGGTGCAAATCTTTGACTTTCTTCAGAAGTGACGGTCTTTTGTAAAACTTGATACTCCAGCGGACGCAGCGTACCTATATCCGTCAAGTCAACCGCCTCTCCTTCAGACGAAAGTTGCTGCTGATTATCGGGCGGCACTGTAGTGAACCGCAACAGACATTGCTCCAAGGTCGGTTGTCTGCCGGATACGGTGAGGAAAGGCTTTTCATAACCATTTTGTCCCAGAAGGTCAAGAACTACATCAGGACCAAATGCCAGAAAATAGATACCATCAAAGAGCTCTGCGTCAGTGACAAGAACCTGAGGACTATAAAGGAATGCCGTTCTGAGAATGCCGGCAAATCGTTCAAGAAACTCTGGATGCTGCTGAATGGTTCTCTCTCAGATGCTTACGCCGTCATGACCCTCTGACCAGAACTTCGAGTTCACCTCTGGAACGCGCTTTTGATCGCACTTTAGATTGTGGTTGCATAGATGCCTGACCCGATTCCAATAGCTCAGCTGTTCCTCTGAATCGAAGTTGGTCAGCATGATGGCATATGAACATCCGCTCTGACTCATATCTATATGCTAGACCTCGTGTTTGCCTGCTTGTCTAGCACATTTCCCCTAAAACCGACGGCGCCAGTGGTCCGGCCCAAGTTTAGCCTTGGCAGCTTCAGGTCCGATATGTCAGCGGACCGGGCAGATCGAACAAGTTGAAGGTCACAGCGGCCATCCTGGCTTTTTCTTGGACTGCTTCGGCATACAGAACTTTTATCTTTTGGTAAGACCAGGCATGGGGTCACACAGCTGCTGATCATCATCTTCGTTCTCTTCATCAGCTCTCTCACCTCTTCGATCTAGGACATCGTTGAAGGTGCGCAAGTTTTTGGCTCACATCCAGGTTTGCCTTACCACATGGACGGCAAGGTACTCCGGCTGCAGGATTGGAGAAGACAAGACAATCAGCAGAGCTTGGCACAGAAGTCGTCTGATCGCGTCACGACACCCGCAGGATGCCGTGAGCGCCCTTTTCAGCCAGGCTCATCACGTGGTTGACTATGGAATAGTCGCCAGGCTGATCGACCTTGAGCTCTACAAAGCCGCCTTGGGCCGGCAGCAGGGGCAGGACCTGGGCTCCGGCTGATGAGGATGAGGCAGCGGCGGAATTCCCTCGAGAACCTCCACCGATCAGATAGCGGCCCTCAGTCCAGACCGTATCGAACTGGGTTCCCACAATATGGAAGGACAACGGCTGGTTGGGTCCGGCATCCAGAACCCAGATGCGAACCCTTTGCCCCTTCCCCAGTTTGAGCGGATGGGCGTCATATTGAAAGGCCCGTCCATTGAAGGTCATAATGTCCGGGCTCATGGCCGCCACCTTTTCAGGATCGGCAGTCCCTCCATTGGATCCCAGATAAATTTCAGACTGGACCAGAACATACTCCGCAGCCACTGGCGGTAGGGTGCCGTCATCCACGACCACCGCCCCATACATGCCGTTGGCTATGTGGTTTGACATGGGATCGCTGCTGCAGTGGTACATCCAAATGCCGGCCCGATCAGCAGTGAAGGTGTACAAGAGTTCCTTGCCCGGCTCTATGTTGCGCATCATGGTCTGGGGGACGGCCGGGCCGGCATGAAAGTCGATGGAATGGCTCATGCTTCCCTTGTTTCTGATGGTCACTTCAAAGGTGTCTCCCACCCGGCCTCTGAGCACCGGGCCCTGAGCCAGGGGCCGCGATTCCTTATCCCGTGGATCGCTCGCGTCGTCGAAGCTCCAGACCGTACGCTCGAGCCCTGCCGCCACCTGCTCCTTGCGCTCTTTGACCTCCAACGTGTACTTTCTTGTTCCCGCCTTCCCCTGATCATCCAGGGGTGGAAGAGCCGCCTTGGCAGGGTCGTTCTTCTCGGCCTGCGACTTGAGCTTGGCTGCTGACGGGACATGGCCCAGGGCTGTCTTCCCAGCGGAGGACTGACCTTGTTCGGCAACAATTCCACCCTTGGTTTTGACCTTGAGCTCCATGCCCATCTGGCGATGCCCTGCCAACGAGCACCAGCCCAGTGTGTCGCCCCCCAGGACCCCCACGTCAACCGAAACACTCTGGCCTACAGGGACGGATCCCGTGCTCTTGCCGTTGGCGAAAACCAGGTCGTGCCGCTGATCCCCGGTGTTTTGAAAATCCACAACCAGCCGGTCGCCTGCCTTGATGGTGATGGCATCCGGCACAAAAGCCATCCCCTTTACCCTGATTGAGGCTCTGCTGGTGTGACCAGTCGGCTGAACACCCTTCGACGATGCCTCCTGAACGCCCCCGGCACTGGGCACTGCCCCGACCGAAACAGCCGGCGTCGGCCGCAGGACCATCACAACCACGGCGGCCACCAGGACCAGCACAGTAGCCGAGGTGGCAATCAGGTCCGTCCTCAATGCCAGGGTCCCCACGCGTTCGTTTTGCGAGCCCTCGGGCTGGCGCCGACAGTAACGCTTGGATGCCAGAACCTGCTTGCCACGAGCAGCCAGATACACCACGGTCAGCATCATGGAGAGAATTCCCAGAACATTCAGGAGGTTCCCCGCCTTCCACAAGGACGTGTAGAGCCGGATGGCCCCAATGAGCCTGATCAGCAAACCAACCTGCATAAGTCCCCAGGCGCCCCAGAGAAGGGGGTGAAAGGGTAGAGGCCTGCGAATGACCGAAGGAACGATCATGCAGACATGGGCGATAACCATGGTCATGATGAATCCCACAGCCAACGCGTGCAGTGCCATATCGCCCCAGTAGGTGCTGGAGTTCAGGGGCGCCACCATCCAGATGAGGGCAGCCAGCAGTCCCCAGGCATAGGCCGACAACATGCAGGTGCCCATGAATCCTGGCAGGCCGCCATGGCGGAAGGTCCCCTTGGCCACGTCGTGACTGGCCATGACCAGGAGGAGCAGACCCAGGGACAGCCCTAGAAGCGGATAACCGACCGCAGGGGCCATGGCTTGGACCGGCAGCATCAGGACGGTCAGGAGGCTCAGACCAAGAATTCCCGATTCAAGACGGATATCCGAAAAGACCGCCCTGGCCAGCTCCACCCGCTCCCCCACGATGGTCAGAATCAGAAAGAAGAGCCAGGTTGGAGCCAGAACCGAGGAGTCCAACCCCGCAACCCAGCCAGCGGCCCCGACCAGACCCACCAGAGAGCCGAGAACCTGTATGAGCACCTCTGCAGAAGGCTGCCGACGCCAGATGGCCAAGTACATGGCTGTCAGGACCAACATGGACAAAGTCCATGGAATGCCGCCGAAAAGCTCCACCCTGACCCATGCCGGGACAGCACTGCGGCTTGAAGCCAGCAATGACAACAGGCAGAGCAGAGACCCCAGCAGGCCCAAGGCAGGAGCCAAGAATCCCCAGGAGGGTTTGCTGGATCCGCCGCTGCGGTAGGCCACTGCCCTCTCCAGGCCAATGGCAGCGCCCAAAAACCCATAGACCATGAGCCCGCCGTGCAGATCAGCCAGGGGCACCCTGCCTGAGGGGTGAATCAGATCCGCGCGAATCAGCGCCGCTACAAGACCAAGCAGTGCAGCCAGACCCGCCCCGATGAGAAGGGCCACCCTGGACCTAGGCACGGCCATTCTGCCGCCGGACTTACGCATCTTCCGGTCATCCTGCATGAGTCTGTCCGCCTTGTCCTGGGTTGATAATTGATTTGATAGGTATACAATTTAATCGATGAGTCAGGAAATTCAAGCCCATGAGCAACAGATTCGAACCTCCCGCAAGCGCAGACGCGGGGAGGAGATTCGCTCTGCAATCTTGGATTACCTTCATACGGCGGCCGAAGAGACCGGTATAGGTGTAACCGCACAGCAGGTCGGAGCAGCCTTCGGCATCCATCCGACGACCGCTCGTTTCCATCTTGAACGTCTGGTCGAACAGGGCGAGACAGTCCGTCAGAGAACAGACAGCGACGATCAATCAACCGGGCGAGGCAGACCGGCTGTCATCTACTCCCCCACGTCCATGAACCGAGCCAGAGAGGATATGATCTCCTCGCTCTGCCTGGCACTGGAAACCGCCTGTCCCGATACAAGGCGCAGGAATGAGGCCGCCTTGAAAGCGGGGCAGGCATGGGGTCGTACTCTAGCTCGGCAGGACAAGATCAATGCAGGAAAAAGCGTGCCATCGAGCATGACGCAGACACTGCTGGATGCTCTGACCACCTTAGGTTTTGCACCGGTGAGAGCGCGGCCGGATTCAGCAAGTCTGTATCTGACCGCATGCCCCTTTCTGGAAAGCGTCAGCAACCACCCCATTATCTGCAAGATTCATCTAGGAATGATCCAAGGACTAGCGGACGGCAACAATAAGGGGACCGGCGACAAAAAAGCCCATGTAGTGTTGAAACCCCTGTCATCGCCAAAAGGATGCTTCTTGAAAGTAGCCAAAGCAGACAGTCGATCAAAAAGGAGAGTAAAGCAATGACCTACGTGATTGCCCAGCCCTGCGTGGACGTCAAGGACAAGGCCTGCGTGGACGAATGCCCGGTGGACTGCATCTACGAGGGCCCCAGGAACCTATACATCAACCCCAACGAATGCATCGACTGCGGTGCCTGCGAGCCCGTCTGCCCGGTAGAGGCCATCTTCTATGAAGAGGATCTGCCAGAGGAATGGACCTGGTTCAAGGATGCCTCCGAAGACTTCTTCGCCCAAGTCGGTGATGCCGGCGGCGCCCAGGCCCAGGGATCCTACGATCACGACCATCCACAGGTCGCCGCCCTGCCCCACCAGGATAATTTCGTCTGCATCCAGCCGGAATCGCGCGGCCAGCGCGCGGTCTGGGTCCGCAAGGACCAAATGGAATGAAGGCCGGTTCAAGCCAGGACGATCACCTGGTCTTCCCAGACTTTCTGGACTGCCCTGTGCAGGAAGCCGCCCGTCTGCTTTTGGGCTGCCTGATCATCCGGGACTACGAGTCGGAAGGGAAACAGGCCAGGGTACGGATCGTGGAAACCGAAGCCTACGATCAGAATGATCCGGCCAGCCATGCCTACCATGGGCAATCGGCTCGCAACGCCGCCCTCTTCGGCCTCAGCGGACACATGTATGTCTACTTCACCTATGGAATGCACTACTGCCTGAACATCTCCTGCCAGGAGGACGGGTTCGGCGCCGGTGTGCTGATTCGGGCCTGTCAACCAGTGCAGGGTCTGGACCTTCTGCGCATCTACAGGCACGGACGTCATCCGGACCGGGATCTGACCAACGGTCCCGCCAAGCTCTGCCAGGCATTGGACATCGACAAGCGCTACTACGGCCATGACCTCAGAAAACCACCCATCCGTCTGGCAGCTTACGGACTGGCCCAGGACGAGACCATCACGGCAACGCCCCGAATAGGCATATCCCATGCCAAGGAGACTCTGCGAAGGTTCGTCATCACCGGCAATCCCTACCTGTCTCGATAAGTGAGCGACAATGCTTCACTTTTGGCTCACACTGTCTAAAAGAGTGGCTTATCGCTCAATGAAGCGTGACTCGACACAGCTCTGGAAGCGGACAAGCGAGAGAATGACGGCAGCCAGCAGAGCAATGATCAGCATGCCCATGAAACTGCCGGTCACCGGATCCAGGCCAAACACTGTTGAGAAAGCCTTGAAGACCCAGGTGGATGCCGTAAAACCAAGGCTGGTGGTGGCTGAAAAGACCCCCATGACCAGCGGATAGCGCTTGTGCTCAGTCAGATTGGACAGATAGTAGGGGCAGGTGGCCATATTGATGGCACTGCCCGAACCAATCAGAAATGCCGATAAACAAACCAGCGGGAACGAGCGAGTGGTCAGGAAGAGCAGGGCGCCCAGGGCCATCAAAAGGAAGGCAACCGGAATGGTCCATTGCTGGCATACCCGCTTGATGCCGTTGATGCTAAGCCCGATCACGACTGAGGAACCCGTGTTGAACATCAGGGCCACCCCGGCAGCACTGGTGCCGCCCAAACCATACTTGGCTATGTATACCGCGAGCTTGTTGTACAGGACCGCGACCAGGAAAATGCTCAGAAACCCAATGAGAATGCAGGAAATGGTAGCCCACCAGCATTGTCCACTTTTTTTAGACGACGACGCCTCAGATCTTACGGCCTTTTCCGACTCCTCTTCGACGGCGCCGACCCCAGGAACCATGAAGATGACCAAGACCAGGGCGGGCAAGGCCAGAAAATAGAGCCAATAGTTGTGTAGCCACCCTCCCTTGGCCAGGACACCGCCCAGAGCAAGAACCAACATGGAAGAGCCATCCTGAACAGCTAGGACCAATCCCATCAGCGCCGCCAACTGTTCTCCACGGAAGAACCTAGCCGACAGGCTGGGCAGGACTGTAGTGGCGATGCCCACGCCAAACCCGACAACCAAGGCAAACAAGAGCAGCTGGCCTACACTGCTGTGCACAAAAAGGGGCATCAAGCCGCCCAGCGCGACACACAGACAGCTGATGCAGCCAGCTGTTCTGAAACTCATTCTGGTCAAGAGGTGACCGAATAAAAGGGCGGAAACTATAGCAGCCGAAGAGCCGATGGAAACCACAGACTCAACGGTGGAAGGATCAGTGCGAGGAAAGGATGCCTGTATGGCCGCCACGGAGGGAGAAATGATGGAGTCAAACCGCGACATGATGGCCAAGGCCATGATTCCAACCAGAATTCCAAGATTCTGCCTGGACAATATCCCTGTGTCATTGGACTTAGACGCGCACGGGTCCGGTTCCACCGTCGCTGCCTCCCTCTCAATGTCAGCGGCACCATTCCTGGTTGATGGGGGTAGTCTACTCCAGCAGCAGGGCCATGCCAAGCAACACGACGAGGAAGAGCAGATTAAAAACGGTGTAGATTTTCAGGTACTCGCCTTTCTTGCCCGGATACTGCTTGACTACGGCCTTGTAGGAAATCAGCGAGGCCATCGAAGCGACCAAGGTTCCGAGCCCGCCCAGGTTGGTGCCAAGAATGATCGGGTGCCAGGCTGTCGAAAAACCTGAGACCAGAAGGGCTGTGGGCACATTGCTGATGACCTGGCTGCACAGGACCGAGGTAATCAGAGGATGGATATTGACCAGGCCGCTGACCAGGTTATAAAACTGGGGAATCCTCCTCGCATTGCCGATGAAAACGAAGAAAGCCACGAAGGTCAGCAGGAGTCCCCAATCTACATGCAGAAAGACCCCCCTATCGCAGATCAAGAAGGTCACCGCTACCACCAGAACCATAACCCATTGGGATATCAGTTTGGCCACGCCCAGCAGGCAGACAAGAAAGAGAAGGAGGTAGATGGCGATGCGCCAGCCGCTGGACTGCTGCATCTCTTTCACCTGAGGCTGTATCTCATCCTCCCTGGGCGCCAGTACGCTGCGGCGAATCTCCTGCGGATCCATGCCCTCGAACTTGTTAAGATGCCGATTCCTGAAGGCAAACCAGCAGCACAGGAAGAGCATCAGGGCAGCGACCAGGGCATAAGGCACCATAAGGAAGAGGAACTCACCAGTAGGCATCTCGGAGCGGGCCTTGAGATATAAGTTGTGGGCGTTGCCGATGGGCGTTAGCATGCTGCCCACATTGGCGCCCAACGTCATCAGGGTGACGATCAGCAGAGCATGGCTTTCCAAACCAGCCATGATGAGAACAGCAATGGCGAAGGGCGCAAAGGTAACCAGGGCTACATCGTTCGTGATGAACATGCTGGAGAAGAAAGGCAGGGAAACCAGGACCAAAGCCAGGCCCCGCACCGAGCGGACACGACTCAGCAGGCCGGCGCCAATGGCGTGGAAGACCCCGATGCGCTGAAAGCCGCAGACCACCATCATCAGAGAACCCAGCTGGGTGAGGGTATTGACATGGATATAGCCCAGATACTGCCTGTCGGGAGGAATGAGGATGCAGGATATGAGAGCGATGACTGCCGCGACAACCAGAACGGTCTCGTTTTTCAGCAGCCCGATCACCCGATGTTGCATGGTCACCTCCGGCGAACGAATTCCTCACTTAGTTTACGCGCCTGACAGAGGCTTACAGGACCCCTCATGGCGCTATTTTCCGCTGCTGTGCCTACGGTCGGCTTATCGGGGCCTACTGGCCGCTAGCCTGTCTGGCCCCGACTTCCGACTCTTGTCGGATACCCACAAGGCACAGAAAGGGGTCCTGCGAATCCATGCATTCGCAGGACCCCTATCGGCGCAATACTACCTGTCGCTCATTCGCTCCGGATCGGGAATCGCAATGATGCCAAACACCTTTTCATCGCCGATAGCTTCCAAATGTTTAAGAACGAATTGCAAGGACGCAATCTTGCCGTCCTGAACTATCTTTCTTAATCTCAAGCTGAACAAGGCCAACAAAACTGCTGCCAGTGCGTCCAATGTCTATTGGACCTCATCCTGCTTTGGAATGAGGAAAGAGCAAAGGAACGCAAGGACCAGAAGGACAGCAGAGCCGATCATGGAGGAGACATAACCTGCCTGAGCGCCGGACGTACCGGCTACAAGGTTCATTATGGCGTATAGTACGGCGTAACTCAGCCCGGCTCCTAGATTAAATCCGCCTGAGTTCAACCCCGGAAGATACCCGGTATTGTCAGCCGGCGATAGCACCACACCGAGGCCATTCAGCATGATATTGACCGTTCCCGCGTATGAAACACCCAGAAGCAGCGACATCACCACCAAAGACCAGACGCTTGGCGACAGACAAACATAAATGCCGAAAACAACACCTACTATGCTCACCAGCTGACCTGCACGAAGTACCTTGTGATACCCATATTTTGATGCCAGTATCCCGGCAACAGGTCCAAAAGCCAAACCGACGAGCGCATATGGAGTCAAAGTCGCAAACGAAACCACACTGGCACTCATTCCGGCACCGACCTTGGAATCCTGAGCCAGCGCGGGTACCACTCCATTCATGATTGCGAAGACGCCTACCATGGTGGTCAACGTGGTCAGCAAAAGCCCCCAAGTACGCCGTTGCTTCAGATAAGCTGTTGTCACCATAGGAGCTTTGCTTCTCTTCTCCGTATTCCAGAAGATCACGAAGAACAGTGCGGCTACCACCAATTCTATGCATACCATAAGCCAGTTGGCCGCAGCCAGTTTCTCGGCCTCATTGATGGCGAAATACGCGCAAACGAATGCAATACAAAGAAATATCACGCCAGCCCAGTCCATGCGCGGTGTCTGTGCTGCGTGACTTTCTTGGGCAAAAGCGGCGACCAGTATGATGGCCAATACGGCAACAGCAACCATAAACCAAAATACTGAGCGAAAACCGAAGGTCCCGGCCAACCATCCGCCCAGCAAGGCATCAACCCCGCCGATGCCGCCATTTACGGCGGTGAGAATGGACATGAGCCTGGCGTACCTAGAATCTTCTGTAACCTGCGCGTGCAACATAATCAACGTCATAGGGACAACAGGGCCTGCAACCCCTTGAACGACTCGTCCGATCATAAGCACGAGCACGTTGGGCGCAAAGGCCGAAATCACACAGCCAATGGCGGTTAGAACCAGGATGCCCGAAAGCACCTTCTTGCGGCCGACCAGGTCACCCAATCTAGGAAGGAAGAGCGAGAAGACAGCGCAAGAGGTGAAGAATACCGTCTGAGAAAGTCCGATTTGAGAACTCGTAGTATGCAACTCATGCTCCATAGTCGTCAGCGCGGGAGAAAGCATGGAAGCATTGAGCTGGAAAGCGAAGACGGCAGCCATCAGGGCCGTCATCAGGGCAACAATTGACTTGCCGCCCTGATCAAGGATTTTAGAGGATTCCTTAGTCATCGCTCATCCTATCTTTTCGATGGCATCAATAATCAGGTTCCAGAAACCGTCGAAGTCCAGCTTCACGGCAACCTGAGTATGGCAATCTTCAGGACTGGGTTCCGGACCACGCAGATCCGCCACGGTCATCCCGGTCGTCAGCTCTCCTCTCAGCTCGATATCAACTGGGCAGCGATGAGTCTTGACGATGTTTGGATCAATCAGATACGCAATTGTGCAGGGGTCATGGACGGGAGGGTCGACGAACGACTGGTTGTCTTTGTAGGATTTCCTGAAGAAGTCCATGAGTCCACTAACGAAATGGGCCAAATCAGTTCCAACGCCTTCTATGCGCTTCTGAACCTCTGGAGTACAGAGGGCCTGATGGGTCAAATCCAAACCGACCATAGTGACCGGCCATGGCTCATTGAAAACCACATGTGCAGCCTCCGGATCCACTTTGATATTGAACTCAGCAACAGCACTCCAGTTACCGACATGATAGCCACCGCCCATAAGGACGACTTCCTTGACCCGTTCGACTATCCGCGGTTCCTTGCGGGCGGCCATTGCGATGTTGGTCAGCGGACCGGTAGGGACCAAAGTTATAGTATCTGGTTCATTTTTCATTACCGTGTCAATGATCCAGTCGACGGCGTGACCAGCATCCAGCGGACGAGTCGGTTCTGGCAACGTGACGCCATCCAGGCCTGTCTCACCATGAATGGAGGCAGCGACTTCCTGTGGGCGAACCAATGGTCTGTCGCACCCAGCATGCACTGGCACATCCGTCGCATGTGCCATTTCAAGAACAGCCCTGGCATTGTATGTCACCTTGTCAAGGCTCTGATTGCCGCCTACCGTAGTAACGCCTAAAAGATCAATCGACTGACTGCCGACAGCCAAGAGAATCGCCACAGCATCGTCATGGCCGGGGTCAGAATCCAAAATAACTTTCCGTTTCATCAACGTTCTCCGTTCTTTACTTATTGCATGATGATAATCATCGAGTTCCGAAACCTTCGAGAAGATCACCGGCTGCTGCCTCATCAACCGTACGGGGCGTATTGCCGGCGAAACGCTCATTGGCAACAGCTGAAGCATTGCTCAGCAGTTCCTTACGATCTATCTGGTAGGTATCGAATGGACGCATTCCAAGTATGTTATCCCGGAAAACCTTGAAGGCTCGTACTGCAAGAACCGTTGTCTGCTCCGGGGGCGCGGATTCAGGATAAGAAGCTCCTAGAATCTGACCAATCTCGCGTATTTTCTTAGGACGAACTGGGCTTACAAACTCCATGACTGCAGGGAGGGCATAAGCCACAGCTTCACCGTGGATGATGTGGTATCGGGAACCGAGCACATGAGCGATGGAATGACCGACGATCGTGCCTGTATTGTTCAGCATCCAACCGGCCAGGTTCGCGGCAACCATGACCCGTTCTCTAGCCTCTATATCGTTTCCCTCATGCACAGCACGTGGCAGGTATTGGTACAGCAGGTACATGACTTTTTCGCAAATCGCATCGGTTACTGGGCTTGATTGACGAGACAGATATCCTTCCGCCGCATGACCGAAGGCATCAAGGCCGCAGGCGATGGTCATTGCAGGAGGCAAAGACAGGGTCAATTCAGGATTGAGCACGGCATATTCGCTGACGGCAGGATCCGCTAAAATGGTCACCTTTGTCTTTGACGATTCATCAGTAACGACAAGAGCATTGGACATTTCACTTCCGGTGCCGGCAGTGGTAGGAACGCTGATCTGGCCACGGCAGGGTGAAATTGGCCTGGTCGGATCAGTGTAATTCAGAATGTCTCCACCATTGGTTCTGACGATGTTGACTCCGCGAGCCACATCCATGGAACTTCC
The DNA here is from genome assembly GCF_026537335.1 of Bifidobacterium sp. B4081. Classification (NCBI taxonomy): domain Bacteria; kingdom Bacillati; phylum Actinomycetota; class Actinomycetes; order Bifidobacteriales; family Bifidobacteriaceae; genus Bifidobacterium; species Bifidobacterium sp. B4081. The sequence goes on along the minus strand of NZ_JAFNMM010000001.1, from coordinate 596,697 downwards.
TCCGCCAATGGCAATCAAGCTATCTGCATTATGCTGCTTGAAAGCCAGAAAAGCATCGTTTACTGTTCCCTCGGCAGGATCGGAACCGACATTGTTGTAGACCGAAACCGCGATTCCACATGAGCGAAGCCAATCTAGAGCCTTGACGACTAGGGGCATTGTTGATACAAAATGATCGGTTATTACCAAGGGCCGCTTGTATGATTCGGTCTGAAGTATCTCTTTTAGGGTTTCGCCCAAATCATCAGTGGAGACGACCTTTACACGCTGCAGCAACTTATATTGCATAATCAGCAACCTACTTCTGCGGCCGCGCGGTCTGCATTTTTGCAAAATTCACGAACTTTGTCGATATCCTTCTGCATGTACCCGTCCTGGAACTTGATACTTGTTTTAGTGAGCGAATCCACGCCATATGGCCTGCATTTTCTTATTGCATCCGCTACGTTATCTGGACCGAGCCCTCCAGCCATGATGACCGGTTTTCCGCATTCCTCGACAATGCGTGCATCGATATTCCAGTCATGGGTCTGCCCGCTGGCACCTATGCCCGTATCTGGGGCCAGACCGGAATCCGTGAGTATGAAATCGCAGAAATCCGCTAGACGCTTGGCACGCTCAACAGCTGATTCATCGTTAACCAGCACAGCCTGCATAAGCTTTGTGGTGGGCGCGACATTTTTCAACCGTTCGGCAAAGGTTTTATCGGCCTCATACCCATCACCGGCGATATGAAGGATGTCAGGCTGTATGAGTTTGGCTAGTTCGATCATCTCGTCAGGGTCATTGGTCAGCATGATGGCCACCGCTTTCACTCCGCGGTTCCTGCATTCGTCGAAAATCTTGTGAACTCGATCCAATGGGACCCTTTGAGCAGGTACGCCACCATTCTGCATGGGCACCAGTCCAATATGATCGGCACCTGCCTCCATGGTTTTAATGCTTTCATCATAATGAATGATGGAATAGAGTTGCTTGACTACCATTGTTCTCCTTTACTGACAAATTCGCCGTGTGGTAAAACCATTTGTTCATGCAACAACTAAGGGTGCGGACATCTTGTCACGTATCTTTTGCACATTGATATCAGGAACCGCCTTGGTGCATTCCAGCGCAATGCTGGAGGCTGCCTGAGCTATGCGGCCTACATCTCGTATAGGACGATTCGGGTCATCGAAGTAACTCCATGCAATAGCAGCCATTCCTGTGTCTCCGGCCCCATTCGCCGTAACTATGGCCGTCGGGTAAGGCGGAACGTGAACCATTTCCTCCGTCCCGGAAGTCCGGGAAGCACACAAAATGCCTTCTGCTCCCAAGGATATATATACGGTTTTGACGCCTTTGTCCAAAAGCCAGGCAGCTCCCTCTTCAGCAGAGGCTTTGTCGTGTATATCTATGCCGCTTAGCTTTCCCGCTTCGATCGCATTGGGCTTAAGCACACTCATTTTATTAAGAATGGGCAGGAAATGATCCGCCTTAACAGTCGAGACGGTATCGCCGAAAAGCGGCGCCGTTACGTTTCTACCTATCCACTCCATGGTTTCAGGCGCTAGATTCGCATCCAAAAGACAAATTGCAGCCCCGTTGACAAAATCAAGACGGGTCTTCAGGAATGAAGGTGTGATTTGTTTGCAGATATCCATGTCATTGACCGCAACGAGCATATCGCCCGTTTCATCTGTAATAAACATGTAAGTCGACGATCTGTAATCATCTAGACGTTGCGAATATTCCAGATGGATGCCTTTTTCCCGACAGGTCCGCTCCATGACTCGCCCGTTGGCATCATTGCCATAAACAGTCACCAAGTATGTGGGAACATCAAGGCAGGCAAGGGATTGCGCCATATTTTGTCCAACCCCGCCAACCGACAAGCTTACTTTCCCTGGATTTGAATCACGATCTACGATGGCAGTATTCGGACGTCCACAAATGTCCATATTCATGCCACCTATAACGACAACATATCGATTGGTGTCGCATAAGCACTTTGCGAAATCCACCATTGAAACCAGCCTCCTTGCATAGTTGCGTTCATAGACACAACCAACAATTGTTTTATTCTATAAACAATTGTTACTTGTATGATAAGGAAGACTCGCTTCGCTGTCAAATGGATTGAAAATCGGCATTGATGCCGCTCTACGAGAGGACTCTGGGTTTGCTGCGTGAAAAAGATCTATGGCTGGAACTTAATGACAGCTGATTACTCTCGTGCAAAAAACGAATGGCGACGAGCCTCCAAGGCTTTCGGGCTCAGACTCGGATTGACTGACTGGACGCAGTCCATGGCCATAGCAGCCGCAGCATATGCAGTCTCCGCACAGTCCCGGTAGCCCATTTTCTTGCTATGGGACCAAAGAAGAGCAGACAAGGCAGCTGAGGCTGCGCCGTTATTGTGTCTGCTCTTGGTCCTTTGATCGTCAGGACAGAATACGTATTGGCTTCCATCGCTGTATAGATTACCCACGCCATCTATAAGCAGATATACACAGCGAACTCCTGCTTCATGCAGGAAACGAGCACAAAACTGACCACTTTGTTCATCGGAAGCATCCGTGTTTGTCAATAATTGCGACTCAGCACGACTAAGTACCAAAGTATCGATTCTGTTCAACACAGGCATCAAACGCGAAGCTTTATTGACAGAAACAACTCGAGCATAGATCGGACCAGAATAATGGTCACATATCCAGGCAATCGAAGCAGCTGTTAAGCTGGAATCGAGAACAACAGCATTTGCATTAACAATAATGTGAGCACGCTCACGCAAAAAAGTCGGGCTGATAAGCTCACTGCTGGCCATGTCATCCAACCCCACCATAGGGTCTCCGTCAGGACCGCTGACTGACAAATAGGTGGAAGTTGGAGTGTTGCTCAGCTGTTGGCAGTATGTTATGTCAAGGCCATTAGCCATGGCATCTTTCTTGAAGAACGCGCCGTTGTGATCGTCTCCATAGACTGATAAGAGATAATTCTTTACGCCCAAACATCCCAAATTATACGAGATATTACGACCTATGCCACCAGGGCTGAACGTGATTTTCCCAACATTAGAAGAATGGCTTACGACAGGATTTACTGACATACCATAAATATCCAAGTTGATCCCGCCTATCACTGCGACATAGGTAGGCGGTGAAACTATATACCCCTTTCCCAACAAATAGCCTTTCTTCACAAGATTGGATATATGCGCAGCAACACCGGAACGAGTGATGCCGCAAATGTGAGCCAGTTCGTTCTGACTAATCATCGGATTCTGTCTGATCAACCCCAATATCTGTTCTTCGCGATTGGTCACCGCCATAGATGCCTCACTCCACTTGTCCAGACGAATCTGTTTCACAATCTAGCATCATTTTGAACCTTTACGGGTTCCATTCTCGGCTTGATAAGGCCCAACTGCATGCCAAACCGTAGTTATTAGCAATACAAGATGAGAATAGATAGCCCTTATATAAGCCATTACCAATTGCTTGAGCACATCTGCTCAAATGATCGCCAAAAGTACCAACTGATGGCCATCAGCACGAGGGCTATGGCAGTCTGAGGTCAACCTAGCTAACATTCTAGGATACAGATTTTTACCACAACAGCAGCTATTTATGGTCACTTAATCGAAGAACATCTCTGACCATTCAAGGCAATAACGCATTATCGCCATACACCTAAGATGGGTACTGACGCGGCTCAATATATGTCACAAACCCACACCAATATGATGGCAGGATAGCCGGCTGATAGGCTCGAAATCATGATCAGCAAGGAAACAGAAACAGCAGTGATGGATTTTGTGCACGAGCGCGACTGGGATCAATTTCACACGCCCGCAAACCTAGCCAAATCCATCTGCATCGAAGCTGCCGAGCTCCTGGAATGCTATAATGGGGGGATGATCGCAGGGACGGAGATGAAGGCCACGTAACCGACGAACTGGCTGACGTGCTCACCCATTGCATCCAGCTGGCGGATCGACTGGATCTGGACATGGACCGAATCATCATGGACAAACTGCAAAGGACGGCCGACAGATATCCGGTGGCCACTTCGCGCGGTTCCAGCCGAAAATACCGGCCCCTGCAGTAGGCGGATCGATTCAGCAAGTCTGCGTAGCCGACGACCCCGGTCGTCCGAGTCGCTCGACAATCAGAGCAGACAAATCATCCAAGGTTACTCCAACATAGCTATTCAAGGAAGCGAACTGGGGGCCTGATGAGGTGTCGACCGGGTTGGTGCCGGTATAGGCCACAGTAGTAGCTCCTGAGGCCACAGCCGAGGTGATGCCGGTCAGGGTATCTTCGAAAGCCAGGCAGAAGGCCATCAAATCAGGGCTGTTGATGCCCACAAGACTGGCCGCATGCAGATAGGGAGCAGGATCGGGCTTCTGCGCCAGCCCATCATCCCCGCAGACATAGTCGGCAAAAGCTCCCTCGGGTGCCTTAGCGACCACAGCCTGAGCCATGCGGCGTGGCGAAGTAGTGACCAGAATCGAGGGGATGCCGGCCTCAACTAGGTCTGTCAGGATGGCACGAACCCCTTCAATCCATGGCATGTGACGCTCCTCCATGGCGATTACTCCATCAATCAGCAGATCTGGGATCTGATCCTCAGGAAGGTCAAGACCACGCTCCCGCATCACCCTTGCCACTTTGGTCAAGGGTTTGCCGGAAACCTGCCACCCCATGTCGGCATTCCAGTCTCCTCCATGCTCACGCACTAGATCGACCTCCGCCTGATGCCAGTAAGGCTCTGAATCGATCAGGGTTCCATCCATGTCCCAGAAGACTGCAAGCGGCCGGCGTCCCACAGCAGACCCGGCTTTGCCAGTCGACCCGACATGACTTTCATCCTTCTGATGCTCCATGTTCATGCACCCATTTTATCGGCAGGGTCTGTCTTGAGAATGATGCTGCTGCACATTACTTAGCATGAAGATCCGGCCATGGATCAGGCAGCAGCTCATCCAGACTCACATTGAGCACTTGAGCAACTGCCATAATGTTGATCAAACTGGGATTGGCTGGGCTCCCGGGTCGCGACTGGCCATGCTCCAACTGTTGATATGCGAACCGGGAAAGGTTGGCATTATAGGCGACGAACTCTTGACTGTAGTGCAAAGCCGTCCTTCTGCGTTGTATGTTCATACCTAATACTACGGCGTATTCCGCCCATCCATCCGGTACTTGAGAATGTGCCACAGAGCCAAAATAGGTACAAAAACCAGGTTGTCATGCCTTACCAGTAATACTATATCAGTAAGGCATCACCAGTTATCCAAACGGGGAACAATTACCGTGCTCTGTCTTGCACCAAAACTAGATAAGTCGTAGTCGTTGCTGGTTTCAGCACCTACATACGCGATGAACAACGAGGATCATCAATGAAAGCAACAATCTTGGGCGACTATGAAAACATCACAAAAAGGACGAATCAATGAAAAAATCCTCAATCATCAACAATCCGGTCATTGGCTTGGCTATTTCACTCATTCTCTGTCTGGCGTGCGGACTTATGTCCAATCTGGCTCAAACCGATGGAGGACGCGTTACAAAGGAGACGCTGCAAATTGAATCGCCGTCAGGCCACCGATTGAGCATGGACATGCTCCAGCCGAAAACAGCTTCTTCTAAGCACCCGGCACCTGCCATTGTCTTTGCTCACGGAGGTAACACCAACAAAGAAAAAAGCGATGACTTCCAGATCGAGTGGGCTCGCAGAGGTTTCGTCGTGATATCTTTCGACCTTTACGGCCATGGCGAATCTGAAATCCTCAATGACCAGGAATGGCTTGTAAATGGACGCGGATTGTATGACACGGTGGAATACCTCACCTCTCTCCCCTTTGTCGATGCTGATCGGATAGGGGTTTCAGGGCATTCAAGAGGCGGGAACACCATCCATGAATCCATCCTGATCGACAACAAGCGCCAGCATCCACTGATCAAGACCGTGCTCTATGTCAGCCGAGACCCGGTCTATAAGGACAACGAGACGGCCGCCTTCGGGTATGTTCCCGGCAAGACGAACGTCGTCGAAGCAGCCAAGAAGAACACCAACGGCAAGTACTTCAACTACTATCGCGAGCGCACCGTAGGAGTACTCGCCGGCAAATACGACGACTACTCTTTCAAGGAAAAAGATACGTCAACTGGCAAAATTAAGCCCAACCCGCAGTACCTCAAATCAAATAACGCACGGTCCTTCCTCAACTTCGGCATCACGCCCACTGACCATACACCTGCAGGGATCAGCGGCCGGTGGTACCGCAAGCAGATCAATGGCCATCAAGCCTCACACGTCATTTATATGGAGAACGGGACGCACGGAACAGTGCTCTTCCTATCCCAACCATGCACCGATGCTGTTCAATTCATGGTTAGGGCTTTCAACATGAAAACCGACCTTGCCGACAGCAATCATATCTATCCTGTCAAAATGATCGGAGGGCTTCTTGGACTGATCGGCCTCATGCTCTTCATGGTCTATGGAACACTCTGTCTGGTCAGAACCAGCCTCTTCAAAAAGGCCGGCTCAGAGGAACCGGCACGCATGCGTCAAGCTGATACCTATAAGGGAGGTTCAGTATGGCTTTGGGTCTGCCTACTGTCGGCCACCGCCTTCTCAGTTGCCAGCGCCTTGACGTTGTTCGGGCTGAAAGTCGACAAGCATATCGGCAACTACTTTCGGCAAGGTATGCCCTTGTTCTACGGTGTGTGGGGCTGTCTGAATGCCATATTCATGATCGCGTTGACAATTCTGTGGTACCGCTTGTATGCGCGAAAGAGGGGGACTAAAGTCTCGGATCTTGATCTGCCCATCGGTGGAGGAAGACTTTGGCAGACAATAACGCTTGCACTGACAGTCAGTCTTCTGGCTATATTGCTGATCTTCACATGCAAGTTCCTCTTCAACTCCGATTTCCGGTTCTGGTACTGGGCCGCCAGACCATTTACCGCCGACAAGATTCCTGAGATGCTCAAGCTACTGCCCTTCTTCCTTGTAGCCTACGGAACCACATCGGTCTTCATCAATAGCCTGAATTACTCCACCTCATTCGGGAGGAACTCAACAGCCAACATAGGTCTGCTGGCATTCTTCAACATGCTGCCGGCTCTGCTTATAGCAGTGGTTGGATACGGGTATTTCTTCGTCACTGGAGTCAACGGCTTGTTCGGCAACAACACACAGATACCAGACTGGATGCTGACACCCTTGGTCCCGCTGGCTGTCATGCCTCTGGTGACCCGGGCGATCTACCGTCACACCAGAAATCCCTATCTGGGTGGCATCATTACCGCGATCGTTGTTACTGTGATGACCTGCATCAACTCACAGATATCCTTCCCCGCCTAACGGGGAGACCACACCAACCCCAGGTCCTCTCCGTCCCTGTCTACAAGGAAAACTTCGACAAGGACAGGGAGGACCAACTTACCTGACCACCAGTTCACTCGGTGTTGCCGAAGACCTGGTTGCGCAAGTTGTTACGCTGGGTCTCATATTGAGTGAGCTGGCCAAGAAGATCGAACTTCTCCTGACCGTCGGGCAACTGATTCATCTGATGCTTGACCGAGGCAATCAGCCGCATATAGGTGGCATCCAACAGCCTTGCCAACAGCTCGGAGGCATACTGACGCTCCTCCAGGCTAGGCTGCCTCAACTGAACATCCGCTTCTTTGGAGCCCTCGTCCCGGTCTTCTTTCTTATTGCCTCTCTTGGAGTCCGATCCTGAGCTCCTCTGTCTATCCTCCTGCTTATCCAAATTCAGCGGCAGGGGCATGACGGCCAGCTCATTGATGGCCGACTCCAGCATGGGCCCGCCAGCCTTGGTCAAATTATGCATCCACAGCCCCTGGGGCGTCTTCCTGTCGGGCAGCCCTCCGGCTGCCTGCACAGCCTGATAGAGCGAGCGGAAAATCGGAACCTCGAAACTATCTGGGCTGAGTTGGGCGAAGGCATCCGATCCGACCGCTCTGGGGATCTGGATGAGCACACCCATGAACTGCTGCTCGCAGATGAAGACAGCATCATCGATGTGGTGGTAGCCCTGTCGGAGGGCATCCTCACGCTGTATCCCGCGGCGGCGCATGGCATCGTCACTGCCTTGGCCCGCACGACCCTCAGATTCACCCGCGCCGCGGTGAGGAGTGCGGACCGCATAGGCATCCTGGTCCTTCACATGCAGCTTGCGGCGGGCCCTGTTGACCTCCTGGCGCAGCAGATCCAGATCCACGCCGATTTTTCTGGCGGTTTTACGGGTATAGGCCCCCACCAGGGAGCGGTCCCTGATCTGGGCCAGAATAGGCGCCACGGCCTTGACTGCTCCCATCTGCCCGGTGGTGTACTGGGTATCAAACATGGCCACGGCGGTGTCGATGACGAAGTCATACAGCGGTCGGGCGTGCTCGACCAGGGATCGCACAGCCTCATCGCCGTAGCGGATGCGCAGATCGCAGGGGTCCAGATTCTCCCGGGCCACCGCCACGAAGGTCTGCGTCAGAAAGCTCCCGTCAAGGCCGAAGGCATGCAGGGCGGCCTTCTGCCCGGCAGCATCACCGTCGAAGGTGAAGACCACCCGAGAGCCCCGGACAGGCCCCACCAGCTGAATGGCGCCGAGGGCGTCGTCGGAGATGAGCCGGCGGACGATCTTGGCATGGTCTTCACCGAAGGCAGTGCCGCAGGTGGCTACAGCTGTGTCGACACCGGCAAGGTGGCAGGCCATGACGTCGGTATAGCCCTCTACTATAACTACCTGTCGCTTTTTGACGATGGCGTCCTTGGCCAGGTCTATGCCGTAGAGCACCTGGTTCTTGCGGTAGAGCTGGGTGTCTGGCGTGTTGATGTACTTGGCGTTGATGCCGTCGTCCTCGTAGAGTTTGCGAGCGCCGAAACCCAGGGTGCGGCCCGTGGAATCCCTGATAGGCCAGGTGACCCTGCCCCGGAAGTAGTCATAGACCCCCCGCTGCCCTTTTCTGGCCAGCCCTGCATCCAGCATCTCCTGCTGGGTGAAACCCTTGGTGGACAGATGGCGAACCAGGTTGTCCCATCCGCGTGGGGCGTATCCGCAGCCGAAATACGCGCTGTCTGCTTGGGAGAAGGTTCTGCCCGCCAAGAGCTTGCGCGCCGCCAGCGCATCCTTGCTCATGATCTGCGAAACGAAGAAACGCTGGGCCTCCTCGTTGGCCTCCAGCAGCCGGGAACGTTTGGACCCGCGACGCTTGTCCTGACGGGAGTTTTCGTAATGCAGCTCAATCTGGTACTTGTCTGCCAGAATCTCGACGGCATCGCCGAACTCGACGTTCTCCTCCTGCTCCACGTAGGTAAAGACATCGCCGCCCAGACCGCAGCCGAAGCAGTGCCAGACCCCCATAGAGGGACGCACCGAAAAGGAAGGAGACTTCTCGTCGTGGAAGGGGCACAAGCCCATGTAGGTGCCGGAACCGGAAGGCTTCAGAGTCACGCTTTCAGAGACGATCTCATACAGATCGGCCTTGGCTCTGACCTTCTCGATGTCTTCCTTCTTGATCATTCCGGACATGACACCCAGCCTACCGGCCCAGGCCGATGTGTTGCGCCCGGCGTAAATGCCGCAGGCCTAGGGGCAGACCAGGGAATGCAGGGCCAGCGCGGAGCCGTCGGTAAGAGAGGCCACCTGGTCGATGGCCACCCGCAATCGCTCCCCATCCGAACCTGCCTGACGCCAATCCTCCAGGAAGACATCCTCCAAGGCATCAGAGGATGCAGGCGAGTCGGCCATCATCACCTCAACCAAGTCGGTCACAATCTTCAATTGCTCCTCGTGGAAGGGTTCCTTCTCACGGGGAGCCATGACGAAGTAGACAGCAATCCCCTTCAAGGCCACAATCTCATAAGAGGTCCGGGGAGGAATGACCAGCCCAGCCGAGTACCTGGTCAAGGGGCCTTGGCCGTGACGGCTTCGCGTGGCCGCCTCCACGGAGTCAGCAAAGCGACCGATCAGATAGCTGGTGGTGTTCTTCAACGTAGCCAAGGCCCGGCGTGAACCGTCAAAGCCCGTCGGCAGCATGCTGCAGACGGCCTCCAAGGCTCGGACCAGCTGGTCGGCATCCCATCGATCGCCATACCAGGATCGGGCGGCCCGGACCACACCATCAATGATCCTGGGCTCAGCCAGCCGCTCAGGCACGAAGGATCCGACCACGATGGCATCCTCCACATCGTGGACGCTGTAGGCGATGTCGTCAGCCAGATCCATGACCTGGCACTCCATAGGCGTGCTGGCCGGCGGCGCCCCTTGCTTAAGCCAATGGAAGACCTCTTGGTCGTCAGGGTAGACGCAGAACTTGGCGGTTCTCTCCCCCTTGGGATGAGCCGAGGCCTCGGCCAGGGTCCAGGGATATTTGACCGCAGCATCCAGCGCGGCTCTGGTCAGGTTGACTCCTGCTGAACGTCCGTCAGGATGGAAGACCTTGGGCTCCAGCCTGGTCAGTAGTCGAAGGGTCTGTGCATTGCCCTCGAATCCCCCAATATCCGAGGCCAGCGAAGACAGGGCACGTTCGCCGTTGTGGCCGAAGGGCGGATGACCCAGGTCATGGGCCAAGCAGGCACAGTCCACCACGTCAGGGTCACAGCCCAGCATGGTCCCAATCTGCCGGCCGATCTGGGCCACCTCCAAGGTGTGGGTCAGCCGTGTACGGGCAAAATCGTCAGTGCCGGCGACCAGGATCTGCGTCTTGGCCCCCAACCGACGCAAGGCTGAAGAATGGACCAGGCGCGCCCTATCGCGTTCAAAGGCGGTCCTGCTGCTGGTCTTTGGGGGTTCTGGCGCCCACCGTTCCTGATCCTGGGCAGAGTAGCCCTCGGCCAGCAGGCGGGATCCGCCCTCCTCATCAGTGCCCATCAGGCGCGCCCGCTCCGTTCAGTCCAGGTTATCCACGACCACCACTTCAGTGGGCACATTGCCCGCCGTTGCCTTGGAATAGGGGCAGAGCTCCTGAGTGCGTTCCACCAGACGGCTGGCCAGATCACGATCAACCCCAGGCAGGCAGACCTCAATCAGCGCCTTGATGCCGAAGGACTCGCCCTGGTCACCAAGGGAGATATGAGTGCGCACCTTGCTCTGGGCCAGCTTGGTGGCCGGCACACGCAACTCCTTGCCGGCCAGTCCCATGGCTCCCTGGAAGCAGGCGCCCCAGCCGATGGCGAAAAGCTGCTCGGGGTTGGTACCCTGACCCTTGCCCCCCATGGCCTTTGGTGTATCCAGATCCAGGGAGAGATCGGGGTCGTGGCTGTCCCCATGGCCCTCGCGGCCACCGGTAATGTCAGCTACGGCTGTGTATGAGATGTTGCTTGGTTCATTTCCTGTATATGTAGTCATAACCTCATCTCACCACTTATATTGCCCCTTGACAAGGCCCCAAGCCTAGGTTCTACCTGTGATAGTGGTCTCAAAGAATGGATTCAGGGGCAATCAGGTGCAGATCGTCGGGGTCAACTACCTCATATACGCCCAGATAGAGCCGTGGAATCCGATTACTCAGACAAGTGAAAATCTCATAGCTAATGGTGTCAGCGGCCCGGGCCCAGTCATCAGCGGTTGGCTCGGCCTGATCCTCCCCCCGACCTGGCCCGAAGAGCACAACGGTATCGCCTTCGCTAACTCCCAAGTCGGAAGCCGTACCTTTGAGATCAAGAACGCACTGGTCCATACAGACCCTGCCAGCGACGCGAACCAACTTGGATCCTTGACGAGTCATCAGACGGACGGGTCCACCCAGGCGCTCTCGGCCCATATAGCCCTGGCGGTCGAAGCCCGAGGCAGACCGGTGAATCCCGTCGCCGTATCCCAGGGGCATGATAGCCGTGCTTGTCGACTTCTCCGTTAGATAAGTGCGTCCGTAGGAGATGCCGTGACCGGCTGGCATATCCTTGACAGTGCCCAGCTGGGCCTGAAGGGTCATTGCCGGACGCAGACCGTAATCGGCCGAAACCCCCATGGAGGGATCAGGCTCGTATCCGTACAGGCCGATGCCCGGACGGGTCAGGTCATAACGTATCCCGGGACGGGTGAGCGTGGCGGCAGTGTTGGCCAGATGCCGAATTTCAGGTTTCATGCCAGCGGCCGTCATCCTGTCAGAGAATTCCTCAAAGAGGGCGATTTGATCGTCAGTGGACGACACAAACTCCTCCACGCCAGGCATGTCGGCCACTGCTAGATGGCTGAAAAGCCCGACGGGCTCCAACAGCCCCTTTGCAGCCAGGCGGGAGAGCTCGCGCATGGCATCCCCGAAGGTTTCGGGAGTAAAGCCGTTGCGCCCGAAGCCGGTGTCCACCTTGATATGGACGCATGCAGGCCTGCCGACCTGATCTGCCGCCTGCGCCGCCATGTCCATGGTCTTTAGGGAACCGATGCCCAGATCGATGTCAGCCTGGATCAACTGATCAAAGGGGGCGCGGTCCCCATTGAACATCCAGGACAAAACCCGACAACGGTCGAATCCGATGCCCGCCCGGCGCAGACGAAGGGCCTCGCTGGCCTGGGCCGTGCCGAGCCAGGTGGCCCCGCCGGACAATGCCGCCAGGGCCACAGGAATGAGCCCGTGTCCGTAGGCATCGGCCTTGACCACACCCATGACTGCAGCATCGGGGTTCGTGGAACGAACCAGATTCACCAGAGTGGCCATATTGGCCTTCAAGGTCCGCAAGTCCACGATGATCTGTCCAGGATAGGCCCGAAGAGCCTGTTCGTAATGTCGCTGGCCCTCGGGCCCGGAGAACCGCCATGCCGGTGCTGCACTCAATGTCATGGCTCCATTGTGCGACGGCGCTGCGACGGTCGGCCCCCGCCCTCAGACGGCGACCAAGCGCTTGCCGACCCTTTCACGTTCTGCTAGGTCAAGGGGACGGTCGTGCCGCTGGTAGGCCACCCGCACGTTCTCGATCTCCTTGTTCTCAGGCATGATGATGTTGCCGCAGCGTGTGAAGCCATGGGTCTCCAGGATGTGCTGCATGGCGTAGTTCTTCAGTCCCGTATCGGCGCGGATGTTCTCGTACCGGCGCATGCTCCAGTCAAGCAGGTCCCCGGCCGCGTGACGTCCCAGGCCGGAGGCGGCCACCCGATGGATGGTGGTATAGGGCCGGTCGTCCAGCCAGCTGCCATCGATGACCCGATAATCAGGTTCCGGGTCATGGAAGAGGGCGAAAACGCCGATGATGCGCTCGTGGCTGCCCTTGTGCTCGTCCAATTCAGGTTCAGGGTAGGCGGGATCCTCAGGAATCTGATCCATACCAGCTGCATCGTCAACCAAGAGCATGGTATGGCCCCCGGCGATGTCTTCGCGGATACGTTCGGGCAGAGGGTACTTGTCCCCCCACTGGCGGGGGTTGCCGGTCTCGGCCATCCGCTTTCTGGCGTAGGCGTAGACAGGCATGATCGCCTCAAAGTCGTCCATGGTGGCATGACGGATCCAACGTGCAGTTTCCATCGTGTAGCTGCTCACTGTGGCTACCTCTTTCTCGACCGGTGCGGCAGGGACGAAACCCGTCCCCGCGATTGCCGAAGTACGAGTGTATTCATCAGCAGGCAGTCACGAAGTGAGTACGCATTGAGCGAATCGGGGAATAGTTTGGGCTATTCTGCATCCTCCTGAACCCGGCCTTCCGCGCGCAGACGACGACGGGCACGGGTCAGGTTGACCACGCTATGCCGACTGACCAGACGGGTTGGCATGACCACATGCCGCTGGAACTCCTTACCCTGGCGCGCATCGAGGATCATTCCCACCGCCATCCTGGCCATCAGATCAAATGGCTGGTCCACCGTGGTAAGGGCAGGCATCAGATAAGAGGACGGATAGACGTTGTCGAATCCGACCACGGACAGGTCCTGCCCGGGCTCCAGCCCACGTTCGCGAGCCGCTCTATAGATATTGACAGCTGTCAAGTCGTTGCAGGCCAGAATCGCAGTCGGACGCTGATCGCGGTCCAACAGATCACAGGCGGCTTGGTATCCCCTGTCAGGCAAATAGTCCCCCTGCTGAACCATGCTCGACGGCAGGCTGGCACCAATGGCTGCCAATGCTGCTCGGTATCCAGCCAGTCTGGCTTGCGCGGATTGCACAGTCGCCGGTCCGGCGATAACGCCAATGCTCCGGTGCCCAGCGTCAAGAAGGCATTTGGCCGCTTGGTATCCTCCAGTCCAATTGTCTAGCGTTATGCTCATATCCTCGTCGCTGACCAAATCCACCGGATCGACCGCCACCAGGGGAATGCCCCTTGCTTTGAGCACATTCTTGCCCTCTTGGTCTATGGAGGACATCTGGGTGATCACCCCCAGCGGGTTACGATCAATGATCCCCCTCAGACATTCCTCAGCACGTCGCTGGTGATCAGTCTGTGTCACCGTCAAAGCCAGACCGGCATCCAAGGCCCATTTCGAGGCATAACGTATCATCTCGATGGTGCCATTGTTGGCAATATAATCCACAACCAGCTCAATTGTCTGAGCAATTTTCGTGCTGACAAGCGGATGCGCATAGCCCTCGTCTGCCAAAGCTTTTTCGACCCTTCGACGGGTTTTTGCCGCCACGCCCGGTCGACCGTTGATCACCTTGGAGACGGTCGAAGCAGAGATGCCGAGCTGCTCGGCTATGGCGCCAACGTGGGGATTGCCTGGTTCCTGTCTGGCCATGTGCGTCCTTTCCATTACCCACCAATCGTAACCAACGAAGCACCAAAAGCATCCATGTCGGATTTAGAATTTTTACATTTCTAATTTTCAAATTTCTATTTCTACGCCTATACTGAGGTATACGTTCACAAGATTGGCAAAGGAGCCACGATGAGTACTATCACTGCGGTGAAAACGTATGACTTTCGTTTTCCCACTTCTCTGACCCTGTCAGGGTCGGATGCCATGAACAAGGACCCCGACTATTCGGCCGCCTATGTGGAAATACACACCTCGGCTGACGACGGCATCAAAGGTTGTGGCCTGGTCTTCACCATCGGACGAGGCAACGATGTTGTTTGCAGAGCTATAGATTCCATAGGAGAGACTCTGCGCGGCCTGGAGGTTGAACGTCTACTGGACAGCATGGGCCTGGCCTGGGACCTATTGGTCCATGACTCACAGCTGCGCTGGTTGGGGCCCGAAAAGGGAGTCGAGCACATGGCCATCGGCGCACTGCTGAGCGCTCTTTGGGACATGAAAGCCAAAAGGGCGAGAAAACCCTTGTGGCTGCTGCTGGCTGAAATGGATCCAGAGGATCTTGTCAGCACATTGGACTTTAGATACCTCTCCGATGCCCTGCGCCCCGAGGAAGCCATAGATATCCTCAAGGATGGGCAATCCGGCAAGCAGGAGCGCATCGAAGAAATTCGCCAGCACGGATACCCCGGTTATTCGACAGCACCCGGCTGGCTTGGCTACAGCGACGAAAAGATGGTGGAGATCGCCAAACGAGAGACTCAGGAAAAGGGCTTTAAGCAAATCAAGCTCAAGGTAGGCCAGAACCTCGATGATGACATACGCCGTCTGGGACTGGCCAGGGATGCCATCGGTCCCGACGTCCGCCTGGCCGTCGACGCCAATCAGGTCTGGGATGTCCCGCAAGCCATTGATTGGATCAACCATTTCCATGACTTCGACCTGGCATGGGTCGAAGAGCCTACCAGCCCCGACGACATCATCGGCCACGCAACCATTGCCAGAGCCATTAATCCCATACCCGTGGCAACCGGCGAACAGATGCAGAACCGCATCATGTTCAAGCAGTTCCTGCAGGCTAACGCCTTCGGCATCATGCAGATCGACGCCACCAGAGTGGCGGGCCCCCAGGAGATAGTTCTGGAATACCTGCTAGCTCGCAAGTTCCACAAGATAGTCTGCCCCCACGCCGGCGGGGTCGGATTGTGCGAGATGGTCTGCCACTTCGCCATGTTCGACTACGCAGCCGTCTCATGCACCACACAGGGCCGAATGATCGAGTACGTGGACAACCAGCACGAATATTTCGTGAACCCCGTGCATATCAGCCAAGGCATGTATAAGGCACCGACCGCTCCCGGCAATGGAGCCGAAATGACCGTGGAAACCGCACAGCGCTACCTGCACCAGGAGTGAGAGCGGCCCACCTCAATCAAAATCCGGTCCAATCACTGAACCTCAAACAAATCATCATCCATATAGACAAAGGAGTTCTCATGGATCTGCATCTCAAGAACAAGGTATTCATCATCACCGGTGGCTTTAAGGGCATCGGCAGGGGCATCACCCTACAACTGGCCCAGGAGGGTGCCATAACCGCAGTCATAGATCGTGACGAGTCAGCCAGGGACCAGTTCTGCAAGGACATCGAGGCCTATACCGATACCTACCGGACCTTCATTTTGGATCTGAATGACACCGACGGCATAGCACCCATTGTAGAGCAGGTACACAAGGAATTCGGTCATATCGATGGCATAGTCAACAACGCTGGAGTTAACGACAACAAGGCTTTGGAAACTACTGACTGGCGCGAGTTCGAGCGTTCCGTACACGGCAATCTCACCCACTACTACGAACTCATGCACGCCTCTTGTGCCTACCTCAAGGAAAGCCACGGATCAGTCATCAACATCACCTCCAAAACCGCTGTGACCGGTCAGGGCAAGACCAGCGCCTATGCAGCAGCCAAGGGCGGGATTCTGGGCCTGACCAGAGAATGGGCTGCGGCCTTGGTCCATGATGACGTACGAGTGAATGCCATCGTGGTCTCGGAATGCTGGACCCCGCTCTATGCTGACTGGATCAAGACCTTTGGCGATGAAGAGGCCCAGCAGGCACGCCTGTCGGTCATCACAGACAAGATTCCTCTGGAGCATCGCATGACCACACCCGAAGAAATCGGAAATACCGCCACCTTCCTGCTCTCTGATCGCGCATCACACACCACCGGCCAATGGGTGTTCGTCGATGGCGGATACGTCCACCTGGACCGGGCACTGAATTGAGCTCTGACATGGATAATACAAATACGCGAAACAAGGGCGGGTCCAAGGCAACCGTCGCCATAACCCTGGTCATCGGACTCTTCTTCATTTGGGGATTGACCATGAACCTGGTCAACGCCCTCAACAGCCCATTCAGCAACTACATGGAGCTGAACAGCACCCAGGCATCACTGCTGCAGGTGGCCTACTACGGAGCCTACTTCGTCATGGCCATCCCAGCCGGAATCATCTCCAAGCGCTTCGGTTACAAGGGCGGGGTCATCTCCGGACTGATACTGTTCGCAGTCGGAGCATTCATCGTGGTGCCGGCCACAAATATGGCCAGCTACGGACTCTTTCTGTTCGCCATGTTCGTGGTAGCGCTTGGAGCCTCATCTCTGGAGACCAACTGCAATCCCTACGTCACCAAGCTGGGCGATGAAAAAGGCGAATCCTTCAGACTCAATCTGGCACAGAGCTTCAACGGCGTCGGCAACGTGGTGGGGCCTCTGATTTTGGGCAGAGTGCTATCCAAAACCCTGACCCCAAAAGAGCCAGGCTTTGAGCAAGCCAAGGTCAAGTTCCTGTCTGACACCAGGATGATCTATATCGTCATCGGCATCGTTCTGCTGTTGGTGTTGGCTGTATTCATCGTCTTCAAACTGCCAACACCACCTGGCGATGACGAGCAGGAAGGGAAAACTGGTAACGGCTCCGGCACCTCAAGCCTGCTGAAACGCCCTTACTTCGTACTGGGCGTGATAGCCGAGTTCATCTTTATTGGCTTGCAGGTGGCGGGCATGGCCATGTTCTCCGCTTATGCCCTCAAACACTGGGGCGCTGGCATCACCGCCGGTCTGGCTGCCACATTGTTGGCATTGCTGTCGCTGCTGTTCACCCTTGGCCGGTTCCTGACCACTCCGTTGATGACCAAATTCGATGCCGGTAAGATACTGGGCGTCTACATGTGCATCACAGCCGTGCTGATGCTTCTGGTATTCCTGGGTCTGGGACGATTCTCGGTCATATGCTTCCTGGTTGCCTATCTGTTCATATCGATCGGCTACCCCACGATCTTCTCGCTGACGCTCAAGGGCATCAGGGGCAACGACGCCAAGACCGGCTCTTCTGCGCTGGTTATGAGCATCGTCGGAGCGGCCCTGATTCCACTGCTGTTGGGTGCCATCCAGGATGCCATGGGCATCGAAATCGCCATGCTGGTGACCGTACCCGGATTCCTCTACATCGCCTGGTATGCCTTCCGCGGGTGCCGCATAGGTCTTAAGCAAGGAGCCTAAAATGACACGACAACTACAGGTCATCGATGCTCACTTCCATATGTGGGATCTTGAACGGCAGCATCTGCCGTGGCTGGACGGAATGCCCTCACTGAACCGGAGCTTTCCCCTTCATGAGCTGGAAAGCGAGTACGAGCAGCTGGGAGTGGAATTTCTGGGCGGAGTCTATGTGGAAGTAGACTCGGACGACCCCCTATTAGAGGACCGCTTGGTCTATGAGAACAATGACCCCAAGATTCTTGCCCGAATGCTCCGAGTCCAGGTAGGGCCCTATATGAGGGTGCCCATCAATGCTACGGGTATCAGAGAGCCACTGCACACTGACTCTGCCCCTCACGGCCGTTGCATGGAACCCTCCTTCATCGCTGGGCTCTGCGCCATGGCTGATAAGGGCCTGCCCTTTGAGCTGTGCAACAGGGGGGCGGAACTGCCGGACATGGCTCAGACATTTTCTCAAGTTCCTTCCCTGACTGTCATCATGGACCATCTGGGCAATATGCCCGACTTGTCGTCGACCTCCAGAAAGGCCATAGAGGCCATGGCGGCCCTGCCGCACTGTTATATCAAGGTATCAGGGGACTTGCCGGTCGATCGCGACATCGTCGCCTTCGTCAGGGACACATTTCCCCCGGACAGGGTCCTTTACGCCTCCAACTGGCCGGTCGTCACCGTGCACTCCTCACTCCAGGAACACTGGCAACTGATGCTGGATACCTTTGGCCCTGATGAGGACTTCTTCAAGCACAACGCCATGAGGGCCTATGGGATCAATGCCGATATGCTTACTGTGGAAGGGTGAACATGAGCACATCATCAGCCACATTTGAGGGAATATTCTGCCCGTCGATTACCATCAGCGACGATCAAGGAGTCATCGACACCGACCTGTGGGGACGACATCTGGACCATCTGATCCAGGCTGGCATTGATGGAGTGCTTCTGTTCGGAAGCATCGGCGAGTTCTATGCCTATGATCTCCAAGAGAAGCGCTCAGCCCTGCAATTCGCCGTCGACCATATACGGGGGCGCATGAAGGTATTCGTCGGAGTAGGCGACACTGACATGGACCGGGTTATGGATCTGACCAAGTTTGCCGGACAAATCGGCGCCGATGCCGTGGTGGCTGTCAGCCCCTATTATTTCGGCCCTTCGGAACCGACTGCTTACAGGTATTTCACCAGCATCGCTCACGCCTCGACTGTGCCGGTGATCCTCTACAACTTCCCTGCTCGTACAGGCAACGACTGCTCCCCGGAGTTGGTCGCTAAACTGGCCCAGGAATGTCCAAACATCGTTGGCATCAAAGACACCGTGGACACAATCAGCCACACACGTCGAGTCGTATCGGCAGTCAGACGTGTCAGCCCTGAGTTCTCGGTGTTCTCCGGATTCGACGAATACTATATGGTCAATCGCATCTGCGGAGGCAACGGTGTTTTATCGGGCCTGACCAACGTGGAGCCGGAAACCTTCGTAGCCATGCATCAGGCCTATCAAGAGGGCGATTACCGGACTGCGCTAGACAAGGCCCAACGCATCAACCACCTGATGGCGATTTACGACACTGCGGATTTGTTCGTGTCGGCCATCAAGGGAGCTGTGCGACTGCAGGGTCTGCCCATCAGCACACGAATCCGCGAACCAGCCATGCAGATTGATGACGATCAGATGAAACAGATCGAAACCATATTGCGTAGTTGAGCTTTCGTCTGTTGCATCGAACTGGGCCTGAGGAAAGGAACATACCCTTCCTCAGGCCCAGTTGTTTGCCTGTCAGCGATCAGACCAGCTTGCGTTCAAAGGGATCGGAGCTGATGCCGGCGGCCACGATGTCGCGGCTCCACTGCTTGGCCGAGAAGAGCGAATGGTCACGGTAGTTGCCGCAGGAGGTGATCTCGGTGCCGGGCACATCGTCCCAGGTGGCCTTTTCGGCGATGAACTCCAGTGACTCCTTCAGGGCCTTGGCCACATCCTCGGTCGAATGACGGCCCCAGGCAAGCAGGTGGAAGCCCGTCCGGCAGCCGAAGGGCGAGCAGTCGATGTAACCGGGGATGCGCTCGCGCAGGAGCACGGCGATGGTGTGCTCGATGGTATGCAGCCCGGCAGTTGGAATGGCGTTCTGGTTGGGCTGGACCAGACGGAGATCATAGTTGGAGATGATGTCTCCTTGGGGCCCTTTCTCCTCGTCGATCAGTCGAACGTAGGGCGCCTTGACCTTGGTGTGATCCAGCTGGAAGCTCTCTACAATAGGTTTGTCAGCCATTGTTATTTCCTTTCCTGTCGGGCGCCCGGTATGAAAGGCAACCTTGATGAAGTCGTGTATGTCTCATGGTAGGCCGACCTACCTATCAGATTCGGCAGTGCCCCTGACCACATCCACCCCTCCTCTGGCCGAAAACTCGGAGATGACACCCATGAACTGGGGTCCATACTGCTCCAGCTTGTGCTGCCCCACACCATTGACGGCCAAGAAGGTTGAATCATCAGCCGGACGAAGACGGCACATATCGCGCAGTGCCTTGTCGGAGAAGACAATGTAGGGAGGCTTGCCAATCTTGCGAGCTATGCTGGTCCGCAGATCGCGCAACTTCTGGAAAAGTTCCTCATCCTCTGGGCTGGCATCGCTAGCAGCGGCCTGATCGAGACCGTCATCGTCGACAGTCGAAGAAGACCTGCCGTCGTAGACCTTGCCCGAGGCACGCGGGCGTTCCGTCCGCTTGATCTCGTAATGGAAGTCCGGACTGACCGTCTGCGCGGCCTTGGGTCCGAAATGAACCATGGGCAGCCGCCCTTCAGTGATATACAGATACCCGTCCGAGGCCATCTGGTTGAGCACGTCACGGATTCGCGCCTCTGGAACCTGGTCCAGAGCACCATAGCTAGGGCACCGATCCAACCCTCGCCGAAGAAGATCCTGCGAGCGCGATCCCCGAAGAATTTGCGCGATCTTGCCGGAGCCGAATCCCTGGTTCACATCATGAACGCACCTGCTGATGGCACGGGCCACATCGCTGACGTCGATAGTCGTGAAGGTGCTCAGGCAGTTGGAACAGTTCTGGCAGCCGCCGCTACCGGTGTCAGGATGCCCGACCGGGACAGATTTGCCCTTGTCGGCTTCGGCAGGCGAAAGACCTGCGGCAGCCTGGTCCACCTCCTCGCCAAAATACCGCAGCATGTACTGGTGAAGGCAGCCGGTGGTTCGACAATAACCGATCATGACGTTGAGCAGACGCCGGTGTTCGGCCCTGACTGCTTCGGCCTGCTCACCGGTCAGTCTGTCGTTGCCGTTGTCCATGTCCAGCAGGCGTCTGCGGGTGACGATGTCGCTCTCGTTCCACAGCAGGGAGCAACGGGCTGGCTCGCCGTCACGTCCCGCTCTGCCGGCCTCCTGGTAATAGGCCTCGATGCTCTCAGGCATATTGTGATGAATGACATAGCGTACGTTGGACTTGTCGATGCCCATGCCGAAGGCATTGGTGGCCACAACCACCTGCACCTTGTCGTTGACGAAGTCCCGTTGCGCCTGCTCCCTGTTCTGAGCATCCATGCCAGCGTGGTAGCTGACAGCACTGACACCGGCCTTGGTCAGGTCATCAGCCAGAGCCTCGGTCTCCTTGCGGGTGGCGCAGTAGACGATGCCAGAATCATCGCCATGCTTCAGTGCGTACTGGACCACCCAGCGATTCTTGTATTTGCTCTCCAACTTGATCACGTCGAAGAAGAGGTTGGGCCTGTCGAAACCCGTCACCGCCACGTAGGGATCGTCAAGGCCCAGCATGTATACGATGTCGCGCCGAACCTTCTCGGTCGCCGTAGCAGTGAAGGCTGCCACCGTAGGTCGGTCGGGCAGGGACCTGATGAAATCGCCGATGCCTAGGTAGGCAGGGCGGAAGTCCTGACCCCACTGGGATACGCAGTGGGCTTCGTCCACAGCCAGCAGGGAAATTTTTGTATGCTGGGCGAATTCCCTGAATCTGGGGGCATCCAGCCGCTCGGGAGCCACGTAGAGGATCTTGCTGCGCCCTTGTACAGCCTGAGCCAGGGCCAGGGACTGCTCATCCATGTCCTGGGTGGAATTGACGAATGAGGCCTGGATACCTGCGTCCTCCAGCCCGTCCACCTGGTCCTTCATCAGGGAAACCAAGGGAGAGATGACGATGGTCAGACCGTCCAGAAGAGTGGCAGGAATCTGATAGCAAATGGATTTGCCGGCCCCGGTCGGCATAACACCCAGGCAGTCCCGCCCATTCAGGATAGCCTTGACCAAATCCTCTTGACCTGGGCGAAAGGACTCATATCCGAAATACCGCTTCAGCGCCTGCCCTGCATCCTGGATGTCCACCATGATTCCCCAGTCTATTGCCACGGCAGGAGTCAAGCAGTGGGCGAACGACCATGTGGTCAATCGTCGGGAAAACGAACACCTACAGGGTTGCAGCAGCCAGAAGCTGGCGGGTATAGGACTGCTCAGGATGATTGAGGATGGCCTTCACCGGCCCCTCCTCCACAACCTTCCCCTGCCTGAGCACCATGACCCTGTCTGCTATGTGCTGGACCACACCCAGATCATGGGAGATGATAATCATGGACATACCATTTGACGAATCGCCCTGCTGTTTGGACTGGGCCATGATTGATTGAAGGGTATGGAGAATCCCTACGCGTGCTGAAACGTCGATGGCGCTCATGGGCTCATCGGCCAAGAGTATCATGGGCTTGACGATCAGTGCGCGGGCTATGGCCGCCCGCTGGGCCTGACCACCTGACAGATCGGAGGGATAAGCCGTCATGATCCTGTCCGGATCAAGCTGGACCTCTGACAGCACCTGGGCCACCCGATCGGCCAGGTCTCGTCCCCTCTCCCTGCGCCTGACAGCCAGCAGAGGTTCGGCTACCGACCGGCCGATGGTCCACCGGGGATCCAGGGAAGCAAAGGGGTTCTGGAAGACCAGAGCGGAGTCATGGGCAAGCGACTTGGCTGCCGTGGAACCATGGAGAACTGATCTGCCCAAATATGCCACCTGCCCGGCATCAGGCCTCAGCTGGCCCAGAAGCAGACGGGAAAGCGTGGTTTTCCCCGAGCCGGACTCCCCTATGATCGCCAGGCACTCCCCCGACAGGAGGGAAACATCGATGCCGTCAACTGCAGCTTCTCGAGCCGTTCCACTGCCGGTGGAGGCATAGATCTTGGTCAGGCCCTCCCCGATCAGGATCGGATCGGCATGTGCACCATCAGTCAGCCTCATGCTTGCCTCCATCTGTGCTCAGCGTCAACTCCCTGGCCGCCCGCACCAGGGTCCTGCCCTGCGGACTGGATGGGCTACGCAGAATGCTCTGCGTCTGTCCGCTTTCCACCACTCGCCCAGCGTCAAGGATGTAGCAGTAATCGGCAACCTGGGCCAGGACTGAGAAATCATGGGTGATGAACAGCAGGGAGGCCCCGTTCTGGTCGACCAGGGAGACCAGCAGGTCCACAATCTGCCGCTGGGTTATGGCATCCAGGGCCGTGGTCGGCTCGTCTGCCAGAATCAGTCTGGGCTTGGTGACCAGGGCCGTGGCTATGGCCGCCCGCTGCTGCTGCCCCCCGGACAGCTCATGCGGGTAGGATCCAGCCAGATCCGCATCTAACCCGACCTGGGCCAATATCTCCATAACCCGTCTGCGCCGTTCCTGGGCGCTCAGACGATAGTGGCGACGGAGGGGAAGCTCAACCTGACTGTAGATCTTCTTGACCGGGTTCAGGGCCGTGGAAGGATTCTGAAAGATCATGCCCATCCGGGAACCGCGCAGGTCCGCCAGGGACCGGTCATCCGAACCGAGAATCTGGAGCCCGTCCACCAGAATGGATCCCGACAGGGAGGCCGTCAGTGGCGTGGTGCCCAAAACGCTGCGGGCGATCATCGACTTTCCGGAGCCTGAGGAGCCGATCAGACCTACCCGCTGGCCGTCCTTCACCTGGAGATCCACCTGGTCGAGAATGGTGCGGCCATTGATGGACAGGCTCAGGCCGTCAATATTCAGCGACATGATTGTCTCCCTCGCTTGCATGGCCCGAAGCTTCTAAGCACGCAGACGTTTCCTGACGCACAGATTGAAGAGTGGACCGTCCGGCGGCAGCTACGGCAGCCCTGAGCCTGGGGTTGGTAACCGGATCGATGGCATCACGCAGGGCGTCACCGAACAGGTTCAGAGCAACCACCACCATGGTGACCACCAGGCCAGGCCAGAGCACAGTAAGTGGAAAGACATTGATGAACTTGACCGAGGTGGTCAGCGAGTGCCCCCAGGAGGGCAGGCCAGAGGGAACGCCCACCCCCAGGTAGGTCAACCCTGCCTCAGCCAGCACGGAGGTCCCCGCCGACATGGAAAGCTGGACGCACAGGACCGGAATGACGTTGGGCACCAGATGGGTACAGAAGATTCTGAAGGATCCGACCCCGCTGTGTCGGGCGGATCGCACGTAGTCCGACTCTGCTGCCAGAAGCGCTTGGGGCCGTACGATCCGGGCCAGGTTGAGTCCGTAACCGAACCCACAGGCCACGACGACCACGGCGATGCTGGGGCCCAGGGGGACAGCCAGGATCAGGGCCAGCAGAACTGTAGGCAGGGAAATCAGGGCATCTACCAGGACCACGACCGTCTGTGACACTCCTGAACGGCGCGAGACCATGGCCATGACCAGAAGAAGTCCAAGTACGCCTGATAGGAGAACCGCCAGAAGGCTGATGACCAGGTTGGTGGCCGATCCCGCCATCAGCCAGGAAAGAATGTCTGCCCCGGTGCCATCTGTTCCCAGCAGATGGGCACGGCTAGGGGCCTGCCAAATCCGGTACCCGTCAGTGACCCAAATCGGAACCGGGGTCCAGAACCTGGAGACCAGGGAGACCAGGATCCATATGGCCAGTACAATAAGCGAGTATCGCCCCGAGGCCTTGCGCCACATGCTGGACAACACCACCCGCATCCGTCCGAAGAATCCCAGTTGGCCTGGGAATGTGGCCCTCAATCCCAGGTGGGGCCTGTCTTCGTGTCCCCAATTCATAAGGCAACCACCTCCTGTCTGGCCGCACCTCGAAAACGCGGATCGATCAGCCTATGGATAACGTCCACCAGGAGTCCCAGGAAGAGGAAGAAGGCCGCCAGCAGAAGCAGCTCGGACTGAACAGCTGGGAGATCCCGGTTGCCCACATCGGTGATCAGCATGGAGCCCAGTCCCGGCAGGGCGAACAGGTTCTCGCTGACCATGACCCCGGTGATCATCTCGGCCATGGTCAGTCCAATCACCGAAACCAGCTGGGGGGAAGCCAGCCGCAGACCGATGCGCAGAGCAGCCTGGGTCCGGGTCATCCCGCAGGCCATGCCCATGTCCACATACCCCGAAGAGAGCATGTCGCCCAACAAGGAGCGGGTGTACCGCATGATGCCGGCACCCACGATGATGCCGGTAGACAGCGCGGGCAGAATCAATGCCGCCAAGGCCTGACCCGGCTGAGCCCAGCCGAGTGCAGGAAAGCCCTGAGAGGGCAACAGACCGATCAGGCCACTGCCCTTGGCGAAGAGCATGATCAGCAGCAGTCCTGACCAGAGGGCCGGTACTGATCCGCCCACAATGGCTACCATGTGGCTGAATGACTGCATCCGTGGCGAGCGAGCCAGAGCGGCCGCACAGCCCAGGGGAATGCCCAGCAGCAGAGCCACGGCCAGCCCCAAAAGGATCAGCGGAAAGGTGATCTGGGCTCGGACACCTACCTGAGAAGCGATGGAACGGTTGGTAAGAATGGACCTGCCCAGGTCCCCCTGCAGAAAGTCGCCGATCCAATCCAGATACTGCCTTGGGTAGGAGCGATCCAGGCCCATCTGCCGACGCAACCGATCGACGCGTTCGGGTGGGGCATCCAGCCCGGCCATAATGGCGGCCACGTCACCGGGCAGAATGCGCAGAGCCAAGAAGATGAGCAGCGAAATGCCTATCAGCGCCAAGATGAAGAGCACCAAGCGCCGCATCAGGAATCTGGCCATGGTCACCCCCGCCTATAAATCACGTCAGATAAGGGCATGAGAGACTGGTTCAGATTGACCGGGAAGCCCTCCAACCCCTTCCGCCAGGCCGTGGTCACCCGGTAGTTGAAGAGCCAGTCCGCCGCTGCGTCCTTGCTGACGATCCAGGCAGCCTGGGCTAGGAGCCTGTCGGAGTCATCGGCAGAGGTCGTGGCCATGGCCTGACGGTAAAGCTCCTGGACCTGACGATTGTCATAGTTGTAGTAGTAGCCGGGGTTGGCCCACTGGTGGAAGTCGTGGCTCTCGCCATGATCCACCAAAGACAGGTCATAGTCCTTGTTGGCATGCACGTCCTGGAGCCAGACTGAAAATTCCACCACCCGCACATCCAGGTCGATGCCCAACTGACGCAGCTGCGAGCGCAGCTGATCGCCCAGTTCGCTGCCATAGGTGTTGGCATAGGTCAGTCGTAGCTTGAGCCGGTGTTCGGGACCATACCCGGCCTGGGCCAGAAGCCGCCGCGCCTGCTCCGGATCGTGGGGATAGAGCCTGGTCAGATCCTGATAGCCGGGATCCAAGGAGGGTATGGGTCCACCCAGAGCCCTATCCGATCTGCCCCGGGAGGCGATCAGCTGCCGATGGTCGATGGCATGGCGGATGGCCTGACGCACCCGTGGATCGGATGTGGCACCACCCTTGCCGTTCATGGCCAGGACGTACTTGTCGGTATCGTCGCCCGCTTTGACCTGGAAGTCGGGGCTCTTGCGGAAGGGACTGGCCAGGTTCTCGGTGACCGGAGCCAGCACCTGCACATCCCCGCTACGCAGGGCGTTGACGGCGGCGTTGTCATCATTGAGGTAACGGATGACGATGGTTGGCGTCTTAGGCTTGTCGCTGCCCCAGTAGTGTGGATCGGCCTTGAGTGTGACCGAGTCGTTTGGACGGAAGCTTGCCAGCATGTATGGGCCGGATCCCACGGCCTGGGTCTTCATGTCGTAATGAGCCCGCCGGTCAAAGACCAGACCGGCCCGCCCGCTCAGTTGCCAGAGCAGATCCTGATAAGGTCTGGACAACGTCAGGCGCACCGTCAGCGGATCTGTCGCCTCCACACCCTGGAAACCCTCCAACATCTCGCTGCCCTGATAGTGACCTGCCATAAGTCCGCGAATGGAGTCGACCACGTCCTGGGCCCGAAGAGCATGGCCGTTGGAGAAGCGGATGCCCTCATGCAGATGGAAGGTGTAGACCAGGCCATCCTCGGAGATATTCCAGCTTTTTGCCAGCCCTGGGCGCACCCGATTCCTAGAATCTCGTGACACCAGACCCTGATAGACATTGCCGATCAGGAGCTGATCCAGCGCCGTACCCGACTGGTTGCGGATGTCCAGATTGGTGGGAGCCAGCTTGAGGCCCACAGTGACCGTATCCGCCACGCTCCCGCCCTCGGCCTGACCAGCGACTCCACGATGCCCTGTCCACAGGGAGATAGCCAAGGCCAGTGCCAGCAGGAGACTGAGCAGCTTCCAGGGCAGGGTGTTGCCGCCCGACTTCATGGGTCTGATCCTGGCGTTGAGTTCAGGGTCAGTGCTTGGGCCTGGTTCCTGGGCCACGTCTGTATCTGCTGCGGTCACGCTGTCATGGGCATGCGTGCCGTGTCGATCTGCGTTCATTGACGAATCCTTATGCTGTGGTTGACCGCCATTCTGGTCGATCACCGCCCACCAGCATACTCCCCGAAGCCATTACACAGGCTTATGCGCTTAGGATGGATTCGGAAAGCGCCACGCGCCCGGACGACGGCAGGGAGGAAGAGACATGCTGCTGGCCATCGACATCGGCAACACCAACATCGAGGTCGGATTCATGGAGGGCGACCAGGTCGCCGCCTCCTACAGGCTGACCACAAGGATCGATCACACGGCCGATGAGTTCGGGCTTCTGCTAGGGCAGCTCATGGCCCTGGCAGGCTACAAGACTGCGGATGTGCAGGACGCCATCATCTCTTCAGTGGCCCCTGCGGTCATGCACGCCGTCAGGTCCTGCCTGATCCGCTTCTTTTCCATCGACCCCATGGTGGTGAGCCCTGGCGTGAAGACGGGCATGAACATCCGTCTGGACGACCCGCGCTCCCTGGGCGCCGACTGCCTGGCTGACTGCGTGGGCGCCTTCCACCGCTACGGAGGGCCTGTACTGGTTATCGACTTCGGCACGGCCACCACCTTCAACTATGTGGATGACAGGGGCGCCATTCGCTCAGGCCTGATCGTTCCGGGCATCCGCTCGGGAGCCCAGGCCCTTGCCGGCCAGACCGCCCAACTTCCCCAGGTGGAGATCACCCGCCCTCAGACCATCATGGCAACTGGTACCAGGACGGCCATGCAGGCCGGGCTCTATTACAACTTCCTCGGCGGCCTGGAGCGGATCATCCGCCAATACCGCAGCGAGATAGGCCGGGACTTCCACGTGGTGGCCACGGGTGGCATGGGCCGTACCTTCTCAGAAGACACCGATCTGATCGAGGTCTACGATCCCGAGTTGATCTTCGCCGGCATGTACAGGATTCACCAGCTCAATGCCGATGGCCGACCACACGCTGCACCAACGCGCCATTGACCTGCAGACTGGCCTGCTTGCCATCCCCGTCAATGCCGGCCAGTGAACCCACCAAGATCTGGCCCTCCAGCTGAACCTGCACTGGATGCCTGGTCCGGTTGAACAGAAAGACGAAGCGCGTCCGATCATCCTTGCTGACTCGCTCAACTCTCAACAGATCAGAGTCTGCATGGGCCGACCGCATATCAGCGACATCCAGGGCCTCCAACAGGGCAGGAAGAACCTTGGCCAGACCCTGGGCATCCAGACGGCAACCCAGGTAGGCGGCCTTGCCATGACCCCAATCATGGACGGTCATGGCCGGCATGCCATCCATCCCTGTCCAGGGATCCGCCCGGTAGTTAGCTAGGACCTCGGTGTCCTTGTCCAGGTGACCGATGACATCGGCCCAGTCGTGCGCCGTAACCCCGTCGGTCAGATCCAGATGGTCCAGCACACCAGGCGTGCCGGGAGCCATGGGTGCGAACTCCTCGACCGACAGACCCAGCAGGTCCCGAAGCGGCCCTGGATAGCCGCCGGTCCAGACGCGGTCCTGCTCGTCGGCGATGCCGCTGCCCCAGGTGACGATTAGCCGCCCTCCACCATGCACATACTTGTGCAGCCTCTTGGAAAGATCAGCGTCGATCAGGTAGAGGGCTGGCAGTACCACCAACGGATACTCCTCCCAGTCGGCCCTGACTGGCAGGACATCAGGTCGGATGGTGTTGTCAAGGAAGGCCCGGTACCAGACCGGCGGCTCCTGGCCATGCTCGACCCGGTCGCTGGGTGAGGCTGCGTGGGAGCTGGCCCACTGGCTTGCATAGTCGAATACCAGGGCCACCGGGGCCTTGGCCAGCATGGTACCAGCCAAACCAGCCTGCGAGAGGCCCTGCAGGTCCCCTCCCAGCTGGCAGACGTCGCGGAAGACTGCCGTGTCTTCACCTGCATGAGGCAGCATGGCCGAGTGGAACTTTTCCGCCCCAGCCCGAGACTGCCTCCACTGGAAGTAGCAGATGGCATCAGCCCCGAGTGCCAGGTGGGCCAGGGAGTCGAGCTCCAGCTGTCCGGGCTCCTTGCGGGGGTTGATCGGCCGCCAGTTGACCGCCGAAGTGGCCTGCTCCATAAGCCACCAGGGGCGCCTACGGGCGATGGCATCCACCAGGCTGGAGGAATAGGCCAACTCTTCCAGATGATCCCTGCCCGGCGTCACATAGTGGTCATTGGCCACAAAGTCCACCTGGTTGCCCCAGTCGTCGTAGTCCAGGGCGAATCCGCCGGCACTGACCATGAAGTTGGTGGTCAAAGGTATATCCGGGGTGATCTCAGCCAAGGTGTCACGCTCGGCCATGTAGAAATCCTTGAGGGCGTCAGAGCTGAACCGCTCAAAGTCCAGCATGCGGCCCGGATTCTGGAAATTCCCCTGGCCAATGAAACGCGGCGGCAGAATCTGCGAGAAATCGCTCAGCCTCTGTGACCAGAAATCCGTGCCCCAGGCGCGATTGACGGCCTCAATGTCCTTGTAACGGCGGCGGCACCAGCGCTGGAAGGCCCGCATAGCATCATCGGAATAGTCGAAGCGATTGTGGCAGCCATACTCATTGCCCACATGCCAGGCCACCAGATAGGGGTTGTCCCGGTAGTGCTCGGCCATGGCCCGGCAGAGTTTCAAGGCGTAGGAACGGAAGACCGGCGAGGTAGGCCGCCAATGCTGCCGGGCCCCGGGCCAAACCGTGTCGCCACGCTCGTCCCTGAGCAGAACCTCAGGATGGGCCTGAGTCAGCCAAAGCGGCGGCGAAGCCGTGGCCGAGGCCAGATTGACCCCGATGCCGGCCCGACCAAGCTTGTCAATGATCCGATCCAACCAATCGAAATCGAAAACCCCCTGGCTGGGCTCTATGCGCGACCAGGAGAAGACCGCCAAGGCCACCACGTTGACCCCTGCCTTGGTCATCAGCCTGATGTCCTCATCCCATGTATCCTCAGGCCACTGGTCGGGGTTGTAGTCGCAGCCGTACCAGAGGGACTGCTGACCCTTGAGATGCTTGGGCCATCGATAAGGCCGCCGTGTCGGTTTGCTCATGGGTAGAACCTCCTGGTCCGTCTCAAACCTCGGACGGGGATACCTGCCGCGTCCACGTCGTCCCGCGGCTCCGGGACCCCCTGACCATTATGTCCCACCAGGCTGACTGTTTAGTCCTCGCCTTGAGGATCCAAGGGGACTGAGGAGACAAAGGCACGCTTACCCCCGGTGAAGGGGTCGGTGAATTCCACGCCACGGGCCACCAATTGCAGTGGTCGGGAGAAGTCGTCATAGGCCCGGGTCTGGATTCGTGGGTACAGGTCGTCGCCCACTATGGGCAGACCCAGAGCGTTCATGTGCACACGTAGCTGGTGGGTCTTGCCGGTCTTTGGGTAGAGGGTGTAGGTGGCCAGACATCCATGGCCCGCTGTCAGCTCGACTCGAGTAACGGCATTGACCGGCCCGCGCTCTTCCCAGGCCTGGAGAACCCCTCGGCGTTTGATCACCCTGGAGCGGCGCTCTAGCGGGAAGACCCGGGGCGGATCCAGGTGTCGCACGGTGCCGGTCCGCGGGCGAGCTATGGGTCGTACCGGCGCCAGACACTGGTAGATCTTGCGCACGCGATGCTCCTGGAAGAGCATCTGATAGGACCGCCTGGCAGACGGATCTCGTACCAGAACCAGCACACCTGCTGTGGCCCTGTCCAGCCGGTGGGCAGGGATGATGTCGGGCTCCCCGTAGAGCCGACGCATCCGGATCAGCACGGTACTGGCATACCACATCCCTCTCGGCATAGTGGCCAGAAAATGGGGCTTGTCGACCACAATGATGCGTTGATCCTCGTATATGATTCTGGACTCGAAGGGAATCTGCGGCTCCTCCAGAACCATCCGGTGTCCCTGCTGCTCGGACCCGACAGCCATGGGACCCTATTCCACCGTGACCGACTTGGCCAGATTGCGGGGCTTGTCCACGTCCAGACCCTTGAGCCGTGCCATGTCCAGGGCGAACAGCTGCAGGGGAACCACATCAACCAGGGGGCTGAGCAGGGTCGGGCAGGGCGGCCGCCAAAAGACCACGTCAGCATAGCGGTCGGCATCCGGGTCGCCCTCCTCGGCCACGACGATGGTGAAGGCACCACGGGCCTTGACCTCCTCAATGGCCGAGATGACCTTGTCGTGCAGCACATTGCGACCCCGTGCACTGGGGACGATGACCACCACAGGCTCCCCCGGCTCCACCAGGGCGATGGGCCCGTGCTTGAGCTCACCAGCGGCGAACCCCTCGGTAAAGATGTAGGCGATCTCCTTGAGCTTGAGCGCCCCTTCCAGGGCCACCGGATAGCCCACATGCCGACCCAGGAAGAGGAAGGAGCGGGCCTTGGACATGCGCTGAGCCGTCTGGCTGATGACCTCGGCCTGCCCGTCCAGCACCTTCTGGATTTTGGCTGGCATGGCTTTGAGGCTGTCGATGGTCTGGTGGATTTCGTCTCGATACATGGTCCCCTTGACCTGGGCCAGGTACAGCCCCAGCAGGTAGGCCGCCACGATCTGAGCCAGGAAGGCCTTGGTGGAGGCCACAGCCACCTCGGGGCCGGCGTGGGTGTAGAGCACGGCATCAGACTCCCTGGGGATGGTGGACCCCTGGGTGTTACAGATGGCCAGTACCCTTGAACCCTGCTCCCGTGCATGCCGAAGCGCCATCAACGTGTCCATGGTCTCCCCTGATTGGGAAATGGCCACGACCAGGGTGCGTGGGGTCAGGATGGGATCACGGTAGCGGAACTCATGGGCCAGCTCGACCTCCACCGGAATACGAACCCAATGCTCGATGGCGTACTTGGCCACCAGCCCCGCGTAGGAGGCCGTCCCGCAGGCCACGACAATGATCTTGTCAATCTGGCGGAAAACCTCCTCGTCGATATGAACCTCGTCCAAATCCAGGTCGCCCGACTCGTCGTACCGGCCCAGCAGGGTGTTGGAGACCGCCGCAGGGTCCTCGTGGATCTCCTTGTCCATGAAGGAATCCCATCCGCCTTTTTCGGCGGCTGAGGCATCCCAGTCGATGGTGTAACGGCGCGGGTGCTCCACCGGATGCCCTTGGAAGTCGGTGACCTTGACCTGGTCCGCGCTGATGCAGACGGCCTGGTCCTGCCCCAGCTCCATGGCCTGGCGGGTATAGGCTACGAAGGCGGCCACATCGGAACCCAGGTAGTTCTCTCCGTCTCCCAGACCGACCACCAGCGGCGAATCGTGTCGGATACCCACTACCAGATCAGGTTGCCTCGAGTCCACTGCCAGGATGGTGAAAGCTCCCTTGAGCATGCGGGCCAGCCGCCTGATGGCCTCGAAGATATCGGGCTGGCCGGTGGCGTCGACGATCTCCTGGGCGATCTTGCCCAGGAGCTTGGCAGCCACTTCGGTATCCGTAGAGGACACAAAAGTGTATCCCTCGGTCTCCAGGTCCAGCCGCAGCCTGGAGGCGTTCTCGATGATCCCGTTGTGGATAAGCGCGACCTTGCCGTCACGGCTGATGTGGGGATGAGCGTTGACATCAGTGGGTTCTCCGTTGGTGGCCCAACGGGTGTGGCCGATGCCTACGGTGGCCTCGGGCATGGGCTTGGCCTTCAGATCGGTGACCAGATTGCCCAGGCGTCCTGCCTTCTTGCGTACGGCCACCCGCGTCATCACAGGGGCAGCCAGGGCCACTCCGGCCGAGTCATACCCTCGGTACTCCAAACGCTCCAAACCCTTGAGGCAGACCTCCAAGGGCCTGCCGCAGGCCGTCCGTACTGATCCCGCATAACCGACGATTCCACACATGGGCCCCAGTCTAACCTTGGGAGTTTCGCCGCTGCCCGCCCACGGGGCTTCTTGCCGGAATTTCTACAACCTGAACAGAGCCTGAGGCTAGAGCACAGTGTGCAGGAATTCGGCGAACCTCTCGGTGCGAGGATGGTCAATGATGTCAGGGCCTCCCTGTTCCACCACAACGCCTTGGTCCATGAAGACGATCTGCTCGGCCACCTCGCGGGCGAAGCCCATCTCGTGGGTGACCACCACCATGGTCATGCCCTGTTGGGCAACCTGCCGCATAACCCCCAGAACCTCCCCCACCAGCTCCGGATCCAGGGCTGAGGTGGGCTCATCGAAGAGCATGATGTCGGGGTGCATAGCCAGGGCTCGCGCAATGGCCACACGCTGCTGCTGACCACCGGAGAGCTGGGCAGGGTAGTAGTCCATCCTGTCCTCGAGCCCTACACGTTTCAGCTGGGCCTGAGCCTCCTGGCGGGCATCGGTCTTGGGAACCCGGCCCACATGAACCGGCGCCTCCATGACGTTCTCCAAGGCGGTCATGTGGGGGAAGAGGTTGAAACGCTGAAAGACCATGCCGATCTTGGAACGCTGCTTGGCAATGGCCTTGTCATCCAAGGTCTGCAGCACAGGGCCCTTACCCGTATCGATCTTCCGGTATCCAGTCAGCTCGCCATCCACATAGATCTCGCCGGCTGTGCGGGTCTCCAGCTGGTTGATCAGCCGCAACAGCGTTGACTTGCCCGAACCGGAAGGCCCCAGGACGGCCGTTACCGTGCCGGGCATGACCTCTAAGTTGATTCCCTGCAGCACATGCTGATCGCCGAATACCTTGTGCACATTCCTGATGACGATGGCCGGATCCTTGCCGCCTTGACCGTCTTTCTTGGTCTGCATATCCTCGTCCATGATTCTCCTCCTGCGCTCAGGCGTTCAGCCCGGCCATCATGACCTTGTTGACCTTGTCGGTCTCCTGACGAGTCTGAGGATCCTCGCCATCCTTGCCGTCCTTGGCCCCCGACCCGGCTAGCGGCCGCGAGTCGAAGCCCTTGCCGTAGTGCTTCTCCAGCTGGGCCTGGATAACCATCAGAACAGAGGTGATGACCAGGTACCAGATGCAGGCCACAATCAGCAGCGGGATGGTCTTGTAGATGCGGTTGGCGATGGCGTTGGTGGCGAACTGGAGCTCCAGGGTGAAGGGCACGGCAAGAGCCAGGGATGTGGTCTTGAGCATGCCGATGGTTTCATTGCCGGTAGGCGGCACGATGATGCGCATGGCCTGAGGCAGGACGATCCGCCTCATGATCATGGCGGGCGGCATGCCCAGAGCCTTGGCGGCCTCCTCCTGACCAGGATCTACGGCCTCGATGCCGGCACGGACGATTTCGGAAAGGTAGGCAGCCTCGTTCAGTCCCAGGCCCAGAACCGTGGCCACGGTGGCGTTGAGCACGGTCTTGGTGTCGACGCTCCAGAACTCGGGCCCGAAGGGAATGCCGATGGCCAGCTTGGGAATCAGCACGGAAAGCAGACCCCAGAAGACCAGCTGGGTATATACAGGAGTGCCACGGAAGAACCAGATGAAGAACCAGCTGACCCAGCGCAGGACCGGATTGGACGACTTGCGCATCACTGCCAGGATGATGGCCAGAATTGTGGCCAGAACCATGGCGTAGACAGTCAGCAGAAGAGTCCACTTGATGCCATCCAGGACATGCTCGTTGAAGAGGTACTTCCAGACCGTAGGCCAATCAAAGTTGGGATTGGTCACCATGCCGTGGATCAGCATGGCCACGAAAATGGCCACGATGACGGCAGCCACAATCGGCCCCGGCTTGCGCACCGGTCTGGCCTCTATTCTGCCGGGGATCTGAATCTGGTCCGTCCCCTTCTTGGTATGCATCTCCTGCTTCCTTCCGCACCGCTGAACTTATTCAGGCCTAGCCTATCCAGCCAGGCCAACCGCTAGGCGCAGAACGGTTGTTGAACCGACCCGCGCCTGGAGGCTTGCCTCAGTCAGAGACCGCAGGGTTGATCTCCGCCTTCTCAACAGCACCGCTCTGAACGCCCCAGTTCTTGAGGATCTTGGCATAGGTGCCATCGTCGATCAACTTCTGAAGAGCCGCCTGGGTGGCCTCGGCCATGCCGCTGCCCTTCTTGAGGGCAGCACCTTGCAGGACGATGTCGGTATCCTTGCCCAGCTTCTCCAACTGGCCGTCGGTCTGTTTAATGGCATACCCGGTCACCTGGGAGTCGGCGTAGAAGACGTCGATCTTGCCGTTGACCACTGCCGTGGCGGCATCGGTCTGCTGCTTGTAGGACTGCACATCAACCGGCTTCTTGCCCTTGGCCTTGCACTCTGCCGAGATCTTGTCAGCAGCCTGTTGCTCTTCGATAGTGCCCGTCTGCACACCGACCTTGACGCCGCAGATGTCGTCAGGATTGATCTTGGAGGGGTTGCCCTTCTTGACGGCAAAGGCCGTGCCCGCCTTGAAGGTGGTGACGAAGTCGACCGACTGCATCCGCTCCTTGGTGATGGTGAAGCTGGAGATACCCGCGTCGTACTTGCTGCCGATGGCGGGGATGATGGTATCGAAGGAGGCACTGACCATCTCCCCCTTGAGCCCCATCACCTTGGCAATGGCGTTCGACAAGTCCACGTCAT
Organism: Bifidobacterium sp. B4081; assembly: GCF_026537335.1. Taxonomy (NCBI): domain Bacteria; kingdom Bacillati; phylum Actinomycetota; class Actinomycetes; order Bifidobacteriales; family Bifidobacteriaceae; genus Bifidobacterium; species Bifidobacterium sp. B4081. The sequence continues at coordinate 560,358 of NZ_JAFNMM010000001.1, read as the reverse complement.
AGCCAATCGGTGTCTTTCCGTCCTCATTCATGAATTCACCCGGAGCATACGAGGTCTCCATGCCCACGGTCAACTTGCCGTCCTTGGAAACCGACTCAGGCACCTTGGCCGCGATGGCCGGATCCTTCTTGATGCCACTGACGTCAAAAGCCGCAGGATGGGAACTTGTTGTGGCCTTACCCGACGCACTGTTGTTGTCCGCCTCGTCGGTGGTTCCGCAGGCCCCGATGGAGGCCAGCAGGGCGACACTCAGAGCCGCCGTCAGCATCGCCTTGATCTTGCCCATGTCTTCTCCTCTTCCGGACCGCCCCGAGGCGATCCTCCGTATCCCTTGATTGACATGCACTATTATGCACATATTTGTATTTTTATGCATCCAACTGACTGATGATCATCAATCATGGTTTGCTCTTCAGGGCGTATTTTGGCTTTACTACAAGCTTCAGAAGCTTATAGAACACCGCCGGACGCCTTAGCTCCGGGCGTGTCGACCTGCATAGTGCAAGGCAATATCAGTAGTCAGTCGTCCCTATCCAAGAATTATCCGAGAATCGGAAAGCACATCAGCACGTGTTTCAGCCCCGACGGTTCCGATAGCGCATGGCCCTTTGGGCCTCACGACGGTCCTGCTCCTCACGCAGGGACTGGCGCTTGTCATACTCACGCTTGCCCCTTGCCACGGCGATCTCCACCTTGACTCTGCCATCCTTGAAATACAGACTCAGGGGGACAATGGTGTAGCCCTTGGCCTGAATCTGCCGCTCCAGGCGAATGATCTGCTTGGCATGCAGAAGCAGCTTGCGCTTGCGCTTGGGGGCATGGTTGTTCCAGGTGCCGTTGAGATATTCGGGGATATTCGCGTTCTCGAGCCAGACCTCGTGCCGAGGGTCGATGCTGACGAATGACTCAGCCAGGGAGGCCCGCCCTTCGCGCAAGGACTTGACCTCAGTCCCGGTCAGGGCGATGCCGGCCTCATACCGATCCTCGATCTGGTAGTCATGCCGGGCCCTGCGATTCTGGGCAATCATCGACGTGCCAGTCTCCTTAGCCATGATGTCCTCCTCCGGACCATGCCGATCATGTCGCCTGGTAGGCCGGACGGCTAGGAGTGGCGTCCCAGGTGGCGGACCTGGTCCGCTTCGATGTCAGTAATGAATGTACTGGTAGTTGCCAGCCCCGTAAACCGTCTCATAGGCAGGGAATGAGGCAAATCCAGTGCCTCCTTCGGAGATGAGCACAGACCCGTCTCCATTGACCCGCTCGACCACGGCCACATGGCCATAGGTCCAGTCGGCGTTCCAGTAACCGACCCGCTGACCACGGGCGAAGACCATGGCGGCTCCGACGTGCGGAGTGTTGTTGACCAGGTAGCCCAGACCACGTGCAGTATTGGCCCATTCAGCTCCGTTACCCATATAGGATCCCACAGGCAGGGACAGCTGCGAGCGCCGGATGTAAGCCCAGAGCGTGCACTGACGGGCGGGGTAAGCACTGCCGCCCACCGAATTGCCGGTAGGATGGCCGTAGCAGAACCCAGAGCCCTCAGGACAGCTGCCAGGTACCCCGTAATTCATACCGGAGGCACCTCCACCACCTCCGTTGCTCGGCGGAGACGGGCGCGGAGCCGGCGATGGTGCAGGGCCGCCACCGCCGACCTGCTGGGCGCCACCGGCATGGGGATCGGCCCCGCCGCCGGCATTGCCCGTGTTGAGGGAATCGATCATAGACTCGGTGGCCACGATATCAGCGGCCTCACGGGCTGACTGAGTGGTCAGGGCAGCCTTCTGCCCCTCCAGCTGCTTGCGTGCTGCGGTTCCCTGGTCGCGCAAGGCCTGCAGACTGTCCTGCTTGGCCTGCGCCGCAGCTGCCGCCTGCTGTGCCGCTGCCTGCTGCTGGTCGGCCTTGGCCTTCAAGGTGCTGATCTGCTCCTCAATGGCCTCGAGACGCTGCTTGCGATTCATGGACGAATTGAGGGTGTTGGCGGCATCATTGGCCGTATTGGCCTCGGATCGGGTCACGGCTGCATCGGACTGCATCTTGTCCACAAAATCCTTGGTGCTGGAGGACTTGGTCACCACGTCCATGACCTGGGAAACCTCAGAGCCGTGGAAACTCTTTCTCGCCATCTGCGCTACACCGGCCTTGGCGTCGTCATAGTCGATGCCGGTCTGACGGATCTTAGCCTCCAGGTCGGCACGATCCTTGCGGGCCGCCTGCAGTCGGTCGTTGGTGGCTTGAACCAGACTGTCGGCCTGCTCGGCCTGCTGCTGAGCTTCGACTGCACTCTGCTGAGCTGCCGGGATCTGGTTGGCAGTCAGATCGCTGAGACTGAGAATCTGGTTGGCCAGCTCGCTGTTGACACCCGCCAGCTTGCTCTTCAGAGCCTCATGGCTCTGTACCTTCTGCTGATAGCTACTCCAATCGGCCCGGGCCGGTGCGGGGGCCACTGTCAACCCCAGGATCCCACCGCCGAGCATCATGGCCAACGACCCCACCAGGCCGCAGATGGCTTCCAAGTGTTTCGTACGATTCATGGTCAAGTCCTCACTATCACTTATCCATGCTAGTCATCATTATGGCAGAGCTCGTACCCATAAGATCGATCGGCCCGTCGCCGCGGATCAGGTCCTCAGATACCGCCGCAGGGAGATGGAAGAGGCCAATGCGGACAAGAGCATGGCCCCCAGGATCAGCGCCGGTGCCATCAGCAGGACCGTGGACTGATCCACGTAGGGCATCCACTGGACCGTACGGGCCAGCCAGTCCGTGATGAAGAGCTTGACGATGGCGCTCAGAGCGCCGACAGCCAGAAGAGATCCCAGCAAGGATGCCACCACGCCCTCCAGGATGAAGGGCAGTCGTATTGTCCAGTTGGAGGCTCCTACCAGTCTCATGATCTCGGTCTCGTTGCGACGCGAGGCGGCACTCATCCTGATGGTGGTGCCAGTCAGCAGGATGGCCACGATCACCATGACGACGGCCAGAACCAGGGTGACTGCCGTAGCCCTGTTGAGGATCTTGAAGACCGGGTCGAATATCTGGCGCTGGTCGGACACCTCCTCCACGCCGTCACGTCCTGACAGCACCTCGGAGACCACCTGATACTTGGTGGGATCCTTGAGTTTGAGACGCAGGGAGGCCTGCATGTCCGCTGCGGTCATGGTCCTTCCCTCGTATGTGCCGTTGGGGTACTGCTTGAGGAAGGTGTTCTTGAAGAAGTCCTCCCGGCTCTGGTAGGTGATTTTTGCCACAGAGTCGCGCAGCTCGGTATTGATGGTGTTCTCCAGCTTGACGATCTCGTCGTTCGTGGGCGCCTTGCCGGTCGCGCAGGATGCCGCCTGGCTGGCGCCGTCCGGGCACAGCCAGACCACCACCTCCACTTGGTCGTACCAGTCCCCCTTGGCCTTGCTGATCTGCGCCTGCATAAGGCCCGATGCGCCGATGAAGAGGAAGGAGATGAAAGTGACCAGCATGACCGAGAGGATCATGGACCCGTTGCGCCGCAGGTTGTCCCAGGTGCTGGAAAGGATGAACCGCAGTCTCATCGTGCCGCCTTCTTCTTGTCATGATGCTCATCCCGAGCCTTTGCGTCGCTCTTTTGTTGGGACTTCCTGGCCGCCTTGGGGGCTTCAGGGGGAGCGGGCGGGGCCGGCGGGGCCCCCATGGACTCAGCATCGTAAGGCTCGACATCATGATCGATTTCGCTGGTCGAGTCCTTTTTACTGATCTTGCTCTTGCTGGAGACTTGCTTTGAGGATTGCGCGTCGTCCTGCTTCATTTGGGCCGTAGCCTGACCGGATTTGCCGGTCGGTTCCGCCGAGCTGGAAACATCGGGCCGCGGAGGCTGATCGGGCTTCTTGAACTGTTGTTCACGATCAGCAGCCTCAGCGGAGGTTTCCTTCAACGGTTGGCGGTCCTTGACCTTGTCATTTTGCTTGGATCCCCTCTGATCACGGTCATGATTGTGATCATCATGCGCAAGACCCTTGCGGTCGCTATTTGGTTTCCTACCCTGCTCATGACTGCTCGAATCCTCGGGCCGCCGATCCTGGGACCTGCTTTCTGGGGTCGACTTGGGCCGAACAGTATCCGAACCACGAGCGGACTTCCGAGATTTCCGGGAGGCTGCAGGTTCTGCTGGTTCTGCCTGGGGACGATCCCCGGATTCGGCCCGATCGGTTCCTGCCTTGCCCTGGTCTTGGTCACTGGAACCTTCATGCGACTGACCGGGTGAATCCTGGCCGCCCTGGGACACCGGCACAGGTCTGCGGAATCGTTCGTCAGGGTCAGAGTCGGTCTTCCCCTCGGACTGCCCCGCAGAGGCGCCTTCATGCTGACTGGAATCTTCCTGCGCAGACTCAAGGCTGCCCAGGCCCTTTCCCCAGGTCAGGGTGTCCTCCACCGAGGTGAAGACCTGCCCATAACGTCCTGTTCTCCCCGAATGCATGGACTTGGCCAGCCGTGCGATTCCCTCGTCGCCATACTGGCCCTGGTCGACGGCCTGTGCCGCCGCCTGGACCACCTGCTTGGCTCCCTTGGTTCCATCCACGATGGGCTCGGTAGCCGGGCTATTCCCATCCTGGACGACAACCTGCACCGGACGGCGCCCTCCAACTCCAACCTCACGAGCACGATCCAGGGCATCGCCGTCAGCGGGATCCCCGATGGCATGATGAGCGCGCGCCGCAACCTCGGCATCGGGGAAGAAGCGCGAAGAATCGTAGGAGCCGTGGGCCTCGTCGCGCATGATCCGGCCCGTATGCAGCTCCACCACCCGCTTGCGCATGGAGTTGACGATCTCCTCGTTGTGGGTGGCCATGACCACGGTGGTGCCGGTCCTGTTGATGGCGTCCAGAACCTCCATAATGCCCAGGGAGGTTGTGGGATCAAGATTGCCGGTGGGCTCGTCAGCCAGTAGGATTTCCGGATTATTGACGTAGGCGCGGGCCAAAGCCACCCTTTGAGCTTCGCCGCCGGAAAGCTCATGGGGGTAGTTTTGCTCCTTGCCCGTCAGCCCCACAGTCTTGAGTACCTGAGGAACCAGGGTTTTGATGGTGGACCGACGAGCGCCGATGACTTCCAGCGTGAAGGCCACGTTCTGCCATACGGTCTTGTTATTGAGCAGCTTGTAATCCTGGAACACAAAGCCAATGGAGCGCCGATATCCGGGAATTTCACGATTGCGCAGACGTCGCAGGTCGTTGCCGGCCACGCGAATCTCCCCCTCGGTGGCCTCCTCCTCACGCAGAAGCAGGCGGAGCAGGGTGGTCTTGCCCGACCCGCTGGCGCCCACAAGGAAGACAAAATCCCCACGATCGACATCCAGGCTGATGTCATCCAAGGCGGGACGGGACCCCTTGGGGTAGATCTTGGTCACGTCCTTGAGCGAAATCAACGCCATTGACTCTCCGTTCCTCGGTATTCCCCTACAGAGGCTATCAACAAGACCGACACTACACACTCATGAAACACCGACCCGGATGAGGCCGAGCACAGGTTTATTTGCTGGCTTCCTCCTCACGGGCCTGAACCCGCTGCTGATGCCGCCAACGGATACCGGCCTCTATGAAGGCATCGATATTGCCGTCGAAAACGCCCTGGGTATCCGAGGTCTCGTATCCTGTACGCAGATCCTTGACCATCTGGTAGGGATGCAGCACATATGAGCGCATCTGATCCCCCCAGCTGGCCTTGATGTCGCCGGCCAGCTCCTTCTTCTTCTTGGCCTCCTCTTCGTGCCGCAGAACCAGTAGGCGGGACTGCAAAACGGCCATAGCAGCCGCACGGTTCTGGATCTGGCTGCGCTCATCCTGCATGGTGACCACGATGTTGGTCGGCAAATGGGTGATACGCACGGCCGAATAGGTGGTATTGACACCCTGACCGCCGGGACCGGAGGAGCAGTAGGTGTCCACTCGGATATCCGAGTCGGGGATGTCGATGTGGTCAGTGGGTTCCACCAGAGGGATGACCTCGACAGCGGCGAAAGAAGTCTGCCGCCTGCCCTGGTTGTCAAAGGGCGAAATCCTCACCAGACGGTGAGTGCCGCCCTCCACAGACAGCCGACCGTAAGCATAGGGGGCATCCACCTGGAAGGTGGCCGACTTGATGCCGGCCTCCTCTGCATAGGAGGTGTCCATGACCTTGGTGGAGAAGCCGTGCCGCTCAGCCCACCTTATATACATGCGCAGGAGCATCTGGGCCCAGTCGGCCGCGTCCACCCCACCGGCACCAGAACGAATGGTGACCACGGCGGCGCGCTCGTCGTACTCCCCGTCCAGCAGGGTCTGGATCTCCATGTCAGCCAGGTCGGACCTCAACGAGTCGATCTCCTTGCGGGCCTCCACCAGGGTGTCCTGGTCATGCTCCTCCTGGCCCAACTCCTCCAGAGCCTGGACATCCTCCAGCCGGGAGGATGCGGACTCCAGATGCTTGAGCTGGGATTGCAGGGCTGAGAGCCTGCTGGTCACCTTCTGAGCATTCTCCTGATCATCCCAGAGTCCGGGCGCACTGGCCTGACGCTCCAGATCCGCAATCCGCGAGCGCAAACCCTCCGGGTCCAGCGCCTTGGAAATCATCTCGTACTTGGCCTTGGCCTGCTCCAATGCTTGAGCAAAATCCATCTCTGCCATACCGTCTCACCGCTTTCCAGACCGGCTCCATACGAGTCGGCCGCCGTCTTCATTGCCATTTGCCTGTGCCTGTGACGGCCGGATTCACGCCGACCGGACGGATCGGGTCAAAGGCCGCTGAAAATGGCGGGGATGATAAGACTGGCCAGCAAAGCCACGGCAATGACCAGGCAGACCGCCCTGGCTGTATTGCGGCGCCGACGCTCCCGGCGCTCACGCTCATGACTGTAGGCACTCATAGTTGATAATTTTACCTATCGGCTGCGACCTGGCTGGCGACCACCCAGAGCCGACTGTCGGACGGACCGTCTGTGTTTGAGCGTCGAGCGGTTTATCCTGTAAGACAACCTATGTCAATATGACTGCACAGCCAGAAGGAGGAACGATGAGCACAGCACGCACCGCATGGGGTTGGGGCCTGGCCAGCCAGGATGAGCAGGGCCGGACCTTGGATGTCTGGTACCCCAAGGCCGAGATCTCGACACCGCCGACCCCGGCGAACCGTCCCAACCACGACTTTGGCGACCAAGTCAACAACCAGCCCGACGCCCGCGGCATCCGAAAGGTTCCGGTCTTCACTGTGGCCGATTTGGATGGTCCAATAACCAATGCAGCCGATGCCTATCTGCGGCTTCATCTGCTCAGCATGCGCCTGACCCCTCCCAACAGCATGAACCTGGACGGGATCTTCGAACAGCTCAACACAGTGGTCTGGACCAACTATGGACCCTTCGCCGTGGAGGATTTCGCCATGCGCAGGTCAGCGGTCATGGCTGCAGCCAGCCGGTCCATGCCGGGCATCCCGGTGACACAGATAACGGTGCTGAGCGTGGACAAGTTCCCCCGCATGGTGGATTACGTGGTTCCCGATGGGGTCCGCATCGGCAACGCCGACCGGATTCGGCTCGGCGCCCACCTGGCTCCGGGAACGACGGTCATGCATGAGGGCTTCGTCAACTTCAACGCTGGAACTCTGGGCCACTCCATGGTCGAAGGCCGGATCTCCCAGGGAGTCGTAGTCGGCGACGGTTCAGACATCGGTGGCGGAGCCTCCATCATGGGCACCCTGTCCGGCGGAGGCCGCCACCGGGTCTCCATTGGTCAGCACTCCTTGCTGGGGGCCAACGCCGGCATCGGCATCTCCCTAGGCGACGACTGCGTGGTTGAAGCCGGACTCTATGTCACCGCCGGTACCAAGATCGGCCTGGGCGACCAGGAGGTCAAGGGGGCGGAACTCAGCGGAAGGGATCATCTGCTCTTCATCCGCGACTCCCGCACGGGCCAAGTCAGAGCCCTGCCCCGCAAGAAGGGGATCGAGCTGAACGAGCGGCTGCACGCCAACTGAGCCCAGGCGGACATAGGACTCAGCGCTCTCCTATAGGCAGGTAGTCACGTGGTCCCTGACCGGTATAGACCTGCCTGGGTCGACCTATTTTCGTGTCGGGATCGTCCAGCATCTCCCAGTACTGGGCGATCCATCCGGGGATGCGACCCAAGGCGAAGAGCGTGGTGAACATCTCCGGGTCGAAGCCGATGGCGCGGTAGATAAGCCCGGTGTAAAAATCCACATTGGGATAGAGGTGCCGCTCGACGAAGTAGTCGTCATGCAGGGCCAGGTCCTCAAGCTCCAAGGCCACGTCGAAGAGTTCTGCATCCTCAGCATTCCTATCCTGGTCGGGCTCGTCCATGAGCTTGTATAGCCACTGCTTGGCTATTGCCGCGCGCGGGTCATAGGACTTATAGACCCGGTGGCCCAGACCTGCAATTTTCCGCCCCTCGCTCTTGGCCTGGTCCACATAGCCTCGCACACCCAGACCGGAATCCCGTATGCTCTTCAGCTGGCGCAGCACAGCCTCGTTGGCGCCGCCGTGCAGGGGGCCTGAAAGTGTATTGATGCCGGCAGCCACTGCCGAATACAGATTGGCCCTGGCCGATCCGGCAATCCTGACCACAGAGGTGGAGCAGTTCTGCTCATGGTCGGCATGGATAATCAGAAGCTTGTCGAGGGCCTGCACCTTGAGAGAATCGGCATGATAAGGCTGGTAAGGCATGGCGAAGCTCATTCTCAGGAAGTCCTCCACATAGCCCCAGTTCCTGTCCGGGTAGAGCAGGGGCTGGTCGCGACGACGACGGTGGATCAGGGAGACGATAGTACGCACCTTAGCCATGATGATGGCGCTGGCCTCATCCAACTGCTCGGGATCGTCTACGTCACAAGTGTCCGGATGAAAGCCAGCAAGAGCGTTGACCGCCGCAGCCAGCACACTCATGGGATGAGCCTGGCGAGGGAAGGACGAGAGCAGATGACGGAAGTCCTCCCCTACGACCGTGTGACCCAGAACATGGCTGCGGAACCGCTTGTACTGCTCGGCATCAGGCAGTTCGCCATGGGACAGCAGCCAGGCCACTTCGAGGAAATTGGACTGGGCGCACAAGTCCTCTATGGCATAGCCCCTGTAGCGCAGTATGGACCGCTTGCCGTCAATGAAGGTTATTCCTGAAACGCATTGAGCCGTGGTCTGGAAGCCGGGATCGAGCGTGACCCAGCCGTCATTGCGCAGGGAGGAGACCAGAATGCCGTCGGGCCCCTCGGTGGCGCGAACCAATGGCAGATCAACCTGGTCGGAACCGATGGACAACCGTGCTGTAGACACCACGCACCTCCTGTCAATCAACCAGTGAGGTGCCAATGAGAGTCGACGGCCATGCCAGATCTGGCTACCGGCACCTGTACCGGCGTGGAATTGCCGATATGCTAACAGAAACAATCACGACTTCGATTACCGGCTTGTAACCGCAAGCAGGAATCCGTCCGTCCCTGGCCACGACCTGCGAGCCTAAGGCAGGGCCGTCTGCCTTCCCGCACCAGCCTGCAAGTAACAATTCCAAGGAAGAAAGGACGGCATCAGACAAGGGACCGAGGAACATCCACATTGTGGACATTCCTCGGCCCCTTATATAGTCCTGACAGCCCTCGAATCAGTCCCTGGTCGTCAGAATGACAGGTCCCTGCTCGGTGATGGCAATGGTGTGCTCGCTGTGGGCACCGCGCGATCCATCTGCAGAACGCAGGGTCCATCCATCCTTGGGATCCTGATAAATCTGATCGGTGGTCGCCAGGAACCAAGGCTCAATGGCGATGACCAGACCGGGGCGCAGCTTGTAACCGTGATGAGGAGTGCCATCGTTGGGCACATGGGGATCGCCATGCATGATCCGCCCTACCCCGTGGCCGCCGAACTCCAGGTTGACGCTGTATCCGTTTTCGTGGGCAACCTGACCGACCGCAGCGGAGATGTCACCCAGGCGGTTGCCAGGCTGAGCCTGGGCGATGCCCGCTTTCAAAGCCTCTTCAGTGGTCCGAATCAGCCGCAGATCCTCTGGATCGGCATGCTCGCCCACCACGAAGCTAATGGCTGAGTCGCCCACCCATCCGTCCACGTTGATGGCCAGATCCAGGGAAAGCAGGTCGCCGTCCTTAAGGTTGTAGTCATAAGGCACCCCATGCAGAACGGCATCGTTGACGGATAGGCAGATGTAGTGGGCGAAGGGTCCAGTACCGAAATCAGGCGCATAATCCACGTAACAGGAGGTGGCTCCCTTGCGGGAGTTGATCCTGTCCTTGACGTAGTCGTCCAGCTCCAGGAGGTTGACCCCAGGTTTGCTCATGGCCTTGAGCTCCTTGAGGATGCTGCCGACTAACCTACCCGCCGGCTTCATCTGTTCGATCTCCTGCTTGGTTTTGAGCTCGATCATCCTCTGCGTCCTTTCATGATTGGTGCCCGCAGGTGCCATCCCTTGGGATCCTGCCCAAGTACTACCTCTCAGTATTATCGGGTCAGTCGGACGAGTCCGGCTCTCAGTTCCGGCCGAAGGTGAAGGCCCTGATAATAGAGACGACTCCCAGCACCAGAAGAGCGCACCCGCTGAAAATAACCAGGAAGATGACGGAGCTCAACGGGTAGACCATGACGATGATCCCGGCAATGATGGAGACGATGCCCGAGAAGATGGCCCAGCCTGAATGCGGGAGCCCCCAGGAGGCGGCCAGACTCATTACGCCCTCCATGATCCAGCTGATGCCCACGATGATGGTGACCAGCAGGGTCAGCGCTGAAGCGGACAGGGCCGTGTTCCTCACAATCACGATGCCGCCGACAGCGATCAGAGCGCCAAAGAGGACGCCTAGCACACGCCAACCGCCTGGAAGTCCCTTGGTCACGATGGAGGTAGCCAGACGGACCACGCCGGAGATGATGAAGTAGATGCCCAGCACCACAGTCACGGCGATCAGGGTCTTGTCCGGCCTGAGCAGAAGGGCCAGGCCCAGGATGACTCCAATCACGCCCATGACACCCATGATGACGCGGATGGCCCTCAGGGTTCTGAATCCCAGATCCTCGGCAATCATGGAGAAAGGATCCATCCGTGGCGGGCGCCCCTGATAGCCGGGGTACTGCCCATACTGACCATAATTATTCTGGTATTGGCCGCCATTCTGCCCAGAATCCTGACCACCGTACTGGTTGGGCTGACCGCCCTGCATGGGATCCGTCATATCGTCCTCTTTCTCTCGCTCAGGGCAGCCTATGGCCCGCCCCGTTACCGTCTTTCAAGTGTAAATCACCAACGGAGGCAATCGCGGCTTTTCCCTTCGGCGGATGATTCGCCGGTCCGCCGATCTCCGGTGACCACAGGGCATGGCATGTCACCAAAGATGGCTAGGCTTGTGGCATGGCACAATCTACTGAATCCACGACCTCCTCCGGACTCGATCCGGCCTCCTTCTCTTCGGTCATTCGGCCACAAGACGACCTTTTTCGCTTTGTCAACGGCCCCTGGATCGACACCTACAGTCTGCCCGAGGACCGCTCCCGGTTCGGCTCCTTCGACAAGCTTGCCGAGGATGCCGAGGCACAGATCCACGAAATCCTTGAGGATCCGGAATCCACGGCCGTCAAGTCGGCCCTGCTCTATCGCAGCTTCCTGGACACCGATGCCATCGAGGCGGCGGGAATGGAACCCATCCGCCCCGACCTGCAGGCCATTGATGCTGTGCCCGACAAGAAGGCGTTGACCAGCCTGCTCGGCCGACTCAATCCGACTGGCGGCCCCGATCTGTTCGGTATCGCCATCTATGGCGATCCAGGCAACGCCGGCGTCAACGTAGCTCATATGGAGCAGGCCGGGCTGGGACTCCCCGACGAGGCCTACTACCGGGACAAGAGCTACGCTCCAGTCCGCCAGGCCTACACCGACATGGTCGCCTCATTGCTCAGGCTCTCCGGCTACGCCGACGACCAGGAGGATGCTCACAAACAGGCGGAGTCCTTCCTTGAGGTCGAGACGCGCATAGCGGCACGCCACTGGGACAACGTATCCACCCGAGATGAGGATCGCACCTACAATCCCACCACCCTGGCTGACCTGGAGTCAACGCTCGCCGATTTCGATCTGCACACCTGGATCGAATCCTGGCAGAGAGCCTATGCCTCCAGCCCTGTCGCCAATATGCAGCCGGTCGATCTGAGCACGGCCCTGTCCAGGACCATCGTGCACGAACCCTCCTTCCTGCAGGGTTTGAACGAGCTATGGAAGACCAGCGACCTGGAGGATCTGAAACTTTGGGCCCGCGTGCACACCCTGATCGAGTGGGCAGGTCTGCTCAGCAGCGACTTCGATCAGGCTAGGTTCGACTTCTACGGCAAGGTCCTTTCAGGCACGACCAAGATGCGGGACCGCTGGAAACGAGCCGTCTCCCTGGTCAACGGCATTTGCGGCGAGGAAGTCGGACGCGAATATGTGCGCCGGCACTTCCCTGCCTCCAGCAAGGCCCGCATGGAGGCATTGGTCTCAGATCTGATCGACGCCTACCGGGTCTCCATCACATCCAGTGACTGGCTGGGCGAACAGACCAAGGTCAAGGCTCTGGCCAAGCTGGACAAATTCTCGCCCAAGATCGGCTACACCGATCACTGGCGCGACTATACGGCCCTGGCTGTGGACGAAAAGCTGGGTCTGGTCGACAACGTGCGGCGGGCCAACCTCTACGAGTCCGGCTACCAGTTCGGCAAGGTCGGGCAGCCTGTGGACAAGGAAGAGTGGCTAATGAACCCTCAGACGGTCAACGCCTACTACGAGCCCACCCTGAACGTCATCGTCTTCCCCGCAGCTATCCTGCAGCCGCCCTTCTTCAACCCCGAAGCCGATGATGCCGTCAACTACGGAGGCATCGGGTCGGTCATCGGCCACGAGATCGGCCATGGATTCGACGACCAGGGTTCCAAGTACGACGGCGACGGACGTCTGCAAGACTGGTGGACCCCGCAGGACCGTGAGAACTTCGAGCAGCGGACCAAGGCGCTCATCGAACAGTACAACGGGTTCGTGCCCCAACAACTTGCCGAGAAGTACGCCGACAAGCCCGAGCAAGCACCTCATGTCAATGGGGCGCTGACCATCGGCGAGAACATCGGAGACCTGGGAGGCGTCAACATCGCCATCAAGGCCTACGCCCTCTCCTTGCAGAAGCGGCAGGGCGGCACAGCAGGGACAGACGATGTGGCCATGGACCAGGCGCTGGCCTCGGCTCCGGTCATGGACGGCTACACCGGCCTGCAGCGGTTCTTCCTGTCCTATGCCTCCATCTGGAGGACCAAGAACAGGGATCAGCTGGCTGAACAGTATTTGCAGATTGATCCCCACTCCCCTGCTGAATTCCGCACCAACGGCATCGTCAGGAATGTGGATCGCTTCTATCAGGCCTTCGGCGTCACCGCTGACGACGGCATGTGGCTGGAACCCGAGGCAAGGGTCAAGATTTGGTAAGCCTGTTCTGATTGAAATCATCGGTTGACGGTTTCAATCAGCCTGTTGACCAAGGCGGGATGTCGACTGGAATCAGCCGGCCTCCCGCCTTCGTCCTGCTCGGCCGAAACAACCTTTGCTCATCCAGCATTGGAAGCCCCCACTGGTGTCCGCTTGGCTGCAGATGACACCGATGATGCTGGGGCGGTTTCAGAGGGTGAAGATGTCAGCGGAGTGGTCCAAGGATTCGCACCGGCGGCCCCCTCATCGATGGGCGCAGTACCCGATCGGATCCTGGTGAAGGTATCCTGTCCCCTGGCCAGGTCGTGACCGATGCCATCCGCTACCAAGACCAGACTGCTATGCGGCTGGCCGTCGCTGGTCCACTCCTCCGTAACCAAGGATCCCGTCACCATGACCGGATCGCCCTTGTGCAGACAGGCCAGAGCATTAACCGCCAGGGTCCTGAAAGCCTTGACTGTCAGCCAGGTGGTGGATTTTCGTTTCCATACGCCAGCCGCAGCATCGTAATAGGCCGGCGTAGAGCCAAGCCTGAAGGAACAGACTGGTGTGGTTCCCGGCTGTCCCAGACGGGCTGGCTGGGTTCCCATAAAGCCGAAGACGGTCGTTTTTATTTCGTTGATGGACATATCGGAACCTCTCTGTCGATGTCATGAATCCGGCGCTGTAAACCCACCGGTCGATTGCTCATTGCGTGGCGGTGAAGCCGTCCGACGGAGAATCCCTAGCCAGAGCGCGGATAATCGGAGCGGGGGAAGGGACTGGCCCCGGCCAGGGACCCTCCGTCGAACGGTGAATCCATCCTGCCTCCGCGCACGTCCCCGCACCTGACCCGAAAGTCATTGTGGTCGAATGAGCTCGGTCTGTTTCGCGTGGTGGACAACCCTGCCCATGGCTGGTTTGGCAATACCTCTTTCACTGCGCAAGGGCATCGAAACATTGGTCCTGGGCTAAACTGTGAGAGCAGATATATCGGCACGGTTTGGAAGGACCCGCAGTCATGGTTCACACGCTGGTCAGTTGGAACATCGATTCGCTCAACGCCGCCCTGTTGGGCAAGAGCAGCCGCAGCGCCCTGTCCCTGAAGGTGGTGGAGACCATCCGGGATCTGGACCCCGATGTCGTAGCCATCCAGGAGACCAAACTCAACGGTGACCAGAAGAAATCCGCGGGCATCCTTAAGGCGCTCATGCGCTACTTCCCCGATTACCATGAGGCGGACCGTCGCTCCGAGGCTCCGGCCCGCACTGGCTACGCAGGCACGCTCATGCTCTACCGCAAGAGCCTGCCAGAACCTACCGTGACCCGCCCCCGCATCGGAGCTCCAGGCACCATGGACGACGAGGGCCGCATGCTCACCTTGGAGTTCCCGGACTGCTTCGTCACCACGGTCTACACTCCCAATTCCGGATCGGGACTGGTCAGGCTCAAGCCGCGCGGCATCTGGGACGATTGCTATCGTCGCTACCTGAAGGAACTGGATGCCCGCAAGCCGGTCCTGGCCTGTGGCGACTTCAATGTGGCCCACGAGGAGATCGACATCGCCAACCCGGCCTCCAACCACCATTCCGCCGGCTTCACCGACCAGGAGCGCGAGAAGTTCGGCCTTCTGCTGGATGCAGGCTTCACCGACACCTTCCGTAAGATTCATGGCGATGCCGCAGGCTTCTACAACGACCACCGCAGCGTCTACACCTGGTTCGCCCAGCGGGCCCCGAAAAGCAAGATCAACAACTCCGGCTGGCGCATCGACTACTGGCTGACCTCCAACCGGATCGCTGACCAGGTCAGTACCAGCGAACCCGTGGACACCGGCGAGCGCCAGGATCACCTGCCCATTCTGCTCCGCATCTGACCGGATAGATTCCTGACCCCAAAGCAATACAACCAAGAGGTGGAGCCTTGGTCACATCATGGTGTGACCAAGGCTCCACCTCTCTATAGTGCACTATGAGTGCGGCATGCATACCCTACTGCAGGGCTGCAATCCGATCCACGATCGTCTGAGCGGCCTCATCAGCAGGAACAGCTTGCGCATCCGAGCCGTCGCGGTTGCGGATCTCAATAGTGCCGTTGGCGATGGTGTCGCGACCGGCAATAGCGACCAAGGGCACCCCAATCAACTCTGCATCCTTGAACTTGACCCCCGGAGACACCTTGGGCCGGTCATCGTAGAGAACTTCAACGCCACGGTCCTCCAGGCCGGCAACCAGCTTCTCAGCAGCATCGAAGGCCTCCTGCTTCTTGCCGGTGGCCACCACATGAACCGCGGCAGGAGCTACAGCCTTGGGCCAGGCCAGACCTTTATCGTCGTGATGCATCTCGGCGATGCAGGCCAGCACGCGGGAGATGCCGATGCCGTAGCAGCCCATCCAGACCGGCACCGCTTTGCCGTTGCGGTCCAGGACCTTCAACCCCAGCGCGTCAGAGTATTTCAGTCCGAGCTGGAAGACCTGGCCGATCTCCACGCCACGCTCGAAGCTGAGCGGCCCTGATCCGTCAGGGCTCATGTCCCCGTGACGGACCTCGGCTGCCTCCACCACTCCGTCAGCTCGGAAGTCGCGCCCATAGACCGCATTGGCCAGATGCACGCCTTGGGCATCAGCCCCGGTCACCCAGGCTGAGCCAGGGGCCACATGGGCGTCGAGGAAGTAGCGGATATGGGCTGCGGACTCGGTGTCCGAACGCTGAGGGCCCAGAACACGAGGACCAATGTATCCCTTGACCAGCTCGTGGTGAGCAGCCAGGTCAGCCTCACTGGCTTCCTCGATCTCGGCCGGGGCGAACTGGGCCTCCAGCCGCTTCATATCCACCTGACGGTCGCCCGGCAGGCCAACGGCCACCAGCTCCCGCCAGCCATCGGGATGGTCATCATCCGCAGGGTGATTGACGGCCACAATCAGGTTCTTCAGAGTATCGGCAGCGGTCCAGTCACGGCCGTCCTCACGAGGATGCAGCTGGTTGAACCGCTCCACCAGAGTGTCGATAGTAGTCGAGTCGGGAGTTTCCAGCTCCTGCATAACCGGGGTCTCAGCGTAGTCGACGGAATCGGGACGCGGTGTGGTCAGCGCCTCCACGTTCCATGCCTTCCCCGAGGGCGCCAGAGCAAAGGTGTCCTCGCCTATGGGCAGCGGAGCCAGGAATTCCTCGGACTCGGATCCCCCCATAGGCCCGGAAACCGCGTGGACGATCACGTAATTGACTCCCAGACGCTTGAAAATTCGCTCATAGGCGCCGCGCTCATCCTGGTAGGCCTTCTTCAGCCCCTCCTCGTCCACGGTGAAGGAATAAGCGTCCTTCATGATGAACTCGCGACCCCTGATCAGCCCGGCGCGGGGACGGAACTCGTCGCGGTACTTGGTCTGGATCTGGTAGAGAACAACCGGTAGGTCCTTGTATGAGGAGTACATGTCCTTGACCAAAAGGGTGAACATTTCCTCGTGGGTGGGAGCCAGCAAATAATCAGCGCCGTGCCTGTCCTGTAGGCGGAAGAGATTCTCGCCGTACTCCTCCCAGCGGTGGGTGGCCTCGTAGGGCTCACGAGGCAGCAGGGCCGGGAAGTGGACCTCCTGGGCACCAATGCCATTAATCTCCTCCCGGACCACAGCCTGGACCTTGTCAAGGACCTTCAGACCCAAGGGCAGCCAGGTGAAAATGCCAGGAGCCACCTTGCGGACGTATCCGGCCCGCTGCAGGAGTTTGGCCGAGTCCACATCGGCGTCGGCCGGATCCTCCCTGAGGGTCCGCAGAAAGAGGGTTGACATGCGCATGGCTTTGGTTCTCATACCTCCCAAAGATATGCGCGCAAAGGGACAAGCAGCCATTGAGGATGACCTGTAATTATTCTCTTAAAGCGAGCCCAGAACCCTGCGGTTATGGGTGCTCTCACAGAGACGCACGCTATCGTTGCATACGACTACCCAACGATGTTGAGAGAAAATCATCCCCAAAAAAACAATGCTTGCCCAGACGCAATCGTAAAGATGAAGCCATGAAATACACAGCATTGGCCGATTGCGGATAGGACTCGTTGGAATCGGTATTATCATACACATAGCCGTGGTGGCCACAGCCCAGAGGACGATCGGGGCCGATCATGACACCCGCGGATCTGGGAAGGCGCGTAGAGAAAGCTGGATTTGACTCGTATAATAATTTATTTTAAACTCAATTATTAAGAGAATTCCTCTCTTAGAGAATGGGCTCAATAGGAAGGAACAATGAAGTTCTTCAAAACAATGAGACAACTTCTCGCTGCTGTTGCTGCGCTTGGTATGTTTGCAGCAGTTCCAGCAGTAGTATATGCTGATGAGGCGGTGTCGTTTTCGGGGATGAGGATATTTGTCCCGTGCCGAGCTGCTCGACATAACAACCAAGCCAAAAATACTTGTAAGAACTCGCCTCGATATGCCAGGGCAAAGATTGCCTGTAGATTATGGCCCGATCAATACACCGGTTGGATCAAGAACGGCACCAGCTATTCGGGTGGGTGTCCATTAGGTGTTAACGATGTTCCAAGCGGTAACCCTGTGAGTTTGGAGGTAGGAAACCCGTAAGACTACTCGGTTGGTTAAGCGGTTCTTTGCAGAAGAAGGACCGCTTCTCTTTTTTACAGTTTGGTTCAATAGTGACTTATAAAGTGTGCGTTTCCCTGTCGCATGTTTGTTTCTCATACGGACATAGACGGGTGCTATCCGATGTATCGTTGAGCTTCGGCAATGGCGTATACGGCCTGCTGGGTCCGAACGGTGCCGGCAAGACGACCCTCCTGAATATTGTAACCACCTTATCGCGACCTTCGTCGGGCGATGTGAAGATTGCCGGGGCGCATGTGCTGACCAGCTCTGGACGACGTCGGGCCAGGAGCCGGATTGGCTATTTGCCGCAATCCTTCGAGCTGATGGATGCCTCCAGCCTCATGCGCAACGTGCGGTATGCCGCATGGGCGCGTGGTTTGTCCTGGAGTGCTTCCTGCGACGCAGCAGTGTGGGCCATGGAGCAGGTGGGATTGTCCGGGGAATCCCACCGCCCGGTGCGCAGCCTGTCCGGCGGCATGCGTCAACGGGTAGGCATCGCTTGTGCGATTGTTGCCCGTCCCGACGTGCTCGTCTTGGATGAGCCGACCGTTGGCCTCGACCCGGTGCAGCGCATTGAGGTACGTAGATTCCTCGACGCCTATGCGGACAGTCACACGGTGCTGGTAAGTACACATTTGGTTGAGGACCTGGCCGCAATTGCCGACCGTGTACTGGTGCTCAATCATGGGCATCTGCTCCTGGACGGACACATGGATGATCTCGCAGCCTTGGCCAGTCCTGAGGACTCAATGGCATCGCCTTGGGAATCTGGTTATCGACAGCTTCTGAAGGGGACTGGACACCTGCCATCCGACCAGGAAGGGGTCTCATGATGGTCCGGCTGCTCAATCCCCTATCGCCGATAAGCTCGCTGGTGTTCTTTCTGTCAATGATGGCATATCCGGCTGCATTATCGGTGCGCAACTACGGCGTCGGCCGACCAGACGCGTCCCTGCGGGTGTTGCCAAACGCCGCCTTGCAGCTTGACCTGACCTGGATGCATCTAGTGACGGATGTGATTGCCTGCATGTTTGGTGCGTGGAGTGCCTGGAAGGCATGCTCCCCGCGGTCCATGATTGCGCCGCCCTGGATCGGGGGGTCGGCCGTCCGCAGATACAGCGCACCTGTCCTCAAAGGCGCTGCATTGTGCTCCCTGGCCTATGTGGCGGGCTGTCTTCCCGCCATTGTCCAGACTCTGCAATCCACGGGCGGATCAGTTCCCTTGGGAGCCTTGCTCATGGGCATGGCAGTGCCGGCGGCAATGTTCGCCCTCGGTTATGCGCTCGGCGCCATCATGGGCAGCCGCTGGTCCATGGTGCCGGCCACACTCTTGCCTGCGATCCTGTGTTGGGGCAGCGTGGTACTGCTCATACCGCGCGTACCCAAGGGGGACGTGTTTCCCCGAATGTGGGGGTCGGCTCTATCCGTGGTGATGCCGGTAATGGACACGGGCATCGGTGCTGAGCCGGGGCTCAGGATTAATCCGTCAGCTGTGGCAGTGCGCTGGATTTTAGTCGCGGTAGTGCTGGCCGCATCCACTGGGGCATGCATACTGACGGCACACCGGTGGCGGCGCAGCCTGTCATGGATAGTCGCCCCATTGGTGGTGCTTCTGCTTGTTCCGACTGCTGCCGGGGGCCTGGTCGCCATGTCCAGCCTGGCAGAATGGCGCCGATCCGTTCCGTTCACCCCTGTGTGCAAAAGCATAGACGGTGTGCCGCTGTCAGTGTGCGCCCACCCGGATGATGATGCCCAGCTGAGACGCTACATGCGGTATATGCAGTCGGTCGCCTCATGGTTCCCCAAGGACAGCGTGGAGGGCAGATCGGGTCTTGTGCTTTTGCTGGGCAACGCCTTTACGCCCACAACCCACGGCCAGGCATGGAATCTCACCGGCCAAGGCCTGGCCGAACTGCGACAGTTAGGCGGCAAGAAGATACAGGTGATGACCGACACAGTCACCGAACGCACTGGACGATACAGCGACCTAGCTGATGTCACGGAGGCCATCGTGGAGGAATTCATTCATGCGGACTGCGCGGCTACGGCACTTAAAAACGTGTATAAACAACGGACGTTGGATGGCGGTGCCAGCGTGTCCGCCTTCGTACTGGAGCAGCTGCCCCAGCGCATGAGAGAGACCGCCTACCAGTCCCTGGGCGGGGGAAGCGCAATCTCTGGGTTGGGAAGCGCCCGAGGCCCTGCCGCCGATCTGCTCAACGACGCTACGAATGAAGACTTCCATGCCTATGTGCGTCGTAACCTCTCTGACATCGAACGCTGCACCGTCACGCCGTCCGATGTCATCGATGGTCTGGGGAAGAACCACTGATGGGTGGCCGGCATCGACATGGTTCCATGAAAGGCGGAATCTCGGTCGGATGGTTGGCTGGGCGCCGCCCATGGGCGGCCTTGGCATTCGTCGTGCTGGCTGCGGCCGTGCCCTTCCTGCTTGCTTCCGCCTCCACGTCAGCTACCGGCGGGGAGATCTATGCCCGGCCAGCCTATTACGGATACGTCTGCGTTCCCGATCCACATGCAGCGGTATTCAACGGCGCCGTACACACCCAATGCCCACAAGGCAAAAGCGCCGTACCCAGTATCGTACCCATGGCCGAGCTGGCCTACGCGGCGTTCAGCGCATGCGCCTTGGTCATGCTTGCCCCGCTTATGCCCACATGGGAGCGCCTGAACCTGGCGCGCGTCCGTTGGCGAGCCCTGGCCGCCGGGACAGGCGTGCTGATGCTGCCGTTTCTTCTCAACCTCCTCCTTACCATACCCAGCTCCCTCAGCGACTCGGCCAGTGCACAGTCGCTGCTCAGGCTGGCTGTCTGCAACGGCCTAGTCGACGCATCTTCGGTCATGCTCGGCATCGCATCACTGGGTCGTTTCTACGGGCTTGGACTGGGCGCAGGGCTGGCAGTGATTAATATCGCCAGCCAAGGTATGCAAGTAGGCATGGGAATGTCGCTCCGTCTATACCCCGAGGACGTTAGACCACCCGTTCCTGGACAGGTTACTTGGCCGGCGATTGCCACGGTCTTGACGGTCTTCGCCGTCATACTCTGGACGGTCACCGGAGGCCGGGGAATGATTATGGACAAGAAATAAAGAGTCGGCACGACTCCTTGTGAGAGGTGTGAGATCCTGAGGGCCTTAACAGCGCAGGAGCTTGTCCGGATCCACCCAGCAGTCAACCGGACCTGCGTATATGACCCGCATAACCGAAACAAAAGCCAGACAGCACATACAGGAAAGGTCGGTAAATCCGCAGCCTGACATCTGGCATCTATCTAGCTCTATCCCTCCTCCATAAGGACAGCCAAGATATGATAGTTGTACGAACAGGTTTTCTGATTTACTAGGATAAGGCGGGCACCTATGTCTTCAGAGCCAGGTGTGACCATCCAGACCTTTACCAACCTCGACGCAGAGCACTTGAGGCTCCTCCTGGAGGCCGATCCCTCAGAACGGATAATTCGTGACGTTTTCACCCATTCCCGCGCCTATGAAATCCATACGGGACAAGATCTGACCGGTGTCATGCTGCTTGTCAGACCAAACACGGATACCGTGGAAATTGCCGATATCAGTGTGGACCGCGCTTATCGCAGACAGGGGCTTGGAAGTAGATTAATAGACCGAGCCAAGATGGAGACTGTCAGGCTGGGCCTGAGAAGACTGGAAGTCGGCACCGGATCCACCAGTTTTGGGGCCCTTTGCTTCTACCAGACATGCGGGTTTCGCATGGACCGCATTGAACGGAATTATTTTGTAAATCGCTACGCGCATCCCATTGTCGAGAACGGAATCACCCTTAGAGACATGGTTCGCCTGTCATGGCGTCTCGAACTACCCAAATAACTATACCGGGCCAAGACCAATAAGGACGACCCATCAGAAAAGCTGGTCCTGGCTGAATTCGTCTTCTGGTTCCTGACCGACGGCCCGCTTGGTGAAGGACTCAGAACCCTCATCCTTCAGACGGGCACAAGCCGCCCTGGACTCGGCCCTCAAACCAGTATCCAGAACGACGGCATCGGGAGAGACCAGGAAGGCGTGCTCATTGATGCCCGTCAGGTAGAGCCCATCCAGACTTTCCACACGGGAGAGGGCCACGTAGCCCATCCCTGGCGCGAAGGTCCGTCTCAGGTCCATGACTGCCCTGTCCAAGGTCATCCCCTGGGACTTGTGGATAGTGATCCCCCATGCGCAGCGAAGGGGAACCTGATTGACGGCGGCCAAGACCGTATCCCCATCCATAGTCTCCCAGGCGGCCGGCTTCATAGTGACCAGATTGCCATTCTGGAAGGAGACAATCGGCCATCCCCCCTTGGCCGAGCTGGTGAATCCGCTGACTGTGCCTATGGAGCCGTTGACATATTGATGATCCTGGTCGTTGCGCAGAGCCATGACCGCCGCTCCGGTCTTCAGGGCCAGATCCTCGGGGGCCAGCATGTTCTTCTTCAGCCGCTCAACCAGCCTTGTCTCGCCCCGGGATGTGGCCTGGTAATGGTGGGCCTCTTCGTCGATGGAGGCCAGGCGCTGGTCATTCAACGTGTCGGCCTGCTTGTTGACCGGGAAGAGGTGGACTGCGACCTGTCCAGGAGCAGGCACTGCGCCGACTCGGGCAGCCAAGACCTCATGGTCCTCCTGGGTGACGCCGCCCTCCCTGATATCAGTCAGGACGGTCAACAGCTGACCATCGTCCTGGCGATGCTGCTCAGTCAGATAACAGATGACGGGGTCCAGTTCCCGCCAGACCAGTGATTCGGTAACGAACCCGTCCGGATCCTTGCCAACCTGAGCATAGCGTTCCCGGGCAGCCTGGAATTCGGGGCTGGGCAGTATCCCTGCAGCTCGGTTGGACCGGGTCACCGGCGGCAGCTGGAAGAAATCCCCGGAAAGGACCACTTGGATCCCTCCGAAAGGCTCGGGGCTGTGGCGAACAGCCCGGCAGGCCTGGTCCACCATGTCGAAGAGCCAGGCGTGCATCATGGAGACCTCGTCGATGACCAGGATGTCGGTGCCTTCAATCTGCCTGCGACGACGGGTCTTGATCCGCTTCAAGAGCGATTCCGTCATACAGGTGGCGATTCCCACACCGCTCCAGGAGTGGATAGTCTGGCCGTTGATGTGCGTAGCGGCAATTCCGGTCGAGGCTGTCACCGCCACAACCGCTCCGGCCTGCCGGGCCTGGTGGACGAACTCGTTGAGCACAAAAGTCTTGCCTGACCCTGGGGCACCTGTGATGAAGGCATTGGCCCCCGCACTCAATATGGTCAAGGCTTCGGATTGCTGCATGCCTCCATGGTGCCACGTCAGAGGTACATGGCCACGCCTGTCAGTAGTCGGTCTTCTCAGGCTTATTGGCATCCTCGACAGGATTGCCAGACTCTTCGTAATGGCGCAGAAGACTGGTCTGCTCGATCTGTTCCGCTCCGGCCTTGGACTGGGCCTGATCAGGTCCGGGGGCAGGAACAAAGAACATGGAGCGGTAGTAGCGCAGTTCGTCCATGGACTCGATGATGTCGGCCAGGGCCCTGTGACCGCCATGCTTGGCCGGCTTGTTCTTGTAGACGTCCGGGTACCAGCGGCGCGACAGCTCCTTGAGGGTGCTCACGTCAATGACCCGGTAGTGCAGAAGATTCATCAAGTCGGGCATGTACCTGTCAAGGAACTTCTTATCAGAACCCACCGAGTTGCCTGCCAGATGAGCCTTGCCGTTCTTGGGCAAGAAGGGCTTGACGTACTCGATCACCTGACGCTGGGCATCCTCCAGGTCAAGGCCGGTCTTCATCTCCTCGATCAGGCCGGAGGAGGTATGCATCTTCCTGACGAAATCCCCCATATGGTCCAGGGCCGCCTGGGAGGGCTTGATGACCAGATCGATGCCCTTGTCCAGGACCTTCATGTTGAAGTCGGTGGGAACCACGGAGACCTCGCACAGCTCGTCATGGAAGATATCCAGACCGGTCATCTCGCAGTCTATCCAGATCATGCGGGATTCCTCCGCAGTGAAGGTCAGTTCATTCTTATCGCTCATCTGTATCCTTTCAGATCCGGGTTGCTGCCCGGGTCGATCCTTCCGCCGCCTTGGGCGGAACGTTACAAAATACCGCCAGCACGTGACCGGACCATGACTGACTTGAGATAAGCAATCGGCGCAGGTCATGATGAGACCCTGCGCCGATCACCTGCCTATGTAGACTCAGTTGTGGAAACCTGAGTAGTTAGGGGCCTCCTTGGTCATGACGATGTCATGGGGATGTGATTCACGCAGACCAGCATCGGTGATCCGAATGAACCTGCCCTTGCGCTGCAGCTCGGGGATGGTGCGGGCACCGGTGTAGAACATGGTCTGATGCAGTCCGCCGACCAGCTCGTAGAGCACATAGTTGAGCGGACCGCGATAGGGCACCTCGCCCTCGACACCTTCTGGCACCACCTTGTCGGAGCTTGTCACGTCGGCCTGGAAGTAGCGGTCCTTGGAGTAGCTCTTCTTGCCGCGCGGGGCCATAGCGCCGAGCGATCCCATACCCCGATAGACCTTGTACTGCTTGCCATGCAGGAGGACCTTCTCGCCAGGGGCTTCCTCGGTGCCTGCCAGCAGACCCCCCAGCATGACCGAATCGGCTCCCGCCACGACGGCCTTGGCGATGTCTCCCGAGTAATGGATTCCGCCATCGGCCACCAGAGGGATGCCGGCAGGACGGCAGGCCAGCGCGGCATCGTAGACGGCAGTCAGCTGGGGCACGCCCACGCCAGCAACCACGCGAGTGGTGCAGATGGAGCCGGGGCCCACGCCGACCTTGACCGCGTCAACACCAGCATCGATCAGAGCCTGGGCACCTTCGCGGGTGGCCACGTTGCCGCCGATCACATCCACATGGTCGAAGGCATGATCAGCCTTGATCCTGCGAATCATGTCCAGCATGAGCTTGGCATGACCATGCGCGGTGTCCACGACCAGAACGTCAACCCCGGCATCGGCCAGAGCGGTGATGCGCTGCCAGGCATCACCGAAGAAACCGACGGCCGCAGCCACACGCAACCGGCCACGCTCGTCCTTGGTCGCCTCGGGGTACTGCTCGGTCTTGACGAAGTCCTTGACGGTGATCAGCCCGGTCAGCTTGCCCTCGTCATCAACCAGGGGAAGCTTCTCCACCTTGTACTTGGCCAGAAGCTGGTGGGCATCTTCCTTGGTGATGTCGGACGGACCGGTGATCAGATGGTCCTTGGTCATAATGTCGCTGACCTTAAGCCGGTCGAAGTCAGCAGGATTGACAAAACGCATATCACGGTTGGTGATGATGCCCACCAGCCGCTGCCGACGATCCACCACGGGCAGACCGGAGACCTTGTAGGTGGAGCAAAGCTTGTCCAGGTCGGTCAGTGTGGCATCTGGTGTGACGGTCAGGGGGTCGGAGATCATGCCGGACTCGGACCGCTTGACGATGTCGACCTGATTGGCCTGATCTTCGATGCTGAGATTGCGGTGGAGGACGCCGATGCCGCCGTTGCGGGCCATAGCCACGGCCATGGTAGCCTCGGTGACCGTGTCCATGGCAGCCGAGAGGACCGGGGACTTCATGGTGATGTTCCGAGTCAGCCGGGTGGTGGTATCCACCTCGGAGGGAATGACATCGGATTCGTTGGGCAGCAGGAGGACGTCATCATAGGCCAGACCAATTTTCTGGAAGGCGTCGGGCAGTTGAGTGTAGGAGGAGGGTTCGCTTTGTGGGTTTTCCTTAGCCATAGCACCATGCTACAAGTGCTTCTTGACCGTTAACGGTACCGTGTTCGTACTATTTCATCCAGTGAATTAATCGCCCTCATTTTTATCATGGCGGCTCTTGCGATGCCAGGGCGGTCTGGCCGCATGCTGTGAGCCTTGGGCAGCGAGAAGTGCGTTCTCGCGCCTGATTTCGGGAAGTCGACGACGGTAGTAAGGGTAGAGGGTGGCGAAGGTCAGCAGTATGGCGGCCAGGACCAGACCAATCATGACATATCGCAGACGAAAGAATAGAATAAAGAGCGAGCCGAAGGCGATCAGTGCGGCCCAGCCCCAGAGAATAAGGACCGCGGAACGAACCGTGTGACCTATGCGCAACATACGATGGTGCAGGTGCATGCGGTCGGGGTGCATGGGTGATTGCCCGTGGCTGAGCCTTCGGATGATGGCCAGGCACATGTCCAGAACAGGCAGGAAAAGCACCAGGATGGGAAGAAGAATGGGCATGAATGCCGGCAGATAGATGCTGGCATGAATAGTTGCCGGATCCAGTCGGCCGGTGACCACAATAGAGGCGCAGGTAATCAGGTATCCCAGCAGCATGGATCCTGAGTCTCCCATGAAAAGCTTGGCTGGATGCCAGTTGTGCAGGAGGAATCCCACGCAAATGCCCACCATGGCCACGTCGATCAGGGTGGCCAAAGAGGCGTAGTCGGGCGAGATGCGGGCGATGATATAGGAGTAGATGGCGAAGGCGATGCCCCCGATGGCCACGATGCCTGCAGCCAGGCCGTCCAGTCCATCCACAAAGTTGACCGCATTGATGGAGGCCACGATCAGGAATGCCGTTATGGCCATGGACAGGCTGGGCGATGCCGCCACCAAGGATCCCAGAGGGAGGGAGATGATCTGGATACCGCCCCAGGAGACGAAGACCGAAATCAGCAGCTGGCCGGCCAGCTTAAGCATCCAGTCCAGGTCCCAAAGATCGTCGGCTATGCCCAGCAGGCAGATGGCTACGGCCCCGGCCAGGATGACCCAAGCCTGATGCCCGGACTGGAAGAGGCCCGTGATGAATGGGATGCGGGAGGCAAAGCACATGGCTACGGCAAATCCGATCAGCATGCCCAAGCCGCCCATCCGAGGGGTGGGCACTTTATGTACGTCGCGAGCGCGGACCACGCCTACGGCGCCAACCCGGATGGCGAGATGACGAATCATGGGCATGACCAGCCAGGTGGCCCCGCCAGCGATGGCAGCAATGAACAAATATACCCTCACTGGCCCTCCCCTCCGCTGGACCGGCCCGACAGAAGAGCACGGACCCGGGCCTCGCCGATTACGCCCTGCCGCAACACATGCATCCCATCAGGATCAGTCTTGTCGGCTTCCACCACTGTACTGGCCACTGAGCCAGGGGTCGGTCCCCCGTCCAGGTAAAGGTCGACGCTATCACCAAGCTCGGCTCTGGCCTGCTGCACGGTCTCCACGCTGGGATTCCCCGATCGGTTGGCGCTAGAAGCGGCCAAAGGTCCAGTCACCTGCAGGAGCGCCCGACAGATGGGAGAATCGGGTACTCTGACGGCCTGGGTAGAGCCATCGGGCTCCATTCGAGGGGTGCGCAGAGGGCAGGATTGCCCCACTTGGGCAATAGGCGAAAAAGGACCCGGCAACAAGGCGTCAGCCAGGCGATCAAGAGGGGCAGGCAGGCTAAGATCCAACCGGTCCATGGCCTCGACCCCATCCAGCAACACCTGAATGGACTTGGTTCTGGGACGGTGCTTGGCCTGGAAGAGCCTATCGATGGCCGCATCGTTGCATGGATCACAGACGATGCCATAGACCGTGTCGGTAGGAATGACCGCCAGCCCTCCGGCAGCCACCACCTGGGCCAGCAACTGCGGAGACCGGCTGTCATAGGTCATCACCCGGCTCATACCCTGCATCACGACCTCTCGGTTCGACATGTTCATGTGACCAGCTACTAATCTATCCCAGGACCAAGGCAGGTCGCCAGGATGCATGGACTGGCCGTCGGGCTGTCAGGTAGCGGTCTCGACCAGCCAGGTCCTGATGAGTGCGTGCCTGAACATATCCCCGCTCCAGTGCAGCAGCAACCATGGCCGGCCCCTGGGAGGCATCATGCTCCATGACCAGCAGACCACCGGGGGCCAGCAAAACCATGGCCTTGTCCAGAATGCGGCAGGGCAAAAGACACCCGTCAGGTGAACCACCATAGAGGGCCGGGTCAGGATCCCAGTCACGCACCTCGGGTTGGCTAGGAATCGCATCCATGGGGACGTAGGGAGGGTTGCTGATGACCAGATCCACCTTGGCATCCAGATCAGACAGGGTGGCGGGGTCCGTGGCATCAGCCAGCAGCAGCTGATAATCGGACCCAGACTCCCGGATGGCAGCCTCCTGATCGGTGGCGTTCAGCGCACCCCACCGATATGCCTCCTTGTCCACTTCCACGGCCTTGACCTGCGATCCTGGAACCTCGATAGCCAAGGACAGGCCGATGGCCCCGCTGCCAGAACACAGGTCCACTGCCAGTGGATGATTCACTCCGGTCAAGGCCTCCACTCCCGCCTGGACCACCGTTTCGGTCTCAGGACGTGGGATAAAGACCCCCGGCCCCAGGCGAAGATCCAAATAACGGAAGTAGGCGTGGCCAAGAATGTACTGCAGGGGTTCACGTCCGGCTCGCCGCTGCAGATAGGACTGATAACGGTCCAGGGTCGCCCTCCGAAAACCATCAGCCTGTCTGCGCCCGCCTTCATCCGTCAGCAGTTCCTCAGCAGTCCGTTTCAAAAGCAGAGCCTGATCCAGCTGGTGCAGATCGCACCCAAGGGCATCGGCCAGCAGCAGCCTGGCATCATTGAGCGGGGTAGGCACACCGGCCTGGGCCAGCAGGCGATGGCCGCTATCAACCAGCCCAGCCAGACTGGTCCCATGCCTCTGTTGATTCACCCCTGCGAAGCCATTCTGCGGGCCTCGTCGGCCTGAATATCAGAGTCGATAACGGCCTGCAGGTCGCCGTCCAACACCTGTTCCAGGTTATAGGCCTTGTAGCCGGTGCGGTGATCCACGATCCGGCTCTCGGGGAAATTGTAGGTTCTGATACGCTCAGACCGATCCAGAGACCGGACCTGGGAATGACGCATGTCGGCGGCTTGGGCGGCCTCCTCCTCATGCTTCATGGCCAGCAGACGCGACTTGAGCACCCGTAGGGCAGCCTGACGATTCTGTATCTGGGATTTCTCATCCTGCATGGAGACCACAATGCCGGTGGGAATATGGGTCATGCGCACAGCGGAGTATGTGGTGTTGACGGACTGTCCTCCTGGTCCGGAGCTCATGAAGATGTCAATCTTGAGGTCCTTGGGGTCAATCTCGATCTCATTGTCGTCTTCGTCAGCCTCGGGAAAGACAATGACTCCAGCGGCTGAAGTCTGAATGCGACCCTGAGACTCGGTGACGGGGATGCGTTGGACCCGATGAACGCCGCCCTCATACTTGAGCGAGGCCCAGACGCCGTCTGCAGGAGCCACCTGACCGCGAGCACGAATGGCCATCTGGGCATCCTTGACCCCGCCCAGCTGAGTTCGGTTCTCACTCATGATTTCGATGGTCCAACCGCGTTTTTCGGCATAACGCACATACATGCGCATCAGATCGCCAGCGAAGAGGGCCGCCTCCTCGCCGCCGCTGCCAGCCTTGATCTCCATGATCGTATCGCGGCCGTCATCTGGGTCACGCGGAATAAGAGCGGTGCGCAGGGTCTGCTCCAGATCCGGTATGCGGTCTGCCACAGCCTTAGCCTCTTCGGCAAAGCCAGGATCCTCCCGTGCCATCTGTTCGGCCGCCTGGCTGTCTTCCAAGGCGCCTTGATAAGCCTGGTAGGCAGCAACAATGGGAGCGAGCTCGGCGTGTCTGCGGCCCAATTTGCGGATCTGCACCGGGTCTGAAGCCGTTTCGGGCTGACTCATCTGCTTTTCCAGGCGACCGTACTCCTCGACGGCAGCCACCGCCGCCGGAAACTGCTCCTCGCTCATCTGCACTCTTCCCGTTCGCTCATCCGCATGGTTTAAGTCATAAAAAACGCCAGTCCCCACCGGGCATAGCAGAGCGACCCGGAAGGGACTGGCGTTGGAAGTGCTACTTGGTCCTCTTGCCGTAACGGGCTTCGAACCGAGCCACGCGACCACCGGTGTCTAGAATCTTCTGCTTGCCGGTGTAGAAGGGGTGGCAGTGCGAGCAGACATCAACCGTCATATGATCGCCGGGAGCGGTCGAACGGGTGATGAAGGTATTGCCGCACGAGCACGTGACCTCAACGGGATGATAATCGGGATGAATTCCCTGCTTCATGGTTACTCCTAGATCCAAGGGCCCCGGGTCGACCGCCCCTGTGGCGGACGTGAACCGGCAACCGAGTAATAGTCTAGCGCATCCCCGGGAGAACGCGATCCCCTTGCGCCACACGCCGAATCCGCCAACCGGGGTGGCCGGTCGGGCTTCCTTTAGAATCGAACAGTCGGACCGAACGGCCCGGCAAGCCAACACAGGAGGGCAGCAATGCAGCAGGAAGTGGCGTTCGTAACAGGGGCGGCTCAGGGGATCGGCGAGGCTATTGCCCGCCGTCTGGCCAAGGACGGGTTCGCCGTGGCTGTAGCGGATATGAATACAGACAAGGCCCAGTCAGTGGCCGACTCCATCAACCAATCAGACGGACGGGCCGTGGCCGTCACCCTGGACGTGACCGACCGTGTCCAGGTGCGTTCCGCCGTTGAGAAGACCGCAACCACGTTGGGCGACTTCAACGTGATCGTCAACAACGCTGGTCTCGGACCGACCACCCCCATCGAGTCCATCACTCCAGAGCTGTTTGACAAGGTCTACCACGTCAACGTGGCAGGAACCATCTGGGGGATGCAGGCCGCCGTTCAGGCCTTCCGCGACCGGGGCCACGGGGGCAAAATCATCAACGCCACCAGCCAGGCAGGCGTGGTGGGCAACCCCAACCTGATGCTCTATTCCTCCACCAAGTTCGCCATCCGCGGCCTGACTCAGGTGGCGGCGCGTGATCTGGCCAAGGAGGGCATCACCGCCAACGCCTATGCCCCCGGCATTGTCAAGACGCCCATGATGATGGACATCGCTCATCAGGTGGGGGTCAACGCCGGCAAGGATGACGAGTGGGGCATGTCCACCTTCTCGGACGGCATCGCCTTGGGACGGCTTTCCGAGCCGGAGGACGTGGCCAGTGCCGTAGCCTTCCTGGCCGGGCACGACTCTGACTACATCACCGGCCAGACCCTGATCGTGGACGGCGGTATGCAATTCCAGTGAGCCTCCCGCCAGGATTCGCCCACATATGATGGACCCTCGCTGAACGGTTCTGCCCGACGGCGAGAGTCCATGATCATTCAGGCGTTGAAGACGTACTTGTCCAGACGATCCATGGCCTCCTGGACACGGCTCAAAGGCAGGGCCAGGTTCATGCGGATGGCGCAGGGAGCCTTGAACTGCCGCCCGTCCTGGACGGCCACGCCTACATCCCAGGCACGCTTCAACAGCCGATCCAGGCTCAGACCATGATTCTTGCACCATTGCGTGCAATCAAGGAAGAGCATGTAGGTGCCTTGGGGCTTGGAGAGCTCGACTCCCTTGAAATGCTGCCGGATGTAATCGAAGGCATAGTCCACATTCCCGGCCAGGACCTGTCGGAGTTCGTCCACCCACTCCTGGCCCTGGGGCTTGTAGGCCCCGATCAGGGCATGCATGGACAGAACGTTCATGTCGTTGTAGTGGGCCTTGGACCCCTTGGCCACAATCCTGTCGCGCAGATACTTGTTGTAGATGATGTGGTAGGAGCCGACCAGCCCGGCCAGGTTGAAGGTCTTGCTGGGCGCATAGAAGGCTGCCGTCCTGTTGCGGGCATCCTCGCTGACCGACTGGGTGGGAATGTGCTTGTGGCCCGACAGGGTCAGGTCTGACCAGATTTCGTCGGAGATGACCACGCTGTCGTTGTCCTTATATACTTCCATGGCCTTCTCGATCTCCCACTTCTCCCAGACGCGGCCACAGGGGTTGTGCGGGCTGCAGAAGACCGCCACATGGATGTTGTTCTCCTTGAGCTTGCGGTCCATGTCCTCGAAGTCCATCCGCCAGACGCCCTGCTCGTCCTTCTTCAGCGGGCTGTGCACGATGTGGTAGCCGTTGTTCTCGATGCAGGACGTGAAGCCGACATAGGTCGGGCTGTGGAGCAATACTGCATCGCCAGGCGCGGCAAAAGCGGTCAACGTGGAGACCACTCCGCCCAGGACCCCGTTCTCATAGCCGATGTCCTCGGCCATCAGGCCCTCCACGCCATTGCGGGTGCGCTGCCAGTTGATGATGGCATTGTAGTACTCCTCAGTAGGGCTGAAGTAGCCGAATGCCGGGTGCTTGGCGCGCTCGATGATGGCCTCGGGGATAGTAGGTGCCGTCGGGAAGTTCATATCCGCCACCCACATGGGGATGACATCGAAGCCTTCCTTGGGAGGTTCGGGGGCGAATCCAGGCTCGGCACCCAGCCCGTCAACCGCAATGGCGTCCCTGCCGTGCCTATCCATAATGCTGGTGAAATCGTATGCCATAGTCAACCTCTCATCCCGTGCAGACGCGCTCGCAGCGACCTTCCGTCAGTCTACAGCTGTGGGCTGGATCCGAGTGTCCGCGGCCAATAGCAAAGCAACGATGGTACTATCTGCCTTGAACCAGCTGATGGGGGGTGACCAGAATGGGAGATTCAAAGCCCGTTTCGCCGGCCCTGCGTCCTTTCATCCCGCTAGTGGACTTCCTAGGTGAGATTCTTGGGCCCAACACGGAAGTGGTTCTTCAAAGCGTCAAGGATTTCTCGCATTCGGTTGTGGCCATCGCCAACGGCCACTTGAGCGGACGCACCATAGGCAGCCCCGCCACCGACCTAGTCCTGCGCATCTGGCAGAACCACGAATACGAACAGCGCGACTACCTGACCCATTACACCGGCTATACCATCCAGGGACACCCCATGGTCTCTTCTACTTTCTTTCTGCGAGATGCGAGAGGACGGGTGATCGGCTTTCTCTGCATCAACTTTGACAATTCCGCCTTCCGGCAGGCCAGTCAGCAGCTAAGACAGGCAAGCGCTTATCTGGATGCCCTGGGGCTGACCGGTCCTGCTGCGGAGCTGAAGGACAGGGGGGCCGCGTCAGAGAAATCGGATGCTCAAGTTGGCCGCGCCCAGCCGACTTCGGGCGCTGTCCGACTGAACGACAAAACCGTGGGCGACCAATCGACCCGTGAGGTGCTCTCGGTGAATACGAACGAACTGGTAACGCATAATATCGCCGACTTCGCCGCTGAGCTGGAAGTCCCTCCGGCGAGGATGAACCGGCAGGAACGACTGCAGCTGGTCACACGGCTTGAAGGCTCGGGGGTCTTTTTGATCAAGGGCGCAGTGGACACGGTTGCCCAGGCTCTCGAGGTCTCCTCCGCCAGCATCTACCGTTATTTGCATACCATACGCAATGCTGGCGCAGGCCCCGATCAGAGCAGATCGGCGCGCCAGGTCCAGCGTTGACACACCCCTGTCAGGGTGTATCATTAGGAACAGATATACGGGGGACGTATACACGAGAGATCTACAGGGGCTGAGTTGATTGCAGCTCCAGAGGAGATGTATATGCGTATAGTTTCCTGGCATATGTTGACGGCTCCAACTCGAGCGCGTCCCGTACTCTTTTCTATTCTCTATTCACATACTTAGCGGTTCTGCGGAATCGTTTCCGGATCAGTGCGACACGCTTAAGCCCAGGTTGTGTATGCATATCAGCCTGCTGGCACTGAAGGATGGATGCCCATTCACAAGTGCTCCATGATCCGATTTGAAAACGCGCCTAGCTCTTTTCCCCCGGCTTTCATGTGAAGCCGTACTATTGCATCGGTGAATCATGGATGCTAGAGCTAGGCGACGAGAGGACGGCCCCGACAAGATTCGGGGCTTGTCCTTCTCCTAAGACTATCAAGAAAGTTCGGGATACAAAACCCTCGAGCTGCAAAGACAAGCATCTGAAGACACCATCCGGCACCGAGCTGAGCCACCAGATTGTCATTGGACGAAGAAAAACGTCATGGCCTGGATTCGGCCGTTGACGCAACCCCCTAGAACCCGACCGGTTTCAGGGGGTTGCTTGGTGGTGGGGCCTCAGGGGCTTGAACCCTGGACCGAACGATTATGAGTCGTTTGCTCTAACCGACTGAGCTAAGGCCCCAAGCCGACAAGCAGCTGTTCCATCCTAGCAAATGCCAGGACTCATACCGCCTCCCGGTTGTGTCGGACTGCGACTGCGCCAGCCCTCAGATACCTGATCGGGCGACATGCAAATCATGCCCGGAAGCTAGGCGATCCAAGGCTCCGGTCCTGACAATGGCCTTGAAGAGCAGCCAGCTGACCAGTCCAGCGAAGAACAGACCGCTGATGATCTCGCATGCCGTGCCGATCAGCCCGCGGGGGCTGAGGAAGGCGACGCCCTGGTAATAGAAGGCCAAGAGGAAGGCGTTGTAGACCAGAGCGATCAGCAGTCCGCCCAACAGAGTGGTTCCCAGGCTCCAGCGCCGATAGCGAAAGATACCGAAAGCAAGCTCGGCGCAAAGGGCCTCCAAGAGGGCCTGCACGAAAATCATGGGCCCAGTGTAGGCGTTGCCTGGCAGGATCTCCACCAGTACGCTGATGATCCCCACGTAGACCGCGGCCCCGGGTTTGCGGATTATCAGCAGAGACAGCGTGCAAGGAAAGTAGAAAATGCCGTGCAAAAGGGCTGCCATGCCCGGCAGAAGAGCGGTCATCAGCGGAAAAACCCAGGAGGCCAGCAGACTGGCGGCCCAGTAGATCAGTCCGGCAACCGCGCCCAGACCAGCGCCAACAGCGATATCCAGCGGCTTCCAAGCAAGGGCATGGCCCGCACGCTGTGCTCTTTTGTCTCCAACGCCTGTTCGCGTCGTCATAGTCAACTCCGATCCGCCGGCACATCGACCGGTCTTCCTGATTCATGCACACAGCAAAACGCCCGGTCGTGCTGCAGACAGGCCGGATCGCAGCGTTCCTTGACCTGCGCATGCCGGGCGGGAACGTCCACTCAAGGCTACCCCGACTGTGAGCGCGGGACCAGGGTCTGGCCATAGATCCTGCCTATAGGCGGCCATACGTCTGCCTGGCCCTGCCTATCAGCCCGGCGCATAAGTCAGAAGTTCCCACTACCATGAATACAGTTTGCATTGGCTTTTCATGGTTCTGTGAGGTAGCTTCTTGGCCGAATTCATTTATCAGATGATCAAGGCGCGCAAGTCCTTCGGCGACCGCGTCATCCTCGACGACGTGACCCTGAGTTTCCTGCCCGGCGCCAAGATTGGCGTGGTGGGCCCCAACGGCATGGGCAAGTCCACCCTGCTGCGGATCATGGCCGGCCTGGACACGGTCAGCAACGGCGAGGCTCAGCTCACCCCCGGCTATACGGTAGGCATCCTGCAGCAGGAACCGCCTCTGGACGAGAATAAGACCGTGGGCGAGAACATTCGCATGGCCTTCGGCGACATCATGAGCAAGGTGGACCGCTTCAACCAGATCGGCGAGCAGATGGCCGACCCCAACGCTGATTACGACGCTCTCATGACCGAGATGGGCCAGCTTCAGGAGCAAATTGATGCCGCCAACGGCTGGGACCTTGACTCCCAGCTGGACCAGGCCATGGATGCTCTGCAGTGCCCCGACCCGGACACCCCGGTCTCGGTCATCTCGGGAGGCGAACGCCGCCGGGTGGCTTTATGCCGGCTGTTGCTGGAAGCCCCCGATCTACTGCTGCTCGACGAGCCCACCAACCACTTGGACGCCGAGTCCATCCTCTGGCTGGAACAGTATCTGCACACCTACAAGGGCGCCGTCCTAGCCGTGACCCACGACCGGTACTTCCTTGACAATGTGGCCGAATGGATCTGCGAGGTGGACCGTGGCCACCTCTACCCTTACCAGGGCAACTACTCCACCTATTTGGAGACCAAAGCCAAGCGTCTAGAAGTCCAAGGACAGAAGGATGCCAAGCTGGCCAAGCGGCTCAATACCGAACTGGAGTGGGTCCGCTCCTCCCCCAAAGCCCGGCAGGCCAAGAACAAAGCCCGCCTGGAGCGCTACGAGCAGATGGAGAACGAGGCCCGGAACAACAAGAAGCTGGACTTCTCCGAGATCCAGATTCCGCCGGGTCCTCGTCTGGGCTCCAAGGTGCTGGAGGCTGAGCACATCCACAAGGCCTTTGGCGACCGTGTCCTGATCGACGATCTGAGCTTCACTCTGCCTCGAAACGGCATTGTGGGCGTCATCGGCCCCAATGGAGTGGGCAAGTCCACACTCTTCAAGACCATCGTGGGACTGGAGCCGCTGACATCGGGCTCCTTGGAGGTCGGCGACACGGTCAAGATTTCCTACGTGGATCAGAACCGCGAGGGCATCGACCCCAACAAGAACCTCTGGGAGGTAGTCTCCGGGGGGCTGGACTTCATCGAGGTCGGAGGCGTTGAGGTGCCCACCCGCGCCTACGTAGCCTCCTTCGGCTTCAAGGGCTCGGATCAGCAGAAGCCGGCCGGAGTCCTTTCCGGCGGAGAGCGCAACAGGCTGAATCTGGCACTCACCCTCAAGCAGGGCGGCAACCTTCTCCTGCTGGACGAGCCCACCAACGATCTGGACGTGGAGACCCTGGAAAGTCTGGAAAACGCCCTGCTGGCCTTTCCCGGCTGCGCTGTGGTCATCTCCCACGACCGCTGGTTCTTGGACCGTATCGCCACCCATATCCTGGCCTGGGAGGGCACGGACGAGAATCCGGCCTCCTGGTATTGGTTCGAGGGCAACTTCCAGGCCTACCAGGAGAACAAGGTCAAGCGTCTGGGCGAGGAGGCCTCCAGGCCCCACCGCATCCACCGCAAGCTGACTCGCTGAACGAAATACGCCACTGGGAATCGAAGGCCAAGGAGAAGCATGAGCACCGAGGATGAAGCACTGGCCCAGGCCATCGCTGGGCTGAACCTGCAGAAGCAGCAGCCCGCCGATGGCCGTTCCCGTTTCCTTGGAAAATCGTTGGACTTTCCCACGGGACGCCTCTATGGGGGCCAGCTGCTGGGTCAGGCCATCATGGCCGGCGGGCGGACCGCACCCCAGGGCCGACTACCTCACTCGATGCACGCCTATTACCTGCGCACCGGACTCCTGAATGAAGACGTTCAGGCGGAAGTGGAGACCATCCGTGACGGCCGTTCCTTCTCCTCCCGACGAGTTGACCTGCACCAGGGGGAACGGACCCTCCTAAACGCCCTGCTCTCCTATCAGCAGGTCGGCCAGGAGGGCGTCCGCTATGACGACCCCATGCCGACGGGGCTGCCTGATCCGGAGGACCTGCCTGGTTCACGAGAGCTGATGGAACCCTATGCCGACAAGTCCCCCTTCGCGGACTACTACGCCCATCGGAGCCCCTTCGACATGCGTCATGTTGGCGGCACGGTCCTGTTGGATGATGCAGATGACGCAGTACCCGGGGATTCCAAGAACGACGACAGGGGTCGTCAGGCCGTTTGGAGCCGCACCCAGGGAAGAGCCGACTTGGACCCGCTGATGCGCCGAGCGCTGCTGGCCATGGAATGCGATCAGATCATGATGGAGCCTGCCCTGCGCCGTGCCGGGCTGAGCATGACTACCCCAGGGATTTCCTTCGCCTCCATCGACCATGCCATGTGGTGGTATCAGGACCTGAATCCCTGCGACTGGCACTGCTTTATTCAGGAGTCCCCAGTAGCCGACCACGGACGCAACCTATGCATGGCCAAGGTCTACAACCGCCAGGGTGACCTAGCTGCCTTCATGGTTCAGGAGGCCATGATCAGGGTGCCTAAAGACTGAACGGCCACCAGGTCATCGCGTATTTTTCAAAAAGCACAGGGTTAGCAGCATGGTCGGCAGCGACCGACCGTCTTCAGGAATTTCTTGGCGACGGCCTTGGACGCTGATCAGCATGATTCTCACTGGCATCGGCCTTTGTCTCCGCCCTGTCAACAGTATCGGCTGCATCGGCCATGGGTCTTTGTGAGGACTTTCGCCGGTCGGTATTCTCAGGTCCGTCATTCGGCGGCAGTTGACAGAGCCACTCCCCCACGGCCCCGGCTACCACATCGATAAGACAGACCAGGGATGCTACCAGGCACTCCTGCATGACCCGTGTGTAATAGGGCGCGCCTGCATGGCCCATGCTGATCAGAGCCTGACTGCCGTACCAGCCCAACAGAGCAGCACAGGCAACGCCCAAGGCTTTGCTCATGATCAGCACATTGACCGCGAAACGCAAATCCATCTCCTTGCGGTCTCCCCTGGCGTAGCGATGCACCTGGAAGGCCATGATCAGGATGGCCACCCCAAGCAGGAAGAGCAATACGCTGACCAGCCAGGGAACCCCCATGAGGTCCGTCCTGGTGGACATGCCCAGTTCCGAGATGCCGGCACCTCCAATCAGCCCAAGGATCAGGGCGACCAGGTAGTGCACGAGCGGTGTGCGGCGGGCCCTCATGACAGACCGTCCAGAATCCAGTCCTCCGAGACCAGGCTGATGCGATCACGGTCAGGAGCACGGTTGGCCAGGCTGGCCAGACAGGATCCGCCAGCACCAAGCAGGCAGTGTTCAGGCTCCAAATAGGCCCAGGGAATCAAAACGCGCGCTGGAGCATCAGCGGTCAGCAGAGGCGGACGGTCCTGGGAAGACAGAACAGAACCATCCAGAGTCTCCACCTCCACCACATCGGCATCCAAGCCGCCCATCTGCCTGATAGGAGCAGCCACCATGTCTAGAGCCGACTGCAGCTCCTCCAGATTCAGCGGCGTCTGCAGGATAACCACAGCCGACAGACGCTGATCCCCCTGATCATCCCGGTAGGCATATAGAGGCGAGATGCCGACCAACTGACTGCCGGGGATCCCGTCCAGAGCTGCAAGAGC
Source organism: Bifidobacterium sp. B4081 (assembly GCF_026537335.1). Lineage (NCBI taxonomy): Bacteria > Bacillati > Actinomycetota > Actinomycetes > Bifidobacteriales > Bifidobacteriaceae > Bifidobacterium > Bifidobacterium sp. B4081. The sequence continues at coordinate 521,532 of NZ_JAFNMM010000001.1, read as the reverse complement.
ACGAAGCATGGCCAACCGATCTGTTCCCGATGCTCCCTCCAGCGCAATTACATCACGCATCGGAAGGCCCTGCGGCTTGGCTCTTTCAACAGTCGGCCGGCTGAAAGCTTCGTTATCATTCTCCGGACCCGAGGACAGACTGTTCTCTGTAGAGGAGGTCAAGGGGTGACGCAGCCGGGCCTGCGCCGCATGGCCAGAATCGGCCTGACCAGACAGCAGGAATGAGGGATGCCCTAGAGCTGCATTCCCCCCGCCGCTAACTCGTCCAGATTCCATGCTGGCCGGGTTGCCTTCCACCTGATCGTCGGCCGCACGCTCCAAGGTGACGCCCACCTGAAAATCGACCCCTGTTCCCTGGTCGGCGCCCAGACGGGTGACCGTAACCCGGGTGCGGCGTATCTGGTGGGAGAGCAGGATGGCATCAGCCACCTTGGCAGTCAGGGATTCCAGAATCTCATCAGGCGACTCGTTTTGGATCAGGTTGACGATCCGACGGACAATCTGCACATAGTCCACTGTTTGAGTGCCGTCGTTGAGCCTGCCTGCCTCACTCAAATCCAGGTAGAGGACGGCATCGACCTGGTAGCCGAACCCAGGCTTCTGCTGACCATGCAGGGGTGCGACCTTGATGGAGCTCAAACGGATGGAATCCATGATGTATGCTCCTCCCTTGCCTTAGAACATTTACCGCCGCACGCCCTCGGGACCATATGCAGGACACCGAGCCGATCCAGAATTCAGTGCTGGTCCGTTGCGGACGAACCATTCACGCTGCGCCTGAGCTCCTCAGGAATCTCCACGGGTGGCTGCTCAGAGTCCGGCCGATCCGGCGCAGACAACCAGAGCTGACGCTCCGGAGCCTTGCGCAAGCCAGCGAAGACCGCAGCCAGTTCGTCCTTGTTCAGGGTCTCTTTGACCAGCAGCTGTCGAACGAGCTCGTCCAGCACGTCACGGTTCTCGGTGATGATCTGCCAGGCCTCTTGGTGGGCCGTCTCGATAAGATTGTGAACTTCCTGATCGATGGCCTCTGCGGTTTTCTCCGAATAGTTGTGGGGCTTCAGGGCATCAAGCCCGGAATCCTGGTCATTCTCGTCAGCCCACTTGATGGCTCCCAACTTGGATGAGAACCCATACTGCAGGACCATCTGCCGGGCGATGCTGGTGGCCTTTTCGATGTCGTTGGAAGCGCCTGTGGTCGGGTCGTGGAAGACCACCTCCTCTGCCACGCGACCGCCCATAGCGTAGGCCATCTGGTCCAGCAGTTCGTTGCGGGACTGCGAGTAGCGGTCTGTGGTAGGCATGACCGCAGTGTAGCCCAAGGCCCGTCCACGCGGCAGAATGGTCACCTTGGTGACCGGATCGGTGTGGTGCAGGGCCGCAGCAACCATAGCGTGGCCGCCCTCGTGATAGGCGGTGTTGCGCATTTCGGCCAGGGCCATGCCCTTGGTCCGCCGCCGAGGTCCGCTCAGCACACGGTCAATGGCCTCGTCGATGGCCCGGTTGTCAATCAGCTGGGCGTTGGAACGCGCAGTCAGCAGAGCCGCCTCATTGAGCACGTTGGCCAGGTCGGCGCCAGTGAAGCCGGGCGTGCGCACGGCCACAGTGTGCAGGTCCACATCCGGCACAAAGGGCTTGCCCTTGGCGTGGACCTTGAGGATGGCCTCGCGGCCTTCCAGGTCTGGGGCCTCCACGGCCACCTGACGATCGAACCGACCGGGCCTGAGCAAGGCCGGATCCAGGATGTCTGGACGGTTGGTGGCTGCAATGATGATCAGGTTCGTATCGTTGTCGAAGCCGTCCATCTCGACCAGCAGCTGATTCAGAGTCTGCTCACGCTCATCGTGACCGCCGCTCATGCCGGAGCCGCGCTTGCCGCCCACTGCATCGATCTCATCGATGAAGATGATGGCCGGCGCATTCTTCTTGGCCTCGTCGAACAGGTCACGCACTCGGGAGGCGCCCAGACCGACGAACATCTCGACGAAGTCGGAGCCTGCCATGGAGTAGAAGGGTACGCTGGCCTCGCCGGCGATGGCCCTGGCCAGCAGGGTCTTGCCGGTTCCAGGGGGACCATAGAGCAGGACGCCACGGGGTATGCGGGCACCCAGGGCCTTGTACTTGGAGGGATCCTTGAGGAACTCCTTGATCTCCTCCACCTCCTGGACAGCGGCCTCCTCGCCGGCCACATCCGAGAACTTGGTCTTAGGGGTCTGCCCGTCGTTGAGCCGGGCGGAGTTCTTCTTGCCGCCCATGCCGAACATGCCGCCGCCTGCCGCCGAGGACATGCGTGAGAGCAGGAACCAGAAGACCCCCAGAATGATCAGCATGGGCAGGATGGAAGAGATCAGGTAGCTCATCATGCTGGTCTGCGGCACCACTGAGTTGTACCCCTCGGCGGGCTTGGCCTTCTCGACGGCTTTGACCACCTGCTCCCCCTGGGCCTCCACATAGTAGAACTGCACGTCCTTGCCGAAGTTCTTGGAGCTGCGGTTGCCGCGGAAGCCGGGTACATCCTTGACGAAGTCGCTGTTGAGCTTGAGCTCGACGACCTGCATCTTCTCGGTGATCTCGGCCTTCTTGACCACGCTGCTGCGGTCGTTCAGCAGCTCTAGGCCATCCTGGGTGTCGATGGTCTGGGCGCCGTTCTGGCTGCTGAAGAAGCCGAAGATGGCCAGGATGATGACCACGGCCAGAATCCCCCAGAGCCAGGGGGAACGCCAGAAGGAACGGTTGCCCCCGTTGGGGCCGGATCCGTTGTTGCCCAAGTTGAAGTTGAAGGGGTTGTTGCCCTTGTCCCCGTTATCCCTGCCTCTATTGGGCGGACCCTGCTGCGGTCCCTGCGAGTAGCTCATGACTGCTCCCCCTGATCCTGATGATCCTGTTCCTGGGTCGGGTCCATGTATTCCTCGGACCTGAGTACGGCTATCGAGTCAAGATTACGGTACTGCTCGTCGTAATCCAGTCCGAAGCCCACAACGAATTCGTCGGGTATGGCGAATCCTGGATACTTGACATCCACCTCGACCTCGTGCCGCGAGGTCTTGTCCAGCAGGGTGAAGATCTCCACCGATGCAGCTCCTCGCTCCTTGAGATGCTCAACCAGCCAGTGCAAGGTGTAGCCGGAATCGATAATATCCTCAACGATCAGAATATGCCGTCCGCGCACATCGCAATCCAGATCCATCCTGATGTCCAGGTCCCCCTTGGAAACGCTGGTCTTGCCGGCCGGATAGCTGGAAATGCTCATGAACTCGATCTGCACCGGTATGGTGACGGCCTGTGAGAGGGCGGCAAGCGTATTGAAAGCCCCCTTGAGCACGGCCAGCATGATCGGGTTCTTACCCTGGTAATCCCGGCTGATCTGCTCGGCCGTCCGGTTGATCAGCTCCTCTATCCGTTCCTTGGACACCAGTTCATGGTCGATATGGGATTGAATATCAGCGATGCGCATGGTCTCCATCATTGCATATGAGAATGACTTGACCCTTACGGATTGCTGTATGGGAGCTGGGAAAGCGAGGGCCCTGCTGGCCGTGCCATCGGCAGACCAGATCATCCAGGGCCCGGACCTGCACGGCCGTGAACCGTATGCGCAGCTTGGTCAGCACCTGGGCCAGCAGGCGGGTGCGCAGAGCCGGGTGACAGTCGGCCAATCCGTGGGCATCCAAGCAGGCCAGCACCCCCTTGGCTCTCTGGCCCAAGTCAGGGCGGGCGACTAGCCGCTGGCACAGCCCATCCACCTGGGTGTCCAGGTAATCCTGATCAAGACGGGCCATATCCGCGCCCAGTGCCAGACGGCGAACCATGTCCCGGCCAGCGAAGCGATTCAAGGCTGGCAGCAGGTCATGGCGGATCCGCGAGCGCAGCGGCAGCGTCTCGGGAAGCGTGGAGCCGTCCGGCTGATCATCACCGTTGGTGGGGTCGTCCCACCAGTGAATCCCCTTCTGGCGGCAAATGGCCGTAGTGTCCTTTCGGTCCAGGTCCAGGAATGGGCGCAGGTAGCGCATTCCTCCACGCTCTACACGCCGGGCCATGCCGGTGATGGCCTCCAACCCCTGGGAGCGAATCAGGCCAATCAGCACCGTTTCGGCCTGATCGTCACGGGTGTGCGCCAGAAGGACGGCCCTGGCGCCAAACTTGAGGGCCTGCCCAGAGAGGGCCCGGTAGCGGGCTGCACGGGCATCAGCCTCAAGACCAGCCGTAGTAACAGGCACATCCACTCTGGTGACGCGGACCGGATCCAATCCCAGCTCCCGGCAGGTTCCAGCCGCGCGTTCGACGATCCGATCCGAATCAGGCACCAGACCATGATCGATCAGCAGGGCGCCGCACCGCAGCCCGGTCATATCAGCCACCAGGTGGGCCACATAGGCCAGAGCCAAGGAATCCCGGCCTCCCGAGCAGGCCACCAGAATCAGTGGGGCATCCGGATCGGGCCTGTGCACCCCGTGATGGGCGAACCGCCTATCCTGCAGGCCCAGGCCCTCACGGTCCAGGTTCGAACGCAGGAGCCCCACCGCTTTTTTCATCTCTGCCGAATAGACCATGGTTCAGGCTTCTTCCTGCTCAAATCCGATCCAGGGATCCGACCAGAGTGTCCACAGCCTGTCGGGCAGCAGCCGCATCCTCGGGATCGTTGACGACCACAGCAAAGACCAAAACACCACCAGAGCGACGAATCACATTGCCCGTGAGCGAAGTGACCTGATCCAGAGTACCGGTCTTGGCCCGAATCAGTCCATCAGCCTGGTCATCCACCTTTCGGCTGGCAGCTGTGCCGGTCAGACCCACTACAGACAGGCCCTTGACCAGGGGGGTCAAACCCTTGTCCGCAAGCGCCAGTTGCTGGACGTCAGCCAAGGTGCCCACCCGCAGGACGGAGCCGGGGGTAAGCCCCGAGCAGTCGGCCATCTTGAGTCCTGCGGTGTCCACGCCCAGCTTGTTCAGTGTGCTGATAACAGCTTTCACAGCACCGGCTGGGCTGTTGGGCATGTTCAGAGCCAGAGCGGTCAGGCGGCCGAAAAGCTCGGCCAGACTGTTGTCGGAGTTGCGCAGCATAAGCGACATAACCTCACTGAGCCGCGCTGAGTGGACACGGGCCAGAACCCTACCCCGGGCGTGGTCAGTCCGATCCGGCCCCTGGGCATTGTCCACCTGGATCCCGGCCTCCATCAGGCTGCTGGCGAAGGATACTGCAGCGGCCCCCGCCGGGTTTTCGACCCTGGGCAAGTAGACCCCTGCATCCGGATAGGCAACAGGCTCAGCCCGTCCCTGCCGAGCCTCATCCACAGCCATGGAGACAGGCACCTGGAAGTAGATCCCGTCAGGATTATTTTCTGCAATTCCCTCCGGCTCCTGATCGTCGCCGAAAAGCGTGTCCTGGTAAGCCAGGGACACTCGGTCGATCCCCTGCCGGTGCAGAGCCTGAGCCGTCTCCTCGGCCAGAGTCCCTAGTCCGGCCCGGCCATTGACATGCAGGGGGTCGTCTTTGCCTACCCCCAGGAGCATATCGCCGTGACCGCGCAGGGTCAGCATTGCCTGCGAGGGGGTAGAGGAATCCAGAACCGCCTCAGTGTCCAAGTGTGAGGACATGTCCAGAACAGAGGCGGCTGCGGCTGCGGTCAGGGTCTTCATAGTGGAGGCTGGCTGGCGTGCCTGGTCCGCGTTTTTCTGGGCCAGCACCCGTCCGTCAGCCTGTCGTATGACCAACGAGTACCCATTACCCAAGCCAGGTGCGCTGGTGAAGGCATCGACTAGCTGCTGGACCTGGCTGGCATCCACAGTAGACCCAGGCTTGTCGGCGGCGAGAGTCGGCGGCTCTCCTACCATGACTGCAGGGGGGACCGAAGAATGGCTGGTCTTAGCCAGGGTCAGCGGTCCGGACACCAGGTCGGTCAGGTCCATGCATGCATAGCCGACGACCAGCATGACAGCCACCAGCGTGGCCAAAGCCACCCGCCAGCGTCGCTTGATCCGCCGACGACGTGTCATGCGCAGCTGATGTCTGTCACCCAATTGCTCACTCCCGGACTTGCCTTCGCCAACCGAGTTCGGATCGGTAGGCACCATCCAACTAGCCTAGTACTGGCCCTTCCACTGTCTCAGGACTGCAAAGCGGCATAGCGATCCAGAGTCAGCAGAATGGCCGACTGTCGACGATCGAAGATCCGGGACCCTAAAGCGACACCCACAGCAAGCACAATCAGACCGTTCGCCAGTGCGACCGGCAGGGGCAGCCAGATGGGAAGCATCCCGCCCATGGTCAAGGCCAACGATGCCACCGAGAAAGTGGGCAGCATGATCACCAGACTAACCAACAACTGCAGCATTGGCAGGAAGCCTTGGGCAACAGCACGTCCCTGCGGTGAGGTGAAGGGCTGATCCATGGAGGGCACCGGATAGATGAGCAAGGCCGAGAAGACCTGGGCTACTCCCAGTCCAGACAGGAGCAATCCCACGGTCACAGCCAGCATATCCAGGGAGATGACCAGATTTCGTCCGCCCTTCATTGCGCCGGAGAAGGCCAAAGTCACCAGCCCGAGCAGGAGTATGCAAGGCATGGCCACGCTCAGATGGCTGCGGACACGGGACAGCCGGTCCTCACGACCCTTCACTCCCGCCGCTATCTCCATGCGCAGGGCAAGCCCATCGTAGGCCAAGGCGTTGCCCTCGGGAATCTCCAGAATCAGGGCACCCAATACCGGTCCCAGCCATAGCATCATGGGCATCTGACGGAAGATTATTGCGTATAAAATCACCACGACCAGCAGAAGCGGATAGCTAATAAGCTTGCGAGAGTCCTGACGAAGATAGATCAGCAATCGCGCAGCCATAGCATCCACAACGTTCTGCGACCGGCCCAGCATCCCCAGCCCCTTGGGAGCAGTCGACCGTTCAGCACTCGCTCTAACATGCAAGCGGTCATGACGCAGACACAACATGCCGATCATGAAGCAAAGAGCCAGGGTGGCCAGCTCCATCAACAGGCGTCCGACCAGAGCCCGCCATGATCCCGAAAGGAGATCCTCCGGCAGATGGACAGCGGCGCCCAGTGGCGTCCAGGCCAGTATGTCGGCCACGGACTTGAGGGAGTCAGTATCAATTTCCATGCCATCCATAATCCCGCTGTCCAGCAGAGAGGGCAGCATGCACAAAAGCATGCTCACTAAGGTGACCAACAGGTAGAGCCCTGATCGGTTACGTTGGGAGACCACCAAGGTACCGACCAGGTCCAAAACAGCCCTAGATAGGGCCAGCATTACCATGGCAGCCAGCAGGGCTGAAATTACAGCCACGATCGCGGCTCCGACACCTATGCGGGCATAGATGGCCGTCAGAGCCAGGAAGCAGACAAGACCGGTCAATCCCGCAGGCCCGGTCAACCCGGCCAGGTAAAGCCCCACCTGCAGCTGACTGTCAGGAATCCCGTAAAGGACGAATCGCGAAGGGCTCAGGATCGACCCCTGGCCCAGAAAAGCCAGTTGAATCAGAAGCATTCCCAGGGTCAGTCCGACCAGGAGCAGAACCAAAATGGTTCCCATACGCTGCCGATCGCCCAGACCAGCACTGGGCAGCCAGCCCCCCAGTGTCAGCGCCCCCTGCCATGAGGCCAGGCAAATGCCTATGGCCATGAGCAGGCTGATGATGGCCCCGACCATCTGCCAGGAGGAGTGCTTGATCGTGTTCCAAGTAATGGACCAACGCATGGCGATGATGGTGGCTACCGTGCTCATTCCGTCTCCTGGCCCTCCTCGGACCCGGAGCCGTTCAGCCAGGCGATTCTTTTAGCCTGGTGACGGCCGCCGACAAGCTCCAGGAAGCGATCCTCCAGATCCTCGCCGGCAGCGACCTGGGCCACCGTGCCGTCTGCCCGAACCAGACCATGGTTGATGATGGCCACATGGGTGCACATCCGCTCCACCAGGGCCATGACATGCGAGGAAATGACCACTGTTCCTCCGGTATCGACATACTCGGCAAGGATGTCTTTGAGATTGGCGCTAGAGACCGGGTCAACTGATTCGAAGGGCTCATCCAGCACCAGAAGCCTAGGGGAATGAATCATGGCTGTTGCCAGGCAGATCTTCTTGAGCATGCCCGACGAATAATCACAGACCCGCTTGCCGCCAGCATCAGTCAGATCGAAGGCGTCAAGCAGGTCCCTGGACCGGCCCAGCGCCTCACCGCGCGGCATCCGTCGAAGCATGCCCGAGTAAACCAGCAGTTGCAGACCCGTCAGCCTGTCGAAGATCTGATCGCTCTGGGGCATGACGCCGATGATGCGCTTGGCCGTGTCCACGTCCGACCATACGTCCCTGCCCAGGATCATGACATTGCCGGAGTCGGGCACCAGAAGTCCGGTCATCATGTTCAGCGTAGTGGTCTTCCCTGCACCATTGGGGCCGACTATCCCGTAAAAGGACCCCTTGGGAATGTCCAGAGAGAGGGCGTTGACAGCAGGCCGACCCTGATAGCATTTGACCAAGGCGCGGATAGAAACCGCTGCCTGCGGATCTGGCGGAGGGACCACTGCCGTCTGGGCGATCATGCTGGTTGCTTGCGCTTCGTCGGACATGGCCTTAAGTCTAGCCTATCCCCATTTCGCTGTCGATTGAGGGACTACTGTCCTTAATGCCCTGAATGCTCGATGGGCTTCCATCCCGGATTGGCAAAAATGGCCTGGAAGGAGATGGGCACGTAGCTGAGCATGAAGATGGGGAAGCTCAGGCAGTAAGCAAAAAGCTCCTTGTTGGATGCGCCGATCTTGTCCCGCTCGGCCAGCACGGTCAGGGCAGCCAGGCCCATCATGGCCAGGACGCCCAGAATCCCAGCCGCTATGCCATCGATCAGGCTGGTCACCTGACTGGTCCAGGTCACGAAGCCCAGAGCCGGGAAGAGCAGGCCGAAGAAGCATCGGACCAGGCCCAAGACCGTCAGAGGACAGATCAGGATGGTCAGATCCACGGCAGAGAAGTCGCGTTCACGAAAGGCCCGGGAGATCAAGGCAGGCCCGTAGTAGCGGAAGACCTGAAGGAAGCCCTTGCTCCAGCGCAGCCGCTGCCGCCAGCTCTGCTTGAAGGTGACCGGCTGCTCGTCATAGAGGATAGCGGTTCCGCAATAGCCGATGCGCTCGCCGTGCAGAACCGAATCCATGGTGAACTCCAGGTCCTCGGTCAGCAGGTGGAACTTCCAGCCGTTATTGCGCTCCATAACCTCCCTGGAGAACATGAACCCGGTGCCGCCAACATGGCAACTGGAGCCGATGACCATCCTTGAGGTGTTGAGGAAGCGCGATTCGCGTATGAACCACAGGGCCGAGCCTGAGGAGACCCAGTTGTCCGAGAAGTTGACCGAGTTTCGGTAGCTGGTCAGTATGCGGAAGCCGGACTGGAAGGCTTTGTTCATCTCTTCTATGTAATGGCGGTCCAGGATGTTGTCCGCATCGAAGACGAAATAGGCATCATAGCGGGAATCAAGACCCCGATCGAGTATCTGCTCCAGCAGGAAGGTCAGGGCGTAGCCCTTGCCCACCCGGGCCGGGTCCTGCCGCTCGACCACATGGCAGCCCAGGGATCTGGCCAGCCCAGCGGTGTTGTCAGTGCAGTTGTCAGCTACCAGCCATATGTCGACCATGGAGAATGGATAGGTCTGCTCCTTGATGGAGTTGATCAGATGACCAACCACCTGCTCCTCGTTGCGAGCGGAAATAAGGACGGCGAACCGCTTGTCGAAGGGAGCATCGGGAAAGACCACCGGCTTGGAGACGAAAGAGATGACGATGCAGATGGCCTGGTAGACGATGCCCACCCCGCCCAGCAGCACCATCAGTACGTCCAATACTTTGAGCAGAGCCATCAGCGCCACTCCTTGCGGGGGTTGTCCTCCCCCTCGGGGGCATCGTCCCCGGTCTCGGTACCCCTGAGCGGCCTGTGCCTTACTGGGGCCGAGGCGGACTTGGGTATGGGCACCGTGGCTGACTCGTCCAGGTCCTTGGCCGTCGGTGAGGATGTCGGGTAGAGCTGGCTGGCAATGGTCATGACAGGGTCGTCCACTCGAACCCTGGCACTGGTCCCCTTGGCGGACCGGCTGCCCACGTGACTGGCCACCGGCTGGACCACGTGCTCGTTGAAGGCCTCGACGCCCTCAACCACCTTGGACTTGCCGACAGGCTTGGGATCCTGCATGAGCGGGGAGTCAATCAGCTCGTAATGCTTGACCGAAGCCGAGAAGATGGCCTGGAAGCTGGCCGCCAGAGGCAGAGCCAGGAAAGCGCCAAGGGCGCCGAAGACCGCGCCCAGTGCCAGTACGGACAGGAAGGCGATGGCCGGGTTGAGGTCCATGGTCCGCTGTGAGATCTTGGGGGCCAGGATCATGTTTTCGATCTGCTGGTAGATGATGATGTAGACCAGCACAATAACAGCCACCAGCAGTCCGCGGCTCCCCCAGGCCACCACAATGGGAACGGCCCCGCCTATGTAGGTGCCGATAGTGGGCACGAACTGGGACACCAGCCCGCAGAAGAGGGCCAACGGCAGCCAATAGGGCACTTTGAGGATGACCAGGAAGACCGACATGCAGGCTGCAGAGATAAGCGCCAGGATGGTCCTGCTGAACAGGAAGCTGGAGATTTGGTCCTGGGCGATAGTCCAGACGAAGAGGAAGCGGCGCTGGCTCCTGGGGGCCAGCCACTGGCAGAGGCTGCGGCGCAGCTTGGGGCCTGCAGCAGAGATGTAGTAGATGACCAGCAGAACGGTCATGATATTGATGAAGGACCCTGCCAGCCCCACGGTGGTGGTCAAGGCCTGCCCAGCGAAGTCGGTCACCCAGGATGTCTGAATGTTCTTGACGATCTCCCCGCCCAGATCCTGCATGGCCGGCAGGTGCCAGGGGGTGCGGCTGGCGATGAATTCCGCCACCTGCTCATAGAGGGCCGGCAAGCCGTTGGCCATGCCGATGACCTGCTGGACCAGCAGATTGCCGAACATGCCCAGGAGGACGATCACAATAATGATCAGGCCTATCAGAGTGACCGCCGAGGCCGCTCCCCGCCGCCAGCCATGCCTGACCAGCCTGAGCACCAGGGGCTCCATGGCCAGGGAAACGAAGATGGCGATCACCACATCCAGCACCAGGAATTCGATCTTCCACCAGGATGCGTAGGCGAACCAGGCGAGAAAGACAGCTATCACTACATAGAGGAGGGCGCGGCCGAACCATTCCGGAGGTCGGCGTGGATCCCCCTTGGGCGGGAAGACCGTCGCGAAATCGAAGCGCTGCTTTTGCTCGTTGGCCATATGTTCCATTATCCCAAGATGGCTGACATGGCAGGCTATGGGGCACAGGTTGAGCCGACGGTGTATCCGGGCACACGTATCCTGAGGGGTATGTTGACCGTTTCCATAGTCATACCCGCCTGGAATGAGGAAGAACGCATTGAAGACTGCCTCCTGAACGCCACCAGGCAGAGCCAGGCACCCAAGGAGGTGCTGGTAGTCGACAACCGCTCCACGGACGCAACGGCCTCCATCGTCGAACAATTCATCGACCAGCACCCTGACCAGCATGTCAGGCTCCTCCACCAGGACAGCGAACAGGGTCTGATCCCCACCCGCAACTACGGACTTGACCGGGCAACCGGCGACGTGTTGGGCAGGATTGACGCCGACTGCATGCTTCGTCCCAATTGGGTCGAAGTGGTCTCCGGCATCTTCACCCGGGATCCAAAGGCCATGGGCGCCACCGGGCCAGTGGCTTATTATGACATGCCGGGCAAGCGGATCGGGCTCAAGGGCGACAACACCATTCGCCGGGCCATCTACCGGGCGGACGACGGGCAATACCTGCTATACGGTTCCAACATGGCCCTGCGCGCCACAGCCTGGCGGGCCATACGCAACCAGGTCTGCAGGGACAAGGAGGACATCATGCACGAAGATGTCGATATCTCTTTGCATTTGATCGACCAGGGGTTCAAGACGGTCTATTGCAAGGACATGAATGTGGGCATCAGCGCCCGCCGGATGGACACCTCTTTCACATCCTTCCGCCACTACATGCAGCGCTTCAAAAACACCTTCGACGCCCACCCTCAGCACACCCGGGAGCAGAAGCCCGAGCACACCCTCTACGCCATCTACCCGATCCTGCGAGCCTTCTACCCCGTCTACCAGAAGTACCTGGAATCCGCCGACATCAACCCTGCGGAACGTGTCTGGATCCGCGAACAGATGGAGCTCTTCCACCGGCGCGACCAGGAGCTGGACCAGGAGGACCACTGACCAGCGGACGGCACACCAGGCTTGCCTGGTCCATAGGGTGCGGGTATCATGGGCACGTTCGCCCCCGTCGTCTAACGGTTAGGACACCAGACTTTCAATCTGACAGCGAGAGTTCGACTCTCTCCGGGGGTACAATGCAAAGGGTTGGAAAACGGCGGTATTCCGCCATTTATCAGGAGCAAACAGAAATCAGCGAAAAACCCAAATCGGGCTGTTTCAGGCTACTTCGAGCCAAAATAGTACACACTATAGTACACACCTGTAGGATCGAGGTATCATGACCGAATCGGAGGAAACACACCGTCGTCCCAAAGGCAGCGGAGGGATCAGCAAGCCGTCCGACACCGGACTCTACGAGTACTCCATGGAGCTACCCCGTGACCCAGCCACAGGCAAGAGACGCAGGCTGGTAGTACGTGCCAAAAAGAAAAGGGTAGCCTTAGCCCGCTTCGCCGAGAAAAAAGCAAAGTACGAGGCCACCGGCAAGATCCCCACCACCAAGTCCCCGCTACTCAAAGACTGGCTGAACAGATGGCTGAACGAGATAATGCAGCCCCAGCTCAAACCACGCACCCTAGCCACCTACCGGTCGCTTGCAGACAAGTGCGTGATACCGGCCATAGGGTCAGTAAGAATAGCCGAGATAGGCCCCCAGCACTTCCGCATCCTCGAAGAGTACGTCACCAGCGATGACCCCAAAACCGGCCGCAAGGCTCGTAGCTCATCCATGGCGTCACATGCCTATCAGCTCCTCAGCAAGAGCCTCAAAGACGCCGTGGCGGAGAATCTCATAGATTCCAATCCAGCAGAAAAGAGCAAACGCCCCCGCGTCACCCAAAAAGAGATCCAGATACTCACGCCCCAGCAGGCCATGCTCATGATCCGCACCGAAGACGACCCGATGTACCAGCTGATGTGGCGGATCGCTTTCATGACCGGCTTGCGGCAGTCCGAAAGACTGGGCATAACCCCGTCCGAGCTCGTCACCGTGGATGAGGTGCCGTGCCTCAGCATCGACTGGCAGCTCCAACACATCAAAGACGCGAACTTCCCCGCCGGCATCGAACACCGTGATATGGGAGGCGGATACTACATGCTCCGCCCCAAGTCCAAGGCCGGGCGAAGGCTCGTGCCCTTGCAGTCCCAGCTCGCCGCCGACCTGTCCTCATGGGTCAGCCAGATCAAGGCCGGGCCTGATGACCTGATCTTCACGCGGCCTGGAGGGCTGCCCATGTCAGCCACCACGGACACCAAGCACTGGCGTAAAACCCTGCGCAAAGCCAAGCTCCCCCAGGTGCGCATCCACTCTGCACGGCACACCATGGCCACACTGCTCACCGAGGCCGGAGTCGACGACAAGACCCGCATACTGCTCATGGGGCACACCAAGCCCAGCACCACAGCCGGGTACACCCACATCGACACACACCACCTGCTCGGAGCAGTCGACCTGGCAGACAGGATGCTCACAAGCAAGTAGCCCACTCCTTATACATGCCTGTACCTGCGCTCGATCTCCCTGACGGTCCTTTCGGTGGCTCCGTATCGGATGGTGGCGAGGTCTGCTCTGATCTGCTTGTGGATGGTGGCGAGGCGCTCGCGGTCCTGCCGGCTGATGCCGGCCTGCTGCTCCTGGTCGATGATCTGGTCGAGTCGCTTGTGCAGGAGAATGGTCAGCCGCTCCCGGTCGGAGTCTGAGGCGGGCACATAGCCGGGGTGGTTGTCGGGGATCTGGGAGACATCATCAGGGATATAGGCCATACATGGATGATACGGCCAAGATGGCGGCTTATGATGAAAGCCTGATACTGATGGACGCAAGGCTGGCGTTCGCATCAAGGACGAGGAGCATGATGAGCAGGCGTAAGAGCAGGCCGACGCTTTCCCCTATCTGGCTTCCCTATGTCAGGGATAAGCTGGCCGACTGGAAGAACGACCTGGGCAGAAAGACAGCCATCGCGAGCGGGCAGCCTTTGGACGACTCATGGCGGATCGGTGAGCCCTTGCGGTCCTCGCCCATCTGGTGGGTGAGCCGAGACATGGCGACCCTGGCCGCCGACACCGCCGAGGCCGGCGACCTGCCCGACGTGCAACCGCCCAGCGACACCGGATTCATGGTCTTCCAAGACGGCCTGCCCTTCCGGCTCCAGGACTACCCGGACCGCCGGTCATGCAGCGTCGACGCCATCTCCTGGAGCAGATACGCCATCGGCCAGGGAACCACACTGGTGACCGAAGTGTTCAGCAGGGAGCCGGCCTATGTCAGGGAGTGCGATTCGCGACTGCCCATCGGCTATGTGACCTTCGCCCATGGCAGCAGGCCGGGCATCCTGGAGGACGTGCTCAAAGCCGCCTGGGCGCTCAGCCGGCAGCCTACGATCAGCCAGACCCGCGCCCCCAGGGTCACCCCGTTGGACCGGGTGCCTGCCAGGTACGAGCGGACGGAGATCCCCAAGGTGAAGGTGCTCACCCTCCGCGAGAACCTGCACAGGCCGGGCGAGAAAGCCGAGCCCGGCGAGAAGATCCGCGAGTACACGCACCGGTGGATCGTGCGCGGCTTCTGGCGCGAGCAGCCCTACGGGAAGAATCATGCCCTGCGCCGCCGTCAGTGGATACCTCCCTTTGTGAAAGGCCCTGCCGACAAGCCCCTCATCCGCAAGAAGACGGTGCATATCCTTCGGTAGACAGTGCGACACGCCCAAGAATGTTTCACCTTGATACATCTGATTCACAGCGATACATTATAGGTATCAGCAAAAAGAGAAGCCCCCACGGAGCAGCCACTCCTGGGGGCGGACGATCTGCTAAGGAGATCATCATGTACGAAGACTACACCGACAACAACCCCCTCGCCACCGCCCAGGTCTTTGACGATGTGGACCAGGACAAGAAGAACGGCCTACAGATCAGCACCGCCGCCCGCCGGATCGCCAAGGAATGCAACGACACCCAGAAGGACTACGGCGTCTACTTCGACAAGGACGGCCGCTACATCGCCGCCAAGCCTTATAACGCCACCCCATCCGGCGGGGTCGACGCCTACGCCCCCGGCCATGTCTTCTACGTGCGGGGCCGCAAGGATCACAGCCAGCGCGGGCACATGACCCAGCGCGAGGCGCAGATCATCGTCAACGCGGTCACCCGCTACGGGGCGGGCACCAGCGAGGCCGACCTCTACCAGTCCCTGATGAGCGAGGACTGACAAGCATGAAAGACCACGCGGACTTCGCCGGCTGGGTGCGGGACATGGTAATCCAGCTGCTGGCCGACCGGGCCGGACGAGCCCCGAAGAGGGACACGGGCATCTACTTGGAGCCGGCGGACCTGGTCCGCTGCCGCACCCAGTACGATGCGACGACCCCCTTCTGGATGTACAAGGGGGATCCCGAATGGCTGGACCGGGAGCCCGACCTGCTCGAGGCGCGCATCCAGGCGGTCCGGGAGGGCCTGTGCATGCTCACCTACCATGTGGGCCAGCGGGACATGACCCTGGCCCTCCTGCAGGCCGTGGAAGAGGGCAGGCCGCTCATGGACCCCCAGGTGCAGCGGATGGAGCAGGAGGAAAGCCGGCAGACCGGCAAGCAGGTCACCATCAGCGTCCTGCTCTTCGGCCAGTTCATGGACACCGGGGCGATGCACTCGGCCGGCAGGATAGCCAAAATGCTCAAAGAGCAGCGGATGGCCGTAGACTACGCGACTTTCATCATCGATCTGGCCGACTGGAGGCAGGGCGGCATGCGCAGCCTGGACATGCTGGACCGGTGGGGCCGGGAGCTGCGGGAAGAAGGACTGGAACAATGAGTGACAAAACGTATATGGAGAATGACCCGAAGACACTCGAGGAGGCCAGGACGATGCTCCTGGACTCCTGGCAGGACATAGACAAGGGCAAGCAGGCAGAGAAGCGGCGCGACGAGCTGATAGTCAAGGCTTTCGACCTGGGGGCCTCCTACACGGAGGTCATGGTCTGCACCGGGCTGAGCAGGCCCACAGTCTGGCGCATCCGCCGCCGCGCCGAGCAGAAGGGCCCGACAGAGGAGGCCGGCTGGGACTTCACCATCCCCGGCCACTCACCCAAGACCGACGTCGCCCAGTCAGTCCTTGAGGACACCCTCCAAGACGACTTTTTCACCCTGCTGGACGACGCGGCAGAGGACGACGACCATCACGACCGCGACTTCTCATCGCCCGACCTGAACGACAAGCAAAAAGCCATCCGGGATGCTGTCCACGACCTGGCTGCAAGAGCCGCCGTCACCAAGTCCGACATCGTGGCGTCCACAGCGCTGGGCATCACCCTTACCAGACACAAGCAAAGGCAAGCACCAGCCCAGGCTATGACGAGCAAGGATATCAGAGAGGAAGTGGAAGAACTGCAGCGAATTGCCGGCAGGGACACCTACATCCTGGCAAACCCATCCTGCCTGCGATTTTCATATCCAGCAGGCGAGACAGCCGACTACGGCCATACGATCACGACCGTCGTGCGCGAGGATGACGGCATCCTCCTGTACGACACCGAATACCAGGAGCATGTGGGGTTCTTCCCCGGCGACCCGGACCAGCATAAGCAGACACAGCTGCTCCCCTGCACCAACGGCCGTCAATACGACGAGGACAAGCAAAAGCACCAGGATGCGGAAAGCCTGTACGAGGGAGCCGAAGGCACCTGCACCGTCATCGGCACCGTCGCCGAACCAGCCAAAGATCATTAAGAAGCGCCGTGCCGTCCATATTGAATCGAGAGAGTAGGACGGCACGGCAAAGCCCAGCCTACAAGACAACGACGGCACAGGATGGCCTGACCGGAAAATGTGGATAAGTCACAAAGGCCCCGCCGAGTAGGCTTCGGGACTTGCATCCGAGAGGCAGGGCGGGGGACGATCAACACCTATTTTACACGCTGAAACGCGAAAAACGCCCCCGCTCCGGTCTCCCGAAGCGAGGGCAATTGTGTTTTATGAACGGGCCGCTATTTGCTGAGTGCGGCTTTGGCCTGGCTGCCTGCGATGCAGCCTGCGATGAGCACTCCCAGCGCGTAGATCGTAGTCACGATGGCGTCCGTGTGGGGCAGGCCCCAGACGGGGCCGACGCTGTGGACGAAGGCCCCCAGCAGAGGCAGGAACGCGAGCCCCACCCATTTGAGGATCTGGTAGAGCCAGTCGGGCAGCCAATAGGGCCTGTCCCCGTCCTCGGGGATCGTATCGGTCATATATGTCACCTCCTTAGTAGTTGAGGGTTTCTCCGGCGTAGATCAGGCTCGGGTTGCCGGACCGGTAGCCGTGGAGCTGGCTTTGGGGGATGCCGAGCCTGGCGGCTATCCCGGAGAGCGTGTCCCCACGCTGCACGGTCACGGTCCGGCCTCCTCCACCACCGTTGCCGGTGGCGAGACGCTGGCCCGGGTAGATGATGTAGGGCGCTCGGATGCCGTTGAGCTGGGCTATCATAGGCCAGGAGCCGTCGAAGACCATGCTCAGACAGTCGCCGGGACGCACCACATAAGTGCCGCTCCCGTTGCCTCCGCCCGAGCTGCCCCGCAGGCGTTCGTTGACCACAGCCATGACCTCGTCGTACCGGTTACCCAGGAGGGCGTGGCGCTGCGGGTCGTTGCCGTACTCGCCCCGGATGACTGCCGTGGCGAGGCTGCCCACGTCACCGACAGGCGCACCCTGGGATGGCGTGGGAGACGGCGTGACAGGATTGGCCTGCGTGCCTACCGGCGCGTTGGCATAGCGCGCCCAGGTGGCCGCGTCGCCGTAGAACCAGTTGACGTCCACGGCGTTGCCCACGCCGGGCACGCTCCCTGTGGAGGAGTACTGCCAGGCAGCCGCAAAAGGCCATGGTGCCACCGAGTAGGGAGGTGCCCCAGGATCACGCAGGCGCTCGCCGACGTATCCTCTGGGGTAGCCGGCCACCCAGAGCCCGTAGTCGGCTCCGGCCACAGCCTGCCAGTTTCCCGCCTGGATGTTGGAGGCCTGCATGTAGATGATGGGCTTGGTCCCCCAGTAGGAGGCCACCCGGTCAAGCCACCGCTTCGCCCAGTCCGTATGCGAGTTATACGGTGCTGGCGGCTCCCAGTCCAGGAAGGGGATCACGCCAGCATGCACCAGGCCGCGCGCGTTGGCCTGGGCGTTGAAGTGGTCGGCTTCGGCCTCCGGGCTGTTGCCGTAGTCGGGCCTGGCGTAGGCGTAGGCCCCGATCCGCAGGCCTGCAGCACGGTTGGCGGCGAGCTGGCAGTCGGCCGCAGGGTTGACGTAGCCGGTGCCCTCAGTGATCTTGGTAATGCTGAAGCTGGCTCCCGAGTCTCGGGCCGCCTGCGCGTTGTAGCACCCCTGATAGGACGCGTTGTCGAAACCGGCGTCCGCGTAGGCGGCACCGGGTGTGAGCATGGCCAGGACGGCGAGCGCCCCCACCATGATCCGCGCGTATCTGGGCTTGGCGCGGGCGTGCCGCGCATGGGACCATCGCATGCATATCCTCCTTAAATTAGGCATGAAAAAGCCGCCCGGATGGGCGGCGGGACAGGTGACAGAGGTCAGTCGACGGTGGGCAAGGCCTTGATCTCCTCGTAGATCTTGGTGCCCGTCCCGTTGCCTCCTAGGCTGTGGTAGGCGCGGTAGACGCGGTCGGCCTCCTCCATGACCGCCACCGGGATATAGCCGAGTGGCACGTATTTGGCGTGGATCTCCAGCAGCTCAGCCCTAAGAAGGGTGCGCAGGCCCGTCTCCATGGCCTGGTCCCTGGCCTCCTCCTTGCGGTGGCTTTTCAGCAGCCATCCGCATAGGCCGCCCACCCCGGTCAGGAGCATGGGCACGATGGACTCCAGCAGGGTCATCAGCAGGTCAGGCATCCACAGGCCCCCTCTCAGCATTCCGTCAAAAACGCGTAACGGCTGAAGACATGGGGATTCGCGTAGGGGTCGGCGAACGCCCAGTCGCCATTCGAGTCGATGCTCACGTCGCCGAACTTGATCGTCTGGATGCGCACGACGTATGTGCCGGCCTTCATGAACACCATCCGGGAGGAGGAGAAATTGTCGATGCCGCCGTTCTTTGGCGGGGAGAGCAGGGCGTGCCTGACGGCGATCCTCCCCTCGGGGGTGACCAGGTCCACACGCAGCCCGTATTCGCCGTTCCCGGCCACGCGGGCACCCACGTCGCACATGTACCAGCGGCCCTCGCCCGGTCCGGGCACCACGAACGTGTCGCTTGCTACTTCGGTGACCCAGCCGTCTACTGGTACGCCCGACCATGCGGACACCCACTGGTAAACGCGGCGACCCACCCCGTACCGGGGCATGGCGTTGACCGTAATGTCCCCCGAGATGCTGGCAGACTCCGACCCGGCGATGTCCACCCGGTTGGCCGCCACGCCTGCGGTGCTGCCCTGCGGGCCGATCGTGGCCGAGAACTGCGGCTGCTGGGGGCTCGTGCCCATGAGCAGCCGGCTGGAGGCCCCGTTGTGGTCCCCCCAGATCAGCCAGTACGGGTGCGTCGGGTCATCCCCGATGCCTTGCAGACCGCCAGTATTGGTCCCCTGGATCAGGGTCTGGCTCAGCTGGATGCGGTCGCCCTTCGAAGCGGTCTGCCATCCGCCCACAGCCTGCACCAGGCCGTCCGACGTTTTAAATAATATGTTCCCGTCCTTGTCCTTGGTCCAGAATCCGCTCTCGTCGAGCCCGTTCAGCCCGTCCTTGGTGACGAACCTATCGGACTGGATGATGGCCGCGGCCAGGCTGCCCACATCGATCTCGTCGGCCAGGAGCTTACGCACCAGGAGTTTTTTGAGCATGGCCTCGTCGGCGTATATCTTGCTGGCGGTGACGGACCCGTCAGCCATGCTGATCGGCCCTAGGCTGCCAGGGACCAGCAGCTGGTCAGCCACCAGGGTCTGCCGGTTGAATTTCGAGCCGTCCCAGACCATCACGCCGACCACATTGCCCGTGCTGTCCTGCCGGTACCACACGTCCCCCTGGGTCAGACCCGCATGCGCCGGCTCGGTCTGGCTGGTGTAAGTACGATTCTTGCCGTCAGCGGTAAGCTGCGCGCCTTGCGCCTCGGTCACGTCCTTGACGGTCAGGCCGGTAAGCCACCAGCCCTGCGCGTCACTGTAATACCCGTTGACGTTCAGCCACATGACCAGGCTGTTGGGCTTATCATCCCAAGCGTCGGGAGTCTTCGCATAGCCGCTGACCCACGTCCATTGCAGGGCATCCTTGGCATGGACTGTGAAACATTCGTCCCAATGAGTGCCCGGGTTGGTGTACCGCCAGCCGATTCTCAAATCTTTCCGGTCAGCCTTGTCGGCCACCACCCAGGCACCGAAACGGTAGACCCTGTTCTTCGCCAGGGGAAAGCGCCAGCTACTGAAATAGTCCCGTTGCTTGATGGCCGCGTAATGCGAGTACGGTTGCGGAGGGGCCGATGGAGCATCCCCCGTGTCCATGCCGATGCCGAACCCGTCCAGGTCGCCAAGCGCCGGGTCCATGCCCGGGTTGCGCACCAGCTCGGCCCCGTTGGACAATGCCCGGTCGGCCTTGCCGGAAGCAGCCGAGGCCACGGATGCGGCGGCATCGGCCTTATTGGAAGCCGTCGAGGCGGAAGCGGCCGCACCATCGGCTTTGGCCGAAGCGGCAGAAGCAGCGGCTGTAGCGGCATCGGCTTTGCTAGAGGCCGTGTCTGCTTTGCCGGAGGCTGATGTGGCAGCTGAGGCGGCCGTCTGTGCATCCTTGGAGGCCTGCTGTACGTCCTTGCTCACCCCGGCGATCTGGTTGATGGCCTCTTGCGCCTTGTCCTGCGCGTCCTTGATCTCGTCGGCATCGACGACGCTCTTGACCGTCACCGACACCGGCTTGGTCGGCTCGGACCCGTTGGGGGCCGGGCTGCCGTCCTCCGCATGCGCATCATCCCACGCACGGACGGTCACCCGGTGGACGCTGTCCGCCTCATACGGGCCCAAGGTCGCCGTGCCCCTGACCCGCAGCTGGCCGGCCTCCACCCCGTCCACCAGGATCTGGACGTGGTCGAAGTCCGCTGGAATGCCGCCCTTGAGGGTGCCGTCCCAGGAGACCAGGATCATTCCGGCGGCCGAGTCCACGCCGATGCCGGTGGGCATGCCCGGAGGGGTCGTGTCCCCCACCCAGGGGGCGATGCCGGAGGTGCCCGCGTCTGGTCCGATGACCGTCCTGGTGCCGTTGTTGTTATGCCAGGTGGCGCTGCCGGCCGCTCCGGTCTGCTGCCGGCTGGCCATGTCCAGAGCCCCGGCCGCCAGGGCCGCCAGCTGCTCCCCCGGGCTCTGCGGGGTGATCAGCGTATGCTGCACGATGATCTCCTTACTACTGGTATGGGTCTGCCATCACGTCGAAGGTGACCTTGGCCGTATCGGTCTGGTCGCCGGACAGGAGCATGACCGCCGTCCGGTAGTCGCCGTCCGGCAGGCTCGGAAAGTCCTGGATGCTCAGCACGGCCGGCATGCCCGGACGCAGGCTGGCCGGCGACAGGACCGTGTTGTCGGCGGTCATGTCGCCGAAATGCACCTGGGCGGTGATCTGGATGAGCTTGCGCCGGCCTGCCTGCAGCTGCGCTGCGGCGTGGGATTTGAGCACGTTCAGGTTGTCGGTGTCCGTGTCCGAATAGGCCGTCTCCCGGAGGATCTGCGGGTCGGGGCCGCCGGTGATGTCCGACAGGTCCTGGGCCAGGGCCGTGAGCACGCTCTCATCGCTCCCGGCACCCGTCGCATACACCCGCTGGACCGGGGCAGCATGCGCCACCTGCAGGTCATCCAGCAGCGATGCTCCCGGATGGTAGGCCAAGGCGACCGGAGGCGTGGAAGCGAACAGTCGCTTGTCCCCGTCGCTGCCGGCCTCGAAACGTATGCGCACATGCGTCCCGTCCCCGGTCAGGTACGGGATGAAAGCGAAGTCGGGCCCGTCCTGCAGGTCGGCGATGTCGCACAGCAGTTTTTTCGCGCTGTTGTTCTGGATGTTCCAGGCCTTCCATGAGGTCTTCTGGCGTGTCCCGTGCTCGCCCTGATAGGGCCAGTCGATGGGCAGAGTGCCGCCCTGCTTGCGGTCCGTGGCGTACAGGCCGGCCTCGCACATGATGCCCCGGTAGGACAGGCCGTCCACGCCGATCACATCCGTGCTCTTCCCGTCCCGGAAGGCCCCCTCGCGGACGACCAGCCGCTGGGCGAGAAGCTCCAAGGGCGATGAGAGGGGGAAGGATGTGTCCTGCTGCGTGTCCTGCCGCTCGCCGATCACACCCCAGATGGCCGGGTCGCCGAAGTCGTCGCCCGCCATGGAGCCCGCCCAGGCCAGGCACAGGGCCCGCCTGGTCGAGTCCAATAGCAGGCTCCGCTGGTCCGGCGTGTCCGCCGGCAGGGCCGTCCAGGGCAGCGTCAGGTTGGAGGCGCTCCGGTCGCCGGGCTCCCGTGACGTGGTCGTGAAGGAGGAGTCCCTTATCCCCATCTGCCATTGGAATGAGGGGATGTCCACGGGGGCGATGACCCGCCCGTCGCGAACGTCGGTCAGCCAGGCCCTCCAGCTCACCGGGCCGGCCCCCGGTCCCACACCTGGACGGTGCGCCCAGGGTAGGTCAGCCCGTCGTTCTCCCCGTAATGCATGTAGGACTGGCCGTTGCCCTGCTTGCTGGCCAGGCCCTGCTTGACCTTGATCGTATGGGTCCCCTGCCGCATGGTCATGATCACACTGTCATGCGCATGCGTCCACACGCCATGCATGAGCAGTGTCTCCCTCGTCGACCCGGGGATATCCTGGTCGTCCAGGATGAAGGTGACCGCCCAGGACGCCCAGTCGTTGTCGCCCACAGGCAGCATCTGCCCCTGGTCGCCCCTGATGGCGTAGGCCACGTCCGCGTCATAGGTCAGCTCCACCACCCGGTCGGTCGGCAGGTAGACGGTCACCGGATACTCGATGGACCACTGGCGGGGCCGGGGGTCCCCCCACACGTTCGTCCGCCGGTCCACATACTCCTCCAGCAGCCCAAGATTGGCCTCGTAGGAGATCGCATAGTCCACATCCCCCCAGGCCATGGCCGACGCGGTGCTCATCGCCCCCGCAGGCAGCCGACGGTAGCCGACCACCAGGCCGCCGGCCTCCACCTGCGGAGGCTGCGGAGCCGCGGACGGCGTGCCCTGCTGCACCTTGACATGCACCCGGTTGTCCGGCTGGCCCGTATAGGAGACGATATAGACCGCATCAATGCGAGGGTAGGCCGAATCCCCCGCATCCACCGCATTTTCCGTATAGGGGCTGCCGGCACCGTCCCACCAGGCGATGCTCATCCCGTCCGTCTCGCCCATCGAACACACCGCCAGGCCGGGCGACACCCCGTAGCGCAGATCCTGACGGCCCGACACCGCCAGGCCGCTGAGCACGCCCGTGCTCGCCCACTGGCCGGCGATCACCCTCCGGTGCGTCAACGCATCACACCCCTGACCCTCGCTGTCGGGGGCCACACCCAAAGCAGTAGACATAGATCACTCCTTACAGATACGTGTCACGGACACTCACGGTCGCCCAGCCCGAGCCAGGCGACATCAGCTGCACCGACAAAGACCCCATCGCCGGGATTGCAGGAAACCCCCTGCGGGTGAGCAGGCGGCTCACATCCACGCCACCCATGGACGCCGTCTGCGTCCGGCAGTCAAGGACCAGGGGCACACGGCCCACGCTCCCCGACCACTGCAAAGCCCTGCCGTCAGAGCCCACCAGGAGCACCCCGTCAGGCATCGGACCCGTCACCGTGATCACCGGATACGCCATGGCCGAGCCGCCATTGCGCAGCAGGGCCACGCTCTGCGGGGAGCCCGCATCAGCCCCATACGAGAGCGGGTACACCAGGCCCAGACCCTTATCCCCATAGGACAGACCACCCGACGAGGACGATGTGGGGAAAAGCTGCACGTCCATCGACCGCCAGGACAGGCGTTCGGGACGGCGGCACAGGACGGTGATCAGGCCCGTATCGGTCTGCATGGCCATGTTTTGCGGTGCCTTGTCGGGGAGCACCTGCAGCACTTCGCCCACCTGGTAGGTGTCCTCGGGGGGGTCCACGACCCGCAGGCGGACCAGCCGGTGCGTCAAAGCGCCAAGCATGCCGCGCAGCTGCTCCAGCCTGCCCCGGTCGCCGGCCAGCAGCCGGTAGGAGATGGACACGGTGCGGGCCCCGTAGGCGATGTCCGTCTCGCCCACGTCATGGTCGCCGTCACCCCACTTGCGGGGCGTGGCCTCCGTCCGCGACTCCGGGGTGCCATGCCAGCCGTCGATCTCCCGCAAGATCATCTCCCTGTCCCCGTCATCCCCGTACAGGCGGCACAGCTCCCTGTCCCCGCTCTGCGGGTAGAGGATCACCGTGCTCACAGCATGCCCCCTTTCCTCAGCAGGCCGAGGGTCGCATGACGCACCTTGGCCGCGTCCAAGGCCGACTGCGCGTAAGGGTCCTGCACCACATGCTGCTCGAAGGTGACCGGCTGTTGGTACACGATCCGCGTCTGCTGCTGGGCCGGCACGGCGTTAGGCGTGATCGGCGTGGCCTCGTACTTCTGCACGTAGCCTCCAGTCGCATAGCGCTGCCAGTTGATGGCGTTGAGCATCTCCGTGCCGTACTGGCGGACTGCGGCAGCCCGTATCACGTACTCCCCGTTGGACAGGCGGGCCGGGATGTCATCGCTGGTGCCCGTACCAGGCCCGGTGATCAGACCGCCGATGGCACGGCCCGGGACGGCTCCGATGTTGATGTGGAAGGGCTTGCTGAGGATGCTCCCGATGGTGTCCCAGAAACTGTGCGTATCCGCATCCACGGAAATGTGCTTCCCATCTATATGAGCGTCCTCGACTGCTTTCTTGGCAGACATGAAAGGTCCGTTATCACCGGAGATGAGCCCGGTCTTCGGCGCTATCTTCCAACCGTTGGCCTCGGCGATCTTGTGCCAGTAGTGGTTGTCTTCACCCTTGAGCTGGCCGGTCTTGGTGTCGATGGTCGCCCCGTTGGCCAAGGCGAGCGCCATGTCGTACTGGTGCTTGTCCAAGGTGAGCTTGGAGTGCTTGTCGTCGATCTTTGCTCCGGTCACCTCGCGGATGGCCATCATGGCATCCTTGTTCTTGCCGGTGATCTGGATGGTCTTGCCGTCAGGCAGGCCCTTGGCCGCCAAACCCACCTGCTTGAGGGTCTTCGATGCCTCGTCCTTTATTTTGAGTGGCTTGGCGTTGGCTCTCTCTATCTGGTTCACCAGGTCCTTGACCCGTCCCGAAGACAGGTTAGCCGAGTCGGCGAAGTTGGCAGCTTCATCGTCGCTCATGCCCATGGCTTTCGCATAGGCGATGACCTTCTGCCGGCCCTGCTCCATAACCTGGCTGACCTTGTCGATGCCTTCACCGTTCCGGGCATGCGCCTCGGCGCAATCCTGTGCAGCTGTCGCCAAGTCCTTCAGGGCCTTGCGATTGGCCTGGCCTTTAGGGTTGAAAGCATCCAGCGACTTGCCGTTCTTCTTCACCGCCTCGTCGGCAGCGGACAGTGCTTCACCCCACTTGGTATCCGCGTCAAAAGCCCCTAGTTTAAAACCGGAGTATTGTTTCAGCGCGTCCACAGCCTCGCCAAGCGCGGAGGATTCCTCGTTTACGCCTTTGTTGGAGGCACCAAGCTGGGTGGCGAGGATGGAGGATGCGTCGGCGGCTTTCTGGGTCTGCTCGGCTGACTGGCCTTGCGCCTGGGCGTGCTGTCCGGCCGCGTCGGCGGCTTTCCTGTCGCTCGCTGCAAGCTCATCCTTGCCCTCCTTGTTGCGCTTCGTGGCTTCCGTGGAGTTCTTATACACCTTGGTCAGCTGGGAGAGCTTGGTCTGGCCCTCGGTGATGACCCCGTAGTATTGGCTGCCGGACTGCTTGTTGGCCTCGAGGGCTTTGTTGACCTGGTCGATGGCGGTTTTACTGCCCTGTGCGGCGCGAGCGAAGGTGCCGGCGCTGATGCCGCAGGCCTGGAGCATGTCGTCAAGCGAATGGAAGCCTGTGTCGAGGTATTGCACCCAGCCCCAGTCGATGTTGTTGCCGCTTGTGATCATGTCGACGAGCTTTTCGCTGGCGTCCCCGCCTTCCGCCATGGCCTGGGACAGCTCATCCTGGGCAGCCCTAGCCTGGGCCGCATGGTTGGCAAAAGCAGTCAGCGCTGCCCCGGCCACTCCTAGGGCAATCCCCCACGGGCCGCCGAGCAGGTCGACGATGCCGCTGCCAGCGCTTTTGAGTGCGCCCATGCGCAGGGCGGAGCCGCTGGTGGCGGTGCCCACACGCCGCATCTGCTCCTCATAGGTGAGCGTTGACAGTTTGATCTGCTCCACCGCTGAGCTGAAATTGCCCATGGCGGCCTGCACACGCTGCACCGGGTCCACGACCAGGCCGAAGCTTCGACTCAGCGCGCTGGTGCTCTGCGCCGTCTGGCCGAAGACCTTGTGCAGGCCCACGCCGGCTCCTGCCGCCATGCCGAGCATGACGACGGTCTGCTGCACGGGGGCAGGCAGGTCGCCGAAAGCGGTCACCAAGCTGGTGACCGACTGGATGACGCTGCGGATGGGCCCGTTGGCACCGGACCCGATCTTGATCAGGGAGGTCTCAACTGCGCCGCCGAACTGCTCGACGTCGCCTTTCAGGTTGTCTGTCAGTGCGGCGGCCTGCTTGGCGGCGAATCCCTGCTGGTTGACCTGCTTTGTAAATTTATTGACGCCTTCGGCACCCTGCTCGTAGAGGGTGTTGCCCACGCTCATGGCCGCGTTGGAAAACAGCACGCCCATGGCATTGGCCCGCTGTTCGGGGGTGAGGGCTGACAGCTTCTCCTTGAGCTGGCCCGCGAAATTCGCCAGGCCGACGAAGTTCCCTTGGCTGTCGTACATGCTGATGCCCAGCTGCTGCATCTCGGCCTTGGCTGGTCCGGAGGCGCTGGTCAGGCCGATCAGCGCGGACCGCAGCTGCGTGCCCGCATCGGAGCCGACGATGCCCTGGGAGGCCATCATGGTGATGGCTCCGGTGGTGTCCTCGATGCTCATGCCCAGCTGGCTTGCGGTCGTGCCCACCATCTTCAAGGCCTCGCCCATGTCGGAGACCCCGCCCTGGGCGGTGTTCGCTCCGGCGGCCAGCAGGTCGGCCACATGGGAGGCCTGGTTGCCTTTCAGGCCGAACTCGTTGAGGGCGGATGCGGTGAGTTCGGCGGCGTCGGCGACGCCCATCTGCCCGGAGGCGGCCAGGTCGAGCGCCCCGTCCAGACCGCCCTGGAGGATATCCGTCGTGCTTACGCCGGCCTTGGCGAGCTCGTTGATCGCGTCGGCGGACTCGGTGGCGCTGTACACGGTGCGCGCCCCGGCCTCCAGGGCCGCATCCCTAAGCTGGCCCATCGTGGCGGCAGATGCGCCGGTGTTGGCCTGCACGGCGCTCATGGACTGGTCGAAGTCGGCGAAGGCTTTGACGGCTGCCACGCCTATGGCGGCGCTCAGGGCACCCACTCCAAGGGCCACTTTCTGCCCCATGGCGCTGAAACGCTCGCCTTTGCTCATGGGGCGTTCCAGGGCTGTGGACAGCTCCGTGGCTGAGGCTGACGCCGCCTGCATCTTGGCGGTGTAGTCCGTCGAGTCGGCCATGAGCCTGATGACGATGTTCTGGTTGAGCGCCACGATGCACCTCCACGGTTATCTGGGGTTGAGTCTGGTGGTCTGCGAGTTGGGGGCCTCCACCGTGCCCGACTGAGCGAATTCATCCATGGCCAGTTCGCGCATCCGCCCCACGTAGCAGGTGTCCACGGCGGCGTCCCTGAAGACGGTGGCGACAGCGACCTGGTCGTGGCAGAAGCTGATGTCCATGCCGCATACGGGGCACTTGTGAGCCCGCTCGTACGTGTCCAGGGCCATCATCCAGTCCCGCTCGTACTCGTCCCATTCGACCGGGTCGTCGGGGGTGGGCTGCCAGCCGAGCCAGCGCTTGTAGGAGATGCCCAGGCTGCGAGCTACCCGGAGCTGAGCGAGGATATCGGGATGCTGTGCGAGCCTGTCCGCTAGCCGATCAGGTCGCGCACCGCTTTTGGGAGCGCATCGATGGGGGTGTTGAGGGTCTGGATGGTCTGGATCAGGTCGGCCACCTGGATGTCGGTCAGCGAGCCCATCAGCCCGGCCAGGCCCTCCCCGCCCAGGTCGAGGTCCTCACCGCCCTTGTAGCGGGCCTTGACGAGCATGCGGGGCACCGCGTCGGCGACCATGCCCTGCAGGTCCTTGACGGCCCTGTCGCCCTTGACCTGCGTGTGGTCGATGACGATCGCGTTCCATGGGCTGGAGGGCAGACCCCGGAGGGTGAGCACCAGGGTGCTTTTGTCCAGGTCCTTGACCATGCCGGCCAGACGCACCTTGTCCTGCTTGTTTGGCTTGTCCTGGGCGTTGATCCGGTTGCTCAGGTCGATGATGTCGCTCATCAGCTGCAGGTCGGTGACGATCTCCACGTCCTTGGTGATGGGCTTGACGGCGATAGGCATGCGTGCTCCTCAAAAGATAAGTGATGTGCTCCTAAAAGGATTGGTAGGTCCCCGCATGGCCGGAGCACAGGGTCATGCGGGGAAGCATCATTTGGTCAGGCCGTGGCCGTGACGGTGGCGGTCTCGTCCTGGGAGCCGGGCGCGACCGAGAAGCTGATGGTGCTCATCATGCGGGCATTGTCCGCGTGGGCCACGGGGGTGGCGATGCCAATCACGGTTTTGAAAACAGACACCTTCTGGCCGGCCTTGTATGCGGCCTGGCCTGCGCCCCTGCGTCGCACCAGATACCCCTTGGTCCCCTTGACCAGGGTCTCTATGGCAGCGTTCGCGTAGCCCTCGTTGTTGACGTTGTTGATCACCTGCAGGGACCCGCCGTCGTACTTTTCGGCTCCCGGGATCTCGCCCACGTCGGCGGATGCCTCGCGGTCGTCCTTGATGGACTCCTGCGTATGGTTGAGCTTCCACCCGGTCGAGGTCAGATAGGCGGAAACGTTCAAATTCCCTTCAGCGTTGAGCTCCTCCTCGGTGGGCTTGGTCATGTCCTTGATGCTCCCGTGACCGGGCACGAAAGTGGTCAGAATGTTGCCGTCCTCGAGGATCGCGGCAGGCAGGCCAGTCTCCTCGTTGACCGCAGGAGTGGTCGGGGTGTTGTTTTGTGTGGTGTCAGGCATGGATGCCTCCAGATTGTTTATTGGGTTTGGATATGGAAAAGCCCC
The DNA here is from genome assembly GCF_026537335.1 of Bifidobacterium sp. B4081. NCBI lineage: Bacteria > Bacillati > Actinomycetota > Actinomycetes > Bifidobacteriales > Bifidobacteriaceae > Bifidobacterium > Bifidobacterium sp. B4081. The sequence continues at coordinate 492,021 of NZ_JAFNMM010000001.1, read as the reverse complement.
GCGGGCGAGCGGGGCGAATGCTGGTCAGCCGGTCCAGGCGAAGCGCCAGGTGAGCACACGCATAAGGAAGGGGATGGATGTCTTCGGGTCGGTCAGTTCCGCCGCGTACAGGCCGGAATCCTGGTCGGGGATCAGCCTGCTGATCCTCCGGTCGGCTGGCGTGGCCCCGTCCAGGCTGTTCTTGAGCCGGTCCATGGCGATGCTGATCCCGTCGCCCTGACGGCCGACGACGCGGATGTCGAGCACCCCGTCATGGGAGACGGCGTGCAGGTCCTCCGCCCCGCTGCGCCCGGTCTCGGAGACGCGCACCACTATCCAGGGCGGGCTCTGCCCGGTGGCCACGTCCTCATATACTTTCCAGCCGGGCATGGGCGGCACAAGGGCCATGACGGCTTTCCTGACCTCCACGGTCCGGCTCATATCTTGGACGCCGCCTCTCTGACATACCGGGCGGTAGGCTCCAGCTCATCCTTGCCATGCTCATAAAACCTGTGGCTGCCGCCTCCTCGGCTGGTGCCGAAGAAGGCGAGGTTGGCCAGGCTGGATGCGCCGCCCTGCTCGGGGCCGATGTCCGCCTCCACGACCGGGCCCCGCTCCTGCATGTCGTAGTGGATACGGATGCGGCGGAAAGCATGGTTGCGGGAGGATTGCAGGTCCTCGCTCACGCTCTGCTTGATGTTCTGCGCCCCGTGCTTGACCGCAGCTGCGACCAGCGCCTGGTTGCGCAGGGGCACGGCGGCGAGCGCCTTGGCCAGGTCCTTGACCTGGCTGGTGTCGATGGTCGGCATGTCAGTCCTCCTCGTTTTGCTCGGGTATCTCCTGCACGTTCCAGCGTCTGGCCGTCGCCAGGGTCTTCTCGGATTGCATGTTGACCAGGCTCATGCACCTGCCCTTCAGGTCAGGGTCCTGGGAGTCGACCACCAGGGCCACATCCTTCTCCCGCAGTCCCGTGGCGGAAATAGGCAGGTGCAGGTACAAGGACCATTGGGGCACGAGCCCGCCTACGTTGGAGGAGTCGCCGGACGCGGTGCTCGTCTGGGAGGCCATGCCCCCGGAGGTCTGTACCTTGCCCGGCCCCTCGTACAGGACCTCGCCGGTCGGGGTTTCCGCGCCGGTCACCGGGTCGACGGCTGGCTTTCCGGGCCGGGTGATGCGGATGGTGTCGGTCATGAGGCTTTCGGCTGCGCGCCTGAGCCTGGGCAGGCTGGCGGCGATCATGCTTGCTGGGTCCATGCCGGCCTCCTAATAGGCGTAGGGGTATGAGGGCAGGGGCACGTATACGGGGTCCATTTGGGCCTGGATGCTGTTCCTGCCTGTGTTGTCGATGCGGAGGAGCTGCTCCCATTCCTCGTCGAGGATGATGATCTCTCCGGTGGAGCGGGTCGAGTCGATGGTCTGCTGGATGTTGCCGTCGTCGACCTGGGTCATGACGGAGCGCAGGCCCTCGGGGTTGAGGGCCTTGCGTTCCACGGCGCTGACGAGCACGTCCTTGACGGTGTCCTTATAGGCGGGGTCCTGGCTGGCCCACTCGTCCAGGAGGGGCACGCGGGAGCGGACTTTCCTTTCGGCCTTGTCGAGCCAGTATTGCATCTGCCGGCCTTCGGCCCCGTCCTGGTCGATGCTTCTGCCCAGGGCGGTTGCTACGTCCTGGAGTTCCGCATATTTCGCGTGCCGCTGCTTGTCGTCGCCTGCCATGGTCACTTGTTTGCGGGCTTGGCGCCGGCCATGACCTTGACGCCGCGCAGGACGGCGGCGGCCTTGGTGGCCTTCAGGCAGACGGCCACGGGCCCCAGCTCGACCTCGCCGGACTTGACGGCCTTGGCGGTGCTGAAGTCGGGCAGCCAGGTCTTGACCAGCTGGCCTCCGGCGGTGCTGACCGCGTGGAAGCCGTCCAGGCCGACCCGGTAGGCGTACACGCTGGTGGTGCCGTCGGCGGCCACGGGGATGATCGGGTCGTTGGTGCCGGCTTTGGCGCCGGCGTCCACGAGGGTGATGCCTCCGTAGGTCTCCCGGGTGATGGGCCGCCCGTTGGCGCCCATCAGGTCATCGACCGGGCTGCGGGTCCAGGCGCTGGAGCGTCGGGCAGCGGCGCGGATCTTGGCCAGGGCCTTCTCGTTGCCGACCAGCACGGTGGGGGTGCCGTCCAGCAAGGAGAGGAACTCGTCCAGGCTGTCCAGGATGTTGAACCCGGAATCGCTCATGTCGGTCCAGTCGGGCTTGCTGTCCGTGTCCTCGGTGGAGGAGCCGGTCAGTGCCTTGTCCAGGCCGTCGAAGCTGTTTTCGTTCTTGTCCTGGTCGCCGTTGATGACGGTGTCCTGGAAGAGGGTGGTGGTGGCCTTGATCTTCTGGATCAGGTTCTGGGTGACCGCTCCGGATGCTGCGGGCCCGAGACCGGCGATGACCCGGTCCACCTCGAAGGCGCCGCCCAGGACGGCCAGGTCGACGCTCTTCTTCTCGGTCTTGACCTCCTGCGGCTCATACTCGCTGTTCAGGGCGCGGAATGCGGCCGTGGGCTGCGTGGTCTGCCGGCGGTAGGAGTAGGTGAGCGTCGCCCCGCCGCCTGCCGGGTTGACCACGTCGTCGAAGATGAGGGAGTCGAGGATCTCGGAGTTCTTTCGGAACTCGTCGATGACCATGGGGTCGTAGTCCTCGAGCGTGTTGTTCTTGGCTTCCGCCAGTGTGACTGCCATACGGATTCTCCTTAGTGGGTTTTACTGCTTGTAGTGTCCGGCGATGGCCTCGGCCAGGTTCGCGGGTTTGGGGCCTCCGCCCATGCCCTGGCTCTTGTCGGGCTTGGGTGCCGGAGGCTTGTGGTCGGCTGTGCTGATCAGGGCGGAGAGCTCCTCGGCGTCCTTGGCCATCTCCTCGGCGGTCTCCCCGCGCAGCCTGGTGGCGAGCTTGAGGGGGATGCCCTTGGAGGCGGCCACCTCGTACTGGGTGGCTTTGCGCCGGCTGGCCTCGGCATCATGCTGGAGCTGTTCGAGCTTTTCGGCCTGCTTCTGCTCCTCGCTCTTGTCGCGGTCCTGGTATTCCTTGAGCTTGGCTTCCAGTTCGGCCGCCCTGGCCTTCGCGGCCTTGGCTGCCTGGCGTTCGGCCTCCAGGGCCTTCTTGCCGCCTTCGCCCAGCGGCTCGTCGCCCTGGCCCTGCTCCAGACCTTGATTGCCGGCCTGGCCTTGGGTCTGCGGGTCCGGGTCGCCCGTCCCCTGCCCTTCGGCGTCCGGCTGGTCGATGGTGCGTATCCGCATCCAGTACAGGTCGCGCATTCGCATCCATTTGAGGTTGTGCATCGTTTCTCCTTGCTGTTGCCATGTCGCATGGCTGCGCCGGACGCCTCGCGCGCCCGGTGGAAAATTTGTTTGTCGGCTAGTCGAGCCAGCCGTAGTTGTGCAGGAGCCGGAGCGCCTTGTCGTGGTCGCTGCCGGCTATCTGGTAGATGGTCTCGGGCATGAGCCTGGGCCTGTCCACCCGCGTAGAACGGCCTCCCTTTTTGACGAAGTCCTTCGCGTAGCCGGCGTCGATCATCCGGTGTGAGGCGTAGCCGCGCCTGGTGGTGGATTCGGTGGTGTATTTGATGCGCCGGTCCCAGGCCTGGGCGGCGCTGACGCTGCCCTTGCGCCGGTAGGCGTTGACCAGGGCGTTCAGATCGGCCCCGTCACGGTAGGCGCGCGCGTTGGCCCGGCTGCCCAGCGTCCTGGCCAGCTGCCTGTCGTCCAGCCGGTCCAGCCAGGCCCTGGGGTCGGCGCAGGCGCTGTCGGGCATGCGGGTGGCGTACACGGCGATGCAGTCGCATCTGGGGTGGCGTTCGAAGGCCTTGGCGCCGCTGGGCTGGCCGGCGAGGATGACGCACCGGCCGCATGAGGGCGGGGTGAGTGCCCTGACCCAGACGGCCGTGTGGCGCCGGCTTCGTGCGGCCATGGCCGATGCGGACCGGGAGGTGTCGGCCAGGATGGTCCTGGCACGCTGCTGCAGCTGGTCCTCGATGACTTTCAGGGCGATCTGCTCGTCCAGGCCTTTTTTGACGGCCTGCTTGCCGGCGACGACCGCCCCCCACATGTCGTCCAGGGTGTCGTAGCCGGCCCCGTCCACGCCCACCCATTGGCGGGGGTCGACCGGGTACTGCGCGTACAGGGGGTGTCCGTCCAGCTCGCGCATGGCTTCCGGCGTGGCGGCTGCGGAGTCGGCTGCCGTGGCCTGCTGCGCCTGGTCCAGCGAGGCGAACAGGGCCGGCATGATGGCCGCGTAGGAGCCGGAGAAGTCACTGCCGGCGTTGGCCCGCCACAGGAGCGTGATCCTTCTGGCCAGCCTGTTGCTGCGTTTTCGGAGTCTTCTGGCCTGTCTGACCGCCGTCTGGGGCAGGTCCTGCCCCGCCATGGTCCTCATGGTCGTCCTCCCCGTCCATGGGCTTCACGTAGCCCCAGTCCTGCATGTCGTCGTCGGTGAAGCGTTCGCGTTCCTTGTCCTTGCGGGCTTCGGACCAGCCGAGCTCGTCCCAGGCCCCCTCCCTGCTGAGGATCCCCGTGGCGACGAGCTTCTGGATCGCGTCGGCCTTCTGCGCGAACGTGGGCGTGTTGGGGTCGTCCCAGTCGGTGCGTATGCGGTGCCCGTCCACCTGGTCGCCGGTGGCCATCCGCCAGGCCAGGGCCATCACATCCCCCCAGGAGTCGCCGTCCAGGCTGTTCTTCAGCTCCACGTTCTTGACCAGGCGCACCTCGTCGGCGCGGATGGCGCCTTCGCTGGCCGGGTTGGCGCTGTTCTGCCCGAAGTAGCGGACGGGCAGGCCGGTGACGGCGCTGACCTGCTCGGCCAGCAGGTCGATCACGGTCTTGAAGTTGCTCAGATCGCTGGCCGTGAACTGCCCGAATTTCGCATCCTTGGACTTGCTGGTGGTCATCGCCGTGTAGTAGGCCTGCCAGGGTGTGGCGATCCTGCCGGTCCTGGCGTCGATGAAGTCCTTGTCGGACAGGCCCACGGCCCATTTGCCGGGCACGGCGTGCGTCTCCATGGCCACCTGCAGGTCCATGAGCGCCCTGGCGGCCATGTCGGTGGGGCGCAGCACGTCCTGCATTTCGCTTTCGCCGGTGAAGTCGCCCACCCGGGGGCGGTTGATGAACTGGACGACGGGCACCTGGCCCAGATGGTGCTCGTCCCGGTCGGTCACGGCCCAGTCCCATCCGGCCCCCTTGTCCAGGTAGACGGTGGAGTCGGGCTGGTAGAGGGTGGCCTGGGTGGGCGCGTTGGCCCGGTACGGGTCGTAGTAGACGCGCAGGGCGGCGGTGATCCTGCGGGTCCTGGGGTCGATGCGGGCGATCATGGACTTGGAGGATTCCACCGTGATCAGCGGATGCGCCTTGTCGTCAGGGTTCGCTCCGACGGCGACGAACCCGTGCCCCTGGATGCGCGTCTCCAGGTGCGCCAGCACGCTCTGGGACTCCATGTTGTTGGCCTCCCAGATCTCCCACAGCTGGTCGCTGGCCTGTGGCTGGTCGGGCATGCTGAAGCTGCGCACATGCTGGCGTTGCACCACCGTGTCCACGGTCACCCGTGGCCAGTTCAAGGGGAATTCGAAGGCGCGAAGCTCCGGGGGGACGGCGATGCCGAGAATCTGGAGCATCTGCGCGCCACGGTAGTAGTCGTCCAGCTGCTGGTGGGTGCGGCGCAGGCGCGTCAGCCGGTAGTAGAGGGAGCGGACCAGCGTCTGCTCGTCAGAAGATAGACCCGTTTGCGCCATGCCAGTCCCCTTCGTCGTAGTCGCTGAATACGAATGCCTTGCTGTGGTCGCCGTTCCATCCGAGCGCCCTCATGTCGCTGGCGGCCTCGTGGGCGAGGATGTCGGCCATGCTGATGTCGATCTTCTGGTTTTCGCTGGGCTTGCCCAGGACGAACCTGTCGCCGGGCTTGGCGACCATGCGGGCCGCCATCATGTGCAGCTTGGCGGTCGGGTCGGGCGAATGCGTGGTGGTGCCGTCCGCCGTGTCCTCCCTGAATCGGACCAGCGCGTCGTACATGCGGCCCACCTGGTTGGTGGGCCAGGCGACCACCGTGTCCTCCCCGTAGCGTTCGCCCCATTCGTCCACCTGCGTCTCCCATGGGTGCGGGTCGCAGTAGAAGCGCATCACCCGGTATTTTGCGAACAGTTCGGACACGCAGGCGTCGACCTCGCTGCGCGGGATGCGTCCCTCCCATTCCCTGGGGTTCCACCAGGCTGGTCTTTTGGCCGGTCCGTAGGTGGGGGTCCACCGCCATCCGTCCATGGTCTCGGCCCGCAGGGCGGTCCAGTCGCCGGACTGGGAGCCGTCGAAGCCCATGCAGATCTCCGACCCTTCGGGCGGCGGCTCGCGGTCCACGGCCGTGCTGTCGTACAGCTGCTCGGGCATGTAGGAGCCCAGGCCCTGCACCAGTTCGCATCCGAAGAACCGTCTGGCCTGCGCCGGGTCGCGTTCCAGCAGTTCGGAGGCCGTGGCCTCCACCGCGTCCAGGTTCACCCACGGTGAGCCTTTGTAGACGAATTCGAGGATCTTCCGCCGGTCCTTGGGGTCGGTGAAGTCCAGGCTCGGGTCGTGCCTGGGGAAGTATTTCATGATGTCGTCGCGGCGGCTCTCGTAGGTGGCCTGGCCGAAGCTCGCATCCATGGGGTCCCAGGGGTTGGTCAGCTCCAGCATGCGCCCGTCCATGCCGGATACGCCTCGAAGCACCGTGTCGGCCACTTCGAACATGCCGGATCGGCGCGTGTAGATGCCGGACTCGTCCAGCAGGGCGAAGTTGACGGGGTTGCCCAGCTTGGACCTGGCCGAGGCGGTCACCGGGTCGATGCGCCCGCCGTTGGGCAGGCGGATGAACCCCTCGCGCACGGTCATCAGGTCCGAAAGCCTTCCGTTGCGGATCATGGTCTGCAGCGGCCGGTACACGTTGGCGGTCTGCTCCTCGGAGTTGGCCAGCAGCTGCACCAGGGCGGTGCGCCTGGGCATACCCATGGGCTCGCCCGGACGGTACTCGTACTCGAAGCCGCACCCGCACCCCCAGTCGGAGCACCGGTACACTTCGCCGCCCTTGGCCCAGCCGCAGAACACGCACGGCCCGCCGCCCTCGAAACATGCCACGGCTGCGCCGAAGGGGCTCTTGCCCAGCTTCTGCCCGCCCACGATCTGGCCCCGGCGCCACTTGTATGCGGACCCCTGCAAAGGCCGGCGCACGTCATAGGAGGCGTCGGCACGTACCGTGTAGAAGTCCACCGCGTTAAGCAGCTGCCAGCCGGTCAGGATGAAGGGCTTGCCCAGGTCGAATCCGCTGGGCACCACGCAGTGCCAGGCCGTCCAGTCGGCGAACAGGAAACCGAGCGACTTCGGCGGGGTGTGACGGGATTTCTTCGCCAAAACAGCTCACCCCATCTCCTCGTACCGTTCCCTCGCGCTCGGGAAAGCGATCACGTTCCTGGCCGGCCTGGTCTTCTTCCTGGTCTTGGCCTCGTGCGGGACGATCCTCCACCCGTTGAGCTTCAGGCCCTGCGGGGTAAGGCCGATGGTGTCCGCATACCGGGCCAGCGTCGCCCGGTCCGAGGCCGTCGACGAGGAGGATTCGCAGATCACGTACTGGCGCGCATACAGGGCCACCGTCCCCTGCAGATAGGCGTAGCAGGGGTCATGCCAGGCGATGGCCTGCGGAAGCCTCCACAGGCCCTTCCACACTTCGAGCTCGCGCTCATGCCAGCGTTCGGTCGCGGCATCGTCCTCCAACAAATAGGTGCCTAGAGGGAATCTAGGGGGCTTGTACCGGTAGCCGTTCGCGTCCAGGGCGAAGGCGCCGCCGGAAGACCGTCCCAGACGGTCCGAACGGGCGGAATTCGGGTCATAGGCCGGGCCCGAACGGGCGCGGGCTCCTCCGGACACCATGGCCGCTCACCTCGCCTCCCGCGCATGCTTCTGCAAATGTTTGAACCCTCCGCACCTGCGAGCCACCTCACCGGCGGTCTAGAAGGCCCGCCCGGGGGGTCACCCCCCTGGGGGTGGGCAGGTCTGATGATTCGTCGACGCTCTCATCTTCAAAGATCGATTCCGGCTTCTCGTCTTGCATCGCCGTCGTTCGCTGTTCGCTGTTTGCCTGTCGTTGTGCTGTTGTTTGCCGCCTGTCAGGCTTGGCCTGGCCGGTCGTGGTCGTTGGTTCAGGTCCAATGCTCGCGCATGCGCACGCTGTTGGCTTGCCCTGCGCTGCGATTGCAGTGCGAATGCTCAGGACCAGTCCATGCAAGCCGGTCGTCGGTGTGCCCCAGGTCCCACGCCTCGCCGCGTCGTATCGGCTTGCCGCATCTGCTGCACAGCACGGCATGCCCCTGGGCCAGGTACCGGGACCACCTGGCCCTCTCGGCCTGATGCCTTGCACCATAGCCACGACGAGAGGCCGAGCCTCGCTCCCTCTCATGCTCCTGCCTGTGGTCCTTGCAGTAACGCTGACCTCGAGGGACAAGCCGCGGGCAGTTGTGCCACGCGCACCGGCTCAGCGGCATGGAAGCCCTCCTGCCTGGCCGAGGGGATGGATGAGTGGGATGCCTGGCTCGCGTCCAGTGGTTGGGTTTGTGGCGTGGCCAGGCAAGGATGATGCCCGCAGGCGGAAAGTGAGGGGAAAAGAACCTGCGGGCAAGTGTGTTATTCGGCTATGACTTTGCCTGTAATGTCGCACAGCTGCCAGTCGTCGGACAGGAGCTCGATCTGGGTGGGGATCCAGGGGATGTACCCGTATCGGGATGCGGCTGTCAGGTAGTCGTGGGTGGGCTGTCCTGCATCCCTGGTCTGTCGGTCGTCCTGGGCCGTGCGCAGGCGGATGTCCACATCCTGCGACCAATGGGGCAGTCGAACGCTCACCTGCTCACCTCTATGGTCTTTGAGGTATTTGAGTGCTTGGTCGAACCCAGCCATGATGGCTCCTTAATGTCGTGTTTGATTAGCGTTAGATAAGCTGAAGGACCTGCAGGCAAGTGCTATATCTTGTGCCATGAGATGGGATTGGGAAGCATTCAGCTCCATAGCCACAGCTGCTGGTACGCTTGTTGCCTTGTGTTTGGCTGTTTATAACATTCATCAAAACAGGAAAAACGAGCGGAAGGCTATTGTCGACAAGGCTTTTGGGATCGCCTTGGAGCTTGTGGATGTGGTTGGCGAATTCTATAGACTGGCCTATGACCGCTTCGCCCCGTCGATGGCTGCCGTCAAAGGTCGCTACCTGATCAGGTTGCTTGACATGTATGGGTATTCATGTGATGAATACAAAGTTTTCAATAATTCAATAGACACGTCTTTTGACGAATTGGATCGTCTCTTTGAACAGATCAAACGTGATCAATAAAGGGCCGGACATCTCTGCCCGACCCTTACAATAAAACCAACTGTAACAAATATAGCGTAACAAGCCGACTCTGTCAAGCCCCGTTGCTTATGCGCAGGCTATGAGCTCGCTGGTGTCGAACACCCACTTGCCCGTCTCTTCCGATCGCACTGCTGAGGGCAGTTTCCCGCGTTTGATCCACATATCGACTCGGTTCCGGCTGACCTTGCGTCCGGTCTGCCATTGCGTCCATTCGGCCGCGTCCTTGGGCGTGCAGGTGATGGTCTGCCCTTGCAGCTCCTCCACCCTGGCCCGCCTGAGCGCCGAGACCGACCAGGTGCTGCCGCAGGCGGGGCATGTGGCCATCCGGTCGTCCGCCACTCCTGGAATGTCGGTCCTGCAAGCCGGGTTGAGGCAGTGTCCGTGGATGATCCGCTCCTCGGGCGGCGTGATCTGTAGCTTGACCCGCCTGTATGCGTTGGTGAGCTGCCTGTAGTCGCGGCCTGAGTTAGGCGCGTCAGCGAGCCGGCCCATGCTGGCTTGGAGCCTGGCGATGAGCACCGGTGCCTTGCCGCCCCACACTCCGATATCTCCCGCAACGTCCTGGAGCGTGTCCTCCACCTGGTCGTAGAGGGTTGCGGCGCTGATATCGATGGCAGCGGGGGCGAAAGCAGGATGGGCTCCTCCTCCGGTGCCGGCTGAGTAGTGCACCTCCCGCCGTTCGACCCGCTTCAGCTCCACCAGGCCAAATCTGAGCCCGTGGATGGTCTTGGCGAGCTCACGCCTATGGTCCTTGCACAAGGGGCCTCTGGGCAGGCCCTCGCAGATCGGGCACTTACTCCCTGCCACTGCCGCTCCTTTCGGTGGTGATCTTGTCGGCAAACACGGTCAGCTGGAGTCTCGGGACGGGCACCTCGTTGACGGGCGGGAGTATCTTGACCGACCCATCCTCCACGCAGTTGCTCAAGTCCACGCCGTTGATGGACACCCCGTCTCTTCTGACGTGGATGTCCGCACCATGCCATTCGCTCATCGTGTGGCCTCCTTGTCGTTCAAAATTCTGGTCCTTCCTGGTGTGCTGCTTCCTTGGCGATCGTCGTGCGCATGGCTTGGATGACCGTCTGCGGGTAGCCGTATCGGCGGCGTATCTGCTCGTCGTCGGCCCCATCGCGGATTGATTGCAGAGCCTTGGCCTGCTGGCTTGCTCAGGTCATGCCGTCTCCTCCGGTTCGGGCCCTGGGACTCGTCCATGCTCGTCGTCCCAGTGCCAGTGTTTCGGGCAGTAGTCTTTCCCGTCGTCCGTGTGCAGCCATTCACCGTCGTTCTCTGGGTCGGCGAACATGATTACGGCGGTGTCGTAGCTTTCCCAGGCGCTGTACATGTCATCGCTGGCGGTCTGCTCGCATCCTGGCCAGTCGCATGCCAGCGTATGCGCGGGAAAGGTCATGTCACTCATGACCGCCCCCTGGGCCCGGGCACGCGGCGGCTGCCATCCCAATGCCAATGGTCGGGACAGTAATCCAGTCCCGTGGCGGGATCATGCAGAAAGTCCTTATCCAGGAACTCGTTACACTCCTCTTCTGGCAAATAAGCCCACTGGCCTACTGCCTCCTGGTAAGTGGCATTGCCGTCGTACAGGTCGTTCTGGGCGGTCTCCTTGCAGCCCGGCCAGTCACAGGCCAACCGATGGTAAGTCATCAACCTGTCACTCATGCCGCCTCCTCCGGGAAGATGGCATCCAGGCTGGTACGAGACCGGATGGGTGCGACGTGAAGACGATCCACTCCTTTGATGAGAATTCCGAAGTCTACCGTCTTGGGAAACAGCCTGTGGAAGGTGTCGTCATCCACTCCCGACAGGCTCTGGATGAGCGGGTCGTGGGTGCGGTCGAAGTCATCCTCCGGGCCTAGCCGGTACACTCCCAGCACTTTGCCGGTTTCGGCGTCCACGTACCGGATCGCGTCAGCCTGATGGAAGGACTCGTCCCTGACCTCGTAGCGTTTTCTTCCCTGCTCGATAAGCCTGTAGATGTCTGGCTTGATCTTCGCGGTGATGATTGTCGTGGTCTTCATGCTGCCTCCTTCGTTTTCTCCCACTGCTTGAACAGTTGTTCGGCTTCGCGCTTCATTGCCTCCATATGCTCTTCTTTGGGGTCTTCCTCGCGTTTTCCCGTCTCGCCCTCACTCGGACTAGGGTCAGGGTCCGAAACTCCGCTCATGCTGCTCCTCCGATCACGTCTTGAATCTGCATGTCTCCTGCTTTCGTCTGCCCGTGGCCGATGAAATGCCGGACGGGCTTGGCTTTGGGTTTCGATTTGGGTGCCTCGATGATCAGCCGTCGGGAGGCTTCCACCGCGATGGCGTGGGCCTGCTCCAGTGGGATGCCTTGCCCGGTGTCGTGGACCAGCTTGCGCCGGTATACAGTCGCATGGTCCGAGTCGATGCCCGCCCGGTCCATGAGCCGCTCGATCTCCGCGTTCTCAGGGACCCGCTTGGCGCGCATCCGCTTGGTGAGGATGTTCACGTCACCAGACCGCATCCAGTCGGTGCCCGGGTGCGAGCCATAAAACTCTTCGACAGCCACGTTCGCATCCACCAGGTTCACAGCGTCGTCCAGCTCATGCCAGAACTGCTGGGCGTCGCTGGCTTCGAAAGGCATGTTCCCGTGGTGGGTCATGATCTTGGCGTAGACCAGGGCCGCTTCCGCCTGTGTGATCTGCTTGCTCATGCCGTCAGCTCCTTCCCGGCCTGTGGCTGTCTTGACGTCGCCTGCTCCTGGGCGATGATCTCCTCCACCACCTGGCGGTTGTGGTCGAGGTTCTGCTGCGACTTGCTCAAGCCCGACGACGCAGGTGCCCTCGGTTTGGGTTTGTTCTTCCAGCCGCCTTTCCGCAGCCAGTTGCCCAAGGTCGGCACGTAACGCGGATCCCTGTGCTCATTGGCCAGGATCTGAGCCCCGGCCAGGAGAGCAACGAAGCTGGTGTGCGGGCTCTTACGGTGCAGAACCCGCTTGAGCTCGCGGAGGCCATCGTCAGGATTGTCATGATTCGGGTAAATAGCCATCAGCTGATCGAACTCGGGGATGGGGTCTGTTGAGGGTTGACGTGATTCGGATTCGGATTCGCTCTGCCCCCCTTGGGGGGCTATAGGGGGTATATATCCCCTGTTCCCCTGTTCCTCTGTTCCCCTGTTCCAGGCAAGAGACTCTCCAGAGGGTCTCTTGAGAGTCTCGGTAAACAGCATGAGAGGAGGCTCGGAACCCTTGTCTGGCAACGGGTATCGCGCTTTCGCCGGATGATTGATCACCTGATGGTCGGACCAGTGCGTGACATGCAGATAATCCTTGTCATCGACCCGATACACCTCGATCAGACCATGCCGGGAAAGCGTTCTCAAACCTTCCGAGACTCTCTGGAGAGTCTCTTGAGAGTCTCTGGTCATATCCCCCGCGAACAGGTCGCCGACGATATCCTTGAGGCTGCAAAGCCCCACGCCGTTATCATCCACGTACGACCACAAGCCAATGAACAGCAGCCGGTCAGGTATGGACAGGGCATCTATGTCATCGCTCCTCCAGAATTCAGGCTTGATGCTCCTGATCCGCATGGTTCCCTCCTTTCTTCCTCTCGTTGATCTGCTGAGCGAGTCTGAGGCTGTGCTCTCTGGCCAGGCATCCGCATGAGCGCGTATGCCCCTTAACCAGGTTGGCTGCCCTGACGGTGACGCTCCTGCCGCAGTCGCATCGGCATACCCAGGTGAGCACCCTGCCCCGCCTGCCGCCGAACCCGGTCACCATGAGCCGCCCGTACCGGTTGCCCCGCAGGTCAGTGATGCGCCTCCGACAGCCGGGGAAGAGCACCCGCTCGCGTGGCGTCTCATGCAGCAGGCACATGTCCTCCCTGGACCGGTGCCCGCCATGCACGGGATCAAGGTCGTGCAGGCGGCGCGTGTACCGGCGTCTGCTGGCCGGCTCACGAAGCTGCCGGGCAATCACCAGGGCAGGCGGGTCAAGCCACGTCATGAGTCGGCTCCTCCGCTTGCTGGATGCGCCACCCGATCCAAGCCATGACCGGCACGGCCATGGAATTGCCGAGGGCCTTGTATCTGGGACTGTCGGGAGCATGATCCTTGCCCTTGTACGGCACGTCGGTCCAACCTGACGGGAAGCCTTGCAGCCGCTCGCACTCCACGGGCATGAGCCGGCGCACCATGCCACCGCCTGACACGGCGGGCTGCTTGGTCGCGGACAAGGTGGGACTCGTATCAGAGCTCACGCTCAAACCGGCCGTAGCCGCGTTTTTAGCGGAGAACACGTAGCTGGCGCTTTTGGCGTCATGCGCAGTCAGCGTAGGGGTGAGATCCTCACCGATGGCCGCATTCGACCCACTGTCAGTGGCGCACAGCACCACATTCGGGTTCTTGTCATCAGCTGCCATGAGGGACGGGGACACGTCCTCCCCTATGGATGAGCGCGGGCCGCGGTTGCTGGCGCACAGCACCGCAGGATTGTGCTCGGTCTTAAGCGTGGGACTCAGCTCCTCGCTGACCGCCATCGACCCCGCCCTATGGCCCGCGTTGGGCAGAAAAGCCACAGTCCTCTCCTGCACGAGGGGCACGTTGTTGCCTCCGGTGCCCATGCGCGCCGACAGTGTCTGGCTCACATCCTCATCGGCATACTTGATGCGCGAACCCTGCGGGTGATAGTCCAAAGCCACGGCCCTGCCGTCGCCTCCTGAACGTGCCCTTGTGTCCAGGGTCGGCCATGCGCCGTCAGGCCGGTAGACGCGCCGTGACTGCGTATCCCAGGGGGTCAGGCAGCCTCCGCCATCATCTGCGTCTCCAAGGCTGCCTTGAGCCTGCCTGGCAAGAGCTTGCCTCTTTGCCCTGCCCGTCGGATGATCCCAGCGCAGGCTTTCGGGCTCAAAAAGTACTTCCGCGGCACGCTGGCTTCCAAGACTGCCGACAAGGAACACACGTCTGCGTCGCTGGGCCACTCCGAAGTACTGCGCATCCAAAATTCGCCATGCCAGACCATACCCGAGACCATCCAAGGCTCGCAGCAAGCATCGGAAATCCTCCCCTCCCGAGCTTGAGAGCGCTCCCGGCACGTTCTCCCAGACAAGCCAGCGAGGACGGAGCTCGCGTATTGCTCGTACATACTCCCACATGAGCCCGGAGGCTCCCTCAAGGCCCTCCCTACGTCCGGCGATGCTGAAGGACTGGCAAGGGGATCCTCCGACCACAAGGTCGGCTGTAGTGCAGTCACTGTGTACTCTCCAATCAATCTTCGTGACGTCCCCGAAATTCGGCACCCGTGGATACCGTGCCGCGAGGACGGCGCTCGGGAATGGCTCAATCTCGCTGAACGCCACCGGCTCCCAGCCAAGAGGACGCCAAGCCACCGACGCCGCTTCAATGCCGCTGAAGATGCTCACATACCTCATGACGTGGCCTCCGCATCGGGCCCCAATGGCTCCCCGTGGTTGAGGAGCAGCGCATACTGCTCCAAGGTCATGTAGACCAGCTGCTGGCCCACCGTCTCCCTCGAATCAATCCCGATTCCGGCACGCTTCTGCACGACGGCCCAGAATGTAGCGCCATCGTTCACGGCCTCCTTCTGCGCCTGGTCAAGATGCTTGGGAATGTCCATGCGGGCCGTGTTCTTGCATTCGATGACCACCCGATGCTGGTCATGCATGATGCCATTGATGTCTCCCCGGTCCTGGGACCCGGACAGGTGGCGTCTCTCCACCCTCGGATCATCAAGACCCCAGGCCAGATAAGACGCCGTAGCGGTCTCCATATCCGCACCAGCACGCTTGGCGCTCTTGCGATTACGGCTCATATCAGGCCCTCCACGTATCTGCGGTCACGCTCCAGCTCGGCCTTTTGCTCGCCCTCCTCCTCGCGTCTGAGCTCGGCCTCCTCCACCGCATCCCAGTCGACCGGCTGCTCGATGCCCGCATGAGGGTTAAAAAACTGGATCGTCATTGCCGGCACCTCCCCACGGGTCCTGCTGTTGGGCAGCGGGAGCCTGGGCCTGCTGGCCGCCCCACTGCTGGGGACTGCTCCCCCACTGATGCGACTGTGGCGGAGCCTGCTGCTGACCATTGCCGTTCCGGGTCACCTGCGCGGTGTTCCTTGTCAGCGCTGGCCCGATCTCGTCCAGGCGCATCTCCACGACCGTGCGCTTGTTGCCCTCACGATCCTGATACGAACGCTGCTCCAAGCGGCCACGGGCGATGACCCGCATGCCCTTGGCCAGGCTGGCCTGGATGTTCGAGGCCATGGGACTGTAAGTGGAATCCCAGGCGGAGCAACGCATGAACAGCGTCTCCCCGTCCTCCCACTGGCCCGAATCCCGGTCGAACAGCCTCGGCGTGGACGCGATCGTCAGGTTCGCCACCGTGCCACCGTTGGACGTGGTCCGCATCTCAGGGTCAGCAGTCAAATTACCGACAATGCAGATCTGAACTTCATTTGACATAGGTGTCCTTCTTCTCTTTGGCCCATTTTGTTGAGTGCTTGAATGTGATCGGTCCGCCAGCAGATGCCCACTTCTTGCCAGAAGTAATTTGATAAAGCGTGGGTCTGCTAATGCCGTATTCCTTGGCCAGATCACTGCCGCGTTCACCTTTTGCATAACGCAGGCGTATCTGCACAACCTCAGCTTCAGTCAGCTTTGCCGTAGACCGTTCCTCTCCAAGAGGGATACGGTTTCGTGCAAACGCATCAGCCGCATTATCAGCCCTGCTCCCCCAATAAAGATGACGCGGATTGACACAGTTGGGGTTGTCGCAACGGTGTAATGCACACTGTTTCCCGCCTTGAGGGTTCTCCCCAGACAGCAACAGGGCTACAGCCGCAGATTTCCTCGTTCTACCGTGAAAAGCAAACGTCCCACGACTTCCTGCGCGGCCTCCTAGCCAAGGCCAGCACGATGAAACGCCCTTCCTTTGCACTTTTGCCCAGAACCTAGTCGCTTCATCCATTTGACGCAGAACTTTAGGTCTTTCCTCCTTGGGGGTCTGCTTATACCAGCGCAAATAGTGTTTGTTGCACATGCGGCGTTTAACGGCTTTGCCTTCGCAGCCTTCTTTGCAGCATGTATCTCCGGCCATTACTTGGCCTCCTTCACGAATTTCTTGATTTTGATGGGTTTGTCTTTGGTCCAGCAGGGTCTGGTCGCCCCATGCCTTGCAGCTGCCTCAGCGTTGCACTCGTACCCGCACCACAAGGCGTGCGCGCACGAGGACCTATGGCACTTCTCGCAGATGCTGGAAGTCAGACGCGCGCACGTCGCACACGAGCATCCAGGACGAGTAGGCAGAGTCATAGCCGTTCACCCCGGTCCATGCACCAGAAGCCGCACACGAGGGCAGCCAGGTCCACCAGGCCAAGCCGAGGCTCCACCAGCGTCCAAGGAACCGCGAAGAACAGGATCGCGCCGCACACGCCGGCACCAAGCAGTGCCAGGTCACTGATCGGCATGACGCGCCCCCAGATCCTTGACGACCCTGCTCACCAGCTCCTCGGCCAACGCCTGCGTCCCATACCGGTTGATATCGTCCAGAGCCAGTAGGAAAACCTCCCGATACCCGGCATGGAACGGATTGCCGCCGATACCTGCCCTGGTCGCATTGATACCCACGTCGTCAAGGTCAAACCGGGCATTCGTCACCGTCCCAGGGGCGACGGCCGCATACACGGTCTGCAAGGACGGCCAACCGCAATCAGCACCGCACACCCGGCTGCCCCTGACCTGCATATACGAGTCCACCGTGTCAAGCGCCGTCACATACCGGTCCGACGGCTTGCCGCTGTCACCACACAAAGGGCACCCATCCAAGCCGGGCGCATACGTCCTGGCACCACACTGGTCGCACTCATACACCTGCACCGTGCCGTCAGAATGCTTGCCGAAGAACCCTTTGATCTCTTTTATCCGCATCATCGGGCACCACCAGCCTCAGCCTCAAGACCACCAGTCTCGCCCAGGGTCGCCAGGAGCTTGTCTGCTTCGGCGGGGGTCAGGCGCGCGTCCGACAGCCTGCCCGTGACGGGCCTGCCGATGATGGCGCTCACCCTATGCCGCTGCTCGTCCGGATGCGTGATGCCGGCCTTGACCAGGGCCGCTCTGATCCGGGTCAGCTCCTGATCGGGCACGCCGCGGAACCGCTGACGGCCCACGAAGCCACGCTGGGCGCGTTCCTCCTCCTTGACGGCCATCTGCTCCGAACCGCCCTCGTCACCGGAGGCGAGGTTGAAGGCGCTGGTGATCGCGTACCGCTTGCAGCTCGTCCACGTGCCCGCATCCTTCTTCACGTCCTGGCCGGTCAGCACGCACGGGTAGGCCAGCAGGTCCTCGCCCTTGCCGGTCTTCACGTCCACGACCCGCACATGCACCGCATTGTCGATCAGCGGGGTGCTCAGCCACAGGTCCTGCTTGCCGAGCGCACTGTTGACCGACTTGTACAGGTCGTCGATGGTCGCATACCGGATGCGGCTGCCCTTGATGACCATCTGCCCCGACTTCTCCAGGGACATCTCCCTCCGGGCGTTCTGGATGCGCTCCCAGACCGTGCCCTCTGCTGGTTTGTTTTCCTGCCCGCTCATGCTTCCATCTCCTCGTACTCGCGATCGATCCGCCAGCCCGGGAACTGCACGTCCCTGGGGGTCTTGTCCAGCCCGTAGCAGGCCATCCTCTGTTTCCAGCCGTCGGGACTGTCGCGCTTGAACCCGGCCAGCTCGTCCAGGGCCTGCGCGATATGCTCCCGGGCCATGCCGATCTCCTGACCGTCCTCAGCCATCCGCCACAGCATGTAGTCGTAAGGGCGCTTCTTCTCCTGCACCACGAACTCGAAACCGATCGGACCCTCGTAGCCGGTCAGCCGGTAGAGCATCATGTAGAAGGCCGCCTGGATGTGATAGCCCAGACGGGCCGCATCCCTGGGGAAATCACGAGGGTCCGAAGCCGTGGTCTTGTAATCGCGGATACGCAGCACCCCATCCTCGTCAGGGGCGTCAGGCAGCCAGTCATACTTGCCCTTCAACGCCAAGCCGGAAGACGGATCATCAGCGAACACGGCCACCTCCGGCCTGCCCGGTATCGCCTTGAAGTAAGGTGACGTGACCGCGGCCATCGCCTCAGCCTTCGACAGGTCGGCAGCAGACAACACCGCCGCACCCCTCGCCTTCAGCTCCTCCATCTCGGCCCGGCCCGCCTTCGTGCGCAGATTCGGACGCTCCACAATCTCCGCGCCAGTGCCCAGCACCAGCGCGTGAGCCGCCCTGCCGAACTCCAAAGCATCACCCGACACGTCCAGGCCATGATCCAGATAATCCACATACGACAAAGGCGACACCATGAACCGCTTCAAAGCCGACTGGTCCAAAGCAGGGTCAGCGAAATACTCACTATCGGAAATCTGCCTGATATCAGACGCCATCACTCGGCCCTCCCGTCCACGAAATGCACAGGAGTCAAAGGCAGATGCTGCTCCGCCTGCTCGTCTCCGAGAAAGACGCCGCACTCCTTGAAGTCCTCAGAAACGTACACCCACTTGTCCGGCAGACCTATATCAGTCAGCATCAGCAGCGTCCCATCAGCACCCCGATAAGCGCCCAGCTCGGTCGGCAGCCTGTGACGGCAGCGCAAAGCGCACGAGACATGCTCGAAAGACACTGAAAACCCCACAACGGGGCGGAATTGATGGTGAGCGGAGAGTCCATTAACCCGTATAAGACGGCCATTGACCACTATCGCGTCGGCCTTGCTCATATCCACCGTGCGGATCTGCTCCCAGTCGCGCTCATCCCACACCAAAGACACCGACAGGATATGCGCAAACGTATTGACCACACGACCGTCGTCAACCACGAAAACAGGCGCACCATCCTCAGCCCTATGATCCAGACGAACCCGCCCATTCCGGCACAATTCACCATCGACGACCGTGCCATAGTCATACACCGCATGCACATGCTTGCCCTCAAGCTCATCAGCCGGCAGGCCCTCATACCATTCCTTGTCACTCATTTGTTTCCCTTCACTACGATTGGTTTTTCATCGATCCGTGCCGGCGACCAGGGCACCCGCGCCCGAAGCCGTTCACACTGGTCTGCGAGCGCCGCTACCGTCAGCGCACACTCGTCCAGATAGGCATCAACCTCATCCGCGTCATACCGGTCCGGGAACACCCACCAGCCACGGCGACAGTCAAAAGCCACACGCCGGATATCATCAGGAGTCAACAGGGGCATCACACCCACCCCCCAGCCCATAGAGGGCACGAGTCGCCGGGTCAAGACGCTCCAAATCAAGCAAAGCAAGCTCAGTCGGCGAGTACTGGCACATCCCACTCACCTCCCGGCTCATCCGGGGCGGCAGCAGCCCAGGCCCGCACATCGTCAGCTCGTAATTTTGCGAGCTGCGTGTCAAAATACTTGGCCGGCAGATCCTTATCGAGCACAGCCTGGCGTATCCGCTTCAGTGGGATGTTCATCACCGCCGATGCCTGGGGTATCGACCAGTATTCCGCGCTTTTCAGCTCTTCGATGCTCCTGCTCATGCGGCCACCCCCATGTCTTTCTGGTCGAGGAAGCGGCTGATGAAGTACGCCTGCCCCTTGCCGGTGACTTTGGGGGTCTTGTTGATGGTGGTATGCCCGTCCGAATGCACGACGGTCGTCTCCTTGACCCTGAACAGGCCAAGCTCCATGGACTTCTGCGTCGGCATGTTCTTAGCACTGCCGGACTTCATCAGATACCCGTGCTCGCGCATCCAGGCGAACAGCCTGGTAGCACCGGTGTCCACACCGTTGCCCTTGAGGATCTTCGCCAGGTCGCCCACGAGTATGTCCGTATGCGAGGCAGTGACCGCATCCGCGAACAGCACCTTCGGCCGTTGCCGGCCAAGCTGCTCCTCCTGCTCACGGACCTTTGACTGAAGCCAGCGCATGGACGCCAAGGCCATCTGCTCGGGAGTCATACGCTCCTGCCCCAGCATGTAGCCCCCATGCATGCGGATCGAAGGCAACACCTCATGCGTCACCCAGCGTTGGAAATCATGGGCCTGCGGTTTATCCGACCGGAGGATGATCTTGTACAAGCCAGACTCATTGACGATGTTGGACTCTCCTGACAAGCCGCCTAGATTGAATCTAGTCACCTCATCCTGGTCCAATCGCTTCGCCACATCTGTGGCGTTTTTGACACCTAGGACGTCGCACACATCCTTGAGCACCCACCAGGTCTGCCCCGTCTCAAACGTGAGCGTACGAACCCTATGCCCTTTGAAATCAAAGGGCTGTATAATATCTTTAGACATAGGCTGTCCTTTTAGCTGCTGTCGTGGCTCCCGAAGCAGCGGGAGCCTTTTCCTTTTCTTTTTTTGCAGCCTCGGCAAGGAGAGCAACCGGGTCTGAGCCGATGGCATCGGCTATCCCGATAAAGGCATCCATAGGCATCGTCTCTCTTGATAGACGCCTGCCGATGGTCTGCCTGTCAACTCCAAGCATTTGTGCAATCTGAGTCATGCTCTTATCGGACATAAGGACTTCTGCGCGCAAGAGACGAATAGCAGCGCGAGAGAGGTCTTTTTGATCGATTATTGCACTTGCAATCTGAGGCATAACATCAGCATAAAGTGTTTTCCGAATTATTGCAAGTGCAATCAAATAATTGCTCTTGCAATCTTTTTGGGCTATAGTGAAGTCATGCCAAGTAGAAGCTACCCATGGTCGTCAATGGACTACGCTGCATCTCTCGCAATTGCAGAGATGATGTCAGCCAGCCACGCAACACTCAACGACATAGTCGATAAATCCAGCGGTCAGCTGAGATACAACCGCGTAAGAGACCTAGTCAACGCTGAAAAAGCTCCAGTTAGAATCAGCGAGTTTGCTCTCATCTGTGAGATACTCGGCTACTCGCCGATCGAGCAATTCGCCAAGGTCTGCCAAGATGCCGAGAACATCCAAAACGGATACATCACCCCTGAATGGAAAGACAAGGAAGGACGGCCGAGATCTTTGACATCCGAAGAACTCCAACGGCCGCCATTCCTGCATGACGAACTTATCGACCTATTCACTCAAGTAAGAGAGAATCCCAGCCTTGAAATTAGCGCAACAAAAAAACAATAGCCAGGACAGTGTGTTTATTCTTCGCCGGCTAGCCTCAATGCTTCAGTTGTCACCGATACGCTCCCATGCGGATCGATGCTGACTATCTTCTTTATTCCGACCCCCATCAGAGCAAGCGCCTTCGTAGACGGGCATGCATTTCCGCAAGGATCCATATAGACCAAACCCTGGGTGACGAGATGGGACGTTATTTTTTCGCTGTGCTCATCGCCATTACACACACGCAGTATTACATTGGCTTCGTTGGCTGTATACAATTCAGTTCCTATCTATGTGTCTTACGTTTTGTGCCTATCCCGGCGCACTGATCCCCAAAACCCGTGTAGACTACATAGCAGCACCTCCTTTCAGGTGTCTACTTCTAGGGGAGCCGATCACTTGGCGGTGGGTGGCTTCCCTTTTTTATGCCCTGTAGAGCCCTTCTCTGGGCTTCACTCGAACATTTGTTCGAATGCTTTAAAGATACGACGGGACACGATAAGTGTCAATTTGGTCCGTATATGCCTGATGGGCTGATCGCATTTTCGCGAGTCTGCGGTAGTGCACCGAGATCTGGCTCCTAGGTCATGCCGTCTGCGAGGCGGCTCTTATTTGTGACTTGCACCACTGTACCCGACCCGCGCGAGATGACAAAACGTTACATCAGTTGATATCATTGCAGTTTCGACCCATAAAACAATCCTTGGCAAACGTTGTGCCAACTAGGGTCAAACGATTGCCAAATAAGGCAAGAAACGTCTTATTTCACGTATTGGTCACATACCATGTTCGCTACACCTGAACAATCCAGCATTCTCCCAGCTGACTATGCAATTCGGCCGCTCCTGATAATCTGCTGGTAGTCACCGAAGACGCAAGGGAAGGATAAATGAAATGGGACTATTCGGCGGTAACCAGGATGCGCAGGAGCGCTATTACAATCTCCCTGTCAGCACTGTGTACAACGGGATGAAGGGAATGCTGGAAGAGTCAAGCCGCTTCGCCCTCAAGCACGCCGACGATCTGTCCTGCACCTGCACTTTCAACACGGGCATCAGCATGACAACATGGGGCGAGAAGATGACGGCGGTCGTCTCCCCAAGCGGGGACGGCGCGAAGGTCAACGTCACCGTGGCCGCGAAGATTGGCGGCAACGCCATATGGCAGGGTTCCAAGAACGCGAAGAACCTCACTACCTTCTTCGACAGCCTTTCCAAGTACTTGCAATCGCACATGGGGCAGCAACAATGAAGTTCGGCATGCGCACGCCCAGCCCCAAGCGCTCGTTCAAGGCACGAACCACGGGCAAGTGGAAGAGGCAGGCGAAGAAGGCCCTCATCCCCGGATACGGAAAGAAGGGCATGGGGTGGATACGGAACCCCAGGAAAGCCGCCTACAACAAGATCTACCGGAAGACCACGTTCAGCATCTGGGACCTGCTCAAGTAAGGCAAATCAGCAGCCCCGCATTGGCGGGGCTTTTTTCATGGGAAAATAGTACACTGTTTGTACACACCTGGAGTATTATCATGAATCATGAGAATGGTTTACATAGTGCCGCCGTCAGACTTTCAATCTGACAGCGAGAGTTCGACTCTCTCCGGGGGTACAAGTTTTACGGCATATCCCTGTTGAGAGAATAAAAGCTGTAACCACAAGCTTCATGAACTGTTACGTACTTGAATAATCACAGAAAACGTCACTGTTTTGGGTCTCATCGCAAAAGATCAGATTGGGTCGCACGCAGACTGAAGATCTGCCTTGGCATGTAAAGCAGCCAACCTCAAAACACTCCAGCACAATTACCTTCACGACAGAAGACAACTCTTTGCCACGCTTTTGCATAGAACCTCACGTCAGCTGCCTAAGCGGCGCGGATCATATTCTGATTTCAAGTTCTTTTTAGCAAGGCAATACATGATTTTCTATAAAAAATTTTGATCCAAAATTACATAGTCAGCTAATGAAAACCTCAACTGCGGCAATGTGTCCAAAATACATGTATTTGCAGCAACCACGTTAATAGTCGATAAACATATGCTGAACCATATGTTTATCGACTTGTATATCTAAAACTCTGCCTATTGGAGACTTAACCGGACTCTCTTTCGACAATTCCATTCCCTATAGGAAGTTTGGTCTAGCGACTCGGCTTTCATTCTGCAAGCCATTAATAGACACCATATAGTTCACATTTTTTAATATCACTTACAATAAAAGGCCTCCATCACAACACCTATCGCAAGGGTAAAACACCTTGTCTTGGTGACGTCCAGCTGCAAAAGACTGACTCAGCGATAAGGAGGCTAAATCGTCCTTTCAATCAACATCCCAACTTTTATAGTCGTAATAATCAAAATGTGCCTCGCGCCTATATCCTCCGAGATCGACACAAGCCAAGCCAGAAAAAGCCCCAGTGAAGAAACCCCCAGAGGACTGAGCAACATAATCATCCGACAGAATTCGAGCATCCAAAACACATGGCAACGAAACGAATCGATGACCATCAAATGAATATTCATACCGATACATATCGGTATCAACCTGGGTGCGCAGCCACACTGATTGAACCTGTTGGGGCACTATTATGCTCCTGTCATGCAGGAAGGAATGATAACGACCTCTGTTGCACTCAGAGATTTCAATTACTTTGCAACCGCGCTCTTCATCCCAAGTTAGGTAGATCCAAGACCAAAAGTGATCATTGTAATAATTGGTCAGGCCCGCCATCTGCATATAGGAGTGGGGGTTGAACTCGACTTTTGTCTCAGCAGTAAAGTTAAACGCGTCCCAGCGTCGAGCAATCATGGCAAGTTCATCCCTGCTGGTTAAGGATTGACCACCCTTTAGTCGTAAACAGCCATCGCCTACATATCCCATTTTTTCGGAAAATGGTACACGACATGTATTCCATACTTGGTTTAGCTCTGAAAGTTGAAAATCGTCGTGAAACCTGTTGGATGGCTGGCTCTCCGTACTTGGTTCTACCGGAGGATCGACATACCGTTGACCGGCTTGGCCGCCTACGATATAAGGCCACCCATCATCTGTCCACTCCAGCTTCTGTATTGAGGTCTCTCTGCCAAGAGTGCACCATCCTCTAACTCCGTTCACCGGATCTTGCGGACGATGCCATGGACGAGCACAAAGAGACGCATAATACCACTGGCCATCAGAGGTATCTACCAACGAACCATGCCCTTGTTTCTGCAAGTAAGATTCGGGAGTTAAATAGTTCCCTAGCAGTGGGTTATTCGGCATCGCCTCGAACGATAGCGCATCAAGACTTCGTGAGCGAGCCACGGATTCCTGATGTTCATAGCCGGTACCTCCTTCGGCCGCGAAAAGATAATAATAGTCTCCGATCCGATATAGGTGCGGTCCTTCAGTGACTTTTACCTTGCTGCCTTTCCAGATTATCCGCTCGGTTTCAGGCATTAATTTCATCGTGCCCTTATCGAACTCAGTCAGAGTTATTCCGTTGAAGGCATGATGATAATCCCGAAAGTCCCATGTCTGCTGCACCAAATACTTGCAATCCCCGTCGTGGAAAAGACTAGGGTCGAAGCCAACGCCGTTTAACCTGATGGGGTCTGACCATGGTCCACGTATATTTTCAGCGGTAACGAGATAATTGGTGCAATCCTTAAAGGCCCCTTCAACTTGTTTGACATCAGTAAAAATAAGCCAAAATACCCCGTCATTGTATGAAAGGTCCGGCGCCCAGACACCTCCAGATGCACATGTTCCCTTCATATCAAGTTGACTCACCCTGTTCAACGGACTGGGCAACAATGCCCAGTTAACCATATCATGTGATTCATATAGTCGTACGCCTGGCCACCATTCAAAGGTGGATGTGGCTATATAATATGTTTCACCAACTCGGATAATCGAAGGATCAGGATTAAAACCCCTGAGCACAGGATTAGAAATCATCTTTGACATTGCTTCATCACTCCCCCGCCTGGTAACGTACTTCCCCATTGGTCTTTAATCTCACTTTATGTCTTTCCACCGCTTACGCCATCAACCCTTGATCGCCCCGGTCAAGCCTCCGACAATCCTTTTTTGGAAGAAAGTAAAGCACAATAATGCCGGAATCATAGACATTGAGGTAAAAGCCAGAACCTTGGCTGTATCCACGGAATACTGAGAGCTGAACATCTGGACTCCGAGCGGCAGCGTATACCTGTGCGGGTCATTAATCAGAAAGAGCGGAAGCATGTAGTTATTCCAGCTGTTGACAAAAGCCAAAATTCCGGTTGTAGCTACACCAGGCATGGATAGGGGCACAATCATGCGCCAGAAGAACCCCATCCGCGAGCAGCCGTCCAAGGCAGCAGCTTCCTCCAACTCCTGAGGGATGGACTTAAGGAATGGGACCAGAATAATAATCGTAGTCGGCAAGGCAAAAGCGATCTCAGGCAATACCAAACCAAAAATTGAATTCACCAGCCCAAGAGCCTTAATAAGCAAGTAAAGAGGGGTAATTGCAACCGTCATTGGAAACATCAGACCTGCAGCGAAAAGTGAATACATCAATCCTGCATACCTGAATCGATACCGCGCAATGACAAAACTGACCATAAGGCCAAGCGCTACCGTGCCAATTGTTGTTAGCAACGCCACGAGCAAGGAATTGACGAGTTGTTGCCAAAAAGTCCCGGATTCCAAAACGCTCGTGTAATTCGAAACAACCCAAGGGTTAGGCAGCCCTGAGGGATCTTGAGTTATTTGAGCATTGGTTCGAAAACCACCGAAGATGATATACAGCACCGGCCCAACACAGATTCCGACAAGCACGAGGGAAAGAAAATAGACTACAGGGTTACCCCAAGGAGTCGACGCACGTTCCCCCTTCCACCGCTGCAATATTTCAAAACGACTACCACCCTTATGATTTGACATTTTCCAGTTCCTTCCCAACAAAACTCAATAGCATCAGCAGTACGTCTTCATTTAGACTCTGTTAGCCCGCCCTCAAGATCCTTGCTGAGTACGAATTTTTGGTAAAGCAAGGCCACTAGCAGAGAAATCAGAAAGATAATCACCGCTATGGCGTTGCCATATCCGTAATTTGATGCAAGTCGCCCCTCGCGCACCATATAAGTAGCCATAGTCGACGTCCCGGCAGTATCGGAAACGTACTGTCCCCAAATGATGTAGACCAAATCGAAGAGCTGCATAGAACCTATAATGGAAAGGAAAGCGGCAATCCTCACAGTTGGAGCCAGCAAAGGCAATGTAATACTGCGTTGCATCTGCCAAAAATCTGCACCATCAACAGCTGCGGCTTCATATAACTCTTCTGGGATAGATTGAAGTCCTGCCAGCATCAGGATGACGTAAAAACCGACATACTTCCAAGAGATAACAAAGAGCAAAGTCCACATGGCGATTTTCGGGTTGGCAATCCAATCGGCTCCAGCAAGTCCCAGCTTGGCTAAGACTGCATTTACAGCTCCCTTACTTTGGAGCATCAAGCTCCAACCAGTTCCGACAATTACCTCGGAAATCACATAGGGGACAAATATCAAAGTCCGTATTAACCCCCTCCCCTTGAACTTTTGATTGAGTAGCAGTGCAAAGAGTATGGCAAGCGGTATTTGAATGATCAAAGACATCACGGCAATAAAGAAGTTGTGGCCAACTGCCTTTTGAAAGACCGGATCTTTGAGAATAAGAACAAAATTATCAATACCGATAAATTGTCCGTTGCTGGATGGCGAGCCGAAACCTTTCCACTTGAAGAGTCCGTAATACACCGCCATAAAAACGGGGAATATGACGAAACCAAGGAAGATAATGATTGCCGGAGTTGACAGGAGGGTTATTTCCACTCTCTCACGCCTGGACTTTGTGATTGCATTAGGATCACGCATTGGTTATGCGAACCCCCTTACTTGTAATAGTCTGATTCATACGATGCTTATGCGCGTTGCCTGTAAGACCATGGGTGATGCTGCCAGATGACGGCATCACCCATGAAACCTGATGCTTAACCTTTTTGAGCTGCTTGATCTGTTGCCTTGACGATATCCTTTGGCCCGCCCTTACCAGAGAGCATATTGACCACGCCGGTATTCAACGCATTACCGACATTCTGTCCGAATTGCGTATCAAGCCAAAGAGACATGGAAGACGCCTTAGCATACACAGCCAAGACTTCTTGCAGAGTCGGATTATCAACAGCGCTCCTCGCATCCTTAGCCGCAGGAATAGACGAGAAAGCTTTGTAGTACTCCTCTTGGTTATCCTTATTCACTATAAAGTCAAGGAAGTCTACACATTCTTTAGGCGCGTTGACCGAGCACGCGTATCCGTCGCTACCGCCCATCATGGCTGATTGATCACCTGCTCCACCAGACACCTCAGGAAACGCAAAGAATCCTAAATCATCCATTTTCCCATTGGGTGCTAGATCCATCATATTCATAGGCTCCCAGCTTCCCATCAGCTCCATCGCAGCTTTATGATTGGCCAAGAGGCCAGCCGAAGAATTGGCTCCTTGTGCTGCAGAGGTCGTCAGGAATCCCTCATTAAAGGGAGTTGTCTTGGCGAGGTCATCAAGATCTTGGCCAGCCTTAGTCCAACATTTATCTTCAAATTTTTTCGTTTTGACAGTCGAATTGAAGGTAGCCGGTGCACACTCACGCAAAGCAAACCAGTACCAATAGTGAGCAGCCGGCCAAGCATCTTTGGCGCCCAAAGCGATTGGGGGAATACCAGCGTCCTTCAGTTTCTGTACAGCTTGGCTGAACTCAGCCATGTTGGCAGGAGGCTGTTCTATACCTGCCTGTTTGAAGAGATCCCTGGAATAGAAGAAGCCCCCAGGGGAAAGCATAACCGGCACGCCATATTGCTTGCCATGGACCTTTTGAACAGACAGGGTATCGCTGAGACGTGACTGTACCGATTTAGACAACTTATCGCTCAGGTCCATGACCTGACCGGCTTCAACCATGTCGGACAATTTCTGACCGCCCCTAGACAAAAAGACATCTGGCGCAGAATTGGAATCCTGCATGGCTGTTTGCAGTTTACCATCATAATCTTCTGTCTGAATTGCTTGTACCTTCACTGTCACATTGGGATGCTTCTTCTCGAACTTACGAGCGAGATTTTCCTGATATGCTTTGCCTGATGCAGTCGTGGAAATATGCCAGAAATGTAATGTGACCTTGCCATCTTTACCCGCATGATCCGAACCTCCACAAGCTCCAAGTGAAAGAACGGTTACGCAAGTCAGTAAAGCCGCTCCAATTGTTTTTACTCTCATCATGCTCCCCTTAAACGGGGATCCTTTCCTGATCAAACGACACTGTTCACGATCGGTTACTTCATACCTTTGTATTGTTCCGCAACTCAGCTAGAACAATCACTCCCGCCTGCTTCCCCCAAAACAGCCCTAGGGATACCAGCCCGTTCACCACTTCCTTTCGAAAAGATTACCGAAAAAACCATTTCTTTTCGGTACTTGACAATATAACCATTAACAAGGTTGTTGTCAAAACGATGATTTACTTAGTTTCTGAGCAGATATCAATAAAAACTCAGCGCAGCAGCCTATTTCACTAAACGAAAGTTTCGAGTATACTGGAATGTGACCATTTGAAGCGTCTTTGTGGGGGCTGTTTCGACATGCTTAAGGAAAATGCTGCCAATACAACGGTACAGTTGTCTGACATCGCTGCAAAAACCGGTTTTTCACTCTCTACGGTTTCCAAGGTACTTAATGGACGAAGTGATGTTTCGGGAAAAACACGCAAAATCATAACAGAAGCCATAGAAACATATGGATACCACCGCAGGGTCCGTTCCTCCAAGAATCGCAAGCTGATTGAAGTAGTTTTTCAAAAATTCGACAGTCTCTGGTGCCTAGAAATACTACGTGGCATCCTCACCGAAGCCCAGGCTCACAGTCTGAGTGTGATCACTACAGAAAGCGGAGATGAAACGCACCCTGACTCATCCTGGGTCAATGGCGTGATCCACAGACAGCCTCTCGGCGTTATTCTGATTTTTTCTAATCTAACTGTTAAAGAGACCAAGCTCCTGTACTCATACAACATTAACTATCTGACGTTAGACCCATCAGGTACTCCTTCACCCGATAACATGTCTGTTCAAGCCGACAATTGGACTGGCGGCGTCATAGCAACCAGACATCTTCTGGATCTAGGACACAAACGCATCGGCATTATCACCGGGCCCAATCAGATGATGTGCTCAAGGGCTCGTTTTGATGGATATAAGGCTGCATTAAACGAGCATGGGATTCCGCTAGATAGGAAGCTTGTAAGAGAAGGAGATTTCACTACTCAATGTGGGTACCGGGAGGCTCTGAGCCTACTGAAAGAGCCGAACCCTCCCACTGCTATTTTTGGTGGCTGTGACCTGCAGAGTATGGGCGTTTACGAGGCAGCCAGAAGAATGAGGATACGGATTCCAGAAGACCTATCAGTTGTCGGTTTCGACGACATCCAGACCTCCGCTTTTATGGGACCAGCCATGACCACTGTTCACCAACCGTTACAGGAGATGGCCGTTATGGCCACGAACATGCTTATCGACAAAGAAAAAGGCACCATAACTAATAATCAAGTTGTACTACCGACCAGTCTGAAAGTAAGAAACAGCACAGCGCCTGTCGACGCATAACCGCGATAAAGGTACGAATGCAAGTTTAAACAATAATCTATCGCCGGAATCTACCATGTAGTTGTAAAAATCATATCCTTCTAGCGCTACTTCCGAATTAATGCGCACCGTTTTTCAATTCTTATAAATTTATCTATCGCCCGGATTTTTAAACATCACAAGCAACCAATATATGTTGCAAGCACATCAGTAAAACATTACCAATGCCGGTTGCACCTGTGAGGTTAGCATTGATGATAGCCGTAATTTAGCCATTTTTTGCCGCGATCCGCGGCAGTCTTTGAAACAACAATTCAGCTTTTCAGTATCTGAATATAACCCACATCTCTAGCAGGGTGCATAGATACCAAATTCAGGCGAATTGAACGATAAATACGGCTATTAATCAATAGGGGTTGCTGTTCCAGCCCGCATTTATTAACACATCAATGCCCAGCCATGCTTGGCAAATGCATGAAATCCTCCACGCGGTTCCATTTGACCGTATACCCAGCGCCATGAGAGCAGAAGACCGAATCTGGGGTATTGTCCAGATCAGCCTCAGGGTCGTAACCTATGTCAGCCACCACCGCATCCTGATCATGGCAGGGTCGGTACCCATCCACCGAGCATGACAGATGACCCTGACCATGAGTGTAAGCACTGAGACGAATGGCATAGTCACGCATATACGAGACCGGCGCCCGCCCCTCCAGATCTACAATGTCATGTGAACCATGAGGGGATCCCAGCTGACCGCCCATCCTAGCTATGTCGGACATGGCATGCCCCAGAGACTCACGTGGCAGACACAAACGGAACCAATACCAGGGCTCAAGTAAAAGACTCCGGGCTTTCATCAGTCCCTGTCGAATTGCCCGGTAGGTAGCCTGTCTAAAATCACCACCCTCGGTGTGTTTCAAGTGTGCACGCCCATCCAGCAGAGTGATCCGCATGTCTGTGATAGGCGATCCGGTCAGCACTCCAAGGTGTTCCTTCTCTTGTAGATGAGTCATGATCAAACGCTGCCAGTTTCCGTCAAGCCGATCACGACTGCATGAGCTTGCGAAGCTCAGGCCGGAGCCCAATTCAGTAGGTTCCAGCAGCAGGTGGACCTCAGCATAGTGACGGAGGGGCTCAAAATGCCCTACCCCCTCCACAGGAGCCTGGATGGTCTCCCTGTAGAGGATCTCGCCCTGATTAAAGTCCACTTCCAGTCCAAAACGACGACGGAGCTCCTCACGGATCACCTCCAGCTCGACCGGACCCATGATCTGTAACTGGATCTGCTGCAACTGCGGCACCCAGGACACATGCAGCATAGGTTCCTCATCCTGCAAAAGCTTCAGGGCCTCCAGAATCCTGTGCAAGTTCTGATTCTGGGACCTTACAGCGTAAGTAAGCACAGGCTCCAAGGCCGGCCTGCCCAAGTCCGGCTCTACACCCAGACCCTCCCCAGGATAGGTCATCTCCAGCCCGGTTGCGGCTACAATATCTCCTGCATGCGCCATGTTCGTCAGCAGATAGCCCTCGCCCGAATAAAGACGCAGCTGATCAATACGTCCACCATTACCATCCGTCTTTCCCGCGGCTTTTTGATAATTGAGCAAGTCATCCATCGGGGTTTTGACTGGAAGATTGCCTCCTGTCACTTTCAGCCAGGTTAGCCGACTATGACTGCGGTCATGAGAAACACGATAGACACGAGCGCCAAATTGCTTGTTGTATTTCGGTGTTCTAGTCAAGGTTTCCAAACCATCAAGCAGGGCGTCAATTCCTTCAAGATGCAAGGCTGAGCCCCGGAATGCCGGAAAGAGCAGTCGCCGGGCCACGAGGCTCTTCAAGGTCTGCTTGCTCAGATAGCCTGCCTCCAGATACTCGTCCATGGCGCCCTCATCCAACAGTGCCAGGTCCTCCGGATCAGCTGCCTCTGGCCCATCTCCGAACTCTAGGCAACCAGGCGACCAGTGCTGTCGGCAGGCCTCTAAAAGAGCCCCCGGATCGGCGCCTGGTGCATCCGTCTTGTTAACAAAGAGAAAGGTCGGTATGCCATGGGCATCCAAGAGTCGCCAGAGAGTGTCGGTATAACCTTCCGGACCCATTCGTGCATCCATTACTAGAATCACATAGTCCAGCACTGACAGGGCCCGTTCCATACCAGCAGCGAAATCCACATGCCCAGGAGTGTCCAAGATGGTCAAATCCAGATCCCGATATCGAAGTCTTGCTGGCTTGACCATAATGGTGATCCCTCGGTGGCGTTCGGTCTCGTCAGTGTCCAGAAAGGCGTCCCCATGATCCACTCTGCCAAGCCGCCTGATATTTCCTGCGCGGTAAAGCATGGCTTCGGACAATGTGGTCTTGCCAGCGTCTACATGAGCCAGCAACCCAACCACAAGCCTCTTAGCCATACCCAACTCCTCTCCGATCAGTTGCTCGGTCCGGTTTTACCTTACTCGTCAGGATCCATGCGCCCGATTAGATCCTATTGCTGATTCGGCAACGGGTTGAAGGCCAGCGCCCGGTGATCTTCCAGTGGTCATCCCACTGCCACCGCCTGGTAGGTTAAGTCGTGGATGGTTCTGCCGGCCTGCATACCTTTGCGCTCGAAATTGGTGACGATACGACCCTCGAACCGCTTCGACTCGACAAAGTCCCCATGAGGCATATCTTCAGCCATGGCGGCCGTCCCTTTGCCCACATGGCCCAGAGGCAGCCTAACTGTTCTATTGCCCAAATTGCGCAGACCCGGATGGTTATCCAGCACCTCGTGTATATGCAGGGCATAGTCCTCAATGTCTGTGGCTATTCGCCAGAGCCCTCCCACTTGCAGGCATGACACCACCGCATCGGCCAGGGCAGGTTGGATCAACCGACGTTTGTGATGCTTGGTTTTAGGCCAGGGATCGGGAAAGAAAGTCCAGAGCTCGTCGACCAGGTTCACAGCCAAATGCTCTAACAGATCCGGGGCATTTACCTGGGCCAACCTCAGGTTGGTCAACCCCTCCTTGCCGGCCATAAGCATAGTGTGGGCCAGACCGGGACGGTAAACTTCCAAAGCCAAGTAGTTACGCTCAGGATGCCTACGGGCGGCGGCCACGACGTTCTCGCCCTGGCCGGATCCGATTTCCACGGTCAGCGGCGCTCGTCGTCCCCAAATTCGATCAGCCGCCTCCTGATCCAGTTGCAAATTCTGAGCCACCGACAAGGGGGATCCTTCCCCCCTCGGCAGGTCCAACATGTAAATGCCGGAATAGCGCCTCCAGGCAGCTTCCAGACGGGAACTGAGCCTGCCGGAACGCAAGACGTATGAGACAATGGTCCTTCGATTGGATTTCTGTGGTTGCTCAGTATTTTTCACCCTTCATGTATATCCTAAATTCGGCTGTCTTATGGACTGTGACGTGTTCGTCTCCGTGATATACTTAAATTGAAACAAAATAGAACATTTTTACTCAAAATTGAACATGACCGCATCTGCGGTTTTGGATAGGAAAGGCATGCAGATGTCAGTTTTGGTTACAGGCGGCTGCGGATACATCGGCGCCCATGTGGTTCACGCCCTGCAAGAGGCCGGCAAGGAGGTCGTCGTGGTCGACGACCTCAGCTATGGCAGGCCCGATCGGATCGGGAATGCCCGTCTTTACGGCGCTGACGTGGCCGCGCCGGGAGCCGACCAGCGTCTGGCCGATATCATCAATGAGAACGGGGTCGACTCGGTCATCCATTTCGCTGCCCGCAAGCAGGTGGGCGAGTCCGTGGAGAAGCCCATCTGGTACTACCGGCAGAACCTGAACGGCATGATCAACGTCCTGTCCGCCATGGCAAAGACCGAAGCCAAGAAGTTGGTCTTCTCCAGCTCGGCCGCAACCTATGGAGAGCCTCCGGTCGACGTGGTTCCCGAGGATGTGCAGCCCATGGTCCCCATCAACCCCTACGGCCAGACCAAGCTGGTCGGCGAGTGGATGGCCCGGGCCTGCGAGCAGCCTTACGGCATCCGCTTCTGCGCCCTGCGCTACTTCAACGTGGCCGGCTGCGGACCGGTCAGTCTGGAGGACCCGGCTGTCCTCAACCTGATTCCCATGCTCTTCGACAGGCTGCGGCAGGGCAAGGCACCCGCCATCTTCGGCGACGACTACCCCACCCCCGACGGCACCTGCGTGCGCGACTACATCCACGTCTCCGACCTGGCCGACGCCCACATCGCCGCCCTGGACTACCTGGACCGCGACCAGCGCCGCTATGACGCCTTCAACGTGGGCACCGGCCAGGGCACATCCGTTCGCCAAATCGTGGAAGAAGTCAAGAAAGTGACAGGTCTGCCCTTCACCGAGGCCATCAAGCCCCGCCGTGCCGGCGACCCGCCGCACCTGATCGGCGACCCCACCCGGATCAACACCGAGATGGGCTGGCATGCCAAGTACGGCGTCGAAGAGATTGTCGAATCGGCCTGGAAGGCCTGGCAGGCCAACCCTGCCCACCACATCGACACCGATGGCTGGCAGCAGCAGGACTAGGCAGCGACGCGCCGGGGCTTGCATTCCCCCGGCGCTCATGTAAACTTTCCTCTTGGCTGTTCAAGCAGCCTCGGCTCCGTAGCTCAGTTGGTTAGAGCGCCGCCCTGTCACGGCGGAGGTCACCGGTTCAAGTCCGGCCGGAGTCGCTGGGAACGGTCTGACCCGGTTTTTCCGGGTCTTTTCGACTGTTCATGGCTCTGTAGCTCAGTTGGTAGAGCGAGCGACTGAAAATCGCTAGGTCAACGGTTCGATCCCGCTCGGAGCCACCAGCCATTAAGCCCCTGAGATTCTTAAGGAATCTAGGGGCTTAATTGATATTTCATGGGCTATAGGAACTAAACGCGTTGTTTATGTTGGGGGTTTGGCCTTGTGGCTGTAAGCGTGTTGGGTGGTTGTTAATAGGTCGGGTTGTTAATAGGGGTCTTGCAGGGGTGCCCGTTCCTGTTCGATTGGGGAATGAGAACCAGATCGAAGAGGGCCAGGCATTGCCCCATATGCCATGGGCGGATGCGCAAGCATGGGCGCAACAGATCAGGCACGCAGCGCTGGATGTGTCCGTCCTGCTCGATCACGTCCACCGCGCGCAGGCAGGACCGGGCCCGCGCCGCGCAGTTGAGGGAGTTCCTGGACTGGCTGCTGACGGGCAGGACCCAGGAACAGATGGGGGCCATGGGCGCCAGGGCCTGGCGTAAACGGGTCGGCTGGTGCTGGAACATCAAGCCGGCAATCACACCGGACGGGGTGGTCCATCACACGCTCATGGCCGACGGCACGTGTATGGCACACGGCTGGTGCCTCCTGATAGCGATCGACGGGCAGACGGGCCAGGTCATCGACTGGCAGTGGTGCCATCAGGAGAACACGGCGGCCTACACGGCCCTGTTCTCCCGCATCCCCGGGCCCGACGTGCTCATCACCGACGGCCTTCGCGGCGTGCAGAAAGCCTGCCATGCCTGCTGGCCGGGCACGCGCATCCAACGCTGCCTGGTGCACGTGCAACGCAACACCAAAACCGACCCGACACTCAAACCACGACTTCAGGCCGGCAAGGAACTCAAGCGACTCTCCGACCAGCTCACCCGGGTCCATACCATCGAGGAAGCGGTGCGTTGGGGTGAGGCCTTGAACGCCTGGCACGAAAGATGGAAAACCCTCATCGACGAACGCACCATGGCCAAGGACGACCCAGCCAACCCCAAAGCCAGCCACCAATCCTGGTGGTGGACCCACCAGGAACTCCGCCGCTGCTACCGCAGGCTCGAACACCTCTTCCAAGACAGGCAGCTCTTCGCCTTCCTGGAACCCGAACTCACCGCCGGCGGGCCAGTGGAACGCACCACCAACCGGCTGGAAGGAGGAGTCAACTCACCCATCAAACGCACCCTCCTGCAACACCACGGCCTACCCGAGAGCCACATGAGACGCGCCTGCGAATGGCACTGCTACATGAAAACCGACAACCCCGACCCCGCCAGCCTGATCAGGGACGAACACCACCAGCCACAACCAGCACCCAAACGGGAAACCAGACAGGAACAGGACGAGCCCGAACACTACGGCACCGCCATCAACTGGAACGAGTTCCACACACCAGTCAGATACCCCAACACCACACTCTGACCAACACACAACCAAACCCACACACAGAACCTAAAACAACGCGTTTAGTTCCTATAGGCCTATTTCATGCATCTATCGTTCAGGACAACTGTCTGGCCACCCAGTCGACGATGTAGGGCGCCGTGTGCTCGATCTGATCGATGGCCACCTCGAACTCATGGGGGCCGCCATACCAAGGGTCCACCAGATCGATTTGACTCTCCCGTCCCGGTGCCGGCTTGGGCAGGTCCGGGTCGAAGCTGCGGTACAGGTGAACAGCGGATCGCTTGCCGGAGGGCAGCAGACGGAGAAGGGCTCGCATATGGTCGGCCGTCATGGGCAGCAGCAGGTCGGCATCTTCGGCCTCCTCCCGGGTGATCCGGTGGGCGAAGTGGTCAGCCGGCACCTCATAGCCCCGCTCGCGCAGAACTTTCTGAGCACGTCGATCTATGGGGTTGCCGAACTCCTCGTCACTGACTCCGCTGGATTCCACCCTGACCTGATCCTCATCCAGTCCGCGATCTTGGAAGAACTTGCGCAGGATGACCTCAGCCATGGGCGACCGGCAGATGTTGCCGGTGCAGACGGTCATGACGTTGTAGGGACCCCGTGAGGCCTTTCCTTCAGAATCCTGACCCATCAACGCACCTTCCCATAGGTGACGTACCGGAACCGCGGGATGGCAGCCGCCTGGTCTGGTTTGGCCGGGGTCATCCACCGGGTCTTATCACGCACATGCCAGAACCGCTTGTTGACCAGCTCCTCCATATCGGGCACAAAGACGTCGGCCGGGGTCTGCAGGTCCAGGTCGGTCACGTAGGCCGCATCCGCCAACGGAAAGAAGGTGCTGAAGACCCCTGCCCCGCCGATGACCCATATTTCACTGCGATCCATCCCATCGTCGGGAATGGCTTCCTGCCTGGCCAGCTCCAGAGCATCGTCGGCCGCAGATACCACGGTAGCGCCGGGTGCATGGAACCCTGGATCGCTGGACAGGATGATGTTGTCCCTCTTGGGCAGGGGCCGCTCCCCCATGGACACCCAGGTCCGCCGCCCCATGATGACAGGATGGGATACGGTCAGCTCCTTGAAGTGCCGCATGTCCTCGCTCAAATGCCAAGGCAGGGCATTGTGGTAACCGATGGCGCCGCGCCGGCCGTCAGTGGCCCGCGCCTGCGCCCAGATCATATTGACCGATGAGCGGCGGCCTATCTCTTCTTCCTGATGCCGCCATTCCTCATCGCCTAGAAGCCCGGCCTGACCGGGCTCGGGTTCGTGATAGCCGCTGCGACTATTGTCATGCTCCATCTGTTGTGTTCACTCCTCATGGTGAGTAGATATACGAGTACATTCTAATCTTCGGATTCGACGGTGCCCGTATTCGGCCCAGCGCACCATCAGACCGCCACCGGGGCCTTGATGGCGGGATGGCACTGATAGTCCACCACCTCGAAGTCTTCGTACTGGTAGGAGAAGATGGAGTCGGCCTTGCGGATGCGCATGGTCGGGTAAGGATAAGGTTTGCGCGACAGCTGCTCCAGAACCTGCTCCACATGGTTGTCGTAGATGTGGCAGTCGCCGCCGGTCCAGACGAACTCCCCAGGCTCAAGATCGGCCTGCTGGGCCATCATCAGGGTCAGCAGGGCGTAGGAGGCGATGTTGAAAGGCACCCCCAGGAACATGTCGCAGGAGCGCTGATAGAGCTGGCAACTCAGCCTGCCGTCGGCCACATAGAACTGGAAGAGCGCATGGCAGGGCGGCAGGGCCATGCTGTCAATCTGGGCCGGATTCCAAGCGGTGACGATCATTCGACGGGAGTCCGGGTGGGTGCGGATCAAATCCAGCACCTTGGCGATCTGGTCGATGGTGTGATGGGGGTCCTCAGGGGTCGGAGCGGGCCAGCTGCGCCACTGGACCCCATAGACCGGACCCAGATCCCCGGTTTCCGGGTCCGCCCACTCGTCCCAGATATGCACACGGTTCTCCTGCAGCCAGCGCACGTTCTGCGACCCCTTCAGGAACCAAAGCAGCTCATAGGCGATGCCACGGAAGTAGACCTTCTTGGTGGTGATCAGCGGGAAGGAACGCGAC
Source organism: Bifidobacterium sp. B4081 (assembly GCF_026537335.1). Taxonomy (NCBI): domain Bacteria; kingdom Bacillati; phylum Actinomycetota; class Actinomycetes; order Bifidobacteriales; family Bifidobacteriaceae; genus Bifidobacterium; species Bifidobacterium sp. B4081. The sequence goes on along the minus strand of NZ_JAFNMM010000001.1, from coordinate 453,736 downwards.
AGATCGAATCGCATCTGCCGCCCGAACAGGGATATGGTCCCGGTGCCCGTCCTGTCGGACTTCAGGGTGCCCTCGCGCAGGATGGTGCGCACCAGGTCCTCATAAGGAGTGGGAATGTCCGAGTCGGGACGCTCGGGGATACGTGTACGGATGCGCTGCAGTTCTTCGGAAGTCAAGGCCATGCGGCCATACTATCAAGTCCTCGGTCAGCTGAGCGCGCCCCGGTGACGAAACACACAGTCTGGGTTAGATTGGAGGAGCAGGTCCGGCCACAGGCTCGGATCAGGATGACGCACCCGGCCGGGTGCCGGACAAGGAGGAACAGATGGGCAAAAGACTTTGGGTCGAACGCGACAAGGACGGCACCTGGAACGCCTATGGCGACAATGGGGCCCACATCACCTTCGGCAAGGGCGAAGGCCAATTCAACCCGGGCGACCTGATGAAGATCGCTCTGGCCGCCTGCGGAGCCCTTTCCAGCCAATTTGCTGTGGAGAGCGCCCTGGGCAAGGACAAGGGGGCGAAAATCGTGGTGGACGGCACCTATGACGCCGACGATGACGCCTACCTGAGCTTCGACGAGCAGGTGGACGTCGATGCCACTTCGGCCAGGCTGGCCCAGGATGATGCGGACAAGCTGGAGGAGCGAGTCCGCCGCCATATTGCCAAGTCCTGCACGGTGGCGCACACCTATCAGCGGGAGACCCCGGTCAGGATCTCCGTCAAGGTTCGCCACTGACCTGATAGCGGCAAAGGGGCGGGGGCTCCCAGGTTCACGGAACTTTGGAGATTCCCGCCCTTTGTCATCGCTTTTTTCGGATTGACTTGCCTCTACTCCTCGTGTTCGGGATCGATGGTCGACTCCAGGTCAGCCAGCTGCTCAGGCTTGGCTGAATCCACAGAGACCCGCTCCACGCCGGTGATCTCAGCAACATCGGTGGTTTCGGCAGCGTCAGCTGCAGCCTTGAGCCCGGACTCCTCGGCCTCTACGTACTTGCGCGGTACTACGTAGACGGGGCTTACGGCATGCTGCAAGAGCCCCTGGCTGGTCGATCCCAACAGAAGTCCGGTGAAGCCGCCGCGGCCACGTGAGCCGACTACGACCACGTCATGGGTTTTGCTAGCCTGGGTCAGAGCCTCCACAGCCGACCCTGGCACCACAGTCTTGTTGATGCGCAAATCCGGATAAGTCTTCATGAGCGGGGCGATTCGGGTATTGAGGTCATCCAGGTAAGAATCCATGACGCTGCGCTCCTCAGCCGAACCTGTGCCAGTCAGTCCGGAAATATTGGGTACTGCCGACATGACATCCAGTTCAGCATTCCAGCTATCGGCGAAGGCGGCGGCGATCTGCAAGGCCTTAAGACCCCACTTGGACTCGTCGGAGCCCACAGCAACCCGCTTGATGTCGTTGCTCAAATGCATCAGATTGCCGTCGTCATCGGTATAGGGGACGACCACAATAGGACAGTAAGCATAGGCTGGCAGGCTGGAGCTGGTGGTTCCCAGTAGACGCTCAGCCAGGCCGCCCTTGCCCCGGTTGCCTATGACAATCAGCCGGTAATTGCGGCTCAGCTCCACGAAGACCGATGAGGGATCCCCCGTCACGATTAGCGTGGCTGCACTGACACCCTGCTCGTCAGCGATGGCCTTAGCCTTGGAGAGAATCTCCTGTGCATCGTTGTGAGCCGCCACGTCGTCTCCCATGGTGGTGTATGTCGCGTCGAAAGAGACAGCCGCATACGAGGGAAGGGAATAGGCGCAGACGATTTGCAGGGTCAACCCTGCATGCTTAGCGTAGTTGGCAGCCCACCACGCCGCTTTGTAGCTGGCGTCCGAGCCATCAACGCCTACCAGAACAGCCTTGTCGTTGCTCATCCGACGACCTCCTTTAAACTAGACGATGACAAACCGACATCGCTCCTTCTGTCAGAATATCGCATGCAGACCAGATCAATAAGTTCGCAAAGGCCAACACGCGAGGAATCTCGACTCTGAATATGCAAAACGCCCCACAAGGGGGCGTTATTACTGCATTAAAACTATGCCTCAGACCAGACGTCGATAGTTGAAAGTCTGGTAGACCTCCTGAACCATAACGCTCTGGCCGGGAGCCGGGGCATGAATCATGCGTCCACCACCGACATAGATCCCGACATGGCTACCGTCAGGAGCCACCATCAGATCGCCAGGCGCCGGATCTGTGACCGGCACGCCCATTGAACCCTGATCGGCAGCTATGCGAGGCAGACCGATGCCAAAGTGGGCAAACACATACTGGGTGAATCCTGAGCAATCGAAGCCTCTGACAGGATCGGTCCCCCCGTACACATAGGGAACCCCTTGGAATTGAAGAGCATAGTTGACCACATTCGCACCCGTACCGGTGGCCGGAACGTCAGAGATCCGATCAGCAGCACCGCCACGAGCAGCTGAACGACTGACTTGCGTAGCCTGACGCTGGCTGGCCGCCACCTGGGCCTGCTGGGCTTTGGCTTCAGCATCCTTCTCAGCCTGTGATTTGGTGGTGGGAACGTTTAATGACTCAACGCCACCCCAATGGCTATCCTTTTCGACAATAGTGGCAGTCGACTCGGTAAGCAGGTCGGCACGCACTTTGCTGCCGGGGGTGAATGAACGCGACGAAGTGACTGCGGCTTCACTGCCGTCGCTCGCCTGAGCTGCGGCGGGCATACCGATGAAGAGCGTGCCACAGATAGTAACCGCTGCCATCATGCTCACATACTTGCGTGTATTTTTCATCGTGCACTACTCTATCACGTGTTGGGAACAGGGATTAACTTTGGGGAGCACAATCCGCGCAACCAAGGATCAGTAATGGATATAGAGCAGAGCGTGCACGTTGGTCAGGGTGCGTGAGTAAGTCTTCCCATTCATCACGGCGCCGCACTCGGAGGTGACAATGGAGCCATCGGGATTGATCTTCTCAACAATAGCCACATGGCCGTAGGTGGAATCGGAACCCTCCTGGCTAGCCTGGAAGACCACGATATCGCCGACGTTGCGCGGCGTGTCGTCCACCCAGTAGCCTAGGACACGGGCAGAACCCGACCAATCCTTGGCATTGCCCATGTGAGAACCTACCGGCAGACCCAGCTGATGACGACGGACATAGGCCCACCAAGTGCATTGGCTGAACTCATAGGCATTGCCCACATCGCCAGTGGCGTGATTTGGATTAAACCCTGTCGGCAGGACCGATCGGTTGGCATCTATCAGCGCCGCCACGACCGGGTTGTTTGCCGAGGATTTGGACATCTGCTCAGTATCGAGCGCAGACTCACCCAGGTCCCAACTGCCCTCGTTGCGTTGTGAGGCCGTCGACAGGGGCTGACGGTAGTCGGAACGAGAGACCCTTGCACCACCATTTACGCTGGAGGAGCCATCGGAGGATGTGGGAGTGACCAAATTGATGGCGACGCTGTCTGCCAAAGACAGGGACCAGTCACTCCGAGCCTGGCTAACGGCCATTGAGGAAGCAGCTGCACCGACCAAAACTGTCAGGGCCGAACCAGTCATGATATGGGAGCGACGGGCTGAGGCCTTAGCCGCCAGACGAATGGAGCGACGGGTTCGAGGGGCTACTTCGTTGAGCTTAGCCGCCAAGGCATCATCAATGCCCTGAATGCCGGCCTCCTGGGTTACGTTCACCGATCGACTGGTCGGCGAACTGCCGACACCTGCGCCTCGCCTGGCCGAAGCCCTGTGCGCAGCATGCTTCATCTAGAATCACTCCCGTTTATGTTCCGACGCGACTTTCGTGCCGTATCACGAACCATCACAAGGCAACACCATAACGCAAAGAGGACCCCAGACCAAATTACCTGAATTGTCCACACCGTCTACTCAAGCACGGCTTCAGTGGTCACTCATCTCCGATAACCACAAAATACGTTAAGGTTATACGGTCACGCGGCGGACATGAGCAGACCCGCATGCGTGCCGTCCGCCACGGCGTGTCTATCGGTTCTGAACTCTGCCTGGTCCACCCTGAGCGAACCAGGCCCATAGGAGGTCAGACCGGGGTCGACGCCAGAAAGAAGGACCCGTCAGCATCGTTGGAATCCTCAGGCATGGTGATGTCGACACGGCCATCTTCGGAGGGAATGAAGAGGGCCTGTCCCTGGTCCAGCACGCGGGATTGGTCAGCGGCTACACAACGGATCTGCCCGTCAGTACAGACGATGATGCGGGGTCCCCTGCGGGGAATCATCAGGCGGCGCGGCCCCAGACGCTCTATCAGATCCCCGTAGCGCTGCTGAAGTCTATTGAGCAGGGGCCAAGTGGCTCCGCCTTCTTCCACGTGCCCGTAGACCAGCATGTACTCGTTGATCTTGGGCCGGTAGGTCACCATGTTGTGCATGATCAGGGTGGCAATCATGGAGCTCGATGGGTCGATGGGGGCTGAAGGCTGGCAGTCCAGGCTGTGCAGGAGGTTAGGAATGTCCCGATGCTTAGGGGTCATGCCAGCCCTTAGCACATTGTCGGAGTTGGTCATGATCTCTGCCGCAGTGCCATGGATGTATGCGTGAGGCGTCCCGGCGGGGATATAGACCGAATCACCCTCCTCCAGGTCCACAGGATTGAGCATGAGCAGACAGAGCACAGCCGGGTCCTTCGGAAAGGCCTGAGCAGCACACAGAGCATGGTTCAGCACAGCTCCCGCCCGTCTGGACCGTAGCCGCCCAGCAGCAGCCTCCAAGGCTTCCCCCAATCCTCGGGCTTCCTCTGGCTCAGCAGTCACAGCAGCGTGGAAGGCCCGGAAGATACGTCGTCGAGAGTCCGGCCAAATCATGGAGGAGACCGGCATCATTGCATCGGCCGCAGCAAAACGTGCCGGAGGAACCCCCAGATGGAAGGTACGGGCGGTCAGCGCCTGGGTCATCAGCTCGGCCAGAGGGTGATCCACGGCGCGCAAGAGGGTCAGTTGCATGGAGATAGTCGCAAAGCCTACACAGGCCTGGAAGGGCTCCAGGGCTACCACCATCTCGTTCTTGGCCAGACTGTCATGAAAGGAACGGCTGGGATCGTCGTCAGGCACCCCCAGAGCGTTCTCCCGGTTGAAACCGGCACGAGCCTCAAAATCCAAGGGATGCACCTGCAGGGACAGAGGAATGCGGGCAGAGATGATCTTGAACAGGTAGGGCAGTGTGGGGCCGAAGAGGCGGGAGTCGCGCTCCCCCAGCATGGCCATGGGATTGCGGCGAATGGCCTCGGTCAGCGGCATTAGCGAGCCATCGGGCAGGGTCAAGGGCGAGGGGGATTCGGTGTGCCCGCTGAACCACATCTCCGCCAAGGTATCCTGCTGGCGTTCGTCTGACTCGTGCAGATGAAACATGCGCTGCAGTCGGTCATGTGAGCCCCAGGCGTAGTGCTTCTTCACAGCTTGGATCGGATACACGCACTCCCCTTTCCACGGGAAATCCCTCCATGGGCCGGTGTATACGAACCCACCAATCCTCGTCATAATAAGACAATGCCCGAAGCTTGGGCAAGGCGTGGGGGTCGCCGCATGTCATTGCTAACGGTACAGTGGTGGTATGAAGCTGGCTCCCATTTTCGACCCGGCCGCCCGCAGACCATCGCCTCGGCCCGTGCAGGTGGACCTGCGACGCATCTTTCTGCTCGGAACTGGGGCATGGATTCTGGCCCTGGTTGTGGTGGGCATCCTGGCTCTGACCGGAATGACGGTTACCAAACCCCTTATTGTCTGCCTGTCCGGGGTCGGCGTGGGCATCCTGCTGATGATCTGGGAACATTCCAATCGCTGGGATTATCGCCGTCTGGCCCAGCCACCGGACCCTGAGCCAAAGGAAGCATCAGCGTAAAGGTGCTCCCCTCTCCCGGTGCACTCCAGACCATGACCGAGCCATGGTGGGTCAGAGCTACATGCTTGACGATGGCCAGCCCTAGACCGATACCTACGGCAGTCTCTTCACTCTGATTGTCGGCACGGTAGAAGCGCTCGAAGATCCTATCCTGGTCTGCCTTGGATATGCCTCGGCCGTGATCAACCACCCTGATTTTTGCGTAGTGTTCGTCATTCGAGGACTGAGCCACCAGGGAAACAGTAGAGCCTGAAGGTGAATAGGAGATAGCGTTCTCAACCAGCTTGGCCAGGGCCACTCTGATCTGTTGTCCGTCGCCGTGAATCATCAATGGTTGGTCACATCGCCATCGCAGGATCACATGTGACTGATCAGCTCCACCCTGCTCATCCTGCACCACTGCACCTATCTGCTCAGCTACGTCAAGCACGTTCCCCTTGCTGGGTTGGATCCGCTCCTGAGCCCGAATCAGCAGAAGTAGATCCTTGAGCACATGCCCCAGATAGGCGCTGTAACGCTGGACCAAGGAAGCATCCTTGGAAACTCTGTGCAAGTGGCTGCGAAGCAGGTCCGGATCATCCCCTTCCAGGCAGGAAGTGTTTTTCAGCTGTGCCGCTAGCTCCTCTAGGGCTTGGACCGGCTTGAGCATCTGCTCGGATACATTGGTCATGAAAGCATCCCTGGTCCGAACGAACCTGACCGAATCGCTCACATCATCGATAAGCACCACGACCAGGGACTTGTCGATACGCCCCACGGTAACCTTGAGCCAGTTCCTTCTGGATACTGCCTGAGCCTGAACATGGCTCGCATTCCCAGGATCCTCAACATCCTCAATATCCCAATCATCGGATTCGGGGCTCTCGGCTGCGGCATCCAGAGTAAATTCAATAGGCGTTCGCGTGGTCAGATTGAAGGTACGTCGACCGCCCGAGCGGCGTACCTGCGCAATGGCCTTGATGATCTTCGGATTCGCTATCTCATCGTTGCTGACGATTCCCAGCCTGTAGGCATCCGGGCTGGAGCGAACAACGTCGTCATCGCCATTGACCACAACCGTGGCGGCGGGAATGAGCGCCAGCAGTGCTTGTGTCGAACCCTCCAATGCCTCACCATCAGCCTGTTCACCATCCTTGCTCCAGTTGCCCATAAGACTGCGAAGGCGGTCCATGAACCGTCTCATAAGGACTTCCTTCCAGTCCGGTGCCGATCCCGGACGCTGCGACATCAACCAAGTCTCATCTGCAGTTCCGGATTTATTCTCGCATATCCGACATTGATTGTCGCTCCCATGGTCCGACATTCTTCGAAACTAGCTTTTTCTTGCCACCTTGCTCACATAGACTGGAGTTATATCGTTGACCGAGGCCGAAAGGGAAGAACAATGCGCGTGATTTTCAACGAAGAGCTAGGGCTGGTGGCCGACGATCTCGATCGGATGGCCGCCAAGGTCCGCGATGCCATCAAAAAAGCCGGGCGTTCCCTGATGGACAGCGACGTAGAGACGGCCCAGCAAGTCATCGACGGGGATGCCGATATAGACAACCTCCAGTCCAGCATCATCGATCAATGCATCAGGCTCCTGGCCAAGCAGAGCCCAGTGGCCACTGATCTGCGGGTGGTGGTCTCCACACTGAGCCTGTCTGCCACCTTTGAACGCATGGGAGACCTGGCCAGGCACATCGCCGAGACGGCAAGGCGCTCCTACCCTGAACCGACCCTGCCCGACGAGGTCATCCCCCTGTTCAAGCAGATGCAGGACTTTCTGGACGTCATGGCCGACCGTCTGGTCGAGATGCTCTCCGACAGAGACACGACCATAGCCGAGCAGATCATCGTCAGCGATGACCAGATGGACAAGCTCCACCAGCAGACATTCGGCTATGCCCTCTCAGACGACTGGAAGGGGACCAGGCAGCAGCTGATCGACCTGGTCCTGGTGGCACGGTTTATGGAGCGTCTGGGAGATCATGGCGTCTCGGCGGCCCGGCGCGTGGTCTACATCGTCTCAGGTTTCGACCCCTCCAAGGACCCCAAGGACCTCGACCTCGATCTGGACTGAATGAACGACAAAGGAACGACCTACTACTTGACAGTTAATCGATTGGGTGGCGGGCCGTTCCTCTTTTATGCTCGAGTGGTGTTGAACCCAGAGTCGCCTATTTTACAGAGCCGCGCACCACTCCGGAGATGACCCACCGCTGAGAGAATATATAAACGATCAGCAAGGGAGCCATAGCCATCAGGTAGGAAGCGAAGGCTACCGTGTAATTGGTGTTGTATTGCCCCTGAAATACATACTGAGCTAATGGCAGGGTCCTGGCACCAGGGTCCGTAAGTACCACCAACGGCATGATGAAGTCGTTCCATGCCCATACGCAGGTCAGAATTCCTACGGTTGCATTCATCGGCATGAGAAGCGGGAAAATAATCTGCCAGAACACCCTCCAAGTCGATGCCCCATCAACCCGAGCAGCCTCTTCCAACTCCATGGGAATGGAATGCAGGTAAGTCGTATACAGAAAGATGTTCATCGAGAACCCGTACAGCGTATACAGCACAATCAGCCCTGCTTGGTTATCAAGACCGAGCAATCCTGTTTCTTTGACAACCGGGAGCATCACGATAGGGAACGGGATGAACATGGCTGCCAAGAAGTAGTAGTAAGCGATCTTAAAAAAGGGCCTGTGCATATTCCGGGCTAGTGCGTAGGCCAAGACTGAGCTGGTCAGCAGAGTCAGCACAACTGAACACACCGTGATCATGGCCGTGTTCATAAGCGCCCTGGGGAAATTGGTTCGGACCCAGGCCTGCGCAAAATTGCCCCAATGCACTGGATTGGGCCATTCAAAGCCTGTCCCCTTAGCCAGCTGTTCAGGGCTCTTAAGCGCGACCGCCACTGCAAAATACAGCGGTACAAGAACAGTCAATGAGCATACCGCCACCAGGGCTGTCAACCACCAATTGACCCCATGGAAATGCCTTCCATGACCGTTTTGTGTATGTGAATTCATGCCTGAAGACTTTGCCGGAATGGCATTCATAACTTGACTGGAGGTCATGGCGCTTAATCCTCCTTTGGATTAAGGTAACGAAGCTGTATGAGTGAAAGAAAAGTGATGATCAGGAAGAGAATGGCTGCATCAGCGGACTGGTAGGCAAATTCGCCGCCCGTGAATCCACCCTGATAAATCTGCAGAGTCACCGATTCAGTAGCCATACCTGGCCCACCATCGGTCAAGGCCACTATCTGATCGAATGCCTGCATGAAGTTCTTGATATTGAGCACCACGTTTATGGTTACGTAGCCCATGATCAGCGGCAATGTAATGGACCTGAAGGCCTTAAACCCTGTGGCTCCATCAAGCGAAGCCGCCTCATAGATATCGACAGGAATAGTCTGCAGGCCAGCCAGGTAGATGATGATCGCAAAAGCGCAAGCCTGCCATACCGTCACGATAACGATAGGCACCCAGGCCCAGTGCTCATTGGTCAGGACGTTATCCCTGAGCAGAGGAACTGCTGAGAAAATCTTCGGTACTGACTTGGAGAAGAAGAATTGGAAGACATATCCGATGATTAGCATGGACAGTACGTAGGGAATGAAAAAGATGCCCCTGAACAGGTTCCTAGCCTTGATCCGGGCATTCAGGGCCAACGCGATCGCCAAGGAAATGACATTGGTCAGGATTGTAGCCACCAGTGAAAAGAAAATTGTGAACAAATATGAGTGGAGAACCCTGTCATCCCCAAATAGATTGACGTAGTTCGAAAAACCTACCATGTGCCATTTTCCGTAACCGGCATAGTTGGTGAAGCTGAAGAAGATGCCGGCCAGCATGGGGATGGTGTGGAAGATGGCGAAAAGGATGATAAAAGGCCATACCATCCAGTAATAAGTGGTCTCAGCAAATCGACGATTCCGGTGAGTGCCTGTGGCCACTCTCGTCTGTGTCATAGTCATGCGTTTGTCTCCGATCACTCGATGGTTCTGGCCGCAACCTTGCCCCACTCTTTGTCGAGTGTGGTGAGGGCCGAGTCCAGGTCGCCGTCCAGCATGGCTTTATTCAATATCGGGTTGTAGCTGATGCTGGAGGGGATCTGGTGATCCGCGTATCCCTGGATCCTGCCAGAATCAATCCAATATTTGGCCGGCTTCATGGCCGGATTCTCGTCCACGGGAATAGACGAGAGCGAAGGAATAAGCTGTTGTGATTTGACGAAACGACGCTGAACTTCGTCCGAGTACAGATAGTTGATAAAGGCCATGGATTCCTTCTCATGCTTGGGATGTGCACCCATGGTGATCGCTACATCTCCGCCAGAGACGAGAATGGCTTTATCGGCTTTGTCCGTGGGATAGGGGAAGAAGCCTACGTGCATCTTCGGATTGATCTGCAGGACCGGCGCCATCGACCAGTTCCCTGCCAGGAGCATGGCTCCCTTACCACGAGCGAAGGCGGAAGTTCCGTCCTCGTATGTCATGGTTCTCACGTCTTTGGTCGAATGTTGGTAAATCCAATAGAGCCGTTTCATCAAAGGTTTAAAGTTTTTCTGGAAGGAAACGGGCGAATCCGGCCCTACCTTTTTACCTTCGGCACGCATTTTGTCCCAGAACCCATCGTTGTCGTAGTAAGGAGCCAGACCGTCGAAAGGCGTTGAAACACGATTGGGGTCGCCCAATGTGCCAATGAAAGGGGCAACGCCGTCGGCTTCCAGAATGGCAACTGCCTGCTCAAGATCCTTCCAGGTCTTGGGCACCTTGATGCCATGCTGCTTGAACAAATCGATGTTATAAGTGATGCCGCATACGTTACCGGCATAAGGCACAATATTTATCTGCCTGCCATCTCGTCCCAACCCATTGATCACAGATTGCATGACCGGGCGGATCCTGTGCCTTATAGGCGTGTCGCTAAAATCATAAAATACCCCTGCCTTGGCCATCTTTCCCATGCTTCCGTTGGGATTCAACGCTATGACATCAGGCGTGCGATCCTTGACCAGAAGAGCTCTCAAGGCTGTGTCGGCTGAAGAGACCTGATTCTGTACCACTTTGATATCCGGATGCAGTCTCTCGAAGTCCGCAATAATCCTGGAGTAGTCTTCCACCGCCTCTGGTTTGGTCTGAAAGAAGCTGAGCGTCGTCACACTGACGCCTCCGGATCCACCGCATGCCGACAGAGGTGCCAGAGCCACGGCAGTAAGAACTGTCGCAAGCATGCGCACAAATGTGTTTCTCGTCATCTTCATTGACGTTTCTCCTCTGCCCCGTTCAAGCCGTCACGCTGCAATAAGACGGCTCGACCTGTGGTTAAACCAGTCGAAATGGGATAAACAGAAATCATCATTGACATTCCGGCCAGTTGATGTAAACGTTAGCACGCAAGTTATCCCCCTGCAAGTTCTTTAATAGCCCAGCCATTCAGCTAGTTTTCTTTCTATTAGGTTTAAACCTAGCTTTGTAGACCTGGTACAAAACAAGTCTCTCTTGAAAAAATGAATAGTTAATGTATACGTATCCATCATTTGAGCAGCTATGATAAGATCTTGCAGGCAAAAGCCCTAGCGAAAACAGGAGGGCACTGTGAGCGCATCCATTCAAGACGTAGCAGATCGTGCCGGGGTTTCAATAGCAACGGTATCCCGTACTTTCACCCTCCCCGACAAGGTTCTCCCACAAACAAGGGAAAAAGTCCTCAAAGTCGCACAGGACCTGGACTACACCATTTCACGATCTGCTTCAGCATTGAAATCAGGCAAGTCGGCACGAATCGCCTTCCTGACTGGCGGAGAATTGGACTCCTGGTATGATTCGCATGTTTTGGCTGGCCTCAATTCCGTCCTTCATGACGCAGGGTATGATATCGCTCTATACGCCGTTTCGGATGAGCAGGAACGCCATGCATTCTTTTCGGATATGTCTATCAAACGCAATGCTGATGCTGTGCTTGTGGTCTCTTTCCAAATACCATGCACAGAGGCCGACAAATTAGCCACGACAGGCATCCCGCTTATTGGGATCAACACTGAGCCAATTCCTGAATTTTCGGCAACCATAGGCTTAGATGAGACCAGCTGCATAAAACTGGTCATCAACCATCTGGTCAACCTTGGGCATCGCAAAATCGCCTATGTCTGTCTGGATCCAGAGACTGAACATTTCAAATGGAACGGTCAGGCACGTCTGCAGGCATTCCGCTCTATATGCTCCGAGCTAGGAGATCGGGTGAACCCCACAGTCGTGTATGCTCCCAAGGACGATACCAGAGCGGACTTCGCCTTATCCCAGCTGTCCAGATTGGACCAGTGCCCAACAGCCATAATCTGCATGAATGACGAATACGCCCTTCCTCTGCTTTTCTGCATGCAGCGTTCGGGATGCGCAATCCCCCGAGATGTTTCGATTGCAGGTTTCGACGATTCGGCTTACGCCCATGAGATCGGGTTGACCACTATCCATCAGGATCCCTATGAGATGGGAAAAACATCCGCTCACACGCTTCTCAAATTGCTAGAGGGCGAGAACCCTGACACGTGCGTACAAATTCAGCCATCCTTCCTGGCCGTTCGCAGCACAACCGCCCCTCCGGAGCGCTGACTCTCAGCCGCCATATCAAGAGCTGACTTTTCATAGGCCCAGTCCTCACATTCCAAGCCATTCGAAGCACATGTGCGGCAGCAGGCTCATAAGGTCTTTGGCCTTTGCTGATGTATACGTTATCATGTGCTTGGAAGCATGGATGTAACCATATGGACTCCATGACCATGGATGGGCCCTCGAGCATGCTTATGAAGCGATACCCGCGTCCCGCAAACTTGCTGAAAGGAGCAGTTGATGCCGTTGCCAACCTCGGATCAACAAGAAACCAAAACAGAGAAAACCTTGATGGGATTCAATGCAAAGGGCGCCGCTGGCAACCGTGCAAGCTTCTTTGCCGCCGCAGGCCTCGAATGGCCTGACGATACAGTCATGGAGTACGACCTGGGCAGATACACTGATTATCCTTTCAGCGTCGACATCTCCAACAATCGCCTTCTGGCTGCCCTGGACAGGACTGGACAGGTGCGACGCGCGGTTGTTGCAGTAGGGCGCCAGGATATGCGAGGCAAGACCATTCCCGGTGTCTATGTGTACAAAAAGCTGGCCTTCTGCGAAGGGCACATTGGAATGCAGATCAGATGCCTGAACCGTCAATGTCTATCACCGGCGCTTAGCTTCATAGACGACCTAGTACCAGTCTTCGATGCATCAATAAGCGATTTGCACAGCCAGACTATCGTCTTCGTGCCCCAGAAAGGCGCCAGCAGACCTTTGTGCCTGATTCAGCTTTGTCGACTCATCAATAGGGGAACGACGTCTTTAGACGTAAACGTATTTAATCTGTCGTCAACGCGGGGCAAGGATGGCACAGAACTTTTACCCTTGAAATCCAATCTTCTGGGCGAATCAGACAGTCCTATCGCGCGCGACACATGCAAGGCCACGCTCCGACTTGCTCCAGGAGAAAGTCGGAGCGTGGCCAGTGTCTTCGATTTTTCGGAGCGAGAGGATAACCTTCAGATATTTAACTCTATCCAGGAATGCCGGAAAGCTCTGAACGTTACCTTGAAAGCCCGTAAGGGCAGCTTAGGCAAGGTGCAGATTCTGGAAGACCCATGGTATGGTGAGCTCATCACCCGGTCGGCGGAACTAGCCCGACAAAGCCTCCTCCTCTTGGCAGACGGCAAGGCGGCTGGCTCATTCTGGGGATCCAACGCCAACCCACTCCCCGACGTATGGACCAGAGACTTCGGTTACTGCGCCATGGGTCTGGTCGACAGCGACCCTGACCTGGCCAATCCCATGATTGAATTCCTTGCGCAGTATGGCATACCCGACCATGCTTGGGAACGCGAGTCCAGAATGCACCCCGAGGCCAGCGGATTCGAACACTCCTTGGGCAATTCCTGCCTCGCTGCAGTTCTGGCTTCCATGTTGGTTCATCGTCATGGCCGCAAGACATTCACCGTGGACCAAAGTACATTCACCCAATACGTTCGTGGGCTGGCCGCTGATCTTATCGCCGAACGACCTGAGCAAGGACAGCTTTATGAGACTCTTTACATTTCGGACGGGCCGTCACGCGGCGACTACCATACTGGGTCCAACATACTGGCCTGGAAGGCAGCCACGGTCATGGCCGAGGACTTCCCGGATCTTCTGGATGCCGATCAGACAAGACAGCTGAAACAGATAGCCGAAGAACTTCGCCAGTCGCTTGACCAGAAATGCGTCTGCAGCATTGATGGCCGGCCCATGTATGTGGAAGGAGCCGATAGGGACGGGAGCATCATCGGCGTCCATGACGGAGAGGAAAGCGACTTGACTCTTGCCTCAGTTTATGGATTCACCAGCCGTGACGACGAGCGCATACGCAACCACGCCAGATGGGCCCACAGCATCAGAGACCCGTATTATGCCCCGATTACGGGCGGCATCGACTTCTGGGACTTTGACGACAGCAACGGAATTACCTATCCCGGCCAGATCCATGGCCTCTGCAGGGCGAATACTCGAGAAGAACTCAGAGATGCCTTGCTTGAGCTGCGCAGAACCACCGATCTGGAGGGGTCCTTCTGGTGGTGGCCCTTCGAGCATGCTGAGCAAGAACCTACCAAGGTGAAACGTGGCCTGGGCAAGTGCGGCTGGTGTGCGGGTGAATTCGTCAGTTTCTTCCTGCACGACATCATGGGAGTCGAACGCGACCAGAACGCCCGCAGCATCAGAATCGCTCCTTACACGCCCTGGCGCCGCTTTAGCTGGAAGGACCTGGCCTTCTGCGGCGGCCAGGTCGATTTCGAGCAAGAAGACGACACGCTTCGTTTCACGAACAGAACCGATGAACCCCTGCATGCCTATTTGCAAATTGCCATGCAACCGAACACCATGCTGGAAGATGTCACGCTCAACGGCCAGAGCAGACGATACCAAGCCAGCGTCATCCATCTTCACGATGGCTCCGCAGTCGGCGTGGAGGAGCAAGTCGAACCTGGGCAAAGTATCGCCTTGGCCATAAAGACCAGATAGGCACCCGCACGCAGGAACGAGAGCATTGTTCCCGCCCTTTCCCGTCTGAAAAAGTATTAGGAATACGAAAAGGTGGCGCCCTCCACAAAAGGAGACGACGCCACCTGAATAACTTTGGATGCTCTGCATTCAAAGTCCGACTCACATCATCGGATAAATCTATCTAAAAGATCTCACTTCTGGCCCTGGGCCGCCACAGCAGCAGCACCGGCGGCGGCGGCCTCCGGATCCAGGTACTCGCCGCGAGGCTTGATGGGCTTGAAGTTCTCGTCCAGCTCGTAGACCAGGGGGATGGCCGTGGGGATGTTGACCTTGGCGATCTCGTCCTCAGTCAGGTTGTCGAGCATCTTGACGATGGCCCTCAGGGAATTGCCGTGGGCAGCGATCAGGACGGTCTTGCCGGTCTTGAGTTCCGGGACAATGTCACTCTCCCAGTAGGGGGTGACGCGCTTGACCACGTTGGCCAGCGCCTCGGCGCGAGGCACAGGTGCTCCAGCATACCGCGGGTCATGGGCCTGCGAGTATTCGTCGTCAGGGTCGATCTCGGGCGGCGGGGTGGCATAGGAGCGACGCCAGAGCATGAACTTCTCGTCGCCGTACTTCTCGCGGATCTCGGTCTTGTTCTTGCCCTGCAATGCTCCGTAGTGACGCTCGTTCAGCCTCCAGTCGCGCTTGACGGGGATCCAAAGGCGGTCTGCCTCGTCCAAGGCGATGTTGGCGGTGTTGATGGCGCGGCGCAGCAGTGAGGTGAAGACGATGTCGGGCAGAACACCCTTATCCTTGAGCAGCTTACCGCCCTTACGAGCCTCCTGCTCGCCCTGCTCGGTCAGCGGGACGTCCACCCAGCCGGTGAATTGATTGGTGTTGTTCCATGCGCTCTGGCCATGCCTGAGCAATACTAGTTTGTAGGTCATACTAAGAATTCTAAGACCTGAGAGGGACTGTTTGGAGACCTACAGCTCCCCTTACAGAGCGGTCACTTAAAGCAGGCAGACACCCAGCCAGCAGAACCCTGTCAGCAGATCCGTATAGCCCGACAGCGCGAACGCCCTGCTGAAGCGGTTCCGGCAGCTGGCCACTGTGGTGGCAATGGCCAGGATCAGGATAGGCAGCAGGCAGAGCAGGCGGGGCCAGGCCTCCGCAAGGGGGCCGTCAGACAGGGACCATGACTCGAACACACCCAGGATCACAGCCAGGGCATAGCAGGACCCCATCAGAATCAGCGTGCCTTTGGCTCCGATGAATGAAGACAGCGTGTACTTGCCGGCCAGAGGGTCCGCGTCAATGTCCCGATAGTTGTTGATCTCCAGAACGGGGATGCAGACAAGACCGCCAACCAAGGCACCGATGAACCCGTGAAGGTCGATGCCGCCGGTCTCCAGGTATTGGGTGGCCAGCACGCCCACCAGGCCGAAGAAGATCATGATGCTCAGTTCGCCCATGGCCCTATAGCCGTAGGGGTGTTTGCCTCCCGTGTAAAACCAGGCTCCCAGCAGACAGAAGATGCCGACCAGGATCATCCACCAGTGGCCAGTCACCCAGCAGAGAATCAGACCGGACAGGCAGGCCATAAGGATGTTGAGGTAGGCAGACAGCAGGACCTTGCGAGGCTCCACGCCACCAGCCACCCCTCTTCTGGGCAGATCGGGCACCGAGCCGTCAGCGCCTGCGGCCGAAAGGCTGCTCCGGCCCTCGTCAGTACCTCTGATGCCGTCGAAATAGTCATTGGCCAGATTGCAGGTGCTATGAATGAATACAGCAGTAAGACAGCATAAGAGGACGATCAGCCAGAAGCGCGCATCCGGCACCAGCCCTTCGTTGAACAGCTGCCGCAGGGCCACCGCCGTACCGATCAGAACCGGCGTGGGTGAGCAGAGCAATGCCGAGGGCCGCAGTGCGTCCTTGTATTCATGAAGTGTGATAAACATGATTGCCTGATTATGCACGTAATCGCTCGAAAGCCGGGCTACTCTCCTACGAGAGGGCCAAGATTTCACAGCTGCAGGAGCAGTCCCGCCGACCAGCATAGGGCTGAGACCAGGGTACCCTTGCCTGCCATGCCGAAGGCCTTGGGCACCTGGCCACGGGCAAAGGCTCGGCAGATCAGCAGGAAGACAGCGGCCACTGGCAGGAGGACCAGCGCAAGAGGAAAGCCGGGCAGACCACGTCGCATGACAGCCGGAACGAACTGGATTAGGCCCAGAACCAAGCTCAGGATGTAGACCAAGTAAATGGAAACAGCCGCTGCGCGCGCTCCCACCAGAACCGCGTATGTGCGCTTGCCGGCACGACGGTCGTCATCCAGGTCCCGGTAATTGTTGAGCATGAGCAGGCTCACGGCATTGAGTCCGCAGGCGCAGGCGCCCAGGATGCCAGCGACATCAACCCTATTTATGAGAAAGTACTCAGTGCCCAGGGTGGCCACCAGACCGAAGAAGATGAAGACGCTGACCTCACCCAGCCCGTGGTAGCCGTATGGATGCGGGCCGCCCACGTAACACCAGCCGGCGACCAGGCAGCAGATCCCAACCAGGATCATCCACCAGTGACCGGTCAGCGCCATGACTGCCAGACCCATCAGACAGGTGAAGGCCGCCGAGATCATGGTGGCGTAAAGCACCTTCCTGGGCGGCACGCCGGCAGCCACCAGACGCCTCGGTCTGCCGGAGACGACCTCTTCGCCGCCACGACCGGAATCAGTGCCGCGAACACCATCGGCATAATCATTGGCAAAGTTGGCTGCAATCTGCATAGACAGGGCGAGCAGGACCAACAAGATAACGATCAAGGCCAACCGTCCCGGTGTGGCCGCATTCAGGGCGGGGTCGACAGGTGTGGGCGAGCATGAGCTGGTGCACTGTTCCAGAAGCTGTGACCGCTCCAAGAGTGCAGCCGAAGCGCCCACGCAGACAGGCGCCACCGAGGCAGGCAGCGTTCTGGGACGCATACCATCCACCCACAGCCTGATATTCATGACCGTCCCTCTCCTGCTATCATCTCAGGCTGGCTCAGATCAGCGGCTTGACCAGGGGGAAGGTGATGGTCTCGCGGATGGATGCGCCGGTAAGGGCGATCAGCAGACGATCGATGCCCATGCCCATGCCACCAGCGGGAGGCATACCTACACCCAGGGCCTCCAGGAAGTCCTCGTCAATGTCCATGGCCTCGACATCGCCGCGGCTGGCCATCTTGGCCTGCTCGACGAACCGCTGCCGCTGGACCACCGGATCGTTCAGCTCGGAGTAGCCCGTTGCTAGCTCGAACCCGCGAACATAAAGGTCCCACTTCTCAACGACACCCCGCTTGGTGCGGTGGGCCTTGACCAGGGGCGAGGTCTCGACAGGAAAATCACGCACGAAGGTCGGCTCGTACAGCTTGTCCTGCCAGAAGTGCTCCCAGAGGTGTTCGACAAGCTTGCCGTGGTTTTCAGCCGGCTCCTCCTCCAGGCCCAGTCTGTCAGCGATGGTCCGCAGATGGTCCACGCTGGTCTGCGGGGTGATCTCCTCGCCCAGGGACTCGGAAAGGGACTCATACATGCTGATCTGGCGCCAGTCCCCGCCGAAGTCGTACTGGCTGCCATCCTGCAGGGTCACCTTCAGCGATCCCGCCGTAGCCATGGCCGCCTTCTGGATCAGCTCCTTGGTCAGCTCTCCGATGGTGTCGTAGGTACCGTAGGCCTGATAAGCCTCCAACATGGTGAACTCCGGGGCATGGGTGGCATCCACGCCCTCATTGCGGAAGTCACGGTTGATCTCGAAGACCCGCTCAATGCCACCAACCAAGCAGCGCTTGAGGAAGAGTTCAGGGGCGATGCGCAGGTAGAGGTCGATGTCGAAGGCGTTCATATGGGTGGTGAATGGCCGGGCCGCAGCGCCGCCATGCACAGTCTGAAGCATGGGGGTCTCGACCTCCATGAAGTCGTGGTCCTCAAAGGTACGCCTCAGGGAGGAGACGGCCTTGGAACGGCGGCGGACCATGGCCCGCACATCCTCATCGGCGATCATGGCCAGGTAGGGCTTGCGGGTACGCTGCTCCTCGGTCAGTTCCTTGTGAAGGGCAGGCAGTGGCTGCAGTGCCTTGGCTGCAATGTTCCACTCGGTGGCAAAGACGGAGAGCTCGCCGGTCTTGGAGGCGACCACGCGGCCGCACAGGTATAGGTGATCGCCGAGGTCGACCAGCTGCTTGAACCGCTTCAGAGAATCAGCGCCAATCTCACGCTTGGAGATCATGCCCTGGATGCGGGTGCCGTCGCCCGCCGCCAGCTGAACGAAGCAGAGGCCGCCGCCGTTGCGCAGGAAGAGTACCCTGCCGGCGATGCCAACCACATCCTCGGTCTCCTGGCCTGGCTCCAGGCGGTCCTGATACTTGCGGCGCACATCCTCGATGCGGTCGGTTACATCCAGATGGACCGGGTAGGGTTCGACGCCCTCCTTGAGCATGAGCGCCCTCTTGGCCACGCGCATGCGCACCTGTTCGGGATGGCCTTCAGCACCGTCCGTCAAATTGTCGGGATCGATGGCGTCATCCAGCTGGGCGCCCTGATCGATCTTCTCCGTGATGGCCATATCCTGATCCAGCAGCACCTGAGCGCGTTCGACCGTCGTCAAACGAGGAGTTTCTTCCGATGAGTCATTCATAAGCCGCTATTTTACGCATGAGCCAGTACTTGGCCCAGGTACCGACGAAGGACAAGCGGTTGCACGGTCGCGCCGCGCAGGCAATGGCGTTTGGCCGACGGTACGTGTACTATATAGAACGTTGTCACGGGGTATAGCGCAGCTTGGTAGCGCGCTTCGTTCGGGACGAAGAGGCCGGGGGTTCAAATCCCCCTACCCCGACAATTTATTCCGGTCCTCATGGGTGGGGCCGGTATTTCTGCGTTCGTAACTTTTATATCCGGGTGTATGCACGAATATAAGCTTTGCCTATTTCTTCCTCTTTTTCAAGAAACAAAAGCGACTCTCTTTTTTGCACTTTTTATAAGTTCGTGATCACGACCCCAACAATCCTGAAAAAATCTACCGCATCAGTATTTAGCTTCATCGACGCATAAAAAAAAACCAATCATCAGCATCCAGATGTAGTATATAAACAAATATTCTGTTCAAAGGAGCATAATGCGGATCTTAGCCTTTGACCTCAAAGGACTTCGCCTATACGACAAGGGCACACTACGCATGATCCTGTTCGCTGAGGATAGGATTACCAACGGCAGCTTCACCTATCGCCTTCAAGGCACCACCTTACCGCTTGGCATCGTCACAGCCATTGGCATCTCCGGCATCAATGCCTCCGGCAAAACCACTGATCTACGCCTGCTTTCTCTAATCATCAACATTGCCAGAGGCACTTCTTTGGGAACTCAACGCTTTACCATCGATCCGCTGATGGACATTCTTGAGCCCACGATTACAGCACGCATTATCTTCGAGGAAAGCGGCGAGGCTTGGCTGCTCGATGCCACCCTCCGGCGCGCAGACCAAAACGAGACCACCGCCGACTCCCCCTTGGTTTTCGAAAGGGAACGGCTGTGCCACTATACGGGCAAGAGCCTGAGCAAGATTCGTTTGAAAAGAACAATTGATGGTAACGAGGAATCTTGGCTGACTGTAGCGACTCGAGGAGTGAATAAGTCCGGCGACGAAAAGGAGTTGGCTGATGATGTCAAGAGATTTTTACCCCCCGACCGCTCTCTGACGACCGGAATTCTGCGCACCAAGAAGACCATGGTCACCATCTGTCTGCAAAATCCGCCGCAAATGTCGATTCCTGTCACTCCCCCACCGCAAGTGGTACGTCTATTCGATCCGACCATCGAACACTTGGAAGTAAGCGATCACCAGTTCCATATCAAGTTCCGCAATGAAAAGGTTGAGCGTGACTGTGATCCCTCTCAAGCTATGGCCATGATATCGGCGGGAACATTCCGTGGAACCTCCTTAGCGCAACATGCTATCGAAACACTTGCGCAAGGAGGCTACCTACTATTCGACGAAATCGAAAACAGCATAAACAAGCAGTTGGTCTTCGCCATCATTGACTTGTTCTCCTCTCCTGCTACTAACCCAAATGGGGCGGTGCTCGTTTTTTCTACGCACTATCCTGAGTTGCTGGATCATTTCACCAGAAAGGACAACATTTGGTTTGCGGTCAGGCATGATAACACCGGATTCCAACTGGTCCGATACAACAAGTTGGTGACCCGAGGTGAACTCAAGAAGAGCGTTCAGTTCATGTCAGGGGCCCTGCAAGGAACAGCGCCTTCAGCTGCTTCCATCCGCGCCTTGCGAAGCTATGTCAGGGAAAAGGTAAGAGTTCATGGATAATCAAGCGATATTCAAGGAACCTACATTGGTTGTCTGCGAAGGAGCCGCCGAAAGTGTCATCTTTGAACTCCTACTGGCAAGAGGGAAACTGATCATACCTGCAGATTCCCTTATTGAAGATCCACAGACTGGTCGGCTTTACACTCGCTGCCGTAAAAATAGGGAGATTGAGGAACGGTTCCTTTCCGTTACCTATGATTCTCCATGTGTAAATATCATCCGTATTATTGACTCTGCAAATGAACGCTTTCAATTGTCGCCTCTGTACCAGTCTAAAGCCCGTGTATTCACGCTGACTACCCGTCCGGAGATTGAGATTTTGGCAATCATCAAAGAGGGCGCTTATAGGGATTGGGCACATGTCAATGACATGAAACCCAGTGAATTCTGCAAGGAGCGGCTGGGACTGCACAAGATCAAGCAGTACGCTTTCTTACGCCAATATTGGAATGATGCAGACGAACTCTGTCATGTCATTGACCAGTACCGAAGTTACCATCACTTCCAAAACCGTGAGCGATGTTTGGCAGAAATACTCATTGCTCATTCGAGCAGAGGCACCGATCAGGTGTGACCTAGACGACGTAACCGACCGAGGTTCACCAAAGACCATCAGTCTAGACTGGTAGGTAGAAGCAACCAGGGCGCTGGGGCTCCATGAGGAATCCGCACCTTCAGATATACTGACAGTAAGGGAGCCAAATGAGCCAGGACCAGACACCGATCACAGGCGGCAAGCAGAAAGAGCCCCAACCGTCCTACATGCAACCGGACGGCAGCTTCGACACTCAGGCCTTCCTGGACGGACTGGATGTCATCTTCAACGCCGGCAAGGCCCGCGATCAGGCCGGACCCTACCTGCAGCAGGCGCTGGTGGATGCGGAGAATGCGGGCGATGACACCGGACTGCTGACCGTGCTGAACGAAACCATGGGCTTCTACCGGTCCCAGGGTCGCCACCAGGAGAACATGTGGATAATCCAGCGCACCATCGAGCTGGCCACACGCATGCGCATCGAAGGGTCCGAGGCCTGGACGACCACCCTGATCAATGCAGCCACAGGTCTGCGGGCAGCCAAGAAGTACGACCAAGCTGAAGACCTCTACCGGCAGGCGCTTGCCTCCGCAGCCAAAACTCTTGGGCCCAGGGACCGACGGCTGGCCGCCCTGCACAACAACCTGTCCATGCTCTACAGCGAAACCAAGCGGCCCGACAAGGCCGAGCAGGAGCTGCGCCGGGCCATGGACATCCTGGAGAATTCCAGTACTGATCCTTCCCGGGATCTGGATCTGGCCTCCACCCACACCAATCTTGCCCTCCTGCTCATGCAGAGCAAGGACAATCCGCAGGCTCTGCAAGAGGCTTGGAACCAGGCCCGCACCGCCCTTAGCATCTATCGAACCGGCCACCTGGAGAACAACGCACACTATGCCTCGGCCCTGGCAGGCTTCGCCCAGGTCTGCTACATGACCGGTCGTTTCAGCCAGTCGGCAGACACCTACCGCAAGGCCCTGGCCATCATTGAGGACCGGTACGGCAAGGGCAGCGATTACTACCAGGTCACAAAGGCCAATCTGGACCAGGCCCAGTACGCAGCCGAAGAGGCCGGGGACAAAGATCTATCCGATCAGACTGGCGAAGCAGCATCCAGCCAGCCGAAGACCAGGTACCAGAACGATGACAACGATCGGCATGACTCCCGCCCGGATATTCAAGGGCTGGATCTGGCCAAGGCCTACTGGGAGCAGGTGGGTCGCCCCATGCTGGAGGAACGCTACCCTCAATATCGCGGCAGGATTGCCGTGGGCTTGATGGGCCATGGCTCGGACTGCTATGGGTTTGACGATGCCATCTCCCGAGACCATGATTTCGGCCCGGGCTTCTGTCTGTGGCTGACCAGCGAGGATTACCAAGCCATTGGCAGCCAGCTGCAGAAGGACTATGAGACCCTGCCCACTGAGTTCATGGGGTTCGGTGCGCGGACCGACAGCGTCAGAGCAAAAGGAAGCAACCGGCGCGTAGGCGTCTTCGAGATCGGCGCCTTCTTCGAATCCCTGACCGGCTACCGGCAGGCGCCCCCGGAGGATCACTCCCACGAGTGGCTGCTCCTGGACGAGGCGACGCTGGCGGCGGCCACCAACGGCAGGATTTTCGCAGATCCTCTGGGACAGATGCTGGCCACCCGGCAGGGGTTCAAGGCGATGCCCGACGATGTGCGATTCTGCCTAATCTCCCGTCGGCTGGGCATGATCGCCCAGGCAGGCCAGTACAACCTGCCGCGGAGTCTGCAACGGGGCGACGGGGCTGCAGCCATGCTGTCAATCAACGAATTCGTGCAGGCCTGTGCCTCCCTGATCTTCCTGATCAACAATCCGTTGACAGTCGGGTATCTGCCCTACTACAAGTGGACCTTCGCGGCCCTGCGGCGACTGAGCGGACGAATGGCCACCAGGCTGTCCGATCTGACCAAGCAACTGGAAGACATCCTGCGCCTGGCTTCGGCTGCCTGCTACGGGGGGCAAGGCTTTGGCGAAGGCGGCAAGGGATCCCGACCGGCCGCCGAACGCGTCGCCAAACTTGTGGAGTCCATCTGCGCAAGAATCGTAGAAGAGTTGCAAGCCGAAGGCTTGACCAACAGCCCGGAAACCTTCCTGGAATGGCAGCGCCCCTATGTCGAAGCCCACATCTCTAGCGAGGATCCGATTCTGCACAGCATCTGAAAGGAGCCGAGGATGGCAAACGACGAGCAATGCCAGGATGAGGGATCTCTGCGCGAGCGGATCGTCCACCACGAATGGGAACAGTTCCAGCAGGTCAACAATGAGGGAGGTCCGGCCAACTGTCAGGGCAACTGGCCCATGTTCCACCAGATGCGCCTGAGCCAGTTTCTGACCTGGCCGCATCCCCTGCTGTCCAGCTATGCGGACGACCTGGACCAGGCCGACAAAGAGGGGCGCAACCTGTTGACCGAGAAGTACGGTCGGATGATGGAATCCACAGCCCCGGACCAGTACCACGACACCATCGCCCCCTACCTGCCCAGGCTGGGCCTGGATCGCCAGGAGCAGCAGGAGCGCATCATCAACAAGCAGGTGGCCTGGGCCAAAAGCTTCAGCGAGCGTTACCCCCGCCTAGGTCAGGAGATGCGGGTCCTGCGCACCAGCGAAGACACGCCGGAGACCACCTCCTTCGAAACATACCTGCGTGGCGAACTCGGCACCTACTCGGCCCGAACACTGGACCTCTACCAGTCCATGGTGGCCCAGATCGAGGCCCGGGGCGGCAATCTCACCGAGGAAACCATTTTGGCCACGGTGCAGATGAACGGCTTTGAGACCCTGGACGAGGCCGAACAGGCCCAGGACCGACTACCTGAACCACGATCATAAGGTCCATCTCTGCAACCAGTCGAGCAGTCGGGTAGAGTTGACGGGTGCAAAAGCTGAAAAGGGCGGGCTTAACTGCCGCCTCCTTTGTGGTCATCCTGCTGGTCGTGCTTCTTTTGGGCCAAGCCATGACGCCGGACTGGCAGGTGGAACCCTACCGCGACCATCTGCATGTCTCGACCCGCTCCACTGCCGTCGCCTCGAGTTTGGGCCCCACTACCCCTGAGGGCACCCACCCAGTCAGGGAACGGAAGATCAGGATCACTCTGGATGGAGGAGTTCGTGTCCAAGCCATCGTCAGAGAGCCAAGCGACCGAAAGGGCACCGGACCAGCCTGTCTGTTCATCCATGGTGCCGGAACAGGCAAATCCTCCGAGGTGTATGGCGACCTGGCTTCAGCCATGGCCTCAGCCGGCATCACCACCCTGGTGCCCGACAAGCGCTTGGACACCTATACCGCTTTCCACCGTGATTATCAGGCCATGGCCGCAGACTACGGGCGTTCCCTTAGCCATCTGCGCTCTTGGCCAGGCGTAGATCCGACCAAAGTGGGCCTGTACGCCGAGTCCGAGGGCACTTGGATATCGACCATCATGACCGCCAAGGATCCCAGCATCGCCTTTTCCATCCTGACCTCGCCTCCCGTCTACCCGGGGCGGCGGCAGATGGCCATGGCGGCCACCAGCTACTTGGACCTGATTGACGCACCCAAGGGGATCCGCAACGTGATACCTAGGCTCATGGGCATGGACCTGTCCCTTCTGGGCCTGGAATACGCCGACTTCCCCTCCCTGCCCTATCTGGATAAGCTGCATATGCCGGTCATGATCAACTTCGGCACTATGGATGTCTCCATGCCGGTCGAGCAGGGGGCGCGCGAGATCATCCGCAGAACCCATGCAAGCGGCAACGACAACGTAACCCTGCGCTACTACCCCACCAACCATCAGATCCGCACCGGCAGCAGGCTGGCCAAGGCCGGGTTGCCCCTGGAACCTCGATATACCCATAATCTGGAAGACTGGATCAATGCTGTAGCACAGGGCACCCAGGCCGACCAGTGGTCCACTCCCATGATTGCCGGCAGCCAACCCCGCCAGCTCAATCGGGTACCTGATCGCACCGACGCCGGGCTCCTTTCCTCATTGACTGCCCTGTTGATGTTGATGGCCAGCGGCCCCTGTCTGCTGGCTGCCGCCCTGGTGTCTGCTCTAATCGGAGCTTTGAACTCACATCTGCGAGCGCGGCAGAATGACCGAGAACGGCCCGGTTTCAGCAAAGGCCTGACGGGACGGCTCTGGTCACTAGCCCTGCTCGCCACAGGACTGATGACGGCCCTGCTGGCCTATGCCCTTACTACGGTCCGTCAGGCACTCGGCCTGGTCCATCTGTCCTCAGTAATGACATCCTGCTGGCCCTTCTTGTCGGTCCTCTGCCTGGTGCTCACCATGCTCTTGGCGAGCACCATGACTTCTATCGTCAGCCGATCCGACAAAGAGCCAGCTGTGGCCGGGGCTGGCCACTGGCTGACACTGGCTCTGACCCTGCTGGGGTCACTGGCCATCCTTGGCAGCTTGATCTTCTGGAACGTCCTGGCGGTTTGAATCCTGGCGGGTACGCTTTGATGATGCCAACCAGCACAATATGGCCACGCCAATCAGAACCACGCCCAGTCCGATCAGAATGAAAGGCAGAATCCGCTGCCAGGGTATGGTCATAGTCAGGTACGGACCGTAACGCAGAAAGACTAATCCCAAGGCCAGCATAGCCAGAGCCAGAAGTCCGACCAGGACACCCAAAATGATAGTGGGAACGCTGGGGCCGCTCGGACGGACCGGTTCCGGCGGCTGCATCCGGACTTGGTATATCGGCGGGGGCGTCTGCGTGTCATGCGCCTGTCCCGACTGGGAAGCGGTCGGCATGGCCGCGGTGTTCCGACCCTGAGGATCCAGCGGATGGCTTTCTCCTAATTGTTGCTTGTCAGTCATCTTCCTGATCCTCCTCCTGCCACCAGGCGTGGTAGCCGTAATCCCAATATTCGCTGATTGGTCCGTTGTCGGCCTGCGCCCGCTCCGGCTGGGTGACGCTCCCGCGGGCTTGTACAGTTACCCGGCCACCCGTCAATAGACTGGCGTCGATGATCAACTCAGGCTGGTCAGGCATATGCTGCTGATCCTCCTGGGTGGCTCGCAGGTCTTCCTCCCAATCGCGTCGTTCAGCTGATGGCAACGAATCGCCCCACCACATCCAGCTTCCCCGATCAGTCTGGGTTATCCAGTCGCCCACGCCTGACCCAAAGACCCTGTAGAGGTCGGAATGCTCCCGGTAGAACAGGCTGCATCCTTTAGGAATGAGTAGACGGACATCAGCATAGACCACCGCCAGTCGGACTGTGCCGGTCGGGCAGCCTGAGACCGTACTCGCCGCATCAGCCATCACCTGGACCCGGTGGGTGCCGTGTTCGTGCTCGTAGCCAGTAAGGTCGATGACGGCGCTTCCCTGATCGTGCGGGTCGCCGACCAGCTTGATGCCACGGTGGTAACGCCTCATGTCGCTGCTACTTGCTCCCAGCGTGCGCCCATGATTGCCTCCGTTGACTCGAATAGCGGCATAGTCGGCCATGACCCTGCGGTTCTGTCTCTGCTCAATGCCTGCCACGGCCGAACCGATGCCCAGACTGATGACGACCAGGCATGCCACCAGAGCAATTGGTGTCAGCCCTCCCGCCCTGCGACCCATCAAGCCCAGGATCAGGATGACTACTCCCAGGATCAGCGTGACGCCTCCAGCCCATATCAGGGCATAGGTCAAGGCCGCATTCACCCCGCGATAGGGATTCGTGGCCATCAACCAGACTGCCGCTCCAGAGACCAGGATCAGCCCCGACAACAGACTGACCAGCACAGGTCCGGCAGGGCGGCGCCGCACCCTGGGCGGAACTAACGGACCATTACCGACCATTCCTGGCCCAGCCGAGAATGATCCAGCTGCGCCATAGCCCGGCCAGGCGCCGAATCCGTCCGGCCGAATCATGTCCCCGGCGCGTTCTGCAGAACCGTCTGTCTCCATACAGCCTCCGGAAGGTGCACCGGCAATGGGATTCTCCCCGCCCTGCGCATTATTCGAATCGCTGCCAGTGTTTGCCGAATCCTCTGTCCCGAAAAAAGGTCCAGAAGAGGTCACATCCCCTTGTTGTCCCCAAGTTCCATACGAATCGGAATGCTCTGGCTGGTCCATGTATCCTTCCGAACCCGGATTGCTCGCTGACTGTGTATTGCTTTGTGTGCCTGTGTAATCCTGGTATCCCTCATACCCCGAAAAGCTCGGATACTCAGGCTGACTCGAATGCCATCGCGGATCCGCACCGCGCGGGCGTTGCGAATACTGCGGTCCCATCATCCAAGGATCACCCGAAACCGGTCTGTCTGCATTCGGCCCACTCCCGTAATCTCTTTGATGCTGCAGGGCCTTATTGCGGCTCCACCGGATAAGAAGAAACAGGATCAGCGCGCCCAAAGCCAAGGAAAAAAGTCCGACTCCAGGAATCAGAATGGCCAGCAGCCAATAAATGATGATACCCACCATGGAAGCGTGCCAAATCCCGTGAATCAGCTCTTGGGCGATGATGACCCCACGCCGGTCCGGCAAGACGAACCAGGCAAAACCGTAAAAGGCGGCACCGGCTCCGAAGAGAAAGACCGCCAGAATCATCAGCGCTCTGACCAGGGTCACGCTCCAGCCCAGCCGACGGGCCAAGGCTACGCAGACACCGCCGATCCATCCTTGGTCGCGGATCAGATAGGACTCTCTACAGGCGCGGAAGAACCTGTCGGACTTCCACTGCCAACCATTATCGGGGCCATTGCCGTTCATCTCGCTACTCATATCTTCATTACAGCACCCAGCGAGCGCAAATCTTATGGGGGAACACCCTGATTGGACCCTGATTCCTTCCGCTTATTGCCCTATCGGTACCCTCGGGAAACAATAATGGAGGCATGAACGCACCCATGCAGGAAGAACAAACGTTGAGGGAACCACCTCCTCTGCACCCTGCACGCATGCCCCTGATGAGGCCGCATAAGGGCAGGATTCTATGCGGAGTCTGCAAGGGCATCAGCCTGCACCTGGGTATTCCCGTCTTCTGGATCCGCCTGCTCATGGTGCTCCTGGCTCCCAAAATGATCACCTGCGTGGTTTACTGCTTTCTTTGGCTGACGCTGCCCCAGGGCGATCCCACCCAAGCAATCCAGTCGAATGACCCGCGGTCGGCCCCGCTGGCGCCCAGCATCCTGACTGAACAGTCAGGTCAAAAGGAGAATCGCAGCATCACCCCTGGGCGGATAACCAGATTGTTGGCAGGCCTGGGCATCATCCTCCTCCTGTCTGCGGTCATTCTGCTCAAGAGCGGCATGCGTCCCGCCTTGGTCGTCCCCTGCTTGCTTTTCTGTGCCGGACTGGTCCTGGCCTGGCTGAGGCCGGAAAACCAAGGAGCCGGCTACCACTTGTCGGCCCTGATCGGCAGCCTGGCTCTGATCCTGTCGGCAGCAGTGATCTTCCTGCTATCCACACAGGAATTGTCTTGGGCTCTGACCCTGATAGTCCTGGCCGGCCTGCTTCTTGTGGGCGTGACCGCAGTGGTCGTGCCCTGGATCGGCTCAATCCTCAGTCAGCTGGGCGACGAACGCGCCATGAAGGAGCGCGAGGAGGAGCGGGCCGATATGGCAGCCCACCTGCACGATGGCGTTCTGCAGACCCTGGCCCTGATTCAGCTGCATGCCGACGACCCGCATACCGTCTTCACCCTGGCTCGATCCCAGGAGCGCGATCTGCGCAACTGGCTCTATCAGGAACGCACTCCCTCGGATCGGTCAGTCAGCACAGGGCTGAGCCAGATAGCCGCGCAGGTGGAGGACGAATCCGGCAAGCCGATCGAGGTGGTCACCGTGGGCGATGCCATGCCCTGCGCCCAGACCGATGCCCTGCTTAACGCGGCCCGGCAGGCCCTGGTCAATGCCGTGACCCACGGTGGTGAACCCA
This sequence comes from Bifidobacterium sp. B4081, assembly GCF_026537335.1. Classification (NCBI taxonomy): domain Bacteria; kingdom Bacillati; phylum Actinomycetota; class Actinomycetes; order Bifidobacteriales; family Bifidobacteriaceae; genus Bifidobacterium; species Bifidobacterium sp. B4081. The sequence goes on along the minus strand of NZ_JAFNMM010000001.1, from coordinate 424,064 downwards.
TCTCCGTGTATTGCGAGGCGCGCAGGAATCAGGTCGAAGTCTACGTGCGCGACCACGGTTCGGGCTTTGATATGGATGCGATTCCAGCTGATCGCCTGGGAATCCGAGAGTCCATCATCGGCCGGATTCGTCGGCGGGGCGGCAGGGTCGAGATCGTCTCCCGTCCTGGTTGGGGCACCGAGGTCAGGATGCACATGCCGCTGTCCGAAGCCAGCCAGCACCAGGAGGGCAAGGTTGGTCGAGCTGAAAAAGGGACTGATGCCGAGCAATGATAGGATGCATGGTGAACCATTCATTCACAGACGCATGCCGGTCCGATCCCACCCGTACTTGAGGACCCGCGTCGGGAAAGGCGGGCTGAACCACGCCCATGACCACGACTGCAGCAGAGCCCCATCAAGCCGAGGATGGGTCCGCAAACATTCGCGTAGCCGTCGTCGACGACCATGAGATGTTCCGTACCGGCGTCATCACCACCCTGCAGCCGCATTTTCACATCGTGGGTCAGGCGGCAGACGTGGAATCCTCCATCCTCATGGTCAGGCAGACCCGCCCCGATGTGGTTCTGCTGGATGTGCATGTGCCCGGTGGCCAGGGCGGCGGAGGCGCCGAAATCTTAAGCCGCTCCCACCCCCTCTCCCCGCAGTCGGTCTTTCTGGCACTTTCCGTATCCGACTCACCCAGGGACGTCGGATCGGTCATCCGCGCCGGAGCCCGTGGTTACGTGACCAAGACAATCTCCGCCAAGGATCTGGTTTCTTCAATCCGCCAGGTGCACGAAGGATACGCCGTCTTCTCGCCCAAGCTGGCTGGATTCGTGCTCTCCGCCTTCCAGGAGGACGAGGCCGCAGATACCGGCCTGGCAGAAGACGACGAACTGGACCGGCTCTCCGCGCGCGAGCAGGAGGTCATGCGTCTTATCGCCCGGGGCTACACCTACCGCGAGGTGGCTTCAGAGCTTTTCATCTCCATCAAGACGGTTGAAACCCACGTCTCCAACGTCCTGCGCAAACTCCAGCTATCCAACCGAACCGAACTGACCCGCTGGGCTGCAGACCGCCGTATCGTCTGAAAGTCCGCTCAACAGGCCACGCCGTGCTGGCGAAGAAGCTGACGCAGACTGCTGATGTCACGGGCAACAATCCCTTCCATGCCCAGCCGTTCAGCCACAGCAACATGCACAGGGTCTGCATCAACGAAGATCGTATGCCCCGGGCTGATGGCGAAACGGCCCAGGGCTAGACGATAGAGGAGCGAATCGGAGAGGTCCAGATGCTCCTGGGATGAGATCAGGACACCTTTCAAGGCAGAGAGCGGTGAAAGCAGCTCGGATACCGACTCGATCAGCTGACCAGTGGATGCCGCCAGGCCCCAAAGGGCCAGGCCAGCTCGCCGCAGATCCTCCAGCAGCTCCGACGCTCCGGGAAGCAGGCCCTTCACTGCCAGGGCGTAGTTTTCCAGACAGGCGCGAACCACCCAGGCGACTGCAGGCCCGTGAGTGGTTTCATAGTCGGCCAGTGCTTGCTGCGGGTCCACGCCCAGATTGATCTGTCTGCTGACACAGGCGAAGCCCCAAGGGTCCTTCGGGTCCAGCACCATATCAATCACACTGTCAGGGTACTGCCCGACCAGGGCCCGACGCGGATCCCAATCCACTAAGGTCCCGGGCAATGCGAAGAGGATGCTCCCGCCTGGGGCCGCTGGATCGAAGCGGTCATCGCTGGATGTATCCTCACCTGGCAGGTCGCCCGATACGCCTTGACCAGATCCCTGCTGGAATTCCTGATGCTGCCTTGCCATGTCCCCAGAGTAGACATCTGGACCTACAGGGCCTAGGGCAGATTCCAGTCGACATGTTGTCAATCACTCAGCGGAGGCCATTGCATGGATATATTGGGTTCAGCAATAATCGGATTTCACGCTTTGCCACCTGTCCAGGGCGGAAGTCCCGCCTGCTACGAAAGGAGCCGTCATGCGTCGGCTGCTGCTCACATCCTCGTTCCCCGCTACCGCTGACAGGTTGCCCACATTCCTCGAGAGTTCCCCCAAGAACCATACGGTGGCCTTCATCCCAACGGCCAACCTTCCACAGCGTTCGGATGGTTATGTCCAGGAAGCTCGCAAGGCGTTCACCGACATGGGATGCCGGATCGACGATCTAGAAGTCTCGACCGCCGATCCTGAGGCCATACGCCGGAGCCTGGAGGAGGATGATCTCATCTACCTGTCGGGCGGCAACACCTTCTTCCTGCTGCAGGAGCTGCGTCGCTCGGGAGCTGCTGACCTGATCAGGCAACAGGTGGATCAGGGCAAGCCCTACATCGGCGAATCGGCCGGCGCGGTCGTGGCCGGTCCCGATATCGGCTATCTGGATGCCATGGATCCACGCTCGGCCGCCCCGGATCTGGACTCCACGGCCGGCTTGGGGCTGGTGGACTTCCGCCTCCTCCCCCACCTGGATTCCGAGCCTTTCGCCGACGTGACCGGTCGCATTCTGAATCGCTACTGCGACGATCAACCTATGGTGGCCATCATCAACACCCAGGCCGTGGCAATCCGCGGGCGATGCCTGACCATTCTTTAGGGAGAAGACCGCTCAGCGACAGAGGCCTTCCATGACCTGGCGGGCCTGATCCAGTCGATCGCCCGGACAGAGCAGGATGACGTCATCCCCAGCAAGCAGCCGCAGATCACCTGCAGGAATCAGCCTATGCTCGCCCCTGCGCAGACCGACGACGGCGCATCCGTTCGGCCAGGGGACCTGCCCCAGCAGACGACCAGCCGCCGGACTGCCATACTCTATGGGAAACTCCACGGTGATCCTGTCAGGGACCTGGGCATCGGGAGCATGCCCTCGGCGGTAACGCTCCAACAGAGCCTCGTAAATAGGCTGGACACCCAGCAGATCAGACACCATCAGGGCTGTGAAGGCGCACAGAGCCACGGGGAGCATATGGACCAGAGAGCCGGACATCTCCACTGTCAGCAGGATGGAGGTTATTGGGGCTTTGACCGAGGCCGTCAGAGTGCCTGCCATGGCGCAGACCGCACAGACCGGAATGATCCGGACAGGCATTCCCAAGGCTGCCGCGCCCATCCCGCATAGGGATCCAGCCAGCGTACCGACTGCCAGGATGGGCATGAAGATGCCGCCAGGGACGCCGCTGCCGAAGGAAGTGGCTGTAAAGAGCATCTTGACCAGAAGCAGAACCAGCAGGTTGATGGCCACCGACCAGGCCACCTCACGAACGCCTTCCGCCTTGCCGATCAAGTCCTCGCCACCACCCAGAACAGCAGGCAGCAGCAATCCGACCGGAAGGGCAAGGAAGAGGGAGATCACCGGTCCCAGCTTTGAGGGCAGATGGCTGTATAGGCTCTGCGCAACCAACAGCAGGCGGTTCATGGCAACCCCCACCAGGCCGGCCATCAGCCCCAGGGGAATCATCAGCAGATACTGGGCGATGGTCAGCTGGGGCAACGCAGTGAAGTCCAGGACAGGACGCAGGCCGAAGCGGTTCTTGGCGATAAAATCGGCGCTCAGGCAGGCCATGGCCGCCGACAGAAGGATCATGGGAGAGAAGGACCGGTGGATCTCCTCCAGAGCGAAGACCATCCCCGACAGCGGCGCGTTGAATGCTGCAGACAGACCGGCAGCCGCACCAGAGGTCACCAGGCAGGTCTCCTCCACACGATCTCGGCGCAATCCTCGGGAAACCAGCTGGGAACCAGCCGCCCCGATCTGCACCGAGGGGCCCTCGCGTCCCAGCGACAGGCCGAACATGCCGCAGGCCAGACCACCCAGGAATCGTACGCCCAGCACAGGCAGGGCGGGCATGCGCATGCCGTGGATGACCACCCCCTCCACCTGCGGAATGCCGGAGCCGGAGGCCATGGGAACCCGACCGACCATCCAGGCCAGGGCAAGACCTACCGCCAGGACGGCCAGCAGCCATGGAGGAATCATCAGAGGCTGGTCACGCATCTGCGCGTAGGCCCATCGAGCGAACCTGGTGCCATAGCCGATGCCCTGCCGGTAGAGCACCACCAGCACTCCCACCAACAGTCCGCAACAGGCCGCCCTGAACGCCACAAGCCACCGGCCTGCCCGACCTGGTCTGGTCACCCGCATCGGTCGGTGACGACAATCCTGATCCTCATTATCTGCCGACTTCCTTCTCCAAGGCAGATTCCGCCTCACCGGCTTGCTCCCTTCCTTCCCGCGTGCGCGACAGCTTCCAGCTTCCTCCGGGGCGGAGACCCGAGGATGATTTCAGTCGACGACATCATTCATGGGGAGTATGAACACCCGAGAGACCAGCTTGCGGGCAAGGTCCGGCAGGCAGGAGCCAGGCAGGCAGATAGACACATCATCAGAGCCCAGCGGCAACGCGGTCTGTTCATCAGTCGCCGTCAGATCACCGTCCAGGACGACGGTGTCCACCTGGCCTTGATGACCCACAAGATCCAGCAGCGAGACACGGCCCGGCATTGTATCCAGACATTTGCGCAAGGTGGCAGCCGAGGCCATGTGCAGCCTCCGGCATCCGACAAGTTCCCGCACCTGCCGCAGATCAGGACGCCTTATGCCCCTGGCCACCATGAGCATCAGCAGCCCTCCGGCATCCTCCAGCAACAGGAACTTGGACAGGTTATCGGCAGACAGTCCCAGTATGTCGGCAATGCCCAGAGCCAAGCCCTGGCCGATGGTGTCCAAAGGGGGATGCTGAGCAAGGCGCCAACTCGCCCCTGAATCATCCAGAAGGGTTCGCACGTCCGCTGGCACAAGCTTTTCATTCAGATGAGCAACGCCGGGTTCGGGGGCTGACCATGATCCGCGGCCTCCCGTTTTCGCAGACGCCGTGTCATTCATCGATCACCTCCGAATCAGGCTTCAGCTCCTTTTCCTTCCGTCCGATGCGCTTCCGGTTGATGCGGTAATAGGCGTTGAACAGACCGCCGGCGGTCAGCGCAACAACCAGGAGGATCAGTAACCAAATGTTCTTTTCTATGTCAACGGTTTCAAGCAGTTCATAAGCAGATGAGATCATCTTCAGCCAGCCTGCAACTGACACGTAGTACCAGGCGGTCGCCTGATCAAGGAAGCTCAGGGCGCGTCGACGCTCGGACCTGGTTCTGGTAGCCTGGCGAAGAATTTCATACCCGCGTTGACGCTCCTGCTTGATCTTGACACTGGGGACCAGCCACCACCAGGGCGAGATTTTGCTCCAATTCTTGCTGATCTGGTCGAAGCCATCCAAAAGCTCCTGATATTCCTGCAGCTCCATCAGTCCTTGGAAAAGTGGGAAGCTGAAAAGCAACCAATCTCCGAGCAGCGAAACGATGGCGATGAATAGATGCACAGCCTGGCCTTTCCTCGCAAAGACGACGCACAACAGTCGGTTCCCATGACTGATCACGGGCCCTTTTATCATTGTAGACGCCAAAGTCCAGTCCGGACCGTCACCATGCCCATGCTTCTGCCCTGATGCCATGACGAATCGCAGCCATGGATGCGAGAATGCCCCGAGATCACTCTCAGGGCACTTATCAGGCGGACAGGGCGGGATTCGAACCCGCGGTGACTTGCGCCACAACGGTTTTCAAGACCGTCTCTTTCGACCGCTCAGACACCTGTCCATTAGGCGTGCCGATTAGGCACGCCATTTATCATACGGCATCAGACTCCATCAGACCACCGCCGGAATGTCGGCGAATCCTGACACAACGACTCACCCCTCCCAGGCCCTGGGCTCAATGACCTCCTTGCCGCCCACATAGGAGCGCATGGCCTCAGGCACGACGATGGAGCCGTCGGCGTTCTGGTGGTTCTCCAGGATGGCGACCAGCCACCGGGTGGTGGCCAGGGTCCCATTGAGCGTGCTGACAGGACGGGTGGAACCGTCCTCCAGCCGCTCACGCTCATTGAGGCGACGGGCCTGGAACTCGGTGCAGTTGGAGGTTGATGTCAGCTCACGATACCTACCCTGGGTGGGGACCCAGGCCTCGCAATCGAACTTGCGGGCTGCCGAGGATCCAAGGTCTCCTGCGGCAGTGTCGATGATCCTGTAGGGCACGTCCACCTTGGCCAGCATCTCCTGCTCCATGGCCAGCAGCTGCTTGTGCTGGTCGCGGGAGTCCTCCTGCTTGCAGTAAACGAACATCTCCACCTTGTCGAACTGGTGGACGCGGATGATGCCCATGGTGTCCTTGCCGGCGGAACCAGCCTCGCGCCGGTAGCAGCTGGACCAGCCGCAGTAGCGCAGCGGGCCCTTGCTCAGATCCAGGATCTCATCCTCATGCATGCCTGCCAAGGAGACTTCAGAGGTGCCTACCAGATACTGGTCGTCAGGCTCGCGCAGACGGTAGATCTCGTCAGCATGGGCATTCAGGAAGCCGGTGCCTGCCATGACTTCAGGGCGGACCAAGGTGGGCGTAATGGTGGGAATGAACCCATGCTCCATGGCCTGGTCCACGGCCATGGTCAGCATGGCAATCTCCAGCCGGGCCACATCACCGCGCAAGAAGTAGAAGCGGGAACCGGAAATCTTGACGCCCCTGCGCATGTCGATGCCAGCCACGCCTACGCCCAGTTCCAGGTGGTTCCTGGGTTCGAAACCCTCCTTGGCGAAGTCGCGCGGGGTGCCGACCTTCTTGACCACCACGTAATCGTCCTCGCCACCCTCGGGCGCCTCAGGCTCCACTACGTTGCTGAACTTCCACATCAAATCGGCGTACCTGGCGTTGGCTTCGTCGGAGGCTGCCTTGCAGGTGTTCACCTTCTCGGACAGGCTCTTGGTCCCGGCCAGAAGGTCGGCTTTCTCATCAGGAGACGCCGAACCCATGCGCTTGCCGAGCGACTTCTGCTCAGCCCTGCATCTCTCGTAATCCTGGAGTGCAGCCCTGCGCTCGCTGTCCGCCTTCAGCACCTCGTCGACGAGTTCCACCGATTCGCCGCGTTTACGCTGTGATTCACGGACAACATCCGGATGCTCCTGAATGAACCTGATATCTAACATATCTGAATTGTATGACTTTCAGGGGACACGAAAACCGACCCCGCACAACTCTTTCCGAGCCACATGGCCCCTGCTGCAGCCGGTCCGGCCGCCGCCAACCAAGGCAGCCATGACGGAAATACAGACGGGAACCATCCCTCCCTTATATGCGTCTGCCACGCATCACTTGCCGAATACAGTCTTGCGGAAGCGTTTGCCGGTAGGGGTGCCCGCCAAGCCGCCGATGCCGGTCTCCTTCAATGATGAGGGCATGCTCTCGCCGATAGACTTCATAGCTGCGATGACCTCGTCAGGCGGGATCCTGCTGACACCACCCGATAAGGCGATATCAGCAGCGATCAAAGCATTGGCAGTGCCGATGGCGTTGCGGTTTACGCAAGGCACTTCCACCAGACCGGCCACAGGATCGCAGACAAGTCCCAGCAGATTGCTCATGGCTATGGCGAAGGCCTGGGCACTGGCATCAGGGTCGCCTCCTGCACCCTCAACCGCAGCAGCGGCAGCCATTCCGGATGCGCTGCCCACCTCAGCCTGGCAGCCGCCTGTAGCTCCAGAGATCATCGCCTTGTTGGCCGTGACCAATCCGAAAGCTCCTGCAGTGAACAGGCAGCGGATCAGCCCATCGTCATCCATCCCCAGTTGATTCTTGAGCACGGTGAGCACTCCGGGCAGAGTGCCCGAGGAACCGGCCGTAGGCGTCGCGCAGATGATGCCCATGGCCGCGTTGACCTCATTGGTAGCCATGGCGGCCTCGACAGCCTGCAGGATGGCATCGCCGCTCAGGCTGGTTCGTGTTTTCCGGTAATGCTCCAGCAGAGCCGCCTGGCCACCGCTCAGCCCAGTCTTGGAAAACACGCCATCACCCTGGGACCCTCTGGCCACGGCAGCCTGCATGACCTTCAGATTCCTGGCCATTCTTGCCCAGATCTGCTGACGGGCCTGGTGCGAACGCCGCACCTCCTCATCGATGGCCACTTCAGATATCGACGAGCCGTGCTCTTCGGCCATACTCACGAGTTCAGCAATCGAAGTGAACATGCGCCATGCCTCCTAGTCGATATAAATCATCCTGGACGAGTGACCCGCGATCTGCTTCTGCTGCTGCGCGGACAGCGGATTGTCCAAATCGAACTCGTAAACCGCCATGCCGGCCGGACCCTCGGGCTCATACCTGGTCTGCTTGGTCACGCCCTCTTCCCGAAGCAGATCACGTATGCGCTCCAATCGCCGACCGGCGCCCTTTTCGGATTCATCCAGTTCCACTAGCAGGATGGGCAGAAGCCCAGGAGTAGTGATCAGGCAGCCGTCCAAGTTGATACGCTGCACTTCAATGGTCCCACCCCCGATGGAACAAGCTGAGTAGATTATCCGACCGGCTGGGCCCCGCAAGTCCAGAACGGCGGTGTTCGGGTGGTCGATGGGACTGTGCTCGTCCTCCTCGTGGAAGGTCATATCCATACCCTGCCTGCGGGCGATGCCAATGGCATCAGGCACCCGAGGGTCATCCGGGGCAAAACCCAGCAGACCACTGATAATGGCATAGTCGGTACCGTGACCGCTGTGCGTGCGAGCGAAAGAATCATAATAATGAATATCGGCACGGCTTGGAACACCCCCAGCAAGGATGTGTCCAACCCGGCCAATTGCCACTGCCCCTGCTGTATGCGAGCTGGAAGGTCCAATCATGATGGGGCCTATAATGTCAAAAACGCTCTTGTACTTATCCATGCCTGCCTCCTCTCCCCATACCCCCTGGCTTTCCCGGACTTCCAGCGCACGAAGCCGTTGCAACTCCAGACCGAGGGGACCACATGGACCGTGTGCAATCATAACTTTGCGTTTTTCATAATTCAATCGGCTCATACCGTCAGCGTGATTGCTGTAGAGGGTTCGTTCACGTCGGACACACCCGAGGACATCGGGTCGACACCGCGCGCACAATGGAGTCATGCCAATTCCAGCGGTCGTCATTTTCGGCATCCTGGCGGTGGCGGCTATTGTAGTCACCGCAGTGGTGCTGATCGTCCGCGCCCAAAGACGGCATAAGTTCGCCATGCAGATACTGGCCCGGGACGACGACCAACTCAGCTATGCTTTCGTCATCAATCCCTCCAAACCCCAGGCCGTCGCCGCCCGCGAGCGCATCCAGCAATACTGCCGGGACAAGGGCATCCGCGAATTCAGCTTCATCGAAACCCAACTGGATCGAGATGGGAAAGCCTGTGCCCGCATAGCACTGGAGCGTGGAGCCAATGTAGTCGTTGCCGTGGGCGGGGACGGGACTGTACGTACCGTAGCCAGCGCCATGGCATCCAGCGATCATGTCATGGGCATCATCCCTATCGGGACAGGGAATCTCTTCGCAAGGAACATGGGCATTCCCGTAGGCGATCTGGACGCCGCCCTGGCCGTGGCCACCTCGCACGGGTCCACCCAGGTCGACGTGGGCCGCATGGCCTTGCTTGATGGAGACAATAAAGAGCAGGGCCGTGGTCATGCCTTCCTGATCATCGCCGGCATCGGCTTCGACGCTCTGATGATTGACGACACCGATCCTAATCTGAAGAAGACGGTCAGTTGGCTAGCTTATTTCATCAGCGGCGCCAAGCATCTGTTTGCGCCCAAGTACACGGCCGACATCGCCATCACCCGGCCTGACCAGGTCACACAGACCAACACCTCAGTGACCTTCCGCACTTTCATGGCCGGCAATTGCGGGGAGATTCCAGGATTCTCCCTCATGCCCGCCGCCTCCTACGAGGACGGTATCCTGGACTTCGAGATCATCGACACCTCAGCTGGCCTGATCGGCTGGGCCAACCTCTTTGGAGATGTCATGCATCAGACCATCACCCGCAAAGCCAGCCAGAGCCCCCTATCCACCAACTCCACCATCGTCCAGCTGCAAGGATCCAAGGCCGAGATTCGCCTGGAGAAGCCCGCTTTGGCCCAAGTGGACGGCGACATTCTGGGCGAGACACGCCATATTGCGCTCAGCGTGGAGCACCGGGCCCTGAACGTGCGGGTGCCCCGGTCCGACTGAGACCGGGAGAGCCTGTTGCCCCTCTGTCCGCTTTCTCATGCCGGGGTGGCATGATGGGAGCCATGACAGCACAGAACGCGGGCAGGCCTGCCAGCCCAGAAGATCTGATCAACGTCGACGATCTGATTGGCAGGTACTACGATCTCATCCCCGACCCTTCCATCCCCTCCCAGCGCGTGTCCTTCGGCACCTCCGGGCATCGTGGCTCCGCCCTGACAACCTCCTTCAACGAGGCCCACATCGTGGCCATCAGCCAGGCCATAGCCGAACAGCGAGCCAAGGACGGGACCACCGGACCGCTCTACCTGGGCCGCGACACCCACGCCCTCTCCCTGCCCGCCTGGAAGACGGCCATTGAGGTCCTGACAGCAAACAGGGTACGGGTGCGCATTGACGCCAATGATGACTACACGCCCACACCCACCGTCTCCCAGGCCATCCTGACGCACAACCGGGCGGCCGACGGCACCCAACGCTTCTCCGGCAAGGATTTGGCTGACGGCATCGTGGTCACCCCCTCTCATAACCCACCCACTGACGGCGGATTCAAGTATGACCCGCCCACAGGCGGTCCGGCTTCGGCCGAAACCACCAACGCCATAGCGCAACGGGCCAATGAGCTTCTGGGCGACTACAAGCGGGTCAAGCGGATTCCCTTTGAGGATGCTATTAAATCCGACCTCGTGGAGCGCTTCGACTACCGGGAACACTACGTGGCTGATCTGGGCAATGTCATCGACTTTGATCTGCTCAGATCTTCCGGGGTGCGTCTGGGCATCGATCCGCTGGGCGGCGCCTCGGTCAACTACTGGCCGCTGATCAATGAAAAGTACGGCCTGAACATCGGCATCGTCAACCCAGAGGTGGATCCGACCTGGCGGTTCATGACCATTGACCACGATGGGAAAATCCGCATGGATCCCAGCTCACCCTATGCCATGAAGGGTCTGGTTGATCGCCTCAACGCCGGGGCCTGGGACTCCTACGACCTGGTGGGCGGCACCGATCCGGATGCCGATCGGCATGGCATCGTCTGTCCAGGAACCGGCGTTATGAACCCCAACCACTACATCGCCGTCTGCGCGGAATACCTCTTCTCGGGCAACCGACCCGGATGGCCCCAAGGTGCCGGCATCGGCAAGACCCTGGTCTCCTCCTCCCTGATCGACCGCGTGGCTGCCTCCATCGGCGCCAGGCTGATCGAGGTGCCTGTAGGCTTCAAGTGGTTTGTCAACCCCCTCTTCAAGGGCGAGGTGGCCTTCGGCGGCGAGGAGAGCTCCGGGATGAGCTTCCTGCGCAGAGACGGCCGTGTCTGGACAACGGACAAGGACGGGCTGATCCCTGACCTCCTGGCTGCCGAAATCACAGCCAAGACCGGAAAGAATCCGGCTCAGCTCCACCAGGAGCAGGTGGAACGCTTCGGCCAAAGCTGGTACAAGCGAGTGGACACCCCTGCCACGTTGGAGCAGAAGCAGAAGTTCGCTCAGTTGAACGGCGACGATGTGACGGCTTCCACCCTGGCGGGCGAGCCCATCACTGCCAAGCTGACCGAGGCCCCGGGCAATGGGGCCAAAATCGGAGGCATCAAGGTAACCACCGAGAACAACTGGTTCGCCGCCCGCCCCTCCGGCACCGAGAACATCTACAAGGTCTACGCCGAATCCTTCGTTTCCCCTGAGACCCTGGATCAGGTTCTGGACGATGCCGACCAGGTGGTCACCAAGGCTCTGGGCTGAGCTTCAGACAAGACCCCTGCCCTCCTCCGCGACAGTCATCGCTGGGGCGGGGGTTCTCTATTTTCCTGTTTAAACTGAAACTATGACCAATGACAAGAATCTGGTCGTCTCCACCGACGGCAGTGCACTGAGCAATCCCAATGGCCCCATGGGTTGGGCTTGGGCCGATCACCAGGGCGGCGACGCAGATGCAGGCGGCGCCAGCAACGGCACCAATCAGATTGGCGAACTGTGCGCCGTGCTGCAGGCCCTGCGCGCCCACCCAGGCGAGCGCCCGCTGGTCATCGAAACCGACTCCCAATACGCCATCAACTGCTCCACCACCTGGGTGCCCGGGTGGAGAAAGAAAGGGTGGAAGAACTCCCAGGGCAAGCCGGTCAAGAACCGCCCGCTTATTGAAGCCATCGACCAGGCGATCCAGGCACGGGCGGGATCGGTCAGGTTTGTCTGGGTCAAGGGCCACGCCGGCAACACATTCAACGAGAAAGTGGACACCCTGGCCCGCGGCTACGCCACAGCTGCAGGCAAGGGCGACCGGGAAGGCTGTCTTCCTATCGAAGGCTGGCGTTCGCTGCTGGCCTCCCCCTATGCCAAAGGCACGCAGGTACCGCCCGCAGTCAAGGAGGAGCTGGACGCAGGACCCCGAGTTCTGGACGAGCTGGGCCGCAAGAAGGTTCGCCTGGACCAGGAAGAGCAGAAAGATCTAGCCGAAACCGCCGTCGAGTCCCAGGCTGTGGATCCCGAGCAGGCCGAATCTGTAGAAGCAACAGCTGATGCAGACGATGATGCGAAGCCCGAGGCCATCAATGGCATGCCCGACCCCGACTTAACCGATGGTCAGGAAGACGAACTCGGGCCGGCTTTCAAGGGCACCTCGGACGCCGATGCAGCTGACCAGGAGACCAAGGACTCCGGGGCCCGGGGACTGAGAGCCAGCGGTCGCATCCGCATCACGCCGCCTCCTTCCGGCAGCAGCATGTTCACGGGACAGGACCTGCATATCGTCGGCAGCATCGATATAGATGCGGACATTGACCCTGACGGCTTCGTGACCATCCAGGAGGCGCCTTTCCGCCTGCATGCCATCGAAGTGGAGGATTAAGCGGCTTCTGGACCGTCAGGGGCCATCGTCTAAACTGGAGTGAACCTGAACCAACAAGACCCGCAGACATCAGCTGTTAAGCGCATGCGGGCATGAAGGAGCGTGTATGGACAAGACCGAGCAGGACAGACTGAAGAAGGCCGCCGGCATCGAAGCAGCCAAGCTGGTCGAGAACGGCATGACCGCCGGGCTGGGCACCGGATCCACGGTTCGGTTCTTCGTGGATGAACTGGGACGGCGCGTGAAGGAAGAGGGTTTGGAGTTCACCGGCGTGACCACCTCCCGGCGGACCAAGGAACAGGCTGAAGGCTATGGAATCCGCATCGTCGACATCGACCAGGTGGATCACATCGATGTCACCATCGACGGGGCCGACGAGGTCGACAGGGACTTCAACGGCATCAAGGGCGGCGGCGCAGCCCTGCTCTGGGAGAAAATCGTGGCCGTCAACTCTCGAAGGATCGTCTGGATCGTGGACGAGTCCAAGGTGGTCGACACCATCGGCCGCTTCCCCCTGCCCGTGGAGGTCATCCCCTTCGGCGAGCGCCACGTCCTGGATCGCTTTAAGGAACGCGGCTATAACCCTGTCCTGCGGATGGACGGCCAAGGGCAGCCGGTTCTGACAGACGAGCACAACCACATCATTGATCTGCATCTGGAGCGGATTGATCACCCACAGGATCTGGCCCAAGACCTGATCACCACCGTGGGAGTCGTTGAACACGGCCTCTTCCTCAACATGGTCGACACGGTCATCGTGGGCGATCCCAACGGGCCCCGGGTCATGACCAACGCCAACAAGTGAGCATCAGTTATCATCCCGCATCCTGGCTGGAAGTATCCGGCTGGCCACGATGACCGGCGATGATATGCATGAAGCCCCCTGCGTCCATTCGATGCGGGGGGCTTCGTCGGCCCTGAGGGCCAAAGTCATAAAGCTACTTGCGCTGGTGACGAGTCTTGCGCAGCAGTTTGCGGTGCTTCTTCTTGCTCATCCGCTTGCGGCGCTTCTTGATGACAGAACCCATCCGAGCCTCCGATCCTTAGTTACCTGGAAGTGTCCAACTTGCTTATTCTACACCGCTTACGGGACGACTAGAGCGGAAAGGCCTTGTAGAAAGCCTCCAGTGCAGCCCGCTGGCCCTGAGCGCGGAAGACCACCGTATCATTCTGCCAGATGACCAATGCCTTGTGCTCGTCGCTGCCATCCGCCTTCTCCAGGTAGGATCCGGTGACCGTGCCGCCGCTGCGAACATTGCCCGAGGCCAGCTCCTTGCCGGACATGCCCGTGGACTGGCTGTCATAGAGCGCCTTGGCATCTTCGCTCCTGGACCACTGAGCCAGGTGGAGGCTCACATCCCCGCCCGACCTGCCGGTGGAGTAGACCAGGTTGTACTCCTCGATAGGCGTACGGGTGCTCCATTCGCTGTCAGAATCCGCTTTGACGCGGGCGAACTCGCCCACCGTATCAGGCATGGCCTTGAGCAACTCGGAAGCCGAATCAGGAAGGGGCGCCGCCGTGGCCTTGGGGCTGCTGGCTTGCGGGGGTTGAGAGGAAGCGGAAGCCGAGTCCTGGGTGACGGACTCTTGGCTGCGCACCGCCCAGTGAGGCCAGACGAAGGCCGATAGAAGCACTAGGACGACCACCGCTGCAAGGGCGATGACCAGACCGATCCGTCGACGGCGCTGCCTGGCATGCGCGGAGGAGTCAGAGGAAGAGGACACGGATGCAGAAGGATTGTCAGCCATGTCTCCATTCTCTCATGGGCAGGGTGTCGGCACTGCGAAGATGCCGTAAAAGCCCAGCTCATCGTCCCTGAATCCCGATAGCGTGCAGGTATGGCCAAGACGACGACGCAATATGTGTGCACGGAGTGCGGATGGACCGGCGGCAAATGGTTCGGACGCTGCCCGGAATGCGGCCAGTGGGGAACGATCGAGGAATTCCATGAAGCCCGTCTCGTAGGTGCAGGCGGGGGTCTGTCCACCTCCGGCGGCAGCCATACGGCACCTGCGCCCCCTAAGAAAGGCCTGGCCCGGCCCATCACCCGGGTAGGCACGGACCAGGTAAAGCGCATTCCCACAGGATTCGAGGAATTCGACCGGGTCCTGGGCGGAGGCATCGTGCCCGGGTCAGTCATCCTCTTGGCCGGCGAGCCGGGCATAGGCAAGTCCACCCTCCTGCTGGAGACCGCCGGCCGCGTGGCCGACCGGGGAGGCGGAAAAGGCAAGGTGCTCTATCTGTCAGGCGAGGAGTCCCAGGCCCAGGTGCGGATGCGGGCCAGTCGGGTGGGAGCGCTCAAGGACCCACTATTGCTGGCTTCGACGACCGACCTTGCCACGGTGCTTGGGCTGATCGAGCGCGAGAAGCCGACACTGGCCATTGTGGACTCCGCCCAGACCATAGTCTCCAGCCAGGTTGACGGCATCTCCGGGGGCTCCACCCAGGTACGCGAGGTGGCCATCAGCCTGATCGACATGGCCAAATCGCACGACATCCCCATCCTCCTGGTTGGCCACGTGACCAAGGACGGCTCCATCGCCGGGCCGCGGACCCTGGAGCATCTGGTCGATGTGGTCTGCCAGTTCGAGGGCGATTCCCAGACCGCGTTACGCCTGTTGAGAGCCGTCAAGAACCGTTTCGGCCCCACCGACGAGGTTGGCTGCTTCGACATGGGCGAGCAGGGCATTGAGGAGGTCAGCGATCCCACTGGGCTCTTCCTGTCCACGACCGGGCAAGAGGTTGAGGGCACCTGTGTGACCTTCACCTTGGACGGCCACCGCAGCCTGCCCATCGAGATCCAGGCCTTGGTTACTTCGTCTGTCCTGCCCACGCCCAGGCGCAACACCAACGGGATCGACGCCAACCGTCTGGCCATGCTAGCTGCGGTGCTCTACCGCCACGGTCGCGTCAACCTGCTGACACGGGACCTGTATGTGTCCACCATCGCCGGCGGGCTGGCCAAGGAACCCGGATGTGATCTGGCCATCGTGGCCGCCCTGGCCAGTGCAGCCAAGTCCCGACCCATCCAGCGCACGACCTGTGCCATGGGCGAGATATCGCTGACCGGACAGGTCAGACCAGTGCCTCAACTCAATCACCGGCTGCAGGAGGCCACTCGACTGGGATTCACCCGGGCACTGGTCCCGCCCGACCGGCATTCAGGAGCCCGAAAGCCCATCCAGGGACTGGAAGTGGTCGAGGTCAACTATCTGGCCGAGGCACTGGACGCCCTGGGGCTGGTCTGAGCCCGGTGGCCGCAGGGCCCTATCGCACCCTATGGCGCTCACCTGCAGACTCGTTAACCTGCCAGACTAGGATGGAGTCGCTGGAAGACCGACACCCATCGTCACGAGGAGCAGATCAGCATGACCATCTTCACCAGGAAAACCTTACGCAGGCTGACGGCGGCCGTACTCACGACAGTCACGCTCATGGTCGGCGCGGCCTGCGGCTCCTCGTCGAGCAGCAGTGGGCAGTCAGCGGCCAAGCAGGACATCACCCAGCAGACCATCAAACCTGGCACCCTGACCATTGCCACTGGAGACCCGGCCTACGCCCCCTACGTGCAGGACAACAAGCCCGAATCCGGCAAGGGCTACGAGGCAGCCGTTGCCTATGCAGTAGCGGAGAAAATGGGATTCGACAAGGCGCACGTCACCTGGATCAGGACCACCTTCGATGCCGCCATCGCCCCGGGAAGCAAGGACTACGACCTGAACATCCAGCAGTTCTCCATCACACCGGAACGTCGACAGGCTGTGGACTTCACTCCCAGCTACTACAACTCCACCCAGTCGCTGGTCGCCAGAAAAAACTCCCCATACGCTTCTGCCACCTCCCTTGCCCAGATCAAGGACGCCAAGATAGGGGCCATGGTCGGCTCCACCTCCTACGAGATGGCCCACAAGCTGGTCAAGCCTGACATCGACACCTTCAATGACGATGTGGCCTCGTCCCAGGCCTTGGACACCAACCAGATCGACGCGCTTGTCGTGGACACCCCCTCAGCTGTGACCATGGTCGATTCCGGGCAGGTCAAGAACGCCAAGATCCTCGGGCAGATCAAGGGTTCGCAGGACCCGGAGGGCATGGGCATAGTCCTGCCCAAAGGCTCCACACTGACCCCGGTTGCTTCCAAGGCTGTCACCACCCTGAAGAAGGATGGAACCTTGGACAAGCTGCAGAACCAGTGGCTGCATGTCTACACCTCCCTGCCTACCCTGGGCTGAGAGAAGAAAGGAAACCTAGTCGTTCATGGCCACCTCGGCACAAGACGCGGTCAGCGATATTCAACGGGAACGGGAACGCTACGGTCGTCGGCAGAATCTGCGCTCAGTGGCGGTCAGCATCGCCAGCACGCTTGTACTGGCCCTGCTGATTGCTCTGGGGCTGCACGCCTCACCTGGCTGGCCCCGGGTCAAGCAGTCGTTTTTCTCCGGCGCTTACTTCGCCCAAGCCTTCCCCAAGGTCCTTCGGGGACTCTGGCTCAATCTGGAGGTCCTCTTCTTCGCGGTCATCGGCGTGGCCTTGCTGGGCACCCTGCTGGCCATGATCCGCACCAGCCGGAACCCGCTGCTCTTCCCCCTACGGGTGCTGGCCCAGGTCTACACCACGATCATGAGGGGGATCCCCATGATCGTGGTCCTCTACCTGATCGGCTTCGGCATCCCTGGTCTGGCCATCTTCAACCGGATCCCGGCAGCCCTGCTGGGCACCGTGGCGATCATCCTCTCCTATTCGGCCTACATCGCCGAGGTCCTGAGGGCCGGCTTCCAGGACGTCGGCCCCTCCCAGAGGGCCTCGGCGCGTTCACTGGGCTTGACCTCGGGACAGACCATGCGTCTGGTAGTCATCCCCCAGGCCCTGCGCAAGGTGGCTCCGGCACTAATGAACGACTTCATCTCCATGCAGAAGGACGTGGGGCTGATTTCAGTTCTAGGAGCGGTCGACGCGGTCAGGGCGGCCCAGATCATCGTGGCCACCTCCTACAACTTCACCCCCTACGTGGTGGCCTCGGTGCTCTTCATCGCCACCTCGGTCCCCTTCATTCTTCTCAACGACTGGTATTCCAACCGGCTGCGCAAGCGCGAACAGAGCGGAGGCATGGTATGAGCGAACAGGCAGGCGCCGATCAGGACCAGCCAGTACTCCGTTTGGAGGATGTACGTAAGACCTACCCTGGGGGCAACAAGGTTCTGCGCGGCATCTCCATGACCATCATGCCTCATGAGACCGTGGCCCTGCTGGGCCCATCGGGGTCAGGCAAGTCCACTCTGATGAAGTGCATCAACCTGCTGGAGACCGTCAACGACGGCAGGATCTGGCTGGGCGGCACCGACATCACCGATCCCAGGATCGACCAAGATGCCTGCCGTGCCAGAATCGGCGTGGTCTTCCAACAATTCAACCTCTTCCCCCACATGAACGTCCTGAAAAATGTGACTCTGGGAGCCGTCAAGGTCCACGGCATGCCCAAGGACCAGGCCAGGGAGCGGGCCCTAGAACTGCTGGACCGGATCGGCATGAGGAAGAAGGCCGGAGCATACCCCGACCAGCTCTCCGGCGGCCAGCAGCAGCGGGTGGCCATCGTCCGGGCCCTGATGACCGACCCGGAACTACTCCTGCTGGATGAGATCACCTCAGCCTTGGACCCCATGCTGGTGGGCGAGGTCCTGGCCATGGTCTCGGAGCTGACTGCCGGTGGCACCACCATACTCATGGCCACCCACGAAATGAGTTTCGCCCATCACGCAGCCAACCGAGTGGTTCTGCTGCTGGACGGTGTCATCGCTGAGAACGGAACGCCGCAAGAGGTGATGGACGAGTCGGAGAATCCGCGCACCAGGGAGTTCTTCAGCCACTTCCGAGGGCTGTGAGTTCCCGAGTACCTTCAGCTTTCAATTGGCGGAAAACACCTTTCCTGAAGCCTTGGTCAGCTCCAGGGTGCGATCGGCGTCCAAGACCAGCTGTCGTTTGAGCGGCTCCTCGCCCGCATACCGTCTCTGACCGCGCAGACGGCTGAGGAACTCCACTCGTACCCGGTGACCGTACAGGTCCACCCAATCCGGCCGGACGGCATTGGCCTCCAGGATTCTCGGCATCTGCTCGCCTGGGGCCAGGAAGGTCTCCTTGGTGCCGATGGAGATGGCGGCGGGCATCCGCCAAGGCGAGCCCTGAGCCAGCCGACCCTCCCGGCACTCCGAGGTCGCCATGGGATCCGTAGGCAGACCCAGGTCGACCAACCAGCCTGCATAGACTCCATCTGCGGGCATCATCCCCTGGCTGTCGGGAGCAAGGTTGGCAGTCGGGAAGCCCAAGCGGCGACCACGCTGCTCCCCATGGACCACCGTGCCTTGGACCATGTGCGGCCGGCCCAGAATATCCAGGGCCGCATCCACATCGCCGTCAAGGATCAACTGCCGAAGGTGGGAGCTGCTCCAGGCTCTTGCCCGATGTCGCTCCAGGCTGTCAGCGTTAGGCAGGGTGCAATCGCCTGGACCCTGGTCGTCCACGACTTCCAAATCGAACAGTCCTGTGTCCGCCAGGTCGCCAATGGCCTTGATATCGCCGATTCGCCCTGCGCCCATCTGCGCATCGCGGCCCAGGACCAACGTGCGCATGGCCAGCTGTTCGGTAAGCTGCTTGAGGAAGAACCGATAGGATTTGGCAGCGAAGGCCAGCGTGTACCGCACCACCACAGCCTGTTCCAGCCCCAGCTGGGCCATCAGCCGCAAGCGCTCATCTAGCGGCATGATCTGGTCAGGGTCATGGTGAACCAGGCTTAAAGATGGTTCAGTCATGTCATGGCTGTCAGCATAGCTGTGGACCAGTTTGGGACTGGGGTCGAAGACCAGAGCCATAGGCCAATCCTGGCCCTTGGCAGCGAACTCTACCACCCGGCGCAGGAGGGCCTGATGACCCCGATGCATGCCATCGAAGACACCGATAGTGACCACGCTGGGCCGGGTCCCCAAGGTTCCCGGCCACCTGACGATTCCCGACTCATCCGGGCTGACCTGGCTGACCTTCATCCGCTTCCCATCACTTAGTCATGGCGGCCCCCGAACCCGGGCACCGATAATTCCTTAAGCACTGTATTCCCGCCGTCGCACCCTGACAAGACCCTTGGGCTAAATCCGAGCCTGCACACTCAGGCCTCGGGGTGGAAGACCGCATCCGGCTTGGCCCCGCCTCGTGAACTGGGCGCTAGGATGGCAGCCAAGCGTTGCCTGCCCTCAGGTCCGGCCAGGGCGGCCGTGGGCCCGGCGACAGGCAGATCCAAAAATCCTCCGTTAGCCACCCTGGCTGCCTGATTGGCATCCAGGTTCAGGACAGGCATGCTCATGCGTGCCGCCTGCGCCAGACTTAGAGAGCCATCCAACATCCCCTGCCGGTCGCGGTCCGGAACCATACGACTGTGAACAACCGTCTGACCTTGTCGGTTCCGGTAGGTGTGAGGGACCACCTGACCGCCCAAAACCCTGGACGCCAGGTCGGGATCCTCCAAGTCGAACGGGCCCACACGAACCCTTCTTAGGGCGATCAGGTAGCCGCCCAGATCCAGCCGCTCGCCCAGGTCACGAGCCAGGGCCCTGATGTAGGTGCCACTGGAGCAGGTCACCTCCACATCCGCATCGACCACCCTGGCGCCCTGGTCGGGCAGATCTACACGGCGAAAACCAAGCAGACGGAAGGATACGATCCGAATGCGGCGGGGCTCCAGCCTGACCTCCTGGCCTGCGCGAGCCAGGTCATAGGCCCGTCTGCCCTTGACCTTGATGGCGGAGAAGGCATCAGGCACCTGGTCGATCCAGCCGGTGAAGCAATGGTCAATCAAATCCTGCAGACCCTGGGCTGTCAGTTCGTCCACCTTCTGCGCAGCTCCAGGACGCGCCGGCAGCAAATCCCCGTCCGCATCGTCCGTGGTGGTGCCCAGTCCCAGGCGCATGGTGGCACGGTAGGTTTTGTCATGGCCGACGATGACCGTCAGCAGCCGCGTAGCCTGGCCGAACCCTACGACCAGGAGGCCAGTAGCCATAGGATCCAAGGTCCCGGCATGGCCCACGCGACGCATGCCAAGGCCAGAGCGGACGGCTGCCACCACATCATGGCTGGTTACACCGCTCGGCTTGTCAACAAGGATGATGCCCGAGGTCGGTTCATCATGGCCAGAATCCATCACGTCCGACGACTCAGCGGTCGGCTTCATCCGCATCCCCTGCCGCAGGTTCGTCAGGGACGGAGCCTGACTCATCGGTCTTTTCTTCATCGTCATGCCTATATGGATCGGGGTCGCCAGCATAGCTGGCATTGACTCGCGCCTTGGCCATGGCCTCGTCCCGATGACGGGCCGCGGTCAGCACATCCTCAATCTCGGTAGCCTCGGCAGGCACCTCATCGTAGATGAAGCGCAAGGTAGGCGTCAGCCGCAGACCGGCCCGAGCACCGACAAGGGTGCGCAGCCTGCCGGAGGCCTGCCTCAGAGCCTGCTGTGCACGCTTGCGTTCCCCGGCCTCGTGTCCGGACCGGCCCAGCTGAGTCCAGTAGATCTTGGCTATCTGCAGATCGTTGGTGACCCGAACCTCAGTGACGGTGACCCCTGCCAGGCGCTTGTCGTGCATCTGGGACTCCAGCGCAGAGGCCACAACCCGTTGTATCAGGGCTGCTATGCGTACAGCGCGGGGATTTCCAGCCATCATGATTCCTTTCTCGAACCGTCCATGACCAATCTTTGCATTCATGGACATCCGCCCCGGCCGGGAAGTACCCGGACCGGGGCGGATCGCCATGGACCCTCCGACATGTGGTCGGATGGTCGACAGGTCCTACTTACGTTCCACTTCCTGCATCTCGTAGGTCTCGATGATGTCGCCCACCTCGATGTCGTTGAAGGAGCCCAGGTTGATACCAGCCTCGTAGCCTTCGGACACCTCGTTGACGTCGTCCTTGAACCGACGCAGGGAGGAGATCTCCAGGTCGTTGATGGTGACCACCCCGTTGCGGGCAATGCGAGCCTTGGTGCCCCGCTTGACGGTGCCGTCCTGGACCATGACGCCCGCGATGTTGCCGAACTTGGAGGAGCGGAAGATCTCGCGGATCTCGGAGTGGGAGGTGGTGACCTCCTCGTACTCCGGCTTGAGCATGCCCTTGAGCGCAGCCTCGATGTCTTCGATGGCATTGTAGATGACCGAGTAGTACTTGATCTCCACACCCTCGCGGTCGGCCAGGTCCTGGACCTGCCTGTTGGGCCGGACGTTGAAGCCGATGATGACGGCCTTGTCGACCGTAGCCAGGTTGACATCGTTCTGGGTGATAGCGCCCACGCCCCGGTGGATGACCTGGATCCCGACCTCGTCGGAGACCTCGATCTTCATCAGGGAGTCTTCCAGGGCCTCGACCGAGCCGGAGGAGTCGCCCTTGATGACAATGTTGAGCATATCCACCTCGGACTTGGCGAACTGCTCCTTCAGGCTCTCCAGAGAGACCACCTTGCGGCGCTTGGCAAGCTGGGCGGCACGGGCCGAAGCCTCACGCTTCTCGGCAATCTGACGAGCAGTGCGGTCGTCGGGAGCGACCAGGAAGAGGTCGCCGGCGGTAGGCACCGAGGTAAGACCCAGCACCTGGACGGGCGTGGAAGGACCGGCAGCATCCATCTGCCGGCCGTTCTCGTCCAGCATGGCGCGCACACGGCCATAGGCCGATCCAGCCACAATGGCATCGCCCACATGCAAGGTCCCCTGCTGGACCAGCACAGTGGCCACAGCTCCACGTCCCTTGTCCAGACGGGCCTCGACCGTGGCGCCGCGAGCGTCCATGTCAGGGTTGGCCCGAAGGTCAAGGTCTGCATCGGCAGTCAGCAGGACGGCCTCCAGGAGCTTGTCCACATTGGTGCCCAGCTTGGCAGAGATGTCGACGAACATGGTGTCGCCACCGTACTCTTCGGATACCAGCCCGAACTCAGTCAGCTGGCCACGCACCTTCTGGGGGTTGGCTCCCTCGACATCAATCTTGTTGACAGCCACCACGATGGGTACATGGGCGGCCTGTGCATGGTTGATGGCCTCCACGGTCTGCGGCATAACGCCGTCGTCCGCAGCCACCACCAGGATAGCCACATCGGTCAGCTCAGCACCACGGGCACGCATGGCCGTAAAGGCCTCGTGGCCAGGGGTGTCCAGGAAGGTGATCTTGCGATCCTCCCCGTCCAGGGTGACTGTGGCCTGGTAGGCCCCGATGCGCTGGGTGATGCCCCCAGCCTCCTTGGTGGTCGTGTTGGTCTTGCGAATGGTGTCCAGCAGCCGGGTCTTGCCGTGGTCGACATGGCCCATGACCGTGACCACCGGGGGCCTGGGCTGCAGGTTCTTGTCATCCTGGTCCTCACGTTCTTCGTCCAGGTTGATGTCGAACTGCTGAAGGAGCTCCTTGTCCTCCTCCTCGGCGGAGACGATGCGGATCTTCCACCCGATCTCGTCGCCCAGGATTTGGAATGTGGCCTCATCCAGGGACTGGGTGGCCGTAGCCATCTCGCCCAGGTGGAAGAGCACCGTGACCAAGGCAGCAGGGTTGACATTGATCTTGTCGGCCAGGTCAGCCAAGGTCGCGCCCTGACGAAGTTTGACGGTACGTCCATTGCCCGCGGGGATGCGCACACCGCCGATGACGGGTGCCTTCATCTCCTGGAATTCATGCCTCTTGGCCATCCGATTCTTGCGGGCCTTGGAGGACTTGCCTCCCTGGCGACCGAATGCTCCAGCAGCGCCGCCGCGACCGCGACCACCACGGCCTGAACCGCCGCGGAAGCCGCCTGAGGGCGCCGACGAAGCGCCGCCGAAACGACCGCCGCCGCCCTGATGTGTCTGCTGACCTGGACGGCTATGGCCCCACTGCCCTGGACGGGCACCCTGTCCGGATCGGCCACCACGACCGTTGCGGAATCCACCCCGGCCCCTGCGGGAGTCGTTGACGGTTGGCCTGGCCATAGGATGCGGCCTGGGAATGTCCGAAGGCATAGGGGCCTTCATCCCCTGTTTGCGGCTGAAAGGATTGTTGCCTGGACGAGGCGTGGATGCCCCCGGCCTTGCGCCATGCCGCATCGCCGCAGCGTTGGAACCGCCGGAACGACCGTTGCTGCGCGAGCCCTGGGGGCCGGGCCTGCCCATGGCTGAAGGCTTGGGCCCACGGGACTGGTTGCGTCGCTCATGCTCGTTGCGGCTGCCCTGGGAGGCACCGGGCTTGGGGAAGCGGCCACCAGGACGCTGCTGACCCCGTGGCGCCTCGCCGTCGTCCGAGGGCCGGTGGTTCTGTCCGGGCTTGGGCCCAGGTGTGGACTGCTGGGTGCCGCCGGACTGCGAACGGCCATGCAGACCCTGGCCGCCTCCATGATTAGGGCTGCCGGGGCGGGCATTTCGTGCAGCGGCCTGACCAGCGTCGCCCTGTCCCTTCTGAGGGAAAGCGTTCTTGAGTCGACGAACCACAGGGGCCTCGACAGTAGAGGATGCGGACTTGACGAACTCGCCCATGTCCTTCAATTTCGCCAGAACAGTCTTGCTGTCTACGCCAAATTCCTTGGCCAGCTCATACACGCGTGCTTTGGGCACTTACTTTCTCCTTACCGGACCGCGCGTATGACCGGCGCGATCACTCTTTGATGACGGCGAACATATCCTGTCTCATCGTGCGACCATGATCGTGTTACCTCGTCTCTGTGCCGGGGCCGACGGCATGAACCACCGGACTCGGAATACTGGGTCCAGCATACTCGCGTCGTCGGATGTTTGCTCTCAGGCGTCTTCTCCAGCAGCCGAAGCCGTTTGCGCCTGCAGCTCACGCAATTTTTGCTGGTGGGCCTCCTCGGACTCGATGCCAATCTTCCAGCCGGTCAGCTTGGCGGCCAGACGGGCATTCTGGCCCTCTTTGCCAATGGCCAGGGAGAGCTGGGCGTCCTTGATGAAGGCAATGGCCGTGCGGTTGGACTCGCTGACGATCTGCACCTGGCGGACCACAGCCGGAGACAAGGCCGCAGCCACAAACTCGGCAGGATCCTTGGACCAGTCCACAATGTCGATCTTCTCAGGTCCAAGATTCTCCATGACGGCACGGACGCGAGCGCCCGCCGGGCCGATCAGCGCGCCCTTGGGATTGACCCCCTTGGTGTTGGCACGGACCGCGATCTTGGTTCTGGCCCCGGCTTCACGAGCAATGGCCATGATGGAGACCGCACCGGAGACCAGCTCAGGCACCTCCCGCTCAAAGAGGCGGCGAACCAGCTCCGGGTGGGAACGCGACACGATGATTTCCGGCCCCTTGAGCCCACGGGAGACATTGACCACGTAGACGCGAATCCGCTGGCCGTGCCGGTAATGCTCTCCAGGCACCTGCTCGCGGCGGGGCAGAATGGCCTCGACATTATCTACAGCCACATGCACATTGCCAAGATCGCTGGCATCCTGCTGCACGACTCCGGTGATCAGATGGCCCTTCTGACCCGAGAAAGCCCCGAAGACCCGCTCGTCATCGGCCTGGCGGAAGAGCTGGCGGATGACCTGGCGGGCCGTCGAGGCCGCCAGTCGATCGAAGTCCTTCGGTGTGTCGTCGTATTCCTCGCCCAGATCATATCCCGGTTCAGGCTCTTCTGGGGTGGACTCTCGAGCGATCTCGTCCTGTGCCCAGATGGTAAAAGTACCCGCACGTTCGTCCAGCTCCACCCGTGCATGTTTGGCTGCGTGAGGCGACTTCTGGTAGGCCAGAAGAAGAGCCTCGCTCAGTGCTTGATCCAAGGTCTCGGCATCAATCCCTTGTTCGTGTGCCAGCTGATGAATTTCAGCCAGGTCCAGTTCCATGTCAAGACCTCCTATGAAGTTATTCAGGCCGCGCTTCTTTTAGTCTGCAATGCCTACTATTCTAGCCTTTCATGCAGACACAGCCGGTTCCTGAATACCAAGGGTGGGCGAGTCGTAGGCCAGCGATCCTGGCACGACGGATGATAGCCGGTATCGGTGTACTGCTGCTGGCCGTCACCATCGCAGGATGCGCACCCTCAGCGGTTCATGTCAGCCAGCACGACCCCGACAATCTCCGCCCCACAGCCTGCGAGCAGGCGTGGACGCAAGCCCGGCAGTCGGAACGGCTTCAAAAAGATCAGGCAGACAGCCGAGCCCAGGCCTGGGTTCAGACGGCCCGCGATTGTCCCGCGCGCCTGGACGAAGCCACGGTACACGCAGCCCAGGCTTTGACGGCCTCCCAGGACGGCGAACAGGCCGACCGCCAAAAGAATACGCTCAGACTGGTCCAAGCTGTGCAGCGGCTGGATCCGCTGGCCAAGGCGCTGCCCGCCGAATTGGCCGATCAGGCCATCACCGGCGAAGACCGTTCCGGCTTCGAGCTCTCGGTCCTCGCGGCCCGCAAGACGGATGCCGCATGGATGCTAACCCTAGCCGATGCACACACCGCTGCGGCGCAAATTCTGGTCGGTAATGCCAAGCACGATCCCCGGCAGGGCGTCTATCCCACCACCGATCTGCTGGCCCACCCCGATGAATGCACCGACCCCGTCAACGGAATACAGGCCCCCACCCCTGCCCTGATCGAGATGGATACAGCCCGGACTCTTCTGACCGTAGGGAGAAAACTGAACGGCTCCTCAGGCACGATACGGACTAATGCCAGCCAGAACGCGACAAGCCGCCAGGAGGCCACATCGGCCCTGGTTGACGTAATCGTAGCCCACCTGTCAATGGCCATGGACCTCGGCTACCCAGCCACATCGTCAGCCCTGCTGCAGACACCAAGGCGCTGACTTCCAAGACGGATCAGCCGCCCGCAGGCCGCTCTGACCGCACCCTCAGGTTTCCTCGTCCGCATATACGAACAAGCCCTGCCAATGCGTGCTCAAGACCTGATCAAACATGAAGATCAATCACCAAGCACAATAGATTAACCATCACTCACCGTAGATTTCACGAAACTTTGCGGGTGGCGTTAAAGGTTCAGACAGTGATACTATAGAACGTGTTCCACAGGAGCATTCCATAGGAACGCGGGGGGTATGAACCCGTGCAATGCAGGAGGCGACCCGGTGCTGGCCATCGCATCGCCTTCTGCATTGGGCGGTCTTTTTCATTTGCTCAGCTCGAAGCTCAGAGCCGTGTCAGGCTGCCTGTGGTATTACGCGAACATCCGGCCCGGCCGGCAAACCGACAGCCTTCTATACGGATGCAGCCCTACTTGTTCAATCTGCTGACAGAACCAGACGCCCGTTCCGGGAAGCCTTGCCCTCGCCCATCCCTAGGCAACCGGTGAATTCTCGCCCGTCTGAGGAAGTGATGGTTACTGCGTTTCCTGAGCGTTCCGCCTGGAAGACAAGGCTGCTTCCTTCTTTCTCGGTTACCGTGGCACTGGCTCTTCCGTCGTGAGCCAGGAAGACTGAGACCGTAGAATCGGTTCCATAGGCATATTCTGTTGAGTCCTGTCCCGGGCGAGTGACCAAAACAGTGCCATCACGCACCCAGAGCGGAACCGTGTCGAAGCCATGGTTTTCATGCATCCACTGGCCAGACTGTCGGCAGTCCACCTGCCGGCCAGTGAACCAATCCGTCCATACCCCCTTGGGCAGGTAGTATTCCACGTCACCCGTGTAGGAAAAGACCGGCGCCACCAAAAGCGAGGGCCCGAGCATATACTGGCGGTCGCAATCCAGTGCCGTCCTGTCGTCAGGGAACTCCATGAACATGGAACGCATGACCGGGACCCCGCGCTCGTGTGCGCCAAGTCCGACCTGGTAGAGGTAGGGCATCATGGATATCTTCAACCTGGTGAACTTTCGCAGCACGCTCACTGCGGTCTGCTCCGGAGGATTGACCACTCCCCTGCGCTGATCCTCCTCATCGAAGAGCCAGGGGACCCGGTAGACAGTGGAGCCATGCAGCCTGGAGTGAGAGGAGAGCAGACCGAACGCTATCCAGCGTTTGTAAACGGCAGGGTCGGGTCTTGCTCCCTCGAAACCGCCGATATCGTGGCTCCAGAAACCAAAACCGGAACTTACCAACGACAGGCCAGCCCGCAGGGTCTGCGCCATGCCGTTGAAGGTGGATTCGCAGTCACCGCCCCAGTGGACAGGTTGCTGCTGGCCTCCCACCGTGGCCGACCGGGCATACAGGCAAGCCTGCCCTTTTCCGTAGACCTCTTCGATGGCCTTGAAGACGGTCTGATTGTACAGTTGCGTATACCAGTTATGCATGCTCGCGGGATCCGAACCGTCGAACCAGACCACATCGGCAGGGATACGCTCGCCGAAATCGGTCTTGATGGCATCTACGCCCTGCTTGAGAAGATGCTTGACGTTCTCCTTGAACCACTTGCATGCGTCTGGGTTGGTGAAATCCACCAACCCCATGCCAGCCTGCCAAAGATCGGTCTGCCATATGTCTCCATTGGGCTTGCGAACCAAGTAGCCCTTGTCTGCAGCCTGGTCAAAGAGGACACTTTCCTGCCCGATATATGGATTGATCCAGGCGCAAACGTGCAGCCCCTTCTTCCGGTGGAGGCGCCCCAGGGTCCCCTCTATGTCAGGGAAGAAGCGTCGATCCCATTGGAAGTCTGTCCAGTGGAATTCCCTCATCCAATAGCAGTCGTAGTGAAAGACGCTCAGGGGAATATGCCGTTGAGCCATGCCATGAATCATGGATGTCACGGTCTCCTCGTCATATTTCGTGGTGAAGGATGTGGTCAGCCAGAGCCCATATGACCAGGCGGGGACCTTGGCCGGACGACCCACCAAGGCCGTGTATCGCTCCAGGATTCGTTCAGGGTTCGGACCGGCGATCAGATAGAAGTCCAGAACTTCGCCAGGCACACTGAACTGCACGGTCTCCGTGTTTTCTGTGGCCACTTCGAAGGAGACATGCCCGCGGTTGTTGACCAGTACACCGTAGCCCTTGCTGGTCATATAGAAGGGAATGTCCTTATACCCTTGCTCGCTGGCTGTGCCGCCATCTTCGTTCCAGATGTCTATGCTCTGCCCGTTCTTTAGATAAGGGCCGAATCTTTCGCCGAAGCCGTAGACCCTCTCCCCGACTGTCAGCCCAAGTTGCATGGCAGTGAAGACCGGAGACTCATCATAGGCCCTGGCCGTGGGCGCGACGCCGAACTCACCCACCGGTTGTGTACTAACGGCGGCATCGGGAGCCAGAGCGAACCTTGCCAAAGACTTGCCCCTGGCATGGGTGAGTTCCTTGCCCTCGCAGGCAAAGGCCATGTCGAAAACAGGACCCTTGGTCATGGTCAGGCTCAGGTTGCCCGAGGTCAGAGTCACCGAAGCCCCATCCTCTCCGACCTCGCCGTCGCCAGCCCCTTGAGCGGTAGCCTTGACGAATCCGGAATCAGGATCCTGCTCGTGCACAGGGAAGCCCGGACAGGTCCCGGTCCCCTTCCAATGGGTTGCCTGCACCCGGATAATCCCTTCAGCCGGCGAGGTGGCATGGATCCGGAAGGTCGGCAGGTTCAGAGTGTCGGCCCTGCCGGTCACGACCCTGGTCGTAGCCAGGACATCGATGCTCCTCCCATCAGGTCCTACCGACAGTTCATAGGGAGAACGTGCGTAGAGAGCCTTGACACCGGGCCGAGTCAGCCAATATCCATTGGTGAACTTCATGTTATTTCACAGCTCCTGTAGTAATGCCCTTGGAAAGGGTTCTTTGGAAGATCAGATAGAAGATCAGCGTAGGTACGATGCTGATCAGCGAGGCCGCAGCCGTGGTGGTCACATCCATCAGCCTGTCTCCGGTCAGCGACGCGATGGCAATGGGCACCGTCTGCTTGGAATTATCAATCAGGAAGGCCATGGGAATCATGTACTCATTCCAGGTCCAGATGAAGAAGAAGACCAGCATGACACTCAGCGTGGGCTTGGAGATGGGGAAGACAATGTCTTTGAGAATCCTCCACCGGCTGGCCCCGTCGATTGTGGCAGCTTCCAAGATGGCCTTGGGGAAGGTTCCGTAGACGCTGGACAGAAGATAGGTGCCGAACGCGCTCTGGATAACCGTGAATATGATGACGATCGACCATTGTGAGTTGTATAGGCCCATGGCCTTGAACATGATATAGAGCGGATAGAGCAGAGCTTCCTGCGGCATCATGTTAGCCAGCATAATCAGCAGGACGATCCAGCGCCTGCCCTTGACGCGGCCGATGCCCAGAGCGAAGGAGTTGAGCACCGACAGCCCGACAGCCAGGAATGACACCAGTGCACAAATCCATACGCTGTTCCAGACTTTCTGCGGGAATCGAACTCTGGTCCAGAATTTCACCAGTCCAACAGCGCTGAATTCGTGCGGCCAGGAAAGAGGACCTGAGGCGTTGTAGTCCGCCGTGGTTTTGAAGGCGTTCAGCAGAAGAACAAAAAACGGAAAGAGCATGATCAGTCCGCCGACGATCAGCAAGGCCAGAATCATCCAATCTCCTGTCGTCCGATTCTTCCGTGCCTTGGGAATCTTGCTTACAGCTGTCATGATGTTACTCCTCGTCCTCTTGCTCGACCCGCTGCTGGACGTTGGTGAAAACGACAGAGATCACGATGATCACGATGGTCAGAGCCGTGGATATGGCGGCGCCATAGCCGACCTGTTGAGATTGGAAGAACTGCGTGTACGAATAGTATGAGGGCACGATAGTGCTGTCGCCCGGCCCTCCCTTGGTCAGCATGTACACCGGAGCGAAAACCTTCAAGGCTGCGATGGTGCAGGTCAGGGCTACAACGAAGATTTCCGGCTTGATTGCCGGCAGGGTAATGACTTTGAACCTCTGCCACCAATTGGCCCCGTCCAGACTCGCCGCTTCATAGAGCTCAGGATCGACACGCTGCAGACCGGACATGAATATGACCAGGGGATAACCCAGCTGGATCCAAATCATGATGATCATCAGGAATATCAAGGCGGTATCGGGCGATCCCAGCCAGTTATGCTGAAAACGTCCCAGCCCCAGCCCTTTGAGTATGGCATTGAGAGCGCCGTTTTCGGGTCGGAAGATCCAACCCATGACCAGAGCCGCCACCGAGATAGGCAGGAGCTGAGGGAAGTAGTAAACAGCGCGCATGGTTGAAGCGGTCTTGGCTCCGAACCGTTTTTGAACCACATCGAAGACCAGCGAGGCCAGAATCAGGCCGATCAGAATGGGGATGACGACCATGGCCACGATCATCCAGATGGAGTTGCGGAAAGAAGCCCAGAATGTAGCATCCCTGATCAGCCGCGACCAGTTGTCAATCCCGATCCACCGCGGAGGCCGTATCCCACGGTAGTTGGTAAAGCTTAAATAAATGTTCCAGATTGCCGGCACGATGATGATCCATAAAAGAACCAACAACCCCGGTATCAGATACCACCAGAATCGATTTGAGGGATTGCCCGGTATCCTGGACATCCCGCGTTCCTCATCGGTCTTGGCAGCGACCGGTGCAGGATTTGCACTTCGAGATCCCATTGTTCGTTTCTCCTCAGCCTGAAAATGTGTCTATCAGGGCCCGCTGCAGATGGCAGCGGGGTGGAAGCCGGCGAGGCCGTATCAAGAGCGCACCCGCCGGCCTATGGTTTGACTACTTTTTCAGCCCCGATGTCTCGACGCCTTTGTCATACTTGCCCTGAAGCTCCGTCAGCACGGCCTTGGTGTCCTTGGTCCCGTTGACCAACTCCTGTAGACCCGCGTTGAGCTCGTCATAGAAGGTTGAGGTAGGCCAGTCCGGATAGTAACCCAGACGATCATCCTTGATGACCTGGTTGAAACCGGCGATCAGCTCCTTGCTCTTGGGATCGCTTATCTGTGCAGGATCTGCTGCAATGGGCAATCCGCCGGAGTTGCCCATCAGGTTCTGATTCTCTTTGCTCAGCGTTATGTCGATAAACTTCGCTGCAGCGTCCTTTTTCTTGGAACGCTCGGGAATCACCCAGATGTTGCCCGATCCGCCGGGGATCTTCTTGGTTTCAGGGAAGAGGCCGATCTCCCAATTGACATTGGGAATATCGCTTTGGAAACGTCCGAACCACCAAGAGCCCGAGAACAGCATGGGATAGGTCCCCTTCATGAAGTTCTGTCCTGCATCCTCGGCTTTGAGACCCGTCGAGTCCTTGCTGATGTAACCCTTGTTGACCCAGTCCTTGATCGTGTCAGTCGCATAGGTCATGGCCGGGCCTTGCCAGTCCACCTTCCCGTCGTAGCGCTGATAGGCGTCGATCAAGCGCTGGTCGGCTTTTTGCAGGACCAACTGCCACCAGAGATGTTGGAGCGGGTATTCAGCCACGCCCTCGGACAAGGCTGTGACGCCATTGTCCTTGAACTTTTGCATGGCCTGCTCCAATTCGGGCATGGTCTTCGGTATGGCGATGCCGTACTTGTCGAACATGTCCTTGTTGTAGTACATCATCACCTCCTCGCCATAGGTGGTCATGCCGTACCAGTCGCCGGATCCCATGACGCCCTTCTCGTCATACCGGCCCGGGACCGCCAAGGATCCGGTGATCTTCTTGTGCCATTGGTATTTCTTGACGTAGTCGTTGAGGTTGGACAGCAGGCCCTGGCTTGAAAGCAGGCCCGCAGTGGCGTTGCCTTTGTTGTACTCCATCACATCTGGGGCGTCATCAGAGTTGAGGATCTGGCTGGCGTTTTGTCTGATTTGCTCGAAGGTCTTCTTCTCGAAGTTGACCTTGATGCCGGTCTTCTTCTGGAAATCGGCAATGGCCTGCTTCCAGGCTTTGCCCTGGGCGCCGTTATCCTCCTCGTAATACCAGATCTTGATGGAATCAGGATGCTCCTCTTGGGCGCTGTCACTGCCGCCGCATCCGGATAAGGCCATGATGCCCGCCAGACTTGCCACAGCCGTAACAGCTGCCATGATTCTCCGGGGAAACTTCATCGCTCCTCTTTTCCTAGCTTCATCGCTTGATGATTCTCCTTATTGGACAACCATTTTTTAATTTAATGATTTGACTATAATTGACATAGTATTTCGATGTTTTTCGATAACCTATGACGCTACATGAAACCCGGTTTTATCCCCTGTGCGACGGTGCACAGAACATCAGTTTAAGGTTCTCAGCTATGTAGCCGGACCGGCCCAACAGATCCCCTGCGTTTGTAGTCGGAACGGATCAGCTCCACTGTTCCCGGTTTTTCCCCAACGCCTTCCAAACACTCCATCAACATATCCACCCCGCGAGAGCATGTTTCATGAGGTCTCATGGGAATCTCATCGAGAGGACGTTCCAGAACGGAGGCATTGCCGAAAGTACTTAATGCCAGCATGGAAACATCCTTTGGAATCGAAAGTCCACGTCTTGACAGCGCAACAATGACGTTGTTCATGTGACTGATGCTGGTCTGAGCCATGATCGCCGTGATCTCAGGGTCCAGCCGAAAAGCCTGATCAATCAACTGACTGACATGCCTGGCATCGTCGCCGGTGGAATACAGGAAAGTCGTCTTTATTCCCAGCACCTGGGCTCTGTCGATGGCAGCTTTTTTGGTTCGAACCAGGAAGTTGGAACCTTGCTCATAGGACTGGCTGTTGGATCCGACCATGAGCATATGCCGATGACCCATTCGATAGAACTCATCGACAGCTCGTCGGCCCATGGCATGAAAATCCACGTCAACGGAAATCAAATTGGACGGATCTCTGGCATATCCAATGGAGACATAGGGCACCAAGGAGGTATGTGCCTGGGCCACACGTGGATCCTCCATGGTCACATCCAAGAGGAGGACGCCATCAATCATGCCACTGTATGACATCCGCAGGAGTTCATCAGTATCGTCTTCATCCATCAAAAGGACCACGTTGTAGTGGTAGTGTCTGGCCCTGGCAACCACGGCGAAGAAAAAGGTGGCATAGTTCGAATAGTCGGTATAGGGATGCATGGGTGAGCTCAGCACGATCAGGTGGGTCCTGCGGTCCCTGCGGAGTATGGCGGCTCCGGAACCGGGGTGGTAATCCAATTGCTGGACTGCCTTGAGAACCCTGATCTTCGTTGTATCGCTTACAGGCCGCTTGCCCGAGAATACATAAGAAACGGTACTTATGGAAACTCCCGCCAGAGCAGCCACATCCTTGATACCGGCCAAAGGACCTCCTTCAGCAGGAAAACATGAGCCCCTTTTCTTAAGGTTTAGTCTTGCACACCAAGGCTCATGCACATACCCTCACCAGACAGTATACGAAAAAAGGCCCCGACCGTCGGGCCGGGACCAATGGGGGCGGTTGAGGCGAGATTCGAACTCGCGGAGGGAGTTGCCCTCACACGCTTTCGAGGCGTGCTCCTTAGACCGCTCGGACACTCAACCATGGTCGTTGCCCGACACTGCCGAACAACAACTTTTCTATTATGCCACAGAGTCCCTACCTGGCAAGCGGCGTGGCGCAGTCAACGGTTACCAAGAACAGCCAGAGGGTCATAGTGTGCGGCGGGCCCGGATGGCCTGCGCCCGTTCAGCCAGCTGGTCATCAGGCGGGTAGGCCACATGCTCCAGGGTCAGGCCCCGGGCATCTATGGGACCGGTGGAACCCTCGCGCAGGGGGTGGGCTACCTTGTCGGCAAACCATTGCACGGACCGGCGTCCCAGACCCACCTGAATGCAGGCTGCAACCAGTGACCGGACCATATTATGGGCAAATGCATCAGCAACGATCCGAAAGACGGTCAGCCCGGATTCCATGAAAGTCGGAAGGTATCCGACGGCGCTCTGGCCCGGAGCAGTACCGAACAGATTTGCAGTCGGAACCAGATCCCAGTGTGCGGCCAGGACCTTGCGGATGGTCGTGCCGCCGGGGTTTGGCCTGGCGAAAGACCCAAAGTCATGCAGCCCGATACACTCCGCTGCAGCCTCGTTCATAGCTCGCAGATCCAGGCTTCCCTCCAGATTCAGCACAAAGCCTCGCATGCGAGGATCCCCTGGCTGACCCCCTTGGCTGACCCGATACAGATAGGTGCGTTCCAGGGCAGAAAAGCGGGCATCGAAACCCACTGGGGCCAATCTGAGACCGAGCAGAACAATGTCAGCAGGCAGCAGGTGCCGGAGGCGGCGTTCCAGGGCCTCAACACCATCGACCTCCATATGGCCCCTGCAGGACTCGAGCACAAGATCGGGAATGTCCAGGTGAGCAACCTGGTGGGATGCGTGAACCCCAGTGTCGGTCCTGCCCGCCACGACCAGTCTTGGTTCCCAGACGTCGTGGTTATGAGGAACTCCGCCTTGTGAGCCGCGGGCTCCGGTGATCAGAGACAGGGCCTGCTCGATGCAACCTTGGACCGTGCGAAGCTCCGGCTGCCGGGCCCAGCCATGGAAGCCGCCACCGTCATAGGCCAGATCCATGCGCAGCCTGACAAGGGACATCTTCCCCTCCTGACCTTCCATCAAGACCTCCCTGGCAGCAATGACAAACGGGGCCGGAGAGCCATGCTCCCCGACCCCGTCATCGAATGCAATAACCGATTACTCGGCAGACTTCTCGGCATCCTCAGCCACGTCGGCATCTTCCTCAGCCTGGGCTTCGGCCTGATCCGCCTTGTCGGCGGTCTGTTCCAGATCCTCGGCGGCCTGGTCAGCCTGGGCCACGTCCTGATCGGACTCATTGGCCTCGACAGCCTGGTCGACGGCATCCTTGGCAGCGCCTTCGGCGACAGCGGCATCGGTGGCTGCTGCCACCTCGGCATTGTCGTCCTTGGCGGCCACCTTGGCTGCGGACTCAGCCTCCTTGACCACGGCCTTCTTGGCCGACAGGGGCTCAGTGACCAGCTCGATCACGGCCTGTGGGGAGTTGTCTCCACGGCGGGGCGCGATCTTGGTGATGCGGGTATAGCCACCCTCACGCTGCTGCATCTGCTCGGCGATCTGCGTGAACAGAATGTGAACCACAGACTTGTCGCGGATGACACGCATGACACGACGGCGGGCAGGCAGATCCCCACGCTTGGCGAAGGTGATCAGCCGCTCAGCCAGGGGACGCAGGCGCTTGGCCTTGGGCAGAGTGGTCGTGATACGGCCGTTGGCAAAGAGGCTGGTGGCCATGTTGGCCAACATCAGCCGCTCGTGTGCCGGGCTGGAGGCCAGACGTGGGCCCTTGCTAGGTTTTGGCATTGGATTATCTCCTTACGGCCCGGGAGGACAGGTGGGCATACGCCCGAACATCCGACTTCCCGGAATTGCTGTCAGCAGACAAAGGAACCCTTCCCCTCGCCCGCTCATACGAAGGCTGCAGCCTCTCACTCGTCGTCAGGCGAGAAGAAGGTGCCCCCCTCGAGATTATTGGTGTCGAAGCCCAGCGGGGAGGCCTTCAGCGACAGCCCCATGCCCTCAAGCTTCTCCTTGACCTCGTCGATGGACTTCATGCCGAAGTTACGAATGTCCAGCAGATCCTGCTCGGTGTGCGAGACCAGCTCGCCGATGGTGTGGATTCCCTCGCGCTTGAGGCAGTTGTAGGAACGCTGCGTCAGGTTCAGATCCTCAATCGGCACGGACATCTGCGGATCGGCTTCTTCCACCACAGGCTCGGGTCCGACCTCCACGCCCTCAGCTTGGGTGTTGAGCTCGCGGCAGAGGCCGAAGAGTTCAACCAGGGTCGACCCGGCGGATGCCACCGCGTCACGCGGCGATATGGCCGGCTTGGTCTCCACATCCAGGATCAACTTGTCAAAATCCGTGCGCTGCTCGACACGGGTGGCTTCGACCTTGTAGCTGACCTTGAGTACTGGAGAGTAGATGGAATCGACCGGGATGCGGCCAATCTCATCGTTGTCCTGCTTGTTGAGCTGGGCCTGGACGTATCCACGCCCACGCTCCACCGTAAACTCGATCTCCAACTCGCCATCCTCGGCCAGGGTCGCGATATGCAGATCAGGATTGGCCACGGTGACACCGGCCGGCGGGGTGATGTCCCCGGCGGTGGCTTCGCCCTTGCCGCTCTTGCGCAAATACATGACCACAGGCTCGTCGTACTCGCTGGTCAGCACGATGCCCTTGATGTTGAGCAGGATCTCAGTGACGTCCTCCTCCACACCAGGCAGCGTGGTGAACTCGTGCAGGGCACCCGAGATGCGGACCGAGGTCACAGCCGCACCGGGTATGGAGCTCAGCAGGGTACGACGCAGGGAGTTGCCCAGAGTGTACCCGAATCCGGGCTCCAGCGGCTCGATGGTGAAACGGGAGCGCTGGGCATTGACGACTTCTTCTGTAAGAGTCGGACGCTGTGCAATAAGCACTGTTGCTATCCTTTCAGCTCCAACCGGTGGTGCACTCACCGGTCTTCGCGGGTGGATTCATGGGTTTTTTAGTGCTCAGACGCGACGGCGCTTGGGAGGACGAACGCCATTGTGTGCCTGTGGGGTCACATCAGAGATGGAACCGACCTCCAGGCCTGCGGACTGCAGGGAGCGGATGGCGGTCTCGCGGCCCGAACCCGGGCCCTTGACGAAGACATCCACCTTCTTGACCCCATGCTCCATGGCCTTGCGGGCTGCGGATTCGGCGGCCATGCCCGCTGCATAAGGAGTGGACTTGCGGGAGCCCTTGAAGCCTACGTCGCCGCCTGAAGCCCAGGCCACTACAGCACCGGAAGGATCGGTAATGGAGATGATGGTGTTGTTGAATGTTGACTTGATATGCGCCTGCCCGACCGGAACCGACTTGCGATCCCGACGACGAGGCTTGCGCGCGGCCTGCTTTGCTGCTGCCATTGATCCTCGTTTCCTTGTCACGAATAACTGATTGCTAGTGCGAACCAATACGGCCTTACTTGGTCGCCTTCTTCTTTCCGGCGACGGTGCGCTTGGGTCCCTTGCGGGTGCGGGCGTTGGTCTTGGTCCGCTGACCACGTACGGGCAGACCCCTGCGGTGGCGCTGGCCCTGATAGCAATTGATCTGGATCTTACGGCGAATATCGGCGTCGATCTCACGACGCAGATCACCCTCGATCTTATAGTTGCCTTCGAGGTAATCACGCAGCGTAATGAGCTGCTCATCCGTGAGATCCTTGACGCGGGTGTCCGGATTCACTCCGGTCGCGGCAAGTGTTTCCTTGGCGCGGGTACGCCCCACACCGAAAATGTAGGTGAGGGCTATCTCTATGCGCTTCTCGTTGGGGATGTCGACTCCGGCAAGACGTGCCATTGCGATTCCTTTTTTGTTCTACGCAGGTCGTGCACCGAGTCTTCCGGTCTCCCGGCCCGGGCCTGCGCACCCGGGGTTCAGCCTGTCGGCTGTGACTCAGCGCCTTTGGTGTTCGTTGCCGCTGGGAATCCGCTCAGCCCTGGCGCTGCTTATGGCGTGGGTTTTTGCAGATCACCATGACGCGGCCGTGACGACGAATCACGCGGCAGTTCTCGCAGATTCTCTTCACACTAGGGCTGACCTTCATGGTTTTCCTTTGCTTGTGTACCTTGTTACTTGTACCGGTACGTAATCCGTCCGCGGTTCAGATCGTAGGGACTCATTTCGAGCACCACCCGATCCTGGGGCAGAATGCGAATGTAGTTCTTACGCATCTTGCCGGAAATGGTGGCCAGCACTAGGTGCTTGTTCTCGAGCTCGACGCGGAACATCGCATTCGGGAGAGCCTCGACCACACGCCCTTCCACCTCGATCACACCATCTTTTGCCATAAGCCTTCTATCCGATCCTCGGCCGGTTACACAGCGCATCGAAAGACACGCCAAATGGTAAGTATAGCATGAGTAGACCCAGAATTGGGCAATAGCGTGTTGACACGACAAAAGGGCCGTCTGGACGGCTGCCGCTCAATCAGTATAGCAGTCATTCAGGCGGTCCGTTACGGAATCGAGTCCCTCAGTCCTCGATGGCGATGTTCTGCGTGTTGTCAGCAGGTTCGATGCTGGTCTTGGGCAGAGTCACCTCCAGGGTGCCGTTGGCATAGTGGGCATGAATGTCCTCCTGGCGGACTTTGTCGCCAACGTAGAAGCTACGGGAGCAGGATCCGGTGTAGCGCTCACGCCGAATCCACCGTCCCTGGTCATCCTTGTCACCCTGGTCACCGTTCTTCTGGGCGGAGACAATCAGGTAGCCATCCTCCAGACGCAGGCCGATGTCCTTCTTGTCGAAGCCGGGCATGTCGATGGAGAGCTGGTACTGTCCATCCTTCTCACGCACATCCGTGTTCATCAAGGGGCTGTTCAGCGCGTTCTTGGCGCCCTGGCCCTGCCGACGCCCGTCACGCCAGTTGTTGAAGAAGGGATCATCGAAGAAGTCGCCGAAGATCGAATTGTTCATCAATGCGGGAAACATAGCCATAATCACATCTCCTGATTCTCTAAGTCATAGTTTCTGCGGACCGGAACCCCAGGTGGACATCCTGACCTGTCCTCCCGGGCTCCCTGCCCTTCACTTTGTCCAAACCGCAGGCCCCGGGTTTCATGCCCAATGTTCACCCAAAGAATAAAAGTTGAGTCTAGGAGACTCAACTTTTGACAGTAGCCCAGCTTGCTCTTCCTGGTCCTCTCATTCTTCGGGCCTTCAATGACCACATGTCAGACATTACGGGACAGAATTCTTGTGACGTAACTTTGAGGCATTTACCATAGGATAAGATTCCGCCAGCCCCCGCAGGCTCTTGAGGGCGGACCCAATCGCATGTGGACCGGACGGACCGGCCATTCCTAGTCAAAGGAGCTCAGATGCTCACCAACGAATACATCAAGCGCGTATACCAGCAGGTTGAGAAGCGCGACGGCGACCAGCCGGAATTCCTGCAGGCTGTCCGCGAAGTTTTCTCCAGCCTGGAACCCGTGGTGGAGCGGCATCCCGAGTATGAGGCCAATGGCGTGCTGGAGCGCCTGGTCGAGCCCGAACGTGCAGTCAAGTTCCGTGTGGCCTGGACCGACGATCAGGGCCACGTTCAGGTCAACCGCGGCTACCGGATCCAATTCAACTCGGCCATCGGCCCCTACAAGGGCGGCCTGCGCTTCCACCCGACCGTGACCGAGTCGGTCATCAAGTTCCTGGGCTTCGAGCAGATTCTGAAGAATTCGCTGACTGGACTGCCTATGGGCGGCGCCAAGGGCGGATCCGACTTCGATCCCAAGGGCCGCTCGGATGCCGAGGTCATGCGCTTCTGCCAGGCCTTCATGACTGAGCTGCAGCGCCACATCGGACAGTTCACCGACGTGCCCGCCGGCGATATCAACGTAGGATCCCGCGAAATCGGCTACCTGTTCGGCCAGTACAAGAGAATACGCGACGAGTACTCGGGTGTTTTGACCGGCAAGGACCTGACCTTCGGCGGCTCCCTGGCCAGGACCGAGGCCACGGGATATGGCCTGTGCTACTACACCCAGGAGGCCCTGCAGACGCTGCGCAAGGATTCCTTCCAAGGCAAGACCGTCGTCATCTCCGGTTCGGGCAACGTGGCCATCTTCGCCACCGAAAAGGCCCAACAGCTGGGCGCCAAGGTGGTAACGGCATCCGACTCCAACGGCTACGTTTATGACCCCAATGGGATTGATCTCGACGTCGTCAAGGACATCAAGCTGGGTCACCGCGGCCGAATTCGCGAGTATGCGGACCGCGTGGATTCGGCTGAGTACCACGAAGGCTGCAAGGACGTCTGGACTGTGCCCTGCGACATAGCCCTGCCCTGCGCCACGCAGAACGAAATTGACGAGGAATCCGCAAAGACCCTGATCGCCAACGGATGCACCGTGGTCTGCGAGGGCGCCAACATGCCCTCCACCCCCGAGGCCATCCAGGCCTACCAGGATAACAAGGTGCTCTACGGGCCCGCCAAGGCCGCCAATGCCGGCGGCGTGGCAGTCTCCGGTCTGGAGATGAGCCAGAACTCGCTTCGCCTGCAGTGGGCCTTCGACGAGGTTGACCAGCGTCTGAAGGACATTATGACTGGAATCTTCCAGAAGTCTTACCAGGCATCCAAGGAATACGGGCATGAGGGCGACCTGATGCTGGGTGCCAACGTGGCCGGCTTCACCAAGGTGGCCGATGCCATGGTGGCCCAGGGCATCCTCTGAGATCGAACCTGATTCCTATTCATAAAGGGCCTGACCTGCTGAATTTGCAGGTCAGGCCCTTCTTTTCATGGGGATACCAGTAGCTCAGATGGGGATTGAACTTAGCAAGCCATCAGCTATGCGTAGGGGCGGGAGCATCAGTCATGTGCCGCCCTCACCCCACTGGTTTTGCTTATTGCCGAATCGCAAACTATCGGTGCCTACTCCCAAGGTTCGGCAATTCAGGAGAACCCTACTCTAGCTCCAAGGCTCCGGTGTAGAGCTGGTAGTACTCGCCGTGCCTGGCTATCAGCTCATCATGATTGCCGCGCTCAATGATCCGTCCGTGATCCAGAACCATGATCACATCGGAGTTACGGACCGTGGAGAGCCGGTGGGCGATGACGAAGACCGTTCGGCCGCGCATCAATGCGTCCATGCCCTGCTGGACCACCTCCTCGGTGCGTGTGTCGATTGAGGAAGTGGCTTCGTCAAGGATCATGGCCGGCGGATCAGCCACAGCCGCCCTGGCAATGGAGATCAGCTGGCGCTGACCCTGGGACAGCCCGCTTCCATCCCCTTCTAGAACGGTCTGGTAGCCCTGGGGAAGCATGCGGATGAAGCTGTCGGCGTTGGTCATCCTGGCAGCTTCGATGCACTCCTCGTCCGTGGCATCCAGGCGCCCGTAGCGGATGTTGTCCAGGACGGTGCCCGTGAAGAGGTTGACATCCTGAAGGACGATGCCCAGGGAGCGGCGGAGGTCAGGCTTGCGGATGTTTCTCACATCGATCCCGTCATAGAGGATCTGCCCCTGCTGGATGTCGTAGAAACGGTTGATGAGGTTAGTGATCGTGGTCTTGCCGGCCCCCGTGGCGCCGACCAAAGCCACCTTCTGCCCGGGCTTGGCAAACCAGGTGATGTCGTGCAGGACAGGCTTGCTCGGGTCATACCCGAAGCTGACATCGGTGAATCGCACATCCCCCTGGAGGAGGGTGTATCGGCCATCAGGCGAGGTGATGGCCTGATCCTTGGCCTTCAGGGCCACATCCCGGGCATCGCCTGGAAGCTTCATGGCAGCCTCCAGCGAGCGCCTGCCGTCGTCATCGGCCTCACGCTTCCAGGCCCAGTGCCCTGTCTCATGGTCGACAGGGGTCATGGTCCGCCCGTCCGAGGCCAGTTCGACGCTGACCAATCTGACCGTGCCCTGGTCGGACTCGACAGGCTGGTCCATCAGATCGAAGATCCTGGAGGCGCCGGCCAGGGCCATCATGACCATGTTGAACTGCATGGAGACCTGGCCGATGGGGTTGATGAAGGAGCGGGAAAGAGTCAGGAGGGAGACGATGGTTCCCAGGGTCAGCGGCCCTGCCCCGGTCAGTCCCACATTGCCCATACCCGCGATGCCAGCCAGGCCTCCGACGATGGCCAGGATCACATAGAGCAGGTAGCCCATGTTGCCCACGACCGGCATGGTGACGTTACCGTAGGTGTTGGCCTGGGCCGAAGCCTGAAAGAGTTCCTGGTTCCTCTGCTCGAAGACCTTGGCGGTGGCATCCTCATGGTTGAAGACCTTGATGACCTTCTGCCCGTTGACGGCCTCTTCCACGAAGGCGTTCACCTGGCCCAGATAGCGCTGCTGGTGAACGAAGTAGCGACCGCTTCGGGTGACCAGAACCCGGACCACCACAATCAGAACCGCCGCGAAGACCAGGGCCAGAACGGTGAAGGGGATGGAGAGCCAAAACATGGAGATCAGGGCTGCCAGGGCGGACAGGACCGAGGAGACCATCTGCGGGAAGGACTGGGAGATGGCCTGACGGAGGGTATCCGTGTCGTTGGTGTAGCGGCTCATGGTGTCGCCGTGCTCATGGGTATCGAAGAAGCCGATGGGCAGCTCCTGCTGGTGGGCGAACATCTGGTCGCGGATGGTCTTCAACGTGCCCTGCTCCACCTTGACGATCAGCCAGTTCCAGAACCAGGAGCAGAAGGTCCCCACTGCATAGAGGCAGCCCATCAGAATCAGGGTCCTCATGAGCGGTCCCCAGTCAGGGTCGGCGGCTCCGACCAGAGGCAGGATGTAATGGTCGATCAGCGGTTGGAGGAAGAAGGCCGATGCCGCCTGGGCCCCGGCGCTGATGATGATGCAGACCACGATCACCGCCAGCTGCCAGCGGTAGGCCAGCAGGTAGCGCAGGATGCGACGGGTCGTTCCCGGCGCGGCTTTGTCCAGGCGGGGCTTGCGGTCCTTGAATGATCCGTCACTCATGATCCTTGTCCTCCTCGCTCTGGTTCCTGGTCTGTGACTCGTAGATGGATCGGTACTCCTGACATGCTCGCAGGAGCTCCTGGTGGGTGCCCTTGTCGAGAATCCTGCCCTCCTCCAGGACCACGATCATGTCAGCGTCCTCCACAGAGGCCAGACGCTGGGAGATGATGATCTTGGTAGTGTCAGGGATCTCCTGGCTGAAGGCGTGACGGATCAGCTGGTCGGTCTTGGTGTCCACGGCGCTGGTAGAGTCATCCAGAATCAGGATGTCGGGCTTCTTCAGCAGGGCACGCGCTATGCACAGACGCTGTCGCTGGCCGCCAGAGAGGTTGGTGCCGCCCTCATCCAGGTAGGTCCGATAGCCGTCGGGAAACTCCCGCACGAACCCGTCGGCCTGGGCCAGAGTGCAGGCGCGCACCAGCTCTTCGTCCGTGGCTTGAGGATTACCCCAGCGCAGGTTCTCGGCGATGGTCCCGGTGAAAAGGACATTCTTCTGGAGCACCATGGCCACCTGGTCGCGCAGGACGGTCAGGTCGTATTGGCGTACGTCCACACCGCCCACCTGGAGGGACCCCTCAGTTACGTCATAGAGACGGGGTATGAGCTGGACCAGGCTCGATTTGGAGGAGCCGGTCCCACCCACGATGCCCAGGGTGGAGCCCGAGGGAACGTCAAGATTGATATGGCTCAGAACAGGGCGTTCGGATCGCTCCGAGTAGCGGAAGGTCACATCCTGGAAGCTGATGGACCCGTCGGCCACCTTCATGACCGGCTTGGCGGGATCATGCACAGTGCTGACCTCATTCAGCACCTGGCAGATGCGCTCCGCCGAAGCCTGGGAGATGACGACCATGACCACGATCATGGAGACCATGTTCATGGCCATCATGATTTGTATGGCATAGGTGACCAGGGCGGTCAGATCGCCTGTGGTCAGTCCTAGGGCCGCATTGTTCCCGGATGCCACAATCTGGGAGGCGCCCATC
Organism: Bifidobacterium sp. B4081; assembly: GCF_026537335.1. NCBI lineage: Bacteria > Bacillati > Actinomycetota > Actinomycetes > Bifidobacteriales > Bifidobacteriaceae > Bifidobacterium > Bifidobacterium sp. B4081. The sequence continues at coordinate 379,910 of NZ_JAFNMM010000001.1, read as the reverse complement.
CAGGATATGACCAGCAAAGAAGCATAAATACAGAAGTTCAACAATGCCGGGTTCAGGCTCATGATCCGCTCGGCCTTGCAGAAGGCACGGTAGATAGCCAGGGAGATACCGTTGAATTTGCGCTCCTCGTAGTCCTCCCGGTTGTAGGACTTGACCACCCTGATGCCCTGAAGGTTCTCATCCACCACATTGTTGAGGTGGTCGTAGGTGTGGAAGACCCGCTCGAAGATGGGATGAACCAGCAGGGACAGACCGATCAGGCCAAAGCCCAGGATGGGGATGGCGATCAGGAAGACCAGGGATATGGGCCTGGAGATCCTATAAGAGAAGAGCCAGGCCACGATGACCATGATCGGCGCCCTGACCCCGACCCTGATCACCATCTGATAGGCGTTCTGCAGGTTGGTCACATCGGTGGTCAGCCTGGTGATGATGGACCCCGTTGAGAAGCGGTCGATGTTGGTAAAGCTGAAGGATTGCACTTTGGCGAACAGATCGCTGCGGACATTCTTGGCCAGGCCGGAAGAGGCGATGGCCGCATACCGTCCGGACATGAACCCGGAGAACAGGGAGACGGCCGAGCAGGCCAGCAGGATCAGCCCGAACTTGAAGATGGCCGGCATGGACCTCCCCGAGACCCCTTGGTCGATCAGGGAGGCCATGATGGTCGGGATCACTATCTCGAGGACGCTCTCCAGAAAGACGAAGGCCGGAGCCAGAAAACTGGCCTTCCGGTATTCGCGCAGGGAGCGCAGAATGGTTCGGATGGTGTGCTTTGGACGCGCTGGTTCCTGCTTATCCGATCTGACCACGGATGCCGTAGAGCCCTTCAAGTAGACCTCTTCTGTTACTGTACTGGTTTCTGTATTTTCCCGGCCAATCACCGACATGCAATACCCTCGCCAGAGGGTCTGAATGCACCAAGGCTATCACCCTGTCCGCCAGTGTTGGGCGGGCGCGCAGGGATTTCCGCCCTCCACAAAAAGAAGCTGTCATGCCACTTGGGTCATGCAGCTTCTTTGCCTTAGCCAGCCTTGTCAGGGTCTTGCGAACCAGCCACTCTTAATCTTGGTTTTTATCTGGCAATTTCTGATTCAAGGGGTGACAGGCCTCTCACCTGACAGGTGATGAGTTAACGCTCGTCAAGCTGAGTGATGATCTGCTTGGATATCTGATCGACCTCACCCTGGCCGTCCACTGCGACCAGAAGACCACGGGTCTTATAGGTGTTCAGCAGGGGGGCAGTCTCCTTGGCATAGATATCCAGACGCTTGGCGATGGCCTCGGGGGTATCGTCCGCCCGCCCCTCTTCCTTGGCACGCTTGGCAATGCGCTTCATGAGTACGTCATGGTCGGCGTCCAGGGCCACCACAGCCGTCAGCGGAGTGTCCAGCTCCTGGAGCATCTTGTCCAGCGCCTCAACCTGGGAGGCCGAACGCGGATAACCGTCAAGAATCCAGCCCTGGGCGGCATCATCCATGCCCAAGCGGTCCTTGACAATCTTATTGGTCAGCTCGTCTGGAACCAGTTCGCCCTTGTCGGTGTAGGCCTTGGCCTGCTTACCCAGCTCGGTTCCGTTCTTAAGGTTGTAGCGGAAAATGTCACCAGTGGATATGGCCGGAATTCCATAGTGTTTACTGAGCAAGGCCGCCTGCGTGCCCTTGCCTACACCTTGAGGTCCCATGATCAACAGTCGCTGTGCCATTCCCTATCCTTTGTTTGATGTTCTTGGTCTACAATCCTGGCGGACCAAACCGCGCAGAACCCTCTTTACCGTATGCTAGCGTCTGCCCGGTCCAAGAGCAGATTCAGCACACTCAAACTCATACGAACTGTCTTCCTGGCGCGGGCCTGACACAAAATGGTCCGGCTCCATGTCAACAAGTGACAGGGTCGGACCATAAGCTGTTTGAATTGATACCACTTGCAGGTGTCTGGCCGAAGGGTCAGCCCTCCTTGTGGTCGCCCTCCAGCAGGAAACCGGTGTACTGGAACTGCTCGGTCTGCGCCCTGGCCTGGCGCAGGGTGTCCAGGCCGACGCCGGCGATAATCAGTATGGTGGTCCCGCCGAAGGGTAGCTTGGAGTTGATCTTCAGCAGCATGATCAGCACCGTGGGAATCAGGGCCACGAAGAGCAGGTAGATGGCTCCAACCGTGTTCAGCCGGTTCATCACGTATGACAGGTACCGGCTGGTGGCCCGTCCGGCCCTGATGCCCGGGATGAAGCCGCCGTACTCCTTCATATTGTCGGCCGTCTCATCGGGGTTGAAGGTGATGGAGGTGTAGAAGAAGCAGAAGAAGACGATCATGACCGAGTAGAGCACGATGTACCAGACAGAGGTCGTGTTGGCCATGTTGGCGTTAATCCACTTGACCCAGTTCTGATCGGACTTGCCGAACTGGGCGATAAGGGTGGGAATAGCCAGAATAGAGGAGGCGAAAATAGGGGGAATCACGCCTGACATATTGATCTTGAGCGGCAGATAGGTGGAGGATCCGCCGTACATCTTGCGGCCGATCATTCTTCTGGTGTACTGGACGGGGATGCGGCGCTGTGCCAGCTCCACGTAGTCGACCAGAATCAGGATGACCACCAGAACAGTCACCACAATGCCGAATTTGACCCAGTCACCGTTCTTGCCGTTGGTCCCCCAGCCGATGTTCCAGAGCTGGGGCAGGAAGCCGGAGCAGATGGATATGAAGATCAGGACGGACATGCCATTACCGATGCCCTTGTCGGTGATCAACTCGGCCATCCACATGATCAGACCGGTGCCGCCGGTCATGATCAGGACCATGACCACCAGATTCCAAACGGAGCTGTCTGGAATGACCTGCTGCTGGCATGCTCCGTTGAAGAGCGCACCGTTGCGGGCTGTAACCAGAATGGTCGTGGACTGCAGCACGGCCAGACCGATGGTCAGATACCTGGTATATTCGGTCAGCTTGGCCTCGCCCGACTGACCCTCCTTGTGCAGAGCCTCGAAGCGAGGAATGACCACGCGCAGCAGCTGCACCACGATGGATGCGGTGATGTAGGGCATGATGCCCAGTGCGAAGATAGACAGCTGCAGCAGAGCCCCGCCCGAGAACAGGTTGACCAGACCGATGAAGTCCTCATTACCGGCCGTGGTGATGCACTTCTGCACGGAAGGATAATCCACGCCTGGGGTAGGTATGAACGACCCAATGCGATAGATGATGATGATGCCAAGAACGAAGAAGATTTTCTTCCTCAGCTCCTTGGTCTTGAAGGCCTGGATTAACGTCCTCACCTAAGTTCCCTCCCTACGCGACCGCGCGTTGGTCTCGGTGCATCGCACCTTCTTGCTCCGACCAGCTTAACCGATGGTTCCGTCAAATCATGATGGCAACCGGGTCGGAAACGAATTCCGGCCCCCACCCGCTTGGAGCGGGGAGGGCCGGAATCATCTGCCTTGCGGTCTGTCCCCTGCGAGTATCAGTTCTCGGAGACGGACCCGCCTGCGGCTTCTATCTTGCTTCTGGCCGAGGCCGAGGCCTTGATGCCCTTGAGGGTGAAAGCGGCCTTGACGTCGCCGTCACCCAGGACCTTGACAGGGCGGCCCTTGCGAACCGCTCCCTTGTTGACCAGATCCTCGACGGTGACCTCGCCGCCCTTGGGGAAGAGTCCTTCCAGAGCACCCAGGTTGACCACCTGGTACTCCTTCTTGAAGGGGCTCCTGAATCCACGCAGCTTGGGCAGCCGCATGTACAGGGGCAGCTGGCCGCCTTCAAAGCCCGGACGTACCTGGTAGCGTGCCTTGGTGCCCTTGGTGCCACGACCGGAGGTCTTACCCTTGGACCCCTCACCGCGACCCACACGGATGCGGTCGCGCTTGGCGCCCGGAGCAGGACGCAGATCGTGCATCTGCAGGATGGTGGGCTCTTGCTTGTCGCTGGCCATAATCAGTCTGCCTCCTCTACGTTCACCAGGTGGCGGACCTTGTTGGCCATCCCCCGGTAGACGGGGGTGTCCTCACGCAGGACGGTCTGGCCGATCTTGTGAAGGCCCAGAGACCTGACGTTCTCCTTCTGGCGGTCGGTGGCATGAGCCACGCCCTTGACCAGAGTGATCTTGATCTGCTTGGTCATCACTCACCTGCCTTCGACTGCTCGTCAGCCTTGGCCTTGGCCTCTTCGCGTTCCTTGCGCTCGTCGGCAATGCCGGCGGCACGTGCGCGCAGGAGGGAGTCGGGGGCGACCTCCTCCAGGGGCAGACCGCGGCGTGCCGCGATCTCCTCGGGCTCCTCCAGCTGCTTCAGGGCAGCTACAGTGGCCCGCACCATGTTGACGGCCGTAGCCGATCCCATGGACTTGCTCAGGATGTCGGTGATGCCGGCGCACTCCAGGACGGCGCGAACCGGACCGCCGGCGATAACGCCGGTTCCTGGGGCTGCAGGCCGCAGGAGGACAGTACCGGCCGCATCGTGGCCGATCACCGGGTGGGTGACGGTGCCGCGGATGCGGGGAACGGTGAACATATGCTTCTTGGCATCCAGCTGACCCTTGGAGATGGCTGCGGGAACCTCGCGGGACTTGCCGTAGCCAACGCCCACGGTGCCCTTGCCGTCGCCCACGACCACCAGGGCCGCGAAGCTGAAGGTACGACCTCCCTTGTGGACCTTGGAGACGCGGTTGATGGTCACGACCCTGTCGAGCATGTCGTCACGCTCGTCGCGGTCGCGACGGCCACGACGGCCATCCCTACGGCCGTCACGGGAACCGCCCCGACGACCGCCTCGGCGATCATCGTTCCGGTCGTTCCGATCCCTTCTGCCACCCTGGCTGGACTGAGCGTTTGTGGAATCTTCAGTCACCTGGGTTGTTTCCTTTGTCGTTTCGTTGTCGCTCACAGTGCCAAACCTCCCTCACGGGCGCCTTCCGCAACCGCTGCGACCCTTCCGTGGTACTTGTTGCCACCACGATCGAAGACCACGGTGGTGATGCCAGCCTTCTTGGCCTTGGCTGCGATCTGCTCGCCGACCTTGCGGGCGGCCTCGGTCTTGGTGCCCTTGAAAGAGCCGTAGTCCGAAGCCATGGTCGACTCGCTGACCAGGGTGACACCCCTGGTGTCGTCGACGATCTGGGCGATCATATTGCGATTGGTCCGAGTAACCACCAGACGGGGACGCTCTGCCGTGCCGGAGACGTGCTTGCGCAGACGGGCATGGCGGCGCAGACGGGCGATCTTCTTGCCTTTGCCTAGTATCGAGACCGTCATATCACTTACCAGCCTTTCCAGCCTTGCGCAGGATTTGCTCATCGGCGTACTTGATGCCCTTGCCCTTGTAAGGCTCGGGAGCACGCAGGGCGCGGATGTTGGCCGCGGCCTGGCCGACAGCCTGCTTGTCGATGCCGGAGACGACCACTTCGTTGGCGTTCGGCGTCTCGAAGGTGATGCCCTCCGGGGGGTCGACAGTGATGGTGTGCGAGTAGCCCAGCGAGAACTCCAGGGACTTGCCCTTGGCGACCACACGGTAGCCGGTGCCGACGATCTGGAGGTGCTTGCTGTAGCCCTTGGAGACGCCTTCAACCATGGACGCCACGATGGAGCGGCTCAGTCCGTGCTTGGCCTTGGTGGTGCGGTCCTCGTCGGCGGGGGTCATGATGATCTCGTTGCCCTCGACCTTGCCGGTGATGCCCTCAGGCAGCGTGTATGCGTCGGAACCCTTGGGGCCCTTGGCGGAGAATTCCTGGCCCTTGAAGGCCACCTCCACACCTGCCGGAACGGCGATGGGGAGCTTACCAATATGCGATGCCATGTTCAGCTCTCCTTTCTCACCATACGTAGGCGACGATTTCGCCGCCGATGCCCCTGTCGAGGCATTCCTTCTGGGTCATCAGTCCCGAGCTGGTCGAGATGATGGCGATTCCCAGCCCGCCCAGGGGCATGGGCAGGGAATCCGACTTGGCGTACCGGCGCAGACCGGGCTTGGAGACGCGCTTGATGCCCTGAATGGACTGGCGTCCATCGGGACCGTACTTGAGCGTGATCTCCAGATCCTGCCCGACGCGCGCCTCCTTGGCGCGATAATCGGCGATGAAGCCTTCGCGCTTGAGAATCTGCGCGATGTTCGCCTTGAATTTGGAGTACGGCATGTCGACTGTTTCATGCTTGGCCGCACTCGCATTACGCAGACGTGTCAGCATGTCTGCGATGGGATCTGTCATTGTCATGTGGGCTTATGCCCTTCCTCGCCGTGGTTTCCGCCGCCGGGCAGCAATCTGCCCTGACCGCGGACCTTCAGCGTCGATCTTTACCAACTGGACTTCGTCACACCCGGCAGCTCGCCGCGATGGGCCTTCTCGCGAAGGCAGATGCGGCACAGGCCGAACTTGCGATAGACGGAATGAGGACGACCGCAGACCTGGCAGCGCGTGTAGCCACGCACCTTGAACTTCGGCTTGCGTGCCGCCTTGTTTCTCAGAGCGGTTTTTGCCATATCAGTTCTCCTTGAAGGGGAAGCCCAGCTGCTTGAGCAGCGCCCGGGCCTCCTGATCGTTCTTGGTGGAGGTCACCACGGTGATATCCATACCACGCTGGTGATCGATCTGATCAGGATCGATCTCGTGGAACATGGACTGTTCCGTGAGACCGAAGTTGTAGTTGCCCTGGCCGTCGAACTGACGGTCGCTGATGCCGCGGAAGTCGCGGATACGGGGCAGAGCCAGGGTCAGCAGTCGATCCAGGAACTCCCACATGCGCACGCCGCGCAGGGTGGCGAAGGCGCCGATGGCCTGTCCCTCACGCAGGTGGAACTGCGCCACGGACTTCTTGGCCTTGGTGATCTTGGGCTTCTGGCCGGTGATGGCCGTCAGGTCCTTGACCGCGCCCTCAATCAGCTTGGAGTCGCGTGCCGCGGCCCCCACGCCCATGGAGACTACAACCTTCTCGATCCTGGGCACCTGCATGGGGTTGGAGAACTTGAACTCCTTCTCCAGCTCGGGCACGATGCTCTCGCGGTACTGCTGCAGCAAACGAGGGACTGCCGGTGCTTCAACGGTGGTATCGCTCATGACAGCTCCTTGCCTGACTTCTTGGCGAAGCGGGTGCGCACGACCTTGACCTTGCCGTCACGCGCCTCCTCCTTGATGTTCACGCCGATGCGAGTCGGCTTCTTGGTCTCCGGGTCAATGACCATCACGTTGGAGCGATGGATGGGCGCCTCGGTCGGGACGATGCCCGACTCCTGACCCTGCTGGGTAGCCCGCACATGCTTCTTGACGATCTGAATACCCTCGACGATCAGACGGTCATTGGGCAGAATCCGCAGAACCTTGCCCTCCTTGCCGCGATCCTTGCCGCGGATGACCTTGACCTGGTCGCCTGTCTTGATCTTGGCTACCACTTCAGATCACCTCCGGTGCCAGGGACACGATCTTCATGAAGCGCTTGTCGCGCAGTTCACGACCAACCGGTCCGAAGATACGAGTACCGCGGGGTTCACGGCCGGTACCGAGAATGACCGCCGCGTTCTCGTCGAACTTGATGTAGGAGCCGTCATGACGACGATGCTCCTTGACCGTACGGACGACGACCGCCTTGACGACCTCGCCCTTCTTGACCGACCCGCCGGGAATGGCATCCTTGACGGTGGCGACAATCACGTCGCCAATGCCGGCATAGCGTCGCTTCGACCCGCCGAGCACGCGGATGGCCAGAATCTCCTTGGCACCCGTGTTGTCGGCGACCTGAAGCCGCGATTCCTGCTGAATCATTGATTCTCCTTAGCCGCGCTGGTTCTCCGCAGACACCCCGCACCAGGGCGGGATGAAATGCGGAGCCTGGCCGAACTTGTTACTTGGCGCGCTCGACGATGGAGTCGAGACGCCAGCGCTTGGTCTTGCTCAGAGGACGGGTCTCCATGATACTCACGAAGTCGCCCACATGGGCCTCGTTCTTCTCATCATGGGCCTTGACCTTGCGGTTGCTGCGGACGACCTTGCCGTAAAGGGGGTGGGTCGAACGCTGCTCCAGCTCTACGGTGATGGTCTTGTCCATCTTGTCGGACACGACGTAGCCGCTGCGAACCTTGCGGAAGTTGCGCTCCTGCTTGTCAGCCATGCTTACTTCTCCTCAGCTTTGCTCTCGGCCTTTGCTTCGGCGGGCTCCTGGCTGATGCCCAGCTCGCGCTCACGCAGAACGGTGTACATCCTGGCGATGTCGTGCTTGACGGCCTTGAGGCGGGAGGTGTTCTCCAGCTGACCGGTGGCCGACTGGAAGCGCAGGTTGAACAGCTCTTCCTTGGACTTCTTCAGGAAATCCTCGATCTCCGCATTGGTCTTTTCATTCAGATTCTTGATGGAATACTCGGCTGTTCCGACTGACATCAGATGTCACCGCCTTCACGTGCAATAATCCGGCACTTCATGGGAAGCTTGTCAGTAGCGCGGCGAAGGGCCTCGCGGGCCACATCCTCGCTCACGCCGCCAATCTCGAAGAGCACCCGGCCGGGACGGACGTTGGCCACCCAGAACTCGGGCGCACCCTTGCCGGAACCCATTCGGGATCCCAGAGCGTGCTTGGTCAGGGGGCGATCCGGGAAGACCGTGATCCAGACTCGGCCACCACGCTTGATGTACCGAGTCATGGCGATACGGGCCGCCTCGATCTGCCGATTGGTCAGGTAAGCCGGAGCCAGGGCCTGGATGCCGTAATCGCCGAAAGCGATCTCGTTGCCGCCCTTGGACATGCCCGAACGACCCGGACGATGCTGCTTGCGGTATTTAGTCCTCTTTGGGATAAGCACGGCTCACTCCTTTGCTTCGGTTGCGACGGGTGCCGAGGCGGTCTGCTCCTGAGTCGCCGCCGGCGGCGTGGCCACACCGCTGTTCTGCTTGGCTGCATCCTGCTCGCGGCGGGTACGCCCCTCGGAGGGACGGACGCCACGACGAGGACGACGATCGCCGCGCCGACCGGGGCGGTTGTTCTGCTGAGCCTGCTGCTCCTCGAACTGACGCTCGGTCATATCGCCCTTGTAGATCCAGACCTTGACGCCGATTCGACCGTAGGTGGTCCTGGCCTCGAAGAAGCCATAGTCGATCAGGGCGCGCAGAGTCTGCAGGGGCACACGACCCTCGCGGTAGAACTCCGAGCGGCTCATTTCGGCTCCACCCAGGCGGCCGGACAGCTTGATCCTGATGCCCTTGGCGCCTGCCCGCATGGCATCCTGCTGAGCCTTGCGCATGGCCCGGCGGAAGGTGACGCGGTTGGTCAGCTGCTCAGCGATGCCCTGAGCCACCAGCTGTGCATCAATGGAGGCGTTCTTGACCTCGAAGATGTTCAGCTGGACTTGCTTGCCGGTGATCTTCTCCAGCTTGGCGCGAACACGCTCGGCTTCGGCGCCGCGACGGCCGATGACAATGCCCGGCCGGGCGGTGTGGATGTCGACGCGCACACGGTCACGGGTCCGCTCGATGACGATCTTGGAGACGCCTGCGCGCTCCAGGTCCTTGTTCATCTCCTTGCGGATCTTGTCGTCCTCAAGCACGAAGTCGCTGTAACGCTCCCCCGCCTTGTTGGAGTCGGAGTACCACTTGCTGCGGTGCTCCTCGGTGATGCCGAGTCGGTACCCAAACGGGTTGATCTTCTGCCCCATTATCGGGCTCCTTCCTTGTCGGCCACCACGACGGTGATGTGGCTGGTCCGCTTGTTGATGCGGGCCGCACGACCCTGGGCGCGGGCACGGAACCGCTTCAGAGTGGTTCCCTCGTCCACGTAGGTCTCACGAACCATCAGCTCGTTCTCGCGGAAGGGCTGATTGGCCTTGTCCGCCTTGACACGAGCGTTGGCGATGGCGCTCTCCAGGCACTTGCGGACCGGAACGGCCGCGTCCTGGGGGGCGAACTTCAGAATGGTCACGGCCTCGGTCGCCTGCTTGCCTCGGATGAGGTCGACGACGCGGCGAGCCTTGCGAGGCGTCACGCGAACGTGACGTGCAATTGCCTTAGCTTCCATGTGTCTCTACTCTCCCTCGCCTCAGCGGCGTGCTTTCTTGTCGTCCTTCACGTGACCCCTGAAGGTCCGGGTGGGGGCGAACTCGCCGAGCTTGTGGCCGACCATTGCCTCGGTGACGAAGACCGGGACATGCTTGCGGCCATCGTGCACAGCGAAAGTGTGCCCGATGAAGTCCGGGGTGATCATGGAACGACGGGACCAGGTCTTGATGACGTTCTTGGTGCCCTTCTCGTTCTGCTCGTCGACTTTCTTCTGCAAGTGGGCGTCGACGAATGGGCCCTTCTTGATGCTACGAGTCATCTTTCCGACACTCCCTTACTTGCGGTTCTTACCATTTGGACGACGACGCACGATCATCTTGTTGGAGGCCTTCTTGGGCCTGCGGGTGCGAACCTCGCCCTTGCCCCAGGGAGACACTGGCGGCTTGCCGCCACGGGTGCGTCCGCCATGCGGGTGGTCGACCGGGTTCATGGATTCACCACGGGTGATAGGCCTGCGTCCCATCCAGCGGGCACGTCCTGCCTTGCCGAGCTGGACGTTGGCGTGGTCGTTGTTGCCGACTTCGCCCACTGTTGCACGGCAGCGGGAGTCGACGTTGCGAATCTCGCCGGAGGGCATACGCAACTGGGCGTAGGCCCCGTCCTTGGCCACCAGCTGGACGGCAGCACCGGCCGAGCGAGCGATCTTGGCACCGCCCAGGGGCCGCAGCTCAATGGCGTGGACGATGGTGCCGGTGGGGATGTTGCGCAGAGGCAGGTTGTTGCCGGGCTTGATGTCGGCCTGGGGGCCAGTCTCGATGACGTCGCCCTGCTTGATGCCCTGCGGGGCGATGATGTAGCGCTTCTCGCCGTCTGCAAAGTGCAGAAGGGCAATGCGGGCCGAGCGGTTGGGATCATATTCGATCTCAGCCACCTTGGCGGGCACGCCGTCCTTGTCCCAACGACGGAAGTCGATGAGACGGTACTGGCGCTTGTGCCCGCCGCCACGGTGGCGGCTGGTGACGCGACCATAGGAGTTACGTCCGCCGGTCTTGCTCAGCTTGCGAACCAGCGACTTCTCGGGCTTGGAGCGCGTGATTTCGGCGAAGTCCGAAACCGAGGCGTTGCGACGGCCCGCGGTCGTCGGCTTGTATGTACGGATAGCCATAATCTAGTTCTTCCTTAACTTTTCTCGGCTAGCCTTCAGTTGTTGGTACCGAAGACATCGATCGACTGGCCCTCGGCCACCTTGACGATGGCGCGCTTCTCAGCGGCGCGACGACCCCAGCCCGTACGGGTCCGGGTCCGCTTGCCCTGCCGATTGAGGGTGTTGACCGATGTGACCTTCACATTGAAGATCTGCTCGATGGCCTGCTTGATGGCGACCTTGTTGGCATCAGGGTCCACCACGAATGTGTACTGGCCACGGTCCGAATTGGCGTAGCTCTTCTCGGAGACGACCGGGCGCAGAATGATGTCGTGCGCTGGCTTGTGAATAGCTGCCATGAAAATCAGGCCTCCTTGACGGTCTCGGACTTGGCGCCGCCCTTGACAGCTAGGAAGGCATCGAAGCCATCCTTGCTGAAGACGACATCCTCGGCCGTGACCACATCGTAGGTGTTGAGCTGATCGGCGAAGAGGACATGGACGGTGGGCAGGTTCCTGACGGAGAGCCACTCGTTGATGTTCTCGCGGGACAGCACGACGGTGGTGAATCGGTTGTCGACCAGGGGCAGCAGTGCTGCCTTGGCGGCCTTGGTGGACGGGGTCTCGCCAATGCCGAAGTCGACCACGTGCACGCGTCCGGCGTTGACCCGGTCGGACAGGACGTAGCGCAGGGCTGCGGCCTTCATCTTCTTAGGGGTGCGCTGGGAGTAGTCACGCGGCTGCGGGCCGTGGACAATGGCGCCACCGGTCCACTGGGGAGCACGGATGGAGCCCTGACGAGCACGACCGGTGCCCTTCTGCTTCCAAGGCTTGCGGCCGCCGCCGGAGACGGTGGACCGGGTCTTGACCGAGTGTGTGCCCTGGCGGGCCGCAGCCAGCTGGGCCACGACCACCTGGTGGATCAGCGGCACATGCGAGCGGACATCCTCCTCGGCGATGCCGAAGATCTGCTCGGGTGCATCCACGGTCCCGGTGTTCTTGCCCTGGGCGTCGGTGATGTTCAGAGTCAACTTAGCCATGGTTTCAGGCTCCCTTCACTGCCGAACGAACCAGGACGATGGCGCCGCGGGGCCCGGGCAGGGCACCCTTGATGGCGATGACGCCCTTCTCGGCATCTGCGGAGACGATGGTCAGGTTCTGGACGGTCGAGGTGTCATGACCCATACGGCCGGCCATCCGCTTGCCCTTGAGGATGCGGCTGGGCGTGGCGCAGGCGCCCACTGAACCGGGACGGCGCTCGTTCTTATGCGAGCCGTGGGTGCGGCGGTAGGACTTGAAGCCCCAACGCTTGATGGTGCCGGCAAAGCCCTTGCCCTTGGTGGTGCCGGTCACATCGACCTCGCTGCCCTCGGGCAGCAGATCCAGGCCCAGCTCCTGGCCGGGCTGATAGCTGTCGGCATCGGCGGTGCGGACCTCGACCAGGTGGCGACGCGGGGTCACTCCGGCCTTGGCGAAGTGTCCAGCCAGTGGCTTGCTCACCTTGGTGGGGTCGATCTGTCCGTAGCCGATCTGGATGGCCTGGTAGCCGTCCTTTTCCTCATTCTTGACCGCGGTCACCACGTTGGTGGACACATCCACCAGGGTCACCGGGACGAAGAAGCCGTTCTCGTCCCAGACCTGGGACATGCCCAGCTTGCGGCCCAGGAGAGCCTTGCGGTTCCTCTGCTCTTCAGCCATGCGGTTTCCTCCTCCCCTACAGCTTGATCTCAATGTTGACGTCCGCCGGCAGATCGATGTGCATCAGCGAATCCACCGCCTTGGGCGTGGGATCCACGATGTCGATCAAGCGCTTGTGGGTGCGCATCTCGAAGTGCTCACGGGAGTCCTTGTACTTATGAGGAGAACGGATGACGACATACACGTTCTTCTCAGTCGGCAGCGGAACGGGGCCAACCACAGTTGCGCCCGCGTTCGTCACCGTCTCGACGATCTTCTTCGCCGATTGGTCGATGACCTCGTGGTCATAGGACTTTAGCCTGATGCGGATTTTCTGTCCCGCCATTGCCGTCCGCCCTTTCTAGCGATCTATGAACTGATTACCCAGTCTGTTTCGAGGGCACGGAACGGCAGCCACAGGAGACATTCCTCCCGACAGGCCTCAGCCGGATCCATGCGCAGCCGTGGAGAATCCCGTGGGGATGGGACTCCTCGCTGCACCCGCTATTGTGATTGACAAAATGCGAGCCCAAAACAGGCAACTTTCTTATTAAAGCACGAGGGTTCCCCTAGAAGAATCCGGGCGTGTCGCACCACTTCCAGGGGAACCCTCGACTCAATTCCGGCCCTGTCAGGCCCGCTGGGAGGCCTCCTAGACCACATCCTCGCCCTGGCGGGCCGCCCTCATCCGGTGACCCTCCTCCTGGCTGACCCCATAATAGGCGGCCACGGCGATGTCCTTCATGTCCTCAATCAACGGAATGCGGGGGTTGGCGGGCGTGCACTGGTCCTCATAGGCCCGCATGCCGATCTGGTCCAAGGACTGCCAGTAGAGGTCTTCATCCACTCCGGCAGCCTGGAAGGAGGCATCCATGCCCAGGCGCTCGTCCCTGTAGGATTCCACAGCACGGGCCAGGAGCTCCACCCCCTCCTCGGGAGTAGCGGATTCGATACCCAGCACATGGGCCATCTGCCTGTAGCGCTCCGGGGCCACATACTCGCTGTATTTGGGCCAGCTGGTCGGCTCGTCCGGGATGCATCCGTTGTAACGGATCACATAGGGCAAAAGGATGGAATTGGCACGCCCATGGGCCACATGGCAGAGGGCTCCGATGGTATGCGCCATGCCGTGGCACATGCCCAGGAAGGCCGAGCCGAAGGCCATGCCCGCCATGGTCGCCGCATTGTGCATCTTCTCCTGGGCGCGTACCTTGACCTCGCCGCCCGCGGTGCCCACGGCAGGCTCCAGGTTGTCCCAGATCAGCTTGGCTGCATGCAGGGCCATGGCGTCGGTGTAGTCGTTGGCGTAGACCGAGACGAAGGCCTCCATGCAATGGGTCAGGGCATCGAAGCCCGAGTCGCAGGCAAGCCTCTTGGGCTGGGTGCGGGCCAGAACCGGATCAACGATGGCCACGCTGGGGGTCAGGGCGTAGTCGGTGATGGGGTACTTGTATCCGGTCTTATGGTCGGTGATGACCGCGAACGGGGTGACCTCCGAACCTGTGCCCGAGGAGGTGGGAATGCAGACCAGCTTGGCCTTGGTGCCCAGGGGCGGAATCTTGAAGGCCCGCTTGCGGATGTCAAAGAACTTCTCGCGGACATCGGCAAAGGAGATCTCCGGATGCTCATAGAGCAGCCACATGATCTTGGCCGCGTCCATGGGACTGCCGCCGCCCACGGCGATGATGGTGTCGGGGCCGAACTCATCACGCATCATAGTCGCGCCGCGCTCCACCGTCTCGACGCTGGGCTCCGGCTCTACGTAGTCAATGATGCGGAAGGTGACCGGCTCAGGCCGGGCCCGCAGCTGATCGATGATCTTGTCGACGATTCCCAGCTGCTCCATGACCCTGTCGCAGACGATGACGGCCCGTCGAATGCCGAACATGTCGCGCAGGTAGCGGACGGAGTTGGGCTCGAAGTAGGTCTTGGCCGGCACCTTGAACCACTGCATGTTGTTGTTCCTCCGAGCAATCCGCTTGATGTTAATCAGATTGACCGCCTGGACGTTCCCCGAGACCGAGTTGCCGCCGTAGGACCCGCAGCCCAGGGTCAGGGACGGGGCGATGGCGTTGTAGATGTCGCCGATGCCGCCCAGGGAGCTGGGCTGGTTCCAGACAATCCGACAGGCGTGCATGCGCTGGCCGTACTCGCGCACCAGCCTCTCGTCATCGGTATGGATGGCCGCCGTGTGCCCGGCGCCGTAGCGCAGCATCTGCTCGCAGAGGGTGAAGCCCTCCTCCTTATTGCTGGCCTTGAGCACGGCCTGCACCGGAGCCAGCTTCTCCAGGGTCAGGGGTTCCATGGGGCCGACCTGGTCGCATTGGGCTGCCAGGATGGTCGCATCCTCGGGGATCTCGAAGCCGGCCTGGCGGGCAATGAACTGGGGGGACTTGCCCGGAACCTCGGAGTTGAGCCTGGGAGCGGGAGCATCAGCACCGGCATGAGCCCGCACGCCGAACATGTACTCCTCCAGCTTGGCCTTCTCCTCAGGGTTGACGAAGTAGGCCTTGCGCCGCTTCATCTCCTCGATCACCCGGTCATGCACATCCTGATGGGCGATGATGGCCTGCTCTGTGGCGCAGATCATGCCGTAGTCGAAATGCTTGGACAGGATCAGGTCGTTGACGGCCCGTGGGACATTGACCCTGCGATCCACATAGGCTGGGGCATTGCCTGCACCTACGCCCAAGGCCGGTTTGCCCGAGGAGTAGGCAGCCTTGACCATACCGGTACCGCCGGTGGCCAGAATGGTGGCCACTCCGGGGTGCTGCATGAGCGCGCCGGTGGCCTCGACCGAGGGGTGTTCGATCCACTGGATGCAATCCTGCGGTGCGCCTGCCTCGATGGCGGCATCGCGGACGATCCTTGCCGCCTCCACCGAGCAGCGCTGGGCGTAGGGGTGGAATCCGAAGACGATGGGACAGCGGGTCTTCAGGGCCAGCAGCGATTTGAAGATGGCTGTCGAGGTGGGGTTGGTCACCGGGGTCACGCCAGCCACGACTCCCACCGGCTCGGCCACCTCGATGATGCCGTCCACATCGTTCTCACTGATGATGCCCACAGTGCGCTGCCTGGCCAGGTAGTTGGTCACATGCTCGCAGGCGAAGATGTTCTTGGTGGCCTTGTCTTCCACCAGGCCTCGTCCGGTCTCCTCGACGGCCATCTGTGCCAGGGGCAGGTGCTGGTTCAGGGCCGCGATCGAGGCCTTGGCCACGATCCGATCCACCTGTTCCTGGTCGAGCTCCTCAAAGGCGTGCAAAGCCGACTGCGCTCGGACGACCAGGGCATCCACCTCCCGGCGGGCCAGCTCAGTGCTGTCGGCCCGGGCGCCTTCCCTGCCGGCTTCTGGCTCCTTCAGTTGATGGTCATGCTTCTGTTTCTGCGTTCCAGCCAAGATATTGGCCCTCCTCATGTTCCGCGAATACCGATGAGGGCCAGCAGAAAGTCTGAGGCGGTCTCAGACCGTGCCTGTCCACGAAAGGCATCCGTCATAACGTGACGAAAGTCACAATATAGACCAGAGGGGGCACCATTGAGCCCCAGGATGAGCGAACGTTCGCTTGAAGCGTGTCGTGTGGGAATTCGTGGTTTTTCTGATCATTTTCCGCACCCGAACGTGCACTTTGCCGTTCACTTCAGACTGGGCCGTCCAGGCATGAATCCAGGCATGAAAAATCCCCAAGGTCCGGGGGAACCTCGGGGATGGAAGAAACTGCGGACGTCAGCGCTTGGAGAACTGCGGGGCGCGACGGGCCTTGTGCAGACCGGCCTTCTTGCGCTCCACCACGCGGGCGTCACGGGTCAGGAACCCCGCCTTCTTCAGGGCAGGACGGTTGGCGTCCCTATCGATGGCGTTCAGGGCACGTGCGACGCCCAGACGGACTGCGCCGGCCTGGCCAGTCACGCCGCCGCCCTCGACGCGCACAACCACATCGAACTTGTTCTCGAGCTTGAGCAGCACAATGGGTGAGTTGACCTCGCGCTGGTGCAGCTTGCTGGGGAAGTACTCCTCCAGGGTGTGTCCGTTGATGCTCCACTTGCCAGAGCCCGGAATCAGACGAACGCGGGCGACTGCCTCCTTGCGGCGGCCGGTGCCGTAGCCCGGCTCAATGGCGGAGGTGCCGGTACCTGCACCGGCGTTGGTCTCGGAAGTGTAGGAAGCGCTGGTCTCCTCGGCCTCAAGAACCGCGGAGCTGTTGTTGTTGTCAGCCATGGTGATTATCTCCTCTGGTCCTACTTGGCCTGCTGGGCGACCTGATGGATCTTGTACTCAATGGGCTGCTGAGAGGTGTGAGGATGTTCCTCGCCTGCGAAGACCCGCAGCCTGGTCAGCTGGACCTTGGCCAGCTTGTTCTTGGGCAGCATGCCCTTGACCGCCGTCGTGATGATGCGCTCGGGGTTGTGCTCCATCAACTGCCCATAGGAGTCGCGACGCAGGCCGCCAGGACGGCCGGAGTGAGTGTAGAGCACCTTGTCGTTCTTGTTGCCCGTCAGCACCATCTTGGACGCATTGATGACGATGACGTTGTTGCCGGAGTCGGCGTAGGGCGCATAGGTGGGCTTGTTCTTGCCGCGCAGCAGATCGGCCACCTGGGCTGCCAGACGCCCCAGCACCACACCGGAGGCGTCGACGATATACCAGTCATGTGTCAGATCGGCTGGTTTCGGGGTGAAAGTCTTCACGATTCAACCTTTTCCTTGCATTGTGTTTCGGGCTCTCCGCACCGCATGTTGCCATGCTGGCCGAAAGCCATGTATTCCGTGGGCTCCCTTAAAGTCCTAGACGGCGAGTGGGAAAAGCGCTTTGAGGACCCCTTAGGGAAACACAACAGTCCATTATTGTAACGCCTGAGTGCCGTTCGTCAAAATTCGCGTCGCCCTAAGTTTCAGCGCGAGGCGGCTGCCCGTGCCACCTGCCCATCAGGGTCCTTGCGCAGAGCCTCAAGGGTCGCCTGCCCGGTGTTGGGATTCAGGGCCACCGCCCGGCGGACCATGGCGGCCAGCACAAGGGGGGCATTCTGCTCGTCGCGAGTGCCCAGGGCCCCCAGAAAGTCCAGGGTATCGGCATCGGTGCGCTCATCCTGGGCACCCTCCAGACGCATCTTCCAGGAGGTCATGGGATTGGTCAGCGCAGCAGCCCTGACTCCGGCGTCCTGGTCCTTGGTGAGCAGACCGGCCAGCCAGTTCTTGTCATTTTTGTTGGCAGCCACCGCCCGGCGGACGTCTGCGCTGGAATCCTGGGAGAGCTTGACCAGAATGTTGGGGAAGGGCATGGTCTGCGCCAGGTAGACCCTGTCCTCCACCGGCGTGTGCTCATTGCCAGCCACCGCCTCCAGCAGTGCCGTGAAGCGTGAGAAGGCGGCCTGGTCGGACCTGTCGGGCAGGGGGCTACGGGCGAATTCGTGCAGCTCGGCCGTATCTGTGGAGTGCCTGAGCCTTTCATAAAAAACGGTCAGAGCCTCATGGGGCTTGCCGGGTGATGGGGATTCGGTTTCCGATTGGTCCTGGGGATTGGTCATGCGGTCAGCTTAGGTCGCCTCCTTGATATAAGACCCGGCCCGAGATCCCCTTTAGCATGGAGATAATGCAAGAACCGAGGAGACGATAAGCATAGGAGGCAAGCCGATTGCTCACCATACTGGATACGCCGCAGAAACCGGCTACGGGCTCTCTGACTGAGCGGAAGTCCGAGTTCATCGGCCAGGCCTGCCATGTGGAGGATCAGGAGGCAGCCATGGCCTTCGTCCAAGAGGTCCGTGTGCAGCACCCCAAGGCCCGGCACGTCTGCCACTGCGCGATCTGGGGACCGGAGGGCAGCACCAGCGAGCGCATGAGCGATGACGGAGAGCCCTCCGGGACGGCCGGTAAGCCCATACTTGAGGTCATGCGTCGGCAGGGGGTGACGGACTGTGTCCTGACGGTGACCCGTTACTTCGGAGGGATCCTTCTCGGGTCAGGGGGGTTGATCCGGGCCTACTCCTCAGCAGCCTCCCTGGCACTCAAGGCGGCAAAGCAGGCACGTGTGCTCCCGACCCAGCGATTCACGATCACCGTGGATTATCCGGAGTACGATCCCCTGCGCCGTCTGATCCGCACCTCCGGGGGACAGGTGGAGACCGAGGACTTCACGGATCGGGTCCAGCTGACCTACGACCTGGAGCCCGCCGCAGTGCCAGCCTTCCATAGTAGGCTGGACGACCTTCTGCAAGGCCGGGTCCAGCCGAACGCATTGGGCGAAGGCCGCAGGCTGATCCCCCTGTCCGGGGACCAGGCTTCGTCTGCCTCATGACTGTCGGGAGGGCCATGCAACCATTGCTCGGTTGCAGCCTTACCCGCCGGACAGGCTCATGCCGCACGCCGTCGCTCTTCCGCCATGTAGACCGTGACCTTCCAGGCCCGAGCTCCACAAAGGATATGGGAATAAGCACCTTTGGCAATGAACGCCAGTAATGAATAAGACCGGCGATCGTGCAAGATCAGCGATCACCGGTCATCAGGCGGAGACGAGGAGATTCGAACTCCTGGACCGCTTGCGCAGTCAACACCTTAGCAGGGTGCCCCTTTCGGCCACTCAGGCACGTCTCCATGCAGGCTCCCGATTCAGGACCCTAGTCCCAAAGTCTCGAGAACAAAACAATAGAATACCATGATAGACCGACCTGACTCGCCGGTGCGACAGGGGTGCAATGCAGCACAGGGCGGATTCGTTCATTTTCATGGATAAAAACCATAAATGTAATTATTTTCCAAGAATTTACGACTGAGAATAATTTATTGCATGTTCCTCTGGGACCCCCTTCTATCATGGAGCCATGAGTACCGCACCAAGGCTTGCAGCCGCCAAGAAAGACTGGGGACATGACGAGACCGGCTGCACGGTGCTGCACATTGACATGGATGCCTTCTACGCCTCCTGCGAAGTCGCCCGACACCCTCAATTGCAGGGCCGGCCGGTCATCATCGGCACCGGACGGCGTTCGGTGGTCTCTGCGGCCAGCTATGAAGCCCGGGCTTTCGGCATCAACTCGGCCATGCCTCTGGCACGTGCCGAACGACTGTGCCCTCAAGGGGTCTTCCTCCCGGTCGACATGACCTATTACCGGAATATCTCACGAAGGATATTTGATACGGTTTTCTCACGAATTACTGATCAGATCGAGCAAGTCTCAGTAGACGAGTGCTACATGGACGTGTCCGGGGCACTCATGCGCTGGGGCATGCCTACGGCCATAGCCCGGTGGATTCGAGCCAGCGTAGCCCGCCAATTCCACGTGACCTGCTCGGTGGGCATCGCCACCAACAAACTGGTAGCCAAGATGGCCTCCACCAACGCCAAGCCCGACGGCATGCTGCTGATTCCCAAGGCCCGACAGGCCGAGTTCGTCCAGCTGATGCCCCTGCGCGGCATCCCCGGCATCGGACCGGCCCTGGAGAAGCGGCTCAACGCCTGGGCCATCAAGGACGTGGCCGACCTGGCTACCATGAGCGAGCGGGATCTGACTCGGGCCACAGGTTCGAACCTTACAGCCAGGAAGCTGGCACAGGCCTCCCACGGTCTGGACGACGATCCTGTCCAGCCGCGAGCGCCAGAGAAGTCCCTAGGCGCGGAACGCACCTTTCTGCACGATACCACCAGCATGAAGCAGGTCTGCGACCTCCTGCGCGTCTGCAGCAACGAAGTGGCGACCGGACTGCGATCGCACGACCTGATCGCCCGAACCATCACCGTCAAACTACGCTTCGATGACCTGCGCTATATGACCAAGGCCCACACCCTGGAGACCCCGGTCAACTCAGCCAACCGCATCTATCCGCAAGCAGTCGGTCTGCTCAAGGCCATGCTGGGGCTGCCCGATGGTGTGCCCATGGACACGCCCCTGCCCAGGCTGATCCGCCTGGCCGGTGTCAGCGCATCCGGTCTGAGCCGGGTGGAAGACACTCCCATCCAGCCATCCTTGGATGACATCATCCACGAGAGCAAACGCCGCACCGGCAGCGAGGCCCAGCGCCTGGATCAGGCAGAGGCCACCATGGACTCCATCAGGAGCCGCTATGGCAAGGGCTCGGTCAGCATGGGCCTCTAAGCGGCGCTCCGCAGACGCCCCAAGGCCAGCTCCAGCTGCTCGTCAGTGATGGTTGACGAAAATCGCAGATAGTGGCCATCCCCGTAGAACTCCCCGGGACTGGCCAGAATACCCAGACGGGATAGGTCTGCCATATCGGCCCAACAGTCGCCCGAGCGGGCTTGTGCCCAGATATATAGGCCGCCCTGCGGCATGACGGCATCATATCCGTAAGATCTGAGACCTTCAGCCAAGGCATGCAGGCGACGGGCATAGACTTCGCGCTGGGTCATCACAGCATCGCCATCCTCCAAGGCGGCCCGCATGGCCCGTTGCACCGGACCTGGCACAATCAGCCCCATCTGCTTGCGGTAGGCGGTCATGGCCTCTACCAGATGAGCATCTCCCGCCACCAAAGCTGCCCTGTATCCGGCCATGTTGGACTGCTTGCTCATTGAGTACAGGCAGAGTATCCCACTGGCATCGCCGCCACAGACTTGGGGCTCCAGGATGCAGGGCGAGGCGGTGATTTGCACATCCTGCCCGACCCGGGCGGATTCTGACCAATCCAGGAGGGCGTAGCACTCGTCACTTAGGACCGTGGCACCTATCGAACGGGCCGCCCGTACAATCTTCGCCAGCCCGGCTCGGTCCATGATCCGCCCACTGGGGTTTCCTGGCGAATTGATCCATATTGCTCGCACGCCGAGCAGATTCACCCATGAATCCGTATCAGTCGGATCGTCCACGGTCGTCACCTTGGCCCCAGCCAGCTGGGTTCCGATGGCATAGGTGGGATAGGATACCGTCGGCTGCACCACCCGGTCCCCCGGTCCCAGATGCAGAAGGGAAGCCATGAGCGCCACCGCCTCCTTGGATCCGACCGTGGGCACCAGATCCGCGCCAAGAGCATTCAGATCTACCCCGCGGCGACGACGGAACCAGTCGGCCGCGGCCTGCCTCAGAGATCCATCACCGGCAGTTTTGGGATAACCTCGTGCCTGACCATCATCCGAAGCGGCAGCCAAAGCATCCCTGACCGACCTGGGTACAGGGTCCACCGGCGAACCCACCGACAGATCGACCAGACCGCCGGGGCATTGCTCAGCACGCCACCGATAGGAGTCAATCCTCGACCAGTCGTAGGGGGATTCGAAGGAGTGAAAACCCATGGTCAGCCTTTCTCGTATAAATAAGCCGCGGAGGGATGGCTCCCATCCGCGGCTCGTCAGCCTGAATCGACTACTTGTTTGGGGGCAGGGCTGCCACACCCTCCGGATCATGATCGTAAGGGCCGACCGCAGCAGCGCCGCCGGCATCCCCCACCTGGGCGAAGAAATCAGTCGCCGCATCCTTGTACCAGGTCCACTCCTCGGGCAGATCATCCTCGTAGAAGATAGCCTCCACCGGGCAGACCGGCTCGCAGGCGCCGCAGTCCACGCACTCGTTGGGGTTGATGTAGAGGGAACGGACGCCCTCGTAGATGCAGTCCACCGGGCATTCGTCCACGCAGGCCTTGTCCTTGACGTCCACACAGGGCTGAGCGATGACGTAGGTCATGGGTTACCTCCTGAGTATGCGAATATTCACTCTACACTGCAGCGCCGACGCTCCAGGTCAGTCCAGACCCGCCTGGGTGGCCTTGGATATCTTCCCACTGAGCTGATGACGACCGAGCAGGGAGTGCCGGTAGGAATAGCCGAAGTAAATGGCCAGGCCTGCAGCCAGCCAGACCACGAATCGAATCCAGGTCAGCACGGTCAGGTTGAGCATGAGCCAGAGGCAGGCCAGGGCGATCAGAATGGGCACCCAAGGGTTGCCGGGCATCTTGAAGGACCGGGGCAGGTCAGGCCGGCGCTTGCGCATGATGGGCAGGGAGATGGCCACCAGCAGGAAGGCCGAGAGCGTGCCGATGTTGACCATGTCGGACAAGACGTCTATGGGGAAGCAGGATGCCACCACGGCAACCACGATGCCACCCAGGATCTGAATGCGGGCCGGCGTGCCATGGCGGCCGGTGCGGGACAAGGCACGCGGAAGAAGCCCGTCGCGGCTCATGGCGAAGACAATGCGGGTCAGCCCCAGCAAGAGCACCATGACCACGGTGGTCAGCCCCACCACGATGCCGAAGGAGATGATCTTGGCAGCCCAGGGAGCCCCCACCATCTCGAAACCGGTGGCCAGTGAGGGGTTCTTGGCCTTGGCAAGATCCTTGTAGGAGACCATGCCGGTGGTGACGATGGCGACCAGGATGTACAGGGTGATGACGATCAGCATACCCAGGCCGATTCCGCGGGGAATGGTCTTGTGGGGCTCCTTGGCCTCCTCGGAGGTGGTGGCGACGATATCGAAACCTACGAAAGCGAAGAAGACCAGGGCCGCGCCTGAGAGGATGCCGGGGATACCGTAGATGGTGGGCTGCATGCCTGAAACCCACTGCCAAAGGGGCTGGCCCATGATCCCTGGCACGCTGGCACCCGGAACGGCAGAAGCAGGCTCAGAGGGCGGGATGAAGGGCCGGTAGTTGTCCAATTTGACGTAGAAGAAGCCCACCACGATGACGAAGACCACAATACCGATCTTGAGGACGGTCAGGGCACCGTCGAACCGGGCTGAAAGCTTGGTGCCCAGGACCAGAAGGACCGTGAAGAGGGTGACGACCGCCAACGGGGCCAAGTCCACATCCAGGCCGCCTACATGGAAGCTGGAGCTGAAGGAAGTGCCGCCCATCAGGTGGATGAAGTCGTTCAGGTAGACACCCCAGTACTTGGAGATCACCGACGCGGCCATGAGCATCTCAAGAATCAGGTCCCATCCGATGATCCAGGCCACCAGTTCGCCCATGGTGTTGTAGGTGAAGGTGTAGGCCGAACCTGAAACCGGGATCATGGAGGCGAACTCCGCGTAGCACATGACGGCCGCCGCACAGACGATGCCTGCGATGACGAAGGAGATAATGACGGCCGGACCCGCATGGAAGGCCGCTGCCTGGGCTCCCACCGAGAAGATGCCGGCGCCCACGGCCACTGCGACGGCCATGATGGCCAGGTCCCAGGTGGTCAGCGTCCGCTTGAGGGACCTGCCCTCCTCCCCGGTCTCTGCCAGGGTCTGTTCAACCGATTTCTTCCTGAATAACTCCATCTTGCTCCCGACTCACGAGTCCCACTCCGGCCAGTAATCATAGGATATGGTGCCGTACAAAACCGAAATACGCTCATCAGGTGAAAGCAGGAGCTACCAAGCCAGGTCGATGCCTGGGGTAACGGGCTCGGGAATCAGGCGGATGCCGAAGGTGGAATCCACGCCTTTCTGGATGGCACGAGCCAGGGCCACCATGTCATCGGACCCGGCACCTCCGCGGTTGGTCAAAGCCAGTGTGTGCACGTCGGACAGGGCGGCAGCCGACGCCTCCTCCAGGGCGAATCCCTTGTGGAAGCCTGAATGATCGATCAGCCAAGCCGCTGAGGTCTTGACCAACGCCGAGTCTTCGACAGGATAGCGTGGGGCATCCGCCGGTAGGGCATCCGCGGCCTCAGGGCTGATGATCGGATTGGTGAAGAAACTTCCGCAGCTGTGACGATCAAGCAGCACCCGCTCGCCCCTGGGGCCGTGAAGGTCATCCTGGACTGCCTCCAGAGCTTCTTCCAGGTCGGAGGTTCGACGGCAGGATCCCATCCAATCGGTCAGGTACCGGTAGGGATCCTCCAGCATCCCCTTGCCTGCTCTGACGGTCAGAACCGCCCGGCGGATCCGCTCCAAGGGAAGGGTTGCCCCGACCTCCACACCCAAGGCCTTAGCCAGCTGGGCGGAACCCACCTGAGCGGCGGACCCATGTCGCAGGACCAGGGTGACCGAAAGGACCACGTAGCGCGGCGTGGGGAAGAACCGTGCGTCGGGCACAGCCGGCGCCTGATACATGGTCTGCTTGAGCAGGGAGGTCCTGTATCCGAAATCCAGATCAGAGGCCCGCAGATAGGCAGTGACCTTGTCCTGGCGGTCCCAGACCTCGACCGAGTCGACCAGGCGGCCGACCTCCTGGCCGTATGCGCCGATGTTCTGGACCACCGAGGCCCCGACAGTCCCGGGGATGCCGGATAGGCCTTCTACCCCGATCAGGTGCATGCGCACGCAGTAGGAGACCAGATCATCCCAGTTGGTCCCAGCCGTTGCGTTGATGTGGACGACGGGAGCACCACCTTCAGGCGGAGCCACCTCGTCGGGCACGCTGATGTCCTGACGGGTGTCACGCACAACCACACCGAAAAAATCCTGGTCGGAGGCCAGCAGGTTGGATCCCCCGCCGATCAGGCAGAGGGGCAGCCCCTTGGAATCCGCGTCCTCCACAGCCTCGATCATGCCCACACGGCTTTGGGGCTGAACGAAGGCGGCCATGCTCCCGCCCACACCCACAGTGGTGATATCGGCAAAGGTCGGAATGGTGTCTCTGGAGGATACGTCAGACATGCAATTCACTGTATCATCGTCCCCTTATGAGGGCCTCTCCCGAGCAGGAGCCATGACAGACCTGAGATGCCCCCTGTCGCCCTTGGCGATCATCAATCGGTCATACTCAGATAGCAAAGCAAGGGCATCAAGGTGACTGCGAAGTCCTGTCTGACCCCCTATCAGCTTTTCCTATAGCTTTCGCAAGACCCGTGCAGGGTCAGGGGACGATTAGCGGCGATAGATATTACCTATATGCCAGGTCGTTGACGGGCCTGCTTCCTGGGGGTTTTATGTGACAAGAGCTTTGGGAAGGGGAATCTCCAAAGCCCTGTTTCCGGACGAAGGGCACCGGAACTACCTGGACACCTGACCGGGCGTTCATAGAACACATACCAGGAAATGAGCATGCAATGACAGAAGACAGAAGAACCCAGTTCCACCAGATAGCCCAGGGCCAGACAAGCCGCCCCTGGCTGACCTCTGCCTGGCAGCACCACATCGGACACGAGTACGGTGCTGAGAATTTTGCTGCAGCCACCTTGGACTTCGTTCGCAAGTGGGATTGGGACTGGGTCAAGATCAACCCGAGGGCCATCTACTACGCCGAGGTCTGGGACGCAGTCTACGACAAGGATCACTATGATTGGCTGATCCCGCGCACCGTCCGCACGGCCATCCAGGAGGCAGGGGATATCGCCCGCATCGACTATCGCGACCCCGAAACCAACAAGGTGCTCCAAGAGCAGATCCAAGCTGCCAGAGGCATCCGAGACGGCCTTGAGGACCGAGCAGTCATCGACACGGTCTTCTCCCCGCTCTCAGTCCTCCTTCAGTTGGCCGATCTCCCCCTCTATCCCGACGGGCAGGGCTCCGCGCAGGAGAATGACAGGGGCCTGAACAGACAGACGCTGATCTTCGACCAGCCCGAGGCGGCCAAGTCAGCGCTGGACAAGATCGCCCGGACCCTTGCCGACTACGCAGCTCTGCTGGTCAGCCCCAAGGAGCAGGGCGGGGCTGGTCTGGACGGCATCTTCTTCGCCGAGACGGGTCTGGCCAGCCATGGCTACTTCAACCAGGCGCAACTGGAGGAATGGGCCAAGCCCTATGACCGGATCGTGATCCAAGCGGTCAGACAGGCCAATCCGGAAGCCCTGGTCCTGGTGCATACCTGCCGGGAAGATGCCCATCCCGAAGAATTCACCGACCTGAATCCCGATTTTCTCCACTGGGACCAGTTCCGCCCAGGCAATCCTGAAATCAGCACCGATTTTCCAGCGGTACCCGTGGGAGGAGCCGACTTCGAACTCTTCAATCCGGGCAGCGACGTGGATCAGATCCGCCAGGAATTGGATCAGACCATCCAGGCCCGTCAAGGCCGTCCCTTCCTCCTGGCGCCCTCATGCACCATCCCGACGCCCGCCGACGAGGAGGCCCTGCGCCTTCTGAGCGGAACCCGGGCCCCCAAGCAAGTCTGAAACCACAAACAACCCACCGACATCAACCGTCAAACTCCAAGGGAGACATCATGGTCATCACATCAAAGCAGCACCGGCAGCATCGTGGCACCATCAGGGCAATGGTTGCCCTCATGACCACCATGGCCATGGCCGGAGCGCTGTCGGCCTGCGGATTGGGAGGCGACAAGGGCTCCTCCGCAGGATCGTCAGACCATGTGACCATCGCTGCCATCTACCCTAAGACCGGTCTCTACGCCGAGTACGGAAAGATGTTCCAGCAGGGCTTCGACCTGGCCAAGGACCAGGTCAACAGGAAGGGCGGAATACAGGGCAAGCGCCTGGACATCGACTATTACGACACCCAATCAGATGCCAAACAGGATGCCGCCGTCGCCCCAAAGATCGCCTCCGATAAATCAGTCATCGCCGTTGTGGGCGACTACTCCTCGCCGGCCTCTTCAGCCGCATCGCCTATTTTCCAACAGGCCGGGCTGGTCCATTACGGCTTCAACAACTCCTCGCCGACCTTCACGAATTCGGGTGATCATGTATGGACACCTCAAATATCGCAGAAAACTTACCAGGAAGTCAACGCTGAGGCGGTGTCCAAGCGAGCCGAGAAGATCTCCGTCGTCTATATAGAAAACGACTGGGGGAAGGAATCCTTCCAGTACTTCAAGGAGGCTGCGGAACGGCTCGGGGTGCAGATCGTCTACCAGTCCTCCTATCTGCCCGATTCCACGGACCTGACTCCAATACTGATCCCGGCCAAGAATGCCGCCCCCGAGGCCGTGGTGGACATCGGCTACGGGCCAGATGGGGCGCTGATCGCCAACACCCTGCGGGACAAACTGGACTATAAGGGACCCTTCTTTGGCGGTCAGGAGACCAAGGAGTTCCTCTCCCTGACCGGAGCGAACGCCCAAGGGGCTATCATTACCGGCGTCTTTTCGGCAACAGGCACCAAGGATGCGAAAGCCAAAGCCTTCGTCAAGAGCTTTGAGGACCGGTATCACACTGTCCCCGGCAACTTCGAAATCACTGCCTACCAGGCCATCAAGAACCTGGCCTACGCGGGCGAGAAGACCAGCCCCACCAGGGAGGGCATCCAGGAGGCCCTAAGCAAGGTCAAGGACTTCCCGCTCTACCAAGGCCAGGGAGGGACTTTCCGGTTCAACACCAAGACCCGCCGGGCGGATACGATCAAGCCCATCCTCCTCCAGGTCGATCAGGGCAAATTCAAACAGATCGAGGAGTGAGCTGCGATCATGGTCGAGACGCTCTTTTCCGGACTCATCCACGGCGGCGTTTACGCTCTGGCCGCCGTGGGTATGTCCCTGGTCTTCGGAGTGACCAATGTGGCCAACTTCGCACAAGGATCCCTGGTAGCGGTCGGGATGATGACGGCCTGGTGGGTAGGCTCCTCCCTAGGCTGGGGACTCGTTCCCACCATCCTGGCCGTCGTCCTGGTCACGGGCCTGGTCGGCCTGATCACCAACCTCCTGGTCATCACTCCCCTGGAGGGTCGGCAACCAATCGCCGCCCTTCTGGGCACAGTGGGTCTAGGACAGGTCCTGGATAACGGGATGCAGCTGATCTTTGGCTCTCAGACCAGGCCCTTCCCCCAGCTGTTGCCCACCCACAACCTGCATGCGCTGGGCATCAGCTTCGGCACATCCGACCTGGTCATGGGTCTGGTCGCCTTGGCCAGCATGGCTGCGCTCTGGGCCTTCCTGACCTACGGTAGGACCGGGCAGGCCATCAGGGCCACCTCCCAGGATTCCCAGGCCGCATTGCAGATGGGAGTACCTGTCACCTCCATTCGCACCATAGCCTTCGTTATCGGCTCGGTCCTGGCTGGTATCGCCGGAATTTTCATCGGTCTGTTCAAGACGAACATCAACCCCATGGACGGCAACGCCATCGGCATGACGGCTTTCGTGGCTGCAGCCATCGGCGGACTGGGCTCCATCCCCGGAGCCATTATTGGCGGCCTGGTGCTGGGTTTGGCCGAGGCCGTCGGCGTAGGACTCTTCGGCGATGGTGTACATGACCTAATCACCTTCGGCACCCTCCTGCTGGTTCTGATCCTCAAGCCTTCAGGATTCCTAAGCCGCAAGGCAGACATGGGCAAGGAGCCCATGACCGGAACCCTCCCGGAAGCCGCCAGACCCATTCGACTGCCACTTTGGGCCAACCTCGGCCTTGCAGCAGCCGCTCTGGCCACCCCATTCATTTTCTCCGACCATCTGGCCGGCATCGGAACCCAGGTTGCCATATACGCCATTGCCGCAGTGGGCCTGACGCTGATCTCGGGCTCGGCCGGGCAGACCATCCTGGGCTTGGCGGGACCTGTGGCCGTGGGAGCCTACGCCTCGGCTCTGTTGACCATGCGTCTGCATTGGCCTTTCACGCTCTCCCTGCTGGGCGCGGCCGTCATCGCCGCCTTGGCCGCATCCCTGCTGACATTCCCTGTATGGAAGCTCAGTGGCCACTATGTGGCTATCGCCACCATAGGGGTGGGAGCAGTCATGGTCGCCATCATCCGCATCTGGGAACCTCTGACCAGGGGCTCGCTAGGTCTGCAGGGCATTCCGCTGCCAACATTCCTGGGCAAGCCGCTCTACACCCAGCAGATGCAGTACCTACTGGACCTGATCGTTCTTCTACTAGTCCTCGCAGTGATCTCTCGGATCAGGTCCTCACATCTGGGCCACGTCTTCGAAGCCATCGGCGAGGACGGACAAGCGGCCTGGTCCCTAGGGATCAGGACAGGGGCCTACAAGGCGCTGGCCTACGCCCTGGCATGCGGATCGGCGGGTATCGCTGGTGCTCTGCTGGCGCATCAGTACACCTATATCGACCCGACCCTCTTCAACCCGACCATGTCGACCCTGATTCTGACCATCATCGTCCTGGGTGGTATGAAGTCCCCGACCGGAGCTGTGATCGGCTCCCTGATCCTGGTAGGGGCCCCTGAACTGCTGCGCATCCTGCCCGAGGTGAGAATCATGGCCTACGGACTCGTCCTGATCATCTTCATCATCTGCAGACCACAGGGTCTGTTCTCAACCAAAAGGAGGGCATGATGACGGGCAGCCGGCATAATCCCGAACCTGTACGCGACAATGCTGATCAGCCCCTGCTCAGCGTGCGCAATCTGAGCAAGAGCTTCCAGGGACTGCAGGCAGTGGCCGACGTGAACATGGATCTGGCATCCGGCCAGGTGATAGGCATTATCGGCCCCAACGGATCAGGCAAGTCCACGACCATCAACCTGATCTGCGGCTTTCTCAAGCCCGACTCTGGCCAGATCAGCCTTAAGGGACGCACCGTGACCGGCCTGCCCGCTACGGACATGGCCGAGCAGGGGGCGTCCCGCACCTTCCAGAACGGCAGGGTCTTTCCGACCATGAGCGTTGAGGAGAATGTGGCTGTAGGGTTCCATAGACGCCTGGAAGCCCACAGACCCTTTCGCCGCCTAGAGCGGTGGCCCATCCTGCGATGGATCCCCCTGCTGACGCAGACCTGGCTGACGCTGGTGCCCGGTCCCGCCTGCCGGAGGGAGGCGGTCGTCGAGCGCAAGGCCGTCCAGTCCGAAATTGACAGATTCAGCGAGCGCCTGGAGGAACATCGCACCCAGGCCGCCTACACACTCTCCTACGCCAACCGGCGACGCACCGAGATAGCCAGAGCCCACGTCAGCTCCCCCGACATCCTGGTTTTGGACGAACCCGCGGCAGGAATGAACCAATCGGAGACCGCCGAAGTGCTGCAACAGCTTCTGGAGCTCAAGGCCCAAGGGCAGACCATGCTCCTGGTCGAGCATAAGATCGACCTGATCGAAGCACTGTGCGATCAGGTCATCGCCATGGACGGCGGCAGGATCATCGCCTCCGGACCTCCCAGGCAGGTCAGTGCCGATCCCCGCGTCATCACCGCATACCTGGGCGACCGCAGACCCCGCAACAATGCCCCCATGAACGGGCAGGCAGATGTTCTGGCCCGGCAGAACGCCTTGGCTCCGGCCACCGTTGTAGAACCGATCGATGGCCAGGATCCCGACAGCACAAGAACCAAGCTAAAAACCAAAGCTGAGTCGTCGGATGACGATAGGGGGAAGCCAACTGCCGAGGGGGACCGAACCTTGCTTTCCCTGGATGCCGTGGATGTGAGCTATGGCCCGGTCAAGGCCCTGGACCATGTCAGTCTTCGCGTTCCCCAAGGCGGCATCGTCTCCCTTCTGGGCGGGAATGCTTCGGGCAAGTCCACAACCATGAAGACCATCCTGGGTCTGCTGGCTCCAAAGGAGGGAACCATCCGTTTGGATGGACGGGAAATCACCCATACCCCCACCAGGGATCGGGTCCGTTCCGGAATCGCCTCGGTGCCTGAAGCGAGAAGGGTCTTCGCCGCCATGAGCGTGGAAGAGAACCTGCGCATGGGTGCCTACACCCAAAGGGAACGCAGTCAGATTGAGGAGGATCTGGAAGCTATATATGAGCGCTTCCCCCGCCTGGCCGAACGTCGTGGGCAGCAGGCCGGCACCCTTTCAGGAGGCGAGCAGCAGATGCTGGCCTTCGGCAGGGCCCTGATGAGCCATCCCCGGTTGATATGCATGGACGAGCCGACCATGGGTCTCTCCCCCAAGCTGGTCGACCAGGTGCTTGAGCAGATCGCCTCCCTTCGGGACCAGCTGGGCATCTCCATCCTTCTGGTCGAGCAGCAGGCCGAGCTGGCCCTGTCCATCGCCGACTACGGGTACGTGTTGCAGAACGGCCTAATCCGTCTGGAGGGGCCCGCCCGACAGCTCTTGAATGATGAACGTGTTCGCCAGGCATACCTGGGCAAGGGAACCTCCCGATAGCGGGCAATAAGGAACACCTATGAGCGGAGCCTTGCCCGAGACCCTGAAAGAAGATTCGATGGTGGGCTAGCGAAGGATTCACGACCGGACATAAGCAGAGGAAGACACCCACATGAGCAAAGGATTTGCAACAAAAGCCGTCCATGACGGCTATGACTGTCAAAGCCAGGGCGGAGGCGCGGCCAGCGTCCCCATCTACCAGTCGGCCGCCTTTGACATGGTCACCGCCGACCGAGGAGACGCCCTGGCCGCCGGCGAGATACAAGGGTTCTCTTACTCACGCCTAGCCAACCCCACGGTCAAGGTCCTGGAGGACCGCCTGTCCAGCCTGGAGGGGGGAAAGGGGGCCGTGGCCATGGCCTCGGGGATGGCCGCTGTATCGTCAGCCCTCATGTGTGCCGCCGAGGGCGGCGGGAGACTAATTTCCCCGGTCGATCTTTACGGAACCTCGGTGGATGCCATGAAGACCTTCTTCCCCAACTTCGGCATCGAAACGGATTTCGTGGATGACATTAACGACCTTGATGCCGTGGAATCCCTGATCCAGGACAACACCAGGGCCATCTTCGCCGAATCCGTGGCCAATCCGTCCACGGCCATAGCTGACATCCCCAGCCTTGCCGACCTGGCCCATCGGCATGGGCTGGCCCTAATCATCGACAATACGGTGCCCACGCCCTACCTGCTCAACCCGATCGACTTCGGTGCCGACATCGTCGTCCATTCGACCACCAAGGGGATCAGCGGCCATGGCAACTCTCTGGGCGGGGTCATCGTGGACGCAGGACGGTTCGACTGGGGCAACGGCCGCTTCCCACAGATGAGCCAGCCCGAACTGATCATCAGCGACGAGCGGCACGGGTCCATGGTCAGCTTTCTGGATGCCTTCGGCAAGATGGCCTTTCTCCGCAGGGTCCATACCAAGTACCTGCACACCTTCGGAGCGGTCATGAGCCCCTTCACCGCCTACCTGCAGCTGACCGGCCTTGAGACCCTGGCCCAGCGGGTCGCCACCGAGGTGAAGACGGCGACAATTCTGGCCCGCCACCTGCTGACCATTCCCCAGGTGGAGCAGGTCAACTATTCGGGCATTCCCGAGGGTCGGCACCAGGGCGATACGGACCAGCAAGACCATCTGGCATCAACCTTGCTGCCCAAGGGCGTCGGCACGATCCTGTCTTTCAAAGTCCAGGGAGGCTACGAGCAGGTCAAGCGCATTGTGGACTCGGTGCATCTCATGAGCTACATGCCTAACATCGGCGACTGTCGCACCCTGATTGTGGACCCGGCCAGGATCACCCACAGGGAGGTTCCAGAACCCTACCGCCTCAGCGCCGGTGTGGGCGACGACCTGATTCGAATCTCCGTAGGCCTGGAGAACCCGGACGACCTGATCGCCGATCTGGATCAAGCATTTGCGACCGCCTACCAGGGCACTCTCTAAGGCTGAGTCCCCTACATCACCAAACCCGTTCTGCTCCCAGCAGTATCTTCAGATAATGCGGAGTAGGCATATAGGCAGATTTGCATAAAGAAGAACCCGTGTATAAAAAAGAACCCGGCCAAATGGTCGGGTTCTGATGAAGCCAAAAGACGGGAAGAACTCAGCGGGTCTCCCGGTGCAGGGTATGCTTGCCGCAACGGGGGCAGAACTTCTTGAGCTCCAGACGGTCAGGAGTGTTACGACGGTTCTTGGTCGTAATGTAATTACGCTCCTTGCACACGGTGCACGCCAGCGTAATGCCAGGACGGATATCTGCGGCTTTTGCCATGGTTCACCTCTATAGTCGTTGCACGACCGACGTATGTCGGCCACAGTAGCGAGGAAGAGACTCGAACTCTTGACCTTACGATTATGAGTCGTACGCTCTAGCCAGCTGAGCTACCCCGCCAGAGAGCCTCGGGTGAGAATCGGACTCACGACCTCTTCCTTACCAAGGAAGTGCTCTGCCACTGAGCTACCGAGGCGTGGCGGATAGAGGATTCGAACCTCTGAAGCATTACGCGGCTGATTTACAGTCAGCTCCCTTTGACCGCTTGGGAAATCCGCCATGTCGCACTAGAACCGGAGCTCCGTACGGCAACTTGCCTATAATGACATGTTTTTCTGTTTTCCGCAAGTCCCGCTCCAAGGTCGTGTCTTCCGCGTCAGAGCAGGACAGACAGGTCAGAAATCCCAGTCGTCGTCGTCCGTCTCCACGGCCTTGCCCATGACGTAGGAGGAGCCCGAGCCGGAGAAGAAGTCGTGATTCTCGTCGGCGTTGGGGCTCAACGAGGCGATGATGGCAGGATTCACATCGGTGGTGTCCGAGGGGAAGAGGGCAGGATAGCCCAGGTTCATCAGGGCCTTGTTGCCGTTGTAACGCAGGAACTTGGTGACATCCTCCACCAGGCCCACCCCTGAGTACAGGCTCTCGGTGTATTCCACCTCGTTGTCGTACAGGTCGCCCAGGAGCTCGTAGGTGTAGTCGCTCATGGCCTGACGCTCAGAGTCGGAGACCCTGGCCAGCCCCTTCTGGTACTTGTAGCCGATGTAGTAGCCATGCACGGCCTCGTCACGGATGATCAGGCGGATCAGATCGGCTGTGTTGGTCAGCTTGGCATGGCTGGAGAAGTACATGGGCAGGTAGAAGCCCGAGTAGAAGAGGAAGGACTCCAGCAGGGTGGAGGCCACCTTGCGCTTCAGGGGGTTGTCGCCCTCGTAGTAGTCCAGAACGATCTGGGCCTTGCGCTGGAGGAACTCATTGTGTTCGCTCCACTCGAAGGCAGCGTCGATCTGAGGGGTGGAAGCCAGGGTGGAGAAGATGGAGGAGTAGGACTTGGCATGGACCGACTCCATGAAGGCGATATTGGTGTAAACAGCCTCCTCATGGGGGGTCAGCGCATCCGGAATCAGGCTGACGGCGCCCACAGTCCCCTGGATGGTGTCCAGAAGGGTCAGCCCGGTGAAGACCCGCATGGTCAGGGTGTGCTCCTCCTCGCTCATGGCCTGCCAGGAGGGCAGGTCATTGCTGACGGGAACTTTCTCGGGCAGCCAGAAGTTGCCAGTCAGACGGTCCCAGACCTCAAGGTCCTTCTCGTCCTCCAGACGGTTCCAGTTGATGGCGGAGACCCGGTCAATCAGCTTCAGCGGCTGCCGGGGAATGGAAATGGGTGGGACCATGGTTGATTGCTCCTTGTTGGATAAGTGTTCGACAGTGCGACGCGGATCACGACAGGACCGTCAGTCTACCGCATGGACGGACCCGGCCTGTGGATGTGGATACCAAAGGGCCGGCGCCGCCCTCAAAGACGGCACCGACCTGGGATTGCATATGCCTAGGGCAGATGCCTTAGAGCATGCAGCTGACGCAGCCCTCGACCTCGGTGCCCTCCAGCGCCTGCTGGCGGATTCTGATGTAGTAGAGGGTCTTGATCCCCTTGCGCCAGGCGTAGATCTGAGCCTTGTTCAGGTCGCGGGTGGTGGCCGTGTCAGGGAAGAAGAGGGTCAGCGAGAGCCCCTGATCCACATGCCGGGTGGCCTCGGCGTAGGTGTCCACGATCTTCTTCCAGCCGATCTCGTAGGCATCCTCGAAGTAGTCCAGGTTCTCGTTGGTCATGTAGGGAGCCGGGTAGTAGACGCGTCCGATCTTGCCCTCCTTGCGGATCTCGATCTTGGAGGCAATCGGGTGGATGGAGCTGGTGGAGTGGTTGATGTAGGAGATGGACCCGGTCGGAGGAACGGCCTGGAGGTTCTGGTTGTAGATGCCGTCCTTGAAGATGGCCGCCTGAAGCTCCTTCCAGTCCTCAACCGTGGGGATGTGGACCTGGTACTGGTCGAAGAGGTCCTTGATCCGCTGGGTCCTGGGCTCCAGGGAACGGCTGCCCTCGGTGTACTTGTCGAAGTAGTTCCACTGGCCTGCCGGCTTGGCGTAGTCGGACTTGGCGAAGGAGGCGAAGGCCTTCCCCCGCTCCACGGCCAGGGCATGGGAGGCCCTGTAGGCGTGGTAGGCCACGGTCATGAAGTACATGTCCGTGAAGTCCAGCCCCTCCTCGGACCCGTAGTGGATGCCCTCGCGGGCCAGGAAGCCATGGAGGTTCATCTGACCCAGGCCGATGGCATGGCCCTCATCGTTGCCCCGCTTGATGGAGGGGACGGCCTCGATGTTGGTGTGGTCGGAGACGGAGGTCAGTGCCCGCACCGAGGTTTCGACCGTGTCAGCCAGGCCGCCGTCCATGGCCTTGGCGATGTTCAGGGACCCCAGGTTGCATGAGATGTCGCGGCCGATATGCTCATAGTCCAGGTTCTCGGAGTAGGTGCTGGGCTCCTGGACCTGCAGGATCTCCGAGCAGAGGTTGGACATGGTGATTCGCCCGTCGATGGGGTTGGCCTTGTTGACCGTGTCCTCGAAGAGAATGTAGGGGTAGCCGGACTCGAACTGGATCTCGGCCAGGGTCATGAAGAAGTCACGGGCGTCAATGTACTTCTTGTGAATCCGCTTGTCCTTGACCATCTCCTCGTAGTGCTCGGTGATGGAGATGTCAGCAAAGGGCTTGCCATAGACCCGCTCCACGTCGTAGGGCGAGAAGAGAGCCATGGGCTCCTTGCGCTTGGCCAGCTCGAAAGTGATGTCGGGGATGACCACGCCCAGGGCCAAGGACTTGATGCGGATCTTCTCGTCCGCGTTCTCCCGCTTGGTATCCAAGAAGCGCATGATGTCGGGGTGGTGGGCCGACAGGTAGACGGCGCCGGCACCCTGGCGGGCACCCAGCTGGTTGGCATAGGAGAAGGAGTCCTCCAGGAGCTTCATGACCGGGACCACGCCGCTGGACTGGTTCTCGATGTGCTTGATGGGTGCACCCATCTCGCGCAGGTTGCTGAGCAGCAGGGCCACGCCGCCGCCCCTCTTGGACAGCTGCAGGGCGGCGTTGACGCCGCGGGAGATGGACTCCATGTTGTCCTCGATGCGCACCAGGAAGCAGGAGACCGGCTCACCGCGCTGGGCCTTGCCCAGATTCAGGAAGGTGGGGGTGGCGGGCTGGAAGCGGCCGGAGATGATCTCATCCGTGTACTTCATGGCGGCCTGCTCGTCCCCGTCGGCCAGCTCCAGGGCCACGGCCACGCAGCGCTGGGGGAAGTCCTCCAGGTAGCGCTTGCCATCGAAGGTCTTCAGCGCATAGGAGGTGTAGAACTTGAAGGCCCCCAGGAAGGTTTCGAATTCGAAGCCGCTCTCGGCTGCATGCTGATAGATCTTGTCCAGAAACTCCGGTGTGTAACGATCAAAAACCTTCCGGTCATAGTACTCGTGATCCAGGAGGTAGGCAATCCTCTCAGCCGTGGAGGGGAAGGTCATGGTGTTGGGCCGCACGTGCCGGTCCATGTACTGGCGCTCGGCCTCGTGGTCCTTGTCGAACTGAATCCTGCCGTCCTTGTCGTACAGGTTCAGCATGGCGTTCAGGGCATGGTAGTCGTGAGCCGGATCGAAGGTCTCCTCATCCTCGGATGCGGTCCTATCCAGGGCCAGGGACGTGTCCTCGTTTGCTCCCATCGGGTGTCCTTTCATGAGTATTGCGGTGATAGTGCGTGTAATGAAATTGGCTCAGGACTCGGGGTGGTTGCGGAAGAAATCCACAACCCCACGGCGGACCTTCTCCTGATCCTCCTTGGTGCCCATGAGCTCGAAATAGTAGAGGAAGGGTACATTGCACTTGCGGGAGATGATGTCCCCCGCCATGCAAAAGGCCTCCCCAAAGTTGGTGTTGCCCGAGGCGATGACCCCACGAATCCCGGCCCGGTTGGCCGGGTCGTTCAGAAAGCGCTTGATTTGCGGCATGACCGCCTTCTTGGCTGATCCGCCCCCATAGGTGGGAACGATCAGGATGTAGGGCTGCCGGATGTTGAGCGGCGGATCCTTGGGTCTCAGAGGGATACGGAAGACGTCAATCCCCTCGTCATCCAAATGGCAGTTGGCAATGAACCGGGCGGTGTTGCGCGAGGCCGACGAGAAGTAGACCACGGCCCCCAGGCGCTGACCCTGGGCGGCGAACTCGGGAGCACTGAGCTCCGAATCAGTTCCGGCGGTCTGCTGTTGCTCCATGCTTCCTCCTGATCAGGCCATCCAGAGCCTGTCTTGACGGTGATGCCCGCCCTGAGGACGGACCGATCAGAACCCGCCCAGCGCGAGCCTGAACTACTATATGTGCTGTTGATATCGGAAACGGTGAGCATATCTAGGGTTTTCTGTGCCCAATATCACACCGGTTCCGATTCGTTCAGAAGTCCCAGTCGTCGTCGTCCGTGGACTCGGAGTGCCCCATGACGTAGGAAGAGCCCGAACCCGAGAAGAAATCATGGTTCTCGTTGGCCGATGGCGATAGGGCCGCCAGGATCTCCGAACTGACATCGGTCTGGTCGGCTGCGAACCGGGCCGGATAGCCCAGGTTCATCAGCGCCTTGTTGGCATTGTAGCGAACGAAGGCGAAGACATCATCGACGAAGGGGAAGCCGTCATATATCTGCCCGGAGTAGACCATCTCCAGATCGTAGAGCTTGTCCAGCAAATCGTTGGTGAACTTCTCCAGCATGGCCTGGTCGGCCTGGGTCCTCTCCTCCAGACCCCGCTGATACTTGTAGCCCGAGTAATAGCCATGGATAGCCTTGTCGCGCAGGATCAGCCGGATCATATCAGCCGTGTTCATCAGCTTGGCATGGCTGGAGAAGTAGAGGGGCAGATAGAAGCCTGCGTAGAGCATGAGGGAGGAGAGCATGGTGGAGGCCACCTTGCGCTTCAGGGGATCCTCGCTGACGTACTCGTGCAGGACCGTGTGGACGCGCTCCTGGAGGACGTCGTTGGCTACAGCCCAGCGGTAGGCCTTGTCGATCTCCTCACTGGAGCAGAGGGTGGAGAAGACCGAGGAGTAGGACCGGGCGTGGACCGACTGCATGAAGGCGATGTTGGTATAGATGGCCTGCTCCTGCTCGGTGCGGGCGTGATCGATCTGCACCAGCTCGCCGATGGTGGCCTGGGTGGTGTCCAGCATGGTCAATCCGGTGAAGACGCGGACGGTGGTCTGACGCTCATGATCGGTCAGGGTATTCCAGGATGGGATGTCATTGGACAGCGGCACCTTTTCGGGCAGCCAGAAGTTGGAGACCAAGCGGTTCCAGACCTCCAGATCCTTCTCGTCGGTGATGTTGTTCCAGTTGACCGGACGAATCCTGGCCTCAGGGGTGACACGGTACTGGGGCGGGGTGATGGACTTGCGCATCATCTCGTCGTCGGCATAGACACCGGCCTCTGACTTGGTGCTCTCTTTGGTGCTTTCCTGCTGGCTCATGACAAAACCGCCTTTCGTGAATCAGTCGACTGCTGCTGGAGCTGCACTCCCATTCCGGCCAAAATGGCTCTGACCGCCTGAACATCCTCCGAGGTGCCCAGCAGCTCGAAACGATAGAGCTCAGGAACACCGCACCGGCGGGCTATCAACGGGCCGGCCGCGCAATAGGCGCTGCCAAAATTCCGGTTACCCGAGGTGACGACCCCGCGGATCAGTCCGCGGTTGACTGGATTGTTCAGGAAGTGGATGACCTGCTTGGGCACGGCCCCCTTGGCTGACCCACCGCCATAGGTGGGCACCAGCAGAAGGTAGGGCGCATCCATAACGGGCATGGGCTGGCGCCGCTCGTAGAGGGGGATGCGGATGGGCTCCTCCACGCCCAGCCGCTGCACAAAGCGGTGGGTGTTGTTGGAGACGCTGGAGAAATACACCAGCCTGGAGGCACCATCGGGAGGATCGTGCCGATCCATATCTGCTGAAGACATAGGGACTGCTGCTCCTTGGTAAACACTATATATTGGATTGACTTGGCCAGCCAACCACAATATATAGGTTTATCCAAGACGACACAAGTTCACAGAAGCAAAACCACCTCCGCTGTGAGATTCCATACAAGGACGGAGACGGCAAGCATTTGCCTTTACACTCGCACCATGGCGACCGTCAGTCAGAGATTGGGCCCTGAGGCAGACCCTGTCGCCGCAGGTCGGCGCAAACCTCCAGGACCCGGTCATTGGCCTCCCTCTCCCCCACGGTGATGCGGATGCCCTCACCAGGGAAGGTTCTGACCGACAGGCCTGCATCGCGGAAACGCTGATCAGCCTGCGTGGAGGCCTGGCCCAGAGGCAGCCAGTAGTAGTTGGCTCGGGGTTGGGGGATGTTCCACCCCTGCTCTTGCAAACCAGCCAGGATTCTGGCCCGTTCCTGCTTGAGTGCCTGGACCCGTTCGGCCAGGCGGTCCTGTGCGTCCAGGCTGGCCATTGCCGCCGTCTGGGCCACATCGGAGACGCCGAAGGGCAGGGCCACCTTGTTCATGCCGGCAATGATCGGCTCGGCAGCCACGGCGTATCCAATCCGCAGCCCCGCCAGTCCGTAGGCCTTGGAGAAGGTCCGGGCCACTATCACATTGGGATGCTCGCGCATGAGTGACAATCCGTCGGCGCGGTCAGGGTCGTCATTGAACTGTATATAGGCCTCGTCAAAGAGCACCGGCAGGTCGGCGGGCAGGGCCTGCAGCAGACGTTCGGCCTGGTCGCGGTCGACGTTGGTCGCGGTCGGATTGTTGGGATTGTTGACGATGACCAGTCTGGTGTGGTCGTTGACCGCGGCGATCATGGCATCGATGTCATGCCGCCCCTCTTTATCCAAGGGCACGGGCACCCCTGTGGCTCCAGCCGAGGTGACGATGATGGGATAGGCCTCGAAACTGCGCCAGGGATAGACCACCTGGTCGCCATGGCCGGCCACCAGGTCAACCAGCTGGGTAATGACCTCAGTGGACCCGCATCCCAGCTGGATGCATGCGGGATCCACCCCGTGCAGCTGGGCCAGCCGCTCTACCAGACGGGTGCCACGCATATCCGGATAACGGTTCAGATGGCCCAAGGCCTGTTCGGAGACGGTCTGAACCACGCCCGGCAGGGGCGGATAGGGGTTCTCGTTGCTGGAGATCTTGTAGCTGGTCAACCCGGGAACGGCTGGTGCCGGGCTGCCCTGCCGGTATCCGGGAAGGGAATCAATGCTGGCGCGATGACGATAGTACATGGGCACCATGCTAGTGGCCGCCGTATGCTCCTGCGGTGTCTGTTCCGCTGCACGGTCCTCCCGAGACGCGAATGGCCCCCGGTCCTTGCGCAGGACCAGGGGCCACTATCACCGCCTCTTTACTTGAGGATGGCCAGAACGTCGCGTGCGGACACGATCAGGTAGTCCTCGCCGCCGTAGTTGACCTCGGTGCCGCCGTACTTGGAGTACAGAACCTTGTCGCCAACCTTGACATCCATGGGGATGCGCTCGCCCTTGTCATCACGACGGCCGGGGCCTGCCGCCAGCACCTCGCCCTGCTGGGGCTTCTCCTTGGCGGTATCGGGGATGACCAGCCCGGAAGCGGTCTTAGTCTCCGCCTCAGCCTGCTTGATGACGATCTTGTCTTCCAACGGTGTGAGTGAAATCGACACTGTGGACCTCCTACATCTTGTGAGAACAGCCAATGAACCCACGCCGGAACGTCGATGAGAGGCTGACGAACACTCACCACGCATTCCTTTGCGCTACAAGTCATAGTAGCGCGAAATTAGCACTCTGCCAACTTGAGTGCTAACGCTGGTGGTGAAAGAATGATCGCGGATTGGTCCCTCAGGACTTGTCTGCCGGACGACGCCGAGCCAATATGGCCTCCACGCCGATGGACAGGGAGTCCTCGCTGCGGTCGGGCACCTCGACCTGAGCCTGCATCTCCCTCTTGTGAAAGTCGTCGGGCTGCCCATCGGCCTTCTTCTTTTCGGGGGGACGGGCCACGGAGACCTGCCGGGTGGACTTGATCTCCAGGCTGTGAGGACCCTCGTCTTCGTTATTCTTGCCGCCCTTGTCTGATCCCTCACCACGGGCTGAACCCAGGGAGAAGGAGATCAGATCCTGGCCCGCCGCCATGCCGAAGGCGTCCAAGGCCGGAGAGGGATTGATGCGCTTGAGTTCATTGGTGGCATCGTCCTGAGCCTTTGCCGAGGACGATGATCCCCCGGATGTGGAGGACTGAGTCGACGAAGCTGGGCGCTCTTTGCCGGCAGACGCAGAGGCCGATCCAGACTTGCCCGACTGAGTAGCGACGGATTGCACGGATGCCGACTGCGGAGAGGCGGCGGACTTGTCCACTGACGACTTGGGCGCCGCCGGCTTGGAGGCAGCCTTTTGGGCCCTCGAAGATTTGGTAGTTGCCGGTTTCGAAGCCTCCGGTCGAGAAGCCGCTTGTTTGGCTGGGGTCCGTTCAGAGGCTTTCTTGGCGGCGGACGGCTTGTTCGACGTATGTGCGGTCTGTGCAGCAGTCTTTTCGCTCGACTTGGCGGACCCGGCTGAACTCTTGGCCTTGCTGCTACTGACTGCAGACTTTGCAGGCTTGGACGAATTGTGCTGCCTGGCTTTGAGGGCTGCCTGCTGATCAGCCTTGGCCTGGGCCAGTGTTTGACGAATCTCACCCTGATCAAGCACATCCGTGGCAGTTTCCGTGCCGCCTCCATTCTTGGCCTGTCCAGGTTTGCTAGGAGTCCTGCTCTTAGTCAGAATGGCTGCCTGCTGACGACGCTGCCGGGCACGCCGCTGAGCTAAATTGCGCTCCCAGGCCCGGGCCTGGGCCGAAGCATGCGCGCCAGCGACCAACACCACCACCACCAGCGCCAAGGGAATCAGAGTAAACCATGGGCTGTAGTCCATAAGGAAGGAGCAACCAGCCACCAGCAGGGTGACGACCAAGAGAGCAAGGACCAGAATGCGACGACGACGTATGGCCGCGCGGCGCAACTGTCTGATCTGCTTGATGCGCTGGGCTTGACTGCGCCGGTTGCCATCCTGCTGCCCTTGCTGCATGACCAACCCTTTCACCGTCCTCGACTGCCTGTCGCAGAACCTCATACCGTCTTCCCGACCCACCATATGCAGGGAGGTGGAAAGCCTGTCCTGGCGATGCTCCGAGGCCCGCTTCATGCCCTTGACGGTGCGAAACGGCAACCAACCCAGCACCAGAATCACTGCAATCACCAAAACCACGATGCTGCTGAGTGATTCATAAACCATAGGTACTACGTTAGTTGACGGTATGCCCCAAGCGGCAAGTCAAACCCAGCGTGTCGACCATGTCCGTCCCAGGGGCTCATAAACGAGCCAGCAAATCCGGATCGAATTGGTCGCTGATCCAGGCAAAGGTCAGGTGATCCCGCCACTGTCCGTTGACATACATGTAACTGCGGCGCAGCCCCTCCGGCTCCATGCCCAGCTTCTGGACTACGCGCAGGGATCGTTCGTTTTCAGGCAGAATCGCCACCTCAAGCCGGTGTAGATGGGGTCCCCTCCTGTCTCTGAATGCCCAGTCAGCCAGAATGGCCAGAGCCAGGGGTGCGAACCCATGACCAATCCAGTCCTGATCCACCCAGTAGCCCGCTGTCGCTGTGCGCATGGATCCGTAGCGGATGGCGCCCAGGGAAATCTGCCCCACGATGCTCTGATGAAACTCCATCAGAAAGACCGCGGAAGTCCCCTCCTGCCGGGCACGTTCCAGCTCCTGCATCCACTGGGCATAGGTCATGCCAGGTCCGTGGCGGGGATCCCCTGACTCCCATGGGGCCAGCCAATCGCGATTCCTCCATCGGACCGCGTTCCAGGCTGCTTGGTCGCCCTCGCGGATGGGCCTCAGTAGGAAGTCCCCATGACCCGGGGGCGCAGTCAGACCGTCAGGCAAATCCAGGGCATGGTCCGAACGGGCTCGGGAACCCTGCCAGACCTGGCGGAAGGTATGCAGAACCGACATGAATCCATGTTCTCACCGAACGTCAGCTGAGGTAGACATGCGTCCACCAGGGAGAACCCCCTGCTGGTAGAACTGAGGACATGAACGAGCAGGAACGCATCGATAGGGACAAGCAGGATCGACGCAGCCGGCTGCTTGAAGCCCGACGACGTATCGACCCGGCCCAGTGCCTGGACGCAGGACGCAAGCTTGCCGATCTGCTGGCAGGCCAGGTACTTGCCAGGATCGGACGCTCCCGAGGCGGCCAAAGCCTGACCGTAGCTGCTTTCGCCTCCATTCGCGGGGAGATAGCCATGGATCCCAGCCTGGACCTGCTACTGGGCCGGGGCGACCAGGTGCTCATCCCCATGCTGGGAACAGGCACCCAGGTAGGTTGGGGTCGACTGCAATCAAGGCAGGATCTGGATGACATGAAGCGGATTCCAGGTTGGCGGCCCGACGAACCCGATATGCCTGCCCTACCGGCACAGGTCTTGGGTAAGGCCGATCTGATTCTGGTGCCAGCGCTGGCCATTGACCATGCCGGCATTCGTCTGGGTCGGGGCGGCGGCTGGTATGACCGCGCCCTAGGCCTGCGTGCCGAACAGGCCCCAGTGGTAGGCATCTGCTGGCCCG
This sequence comes from Bifidobacterium sp. B4081, assembly GCF_026537335.1. NCBI lineage: Bacteria > Bacillati > Actinomycetota > Actinomycetes > Bifidobacteriales > Bifidobacteriaceae > Bifidobacterium > Bifidobacterium sp. B4081. The sequence continues at coordinate 335,846 of NZ_JAFNMM010000001.1, read as the reverse complement.
GCGAATTCGTGGAAGCCCCCCTGCCCCATCTCGACCATGATCTCCCCGTGGATGCAGTCCTGACGTCTGAAGGTTTCACGCCCACAGCCACAGGTCTGTCACGAAAGCCCGGCACAGGCCATAATGGTGATGGACAAGACTGACGAGAGGCCCGGTGCCGATTCTTCTGGTCGAAGCCACCACTAGGATATTGGATGTTGAGCCAATCGTCGCGCAAACCGACCATCAGCGGAGGGAAAGAACGGTGCCCACCTATCATTATCGTTGCAAGAACTGCGGATACGACTTTACCAAGGAGCAGTCCTTCAACGACGAACCCATCACCATCTGCCCCAAGTGCGGGCAACAGCAGGTCCGTAAGATCTTCTCCGCAGTGCCCATCGAGTTCAAGGGCCATGGCTTCTACCGGACCGATGGAGCCTCATCCTCCTCTTCGAGCTCCACAAGCAGCAAGTAGATCAAGAGGCACATTCGACCACATCGACCATGCAGACCCTGACGTCGGCCAAGCTTCTGGCAGGCTGGGGGCATGGTCGATTTTTCCATTTTCAGCAACAAGGGTAAGCCTTCAGCGGCAGCCGGATCCCTGACCCGCCGACGACGACTTTTTCGGCTGAGGCGCCTGGGAACCGCCCTGGCATTGGGGCTGGCAGTTTTCTGCACCTTGCAGATCCTGATCCAGGCCCAGGGCCGCCTGTCTATACTGGTCGCCGCACGACCCATTGCACGAGGATCAGCCATCAAACCTGCCATGGTTGAAACGCGGATCATGCATGGCAGGGAAGGTCTGCCCGGCCTGATCTCTTCGTTTGCACAAGTTCGCGGACGGCGGCTGATGATCAGCGTCCATTCGGGGCAACCGCTGACCACGGTCATGATCAGTAGTAGACCGGCACAGCCACCCGGAACGACCCCGGTGACGGTCCGCCTTGCCGACGATCCGGGCAACCTGCAGGCTGGCGACCAGGTGAGTTTGCTGGCTTCAGGGAACTGCCCAGCCGCCGCCAGCCCGCATCCCGCCCAAGACCGACCAGGTTCTGATAGGACGCCTGGGCTTCCCCATAGCCAGCAAGCCAGCGACCTGCAGACGCCGACTTCCGGGCAAACTTCAGGCAGCGGAAACTGCATGATAGCCGAGAAAGCTCTGGCGCTACAACCGGCGCAGACAATCCCCAGGGATCGATCCGACCCGGAAGGACGGGAGGGCGACCAAGTCCGGCAAGCATCCCAGGCCGTCTTCGCCCTGAACGCTGGTCAGGCTCTGCTCTTGTTGTCGCTGGATCCATCCACCCCCGTCATCGCCATCCGCCCCGACAGCACTCCCACATCAACACCCTCTAATCATGTCGGAAAACCGAAACCATTCTGGGCCCGCGATAATGGAGGAAGAAGCAGGCATGGGTGTTCCATGCCTGACATCAGCTACGGAAGGATGCAGGATGGCCTCGATCAATCAGGTGGCGGCCAAGGATACCGCCGAAGCAGTCCACAAAATCTCACAGATCAGCAACAAGGGCGTGCTGGGCGAGTTCAAGCAGTTCATCTCGCGCGGATCCATGGTGGATATGGCCGTGGGCGTGGTCATGGGTTCGGCGGTGACCAGCGTGGTCAACGCCATCGTCAACAATCTGATCAGCCCGCTGATCGCCATGATCTTCGGCAAACCGGACCTGTCGGGACTCCTGACCATCAGCTACCGGAACGCCACTATTTCCTTTGGCGCCATTTTGACGGCTCTGCTCAACTTCCTCTTAATCGCCATCGCCGTCTACTTCTGCATCATCATGCCCATCAACAAGCTGCGGCAACTGAGCCGGGCGGCCTCGGGCATCAAGGACCAGCCCAATGCACCCAGCCCGCAAGACCAGAGCCTGCAGTTGCTTCGCCAGATCGCCGACGATATCCACCGGTCAACAGGTACAGACAGGCAACAGGATGGAACCGAACTGCCCAAGGGTCAGGATTAGGATCAGCGGTCAGTCGCCGCGCTCATTGGGGAAGAGCCCCCAATGCGGAGGCAGCTCGCCCAGGATCCTCCGGTCATCCCCGTCAAGACGATCCTGCGCGCAGACCCGGTCCTGAGGATCTTCCTCGGTGCCATCAACATCGAACCGTTCCCTGCCTGGGCGAACCACCCGGTGATGCCGACGCGGGCGCGAAGTTGCAGGCTCACTGGGCTCACCGGTCTGCTTCCCGCGTTCTGGCTGATCATCCTTCGCCATTAACGCGCCTGCTGGTAGATATCGGCAAGGCGAGCGACGATCCTGTCGGCTTCTTTGTCAGGGTTGACAAAGGCCGAAACGCTCCAGACGGTCATAACCGACCATCCGAGATACTGCAGGTCCTCGGTGGTGAAACGGTGACGTTCCCGGGTGGACTGGGTATGCATGAACTCGGCGTCGTCTGTCAGCACCGCCAAAGCATAGGGCTTGTTCTTGAGCCCGACCACCAGCGGAATTCTGGGCGCCTGGTCGTACCCGTAATCCAGGGCTACATCCAGTCCCCGGGTCCGCAGCCGCTGGGCCAGATCCCGGAAGAGCACATTGGTGGACTGCTCGGCCTGCTCAGGTCGGACCGGTTCCGCATCAGGGTGCTCAGCCCAGGTCAGCAGATCCTTGAGCAGACGCGGCCCGGGCTGGTGAAGGCGGTCGTCCTCCAGATCCTCGGCGGAAAATGCCGCGACGATGTCCAGATTCCGATCCGGCAGAACAAGAGCATCCAGCAGCATGCCCTTGCCCCCTTCGCCTTCCAGATCGCCGAACTGCTGCAGGAGACGACCGTGGGTGGTTTTGGCAAAGCCCAGAGTGAGGATTACATCCGTGGCTCGAGCACCACAAACCTCGTCAATGCCGACGATGCGTACATGCCGCAGGAACTTGGCAAAAACCCTGTCCTTGGCTGCTGCCGATTTGAGTTCGGCACCTAGCCGGGAACGATGGGTTGCCGACAGGGTGACCACAGTCAGCAGATAACTGTTCGGCACCAGGGAGAAGGATCCTGCCCTGCGCTTGAGCATGTCGACAACGGCAGCGACCTCCTGTTGACTGGACTCGACCAGACCGGTGGCCATGACCGGGACGCCAGCGCCCTCCACCCTGGTCAGGGTAACCCTGCCAGGTTCCCGACAATCGGGGACAGGTGCCGACAGATCCCCATAGCCGTGATCCTTCAGGAAGGCGCCTAACCGAGTCGAGCGGCGTGAGGGGCGGGCTTTGACGGTGACCGGGACCAGATGGTCGATCAATTGCAGAAGGCCATCCGAAGTGACGGTAGGCCGGTGGGCGATGACCGCCACCTGCCGTGCCCGAGCCAGCACAGTCAGCACCTGGATGGAAGGCATATGGGCCCCGGCATCGATGATGACCGTGTCGGCCAGCTGTGTCGGATTGGTCCTCGTTGCCAACGTGGCCGGAGTCGCGATGATGATGGGCTTGGCCGCCGACAGTATGCCAGGGTGGGCCTGTTGGAAGACCGCAAGGGAGGCACCGGGGTTGCCGGCCAGCATAGTGTGCAGCTGATTGGCCTCCTGGGTGCGCGAAAAGAGCAGCTCAGACAGACGCTTTTCGCTCTCTTGGGCAACCATGGGCCCTACGCTGGTCACATGCTGGGCATCCACCTGGCTGAAACGGTCGGCTGCGTTGGACAGGGCGGAACCATCCTGGTTGGAGATGATCTGCGAGGAGCGCATGATGTCATCGAAGACCGTGGTCCACCAGGCCAGTTGCAGCTCGGCCCGTACCGCCTTGCCTTCAACCTGACGGTTGCGCAGGTCCTGGACCAGGTCCTGCAGCCCTGCCTCGCTGAATTCACCCTCCAAAGCGCAGCGCTCGGGCAAGGTATCCAAGGCTGTATGGTCGTCAAAGAGCGCCTTGAGCCGCTCCTCCACCTTGTTGAAGTCCATGGTCTCCAGATCGCCGCCTGCCGGAGTCGAATCCAGGACGGTGTCCAGAGCTGTCATGTCGCGGATCAGGGATTCCTGCGTGTCGATGATGACGTCCAGTTTGGGCGGTAGGACCGGCCAGCCACCGTGAGGGACGAAGGTCCGCCACTGCTCGGCCTGCTTGGAGACCACCACCAGCGACTCATGCAGATCCTCGACCTGGGCACCGGGCCTGAGCAGGCTCTTGGCCTCCTTGACCAGACGCCTACGTTCCCAGAATCCCAGATTGGTGCCATTGGCCTTGCGATCGGCCTTGGACTTGGTGGCCTCGATCATGGCGGGGATGTCGCGCTCGAAGATGGAGGGCTGGAAGACATCCAGGACCCGGCGCAGGTTCTTGAGGACCACCACCTGCCGCCCCCAATCCTTGACGGTGGCCGGCACAGGGAATCCGCAGGTCTCTACAGTGGATTTGACCTGCTCACGGGTGTCCGGCAGAAGCCGCTGCAGAAGACGAACCACGCGGGAGTAAGCGTCCACAGCCTCGTTCTCGCTGACCAGGGTGGCGCCGTACCAGGGGGTGTCCTGGGGACCGATGACGAATTCGCCCAGCTCGGCAGCCCTCTCCAGCTTGTCCGCCCACGTATCCAGCTCGGGCTGCAGGTTGTGGGCCGTGGCCGCGCCCAGACGGACACGGGTGGCAGGATGCGTAGGCATATTGGCAATGTTGGCCAGATTCTGAATGGTCTGGTAGGCCGAAACCCCCCAACTGGAATCCACCCCATGCAGATCGCCCAGGTAGCGGGTCAGTCGGGAGCGGACACCCACAAGCTCGTCAGCCACCTGATCAAAATGCTCGCTGGACTTGCCGGGTTTGAACCCCACTGCATCGATCAGTCGTTGGTCCAGGATCCTGCCCAGTTGGTCGTCGGTCAGATCAAGGGCCATGTCAGCCATCCCAGCGGCATCCAAACGATGCTGGAAACGCCGCTTCTCCTCCACCACGCAGGGCACATAGAGCACGGTCCTGCCGGCGGTGACGCAGCGCGAGGCGATGGCCAGGGCATCATCGGCGCTGTGACGGCCGGTCTGCTCATCCACAAGCACGCTGTGCCCGGTCGCCACCAGCTGGGCGGCATAACGGACCCGGTTGTCCACATCTCCAGCCTCAAACTCGCTGTGAGGGTCAGCATCGAAGGGGCTGTAGTCGGGCACTGGTCCGCCCTTGAGCCGCTCGGAGGCTGCCTGGTCGCCAGCTAGGGCATCGAGCAAATCGTTGCCGGTGGATCCAGCGGTCATCCGGTCCAGAATCCGCAGGCTCTCGCCCAACAGCTGTGCCGATGGCTCAATAAAGCACCCCAGAACGATTTTCCGCCCAATGGTGAAGTCGCTGATATGCGGCGTGATCAGGGCCGTCATGTCCTTGAAAAGCGACGAGGTTTCAGGTGTGCCGCCCTGATAATGGGAGGCGGAAAACAGACGATCCGGATCCAGGGTGATGCCCCGCTCGCGCATGGCCGAGATCAAAGCAGGATTAAGATCCACCTTGCCTGTGAATCTGATAGAGGCCCTGGATGCCCCCTGTGTGCTCTCATCGATGCGCACGGGATAGAGCAGTACGGGCATGTCGCGCCCCTGCCAGGCAGCCACCCCCACCACCATGGAGAGCTGGGCGAAACCGCTGGCACGCTCCTTGGCGGCCTGATCATCCAGAACCCGCTCCATACGACGGTGAGCCGCACGCAGCATGCCGCGATCCCGGAAAAGCGCATCCAGATGAACCTGGCCGCTGGCGAAAAGCTGGGCAATCCCGGAAGGATGCGCGTGCGTCAGATCCATCTGCGCGGCCAGCTGCGACACATTCTCCAAGGGAGTCAGTCCCACCTGGTTCTGATAGTCCTGGCGCCATCCCCGGATTCGCTCCAGGGGAGTCAACAGAGCCTTGACCTCTTCTGCCGCACGCTCGGAGGAGGACCCAGCCGCTGATGCCTGTGCATCAGCCCGTTTGTCCTCTTCCGATCCACCGGTGCTCATTACCGTCTCGCTCATCCGTCCACTCACTTCCGCACGGCGTTCAGATATTCGTGATACCCGTCATTGTTACGCAGGGCCGCGTCGATGTCCTGGTCGCCCTGAGCCTCCAACCAGGCGTACAGATCATCATAGAGGGCCGGATTCATCGCCAGGAAGGGCAGCAACTGGCGATGCTTGGCCATGGCGAACTGCAGGGCGAAATCCCCGGTGCGTTTGGCATCATCGGAGCTCATCCCATCCACCTCGATGGCCTCCTGACCACGGTCATAGTCACCCTTGGAAACCCGCTCAAAAACGGATCCAGGCTCGAAAGCCGGCTGATACCGCTGGTCATCATCCGGCTGATCCGCTGGCTGAGGACGTCGATCCTGATCTGACTCCTTCTTGGAAAGGCGGGCCAGCTCTACGGCCCCCAGTGGAGTGAATCCCTGGCCCGTGTCCGCTTCGCTCACCCGGCCTTGCCGAGATTGACCATCTGCATAACCCCTGCGGCCGGAAACTGCGCGATCATCACGATGACGGCGATCATCGCGAGCATCCTGGTCATAGCGATCCTGATCGGGGGCCGATTCAGCGGAACGGGAACGACGAGCGTCAGCGAAAAGATCGCGATCGACCGGCTGGCTATCCTCCTCCCGAATACCGACCAAGGGAAGACTCTGCTCGGATTCGCGTTCCTGCCATGGCAGAGGCTGGCGAGCATCGCCACCACGCCGGCCACCTTCGCGGTCCTCGAATACTCCATCATCCGGCTGGTCGGAATAGGCTCCGCGAGGGTATGATTCCTGGCCCTCAGCCGAACCGACATCGGCCGGTCTCCTGTCGGTCTGGCCATGCTCGGCTGAATCAGCATTGTCAGAATACCGAACTTGCGGGCCTCGGGAATCTGCTGGTTCCGGCCTACCTGAGAAAGTCGACGACGGATTGCCCTCCGAACCGCGAGTGGCTGGGGCATTCCTGGGACGATCTGGTGAAGCGCCGCCGGCCTCTGGGGAAGAATCGGCTGTCTTGGCAGCGCCCAAGGCCATATCGTGAAGGGCAGTGACCCGGTTGCGAACCCCGTCGGCCTTGAAGATGCCAGTGGGCTCGCCGGCGCGCATGTCCAGAATGTCATCGACAGACATTTCAGCCGCATCAGGCTCCACCATGCCCCGGGGCTGTGTGGAGTATGAGAAGAGGTCAGGCACCTGGGGCGAGGGATTGGTCGTATCCTCTTGGGGATTGTTGATGCGCACGAAGTCGACGGGGACATCACCGAACTGGAAGCGAGCCGAGCTGCTGGATAGGGGGAAGGCGGCGTCCACAGGCAGCCTGACCAGGGAGCCGTCTGACTGGATCAGATAGGAGCCGTTGGTGGAACCCATATCGCGCAGGGTGGCCAGACCGTCCTGGTCAACGGAAAAAATGGCATGTCGTTTGGACATGGATTTAGTCTGATCGGGCACCTCCAGACGGCGCCGACCGTCATCGGCCAGCGGACGCAGGGGCTTGCGGCCAATCTCGACGGTCTCGCCAGGCTTGAGCCGGGTCTCTTCCGCCCCATTGAACTTGATTATCCACACCTGCCCCGGTCGCCGATCGTCACTCACGTTTTCGACCTCCCAAATCTGCAGCCGCCTTCACTCGGTACTACCGCCTATTCTGTCATGAAACCCAGAGATAGGATTGATTGCGTGCCGAATTACCTGATAAAGGACACATGAGAGGCTCGCAGGCATAGCGCACCTCTTGGAGCCGTCCGGATCGGGAGTATCTGCAGGTCTGATTGTGGTAAACGGCAGGTGGCTCATTGCCTGCCATGAATCAATTCAGACACTTCGATCCACTCTTGTACGGATAGCAAACGACTCATAATCGTTTGGTCCAAGGCCGACCCAACAGGCACACCCATCCCCCAGGGTATGGGAAAGCCCCGGGCCGTCGGTGACGACACAGGGCTTTCCAGCATGCAAGGGCTCAGAAAGAGCCGATGACTACTTGAGCTCGACGGTGGCGCCGGCCTCTTCCAGCTGAGCCTTGGCCTTGTCGGCGTCCTCCTTCTTGGCACCTTCCAGGACGGCCTTGGGGGCACCGTCAACCAGAGCCTTGGCGTCGGCCAGGCCCAGGTTGGTGATGGCTTTGACGGCCTTAATGACCTGGATCTTCTTGTCGCCGATAGCGGAGAGCACGACGTCGAACTCGGTCTTCTCCTCCTCAGCAGGAGCAGCAGCACCGGGAGCGGCAGCGGCCACGGCCACGGGGGCGGAGGCCTCGACGTCGAACTCGTCCTCGAACTTCTTGACGAAGTCGGACAGCTCGACCAGAGTCATTTCCTTGAACGCGTCGATGAGCTCGTCAGCGGAGAGCTTGGCCATAATGGCTTCCTTTCATTTGTGGCGACCGGCATTGACTGGTAGCCGATCACCGAACATCTTTTTTTGTGTTTGCCGTATGGATCCGGGCCAGTGGCCGTGGACTCAGGCGGCCTTTTCCTGCTTCTCGCGCAGGGCGTCGAACGTGCGCACAGCCTTGGTAGGCACAGCGACGAACAGGTTGGCGGCCTTGGACATGGTGCCCTTGAGCGCGCCGGCCATACGGGAGAGCAGAACATCGCGGGATTCCAGATCCGCGATCTTCTTCATGGCATCCGCGTCAGCAACGGCTCCATCGATGAAGCCGCCCTTGACGATCAATGCCGGGTTGTCCTTGGCGAAATCACGCAACGTCTTGGCGGCATTGACGTAATCACCTTTGACGAAGGTGATGGCGCAGGGGCCGGCAAGCATCTCATCGAGACCCTCGATTCCAGCCTCTTTGGCCGCAATCCGGGCTAGCGTGTTCTTCGCCACGTTGTAGGAAGTATCGCGGCCTAGCTTGTTCCGCAGATCGGCGACCTGCGGAACACTGAGCCCGCGGTACTCGGTGAGGATGATGGCATCGGCGTCACGGAACTTGTCCGTCAGCCTGGCGACAGCCTCTTCCTTTTCGGGCCTTTTCATGGCGTTCCTTCCTAGACAGACCTCTGGAGGGAGCCGGACGACCGAGCATGGCAGGCAAAAAGAAAGCCCTGCCGACAGGCAGAGCGGAAAACAGGCCACAAGGACCAATTTAAAACTCAACCTGTGCTGGCTCGATCAACCGAACTTAGGAGACCCAAGGGTCCCGACCAACGGTCTTTGGTATGCAAGGGGCAATAGTACACAGGTCAGCTGCAGCCGTCAAGTTCGCAGGCGCAACGAGCTCGCCTCCAGCCAGATTTGCGGACTGCAGGACCTCAGCAGATTCATGGCACCCAGGCCACGACGGACGCAACCCATCAAATCGCTAGCCCATAGGTGCCAAGCTGCACGGCCGAGGGCTCCTTGCTGACCGGCGTTCAGAGCTCGCGCACGATGCCCAGCACCAGCCTGGCGGCCGTGTCGGCATATTCGGAGATGTCGAACTCCCGGAAGACCTCATAGTCGGTGTCGGCATTGTCGCTCAGAGCGCGAATAACCAGGGCTGGCACCTTGTTGCGGGCCGCCACATGGCAGACAGCTGCTCCCTCCATCTCGACCGCATCGGCCCCGGTCTGCTCCTTGACTTCGGCAATCTTCTCAGGGCTGTCCACAAAGTAGTCACCTGTCGCAATGGTGCCAACGATGTGCTTGATCCCCATGGAGTCCAGGGTCCGGCTTGCCAGATCCAGCAGGTGAGGATCCGAGTGGAACTCCTCGGTGCCGGGGGCCGACTGGGCCACCAAGCGCATATCAGTGTCCAGATAGCGAAGGGTGCCTCCAAGGACCACGTCGTTGATGTGCAGATCCTTGTTCAGGTTGCCCGCAATACCAGAGAAGATAACGGCCCTGGGATGGAAGGCATCGATCAAATACTGTGTGGTGGCGGCGATGTTGACAGTGCCCATGCCACCCACGGTGGCAGCCAGACGAACCGGGCCGTGTGCCCCATCAAGGGTGCCACATATGACCTTCAGGCCAGCATCACCAGCATGGGGATCCCGATCCCCCTGCTTCAGACCTCGGCCGATCAGGGCCACCTCCTCATCCATGGCCCCGATGACGGCAACCGGCCGCCGATCTTCACCCTTCAGGGAAGCATCCGCTTCGCTCATACCTGACTCCTTATCCAAGATTTCACCTGCAACTGCAGCCCGACCAGACTACTGCAGGCGCAAGTCAACGAGCCGCGCTTCGACGGCGGTCCACTGCTCCTGCCAGCTCCTCCAGCAGGTCCTGAGTATCAGGCCAGGAGATGCAACGGTCGGTGATCGAACACCCGTAGACCAGCTGGTCCAATGGGGCCGGCTGCTGATTGCCTCCACGTATGAAACTCTCCATCATCAGGCCAGTGACGCCTTCCTCACCGTCGCCTATCCGCCGGGCCAGCTCATGGACAACCTGGATCTGGCGGCGCTCGTCCTTGCCGGAATTGCCGTGGGAAGCATCGATGAGCAGTCCGTGGGCAGCCGCGCTGTCCTTAGGCATGCGCTTGCGCAGTACGGCAAGGGCTGCCCGCACCGAATCCTGATCATAGTTGGGGCCGGACTTGGAGCCGCGAAGGACCAGATGGCAGTCGGGGTTGCCCATGGTCGCCACTGCCGCAGCCTGACCCTCATGGTCTATCCCGAAGAAGGTGTGGCGCTGAGAGGCCGCATAGCAGGAATCAATGGACACATCCACGCTGCCGTCCGTGGCGTTCTTGAAGCCGATGGGCATGGACATGCCGCTGGCCAGCTGCCGATGGACCTGGCTCTCCGTGTTCCGGGCACCGATGGCCCCCCAACTGACCGCATCAGAAATGTACTGCGGCGATGTAGGCTCAAGAAATTCCGTGGCCGCCGGAAGTCCGGTTTCCAGCACCCCCAGCAGAATGCGCCGTGCCAGGACCAGGCCCTTCTGGATGTTATAGCTGCCATCCAGGTCGGGATCGTTGATCAGACCCTTCCAACCGACAGTGGTCCGAGGTTTCTCGAAATAGACCCGCATGACGATCAGCAGCCGATCCTTCAACCGCTCATTGACGGCCGACAGACGACGAGCATAGTCCAGTGCGGCATCGGGGTCGTGGATGGAGCAGGGGCCCACAATGACCAACAACCGGTCATCCCGCCCATGCAGGCAATCCACGATCTCCTGCCGGGAGCGGATGACCAGTTCCTTGGCCGGTCCATCCAAGGGATAACGAGTCAGCATCTGCGCGGGCGAAGGCAAACGGTCAAGCTCAAAAACTCGCCTGTTGACGATCCGGCCTATGCCTACCTCGTCCTCCCACCTGGGCACGTTCCCCGTCTGCAGAGGGTTGACGCCAGCCGCCAATGCTTTGTGCACCAGTTCAACCTCGTAGGCCTTGCTGGGTCGGGGCAGAGGCTTTTGCGGCTCATCCTTCATCCGGCTCATGCCTTCATCCTTTCCCGACCAGCTTGCACAGCATCGGCCAGGATCTGCAGCAGTTCCTCGGTCCTGTCCCAGGAAATACAGGCATCGGTGACGGACTGGCCGAAGACCAGCTGATCCAGTGGGGCCGGCTTCTGGTGGCCGCCCTCAAGAAAACTCTCCATCATGATGCCTGACAGGCCCTGCTCACCCTTGGCGAGGCGGTCTGCCAACTCTTCAACCACCTGGGCCTCACGCACTGGATCCTTGCTACAGTTGCCATGGGCTGCATCGACGATCAGGCCCCGGCAGGCTCCAGGACCCAGCGGAGCCTGATGCATGACTTCCAGGGCGGACCGGACGGATTCCGAATCGTAATTGGGGCCATGGCTGGAACCGCGCAGAATCAAGTGACAATCTGGATTGCCCCTGGTCTCGGCAGCGATGACATGGCCATCCAGATTGATGGACAGAAAGTGATGCTCGGATGATGCTGCCAGGCAGGAATCGACCGCTGCTTTTACGCTGCCCTCGGTCGAATTCTTGAAACCCATGGGCATGGACATGCCGCTGGCCAGCTCCCTGTGGACCTGGCTCTCCGTGTTCCGAGCACCGATGGCTCCCCAGCTGACCGCGTCAGAGAGATATTGTGGGGTGATGGGATCCAGCCATTCTGTGGCCGCCGGGATCCCCTGGCCCAAGACCTGCCAGAGCACCTGACGAGCCAGGCGAATCCCCTTGCGAATGTTGAACGTTCCATCCAGGTCGGGGTCGTTGATTAGCCCCTTCCATCCCACCGTGGTCCGGGGTTTCTCAAAGTAGACTCGCATGACGATCAGCAGCCGATCCTTCAACCGCTCATTGACCGCCGACAGGCGACGGGCGTACTCCAGCGCAGCCTTCGGGTCGTGGACTGAGCAGGGGCCGGTGATGACCAGCAGCCGGTCGTCCCTGCCATGCAGAACATTGCGAATGGCCTGGCGGGAGTCCCGTACCAGCTCCATACGCTCCGGATCCAGGGGTCGCGAGCGCAGAAAAACCCTGGGAGCCGGGATGGGATCCAGCTGACGAATGTTGACATCCACTGTTTCGGGAAAGACGGCCGTATCGGCAAAATACTGCCGCTCCTCTTCCGGGATGATATCCGGTTCCTTGACGAATGCCACGGTCGCTCTCCTCTCTGTCGTACTGCGACGATCTTGCCCGAATTCCTTATGACCGCCCGCATCCGGACCAATGCGGACGGTTCATTCCCGCGATCCATGCAGACCACGGAAACGAACAATTAGATGGATAAATTGATGACGTTGATCAGGCTAGGGCACCCATGGGATCCCAGGCGGGCAGCATGATGGCCTCTTGATCGAAGGCCTGGCGATACTCCTCGGACAGCATGGACTTGGGCACGGCCACCTCATAGACATACTGACTGAACCAGTCGTCGCTCATAATGAAGTAGCCCTTGTTGGCAATGTCCCCGCCCCAGGAGTTCTCCACCCGCCAGCGGTTGGTGGTCCGGCCGTCATCGGCCACATCTACGCCCACGAATGCCATGGCATGGTTCTGGGCCGAATCGCCGAAGCGCACCCGCTGCTCCTTGTCCATGTCAAAGTCCACACCATAAACCCGGCCGTACTCGAACAGGTCGGTGGCCCACTGACCGGCCTTGCGGTCCATCATGGGGTGGCAGTCGGCGCCGAACCAGACCGGCAGACCATGCTCGCTCATCAGACGACGAGCACAGTCCTTCATGACCTCCACCGGAACGTTCAGGTACTCGGTGGGATCGCCGCCAGCCACGTTGCCCAGGTGCTCGATGCCAATCTTGCGGCCCTTGGGGTGCTCGGGGCGCGGATCGTCGACCAGGCAGACATAGTCCTCAAGCCCGGCATTCACGTAGCGTTTCCAGAACTCCTGCGGGGTGATCCGCCCATCCCGGTGGAAGACGCCATCCTTGTCGGTCCACTCCCAGTCGAAGCTGGTGGGCGGAGTGCCCAGATGAATGGTCAGGATACGGTGACCGGCCTCCAGGGTCCGGTCGATGATCCCGTCGATCCCGTCCGGGTTGGCCACCATGTGAGCCGTGGCCTGATGGAGCAGGCGACGCAGCTGATCATTCATCTGGCTGGTGTTCTGGGAGGAGGCTGTCTCGGGATAGAACTGCTTGGGCACTGCGCCGTACTTCTTATAGATGTTCATGGCCATGATCCACTGGCCGCCATCGCCCATGACATCGCCCATCAGGAAGCGCATGAGCTGGGAGTCGACAGGCTCGCCGGCCCGCACCAGAACCGCCACATCCCGCAGGAAGTAGTTGACGCGCTCAAGTTTGTCATAGTACATGGCATAGTTCTGGGACAGCTCGAAGTCGCCCATGGGGTTGGCTGTGCTTTCGCCATCAATGTTCAGAGCCTTGCGGGCCACGAACCGGGCTACATTCAGCGAGCTGAAGAGCCAGCAACGGCCGGAGTGCGCCTGCGAGGTGACCGTGCCATTGTCGATGCTGACCGAAAATCGGTGCTGAAGCAGGCGGGAGCGATTATAGTTGTGGGCCACCTCGTCAATGCCTACCTGAGTGACGGCGTTCATGGCGACATGGTTGGCCTCGCGCTCATCGAAGGCGGTCCGCAGGTCCTCCAAGCGGTTCTGATCCAGTGGTGTCAGTGCTGATGTCATACGGTCTGTCCTTGTTTCCTTTCATGCGGATGTTTCTGCATCCCTGCATCCAGCATAGCGGGAATCGGTCATTGAGGGTTCGTCTGGCGGAGGATGTGGACAACTGTACCTGTCAGGCCAGGGAGAAGCGCTGGGCTGCATTGACCACTGCCAGGACCACCAGGACAGCCAGCCCAAGGGAGATCCAGCCCTTGTAGGTTCCGGGGCGTGAGCGATTGGCGCGCAGGCGGTCTGCCAACTGTCCACGAATCAGCCAAAGGACGACCAGTCCCCCAACCAAGCCCAGAAGGGTCATCCCCTGGTTGATCATCATGCCGGTGCGGGCCGGTACCGTCTGGGTAAGCCACATCATGGCGTCAGCCAAAACCAGGTTGTTGAAGATATGCAGGGCCATGGACCAGAGGATGGAGTATTCCATGGCGATGACACCCAAAACCAGACCCAGCAGGAAGGTGAACAGGCTCTGGGTGATGTCTCCGTGCAGGCAGGCGAAGATAAAGGAGGAGGTGATGATGGCGAAGGTTCGTCCGTAGGGCTTGAGCCTGCCCATGACCACGCCGCGTAGCAGGAACTCCTCGACGACGGGGACCAGGATGGCCGTATCCAGGGGCGACAGGAACCCATGCTGGCCCGCCGCGATCTGGGAGGTGGTGGAGTGGTAGACCAGCCCCAGGGCCTGTGATCCCTGGTTGACCACCCAGGTGAAGCCGGTCTCGATGCTGCTGGCCAGCATGATCAGCAGGATGGCCCCGATCAGCACGGCCGGACCAGGATTGGTCTGCGCCTTGTACTGCACAGGGTTGGAACCGCGCCCGAGCAGATCCTGGCCGCGGGTGCCGAAGAGAAAGACCAGCATGACCAGATCGCCCAGCAGATCCCCCAGCCCTGGCTGACGGGCAATGCCCAGGGCCGCAGCCACCGAGGGCAGATTCAGAACCTCTGCGATCAGGTTGGCCACCACCAGATACACCAGGGCATAGAGGGATTGCAGGTCCACTCCACGGCGCACCTGGGCGCTCCATGGGCGAGAAGCCGCAGCCGACCCGGACGACCCCGTGCCAGACACATGTGATGACGCGTGCCGTGATTGCTGCATGACGCTCTCCCAACCCCGTGACCCTTGGCCTGCACCTCTTCACTATCGACTCTAGGCCTCAGCAGGGGTTCTGGCCGAGATTGACGGCTACCCAACTTCCAAGCAAGGCAGAACAACAGGGCCGGATCGCAGACCATGCCTGCGATCCGGCCCCAAGGAACAATGTCCTTTGCTGATCAGTCCCGATCGGTCGGGGTAGCGTCGTCGTTGATGGGCGGAATAACCGTAGTTTCCTGATCGGTGACTGCCTTCTCCACCTGTCCGGCCTCATCCTGGGCCGGCGCGTCATCGGCCTGGGCGGATGCATCGGGAAGGGCGCTCGGCGCCGGAGAGGGCAGAACCTGAGTAGGCATATTGGCTGAGGACCTGACAGACGCAGCTACGTTGGCATCATCCTCGGAATTACTGGTGGAATCAGTGGCCACGCCATCGGTCGGTTGGCTGGCTGGAACCGGATCGACCGGTGTCTGAGGGGCGTCTGCCTGGGCATCGGCAAGGGGCTGATCGACGGCCTGATCCTCGCCTTCAGCCTCCGAGGATGTCGCCGAAGCCGACGAAGCAGGGGCCGGCAGCGGATCCGCAGCAGGTACAGCGTTGACCACTGGCACGCTGGGCGCCTGCCCCTCGTCCTGGTCATTGATCACAGCCTCATCATGGAAGCCGTCGAAATTGCCGAAGGACTTGGAGAAGATGTTCCGCAGCTCGTCGACCCGAGAGGTAATGGTGGCCTCCCGGTGCTGCAGCTTGGCGATGTGGTCCTTGAGCCCGTCAAGCTCGGATTGGGCGGCCTTGCGCTGGTCCTCGATCTCGGTTTGGGCGCGCTGCTTGGCCTCCTCCAGCAACTGGTTGGCCTTGCGCTCGGACTCCTCCCGCTTGAAGGAGGCGAACGAATCGGCATCCGTGCGGGTGGCCTTGGCCTGTTCAATCAGCTCCTGGGTCTCCTTCTCGGTCTTGACCCGCCGATCCTCCAGGTTCTTGAGCAGCTCGCCCACCTTCTTGGTGGCATCCTCCTGCTGGGCGGCAATGTCGGAGCGGACCTGCTCGGCCTCGGCGTTGACCTTGGCCATGGTCTCGGCGCTGGTGACCTTGGACTCGTCCACGATCTGCTGGGCCTCGGACTTGGCTTTGTCGGTGATTTCCGAAGCCTGCCGCCGGGCGTCATTCAGGCTCTTGGAGACCTGCTCACGCACGTCGGCCAGCTTCTTGTTGGCCTCGGCCAGGGCCTTCTGGATCTGATCGTTGGCCTCTTTCTTGAGCTTGGCGATCTCCTCGTCACTCTTGCGCCGCTTGTCAGCAATCTCCTTGGCGGCCTTGGCCTTCTGTTCGGACAGTTCCTTGTCCTGGGTGGCCTTGCTGGTGGCCAGCCGCTTCTCATGCTCCTCGCGTGAGTTCTGCAGCTCCAGATCCAGGGCCTGACGGCGTTCGGCCACGACCTTATCGACTGCGGCCTTGTTCTGTTCGCTCTGCTGCTTGGCGGTGGTGGTGACGGTCCTGGCTTCGTCGTTGGCGGCCTCGACGATGGACTTGGCCTTGGCGTTGGCCTCGTCCACGATGTGCTTGGCTTCAAGCTGAGCCTTGTTGACCAGGGTCGTCGCCTTCTCCTGGGCGGAGGTCTTGGTGGATGCCGCATCCTGCTTGGCGCGGTTGAGCAGCTCGGTGCTGGTCTGCTCGGCCGAGGCCAGCAGCTGCTGGGCGTTGGCCCCCAGGGAAGCGAAGGAATTGCGCGGCTGTTCGGGCTTGCGGGACTTGACCTCCTGGAGTTCCGCCTCCAGCTTCAGAATGCGATCGTCATCGGCCTTGATCTGCTGACGCAGCCGGGCTAGATTGCTCCGCGAGGCCGCCAAGGCCTGGTCGACCCGCTCCTTGTCATAGCCTCGCAGGACAACGGGAAACTGATCTTCGGCCATGGAAACACTCCTCTTCGCCACCAGGACATGCCGGGCCGTGACAAAGATGTCTTCGGTCCGGTGGATTTACCTCGACTCTACCCCATGACCGACCAAAAGTCGCCGTCTGACCTGCCGCCGACACATTGGCCTTACATACGGGTCTCAGGCAATAAGAATGGGGCTGGAGGAGGGCCTGCGATAGTAGCGAATGGTCTCATTGACCACCTCGCGCACAGCCTCTATCTGCTGATCCAGGGGCAGGCCGCACTCCTGACCGCCGCTTTCGTTGACCAGGGGAAGGCTGACGAATCCGGCCAAAACATCCTTGTGTCCTGCTGCCCAAGCCAGCAGGTTGTAGAAGAGCGCGTTGCAGACATAGGTGCCCGCGTCCGAGCTCAGCGTGGCAGGAATTCCGCAGGTGCCGAAGTCGTGCAGGATGGCCCTCAGCGGCAGTCGGGTCCAGTAGGCGGCCGGGCCCTGGGAGTCGATGAGCTGGCGGTTGGCATGACGGACGGCATCTCGAGACTCCTGCTCCCCCAGGTTTTCACGATCGTCAGCGTCGTCCTCCTTGAGGTTGACGGCGCAGCGCTCCATGGCGATGCCGCGAGCCCGACGCTTGAGCCCTGTGGCGATGATGATATCCGGACGCACACGCTCTATGGCCTCATGCAGTATGGGCCAGGCCTTGGCGAAGCTGACAGGCATGGTGACGGAGGAAATAGCCAGATCCACGCCCTCCAGAGGATCCTCCTCGGTGGGGCCGACTGGCCGCATGCCTTCCATGCCATGCTCGGCCAGAGCCTGTGAGACCTGATAGGAGGGGTTGACATCAACACCCTCGTAATGATCGTATCCGGCGACGATGACCTTGATCTGCTCCATGTGCCCCATGGTACACAGGGCTTCACCCGGCCAGGGAGCGCGCTATCCATTCAGCCATGGGCACGTCCGAGGGCAGGGTGATCTTCATGTTGGTCACACTGCCGGCCACGATGGCCACCGGCTCCTCGGGCAGGCGATCCACCACCACCCGGGTGTCGTCGGTGGGATGGAAGTCGGGGTCTGCGGCAGCCAGGTCATAGGCCTTGCGGAGGGTGCCGAAGCGGAAGGCCTGCGGGGTCTGGGCCCGGAATATGTTGTCTCGGTCGGGCACCTGACGGACCACCTTGCGATCCCCCAGATCCCCGGCCATCAGCATGGTGTCGGTCGAGGCCACGGCCACGGTTGCGGCGTTGAAAGTATCCAGGGCATCGATGCAGCCATTGATGGACTCCTGGCTGACGAAGGGGCGTACGGCATCGTGGATGAGCAGCTTGGCATCCTGGGGGATCTCCGCTTCGGCCAGGGTCTGCAGGGCCGCCTCGGTGCTGTCCATGCGCTCGATGCCGCCCTGAATGACCATGCGGACCTTGTCGTAGGTGTCATCGCCCACGATGGCCTCGACAGCCTCCCGCACCCGATCGTTGACCACGACCAGAATGTCGGTGACGCGGGCATTGAACTGGAAGGCGTCAATTGACCAGGTGATGATGGGTTTGCCGCCCACCTGCACCAGCTGCTTGGGGTTGCTCTCGTCAAATCGAAGGCCCAGCCCGGCCGCCAGAATCACCGCCACAACTGGCTGAATCTGCTCCTCTGGCTCGGCGTTATCCTGACTGACCTCGGACGGGGCTGCTGATGCTCTGCTCTCACTCATAAACTCAACGGTACTCACGCCAGGACAGGAAGGGGCGCAGACCCGGTGCTATCTGCACCGAACATCTGCACCCGAGGCCTGCTCCAGCTGTCAGAAGCCAATCAATCAATATACTGCATCAGTCGTCGGCCAGGATAAGGGCCAGCATGCGCCCCTCCCCCGCCTTGCTGGCCAGCGAGGCCCGGCGGTGGGAGTACCAGAGCGGATTCTCCAGGGTGCACAAGGGTCGGCGCAGGTCCTCAAGACGCCTCGACAGGGAGGGGCCCTCATTGTCATGGCTGCAGAGCTCTTCCAGATCCGGATCCTGGCAAAGGTAACTGGTGGCGGCAGCGACCCGCGGGGTGGAGTCAACGATACGGGTCACTCCTGCCGCCTTCAGTTCCATTCTGGCTGCAGCGGCGATGTCGATGGCGATTCCGCCGAATCGGCATGGTCCGGGTGCGCCAGGGAAGCGCTTCTCGAAGTCATCAGCCAGGTTCGAACACACCTGATAGCAGTCTGAGCAGATCCGAGGCCCCAGCGTTGCCACGATCCTGGAGGGGTTGGCGCCCTTGTCGGCCATAGCCTGGACTGTGGCTGGAATGACGCCAGCCACCAAACCACGACGACCGCAATGTGCCGCACCCGTCACGCCGGCCTGGGGGTCGGTCAGCAGCACAGGGAGGCAATCGGCCGCGAAGATGCCCAGGGCCAGGTCACGACGGGTGGTCACCTGCGCATCGGCCTCGCAGCGCCCTTGGGGCTGACCCTGGTCAGCGTCCCAGACCCTGGCTGAGTGAACCTGATCCACCAGGACCATGGGACGGTCCAGCTGGCGGCGCAGGGCCTGACGGTTGGCAGCCACCGCCTGTGGGTCGTCGCCCCCCTTGCCGCCGAGATTCAGCTGGGCATAATCGCCCGAGGAGACCCCGCCCAGCCTGGTGGTGTAGACCACTTTGATCCCAGGCGCTAAGGCAATGGGAATGGTGACTGGGATCGGCCGGCCCTGATCGTCCAGTGGCGACAGGGGACTGCTGTCCAGTAGGGTCCGTTCCCGATCCCAGGCTTGGCCCTGAGCGCTCTGGCTGCCCTGCTCTCTTGGTTCAGGCTTGGGACTCATGCAGTCGCCGCCCGGTTCAGGCGGTCCATCTCGTCCTCGCTCAGTTCCATGTCAGCCGCCTGTAGGGAATCCAGAATGGTGGCCGCCCTGTGAGCCCCGGGAACCACAAAGATGTTGCTGTTCTGGGACAGTTCCCAGGCCAGGACCACGCGCTGGTGGGAGACGCCGCGCTCCTGGGCCACCTGCCGGAAGGCATCATAACGGGTTTCGTCCTTGGGCGCTCGGAACCCTCCCAGGGGGCTCCAGCAGACGAAGGCCAGACCCAGTTCGGCCGCATGGTCCAGCTCCTGGCGGGAACTGGTGAAGGTAGGCGAGAACTGATTCTGCACGGCTACGAGGTCATCGCCCAGAATCTTGCGAGCCAGGTCCATCCGCTCAATATCTACGTTGGAGACACCCAGGGTCCGGGCCACGCCCTGCTTGGCCAGCTCAGCCATGGCCTCCAGGGACTCCTGGTAGGGCACCTGCGGGTCAGGGCGGTGCATATAGAGCAAGTCAATGGTGTCCACGCCCAAGGCCTGAGCGGACTCCTTGGCATGCCGGATCAGGCTCTCCGGCCGACCGTCCACAGCCCAGGTGGGCCGCCCGTCGGTGAAGTTGCGATAGTGCCCAACCTTTGTGGCCACCAGCACATCCTGACGGGGGCCCTTCCAGGAGTCCAAAGCCTGGCGGACCAGCCGCTCGTTGGTCTGTTCGGGACCGCCCGATTCGTAGTATGACCAGGCGGTATCCAGATGTCGACAACCGGCATCCAGGGCCTGGTGGATGACGTCGATGGCCGTTGCCTGGTCCGGCTTGCCCTCGATGGACAATCCCATGCAGCCCAGTCCGACCGCTGTCGCAGTAAAGGGCCCCAAGGCCCGCATCGACGATGTCATGCATGTACTCCCGTCTTGTAGATTGAGGCCGGCTTCGACACCGCCGGCCTCCCATCGAGCTTAACTGGCGGCCCGGTCTCAGCGGCCGCCGAAGGAACCACCACCGGAACCACCACCGGAACCGCCGAAGGAGCCACCGCCGTCGCCAAACCCACCAATAACACTGCCAGAGCCGTTGCCGCTGGCCATGCCAATCAGGCCGCCAATCTGGTCGAGTCCCTGGGTCAATTGAGTACCCAAATCAATCACGCCACCTTGGCCGAGCGCTGAATTGACAGCCAATGCTTCAGGGTCACTCAGGGAGGAAGC
This sequence comes from Bifidobacterium sp. B4081, assembly GCF_026537335.1. Classification (NCBI taxonomy): domain Bacteria; kingdom Bacillati; phylum Actinomycetota; class Actinomycetes; order Bifidobacteriales; family Bifidobacteriaceae; genus Bifidobacterium; species Bifidobacterium sp. B4081. The sequence continues at coordinate 314,938 of NZ_JAFNMM010000001.1, read as the reverse complement.
CGCCGCAACATCCTGGCTGTAAGGCAGGAAGGTCCAGTAGAGCAGGCTGCCGCGCGCATTGTCATTCAGCCAGTCGGAGTCGGTCAGTTCAGGGCTGGCCTGTGCCAGCTGAGCGACGACCCGGTCGCTTATGCCGAAGGCCGTAGCGTAAACCAGGTAACGGTCCCAGAGCACCAGATCCTCCACACCACGGTGGCTAAAATCGCTGAAGTCAAGCAGATAGCGCCGAAGTCCCGACACCTGCCCGGCCATGGGCTGTCCATTCCTGCTCAGCACCCGCCAACAGTTATAGCGCAAGGAGAATGTCACCACAGCCACCAGAAGCATGGCCAAGGGCGCACGTACCAGTACGGTGCCCGGCAGGAATCCGGCCAACAGAATGAAAGCAGCCAAGAGCACAGCCAGGAAGGCAAAGATTCCTACATTATGACGATAGGCGCGCAGGTCGGCATTGTCGGTCTCATACTCGACAGCCTGGTAGAAAGCATCCAGGTAGGCCCTGCCATTATCGGATTCAGTCTTGGCGAAGAGCGCAATCATCTCATACAGGTCGAAGCGTTCATTCTCGGAGCCAATCAGAGTGGAGGCACCTTCCAGCATGCTCAGGCAGGCTTCCTCGCTTGAGGACAGGGCCAGGGATGCTCGATCCTTGCTGCAGACCGGATTGATGACCACCTCCATGGACTGCTGTTTGCCTTTGAGCAGCAAGCGCCTCACCTGGGTGGTCACGGATCCTTCGCAGAAACTCGCCCGGTCCTCATACTTGACGGGAACAAGAGCGATGGCCCGCTTGGAGGCCAGGGAGAGAATGGTTGCTGACAATTGCCTGTCAATAGGGGATTCTCGGGTCAGCATCACATCGTTGATAACGGCGGCCACGGCGGGTGACAGATCAGGAGGCTGACGGTAGTAGATGATATCGCCTTGGTACTGGGAGTCTCCATAATTGCGGAAGGCATGGCAAAGCATTACTGCAATCAGCGCGATAGCAGCCAAGAGCACCAAGACGCCCGTCAAGAGTCCGATCCGCGCCCGTCTGGTCTGCTCAGCGTGCCAGCGATCATACTGCTGGCGTTCCTGATCGACGATACGGACACGCGCCGGTCGGGAATCGATCCTGACCACCGAGGAAGTCCTCCCCGCATCGAAGAGCACCACCAAATCCAGATGCTGGCCCGGCTCGATGTGGTCTGCGGAGAATCGGATACGACTGTCATCTACCACATCGTAGGAACCCCTGCCAACGAAGTGCAGCCAGGCCTTCGCGTCCTTGTCCTTCTCCGTTCCTGTCTGCTTGGGCAGCTTGACATTGGCGCTCATATGCTCAACGGGAATCTGGTTGGTGTCGCCCACGGGCTCCCATTGGAATTCGGCCACATCGAGATGGGCAGTGGTGACCCCGTGGAAGGTCATGTCGATGCGGAAGCGCCGTCCTGAATCCTTGGCAGTCTGCGGAATGTTCCAGCCCAGCTCCACCTGGCACTGGTTCCCCTGATCGCCGCAGACGGACCCTTGGCCCGCATCGCCCGGCTTGTAGGATTCCAGACTTGAACCCGAGACCGTGCCCATGTACCAAGTGCCAGCAAAGATCTTGTTCCAGTCGTCAATTAGATTGACGCCATCAGGATACGCTAGCGGGTTGGTCTGCCTATATGTGGAGCCATTAGTCAGGTCAGTCACGCTTACGTCGCTTATGCCGGTCAGCCGGTCAGGCTTGATCTGATAGCGCTGGTAGAGCTCCCGCCAAGGGCGTTTCTTGCCGTGGTCGTCCTCGCGGGAATTCATGGTGACAGTCAGGGTCTGACTGATACGCAAATCCCCATTATTCAGGACCTGGACATCATAATCCACCGAATCGTATACCAGGTCGGGACGATTCCTGTTGGAGATATACAGGACAGCGAGGCACGTCACCAAGGCTGCCACCAGAGCCAGCGCCAAGGCCCCGAGAAAGCGTGAGGTGCTCCAAGAGGGATGGCCCGAGGAGGGATGATTCGAGGCCGCCTTCCCGGAGGAGGCTGCTGGGGCGTTCACTGTCCGAAGTCCACAACTGGCGCCTGACGGCTGCCCTCGTCGGCTTGGAAGTACTGGGCCTGACGGAAGTGGAAGAGGGATGCGATGATGTTTGAGGGGACGGTCTCGATGCGGGTGTTGAACTTCTGAACCACATCATTGTAGAACTGCCTGGCGTAGGCGATCTTGTCCTCCAGGTCCTTGAGCTGACGCTGCAAGTCCAGGAAGTTCTGGTTGGCCTTGAGCTCGGGGTAGGCCTCCGCCCGAGCCATCAGGGTGACCAGGGATTGGCCCAGCCGCTGCTCGGCATCGGCACGGGCCTGCATCTGATCCCCTCCAGCCGTCTGGACCTGGGCCACATCAGCGCGGGCTTTGGTGACCTCCTCCAGGACGGTGGACTCGTGTGAGGCGTAGCCCTTAACCGTCTGGACCAGATTGGGCACCAGGTCGGCACGCTGCTTGAGCTGAACGTCGATCTGCGCCCAGCCATTGGCCACCCGGTTACGCAGATTAACCAAGCCGTTATAAGCCCTGATACCCCAGATGACCAGCAACACGACCAGCAGGACGATGACGATAAGCACAATCAGCGATACGGACATGTTTCCCATTCTCTCACGGGAGGGTCTGCAGACAAAACAGGACCCCGTCCAACAGACGGGGTCCTGTCATCAGCGGGAATCAGTCCTCACTGTCGAAGGGATCGAAGTCCCTGCGCACCCGACGACGGGGACGCTCGGAACGCTCCTCCCGGTCGGCACGGTACTCGTCGTAGTGCTCGTCGGCCGCATAGCGCGGGTTCTCCCTGCGACCACGATAGCCGCCACGTCCGGAAGAGCGACGCTCATGACGACCGCCACGATCACTGCGGCCATCACGCTCGGAACGGCTGCTGCGGCCGCGACGCTCGCCACGGCCCCGGCCGCCACGATCCTCGTCATCATCGCGGGAGACTCGACGGCGAGCACGACGGGAGCCACGGTCCTCGTCCTCGAACCAGTCACCGTCATCCTCATAGTCGCGGTCGCGGCTCTGACGACGGTGCCGAGGACGGTCCTCCTGGTCCTCGTCATCGTAGTAGCGATCATCACGCTCGGAACGGGAGCGACGCGGGGCCTCATACCGATCCTCGCGCTCGGAGGAACGACTGCGGCGATCACGACGATCGCGGTCACCACGGCCGCCGTGCTCACGACGGTCTCCACGGCCGCCACGGTCACGGCCTCCTGCAGACTCCTGGTCCTCGAAGCCTGGGATTGCCAAGGAGATCTTGCCTCGGTCATCCACACCCTGGACGATGACTTCGACGGTGTCGCCCTCTTTGAGAACATCCTCCACGGAGTCAATGCGCTCGCCGTTGGCCAGGTTGCGAATCTGTGAGATGTGCAGAAGTCCGTCAGTGCCCGGTGTCAGGTTGACGAAGGCGCCGAAACTGGTGATCTTGACCACCTTGCCGTTGAAGGTCTCCCCCGCCTCGGGCACGTGCGGGTTGGCGATCTGGTCGATGACCTCCTTGGCCTTGGCCGCTGCCTCGCCGCCCTCGGAGGCGATGTAGACCGTGCCGTCGTCCTCGATGGAGACGTCGGCGCCGGTGTCCTCCTGGATCTGGTTGATCATCTTGCCCTTGGGACCGATGACCTCGCCGATCTTGTCAACCGGGACCTGGGTGGTGATGATGCGCGGCGCATAGGGGCTCATCTCGGCAGGCCCGTCGATGCACTCGTTGATCACGTCGAGGATGGTGGCCCGGGCCTCCTTGGCCTGCTGCAGGGCGGCGGCCAGGATGTCGGCGGGGATGCCGTCCAGCTTGGTGTCCAGCTGCAGGGAAGTGATGAACTCGGAGGTGCCAGCCACTTTGAAGTCCATGTCGCCGAAGGCATCCTCGGCGCCCAGAATGTCGGTCAGGGTCTTGTAGGTGGGCCGACCGTCGACCTCGCCTGTGACCAGGCCCATGGCGATGCCCGCCACAGGAGCCCTCAGGGGCACGCCGGCAGCCAGCAGGGACAGGGTGGAGGCGCAGACGGAGCCCATGGAGGTGGACCCGTTGGAGCCGATGGCCTCAGAGACCTGACGGATAGCGTAGGGGAACTCTTCGCGGCTGGGCAGAACCGGGATCAGGGCGCGCTCGGCCAGGTTGCCATGACCCACCTCGCGACGCTTGGGCGAACCCACACGGCCGGTCTCGCCGGTCGAATAGGGCGGCATCTCGTAGTTGTGCATGTAGCGCTTGGTGGTGGGGCCAGACAGGGCGTCGATGGTCTGCTCCATCTTCAGCATATTCAGGGTCGTGATGCCCAGCACCTGGGTCTCGCCACGCTGGAAGAGGGCGGAACCGTGCACTCGGGGCACCACGTCCACCTCAGCGGACAGGGTGCGGATGTCGCGCAGGCCACGGCCATCGATGCGGTAGTCCTGGGTCAGGATGCGGCGGCGGACGATCTGGCGCTGGAGCTCCTTGAAGGCGTTGGCCAGCTCCTTGTCCTTCTCGGCCTCGTCCATGTCGGTGAACTCGTCAGCCAGAGCCTCGCGGACCTTCTCCTTGATCTCGTGAATGCGATCCTGGCGGGGCAGCTTCTCCGCGATGGACAGGGCCTGGTCCAGGTCGGCATGAGCCACCTGGTCGATGCGAGCATAAAGCTCGTCGGTGTACTCAGGGAAGAGCTGGAAGTCCTTGGTGGGCTTGGCGGCCTTGGCCTTGAGCTCGCTCTGGGCCTCGCACAGCACCTTGATGAAGGGCTTGGCAGCCTCAAGGCCCTGGGCGACCACCTCTTCGTCGGGCTTGATCTGGCCCTCGTCATAGATCAGGCTCCAGGCGTTCTTGCCGGCGCCTGCCTCGATCATGGCGATGGCGACATCCCCGCCATCGACCACACGACCGGCTACGACCAGCTCGAAGACGGCACGCTCGCGCTCGCTCCAGCGCGGGAAGGCCACCCACTGACCATCGATCAGGGCAAGGCGCAGACCCGAAACCGGACCCTCGAAGGGCAGACCTGAAATCAGGGTAGAGGCGGATGCCGCGTTCAGAGCTAGCACGTCGTAGGCATCCTCGGGGTTGACAGCCAGGATGGTCTCCACGACCTGAACCTCGTTGCGCAGAGTGTGCGGGAAGAGGGGGCGCAAGGGGCGGTCAATCAGCCGGCAGGCCAGAATGGCCTCGTTTGAGGGTCGGCCCTCGCGGCGGAAGAAGGATCCGGGGATCTTGCCCGCGGCGTACATCTTCTCTTCCACATCGACGGTCAGCGGGAAGAAGTCGTAGTTCTCCTTGGGGCTGGACCCGGCGGTGGTCGTGGACAGCACCATGGAATCGTCATCAAGATAGGCGGCTACTGCCCCATCCGCCTGCTGGGCGAGACGACCCGTCTCGAAGCGCACCGTGCGCTTGCCATATGATCCGTTATCGATCGTGGCTTCTACAGCCGTGATTTCGGGACCCTCCATAGGGTTCCTCCTTTTGTTTACTGCTTGTTTACTACCTGATGTCAGGATGCTCGGCATCACTTAACTGCCGGAGATCCGTGTACTTCGGCCTGGCCCTGCCGAACCCCGTGTCCGGCTATCTTTATGCCTTGCGAACCAGCCTTGCATTTCAATTCGGCACCATCTTCTGTAACCCCATCCCGGGGTCGACGGCGCCTGGTTCAGTCATGCAAAAGCGCCCGAGCGCTAGGCCCGGGCGAAAGCATGCATATTAGTGGCGCAGTCCAAGACGCTCCACCAAGGAACGGTAGCGGTTGATATCCACCTTCTTAAGGTAGTCCAGCAACCGGCGACGATGGCCGACCATGAGCAGGAGGCCGCGGCGCGAATGATGGTCGTGCTGGTGCTCCTTGAGGTGCTCAGTCAGGTCGGAGATGCGCTTGCTCAGCAAGGCCACCTGGACCTCGGGGGAACCCGTATCGCCCTCGTGCGTCGCGTATTCCTTGACGATTGCCTGCTTCTGCTCAGTCGTAAGAGCCACGGCTCCTCCTCTGTTTCTTTCCGTTACGCGGTGCACCGGCCCAATGCCGAAGCGCTCTGGTTCCGCGGGCGAAACACGCCAAACAGCCATTATACACATTTTGCGGACCAAGCAAACAGTGACGGAATCAGCAAAATGAAAGAAGTCGGTACTGCATGAATACACATGTGCAACTCCGCCAATTCCCCTGCTCGACCATGACGAATCAACACAATCGATTCCTTTCCCCAACTATGGCACCGCTGCCTTGAACGTGGTTATTGCCTGCAACGTAGCGAAGATGTTGTATTGTGTTACATGAGACAACCGTGATGTAATGCGTAGTACCGCCATAGGTTGTTAGAGAAGTTGAAGGAATGTAACTTCATCCATCCATCAAAGAAGAGCACCCAATGAAACAATCCGATCAGAACTCCATCAAATCGGAAGACACCATTCTTCCTTTGGGATCCGTGGTGAGGACCAAAAGGGACCCGGGTACCCTGCTGGTTATCATCGCCCGCGCTCCGTTGACAGTCATGAATGGAACAACGGGTTACTTTGACTATGGTGCCGTACAATTCCCATATGGCATGACCGATCCGGCCAAGACGATTTTCTTCAACCGTCCAGACGTGACGGAAATAGTGTTCATGGGATACATCAACGCCGAGGAACAATCCTATGAACGAACATTTGACGAAGTCACCAAATCAACCGACTACCCCCACCTTCATCTCTGATTCAGCTACCGGCCACATAGGACATACTTGATAAAAGGGAGAGACGGGAGAAGACCATGGCGGACTTTTCCGTGGATTACGGTCAGCTTGGCGACATGAGAAGAACCTTGAACCAAGCCGACAAAAACTGGGAGTATGAAGTAAACACCATTAACGTCGACAGCGTTCAGGGTGAAGACGGATTAGGGGACGACTCAGTAACCGACAGTACGAATCGGGCCAATGACAACCTAAAACAGCGCATGTTGAACCTGCAGCAATCTGTTCGCGTTCTTAATCAGTTCATTGAATCGGTAACCATGCAGACAAGCAATGTCGATGACAAGCTGAGCGTTGAAATCAAAAAGCGCAAATAACAAAAATCACATTTTTTGATATTTACATTGACCGGGATGACACTACTTAAGGATACGGCATCATGGGCGCTTCAGATTTGGATTCGTCGGCTCTAGACCTATCAAAGAACCCTGTACCAGGAGGGAAGAGCACAATCGACGCACTGGCCTCGCAGTTTTCCGAGAACGGTAAACGTTGCCAGGAAGTGAGTCACTCCATAACCAGCGTTTGCGGAAAGGCACCTGATTTCAAAGGCGATTCAGCAGAACAGCTCCAACAGTCCCTTTCTCAAGTGGCACAGTTTGCCGGACGCCTTTCAGAGGTCTACGGGAGCATCGACCAAGCATTAAGAAGCTGGGGGTCTGCAGTCGACACGAGCCAAGATACCGCATACAGAGATTGCCGAAAGGCAATGAACCTTCGCGACTCAACTGCGAGGAATCGGAAGAAAATCAACCAGGCGAAGCAGTCACTGAAAAGAACCAGCGATAATCTGGAGAGAGTCAGGCAAACCAATGGGGACAGCATGTCGCGGGAGACCAATCGTCTGCTTGGTATCATTGATTCGACAAACGAGAGCATAACTCGTTACCAAGGGCAAATTGCCGACGACAATGCCGAAATCAATCGGTTGAAGCTTGAAGTCAGCCAGGCCAGGGAACAATACAAGGACGCTGCCAGGAAAACCAAAAACGACCTTGACGGATGCGTTGATGAAGCAACCGCCAAGGCCATGCAACTGAGCACATTGAACCGCTCTTTCACGGTCGGCAGTGTTCTCTCAGGCGGTTTTGAAGCACTGAGCAGAATAGCTGAACTTATGAAAGCTGATCCAGCCCTGATTGAGGGGCTAAAGACCGCAGGACTCATTGGAGAAGGATTATCAGGGAATTGGTATGCTCCTATTGTCGGTGGACTCGTTGAGGGCGGTGATCTTATTGCACCAGCATCTAAAACAGCAGAAGATATATACAAGGTTGCCGGCAAAGCCGCAACCAAAGCTGGAACGATAAGCGTGGTTGGCAGCTTGGTCGGCGGAGTGGCTGACGCTTCCGGTACTTACTTTGATCGGAAAGAAGCCTATGGAGAGCATGCCGCAACTCAAGATGCTCTTGTTCATGGAGCTGTCACCACAGTGGGAGGGTTTGGCGGAGCCGCAACCGGCGCTTATATAGGCGCTCTTATCGGTGCCGCCCTCGCCCCCGGAGTCGGCACAATAGCAGGTGCGATAGTTGGCTTAATAGTTGGCGTTGCAATACCGGCATTTGGAAACGGCTTTTACGACAATAATGTCAAGCGTGGCCAAGGCGATGGCTTATGGGACCATATTCGGAATAACGTTTGGTGAATGCCGGAGAAAGCAATTCTTAGAATTAAGGCTTACAAAAGGATTTTCATGTTGTATTTGATGGTCGGTTTGCTGCTCTTCGGGGCGGTACTGGTCTGGTTGTTTGCCGTGGTGTCGTTCAATGCGTGGAGGTCGAGGCGGCTGATGGACCGTGTCCTGGCGCCCTACCTCCTGGCGCGGGGCCTGTGCCTGCCGACCTACCAGGGGCACGTGTGGCGGCGGCGCGGCAGAATCGGCCGACCCCGACCCGGGCGGGTCCTGCCCCTTGGATCGCTGGTCGTCCTGGCCGACGGGCCCGCAACCGTATCGGGGGCCTGCAGGGGCAGCGGATTGTTCGACGGGCTGGGAGAGGACGGGCTGGTGGTCCGCCTGGTCGGCCAATACGTGCAGCCACCCGAACAGGCCACCGGATCAACCGGCCCATGGTACGCGGGCAGGATCTGCTCCGTGGGCGGCGCCGCCTGCGGCCCCGGCGTGGTCCCCGGCGGCGACATCCCCCTGCCCGAGGTCGGCGTCGGCCACACTCCCGACCCTGACCTAGTCACCTTCACCCAGGACCAGGTCAACCTCCTGGTTTGGAAAGGGCCCGACAACCCCGTCACCAGGCTCCTGCGCGCCCGCCAGGTCCGCGCCCTCGCCCACAACCACCAGCGGGAGGACCCCGTCCGCCGCAGGACACGGCCGACACCGCACTGGCGCGCCCGCCGCCCCGCATGGTGGCGCTACGAAGCCATCGGCTACCTGCCCGACCGGTTCACCCGCGTCTACTGGGACCGCGTCCGCAAACAGCCCCTCAAAGCCCCCATGCGCTACCGGACCCCGGAAGCCAAGGAATACAACAGGCAACACTACGCCGCCCCCATATACGTCACCGCGCTGATCGTCACCATCCTCCTGGTCGCCTTCAGAATAGCCCGTGCATGGCACCGCTCCAGACCTCACCGTCCCCTCCAGGGCGGTGAGGTCCTCCTGGGCATGCCCCCACTGACCTCTGAGATCGTCTGCTGCTTCCTGGGCCTCGCCCTCGGCATCGGCACATGGGCCTGGGCCACCCACCGGCAATTCCCCCCACACCGCATGACCCCGGCCAGCAGCCGCGAACTCCAAACTGCCTTCAACAACTACCTGATCGGCATGCGATGCACCACCGGGACCACCATCCCCTACTCCATCCACGTCCTCGCCTACACCGCACTCGTCCTGATGATGGCCTACCCTTTCATTGACGACTTCTTCACCCTTCCCGAATGGGTCAAGACCTACCTGAACTGGCCCATCCTCATTTTCGCAGGAATCGGCTTGAGCATATCCACCATAGACATCTTCTACAGTGGTTGGATAGCCCACTGCCTGGATCGGGAATTAGCAGAATAGAGTCACATACAACAACTCATCCCCGACGGTCAAATGCTCTGCAGCAATCAGTGGGGCATAGCATCGTGGTCTTACAACCACGTCTATTGCTGTGGGCAGACGAAAACCAACCTGAAACCCCAACTCGTCGATGACAGCATATCGAGCGACCTATTTCTTACGAATTAGCTACCCTACGAATCAAACCGCGGTGATGAGACCACCGAAGAGAACAATGGCTATGGCAATCAGTTCAATGATGAAGAACATGGACAGAGCCGACCAGCTGTGGGTCAGCGCGTTCCAGGGGGAATCCTTCTTGACGCAGACCAGGATAGCCACAAAGAGGATGGCGAAGACCGCCACTCCCAGTCCGGCCGCGATGATGCCCAGGTTGGCCGCGTTGGCCAGGATGGCCTGGTGCTGGTAGACCACGAAGGTGCTGTACCAGAAATTCATCTTGAGCAGGCAGAGGCCGGCGATCAGCTGCTCTGCGGCTAGCCCCAGCACGAAGACCACCCGCCAGAACCAGGAGGACGACTCAATGATGGACATGGCGATACCCATAAAGGTCAGCACGGTCACCGTCCAGGCAATCAGGGCTATGCCTCGCGGATCCAGGACCGAGGCATAGTGAAGTACGCCCTGGGTGTGGTTGATGGCCAGCGCGCGACCGTATCCGTAAGGAATGACGATGGCCAAGAGGACTGCCAGCGCGAAGACGACCCAGCGGACCGGACGGGCACGGCGCTGCTCGATCTCAGCCAGTGAGTATTCCGAATCTGGAATAGTGGCCTCAGGATGGGCCGAAACCCTGTTCACAGCAGTCGCTTCATCCGTGTGCGTCGGCACGGCTACGGAACCAGCTGCATCGCCTCTGGCGGATTCCGCACCATTCGTATCGTCGAATTGTTCCATCGGCGACCACACCTCCAAGTCCGCCACTCGTGAACACATCGCCTACAGCTTATACCGGGCAGCGCACTCATGCCCAGAAACGCAAAAGTCATCGCATAGACCTGATGCAGCTGACCATCCGCTTCAGTTGCCGTATTCCCCTGCCGCTCGTTTTTCATCACTAGACGACTAAGACACACATGCACATGCATCGAAAAGTCAAATCCTGTTCAGAAAGCCCCAAAACTAAGAACAGACGAACCATCGACCACTGAGGTTTGGGAACGGATCCACGAATTATCAATTTGCCATGGATGTCCGTTCTCATACCTTCTTTATTCTTGTTTACAATCGCATCATCCTGTTCTTGCTCCCTGCTGTTAATCTGCCTGCCTCCGCAAAATTTTGCCAGCAAACACAGCAGTCGCATCTTCCTTCAAGGCGAGTGCTCTGTCTATATCGCGCGCTTCACCTGGATCCCAGCTTGAATAGATCGGTTAACAGAACACATTGATATCCAAAGGTCCTGCCTCCTCGATCAGGGGCATCAGTTTTTCTGTGGTCGGATCCCCGTCGATGGTATTCATATAATCATCAAAAAATATGAGTGCTCGGGAGGCTCTCCCCTTTGCGCATTGTGCATACCTGCAGCACGTAAGGTTCTGGCCCAGCTAATCATTCATCCAGTGTTTTTAGCCCTATTATGATTACAAAGCATGAATCTCTTCGATTATTCGAGTTTCTGATATTGACCTGTACAGGCGATACAACACAAACCGGAAAGGCTGGATATTAATTCCAGTCTACTGAATATGCCGTGCTGCTGCAAGGATGCCAGCTTGTCGGAAGAAAGAGGTTGCAGTCAACTGTGTACTTCCGCCAGCAAGGAAAGCTCAATGGATACGAAGGCTCTCAAACATTTGAGGGCGCTACTCGATAGCCCGATGCCAAGAACAAGTCATCCGAGCTTACTACTCTCCGCCTTAAAGAACCCAGCCAGAAGTTCGCGCCTTCACAAATTTGAGCTATGGCCACGAACAGCATATAAAGGACAAGACCGAAGGATCTTGGTCTGCGTTCCGAACCACAGCGAAACGCAGACAACGAGTCACCACGTTCAGATGCGGGAGGCATAGCCTAGCAGGCAGGGACACTGAAAGGAGGACATGGATGACTGACATCAGCTTTGATGCCATGATGGCAGTTGCCCGACAAAGCCTGGACATACAGCGAGGACGACGCGGAGGATGCTCTCACAGCAGGTGAGTCGCCGGCAGCCATTGAGAGCGTGCTCGACGCCGCATGCGGTCACCCCAAGCTGATGCGACTTTCCCCAGCCCAAGTAAGGAAGATGGCCAACGACCACGAGTTTATTGATCTTGAACCCTTCAGGGAGTATCTGAACACATGAGCACCAACCAACCCACCTGTACCTAATAAACATCGGGAAGTTCCCATTGGTCTTTTCACATTCACAGCGCTGGCATAAAGAAACAACCACGGCAACCGCAAAGCCGATCGCACACAAGCAGCATCCAGCAGAACGCGTGCAGAATGCCAATAAGAAGGAACAATGGAAGCACGGTGAAAATCAAGAATTATTTATCATCACAAATGCGAGAAGCACTTATATCTCCCGTGAGCGCTGGGGCTTAGAATTATCTCTGCCAATGCATGGAGCATGGAAAGCTGGCGCGGTCCAGACCCTAGTACACTGGATCATCCCCGCAGATGCGAGGAGCACTACAGTGCGGTGCACTGTCTGGTAGCGGCGCTGAGATCATCGCTGCGGATGTGAAGAGCACGATATGCAGTAGACGCACGTAAGCCTGACTCTGGGATCATCCCCGCGTATGCGGGGAGCACGTATAGAACACCCATGCGCATCCATGCAGAGTGGGATCATCCCCGCGTATGCGGGGAGCACAGTCCGGGTAGCGTGATCGTGGGCGAGGCCGCAGGATCATCCCCGCGTATGCGGGGAGCACTGGACCAAGCCGGGTTTGGTGATGGATTCGACAGGATCATCCCCGCGTATGCGGGGAGCACCACGGCTGCCGCATCCCGGTGGGGCGACGTGGAGGATCATCCCCGCGTATGCGGGGAGCACGCCGCCCTCCACCCCACAGGATCCAGCCCACAAGGATCATCCCCGCGTATGCGGGGAGCACAGGTCGTTCACTGTATCCCTATGCCCTCGGAAAGGATCATCCCCGCGTATGCGGGGAGCACACGCCTGACCGCATGAGCGAGACGGCCGCCATGGGATCATCCCCGCGTATGCGGGGAGCACTGGACGTCATGAGGTAGGCCCTCGTGTGCAGCGGGATCATCCCCGCGTATGCGGGGAGCACCTCTTCACTTCTTCAATTCTTTTTGTATTAGAAGGATCATCCCCGCGTATGCGGGGAGCACCTGGACGAGAGCCTGGGCCTGGAGCAGATCGGGGGATCATCCCCGCGTATGCGGGGAGCACCTGTTCGCCCCGCCGCCGACTTTTACGCCGTCGGGATCATCCCCGCGTATGCGGGGAGCACTCGGCTCGTGATGCACCACATGCCTGGTATGGAGGATCATCCCCGCGTATGCGGGGAGCACCGACTGCCTTGTCAATTCCCATGGGGGTCTCCTTGGATCATCCCCGCGTATGCGGGGAGCACTCGATCAGTCCATTTATATCATCCAAAAATCTGGGATCATCCCCGCGTATGCGGGGAGCACCAGCCAATACCTCGCATAAAAACCGCTTGTACGGGATCATCCCCGCGTATGCGGGGAGCACCATGGCACGACAGCCGCAAAAAGTAGAGCAGGGGGATCATCCCCGCGTATGCGGGGAGCACCATGCTTCCCGAAAGTCAGGCCAAAACTCTAAAGGATCATCCCCGCGTATGCGGGGAGCACGCTGAAAAGTCTATCCGTCGTCACTATAAGGACGGATCATCCCCGCGTATGCGGGGAGCACGTATCTGCATTGTGATGATGTGGTGGTGGTGCAGGATCATCCCCGCGTATGCGGGGAGCACTGGGTGGCATTCCTAAGGGTCAGTTCGACAAGGGGATCATCCCCGCGTATGCGGGGAGCACTTAGTGGTTGCCGAACGCAGCAGGTGCCGCAGAGGATCATCCCCGCGTATGCGGGGAGCACCTTTTCTTCCATGGATGGTGGTGAGCATGGGCAGGATCATCCCCGCGTATGCGGGGAGCACATAATGCCGGTCTCCTGCGTGAGAGTGTACGTGGGATCATCCCCGCGTATGCGGGGAGCACTGCAGGCAGGCTCCTGCGTTCCCGACCGGGGCAGGATCATCCCCGCGTATGCGGGGAGCACAGTCCGGGTAGCGTGATCGTGGGCGAGTCCGCAGGATCATCCCCGCGTATGCAGGGAGCACGCATTGAAGAAGTCAGCCTCCGCCTCGGGTGAAGGATCATCCCCGCGTATGCGGGGAGCACTCAGTGATGTGTTGGGATACTGGGATTCTACGGGGATCATCCCCGCGTATGCGGGGAGCACTAAAAAAGGCTCCGGATTGCAGTCCGGAGCCAGGATCATCCCCGCGTATGCGGGGAGCACTCCACGATCCGATAGTCGGCGTTAAGAGGCTGCGGATCATCCCCGCGTATGCGGGGAGCACCTCCGGTCTCCCGGAGCAGGGGCGATTTTCGCGGGATCATCCCCGCGTATGCGGGGAGCACAGGGTGATGGTGTCCGTGGCCTTGCGGATGGGGGGATCATCCCCGCGTATGCGGGGAGCACAATCAGATTCAGTTGACTGAACTTCATTTTCAGGGATCATCCCCGCGTATGCGGGGAGCACCGCAACAAAGCCTATCGATACCGTTTCCCGGAAGGATCATCCCCGCGTATGCGGGGAGCACCTGATGTTCTCCCCCATGTGCTCGTGATACGTCGGATCATCCCCGCGTATGCGGGGAGCACCGCTTCCCCCTCGACCGTGATCGCAGGTATAGGGGATCATCCCCGCGTATGCGGGGAGCACTTGGCCCAGGTGCCCGCATCCCCGTACCACCAGGGATCATCCCCGCGTATGCGGGGAGCACTGTCTTTTATCAGCGACTGTATTGATTTACGGGGGATCATCCCCGCGTATGCGGGGAGCACGACATTTCCTTCTATCGCCTTATGGCGCAGTCAGGATCATCCCCGCGTATGCGGGGAGCACGCGTCCCGGGTCCGCACGGGGGAGCTGTCCGCGGGATCATCCCCGCGTATGCGGGGAGCACGTGATGCTACCAGATGGGGTCTGTCTTGTCGAGGGATCATCCCCGCGTATGCGGGGAGCACAAGCTCACCGTCGGCGTGCTCCTCGCTGAAATGGGATCATCCCCGCGTATGCGGGGAGCACGTGTTCGCAGACAACGTGGTTGACTACCGGGGGGGATCATCCCCGCGTATGCGGGGAGCACCTGATATTTGGACAAATCATACCAAGGCCACATGGATCATCCCCGCGTATGCGGGGAGCACAGTATGCTTGGAAACGGAAATATCAGGTGATTGGGATCATCCCCGCGTATGCGGGGAGCACTTCGGCTGGGTGCCGATGGGCGCGTTGGCATACGGATCATCCCCGCGTATGCGGGGAGCACCGCGGCGGAAAACGACGACCAGCTCGGCAGGGAGGATCATCCCCGCGTATGCGGGGAGCACCATGCCCAATCACAAGAGGAGGATATGCATGCGGGATCATCCCCGCGTATGCGGGGAGCACCTGGAGGCCGGCAACGACGGTGATCGGAGGCTGGGATCATCCCCGCGTATGCGGGGAGCACGTGACGGTGGTCATCATGCTGGTGTTCGTCCAGGGATCATCCCCGCGTATGCGGGGAGCACTCCCACATCTGGTCATAGTCCGGGGTGGGCAAAGGATCATCCCCGCGTATGCGGGGAGCACCGGTATCACGAAAGCCGTCAATGGGGCATTCAAGGATCATCCCCGCGTATGCGGGGAGCACCGTGTAGATGAAAAAGTCGCTCACTTCCTCGAAGGATCATCCCCGCGTATGCGGGGAGCACTGACGGCACTCCCACCGATGTTCGCCTGCACTTGGATCATCCCCGCGTATGCGGGGAGCACAGGGTGCGCAGGCCCGCCTCCATGGCCTGGTCCGGATCATCCCCGCGTATGCGGGGAGCACCTAATCACCACACCAATAATGAGCAGGGCAGGGGGATCATCCCCGCGTATGCGGGGAGCACTCGGACGGGAAGAGCGCAGAGCTGGGAGTCGCGGGATCATCCCCGCGTATGCGGGGAGCACCTGGTCCGGTCCATTTCCACCGGCTGCTGGCTGGGATCATCCCCACGTATGCGGGGAGCACCTCGTAGCCACTGCCAGGCTTGTATCAGCGGAGGGATCATCCCCGCGTATGCGGGGAGCACCTGCCGCGCAGAGCCTTGGCGGCCGCGTGAGAGGGATCATCCCCGCGTATGCGGGGAGCACCAAGACCACTAACGTGAGTATATTTTCCGCGAAGGATCATCCCCGCGTATGCGGGGAGCACCCTTCATGTCCTCCCAGTAGGCGGTGACGGTGCGGATCATCCCCGCGTATGCGGGGAGCACTCCACGCGGTCGAGTATTCTAGCTGGATTAACAGGATCATCCCCGCGTATGCGGGGAGCACTTAAAGCTATTCGTAATCATCATCATGATAAAGGGATCATCCCCGCGTATGCGGGGAGCACTCTAACGGACTTCTTACATCCCCTTGTGAACCAGGATCATCCCCGCGTATGCGGGAAGCACAAGGCCCAGACCTTATGATCCGGGCCTTGGAGGGGATCATCCCCGCGTATGCGGGGAGCACTGCAGTGTGGTGCGCTGTCTGGCAGTGGTGCTGGGATCATCCCCGCGTATGCGGGGAGCACATGGCGGCTCAGTACTCCAGGATGACACCATAAGGATCATCCCCGCGTATGCGGGGAGCACAGATCAGCAGTCTGGTTCGATAATTGGCCGCAAGGATCATCCCCGCGTATGCGGGGAGCACGTCGTCGTATCAAAAGACGAGACGAAACTCCCGGGATCATCCCCGCGTATGCGGGGAGCACCGGGAGACCGGAGCAGGGGCGAAATTATTGTGGGGATCATCCCCGCGTATGCGGGGAGCACATCGTCTGGTAGTCGCCGTCGGACTGGCGTGGAGGATCATCCCCGCGTATGCGGGGAGCACTGGCTGATCAGTCAATCGCAACCGCAGCGGCCAGGATCATCCCCGCGTATGCGGGGAGCACTATCTGGCGGTGACCTTCCGTGAGCGTGATCTGGGATCATCCCCGCGTATGCGGGGAGCACCCGATATACCACTCCACGTGGGAATTTCCGTCAGGATCATCCCCGCGTATGCGGGGAGCACGACCTGGCTAACCAGCAGACCGATATAAGTCGAGGATCATCCCCGCGTATGCGGGGAGCACGTGGAATTGGCCGTGCGGCAGCTTCACTTGGTGGGATCATCCCCGCGTATGCGGGGAGCACTTCCAATGGCAGATGAGCATACGCGACACGTCCGGATCATCCCCGCGTATGCGGGGAGCACCCGGGTCCTTGATGATCGCCTGGTTGGAATTAAGGATCATCCCCGCGTATGCGGGGAGCACCCGACATGTCCAATCGTGAGATTTTCGACGCGAGGATCATCCCCGCGTATGCGGGGAGCACCCCTGAGCGGGTGTGGGCGACGGGGTGACCGGGGGATCATCCCCGCGTATGCGGGGAGCACTCGCCAAATGCGGGAGAATATGGGGCCGTTGAAGGATCATCCCCGCGTATGCGGGGAGCACCGCCTTGGATAAGCACTGGCAGTGTTGTAGTGAGGATCATCCCCGCGTATGCGGGGAGCACCTTGTATGTGCCGTAGATATCCTGTGCGAGATAGGATCATCCCCGCGTATGCGGGGAGCACGAAGCCTAACCCGCAGGCATCAATGCAAGGGCAGGATCATCCCCGCGTATGCGGGGAGCACGTGTCAGGTAAAAATACCCGTCAGAATTTTCGAGGATCATCCCCGCGTATGCGGGGAGCACGTGTGGTGCGCTGTCTGGCAGTGGTGCGGTCTGGGATCATCCCCGCGTATGCGGGGAGCACCCCGCCTGCCACTTGACCCGGCATTCGGTCAAAGGATCATCCCCGCGTATGCGGGGAGCACAGGTGATCTTGATGGGTTTGGTGTCAGCATGGGGGATCATCCCCGCGTATGCGGGGAGCACTAGGGCCCAAAGAGATCGTAAGCGCCCCAAGGAGGATCATCCCCGCGTATGCGGGGAGCACATACCTACATGACTTCTACGGGTCAGCTTTGGGGGATCATCCCCGCGTATGCGGGGAGCACAGGGTACGTGGAGGGCCGTGAATACCCTGGGGAGGATCATCCCCGCGTATGCGGGGAGCACTCGGTTTTCATCAATTCATACGGCAGAAGACGAGGATCATCCCCGCGTATGCGGGGAGCACTCCAGCATGATCGTGAATTCAGTCGTGTACGCAGGATCATCCCCGCGTATGCGGGGAGCACGTCGATTCGTAAAGTTGGTTGAAATACGGCATGGGATCATCCCCGCGTATGCGGGGAGCACCTGCTCAACATCCGTTCGCCTTAAGTATATGAAGGATCATCCCCGCGTATGCGGGGAGCACAGCATGTACAAGTTCCTCACTTTGGTGCCCGTAGGATCATCCCCGCGTATGCGGGGAGCACCATTATTGTTGTAATGTTCTGGTGTGAATTTTAGGATCATCCCCGCGTATGCGGGGAGCACACCCCGGGCATGGGACTTGTCTACTGTAGGGAAGGATCATCCCCGCGTATGCGGGGAGCACTTTAACATAATCAAACCATGGAATGCCATTAAGGGATCATCCCCGCGTATGCGGGGAGCACATGCTGAGGATCATGCAGAACTGGGTGCTCACAGGATCATCCCCGCGTATGCGGGGAGCACTGATAACCACCTTTCAATATTTATTGTTACTTGGGATCATCCCCGCGTATGCGGGGAGCACCATTTTGTTGAGGAAAGCCGTAATTGTCGCAAAGGATCATCCCCGCGTATGCGGGGAGCACCCTCTTGCGCCTATAGCGAAATTCCATGCGGCAGGATCATCCCCGCGTATGCGGGGAGCACCTCTCATAGTGTGGTGCATATCTTATGTGATGAGGATCATCCCCGCGTATGCGGGGAGCACTGCCTATCATAAGCAGTCAGCTTCCAGTATTCGGGATCATCCCCGCGTATGCGGGGAGCACGTGTGGTGCGCTGTCTGGCAGCGGTGCTGTCTGGGATCATCCCCGCGTATGCGGGGAGCACACTTAAAGATCCTTGCAATCCCAACAATATGATAGACAAGATCTCTGATTTTTAATCAGTTTACATTTCGCCCCCCTCTTTTTCCCGTCTCAGCCACTGCAATTTAGACCATCCGCACTCAGCTCCTTAGCCATGCACCTACACAGTAGCCAGTGCTTGGCCCTCATCGGCAAAGCTCATTTAAAAGTACAGGCCCGGTTGCATTCAGCCAGAACGAGAACGTCTGAACTTTGCCGCGCGTCTGTACTTGCTGGCATTGCTCCAACCAGTCCGACGGTATCGGTTTCCCCCACCTGCAAA
The DNA here is from genome assembly GCF_026537335.1 of Bifidobacterium sp. B4081. NCBI lineage: Bacteria > Bacillati > Actinomycetota > Actinomycetes > Bifidobacteriales > Bifidobacteriaceae > Bifidobacterium > Bifidobacterium sp. B4081. The sequence continues at coordinate 295,676 of NZ_JAFNMM010000001.1, read as the reverse complement.
TCTACCGTCGCCGCCATCAGCAGGCTTCTCCATAAGAGCCAATCCTTCACAGTCAACTGGGTCCCAATCCGAGCGATGCACCTTGAAGCCCAGATGCTGCTCATTGCGGGCGGAATAGACCATAATTGCCTTGCCAGTTCGGATCTGCCCCGTGATGCGTTCCCAAAGTCGATCCCGAACTCTAGCGGTGACGTGGCCCACGAAAACCCCGGATGCTATTTCTAGGAGCCATCGAGTCAAATCCCCGCGCAGACCGACTGGGCATGCTGTCAAAACGACGACTACCATCAGCTCATCCCCTTCTCTTCATCTGCATAGGATCTCCCAGCTGGGACTCCGCCGACCCTCTCATCCCAGAGCTCCAAGGTCCCGTCATCTTCATCAGAAGACAAAGAGACAGGCGCTCCAAGCAGTCTTGGAATGTCACGAGCCATCCGTCGCATGAGCGAAAGGTCATAGACAGCATCACGCATGGCATGCCGCGTCGCTGACCCGATGTCGTCGGGTTGCTTTGCAGCGGTTTTAAAGGCTACGGGAATCGAGATCTCAGCCTTGTACAGATCAGCCACGTCATAGACAAAGGAGCGCTCATGGCCTACATGAACGAATCCCAGGCCTGGCGAACACCCAAGGGCCACAATCACCGAATGAGCGATTCCGTACAAGCAGGTATGAGCAGCCGACAAGGCCTTGTTGATCTCGTTGCCGGCATCGAAATCCTCATGATCATAGGTTCGCTTGTCCCACGGGACACCAGTCAGCTCCGACCAGTGATGGTAGACCTGTCGAACTCGGGCACCTTCACGTCCACGCAGCTGCTGCATGGTACAAGAACTGACATCTTCGTTGAGGAAGCGCATCTGGTACATAGCCCTCGCCACAGCCAAACGCTTGCGGGTGTTGGAGACCAGAGCCGCCTGCCTTTGCAGAAGAGCCGCCGAATGCGTCAGAGGACGGCCGAACGCGTACATCCTTACACCGCGCTCCCCCACCCATACCACACTGGCACCGTTGTCACCAATAACCACCATGGCCTGATGACTGACGGTGGTGCCGGGACCCAGCATGAGCACACCTAGATTGGCAGCAGGCAGCCGTATAGTCCCGGTATCTCTGGTGACCGCGATGGCATTGGCCTCGCGGCTGATAACGCAGTGCTCGAAATAGGCAAAGGAGAGTCTATCCTCGGCCCGCACCAATTCACCCAATTCAGGAGGGGGACTGCCGGGAACCTCGGTTCTCACGGCAGACCCCATGGACTGATCCCTAGTCATCGGATCGGAGCCACCGTCAGCAATCCGCAGCCGAAGCTCTTGGCCCTGCCGATGCCCTGCCGTAGGCAACGTTGGAAAGCTTGCGCATCGGTTACCCGGAGCTGTCCATCGAACTGGGCTGTAATCAAGGTGACCTTGCTACCTCCGTGGTCGAACTGCTCCTTGCGGCGCTCTGAAACAACACAGGCCGGCCCATGACTCTCATCCGAGCTGCCCAGAAGGACAAACCCGTTGCGTTCACTACGCTTCTCCAGCCAAGACAGCTGATAATCCGCAGTGACATGGCCCATCACCTTGCCGACTACTGCATGATCGGACCGTCGCCCCTTGTCCATATAGACCTGTCTGGCAGGATTCGCCCGAAGCCTGAAGGCCCACTCCTGTCCCTTGGCTATATGAGTGATCAAGGGTTCGTAATCCTTCACCTCCCACTCGGCGCGGGTCGGCCAACCGGCCTGCTCGACGATATGTGTGAAGTCAGGACGCTCGGGACTAACCACATACAGCCAGGTCGAATCTCCATTACGAGAGAAATCCAATCGCCACAAGATGCGTCCCCCATCGCCACTGCGTACTGCATCCGGCGGAAAGGACTTCTCGACGGCGGCATGAAGACGGTAAGGCGAGGCTATCAGTTGCTTAGCCGCATACCGCACAGCATTCAACGGCATTCTGGATATATACATGCCTGCCTCCTAAAAGAACGACATCGGATCATGGTCCGGAACGGCTTTAGCCCGCTGCTTGTCAGGGCCAGGACCATCCGGATTAGGAATTCTGTATCGGCTAACCGTTCTGACCGCATATCTGCGAGCTGCACCGAAACTCAACGGAACATCTGCCTGAGAAGAGACAATCCGTTTGTCTTCGTCCTTGGCGCAGTCCGCATCACAGACCACCTCGAGTCGGCAGCCCTGATGGCGCCTCTTATACCAAGAAGCAGCCATCCAGGGATGGGTGCGCAGAGCCTGATCCACACAGTCCTGCTGAACCAAACCAAGCGAGACAGGGTAATCCGGCGGGCAAGCCCGGCGACCCAAATATAATGGCCACCGGGGATGACGCAGAGCCTGGTCCAGACCTTCCAGAAGCCCAGAATCAGCGCCTAAAGCCACCAGGAACTTGGCATCGGATAAGTAGTACCGTGTGGTCAATGGCATGGCTTTGACATTGGCGCCATGCTCTGTTTGCATGTCATTGACCAAGATGCCCGGTTGATCGATGCGGACACCAAAGCCTAGATGCAGCAGGTCCTCGATGTCGTCACCGCGTTGACGCCCTTGCGCCGAAGCAAGCAGACCAATCACCGCGCTCTTGGTGGGCTCCCGTTGTGTGGTGCGAATTGTAAAACGCGAGGAGCTCCCCCAGGACTGCAAAGGCCCAGACAATCGCAACAGCAATACGCTCATGACTGCTCCTGCTGACCCAGCACATGCATAGTCTCAGCATCTACCTTGCTGGTCAAATCCTTGAGACCGACGGACTCAGCCACCGGTGCCAAGTCCTGCTCCGACAAATCCGTGCTGATCGCCCAAGCACGCACGGGCCGCTCATCATAGGCATCCTGAATTCTGCGCAACTCCTCAACCAGCTTACGGCCAGCGACCTGCGAGATAGGCTGTTCATGCTCAGCCACAACCGGACGTTCGAAGGCCTCCACAGCATTAATGGGCTGGCTGCCACGGAAGGCCACGATGCAGGTTTCGGGAAGAGTCCGGTTGGCGTAGGAATTCTGTTTGCCGGTCGGCATGGACCTGATGAAGGCTTCCACGAAGACCGAAGCTACTCTCGCGGTGGCCTCCGTATTGCCGATCTGCTCCTGCAGAGCATCCAAGTTCACGGTTGCGTAGCGATACAGTGTGGATGAGTTGAAGCCGACAGAATCGATCATAGCGGCACCGGCGTTGTCTGCTTCCGTGAAGTCATCAGCGGCGGTGAAATAGTCGTACTCAGGCTTAATGGCATCCACAGAGATAGCGTGAGCCACCTGAGCGCTGGCATCCGTATTCAGGTCAGGGGCATCTGCCAGCATACGGCCAAACAGGGCAATATCTACCGCCTGCTCGTTGTGAAAGACCGCCGACACCTCCTTCTTCATAGCCGAATCCGGAGCCTTCGCCAGATCCTTTCCCTGATCCATCCATTCCAGAGCGATAGTAGCCAGCTTCCCGATCTCGGCGTTGCCGATAAAGATCAGATACTGAGTGACTGGCTTGCCACTGGCAGCCCCTGCACGAGTGGAAGCGACGACCTTGACGCCCGTAGACTGCAAAACCAAGGAGGCGTAGCTTTCAGCCTGATCTGCTGACTCGGGTCGTTGATCGACCATAGCCTTCACGATCAGCTCGACTGCATTCTTCGTCCGTACCCCCAACTGCTTCTCGTCCAACAAAGATTTGAAAGTCTCGCGCATGGCTCGCTTCCAGGCCTGGCTGGAGACACGCGAGCGCAAGACACCGCCATACTGAGCGGTCTTGGGATTGCCTGTCTCGTCACGATTGATGTTGCTCGGAGGGACGTTCTGAACTGCGTAAATATCCATAAACATGGCTATTCTCCTTAATATTTATTTTTAAAACAATTGGTGATCTTGTGTATGTGTATCTGCTAGATGACGAACCATTCGAGATGACCTGTCATCATCGACCGTTCTGCTAGACCTTAGCTGTTCTATTGGCCTTCTCACCCTCCTTCGCCTCCACGGCCTTGTGTACGGCGTAATACTGCCGAGCCCAACGGTGAAAGACAGAGGCCCTCCTACCAGGCAGCTGCAGCAGATAAAGATCCTGGGCGAAAGCCTGATAGTCCAGCTTCACATCCTGATTTCTCATCATCTTTATCAGCGAATACAGCTGATGTCGGATGCCGTCGAAGTCAGGAGCATCCTCCATGATTTGTAGCCTTCGAAGAACCGGGGTGGCCTTGGAACCGTCCTGATCGGCGTCAATCATGCGGCATGCATGGCCGAAACTGTAGCAGAAGCGCTCGAATCGCGCCTGCTGCTTAGCCTCGGCGCCATTCCCTGTGCCCTTATGATCAGGCATCCAAGCCATGCTTTGAGATTTCGACTGCTGATGAAGCGCATACATCTGCAAGGCAGCGGCAATAGCCCATGTTTCAGTGACGATATTGGGGTCGTTGTCGAGGGCTGGGTTTCCCAGGGTATCCTGTGGCCAATCCTCGTATAGATCAAACCCGACATTCATCCATCGCACCCTGCCATCGTCAATGCCTCGGCGCAGCAGAGCCAGATGAGCCCTGGCCACGCTGCTGGCCTGAACCGTGTAGGCGTACTGCAATTTCCCGATCCGGTAGTTGGCATACCGCCCGACGGCCTGTTCGCGGTCGTCGACTGACAAGACATGATTGTTGGTCATGGTCGCTGCAGTCATCATTGAACCTCCTTTTTATTTGCGGTCTCGTCCTCGCGCAAGGGAAGTGGACCTAGATATTTATTCAATTGGCTTAGGAATCTATCGAAGATCTGCTCAGAAGATCGGGAGCCATTGGCCTTGGGCAGGAAAGACGGCGCCGGAGACTGATCGCGGTACTCACCAGCTATGCCGATCAGATCCCGATGAATAGCCTGGAACCAGTCATTCCGGTAGCGTTCGATGTCTTCTGAAGGACCGAACTCCGCAATCCGCTGTCTGAACAGCTGATCCAGGGAAGCATATGCACGTTCCTTGACGCGGGCTACTGCTGCATAGAAGCGGTCCTTCTGCGCTTTGTCGCCTGCGGATTGGTTCAACTGGACAACCATGGAGTCCAGTGCCTTGACGGAATCCTCAGTACGCTCAACAACTTGAACCACCACATCCACGGCGGCGGCATCCAAATGAAGCAGTTGAAGGTTTGCATCGAGCGAATCATCAATAGCATCCGAGAAGAAACTGTTCTGCGGACCATAGATCATGCTCTGAGTATGGATGCGAGCCATCTGCATCACTTTTCCGGACCCGGCATCATTCTGGCTCCAATTCAATAGAGTCTCAACCCACCGAATAACACCAGGACGGGTGTCGTCAGTCTGACCGGCACCGTTGCTTCCCGCGCTGATCAAAGGCTGCAGCTGCCGCCAGATGGCCTTGTCAGAAGTGAACGTGACTGGCATACGAGGAGCCGTCGGCAGACCCAGTTTCTTCCGCAGGTTCTCGCTGCCGTAACGCCAGGCTGTCATAGGCTCATAAGCGTCCATGTTGTCAGCGCTGATGACATCGCCATAGCAGACGATGACGCCGACCACGCGGGAACCTGAATCATTGGGTATCAACCTCACCCTGCGCGATTGCAGAGTGAGCATGTCCACAACGCCGGTGGGGCGATATTCAGGATTCATGTCAGGGCTGGCTGGTTCACGTTCCCAGGGCGCCAGATCACCAGGCTTGCCGAACCAGATATCATTATCCCCATGGCCTCGGGGATTGATCAAGCACCAGTTGAGCATCAAGGTGGCGAACAGGTTGTCCCGTTCCAGATACACGTTGCCCAGAGCGCCTAACCAGCCAGTTCCTACCTTGGACCTGGGCGGATACACCTTATTGTTTCGCACATGGGTCTCTCCATCCACCGGTGATTTGATGCCTGCAGGGTCATAGGCCTGGAGGAAGACCAGCCATCGAGCTGCCTCAGGCAGAGTAAGCGAGTCCAGGTCGTTCTTGGCGCGCATGGAGAAGAGAAACTTCTTGGGCTTAGGCACGTCGGCCTGAAGCTCGCCAATGCTGTCATACTCTTTATCATCTGACGAGTAGGTCAATCCTGGCGTCTGATAAAAGGGATGATCAGGGTCGAACAAATCGAACCTGTCGTGATAGCGCTCAAAGTAATCGTCAATTACTTCAGGGTCGAACTGCCCAGCCTGCCAAAGCGTCCACCATAGCTGCAGCAAGGCCGTCGGATTATCATCCCCGATCATGGATTGATACCGCTGAGCATATGCCTGGTAGAGTATGGCTTCGGCGGTCCTCAGGAGGGGCAAGGTTTGCTGAGGCATATCACTGGAAATCTCACGGATTCGATGGGCCTCAACCAAAAGGTCACGCAGGGAGACCAGGCCGACACGCCCTTCCAAATATGTAACCCTGATCCAGGGCTGCTCCAAGAGATTGAACGACGGCCGACCTCCGCCGGTCGCTTCATTATCATTCATTGTTATCGTCCTTCCTGTTTGATTAATTGTTTATGGTTGCGACACATGACACGCTTCACAAGTGAAAATGCATATAACTAGCGAGATGCTGCACAGTCAGCGCGTTCATCCTTATCTGCCTTCACGCAGGTCAACCCGTCCTCACGGGTGTATCCAATACGAAAACCATGTACAGTGGCAACGAATCTCGGGGGATTCGGCTCGGATTTCTCCTCATCCAAGACCAAAGGCAAACAGCCATCCAACCAAGGAGATTGATGCCAGGCATCGACACAGTCGTCTGCTCGGATCTCCAGTTCATTGACCAGAGCATCAATGTCATGACAGATCCGATCCGGCAGATTTATCGCGCAACGCAACACCACTTGTGCCAACCGGTTCTCAGGTACAGTTTTGACGGGCACAGGAGCCCCGCAAGGTACTGTGTCGCCTCCGATCCAGGGCAGAAGCGCATACTCATCACCACACCGGCGTAGAAGCATCACCTCTACCGAATCATGAGTATCTCTGACGGCCTGCCTGGCTTTGGCTTCCGACCTGGCGTCCACAGTGCTGGTAAATAGGTCCACCAATGTGTTTGACTGGCGCAGCAGACGGGCCGAATCTTTCATCAAATAGACTTGGGCCTTGTCAATCTCTTCCGCATCCTTTTCGGCACGTTTGTGTGCATCCAGCCGATACCGTTCTTGCCAGGCTTTAGGTATCAGCTGTACAACTGCATCAGAGTCATAAGCCGTGCGGACCAGCGAAGCGATGTCATCAGGAAGCTGCAGCAAGCGGTGGGCGCCGTCTCCTTGCAGGCAAAGCACAGCAAGGGCTTCAAGCAGGGATGCCGGCGGATAGACGCTGTCTACATAGTCAGGAAATACCGGACCATCTGTGTTCCAGGAGGCTATGCCCCGCAGATAGCAGAAGGCTTTCCGCAGACCAGCTGGACGGTCGTTCTCGCCTTGTCCACGGCGATGGCGATGCAGACGACCCATGCGCTGTAACAGAAGATCGACTGGTGCTATATCGGTGACCATAAGGTCGAAGTCGATATCCAGGGACTGCTCCAGAACCTGCGTGCCCACAACAATCAGCCGGTGAGGACGTCCTCCATTGGCAAGGGTTGCATCCGGACCAAGGCGTTCTCGGAGTTCTTGTTCGTTGTCCATACGGTCCCGGTCGATGAAGCGAGAATGCGTCAGTCTGATCTGATCCGGGCCAAATACATCGGTCAAAGCTGCAGCAGTTTGCTGGGCACGGTCTACGGTGTCGCAGATCACAGCGGCGCAGCCACCTCCAGCCAGACGATCTTGCAACAAGTCTGACAGTTGCTCAAGATCGTCGTCGATGACATGACAATCGATGTCCACCGCACGACCCGAGGGCTGCACCGAGCTAGTCCGGCAGGTCGTTCCAGACGTGTAAGTAATCAGCGGATAAGCATGCAGATCGTCAGAGTCCTTCTCCTCATTAGAGGGCTGCTTGTCACCTGGCTGTAAAGGGGCAGAAGTCGTATCAATGTGCGGCTTGGAGTAACGATCAGCAAATGCCTCCATGCTTGCAAAACAACGCGGTGCAACTTCAGGGGACTGCTCCGTCTGGCTGCCTGATCGGCCGAGCACCGAGGCATACCCTTTAACATAAGCGTCCACCAGCTCACGTCGCAACGATGCAGGCAGGGTTGCCGACAGAAGAATGACTGGGTTGTGGAATCCTCCCAGCCATTCCAAGGTCCGCTTGAGATATTCACGCATGTAGGTGTCATAAGCATGGCATTCATCGATGATGACAACTTTGTTGGCTAGAGCCAATTGCCGCAGACTGACGTGTTTCATCTGCAAAGCGGCCATGAGCACCTGATCGATAGTGCAGATCAGGAAGTTAGCCAACACTCCTTTCTTTCTGCCTCTCAGCCAGTCGTTGGCCACGGCTTCTGGATAGGCTCCCTTTTTGGCTCCAAATCCCTGCGGGGCATCTTCGTCGAAGACTGATGATGTGGCCGAACTTCTGGCTGAAGCCATCATTGACATGAACTTTCTGTTGAGAGCAGCTTTGCCATGTCTGAGAGAGGTGGATTTCTCTGAGCGTCCCTGAGGCTGAGGCAATCTATCGATCCAGCTCTTGCAGCGCGAGAACATGGCATCGGTGGTGGCCATTGTTGGTAAAGCTACACAGACACCCCCCCTGCCTGTACGTTCCGCCAGAATTTCCGCACAGGCTAGGGCTGCTTCGGTCTTGCCCTCGCCCATCGGCGCCTCGATGACCATAATGCCAGGGTCTTGAATCGTTTCTGCCAAATGTACGGCCTGCACCTGAACCGGTCTCGGATTGGCACCCGTCGGCAGATCGAACCTAGTGGCGAAGCGCTCCCCTATGCTGATATGCTCGTGGTCCGGCTGCCACTTTGGAGGCAGGCCAAGGTTATGCCATCCGCGCTCCTGGCGGGTCTTGAGACCTGCCCGAGTACGTATCGAATTCATCCGATCCCAGGTCTCTTCGTCGTAGCTCGGAGGGTTGAGCGGCACCAGAGGGAACAGGGCATCATCGCTGTTGCTGGCGATCCAGTCAGCCATAATGACAAGCCCTTCCAACACCGATTCCGCGTATATGTTCAGCCGCACTTCACTTAGCTGAGAGAAGTCATCATCATTAAGTCCGCACTCCTTGACGATGAATTCGATCAGTTCGCGCTGGATTTCGACCCAGTCCTCATAGCCCTGCGCCGTTCCCAGCCGCACATCAACATCGGACTTGCACAGAGCCTGGCGCGTAGGAGGCTGACCATGATGTCCACCGACGACGCAGGCATAGGATTCGGCCACTGGCCTGCTCCAATGCCGCACCTGTGTCAGATAAGACTCCAGAATCCGCTGGCCCGCTATGGGATGGGTAGGATAACTCGTATCCGTAAGTGGAACATCAGGAAATCGCAGACCAGCCTGTCTGGGCTTCCACTGCAAGGAGAGGCCCTGCATGCCCGGCGCATGCGTCAGCGGCTTGCTTTGGAAAACCGGGGTAGCTTTACCGATGTCATGGACACCAGTAATGAACATGCAGACTTTGCGAGCCAACTCTGAATCGCCAACATCACGGACGATTATCTCTTGGGTGCCTATGGGCACCCAGTCACGCCAAAGGTGCCTAGCCACTGCAGAGGAATCACTTAGATGCGCGAAGACCGGCAGCCAGTCATCCTCATTGAGCAGATTTGTCTTGCCCCACAGGGATATGGTTTTAGTGTCAAGATCCAAGTCTGCTGGTATCGCTCCACTCATTGTCCCCTCGTTCTCAGCCCAACGGTTTCGTCTAATGAGTAACATCGTTGTAAGTTCGTTTTGAGTATAGCACAGAGAAATAATTCTTGTCCATTTTTTACAAAATATATAGTTTCTTAATGACACAAGTTATTATAGTTACCCTGAGTATCCAGGGAACACATAGAATCCTAATGACACAAGGGGCCATCCCCCTACAATGAGGGGAGCACACCTCAAGAAGAGGCAACGTGCAGTCAGTCTACACCGAAACCTTGGTCGCTCGCCTGAAAAACGCCTGTAATGCACGCTGCTGACCGCTCTTGAGACCATTGGCAACCGATACGACTTCCAACATCGTCCCATCTGCCGAACTGCTGTTTTGGACAGCCCAACGAACTAGCCAGGAATTCATCCAAACAGCTGATGCCTTAACCTCATTCCAGACGCGCCTGCACGGAAGCACAACAGCCGAAGCTACCGGTCCAGCATGACTGAGAGCGATGTGCCAGCACAACTGCACTCGATTGACCTGACCACCGGTTAGAGGCAAGAAATCATGAAGCTTGGCTGCCAGAGAGGAACTCAAGCGGACACTCGGTCAACCTCTACTATCGTCAGGAATATCCGCCCAGCTCTAGGAGCAGTCATCCAACTCATAGAGTGATGGCTCAAACCCCAGTGCCTGAGGCCAGGCTTGAGCACCGATTCCACTTATTACCGGCCCAGCGCATGCCTAGTGCGCCGCTGTGTCATCCTTGATCAATGCTCTCGGCTCACCCTGCCGCCGCTTTCGCGTCGAGAACAAACTGAGCATGCGCGTGCCTGACATGGCTAGCTACCGACCAAACTCCTGCAGGTCGACCAAATCATAGCCCAGACCCAACACTTGTTCAAACCCGGCAATATCCATGGGTCCGAGTATTCCCTTATTGGCCTCGTAGCAAATCACCCTGTCATAGTTCGAAGACCTTGCAACCTCATAAATCGGTAAAGGCAGCCACAGAAGTGTGCTTATGGGATGAACTCAGGCCGCCCGAACCACTACCTGTTAAACTGCTCATTTCGCCCTTTCTCTACAACGAATTTGAACATACGCAATAGGTCCAAAAACAGCAGCAGCACCTGAAGCAGCAGCACAATAAACTTGCCACTTTATGTGCTGTTCCCCAGATTGCGTCTGATATTGGATTGTTTTTACTCTGAAATATGAGACGCTTCTTATCTCCTTGGTAAGAAAACCTACGAGATATTCGCCCAATTGCTGAATAAAATATCAAGGATTGCCATGGAGCGGGCGACGGGAATCGAACCCGCGTAATCAGTTTGGAAGACTGAGGCTCTACCATTGAGCTACGCCCGCAAAGCCGTTGGCTCGGTAAAGAGCTTACCACAGGGTGCGACATCTCGACTGCCAGTGCCTGTCATCCTGAATGCGATCGCATTGAGGCCACCAAATGGATCCGCGGGCTCCCCGACCCGCATGGCAGAAAAGCCATTGAGGCCGGTGCCGGGGGATTCGTTGTGAAGACGGACCCATCGAAAGAGATCATCACCAAGAGCATCAAGGCCTGCAGGGGGTGAACCTCAATTCAACGCCGTCAGCACCCGTCAGCTCATTCACAGCCTGTTCGACAGCCGTCCAATGATCAGAAGGAACCAGGCAAGGGCCATGTTGAACTCGTTGAGCGAGCGCAAACGTCAGGCCGCCTCCTGGCCGCGGAAGGCACGGCCAACGCCGCAATCGCCAAAACCATGTCCATCAAACGGTCGACCCTCCTCTCGGCAGCATATGACAGCCTGGACTTGAGCTGTGTCCAGCTGGCCCGACTGATGGAGCGGACCGATCTGGATGATCTGAGGATCATCCTTTCCAAGAAGTCGTAGTCTGGCATCTCTTCCTGCCTTGCTGGGAATCCACGCGTCGCGCAAGAGCCGCGACATACGGATCCCACCAGGTAGGCGGTAGTCACAAAAACAGGCCGACATCCCGGATTCAGATTGCCGCCGTTTTCCGAAGTTCAGGGGGTGAACAGCAGAGGCGTTCAACTCACGACAAGAGCCGTTCCAGCATGACAACCGCGGAAGCCAGTCCTGCGTCGTGGGTGAGGGAAATATGCCATGCCAGCCGATCGTTTCCATCAGCGCCCAGGGAATCAGACAGAGCCAGTTGCAGATCTTGCGCCAAATAGACACCAGGTCTGCCCCGGCTATCATCCAGGATCTCAATTGCACACCAAGGGAAGTCATCCAGGCCATAAGGGGCACTCCTCTCTTCAAGCGCCTCAGACCAGGCCTTCAGAACAGCCTCCTTGCCGGCCCAACGGACTGCCAGGTGCGATTCGGAATCATCGCCCTTGACCCGGGCCCGCTCTTGGGACTGCCGTCGCTCACGGACTGAAAACAAACTACTCATCCGAGTACCTGGCATGGCCAACCGCTCGGCGAAATCGGCTATGAAGACCAGATCATGCCCCAGTCCCAACACAGTTTTCTCACCCGAAAAACCCATGATATGAGTATGCCCTTGATGGAAGGCCATCGGCAAGTCCTGGGTCGCCAGTCAAAAGCAGGGATTGGAGGCCAGCTTAGACATACACCTGGTGGGACCAGCCCTTCCTACTGCCTTCGCGACCAGACCCGTACGGCCCATTCAAGCGCCATCCCCAGCTTCAGGCGGTCGCTCCACATATAGCAGGCATTCGGCTCCATGGCGCATAAGGCATCTGGCGGCAATACGGTCTGACATGGCATCTCAATCCGGATTCCAATCCTGTTTCATGGCTGCCGTGCCATATCTCCGGACACGTCGCAGCCATCAGGAAGCAGGTTCGAACAGGGCCAGCAACCTTGTCCCCTCGTTCTGGGTGCAGGCGAGCTGATGATTGCCGCCGACGATCGAGGACTCGGCAAAGGCAAAGAAATTCTTCCCCTGTCCTGCGGGGTAATTGAGGTTTGAAGAGGAGGACCGCATTGTTTTGCCGTCGACAGTGCACCGCCCGGCATCCACCTTGCGCAGGTCCGGCCTCATCGCGAGGAGGTAGACGGTACCCTGCTTCTTGGCGGAAATAGTCACTTTGCCGCCATCCCCGGTCAGGTCGTATGTCTTCATTGCGGCGAATCTGCCGCTGACATCTTCCAGGCTCGGCTCCGAGCGGGTGGAACCCCTGCACCCAGCAAGGGAAACAGCCCCGGACATAATCGTCAGAACCAATGCCAGCAGTCTTGTCTTCATGGCTTCCCCTATCAGGATTGAACCATGCAATGCCCGCCACACTACGGGTATTACCCAGTTGAGACAAACACTACCAGACATTCCATCTCAGCACCAGAGACCCTTGATGGCTCGTCCGGAGTCCGGAACCACTGGTCATCCCCATTGTCAAGGGCCACCCAAGCCCGGGTTCAGAATTGACTCTGATCCCAGGCTGCCGACAGATCAGAACCGGAAGGTCGGCATGACGAAGGGCTGGCTGATCCCGCCATGCATGAAGAAGGCAATGACGATGGCCAGCAGGCTCATCACCAGGCCGAAGATGACCATGACCTTCCCCTTGTGCCGACCGCCGCTCCGGGCGAAGAAGAACCCCAGCAGGGAGCAGATGACCCCGAGGCCGCCCAGGCAGAGGGCCACCAGATCAATCTCTTTGAAGAAAGAGGCCAGCAGGGCGACGATTCCCAACACCAGGCTGACGATGGCCATGGAGCTGACCGGGCGGCTGTCCGGACCATCGGCCTTCATCTCGCCATGATTATCCAACTGACTACTGCCTTGGTCCCGGTTATCCTGATCAACCATTGTCCGACCTCTTCCCTTCTGGTTGCAAAGAAGGCCATCCGGTCCTCATATCCATCATGGTATGAGCCAGGCGGACTCCGTTGAGAACGCGAATCACCTACCCCGTTGCCATCTACACAGAATCCACCATTATCAGCCTCTGCAACCACCTGCCTGACACCCAGACGAACAAATCAACCACTGCCAGACAAGAAAACAGCCTGTTCCGGCCCGGCATAAACCGAGCAGGAGCAGGCCGTCGCAGGCCGTCAGGTTCAGGATCGGTCGTAGTATCCGTCAGCACCAAGGCGGGCATTCGGATCCAGGAGCATGGCCTTTTCGACCTCGTGGCCGACGTAGCCGTGGCCGTCCTCGTGGAAACGACGATTGTCAATAGACTCGTAGAGCGGGACCCGGCCCATGCGCCCCTCCTCCAGGCGGCGCTGTCCAGAGGCCAAGCGGTCGTTGGCCCGGTGACGCCAAGCATCAAGGGCCTGCCGACCGAAAGCCTTGAGCACTGCCGCCTCGAAGGCTCCAGGGCTGACGATGACCCCGATGCCGGAGACGTGGCCGAAGCCCAGGGAGGTGACCAGCCCGGCCTTGACCTTGCCCACCTTGAGGGGCTGCTCCAGCCAGACCAGATGGTCGTCACGCTTTAGGACCGGATCCACGCAGTCCAGGGAGGCGTTGGCCGGAATGACCCCAGACCGGAAGAGCTGGGTGAGTCCATTGATCTGGAAGATGCAGGCACCGCCCTTGGCGTGGCCGGTCAGGCTCTTCTGGGAGATGACGTAGAGCGGGTTCCCGTCCGTCCGTCCGATGGCGTGGGCCAGGGTGTTGTGCAGCTCGGACTCGTTGGGGTCGTTGGCGTTGGTGGAGGTGTCATGCTTGGAGACCACCGCGATGTCGTCAGGGGCCACGCCCAGCTTGGCCAGCGAGCGCACCAGATCCGAGTCCTTGCCGCCCATGCCGGCGGCCAGAGCCCCCAGCCCAGGTGCGGGGATGGAGGTGTGAGCGCCGTCCGCGAAGGAGTGGATGTATCCAACTACGCCAGCCACGGGCAAACCCATGCGCAGTGCGATGTCTCCCCTGGTCAGGAGGATCGTTCCGCCGCCCTGGGACTCCAGGAAGCCGCCGCGCCGACGGTCGTTGGCCCGGGAGAAGAACCGGGGCTGGATGCCCTTGGCGTACATCTCGGCGGAATTGGCGGTGGCGTTCATGTTGCCGAAGCCGATGACCGACTCCACGCCGATGTCGTCGATGGCACCCGTGACCACGAAATCCGCCTTGCCAAGGGCGATCTTGTCGGCGCCCTCCTCGAGGGAAACAGCAGCCGTGGCGCAGGCCGAAACCGGCTGGACCATGTTGCCATAGCCGCCGATGTAGGACTGCATGACGTGCGCGGCCACCACGTTGGGCAGCGCCTCCTGGAGGATGTCCGTGGGGATCTCCTTGCCCAGGAAGCGGTCCAGGTAGAGCTTGCGCATGGAGGCCATGCCGCCGAAGCCGGTCCCCTGAGTGGAGGCCACCTTGGAGGGGTGCACCACCTGGAGGATCTCCACTGGGGTGAAGCCGGCCGACAGGTAGGCATCCACGGTGGTCACGATGTTCCAGAGGGCGATCTCGTCCACATCCCCGACCATTGAGGCCGGAATGCCCCACTTGACCGGATCGAAGCCTTGGGGGAACTGACCGCCCACAGTCCTGGACATGGTGGCCCGACGTGGTACGCGGATGCGGGATCCGGGCAGACGGGTGACGGTCCACTCGCCGGACTGCTCGTCGCGGGCGACGCTGGTGTGGTCCGGATCCTGGGCCACATACTCCTCGGCCATGTCCTTGGTGGGCACCGAGAAGGCCACATCGTGATCCAGGAAGACGTCGGCCTCCTCTTCGTCGGTGCCCTGGCGGTAGTCGGAACCCATCCCATCGTCGAAGGGACGGATTCCGGAGCGGGCCACCACCTGGTCGTGGTAACGCTCGGCGATGTCCTGCTCGGGCACCAGCTCGCCGTCAGTGTCGTACCAGCCCGGCTTGGGGCTGTCCTGCCACTCGACCAGACCCATGTTCCAGGCCAGTTCGAGGACGGCGGCGGCGCTCAGGTCGACTTGGCCGTCCGAATGGATACCCATCTCGGCCTCGAAGCGGGTGCGGCCGGAACCCCAGGGGCCCATCTCGCCGATGGATACGATAACGATCTGATCCTCGGGCCGAGCGATCACGCCCTGCCAATCCTGCAGGTCTGCCGGAGCCTGAGCAGGCACCCGGGGTGTGGGCAGGGCCTTGATGACCCGGTCCGGATCCCTTTCGGCATCTGCAAGCGCATCCCCGAGCTTTCCGGCTGGAGTCGGCGTCGACGAATCGTCGTCCTGGGCAGCCTCGGCCTTCAGGGCCTTAAGATCTAGCGGGCTGGAGCCCAGGCCGCCGGTAAGGTCGGCCTGAAGCGGGGCCTGAAGAGCCTGCTGGCGAGCCTGGACAGTGCACAGCTCCAACAGAGAATCAGCCATCTGCTCGGTGGAGTAGGTGCGGATGCCATGGCGCTCCACGACTTGGACCAGCGGATCATTGCCGCCCATGAGTCCGGTGCCACGGACCCAGCCGATCAGCGGGTGGGCGAAGGTGACCCGGCCGGACCAGTCCTGCTCGGGGCGGGACCGGTTGACGATGGCGTCCAGGGCGGCCTTGACCTCTCCGTAAGCTCCGTCGCCGCCGAACATGCCACGGTTGGGCGAGCCGGGCAGGACCACATGCAGACGGTGGTCGACATCGGTGTCCGCCCCGATGCTGGCGAACCCGGCGATCTGGCGTTCCAGGCTCCAGAGCATGAGCCGGGCCTGGGATTCGAAGAGCCGGCCCGAGTCGGCCATGGTCCCGTGCATGGCGGGGGCTGCGAAAGGCAGCAGCAGGGTGGGCTCGTAGGCAGGCTTGAGCACGGTGGTCGTAGCACCCGTGGTCTTGCGCTGCTCATTGCCGACCCAGTCGACCAGGGCATCCACATCCCGGTAGCTGGACAGGTTGGCGGGCACGATCCAGAGACGGGCACCGCCCACGGCATGGCGACGGTAGAGGTCGCGTGCCCAGATGACAGTCTGCGGCTTCAGGGAGTGGCAGACGGCGATGACCGTCGCACCGCCCTCCAGGAGGCCGGCAGTCAGAGATCCCGCGATGGACTTGGATGCCGCGCCGGTGACCACGGCCACGTCCTTAGCGAATCGTGCGGCAGTCTGGTCCGAGTCGGCAGGGGTCATGGCCTGGTCGGCGATTCCGCTGAAGACCCGGGCCAGATCCTGCTCGCCACGTTTGCCTGCCTGCTTGGCGTACCAGACGGCCTGATCATGCACCTCGCGCCCGGCTCCTACGAAGCTCAGGCGGCTGCGGTCACCATCATGCTCGTAGTAGATGTGAGCCAGATCCTCGCGAGCGCTGGCCCAACGATCGTCGAAGAGGACGGCGCGTGAAGCCTCGAACCGTGGCGCCACCTGCTCGGGCCAGTCGCTGCCCAGCTCGGCATCAACGGCGGCCACGACGGCTGCATCCTCATTCTCGCCGGGCTGGACGGTCGGGGGCTTAAGCCCCAGCTTGTCTAGGAGGAAGCGGGCGGTGGAGGCCAGCACACCCTCAGAGCCAGTCACCTGGGCCGCGAAGGCATCCAAGGCGGCGGAGTCGACCACGGCACCGCCAGCGGCACCACCTGCAGAGGGCATGGAGACCGTGACGCCGTGACGCTGGGCCACCTGCTGAACGGCCTGGTCGATCAGAGCATTGGCCGCGGCCACAGTGGAGACGGCTTCAGTAGGCAGGAGGGCCAGGTCGCCGCCACGCGAAGAGGCACCCTCGCGGGTATCCAGGACCAGGCTGGCTACAGTGGCCGAGACCCAGCCAGCACCCAGCTGCCAGACATCGGTGACCCGCTGCTCAACCTGCTGCAGCTTGATGCCTGATGGGCCGAAGAGGTCACGGATGCGCTCACGCACGATGTCGGAGAGCACCGGGCCGAAGGGCCGATAGTTGGGGGCCACCTTGTTCACCAGGGCGCTCAGGTCAGTCATGCTGGCCTCGGCCGCTCCATCCACGCTGGCCACGCCCAGCTCGGAGCTGATGTCCATCAGCAGCTGGTTGCGTCTGGAGGAGACGCCGTTGGTCAGGGTGTCGGTGGTGTCGGTCTGCCCGATCTGCTCGGGGCGAATCTTGGTGGAGTAGGCCAGCAGTACAGCGATGGCATCCGAGGCCCTGAAGGGCAGGTCGGCTATATCGGCGCCCGATGGACCGCCGGTCGCCTGACCCGGAGCCGAGCCGTCTCCAGCAGGGGCCGGGGCTGGAGCCGACTCAGGGGCAGCCGTTGGTGCCGGAGCTGGATCGGGGCTGGAGTCCTGGACCGGAGCAGCTGTGATCTCCTCCTCCACCGGGGCCATGGGATCGGTGTCGGTCAGATAGACCCGGCTCTCGTCCCTGCCCAGGTTGTAGACGCTCACATGACGCTCGCGGAAGTCGGGCAGCTTCAGGGTCTTGGTAGCCAAGTTGGCCAAGGTGGGCGAATGGCCCAGCCCTACCTCGATCAGCTGCTCCACGCCCAGACCGCCCTGCTCGGGGGCGTCAAACATGATCGCCTGGGTCTCGATCCAGCGCACAGGAGAGGCGAACTGCCAGGAGAGCAGCTCGGTCAGCAGCAGGCGGCCAAGCTTCTGGTCGTCGGCAGCATACTGGTCCCAGACCTGGGGATCGTCCAGAGCCTGCTTGATGCGTTCGGAGGGAACCGCCTCCAGGATGGAGGCCGCAAACTCCTTGGTCATCTGGAAGGGCCGTGCAACCAGGTTGGGTATGTAGCGACCCTCCAGGCGTGAATAGTCGATGTGTTCGGGCAGCAGGGCATCCAGGGTGTCGCGGAACTCAGGCACCCCCTTGCGCAGCAGGGTGGAGTGGAAGGGCACGTCGATGCCGGGCACATACATGAAGGCCGGCTTGCCGCCCGCCTCCTTGGCCCGGCGGTTGGCATCTGCCCGCAGGTATTCCAGGCCGGCGATGGTACCGGCCACGGCGTACTGCTGACCAGCCAGATTATAATTGACGATCTCAAGGAATTCACCGGACTCCTTGGACACGGACTCCACATACTGCTTGACACCGGAGTCGCCCACACCGAACTGGTTGGGACGCAGGGCGCCCATCCGGTAGTTGCTGCGCCCCTGCTCGTCGCGTTCGATCAGGGAGTGCATGGTGGACCCGCGGTGGAAGACCAGCTCCAGGACCGTCTCCAGGGACATGACCCCGGCGAAGGAGCTCAGAGCATTGTACTCGCCCAGAGAGTGGCCGGCGAAGTAGGCGGGCCAGATGTCCATGCCGGACTCACGCAGGCGTGCGGTCTGTGCGAAGGCCACGGTTGCCAGGGCCACCTGAGTGAACTGGGTCAGGTTGAGCAGCCCCTCCGGATGGTGGTAGGTGACCCCCTTGGCCGTCAGGGTATGCGGATTATCACGCACCACAGCCAGGATGGAGAACCCCAGCTTGCTGCGGGTCAGGGCATCGGCCCGTTCCCAGGTCTCACGGGCGGCCGGAGACTTGGCCCGCTCGTCAAGAACCATGCCCTGCTGCTGGATTCCCTGGCCGGGATAGACGTAGGCGGTCCGTGGTGCTCGGGCGATTGCCGTGCCGCGGGAGACCAGCTGGCCGTCGATCCTGCAGGTGACCTCCAGGACCAGGCCGCCATGGCTGACCTTGCCCACACGCTCCAGGCTGATCTCCACCCTGTCGCCCAGCTGGACCATGCCGTACATGTTGTAGGTCCATCCGGCGATCTCGTAGTGGATGCCCTGCTCGTCGGTGGCTTGCGCCGCGTACTGAGCGGTGGCCGACAGCCACATGCCGTGCACCAGCGGCGCAGACAGGCCGGAGACAGCAGCGCCTCGTTTGGAGGTGTGGATGGGATTGAAGTCCCCGGAGGTGCGTGCGAAGGCGGTCATGTCCTTGGGGGCGGTGACGGTGACGCGGCGCAGCAGCCTGCGGGGTGTATCCACGGTGTCGGCACGGATGCCGCCGTACTCGGGGGCCTCCTGGGGCAGCTGGTTGCTGTAGGCGCGGCCACGGATGGCGAAACGCTCGACCTCGCGGGCCAGCACGGTCCCGTCCTGGGCGGCGTGGACCACGTGGATGGTCACCACCCGGCCGGAGGCGGACTCCTGGTAGGGCTCGGCCCAGCTGGTCAGTTCGATCCGCTGGCCGGTGTACTTCAGCAAGCGCTCCTCGCTGACCTCCAGCTCAATCAGGTGATCCAAATGGACCGCGTTGAGCAGGCCCTCGATGATGGGGAAGCCATCCACATAGACGGATCCCAGGGCTGCGTAGATGGCCGGCCAGGCCGGACCTACCAGGGCGTCAGGGGCGAAGCCGGAGGGGATCAGCGCATCGGGCAGGGCGCCTCCGGTGGCCGCCTCATGGTCGAAGCCCAGGTTGGATGCCAGGGTGTAGCCGCTGTGGGCCAGGCCGAAGGGGTGGTCAGGGTCGTCATCGTCCCTCTCGATGACAGGCATGGCCTCCAGCCTGTCGCCGGTGATGGTGGTGTTGCCGATGCCGGCTGTATCGGCCAGCATGGCGTAGACGTCCTTGGGCAGGCGGCTGCGGTCGACCACAGGGAAGAGTCCGACCTGGTCGCTCTTGAGGGTCAGCGGCACGACGATGTCGCGCACCGCATGCCGGTCCAGACCGCCGTCAGGGTCGTCATCCCAGTAGGTGTCCAGATGGATGTCCAGGTCGTAGTGCTCGCCCTGGTCGTCCTGGCCGGTGGCGGTGATTGTGTAGTTGGGGTCGTCCATGGCCGTCCCGTAAGCCGGATTGGCCATCAGGTGGCCCACCCAGGAGATGTTGGGGCTGCGGCGGATGAACTCCTGCGCGTCAGCGGCGCCTGCCAGCTGGCTGTATGCCTTGGCTGGGCCCTTGCCCAGATCGCGCACCCGGTCTATGGCCGCCTGCTCGAACCGTCCCAGAATGGAGGCCACCGGCTCGTCCACCGTGGTGATGCCCGCCACGGAGATGGGCCCGGGGATGGCCCTGACCGAGTCGGCGCCGTAGCGGGGGTCCTCTGACTGCCAGAGCTGATCCTGACCCCACCAGCGCAGCAGATCGTTGTCGATGACCGGCACGAAGGGCATGGGCTTGGGGTACTCGCGCACCAGGGCGGGGAACCAGGCCACGTCGGTGGGCACCACCTTGAGCTCTGCTGCCTGAGGGTAGGCCTCATGCAGCCGACGAAGCGCCTGCTCGGGCTCGGCCACATCCTGCCTGGAGACGAAGATGGAGTCGAACTCGCCGCTCTGGCGCTCGCAGACACGGGCCTCGATGCGCCGCAGCAGGTGCAGGAAGCGGTCGATGTAGGTGTCATCGGCCCAGGGGCAGGCCAGGTCGGCGAAGCGCTGGGCCCAGTCCTGGTAGGTCATGGTCTCCAGATCGCCGAAGTAGGGCTTGGCGGTCTTATTCAGAGCCTCGATGATCTCTCCACGGCGGGTCTCCAGCTCCTCGGGGTGCTTCATGACTCGGACCAGCAGGCGGCCGCATTCGGCGGAGGAGTTCTCCATCTCGTAGATGTCGGCGTGCAGATGGCTCAGGCCGGAGCCTACGCCTCCCACAGACTTGCCGCTGGGCACCCACTTCTCGCCCATGGGGGCGAAGGGGTCCGGATCCGGAGTCGAGCTGTCGATGCCGGGAGTGGCTACCAGAGCCCGTTTGATCTCGGGATTGGTATGGGCCTCCTTGGCGGTCATGGCCGCTGTGCCGATCATGACGCCGTCCACGGGCATGTCCGGCAGGTTGTAGGCGCGGGACCACTGGCCGCTGATGTAGTCGGCCGCTCGCTCAGGGGTGCCGATGCCGCCGCCGGCCACCAGGACGATGTTGGGGCAGGCGCGAACCTCGGCGTAGGTGGTCGAAAGCAGATCGTCCAGGGACTCCCATGAGTGGTGGCCGCCGGCGGCCCCGCCCTCGACCTCCATCAGAATGGGGGTGGGGGCGACCTTGCGGGCGATGGCCACAACCTGACGGATCTGGTCTACCGTGCCGGGCTTGAAGGCCACATAGGGGAAACCCTCCTCGTTGAGCTGACGGATCAGGGTCACGGCCTCGTCCAGCTCGGGGATGCCGGCAGAGATGACCACCCCGTCGATGGGGGTGCCGGAGGCACGTTTCTTGGGCACGATATGTTGGCTGCCGAACTGGAGGTTCCACAAATAGCGGTCCATGAACATGGCGTTGAACTCGACCGTGCGGCCCTCCTGCAACTGGTCCTCCAACTGGGACACATGGCGGTCGAAGACCTCGGCG
The DNA here is from genome assembly GCF_026537335.1 of Bifidobacterium sp. B4081. NCBI lineage: Bacteria > Bacillati > Actinomycetota > Actinomycetes > Bifidobacteriales > Bifidobacteriaceae > Bifidobacterium > Bifidobacterium sp. B4081. The sequence goes on along the minus strand of NZ_JAFNMM010000001.1, from coordinate 273,926 downwards.
GTCACCTGGCCGCCACCGGCCAGCTCGGCCCAGTAGCCGGAGTTGGCGGCCGCAGCCACAATCTCGGGCTCCACGGTGGTCGGGGTCATGCCGGCCAGCATGACCGGGGGCTTGCCGGTCAACCGGCTGAAGGCTGTCTCCACTCGAGGGCCAGCCGGGGTCTCAAGCAGGCGTGGGGCCAGCTTGGACCAGTCCTGGGTTCTGGCCGGGTCCTCTTCCATGGTGGACAGCTGCGCGCGCCGGGCCTGGTTGGAGGCCTCGACCACGCCCACACCGGTGCCCTGGACCAGGTTGTCCACCAGTTTGCCCAGGGTCTCGCCCGGGCCCAGATCCACCAGCCAGAGGGAGGCGGCATCCTGCTGGTCCATGACCTCGGCGATCCGGCCTGCCCAGTCGGCATGGTTGAGCAGGACTTCCTCGGCCAGGACCCGGGCGCGCTCGGTGTCCAGACCGCAGCGGGAGGCCCAGTCCACGCTCAGATCTACAGCCTCCTTCATGAGCGGCGAGTGGAAGGGCAGGGTCACATCCAGGTACTCCAGAACCGGAGAGAAGGCGGTTCCGCCACGGACCTTGTCTTCGCGCAGCTGGAGCTGGTGCTCGCTCTCCTTGCTCGCCTCGATGGCGAAGGCGGCCAGATCCTCCGGGTAGCCGGACAGGACCAGGTTGCGATCCGAGTTGGTCACGGCCACGCTGATGGGGCCGCGAGCGCCAGGCACCCGGTCGACCAGGACCTCCACCTGACGGCGGGTGGCGCCGCGCACCGAGAGCATAGGCGTGGCTTCACCCTGGCGATGGATGCCCAGACGACGGGCCTGGCGGGTTCCGGCCGCGCCGATCAGCATGGCGGTGGCCAGAATCTGGTCGATGGCGCCCTGGGCGGCCTTGAGGGACCCTGCAGCCTGGGTCTCCTGGACCATGTGGACGCCGATGATGCCCTGGGAGTGTCCCAGCAGGGCCACGGGACGGGCCTGGGCCGCGTCATAGCCCAGCTGATCCATATCCATGAGGGCGCCCAGCTGCACCAGGGCGATGCCGGGCACGCTGACGGCCGCGTCGGCGGCCGGCCCCAGCCTGACCGGGTCGGGCTTGTAGCCAAACAGGTCCAGCTGACGACCGTTGGTGGCCAGCAGGTCGGGCTTGACCGCCCTGAGCAGGCCGATGGCCGCCGCCATCCGCTCCCTCAGGGCCTTGTCGATGTCGGGATCGCCCTGCAGATCGGCCAGGGCCACGGTCCAAGGGTTGGACTGTCCGGCGAACATGAGCGCGTGCGGCTGCTCGGCGAGACGGTTGATGAAGAATGTACTGGTCATGATGTCCTATTCATAGAGAGTTGGGGATTGCTGATAATGACGAGGAAGATCACAGAGGCTGATTGCCGTGGTGCTTGTCGTTGACCCTGACGCGCTGCTTGTCTGCCAGAAGGTCCATGGCCTGGATCAGGACCGGTCTGGTCTGCTCCGGGTCGATCATGCCGTCCAGCTCGCCCATCTCCAGGGAGAGGTTGGCGTTGACGGTGCTGGTTTCGTACTCCTGGGCCAGCCGGCTGCGCAGCTCATCCACGTCCCGGCCGGCCTCCTTGGCCTCCTGCAGGTCGCGCCGGTGGATGATGTTGACCGCTCCCTGGGCTCCCAGCACGGCGATCTGCGAGGAGGGCCAGGCGTAGTTGAGGTCCGCGCCGATGGCCTTGGAGCCCATGACGATGTAGGAGCCGCCGAAGGCCTTGCGCAGCACAATGGTGACCATGGGCACCTGGGCGTTGGCGTAGGAGTAGATGACCTTGGCCCCACGACGGATGATGCCAGCGTGCTCCTGGTCCGAGCCCGGCTTGTAGCCAGGGGTGTCCACCAGGGTGATGACCGGCAGGTTGAAGGCGTCGCAGAGTCGGACGAAGCGGGCCAGCTTCTCAGAGGATTCCGCATCCAGGCTGCCCGCGTCCACCATGGGCTGGTTGGCCACGATCCCCACCGGCCGGCCCTCTAGGCAGGCGAAGCCCACCACGATGGACCGGGCATAGAGCTCCTGGACCTGGACCAGCTCGCCGTAGTCGACGATGGCGTGGATGACGTCCAGCACATCGTAGGGCTGCCGGTCGTTCTCGGGGATGACCGTGGCCAGGCGTTTGGCGGCCTGGCGCTCGGCATGGCCGGAGATGAAGGCGTAGCGGGGAGGCTCCTGTCCGCTGTTGGCAGGCAGGTAGGCCAGCACGGTCCGGGCATAGTCGATGGCGTCGGCCTCGTCCTCACCCAGATAGTGGGCCACGCCGGAACGGGTGTTGTGCACGTAGCCGCCGCCCAGCTGGTCCATGCTGATGGTCTCGCCGGTGGCCGCCTTGACCACGTCGGGACCGGTGACGAACATGTCCGAGTTCTCCTTGGTCATGATGATCAGGTCGGTCAGGGCCGGGCAGTAGACGGCACCGCCGGCGCAGGGCCCCAGGATCAGGGAGATCTGAGGGACGAATCCGCTGGCCTGGCAGGTCTTGCGGAAGATGTGGCCGTACTGGGTCAGGGCGGCCACACCCTCCTGGATGCGGGCGCCTCCCGAGTCGATCATGGCTACGATGGGGACCTTGATCCGCAGGGCCATATCCATGAGCCGGCGAATCTTCTCGCCCTCTGCCCGGCCCAAGGTGCCGCCTCGAACAGAGAAGTCCTGAGCGTAGACGCCGACCTTGCGCCCGTAGACCAGGCCGAAGCCGGTGATGACTGCGGAGCCCGCCCGATCCCCGGCGATGTCGCCGCCGGCGAAGCGGCCCACCTCCTCGAAGGTGTCCTTGTCGAAGAGCAGGTCCAAACGTTCCCGGGCGGTCTGCTTGCCCCTGGCATGCTGACGGTCGCGGGCATGTTCCTCGGCCTGTTTGGCCAGGGCTGCGGCCCGATGGATGCCCTGGCGCACCGGCTGGGAGCCCAAGGTGGATTCGGTGGCGCTCATGCCTGTTCCTCCCCTCCCAGATCCAGGGTGACCAGGGTCTGGCCCGGATCCACCCCCTGGGCCACGGACACATCGATGGTCTTCACGCGACCCTTGGCCGGGGCATAGACGTAGTTCTCCATCTTCATGGACTCCAGCACCACCAGCAGGTCGCCCTTGTCCACCTCCTGGTCGGGGGCCACGTTGATGCGGGTGACCACCGCCTGCATGGTGGCCACTATAACGCCGGACCGGGCCGCGTCCTGCCGGGGTGCGCCGGGCTCCTGATCTCGCAGCCCGCGCCCGCGCAGGGGCTGCCTGGGCCTGGAAATGCCGCCATAGCCGCCGACGCCGCCCATGCCTCCCAGCAGTGAATGGGGCAGGGACAGCTTGACCCGCTTGTCGTCAATCTCCACGTTGTAGGTCTCCATGGGATCGCTGTCCCGGTCCTGTTCCTGGACGGAGGCGCTGGAGACCGAGGCGGGCTGGCCGCTGCCGTTGGAGGCAGGCTCCACGTTCAGGTAGACCCGTTCCAGCCACTTGGTGGACACATCGAAGGAGTGCCCGTCCTCGGCAGTGAACTCAGGATTGGTGAAGATCTTCTGGAAGAGGCCGGCCGGGGTGGGGACCCCGCTGATGCTCATCTCGCGCAGGGCCCGACGAACCCTGGCCACAGCCGCCGGACGGTCCTGGGCGGTCACGATCAGCTTGCCCATCATGGAGTCGTCCCTGGGTGAGACCGTGTCGCCCACCTCGACGCCCGAGTCCACGCGGATGCCGGGGCCGGAGGGCCACTGAATCGACTCGATGGTCCCTGAGCTGGGGGTCAGGTTGGTGGCCGGATCCTCGCTGGTGATGCGCAGCTCGAAGCTGTGGCCGCGGGGCGGAGGCGCCACGTTCAGGGAGCCGCCGTCAGCGATCCGCAGCTGCTCGCGGACCAGGTCCAGCCCGCAGACCTGCTCGCTGACCGTATGTTCCACCTGCAGCCGGGGGTTGACCTCCATGAAGTAAACGTCGTCCCTGGGTGTGACCAGAAACTCGCATGTGCCCAAGCCCACGTAGCCCACCGTGTCGAACAGGCGGCGGGAGAATCCCTCCAGCTGGGCGATCACGTCGTCGGACAGGAAGGGGGCCGGGGCCTCCTCCACCAGCTTCTGGTTGCGTCGCTGGACCGAGCAGTCCCTGGTGGAGTAGACGGTGAACTGGCCGTGGCTGTCCCTGCCGGATTGGGTCTCCACGTGCCGGGCCCGGTCCACGAACTTCTCGATGAAGTAGTCGCCCAGGTCGCCGCCCTGAAGGGCATCATGGTTCATGTAGAAGGTGCGCAGCTCATCGCTGTCGTTGATCAGGGTGATTCCTCGGCCGCCGCCGCCGTCAGCCTTCTTCATCATGACCGGATAGCCATGCTCGTCGGCGAAGTCCAGCAGGGGACGCATGTCGGTGACGGGCTCGCTCAGGCCCGGCACCACGGGCACCCGGGCCCGCTCGGCCACCTTGCAGGCGGTGATCTTGTCACCCAGCTCGTCCAGGACCTCCGGATCCGGCCCCACCCAGGTGATGCCTGCCTCAATCACCTTCCGCGCGAAGGAGGAGAACTCGGACAGGAAGCCGTAGCCCGGGTGGAGGGCATCAACGCCGGCCCGGCGGGCGATGGAGACGATCAGATCCTCGTTCAGATAGGTCTCCATGTTGGTGTCCCCAGGCAAGAGGTAGGCCTCGTCCGCCATCTGGGCATAGGGGGCATCACGATCCTGGTCGGCGTAGACGGCCACAGTGGCGATGCCCATCTCCTGGGCGGTGCGCACAACCCGCAGGGCTATCTCGCCGCGGTTGGCGATCAGCAGTTTTTTCATTCCCCTCTCCTCACTGGTTGCACAAGGGTGATTGGACTGGCGGAAAACATGAACAGGCTGGGGATTAGGAACCCACAGCGGCCACTTCAGGCAGGACGCCCACGTCGGCGGTGGACACGTCAACTCGGCTGCCGTCGGGCAACCGCACACGCAGGGAGGCGTCCGGATTGATCTCCAGGGCACGGCCTTCCACGGGCTCACCGGCCACGGGAACGACCCTGACCCACCTGCCCAATGTCCAGCTGAGCGTGGCAATCCGCGAGCGTAGCCCCTGGGGCCCGTTCAAGGACCTGTCCAGCGACCCGTCAACGCCGAGGGGGGCCATCTCCCCGCTCAGGCGCCAGCTGATGGCGTCGACCAGGTCGTCGCGCAGGGTCTGGTAGTCGGGCAAGTCCTGGTAGTGGAGCTGCAGGGAGGTGGACTCCACAATAGGCAGCGCCTGCCGAGGCAGGAACAGGTTGATGCCAACGCCGACAGCCAGGGCCGACCAGTCCTGATCCACCCTGACCAGCTCACAGAGGATGCCTCCCAGCTTGGCCCCGCGGCAGAACAGATCGTTGGGCCACTTGAGCATCAGGACCTCTTCAGGGTCGCCGCCGTCAGCCAGCAGGCAACGGTGGTACCCAAGCACGTCCTGCAGGCCTTCCAGAGCGGCTAACCCCGCCACCATGGGCATCCATCCGCCAAAGGGTCCAGCCAGCAGGCTGGTGGGCAGCGGCAAGGCCCAAGTAGCCAGCAAGGAACGTCGGGGCTGATTGACCCAGGTTCGGGCAAGACGACCGCGGCACCGGGACTGCGCATCGGCAACCGCTACGCTCAGCGGCATGGTGCTCCCCCCGGCGCCCGGCCATCGCCGAATACCTTTACTTGCGACTCTTCCCTCGTACCTTGTAGTCGTAGAAACACCCTGACAGGCATTTTTTCGAGGCGTATCTTCGGCTTTTCCCCTTGTGCCAGAGGCCAGTCCCTTCACGGTCTCCGTGCTCGTTGTCGATTCACTGCCCCCAAACAGCCGCTCGACCCGGTCGCGCGCATCCGAATACGTCGAGGCCTCCAGAGCATGAGCCACGAGCGTATTGGTCGAATCGACGGTGTCGAGCACCACGATCGAGGAGAGTACGCCACTGTCCAGCGATGCCGATGGCTGCCACTTGATATTCTGGTGAGGCACGCGTTCCACTATACGGCACAAGGGGTCAGCCCCGGTAGCGGACCACCCACAAAAGCGACGGCCGGTTTTTGTATCTTTTCACAGGAGATCCTTGGACATCTCTGAGCGCATCCTCGGGCAGGCACTGGATAAAATGGGGAAGCCGTCCACCAGGCATGACCCGCGAAAGGGGTTCTTTTGAACGCAGAAAGCGGAAGGGCGCAACCGAGAGAGACGGGCGAGCAACCTGTACAGACGTCAGCCTTGCAGACCGGAAGGCCTGGTTCCCGTGCATCCCGGACCGTCGGCCTGGTCCTGGCCCTGCTGGCCTCCCTCTGGATTGCCTGCTGCACCGGTCTGGGCCCCCTCTACCGTCAGCAGGGTTCGCTGACACAGGTGGGCCTGCCCCAGGTGCTGATCATGCTGGGGACCCTGGCCGTCTGCCTGATCCTGGTCCTGGCCTGCCGCCGGATTTCACTGGGTTGCGAACCCCCCCGGATGCCACAGCGCTTGACCGCCCTGGCACAGCGCCCGCGGATGCGTGCCTACGCGGCCTTCATCACCAGACAAACCAGCGGCTGGCGACCCATCATGCGTCTGCTCCTGCTGGGCTGGGCCTGGGCCTTCCTTACCCTGCTGGCCGCCTACGGGGCCGACCTGTACGCGCAGGCCCAGGAATGCGCCAACTTCCTGGCCCAGGTGCAGGGCGATCAGCCCCCCTACGGCGGCAATGCCTTCACCCAGATGGACGTCTATCCCATCGGCCACTACCTGTGGCCAGGGCACCCCGCCTTCCTGACCGACCAGCACAACATGGTGCTGACCTTGTTCTACGGAATGACCATCATGGCCTCCAACCATCTGACCGGATCCTATGATGCGGGCATCGTGCTCCTGGCAGGGCTGCAGGTTGTCTTCGCGGCCTTCTGCTGCGCCGTCACAGCCGATCGCTTCCTGCACGGCGACAAAACTGAACATGTCGGTGCCCTGGCCCGCACCCTGGTCATGCTCTTCTTCCTCTTCTCCCCCTTCGTGGTCTTCAGCACCTTCAGCCTGACCAAGTCCCCCCTCTTCGCCTTCGCCTTCATCTGGTGGTTCGGCATCTGGCACCAGCTGGAGTCAGGAGGCAAGAACTTGCCACTCCATACCAGCCAAGCGGCCCAGTTGCGGCCCGGCCTCGCCTTGAGCACCCTGATTATGCTGATCAGCGCCAAGTACGCCCTCTACATCATTCTGGCCCAGCTGGTCCTGGCCCTGATCACCCACCGCCGCCAGTGGGCCACCATCCTAATAGGACTCCTGCTGCCCCTGGTCCTGTTCACAGGGGTGACCGGGGCCCTGACGGCCACAGGGACAGTCATCCAGGGTGACCCTGTAGAGAGCCGCAGCATCCAGCTGCAGCAAATCGCCCGGGTGGCCAAGCTCAACCCCCGAGGGGTTCCGGCCCAGGCAAGGGCCGACCTTGAGCCCATCATGGACCTGGATAATGCCGCCATCCAATACACCCCCTGGGAGGCCGACCGGGTCAAGTCCTCGGGCAACCAACCCAAACTGATCGTCTATCGCTGGAGGACCGTCACGCCCGAGCAGTTGTCCCGGCTGAACCGAGCCTGGCTTCAGGTGGGACTGCGCAACCCGGTGATTTACCTGGATGCCTTCATGGCCGAGTCCTACGGCTACTTCGACCCCGGCGACCCTGCCTACGTGGCCATGTCCTACTATCTGAACAACGGCTACGTGCAGAATTCGGGCTCCTGGCTGGCGGCCTGGTGCCACAACTGGCGCAACGGGGTGACCGGATTCGTCAGAACCTGGGCCGACACCCCCCTGCTGGGCCTGGTGGCACGGGCCAACTTCTGGGTGGTGGCCGCCCTGCTGCTGATCATGGCCCGTCTGGCTGCCGGCCGCTGGCGCGGGGCCCTGTGCTGGTTCCCTCTCCTGTTGATCATGGGGGTCATGATCACCGCCCCCGCCAACAACTTCGAACGGCACATGCTGCCGGTGGACATGGTGGTGCCCTTCCTGATCCTGGACATGGTCCGGCAGAGCCGTCGTGCCCGCGTCGAAAACCCGATGGACCGGCCGACATGATCGGCCAGTCGAAGCGGTCCAGGCCGCAGGACGACGACCCTGCAGAAGCACAGCAAGGTCACCAGGCACCTGACGCCTCCGATGCCGCCGTGGAGCAGATTCTGCGGAAGACACTGGACCATCTGGAGGAGGCGCTGCCCTGGGCCAGGTCCCTGCCCGCCGATGGCCGCAGAACCTTGGAGGGGGCCATACGAACAGCTCTGGACGACCTGCTCTCCCGACTTGACACCCCAGGCACAGAAGGCAGCGAAATCCCCTCCCCCGTACCAGCCGAGCTCTCCCGGAGCCTGGGCTCGCACCGGGCCATGGAGCTGACCCGACTCATTCTGGACATGCTTGAGGAGGCCGGCCGGACCATGGGTGCCGAGGGGGAGCGGTCCACGCTGATCTACACCCGTCGTGCCGCCACCTCAGCAGCCGCTCTCTACGCCGATCTGGCCGAGGCAAGGAACGGGCGCAATGCCGCAACGGAGTCCAGGATCATCCGGCATGTGACTGAGAAAGCGGCGGACACACGCACTGTTGACGATTTGGCCCGGCTGGGCTGGCCGACCGAATTCGACTGCTTCGCCGTCGCTGGCGAGGCCCGGTGCAACGATGAGGGACAGGGCATGGAGAACGCACGCCAGCCCATACACACCACGGTGGCCCGTCAAGGCGGCAGGGCTCTGGTGGGCGAGAGCGAGGGGCTCATGGTGGTCCTGATCGACCCCAACCGCTCGGGCACACCGACCGACTTCTGCGCGTCCATCCTGCGCTTCTTCGCCGACGAGTCAGCTGTCTGCATGGGGCCCCTGAACCATGGGATCTCCGGTGCGGGAGCCTCCATCCGAGCCGCCCTGAGCACGCACGCGGCGGCCCCGGCAGTGGCCGACCCCATCACCGCCGCCCTGCCCAGGCCACTGCACGCCGACGACCTGCTGCCCGAACGAGCCCTCAACGGGGACACAGACGCTGCCGACCAGCTTTACCAGGAAGTCTATCTGAGCCTGGCCGGACAGGATCCGGACGGGCCTCTGCCGATCACCCTGCTCACCTTCCTGCGCTCTGGCAACTCGCTGGAGCTCACCGCAAAGAAGCTGGGCATCCATCCCAACACCGTGCGCTACCGGCTCAGGCGCTGCGTGGAGGTGACCGGCTGGGACGCCATGGACCCACGGGAATCCTTCGTCCTCCAGGCGGCCCTGATCATCGGCAGAATCCGCAGATCGCATCCGCGCGCCGACTGACTGCTGCCCGACCGACTGTCGCCAGACCAAGATATAAAAAGGGCGGGGACCCGGAGGTCTCCCGCCCTGGAAGCTTACAGCAGAACCGGCTCAGAGCACCGCGATGTCCAGGGGAACGCCCGGGCCCATGGTGGTGGTGACGGTGGCCTTGGTGATGTAGCGGCCCTTCACCGTGGCCGGCTTCAGGCGCTTGATCTCCTCATCGACCGCGTGGAAGTTCTCCTCCAGAGCCTGCTGCTCAAAGGAGACCTTGCCCACGGGGAAGCTCAGGTTGCCGTTCTTATCCACACGGAACTCGATACGTCCAGCCTTGATCTCGGTGACCGCCTTGGCCACATCCATGGTCACGGTGCCGGTCTTGGGGTTGGGCATGAGGCCACGGGGACCCAGCACGCGGCCCAGACGGCCGACCTTGCCCATCATGTCGGGGGTAGCCACCACGGCATCGAAGTCCAGGTAGCCGCCGGCGACCCTAGTTACCAGCTCGTCGTCGCCCACCTCGTCGGCTCCGGCCTCGGCGGCTGCAGTCGCCTCGGGACCACGAGCGAAGACCAGGACGCGCACGGTCTTGCCGGTGCCGTTGGGCAGGCTGACGGTGCCGCGGACCAGCTGGTCGGCCTTACGGGGATCCACGTTCAGACGGTAGACGGCCTCTACGGTCTCGTCAAACCCGCGTTTGGGCATGCTCTTGAGCAGGGCGATGCCCTCCTCAGGGGTGTACAGGTTGGTGCGATCGACCTTCTCGGCCGCCTCGCGGTACTTCTTGGAACGCTTGGTCATCTGCTTCTCCTATCAGCAGTCGCGGTGCGGGCAAGCGTATGCCCTACCGCTCACAACAAAAATTTCAGTCGGTGACGGTGATGCCCATGGAACGGGCGGTGCCTTCGATGATCTTCATCCCGGCCTCGACGTCGCGGGCCGACAGATCCTCCATCTTGGTCTGGGCGATCTCGCGGACCTGAGCCTTGGTGACGGATCCCACCTTGGTGGTCAGCGGGTTGCCGGCACCCTTGGAGACACCGGCCGCCTTGCGCAGCAGATCGGCTGCCGGCGGAGTCTTGGTGATGAAGGTGAAGGAACGATCCTCGTAGACGGTGATGATGCAGGGGATGACCTGGCCCATCTTGTCCTTGGTGGCATCGTTGTACTGCTTGCAGAAGTCCATGATGTTCACGCCGTGGGAACCCAGTGCCGGGCCCAGAGGGGGCGCGGGGTTGGCCTTGCCGGCCTCTATCTGCACCTTGATCAGCGCGGTGACTTTCTTCTTTGCAGCCATATGCTGGTTCTTCTTTCTACGAAGCGGTGATGTCGGAGACCATAGGTCCCCTCCCGCAACCTGTTCTTTCCAAATGCGCTCCACAGGGGGGCACAAGCTTGACGATTATCGCATCGACCGGGGACCGGCCGACGGCGCTCAGACGATCTTCTCGACCTGGTCGAAGCCCAGCTCCACAGGAGTGTCCCTGCCGAAGATGGAGACCAGAACGGTCAACTTCTGCGTGGTGGGCTCCACATCGGAAACCACGGCGGCCATGGTGGCGAAGGGCCCTTCGGTGACAGTGACCTGATCGCCAACGCCATAGGAGACCTCCACCGTGCGCTTCTTGGCGGCCTCAGGCTTGTCCCCAGCGGCCTTCAGCGCTTCGGAGGCGATCATGGGAGCCATCATCTGGACGACCTCCTTGCGGGTCAGCGGAGCCGGCTCCTTGCTGGGGCCGACGAACCCGGTGACGCCCTCGGTGTCGCGAATGATGCGGCGGGCGTTCTCGTCGGGCCACATGCGAATCAGCACATAGCCAGGCACACGCACACGGGTGACGACCTTCTTGCCCTTGTCGGTGTGCTTCTCGACCTCTTCCATGGGGATCTCCACCTGGAAGACCTTGTCCTCCAGACCGAAGGAGGCCACGCGGGACTCCACATTGGCCTTGACGCGCTTCTCGTAGCCTGAGTAGGTATGCAGAACGTACCACTTGCCCTCAAGAGTGCGCAGCTTCTTGGAGAACTCGTCCACGGCACGCTGACCGGGGTCCTCCTGGTCGATCTGGTCCTCGGAGTCGGAGGAATCGACCGGGGTGGCCCCGGCCTGGGCAGACTCAACTGGTGTGCTGTCCTGCTCAGCCTGTTCAGAAGAGGACCCGAGAGGCTGATCCTGGACCTGGGCATCCTCCTGCGTGGGGACATCGTCGGACGCCGACGGGACCGGCTCTGCGGCCTGATCGGGGTCCAATCCCTCTCTGGTCAGATCATCACTCATGGATCACTCCACCTTCTACCTTGTCACGGCTCAGCCAAATATCAGGAAGGCCAGTTTGCCCAGCCCGAAGTCCATCACGGTCACGAAGACCATCAGCAGCAACACAAAGATGAAGACGGCCACGGACCAGCCCACCAGTTCCTTGCCCGTAGGGGTCACGACCTTGCGGATCTCATCGATGACCTGCTTGATGAAGAGCCCGATACGCATGAAGAAGTTCGGCTTGGCTTCCTCAGCCCCATCCTTCTGTGCCATGGTCATCCGTCCTTCGTTTGTTCTGCATCATCTGCTGCAAGCCTTGGCAGGGAAGGCGGGACTCGAACCCACAACCTACGGTTTTGGAGACCGTTGCGCTACCAATTGCGCCACTTCCCTATCGGAACTTCCCTCCAGCCTACTCGGCAGGGAGGAAAAACCGCCAAATCGCAAGTCTAGCCTAAAGGGTGGATTGCGTCCAACCGTGTTGCCCCGAGAGCATTTTGCCCAGAAGCCGGATCAGGCGCTGACCCAGTCCCCAAGGCGCCGCATGCCCTCGGCCAGATCATCGTCGGCCAGAGCATAGGAAAAGCGCAGGCAGCCGGGCGCGCCGAAGGCCTCACCAGGCACGGCCGCCACCTGAATCTGCTCCAGGATGGCCTCGGCCAGCTCACCCGAAGTAGAGCAGACCATGCCTGCCGGACCCACCGGCCTATTCAGCAGGGCAGTCACGTCGGCAAAGGCGTAGAAGGCGCCCAGGGGTTCTGGGCAGGTCACCCCTTCCATAGCGTTCAGGGCATCCACGATAGCCCGCCGACGCAGGGCGAAGGCCGACCGCATGGCCTCAACGTCTTTCAGGCCACCGGTCAGAGCTGCCAGGGCCGCCTGCTGGGATACGTTGGCCACGTTGGAGGTCATATGCCCCTGAAGCTTGGCAGCCGCCTGGGCCACTTGCAGGGGTGCAACCAGCCAGCCTACCCGCCAGCCGGTCATGGCATAGGTCTTGGCCACACCGTTGACCGCGATCAGCTGATCGCGCACCTGGGGCACCAGAGCGCCCGGATAGGGGGTGCTCGCCCCCTGGTAGGTCAGATGCTCATAGATTTCGTCACTGATCACCCAGATCTGGTTCTCCATGGCCCAGCGGTCCACGGCGGCCACCAGGTCGTCGTCCCAGACCGCTCCGGTAGGATTGGCAGGCAGGTTGAGAACGATGGCACGTGTACGCTCGGTTCGGGCCGCCTCCAGCTGCTCCAGGCTGGGGATATAGCCCTGGTCGGCTCCGCTGAGCACCGGAACCGGCCGACCGCCAGCGAGCAGAACCATCTGGGGATAGCTGGTCCAGTAGGGTGCGGGAATGATGACCTCATCGCCGGGGTTCAAGAGGATCTGGAAGGTCTCGTAGACGGCCTGCTTGCCGCCGTTGGTGACCACCACCTGATCCGGGTCGATTTGATAGCCCGAGTCGCGCATGGTCTTGTCGGCGATGGCCTGTCTGAGCTGGGGCAGGCCTGCTGTGGGCGTATAGCGGTGATTTCGCGGATCCAGACAGGCGCGGGCCGCCGCCTGCACGATATGGTCAGGCGTGGGAAAGTTGGGCTCGCCGGCGCCGAAGCTGATCACATTCATGCCTTGGGCCTTCATGGCCTTGGCTTTTGAATCCACGGCCAGAGTGGCACTGGGGGCCACTGCATCTATGCGTCTGCTCAGGGTCTGCCATTGCGCCATAGTCATGTTGCTATGGTACTGCCTGGCACCCCCAGGGCTGTGCTCAGACCAGGACCAGAGAGTCCCGATGCACCAGCGGATGGGCATAGTGGGCGCCCAGTCGGCGGCGGAGCTCCTTGGTGTTTAGACCCAGCATGTCCTGGGCCTCCTCGGAATCGTAGCCGGACAGGCCCTTGGCCACCTGGCGGCCAGACGCATCGTGGATCCAGACAGGATCCCCGGCCGAAAACTCGCCCTGGACCGATCTGGCGCCAGCTGCCAGCAGGCTGGCCCGGCCGCCGCGCAGGGCTTTGACTGCCCCCTGATCCACCAAATAGCCGCCTCGGGGACGGGAGGCGAACTTGATCCAGAGCCGATGCAAAGAGCCCCGGGGATGAATGGGGGCGAAGAGGGTGCCCACCTGGTCGCCGGCCAGGGCAGGGCCAGCGAGGTCGGCGCAGGTCAGGACCACGGGCATGCCGGAGGCCGCAGCAATGCGGGCCGCCTCCAGCTTGGTGGACATGCCCCCGGTCCCCAGCCCGGAGACGGACCCCTGAGCATCCACCTGGTCCTTGATCGCTGCCACATCGGGCACGAAACCGATCCTGCGCGCCCCTGTCCTGGATGGGGGTTCGGTGTAGAGGGCATCCACGTCAGTCAGCAGGACCAGGGCATCGGCACTGACGATGTTGGCGATCAAGGCCGAAAGGTGGTCGTTGTCGCCGAAGCGAATCTCGTTGCTGGCCAGGGCATCGTTCTCGTTGACGATGGGGATGGCCCCCAGATCCAGCAGACGGCAGAGGGTGCGTCGGGCGTTGCGGTACTGGACAGCATGAGTGGTGTCACGGGCGGTGATCAGAATCTGGCCAACACGAAGGCCATAGCGGGCGAAGGCTATCTCGTACTGGGCCATGAGCAGACCCTGGCCCACCGAGGCCGTAGCCTGCTGGGTGGCCACGTCACCAGGGCGTTCGTCGAATCCCAGGGCGCCGAAACCAGCTGCGATGGCCCCGGAGGTGACCAAGACCAGGCGAGCGCCGTTGACGGCCGCAGAGGCCAGGGCGCCCACCACCGAACGCAGACGGCCAAGGTCCAGGTGCCCATGGGGATCGGTCAGGGAGCTGGATCCTACCTTGACCACCATGGTGCGGGCCTGGGCCACCCGGGAACGGACCGCGGCCTCGTCGGATCCCTCCCCTCCGGTCATTGCCCAGCCTCCTCCGAACCGGCGGCTTCCGCTTCTCCGCGCCCTAGCAGGCCCTGCCTGTCGTGGGGATCGTCGTCCACGGAGGGGTCGGCCCAGTGCCCCTGGCGCCGCTCTTGCTCCATGACCTGACGCACCGCCTGTCGGGCGTCCATCATCTGGTGGTACTGGCGACGGCGTTCGCTGTTGGTGCGGCGGCGGTTGAGCCCCTGGCTCTCCTCCAGACGCAGGTCACGGCCCCGGGCCACCTGGGGGGTGCCATCCAGCATTTCGGCGCCGGCCGCCACACTCGGATCCCAGTCGAAGGCCACCGCATCGTCGCCCGGACCGATGCGCACCTCGTCCCCAGGTCTGGCTCCGGCCTTGCGCAGGGCATCCTCCACGCCCATCCGAGCCAGGCAGTCAGCCAAATAGCCCACGGCCTCCTCGTTGTCAAAGTTGGTCTGGCGAACCCAGCGCTCGGGCTTGGCTCCGCAGACCCTGAACCAGGTCTGTCCGGACCGGGTCTGATGCCGCTCAAGAGTGAAGTCCCCGGACTGGTCGGCATTCCTGCGCCGACGCTCCAGGGGGCGGATGACCACGCGCTCCTCATGCCTGGCCTCCTCTTGCTCACGCAGCTGCCTGCGCAGGCGGTCCACCAGACCAGCCAGGTAGTACCCTAGTTCCTTGAGCCCCTGATGCGAAGCTGTGGAGACTATGAAGACCTTGAGACCCAGAGCCTCGAAGTCAGGACGCACGAATTCGGCCAATTCGCGAGCCTCCGGCAGATCGGCCTTGTTGAGGATGATCACCCTGGGCCGTTCGGCCATGGGGATGACCCCCAGCGGAAGCTCCAGGCGGTCGGCATAGCGGGAAAGCTCCTCCTCCAGGGCCCGATAGTCGCTCATGGGGTCCCGATCAGGCTCCAGGGTGGCGCAATCGATGACGTGGGCGATGATCTCGGTGCGCTCGATGTGCCTCAGGAACTCCAGCCCCAGGCCCTTGCCCTGGGAGGCCCCCGGAATCAGCCCTGGCACGTCGGCCATGGTAAAGCGGCCCTCCCCTGCCTGGACCACGCCCAGGTTGGGCACCAGAGTAGTAAACGGGTAGTCAGCGATCTTGGGCCTGGCCGCGCTCATGGCCGCCACCAGGCTGGACTTGCCTGCGCTGGGGAAACCCACCAGGGCCACGTCGGCGATGGATTTGAGTTCCAGCACCAGGTCGCGTTCCTGCCCGGGATCTCCCAGCAGCGCGAAGCCGGGAGCCCGCCTGGCCTTGGTGGCCAGGGAGCGGTTGCCCAATCCGCCCACGCCACCCTGGGCCGCCACGAACCGGTCCCCCACATGAGCCAGGTCAGCCAGGCGCTCGCCCGGCTGCTTGCGCTGACCTTGGCCTCCCTTGGCGGTGAAGACCACAGTGCCCACCGGCACTGGCAGAATCAGATCCTGGCCGCGGCTGCCGTCCTTGTCGCCGCCCAGACCCATGGTGCCCGATTCAGCCTGGCGGTGCGGCAGGAAGCGGTAGTCCAGCAGGCTGGTGGCGTTGGCGTCGGCCTGAAAAATGACCGAGCCGCCCTGACCGCCGTCGCCACCATCGGGCCCGGCCAGGGGCTTGTACTTCTCGCGGCGGATGGAGGACGCCCCATTGCCGCCGTCGCCACCCTTGACATGGACGGTGACCTGATCCACAAATGCACTCATAGGGGCCCATGGTACTCAATCCTGTCTGACATGCGGCCCCTGAGAGCTGAATGCCCGGCATCCCCATACATTATGCAAAAGGCCACCCCTATGGCAGGGATGGCCCTTGGCCGATACCGATCAATCAGGCGGTAAGCACGTCAACAACCTTGCGGTCACGCCGGTTGGCGAACCGAACGGTTCCGTCCGTCAGGGCGAAAAGGGTGTGGTCCTTGCCCAGGCCGACGTTCTGGCCGGGATGGAACTTGGTGCCACGCTGGCGAACGATGATGTTGCCGGCCACTACGGCCTCGCCACCGAACTTCTTGACGCCCAGGTACTGTGCATTCGAATCGCGCCCGTTGCGTGAGCTGGACGCGCCCTTCTTATGTGCCATGTCTGGTTCCTTTCCTACCTCGAGCTAGGCCCTCAGGCGATGGCCGTGATCTTGACCACGGTCTGCTTCTGGCGGTGGCCCTTGCGGCGCGCCACACCGGTCTTGTTCTTGAACTTCTGGATGTTGATCTTGGGGCCCTTGGCCTCGTCATCCACGACCTCGCCCTTGACGGAGATCTTGGCCAGATCCTTGGCGGCCATGGTCACCTTGGATCCATCGACGACCAGCGCGACCGGAAACTCGACCGACTCGCCCTTCCTGGCAGCCAGACGGTTGACCGTGATCTGGTCACCGACCTCGACCTTCTCCTGATGGCCTCCGGCCTTCACAATCGCGTACATAGCCCTACCTTGCCTGTTGTCCAAAGCTGTATGCGTCCGGCATCCGAGCCCTGCCATGAGATTGACGGACCCGTCCAAACACCAGCTAACCAGTATAGAAGCAAACACACCGCGTCGTCAAATGCGCCTGCCCCGCCGACAAAACGGAATTCAGTCTATGACTCCTTGGCGACATCCGCCGCCCCAGCCTGGGCATCGTCCTCGTCCGATGCCGCCTGGGCCGCCGCAGCGATCCTGGCCAGCTTGGCCTTGACTGCAGGTGTCGAGCCTGTGGACAAGGTCTCCTTGGAAGAGGAGCCATGCCCATGCTTGTTGGTCTTGACGAAGGGGTCGCCGCCCTTGACCGCGTATGGATCGGCATAGGAGGCGGAGATGGTCGGCTTGTCGTGGAGGATGAAGCCTCGGCCATGGCAGGTGGGGCACTCCTCAGAGAAGGCCTCGACCAGACCCTGGCCCACCCGCTTGCGCGTCATCTGGACCAGACCCAGGGAGGTGACCTCGGCCACCTGATGCTTGGTGCGGTCCCGGGCCAGGCACTCCACCAGGCGGCGCAGAACCAGGTCACGGTTGGCCGGCATGACCATATCCACATAGTCGATCATGATCATGCCGCCTATGTCGCGCAGACGCAGCTGCCTGGCGATCTCCTCGGAGGCTTCCAGGTTGCAGCGGGTCACCGTCTCCTCCAGGGACTTGCCCTTGCCGATGAAGCGACCCGTGTTCACATCGATGGTCGTCATGGCCTCGGTGCGGTCGATGACCAGGGATCCGCCGGAGGGCAGGTAGACCTGACGCTCCATGCCCTTGCGCAGCTGGCTGTCGATGCTCCAGCGGTCGAAGACGTCCTTGCCCTGGTGCTCGGCAGGATCCCAGTGCTCGAGCTTCTCCTCCAGATCGGGGGCCATGGTCTCCAGGTAGTTGCGGACCCTCTCATAGACCCCCTGGCCCTGGACCACGAGCTTGGCGAAGTCGTCGTTGAAGATGTCACGAACCACGCGGATGGCCACGTCCGGCTCGCCCTGCAGGAGCTTGGGGCGCTTGCCGTGCAGGAACTCCTTGCGCTTGTCCTCGATCTCGCTCCACTGACGCTGCAGGTTCTCCAGATCCTTGGTCAGGGCCTCCTCGCTGGCTCCCTCGGCCGCAGTTCGGATGATGACGCCCATATCCTTGGGAGCCACCCTGGAGACGATGCTTTTGAGGCGGGAACGCTCACGGTCGGGCAACTTGCGGCTGACGCCGGTCATGCCGCCCGAGGGCACCAAGACCAGGAAACGGCCGGCCAGCGTGACCTGCGAGGTCAGGCGGGCACCCTTGTGGCCTATGGGATCCTTGGTGACCTGGACCAGCACGGGATCGCCGGACTTGAAGGCCAGCTCAATCCGGCGTGGCTGGCCCTCCAGACGGGTGGAGTCCCAGTTGACCTCGCCGGCGTAGAGCACGCCGTTGCGGGCCTGGCCGATGTCCACGAAGGCGGCCTCCATGCTGGGCAGGACATTCTGGACCCGGCCCAGGTAGATGTTGCCGACAGTGGAGACCTCCTGGATGTCGGAAACGTAATGCTCGACCAGGATGTCGTCCTCAATGACCGAGATCTGGGTATGGTGCTCCTTCTCGCGCACCACCATCAGACGGTTGACGTTTTCGCGGCGGGCCAGGAAGTCCTGCTCGACCAGCTGGGACTGACGTGAGCGCTCGCGGCGGTTGTCCCGCCGACGCTGCTTTTTGGCCTCCAGGCGGGTGGAGCCCTCCACGTCGGTGATTTCGTCGATATATTGCTGCTTGCGGGAACGGCGGGCGCTGGGCTCCTCTGACTCGCCCTCGGCAGACTTGGAACCCCTGCGCCGGCGACGACGACGGGTCAGCGGGGCCTCGTCCTCGTCATCCTTGTCCTTCTCCTGCTCGTGCCCGCGACGGCGGCGGCGAGTCAAAACGGACTTTTCAGAGTCCTCATCATCGCCCTTGGAACGGCGACGACGACGGGTGCGGGTGCCGGACTCCTGCTGATCCTCGTCCTGCTCCTGATCCTCGTCGACCACGAAAGTGATGCCCTCGTGGCCCAGATCCTCCTCGATGCGCTCAACCTCGTCAGCGGCCCGGCGCTCCTCGGCGTTGAGCCTTCGGGAACGGCGTGAACCGCCCTCCGAAATGCTCCTGGACCTGCTGCGACGGGAGGTCTTGGGCGATTGCTCGGCATCCTCGTCTTCGTCATCCCGTTCCTCACGTTCATCCTGCTCAGGCCGGGAGACGGGTATGACGGGCTCCTGGAAGAGCAGGGATGTCATAGGACGGGGGCGGGAGGCGCGCGGGCGCTCATCCTGCTCCTCGGCCTTCCGGCCTGCCCTCTGGCTGCGGCCCGAGGTCAGTGCCTCCACAGCCTCAAGGGCACGCTCCTGACGCTCCTGATCAGGTTCACCCTCCTGGGCATGCTCCTCGGTGCGTCGACGGGTAGCAGTTCGGGTGCGACGACGAGTGGTCGTCCTAGTCGGCTTGGACTCGCTCTCATCCACCTGAGCGTCCTGACCGGAGTGATCCTGCACGCTCTGATCGGCCGCCTGATCCTCCTTGGGCTTTCGGGTGCGACGACGACGGACGGCGGAGGGCTTGCGCTTCTCGGCCTCGACTTTCACGGGCACGTCAGCACCGGCAGCGCCAGCCACCCTGACCACACGCCGTCCAGTGCGGCGACGGGTGCTGGAACTGGTGGTCTCCTCGACCGGCCGCTCCTGTCCATCGCTGATGGTGGATCTATTATCCTGGGTATCCTGCGTATCCTCGGTATTCGTTTTTTCGGGCACAATGCTCCTTGCGGCACGCCGCCTCGCGCCGCTCTCACGGTCTCGATCCGTCCTCACGCTGCACTCTCACTGCAACCGCGCACCTGCGTACGCCCGATCGAAACGCCTTGGCAAAAAGTCTTCCTGACGCAGGCGGACACCGACGCCCGTACGGATCACTGGGTCTCCATCCGGGGGGATCAACGCCTACGCTGCAAGTGGTCAGGCAGAACCACCGTCCTCTAGTATGGCACAGATCAGCGGCCTCCAGGTCCATTGAGCCACTCGACCAGTACCGACTCCAGCCGAACCAGGTCATCCAGGGGCACCTGTTCGTCGGCCTTGTGGGCCAGTAAGGGGTTTCCTGCACCCAGGTTGACGGCTGGTAGGCCAAGGGCTGAAAACCGCGCCACATCGGTCCACCCCAGCTTGGCGCGAGGCTGATGGCCCGTGGTCCGGGCGACCAGGTCCGCCAACGAACGTGCCCAAGGCGAATCAAGGCCTGGACGGGCGGCGGGCGATTCATCACACATGCGCACCGAGAATCCCTGGAAGACCCCGCCCAGAGCCATATGCTCGCCATTGCCCAGCTCAGCGCCCGTCCCCTGACCCATCATCAGCTCCTTGGCCTGGGCCAGACTCTTGTCGGGTGCAAACCGGTAGTTGACGTGCACCCGGCAGCGGTCGGGAATGACGTTGGTGCCCAGGCCGCCCTCGATCATGGTGGCGTTGAGCCCCTCCCGATAGTCCAGGCCGTCCACTTGCACCGTGGCCGGACGGTACTGCTCCAGTCGGTCCAGAATGGGCGCGGCAGCGTGGATGGCATTGCTGCCCATCCAGGCCCGGGCGGAGTGGGCCGTCGTGCCGTGGGTGATCAGATCGAAACGCATGGTTCCGTTGCAGCCGGCCTCGATGGCGCAGTCGGTGGGCTCGCCGATGATGGCGAAATCCCCGCGTACCCAGTCAGGATGGGCAGTCACCACCCGGCCCAGCCCGTTCAGATCGGCCTGAACCTCCTCATGGTCGTAGAAGACGAAGGTCAGGTCATAGACCGGCTCCTGCAGAGTGAGCGCAAGGTGGAGGAAGACGGCATCCGAGGCCTTCATGTCGGCGGTGCCCCGGCCGTACAGCACCCGGGAACCGGGGTGGGCGGCGGCCAGGTCAGCGCGGATGTCCGGTGCGCCGGGCTCCAGCCAGCGCGGGGGCAGGTTCCCATCCACGGGCACGGTGTCCAGATGCCCGGCAAGGACGATCCGGTGGGGACGACCCAGCTGTGTGGAGGCCACCACCGTGTCGCCCAGCCGTCGGACCAAGAGATCAGCCCGTGAGGACAGGGCCCTTTGGACGGCATCGGCCAGGGGGCCCTCCCGACCGCTGACCGAGGGCAGGGCGGTCATGGACTCCAGTATCCTTGCCAGGGCCTGGGCAGGTTCGGCCCCTCGGACGCCGGAGAGAAGATCAATATCCGTCTGTACGTTCTTGGCCATAGTGCCATGCTAGCGGGCCGAAGGAGCGCGGATGGACCTACAGCCGCAAGCATGATGCCCGGGTGGCACAATGGGGACGACGGAAGCGGTGGCCCTCCGCCTGGGAGGCCGCCGTCCACCATGCGAGACGAGGAGGATGCTGGAGTGCCTGGACTGCTCAGTGCCATGGAGGGGTTCTTCATCATCGGTGTGGTCATAGCCGTGGGTTATGTGGCTGCCCGCTTCGATGTTGGCGGTCCCACGGCCCAGCTGGTGCTCAACAAATACTCATTCTTTGTGTCAACGCCCTGCCTGATGTTCGCCATCCTCTCCAAGCAGAAGCTGTCGATAATCTTCCACCCCAGCATCATCGTGGCTTTCCTGTCGGCGGCGGCTGTGGGACTGCTCTTCGTGGCCCTGAACGCAGCCAGCTTCCACCTGCCGGCTGCAGAAGCCACCATCGGCGCCCTGGACTCCCTCTATTTGAACTCCAACAACATCGGGCTGCCTGTAGCCACCTATATTCTGGGCAATCCCTCACTGGTGGCACCCATTTTGGTCATGCAGCAAGCCCTGTTCACCCCAATCGGGCTGACCGTCCTGGACGCGACCACCTCTGGCAAGCTCTCGGTCAAAACCATACTCAAGCAGCCCCTGAAGCAGCCCATCCTCATCGGCTCCATAGGCGGCATAGTGGTCTCGGCCATCAGCGCCCAAGCCGGTCGTTTCATCATCCCCGACTTCGTCTACAAGCCCATCGACATGATCGGACAGTCGGCCGTGCCCATGATCCTCATGGCCTTTGGCATGTCACTGCGGGGTTCACGGCCCATGGGCCGGGGCGCCGACCGTCGTGCCACCCTCTGCGCGGTGATCCTGAAGAATCTGGTCATGCCCATAATCGCCTACCTGCTGGCCCGGTTCATGATGGGCTTCAGCGGAGCGGAACTGTACGGGTGTGTGGTTCTTGCGGCCCTGCCTACAGGCCAGAACGTCTACAACTACGCGGCCCGCTACGAGGTGGGAACCACCTTCGCCAGGGACGGCATCCTGCTGAGCACGATTAGCTCGCCCGTGGTCATCGCCTTGGTTGCCCTGCTCCTGAGCTGACACGCCGGACCAGGCCTTCTGCTCAGCCTTCGGCCGCCAGGGTCTCCAAGCGTTGCCGGAAGTGCGGCCAGTCCCGTCCGAAGGCCTTCAGAAGGGGCAGGCCGGTGACCTTGTCCAGATCCACCCATTCCAGGGCAATGCTCTCATCGTCATTCATGCGAGGCTCTACCTGGTGGCCGGGACGCTCGAAAGCCAGGATGGTCGTGTAGCCCCAGGGGCCGTGGTCCTCCAGGTAGGAGCCCACAACCTGAATGTCCTCCGGGCGGATGTTGGCCTCCTCATAGCTCTCGCGCAGGCCGCCCTCCAGGGGATTCTCCCCGTCGGAGATGGCACCGCCAGGCACACCCCAGGTGCCTCCCTCGGCGCTCCAGCGGGCCCGGTGCTGCAGAAGCACGCTGACCGGCGCACCCGTGCGGGCATCGAGCCGGGCCAGCAAGACTCCGGCAGCCCCGTTGAGCCCCCAGTGCCGCTTGCCGCAGGCGCAGTTCACCCATCCATCGCCAGGCTGATGGACGTTTTCCACGGGGGCGACCAGGCCTTCAGGACCACGCGTCGATCCGTCTGCCCCCTGCCGCTTGGGCAGGACCCATCGGGCCCACAGGTCAGGCCAGGAGACACCCAGCTCTTGGGCCAGGGCGCGCAGAGTGGGCATGCTCAATCCCATCACCCCGCTGGGATCGCCCTGGATGCCTTGGATGAAGGCGCTGCCCAACCCTTCCAGGGTGAAGGATCCGGCCACCTCAAGGGGCTCGCCGGTGGCTGTATAGGCCTGCATGGATGCCCGGTCATAGTCTCCGAAGGTCACTTGAGCGCTGCTGACCGCTCGGGCCCGTCGGCCGGTGGCCAGATCAATCAGACAGTGGCCGGTGACCAGGGTGCCGGTTCGGCCACGCATGGCCATCAGCCGCTTTAGAGCACGCTCCGGCTGGTGAGGCTTGCCCATGACGGCGCCGTCCATGCTGAAAAGCGAGTCACACCCCAACAGGAGAGGTCCGCGTCCGGCGCCGAACATCCCGCCCCAGGACCCGATGACCTGGCCCATGGGATCCTTGGAGGATGCATCCGAATCATTCTGTCTCAGAGGCCTGAACGTGACCAGATCGCCCCGCGAGCGCCTCTCGGCATCCTTGACGGCATCCATGGTGCCTTGGACAGCCGAAGCCTTGGCCTCAGCCAAGACGCTGACCCGTTCGCGCACATCCAGGTCATCCGGGCGACAACCCAGTTTACGAGCCCGTTTCGCCAGCACAGCCGGCTCATCCACCTTTGAGGGTCGGATGATGGGGTCAATGCCCGCCTGGATCAGGAGCCGATGCCTGGAGGGAGAGGATGAGGCCAGGATGAGCGGGATATGCCTGTCTTCAACGTTCACGATTGCCTTCCTGATCCCGTTCCACCTGGACCCCCTTGCGATCAACGTCCAAAGATAGGATCCGCCAACGGCCGGAATCCAAATAGTCCTTGGCAAGGGTCCGCAGCTCATTGTCAGCATCCCCGTAATGCAGGACGATAATGCAGGGCCCGGCTCCAGAGACCGCCGCCGCATAACCCTGACGACGCAGGAGCTGCAGTAGCTTGGTTGAGGAGGGCATGAGCCCGGCCCGGTATGGCTGATGGAGCCGGTCCTGGGTGGCTACGAAGAGCAGCGCATTGGCCTTTGCGGCCTGTTGGGCTGCGTCAGTTCCCAAGTCATCCAGTGACCCAGGGTTCAGAGCGCCGGGAATCAGAGCAGCCCGTGACAGGTTGTGAACGGCATCCGCATAGGGCACCTGGTTGGGCAGGGCCTGTCGGGCTTTCTGTGTAGACAGATGGGCGCCGGGAACAAAAACCGTGGCTTTGACGGCTGGGGCCACCTTGTAGCGCAGGGTGTGGTAGCCGCCCTCCAAGGGCGCACCCCCGGCGATGGGCAGGGAACCCACCCCCTCGCCCGTGGCCAGATCATAGGAGATGGTCAGCCCCCCGTAGACAGCTGGCGCCACGTTGTCGGGATGCCCCTCGATCTGGGCAGCCAGCGCAAAGACGGCATCACGGCGCAGGGAACCGGCATGGGCGAAGGCCGCAGCCGCAGCGATCCCGGCCACGATGGCCTCGGCGCTGGATCCCAAACCCCTGGCCTGGGGAATCCGGTTGACGGCGCGCATGATGAAGCCGAACCTTGGCAGCCCGAAGACCTGGCAGGCCCGCCTGAAAGCGGAGACGACCAAATGGGTCTCATCTCGGGGCAGGGTCCGCTCCCCCTCCCCCTTGATGACCACATAGGCGGTGGTGTCGCCCGTGTCCACGGAACGGGTGAAGACGATCTCGTCATGGTAGTCCAGCGCCAGGCCGACCGCATCGAAACCTGAGCCCAAGTTGGCGCTGGTGGCTGGCACACGCACCCGAACAGTAGACGGGCCCTCAACGGCTGCGGTCATCATTGGGCCTGCCGATCGAAGACGCGCAGGATGGACGCCTGCCCGGTGACCGAGTCAAAGGCGGAGATCCGTTCGACCACCCGCCGCAGAGTCACCTCG
Organism: Bifidobacterium sp. B4081; assembly: GCF_026537335.1. NCBI lineage: Bacteria > Bacillati > Actinomycetota > Actinomycetes > Bifidobacteriales > Bifidobacteriaceae > Bifidobacterium > Bifidobacterium sp. B4081. Next base: position 249,290 of record NZ_JAFNMM010000001.1, on the reverse strand, counting down.
TCGCACAGGTGCGTGACCACGCGCAGTTGCTGAATTTCGCCGCTGTAGCCCGGGTCATGCAGGGTGGGCTTGATGTCTTGGTTGACTCCATTGATGGAGATGCCCGCCTCGGAAAAGACCTGGGCGATGGCCGCCAGCACGCCGGGTTTGTCGTGAATCAGAAAACGGACGGCGAAGGCGGCACGGGATGAATTCAACGGAGCCATGGGGATATTCGCGTACATGGGAACCCGCGGGCCCATGCCATGCTGGAATATGTGGCGAGCCTCGGTGACTACGTCCCCCACAACCGCTGATGCCGTGGGCGCCCCGCCGGCACCCCGACCATAGAACATGAGGTCGTCAGCGGCCTTGGCGGTGACGAAGACCGCGTTGAAACTGCCATGGACCGAGGCCAGAGGGTGGCTGTCGGGGATCAACGCCGGGTAGACCCGGGCGGAGATGCCCTGTTTGCTGCGTTCGGCCACGGCCAGAAGCTTGATGACCCGGTGCTCGGTCCGTGCAGCCGCGATATCGTCAGCGGTGATGGCGCGGATACCCTCCACGGGAACATCATCCAGGCGCACATCGGTGTGGAAGGCCAGCGTGGCCATGATGGCAGCCTTGGCGGCTGCATCCAGCCCGTCCACATCGGCAGTGGGGTCCGCCTCAGCAAAGCCCTTGTCCTGGGCATCGCGCAAGGCCTGATCGAATTGAAGACCCTTGGTGGTCATCTCATCCAGAATGTAGTTGGTGGTCCCGTTGACGATGCCCACCAGGCTGGTGATGACGTCGCCCACCAAGGACTCGCGCAAGGGCCGCACAATGGGGATGGCCCCGCCCACGGCCGCCTCGAAGTAGATGTCGACGCCCCGCTTCTCGGCAGCCTGGTAGAGCTCAGGGCCGTGCTGGGCAAGCAGGGCCTTGTTGGCGGTGACCACGCTGGCGCCAGACTCGATGGCCTTGAGCAGCAGGGTGCGGGCCGGCTCAATGCCGCCGATCAGCTCGATGACGATGTCCGCCCGGGTGACCAAGTCCGCTGAGTCTGTGGTCAGCAGGGACGGATCAATCCAATCAGCCTTGACCTTGTCAGGATTGAGGACAGCGATACCCACCAACTCCAGGGGACGACCCACTCGGCTGGCCAGGTCCTGGCTCTGCTCCACCAGGAGGCGAGTGGTCTGGGAACCCACGGTCCCTGCCCCTAGAAGTGCTATGCGGATAGGCCTGAGGGCCTCCTGCTGTTGCGCATTCTTGGGCATATGGATCCTCCATCCGCCCCAACGGGGCCGGTCACCGTGTGTTGCTCCATCTTAGAAAGCCAATCCGACACCCGTATCCACACCAACGGCCGCTTTCATCCGAAGCGGGATTCATCCTTGGTCCAAGGCCAGCAAGTCATCCATGGTTTGCCGCCGCATCATCAGATGGGCGCCGGACTGGTCCAGGCCCACCACAGGAGGGATCAGGGCCTGGTTGTAGTTGCTGGCCATGGTTCGCCCGTAGGCGCCGGTCACCGGCACCAGGAGCAGGTCACCCCGGCGGATGTCCGCCGGCAGAGGCACATCCTGCACCAGGATGTCCCCCGATTCACAGTGCTTGCCCACCACACGGACCTGGATCCGGTCCCCGCTGCCATGCCTGTTGGCCAGGACAGCGGTGTATTCGGCCCCGTAGAGGGCCGGACGGATGTTGTCGCTCATGCCTCCGTCAACTGAAACGTAGGTGCGCACGCTTCCGTCAGACAGGGGGACGGGCTTGACGGTGCCCACCCGGTACAGGCTCATGCCGCAGGGTGCCACAATCCAGCGGCCGGGCTCGAAGGCAATGACTGGCATGGGCATGCCCAGACGACGGTTGATGGCGACCATGTCGGCTCCCAGACTGGTCAGGGTCTGGTCCAGATCCATTCGATCCTCATCCGGAGTGTAGGGCACGGAGAAGCCTCCCCCCAGATCCACCTCGGGCATCAGGTATCCGTCGGTGGCCCAGAAGGTGTGCCGCAGCAGCATCATGCGCCGGGCGGCCTCGATGAAGGCCGAGGAATCATGGATCTGGGACCCGATATGAGTATGGATGCCCACCAGTTCCAGTTCCCGCTCGTGGGAGCGAATCTCCTTGAGCATCGCGATGGCCGGTCCGTCAGCCAGGACGGACATGGCCTTGATCCGGGCGGGATCAGCCGGTTCAGCGGTCCCGTCGGCAACCGAATACAGGGCTGAAGAGGAGGGCGAGAGCACGGAATCGCCAGGAGCCGAGGAGCCGTTCCCTTTCGTGGCCGCCGAAATCGCTGCCACAGCCCGTTCGGAGGAACCAGGCTCAGGCCCAAGGTCCAGCAGGCCTACGTCGGTGCCCTGGGGCAACAAGGGGATGCCGAACTTCTGATCCTCGTGGGCAGTGGAAATATATTCGTGACCGCCGGCATGCACGCCCACAGTCACCCGGAGCATGACCTTGGCGCGACGCCCCTGGGCCCTTGCAGCAGCGGCAATCCGGGCAGGCTCGTCAGGCGCATCGATGACGATGGCCCTGTAGCCCTCCCTTACAGCTAGGTCGATCTCTTGATCGGACTTGTTGTTGCCGTGCAGGACCAGGCGGCGGCCAGGTGCGCCGGCAGCACGAGCGATCAGCATCTCGCCCAGGGAGCAGGTGTCGATATCCAGCCCCTGGCGCAGCATGATTCGCACGGTCTCCTTGCTGAGGAAGGCCTTGCCGGCGTAGCTGACCCTGGTGGTCGCACCACCCAGGTCGCGCAGAACCGCCTGGCGGAAGGCCGAGGCCCGTTCCGCCATCATCGCGGTGTCCATCAAATAGATGGGAGTGCCGTAGAGCTTGGCCAAATCACCCATGGAGCACCCGTGTATGGTCAGCATGCCCTGGCTGTCCCGCTTCAGAGCTCCGGGCCAGAACCCTTCGGGCCCCAGCCCGCACATCCCTGTTTCCATCGACGACCTTCCAGTGACCTTGGGGGTTTACATACGGTCCGGGGCCTGGACGCCCAGCAGACCCAGACCATTGGCGATGACCTGCTGCACGGCGTCATTGAGCCGCAGACGCGCCGCCGCACGAGCTGGCTGCGGGTTCCTGTCCTCATCCTTGTCCAAATCCGCGCGGCCAGTAGGCTCCATGGGCACCACGCGCTCCAGGTTGTACCAACGGTGATAGACCCCAGCCAGCTGCTCCAGGTAGTGGGCCACCCGATGGGGCGCCTTCTGATCGCCGGCAGTCTGAACCACATTGGGATAAAGGGCCAGGACACCCAGGACATCATTGTCGGCGGCAGTGTCCAGCAGCGACAGATCGGCCCCGGACCGGTCGATGCCCGCCTGGGCTGCGTTTCGATCCACATTCCTGGAGCGGGCGTGCGCGTACTGCACGTAGTAGACGGGGTTGTCGTTGGTGTGCGAGGCCAGCAGGTCCAAGTCGATGTCCACGCTCTGGTTGTAGTCGGTGCGGGCCAGGGAATACCGGGCAGCATCCACGCCCACGGCATCCACCAGGTCGTCGATGGTGACCACGTTGCCTGCCCGCTTGCTCATGCGCACGGTCTGACCATCCTTGATGACGTTGACCATCTGGCCGATCAAGATCTGCATGTTCACGCCTGGAGTATCACCGAAGGCCGCGCAGATGGCCATCATCCTGCCGATGTAGCCGTGATGGTCGGCACCCAGCATGTAAATGGCTTCATCGCAGGGATCCTTGGCCCTGCGCCGCTTGTCCAGGTAGTATGCGATGTCGGCCGCCACATAGGCTGCGTGGCCGTCGGACTTGATGATCACCCGGTCCTTGTCGTCGCCGTAGGTAGTGGAGCGGAACCAGGTGGCCCCGTCCTTCTCGAAAATGTCGCCCTTGGCCCGCAGCTCGTCAATGGCCCGGTCCACCTGGCCGGACTCATACAGGCTGTTCTCATGAAACCAGACATCGAAATTGACCCGGAAGTCGCGCATGGACTGCTGGATTTCGGCGAACATCATGGGCACAGCCCGGGTGCGGAAGGCCTCGCGCTGGGGGCTGTCACCCTCGGCACCGTCCTCGTCGCGCACTCTGGGCATGGCCAGGATGTCCTGCCCTTCGTCGGCAGCCTCCTTGACCACTCGAGAGGCAATCTCGTCAATATACGAACCCTTGTAGCCGTCAGCAGGCACAGGTTCGCCGTGGGCCGCCGCCACCAGCGAGCGGGAGAAGCGGTCGATCTGCGTGCCATGGTCGTTGAAGTAGTACTCCCTGACCACCTTGGCTCCATTGGCCTCCAGGACACGGGCCATGGAGTCGCCCACAGCCGCCCACCGCGTGCCGCCGATATGGATGGGACCCGTGGGGTTGGCCGAGACGAATTCCAGATTGAGCGTGCGCCCGTTCAGGTGATCGTTGCTCCCATAGGCTGGGCCCGCCTCCAGGACTGCATCGACCACAGCGGCCGCCGAAGCCGAATCCAGGGTTATGTTGATGAAGCCGGGCCCGGCCACATCCACCTGGGCGATCCCCTCGGCCTCTCGCAGTGCCTCAGCCAGAGCCTGACCCAGTTCGGCAGGCCTCATGCCAGCCTTCTTGGCCAGCTGCATGGCGATGTTGGTGGACCAGTCCCCGTGGGAACGGTCCTTGGGGCGCATGACCGCCAGATGGTCGGCGTCAGGAACCATGTCGGGCTCCAGGCTTCCCAGGCGGCCTGACTGGGCCATCTGGACGGCGGTCGAAGAGATGATACGGGCAAGTGCTTCAGGACTCATGACCCCAAGTCTAGCGACATCGGAGACCAGTAGCCGGCCTGTCTCAGGCCAGAGCCACGACCTCGATCTCGACCAGGGCCCCTTTAGGGATGTCCGCACCGCCAAAAGCCACGCGGGCCGGCCGCACCGAGCCGATGAAAACCTGGGAGTAGGCCTGGTCCACCTGGGTGAAATCCTCCACCCGCCGCATAAGAATGGTGGCCTTGACCACCTTCTCCATGCCGGTGCCGGCTGCATCCAGGATGTTCTTGACGTTCTTCAGGGCCTGGGTGGCTTGGTCAGCCGCAGTGCCCTCCACCAGCTCGCCGGTGTCCGGGTCGATGCCCAGCTGTCCGGAGACAAAGACAAAGCCCCCGGCCTTCACAGCCTGGCTGTAAGCCCCCAAGGCCCGGGGCGCATATGGCGTGCCGATCTCTTCCGGTCCGTCTTCCATGAGTCCGTCCTTTCTTCAGGTCCGCCGCACCCATGCCGGGCCGAAGCCCCGGGCGGACACCGTCCACTATAGGAGTCCCCGCCCGGCAGAAGCGGCACCAGTCTCAGCCCTTGCGAGCCTCCTGACCCATCCAGTAGGCCAGGGAGCGCAGATCGCCGGCCTCGTAGGTCTTGACGAATTGCTCGACCTGGTCCGGATCCGAGCAGGTCTCCGGGAACCGCATGTAGCGGGTATCCAAAGGGCTGGCTCCTGTCAGCTTGACGTCAATGACCGAAGATCTGTCGGCCTTGCGAGCCTCGGAGAAGGCGTGGCGGGCATCGGCCACCGTGCGCACTGTAAAGCCCAAAGCGCCCATGCCCTCACCGACCTTGGCCCAGTCAGTGTCGGGCAGATCCACTCCGCTCAGGGGCTGGTGGCTGTCGTCGCGCTGCTCGGCCTCGATGTAGCCCAGAGAACGGTTGGAGAAGACCACGTTGATGACCGGGGCATTGTATTTGAGCTGGGCCAGCACCTCCTCGCCGAGCATGGCGAATCCGCCGTCGCCGCTCAGGGAGTAGACGGTCGATTCCGGATGCTCCAGCTTGGCAGCCAAGGCAGCCGGCACGGCGTAGCCCATGGTGGCATGCTTGCCGGAGACGGTCCAGCGGTTGGTCGGCTTCAGATGCAGCAGACGCAGGAAGTCAATGTCCACATTGCCCACGTCGGGGATGACAATGTCATTGTCCTCAAGCTGCTGATCGATGACGTGGTAGACAGGCTCGGGCCGCAGGGGTGTGCTGGTGTCTTCGTTAAAGGAGGCCAGCCACTGGTCCCAGTTCTCCTTGCTGCGCAGGCAGGCCCTGTAAAATACGGACTCCTCTTGGTCCTGGCCAGCGGCGGTTATTGCCTTGAGGGCCTCGCGGGCATCGGCTTGGATGGCCAAGACTACGTTGGCCTGGAAGCGCTTGCCCAGCTTGACCGGGTTCAGGTCGATCTGGATGACCTTGGTGCTGGGAGTGACGAACATGGACCCGAAGGGGTTGTCCGAACCCACCCAGACCGTCAGATCAGAAGTGTAGATGGCCTCCGTGGCGGTCTTGGTGGCCACACGGCCGGCCGACTGCAGATAGGCAGGATAGGTGTCCTCCACAATCCCCTTGCCCGGGAAGGTGGAGACCATGGGCATCTTGAAACGCTCGGACATGGCAACTAACTCATCGCGGGCCCCGGCAGCGCCTTGGCCAAAGTAGAGCAACGGAGCCTTGGCGGACTGAATGATCTTCACCGCCTTGCCGACCTGGTCGGCCGCGGGCTTCAGAGGCTCCGGCTCGCGGAAGTTAGACGCAGATGCCACCGGGCGGTCGTCAATCTCGGCCCAGGCCAGATCCTTGGGAATGATGACCACGGAGACCCCGTGGCTGGCGTAGGCGCGGCGGATGGCCTCGTCTACTAGGGCAGGCAGCCCCTGAGCGTTGGTGGCGGCCCGAGCGAATACGGCCACATCGGTAAAGATAGGCACCTCATCCATGGCCTGGAAGAAGTCCATGTTCATAAAGGCCTGGGGCACCTCGCCCACCAGGGCCAGCACCGGCACGCCGTCCTCACGGGCATCATAGAGGCCGTTGAGCAGGTGGACAGCCCCTGGGCCAGACGAGCCGAAGCAGACGCCAATCCGGCCAGTCAGCTTGGCTTCGCCGGCAGCGGCCAGGGCTCCGGCCTCCTCATGACGGACCTGGATAAAGTCGATGTGCTCGCGCTCGTTGTGGATGGCATTCATCATGGAGTCGAAGGAACCGCCGGGCAGGCCATAGATCCGCGGCACCCCCCACTGCTCCAGGACGTGAAGAACAGCATCCCCTGCATTGATTCGATTGGCCATGCGAACTCCTTTGCTTCACCGGGAAAGGAGGCTCCGCCACAATGCGGAAGCGTCGGTCCTCCCCAACGTTTGGTCTTACCCTTTCACTATGGCACCTGAAATCGTGGAAGCAAGCGGGCCAAGGGCCATGTTCCTCAAAAGCTTAGTGATTCACCGCACATATTCGCGACGCATAGCGTGCGCTCATTTCATTCAGTAGGTGCCATGCTCATGATCCCGGGCACAATGACAGACGGGGGTCATATAAAGAAAAACCCCGCACTCTTACTCGTTGCAGGGGTTTCATCCTGGTGGGCTCGAAGGGATTCGAACCCTCGACCTTCTGTTCCGGAGACAGACGCTCTATCCGCTGAGCTACGAACCCGAGAGACCACCTTCCAGTGGACAACAGAGACCATACTAGAACACTTTGCGCATTTTCGCACCCATGCGCGTCCTCACGTGTCGGTCCAGCTCACGCTGTTCCCGGCGTGTTGCCCCAAGATTTCAGGCGTTTCGTAGGTATTGTGATGGCATGGCTTCGTGTCACCGCCCCGGTTGCGCCATTGCATCCTCATGCGGTGGCGCGAAGCCGCCAACATTCCCGGATGATCTTCTCTCGGGATGATTCACACTCTAGTTCCTTCACCCGGCCATCACAAGCGACCTTCACATACCTGGACAACTCGAATGGGCTGTGGACGGCAAATGGTAGCCGCACCCGGCCTACCGTACCATGGGACGCATGGCCATGAATGAGGACGAGAACGAGGACGATTTCGAGTTCGAGCGCAGATTCTTCTGCCGAAACCTTCCCCGGGAGCTGCTCGGGGAGAGTCGACCTACCCTGATCGTGCAGAGCTACTACGTGCATGAGGACAACTTCGCCCTGCGTGTGCGCCTGCAAGGCCAGGTGGACCCGGTGGTTCCCATGACGACCCGAACCGATGCCCTCCACACCCTGCTTGAGGAAGGCGACCACTTCGAGGCTGCCTCAATGACCGCCAAGGGACCTTCCGTCGGCGGCACACGCTACGAGGCCGAAAGGGCCATCGACCCGGGCATCGCCCTGGAGCTGATCCTGCGAGGTGGTATTCCCATCGTCAAGAACCGGTATGGAGTCTGGCTGGACGAGGACTGGTGGAATCTGGATGTCTTTGGGGACGGAAACGCACCCTTGGTGGTGGCCGAGGTGGAGCGGACCGGGCCAGTGACCGACCTGACCATTCCCGATTTTTGCGCCACAGAGATCACCGATGACCCGAGATTCTCCAACGATGGGCTGGCCGACCATCCCTTCGGCGACTGGGCGACCAACTTCGACCGGGAGCTGAAAGCCAGCGGACCACGCTTCCTGACCAACTTCGACCAGAACCGAGATTCCTGACCCAGGAGCGTTCAGTACATCAGCGTGGAAAGACGGCGGCGGGCCTTGGCCAGCCGAGGATCGGTCGGCTCAGGAATGACGAAGTACTCCAGCAGACGGCGGCGGATGGAATCGGTCTGATCCCGGTGCCCGGCCAGAAAGTCCAGCAGACGGTCGAAGGCATCCTGAATCTGGCCGCCGATCATATCCACATCGGCCACATTCAACTGGGCCTGCAGGTCGTCAGGGGCATCGGCAGCCGCCTGGCGGACCTTGCGGACATCGGCCGTGGCTGAACGAGCCATCAGCAGGCACTTGGCCTGTTCCCGCTTGGCCAGATCGTCGGTCGCGTCGGCCTGGACCAGCTTGCCATAAGCCTCGGCCGCAGCTGCATAGTCGCCCTCCTGGGCCAGCCGGTGAGCCTCTTGATGGGCAGGAGGGATGGCATCAGCCGCTGCCTGGCCGGCCTGCTCATCTTGGCCCTGGTCGTTGGTCTCCTGGTAGGGGGCACTGCCAGTGATGCCGGCCTTCTGCGCCATCTGAACCACCTGCGGGATGAGCTGATCGGTGATCTGGTTCATCTCTTCATCGGTGGGCAGCCCCTGCAGGATTGGCATGGGTCGGCCTGCCAGCAGGGCAAAGAGGGCCGGCGCGCCCTGCACCTGGAAGGTCTGGGCGATCTGCGGATTGGAGGCGATGTCGATGCGGGAGAGCTGAATGCGCCCCCCCTGGGCATTGACGGCCTGGGCCAAACGGGTGGCCAGGGGAAAGAGACGGTCGTCGGTGGGCACCCAGAGCAGGACCAAAATGGGGAAGGTGGCTGAGGTCTGGACCATAGCCTGGAAGCTGGCCTCCGTGGTATCGATCACGTAGCCGCCGGCAGCGGGTGCGCCTCCCTGCTGGCCTGGCTGAGCATCGACCTGATGCTTGAGCGCGCCCAGGTCGACCGCTCCTGCCAGCGAGACGCCCGGCTGCCCCTGCCCGTTCTTGTTCGCCATGTCAGTCCTCCTAAACCTGGCGGCCGCCGACTGCAGCTTCGGCCCGCCCTCGATTGCATACTCCTGGAAGCCAATCTAGTCCAGGGATCGGGCGTTCACCCAGCGCAATCCCGCCCTTCAGACCGCTTCCACCTTGATGGGTTCACGCTCGGCGCCCACGGCCCTGATGGGCTCATGCGAGTCCGCTGAAGGTATGTAAAGGGCGATCACGTTGACATAGGTGACCTTCATGGTACTGGTGGTCTTGCCCTGTCCGAAGAGGGCCTTCTCGGCATCCGAGGCAGGCGAGGATTCACGGCCCTCACCTGCCTGCCTGGTCCAGACCGAATCGATTCGGGCCACAACCAAGTCGCCTCCATCAGAGGAGTGCATGACCCGCAGCTGCCCCTGTGCCGGGGTGAAGGTCTGCGATTGGCTGCCCTTGTTGGCTTCGATCCCCTGCTGAACCACCTGAGTCAACGTGCCCAGGGAGTTGCGGAAGTCATCCTGGGCGAACTCCTTGGCATACTTGCTGCCCTGGGAATTCTGCAGGAGATCGGCATATTGACGCACGGCCTCCACCGGCGTAGCCTTGAGCCCCTGATCGTCGCCCTGCCCCATCCTGGCGCCGATGGTGGCCACCGGGAACTTGGGCAACTGGGCTCCTTGGAAAAGCCGGGCCACGCCCCAAAGCTTGTAGTTCTCATGGGCGGACTCCTGATCCAGAACCAAGAGGCGTTTGGACTGCTGATCCTGCGTGGTAGTGGTAATGGAAAAGACCGAGCGTGGCCACCCCGGATCGCCAGGGATGACCGTCTGAGCGATGGTGGTAGGGATGGTCGTCTTGGGGTCCAGCTGCCCGGTAGCCCGGGCTATGGTCAGCTCGCTGGTGCGGATCTCCAGCTGAGGGCCGCTGACTCGCTGGTCCAGCCCGGCAGGATCCTTGGCCTCATTGGCCTGGTCCAAAACAGCCCCGATGCTCTTGCGGATACGGGCTTCCTGTGCCGGGGTCAGGTTGGGCGCGGGAGCAGTGGTTGCAGTGCTCTGTGGCTCTGTCCGGCGGGCTTGCGGAACCTGCCCTTCGCAGGCGGACAACCCAGGCAGAAGGGCCAAGGACAAGGTCAACGCCGCTGCAGCCGCCACCTTGTTCATCGGCTTGTTCGTACTCATCGGCGCTCTTCCTCCCCCTCGTGGGCAAGCCTGGCCAAGTAGGAGGCCATCTCCTGTCTGCTGATGACCCTGGTGGACGACACATCGTCGGCCCCCCGATCGCCGCTGACGGTGCGGCCGTCGCCATCCTCCTGTTGGTCAGCGACCAGGTTCCGATTGCGCGGATCAATCACCACAGGCGGCCTGGGTGGAGGTCCCGGATCCCCCTGCCGCGCCTGGCCACGAGCGTGGCGCCGACGCCGGCCTGAAGCCGGGCTATGCCGGTTCCCCAAACCAGGCAGAATGGCGTTGCCCAGGGCCTGGGCCACGCTGACCTCGGGAGGCTCCTCAGTCTCCTGTTCAGGTTCGGTCTGCTTACGGCGCTTGGCCGGATCCATGGCGAAGACCGTAGCCGAAAGAACAGCCAGCAGGGCCAGAAGCCCGCCGGCAAAGTAGAAGGGCATGGCGAAGTCGGGCAACTTGTCACGTTGCCAGAGCATCTCCAGCCCCAGGGAATGGGCGCCCTGGGGAACCGCCACCAGTAGGACGGCCTGCGGATCTTCGGTCTTCAGGGACATGGAGACGCTGCTGTCGGAGCAGGTGACCTGTTGCCACATATCCGAATCCTGAAAGGCCACGCCCTGATCACCTTTGACGGCCTTGCCTGGACTGGTGTCCCTGCCGACGGACAGGGTCCGCCAATCGTCCAGGCCGCGCACCCGGGCCACATCATGCCCGGCCGTCCAACCAGCTGCATCCTTGGCCGTGGTCAGGGCCATACAGACAGTAGGCTTCTGTGAATTCTGATCTGCTGACGCGGAAGTCCCAGTCGATGCCGCATCTACTCGCATGGTCACTTTGCTGTCCACCAGGGGAAGCACACCTGGATCGGTCACCACATAAGCTGCCTTGGTGCGCGCATGCGCATCCACATGAGCCGAAGGCTTCCAGACCGTGGCGTTGAGAATACCCAGCACAATGGCCGTTACAGCCAGCAGTCCGAAGATGGGGGTGACGATGCCGCGCATGATCATGCTGTGACGCGAGGGCTTGCCAGGCCGCGTCATCTCATCAGTTTCTTCGGGTACTTGCTCCATATTTTCGACATTCTACCGTCGGCACCCTATGATCTGGTTTCCACCACCGGGAAATCGCCCACAAGCCCTAAACTGATCTTTTATGACCATCATCGTAAGAAATTCACGCAGCAAGCGTCTGCTGGGCGCTATGACCGCTCTGGCCCTGTTTTTTGGACTGTCAGCCTGCGGCGGGAAATCTGACGGGGGCGGCCACCCGGGCGACACCATGCAGGGCGTATCGGCCAGTGGCAAACTTGGCAGCAAGCCCGACATCAGCTTCAAGACACCCTTCAAGGTCGAGAACCAGACCCATCAGGTCATCCAGAAAGGCGATGGCGAGGTCATCCGCGACGGGGATCGCGTATGCACCAGGAGCCTGGCCCTGGATGCAAAAACCGGCAAGGTGATCAACTCCACCTGGGACAAGAGCAGCCCGGAGTGCTCCATCGTCATCAGCAAGAAATCCATCCCCGCATACTATGACACCTTCAAGGGCCTCAAGGTCAACTCGACCGTTGCCGTAGGCATCGATGAGTCAGGTTCCGGCAGCAGCAGTCAGGCGACCAGCTCCTATATCATGGCCCTGACCTTCGTTTCCAGGTCCAAGAACCTGACCCGCGCCCAGGGTCAGAAGGTGACCGACCTGCCCAGCGACCTGCCAAAAATCAGTTTGGATGACAAGGGCAAGCCCTCTCTGGACCTCAACGGCTACCAGCCCAAGGGAGGATTGGTCGTCCAGCCCCTGATTAAGGGCAAGGGGGCCAAGGTCGGCCAGCATCAGAGCGTCAGCGCCAACTACACCGGTTGGCTGGCCTCCGACGGCAAGCAGTTTGACTCCTCCTGGGACCGGGGTCAGGCCAGCGACTTCAGCCTGGACCAAGTGGTCAAGGGCTGGCAGCAGGGTCTGGCCGGCCAGACGGTGGGCTCTCAGGTTCTTCTGATAGTTCCGCCCGACCTGGGCTATGGCAGCCAGCAACAGCAGAAGATCCCGGCCAACTCGACCCTGATTTTCGTGGTTGACATCCTGGCCGCCTACTGACCTGTCAATCCACCAACTCAGGCAAATAGGGGCCCGTGCTCATCCAAATGCGACTGGATGGGCACGGGCCCCTGTGATAAGCGAGACGACCAGGTCAGTCCTTGCCGCCTTCGACTACGATCTCGTCGGGGTTGGCCGCACTGCCGTAGACCGGCTCCAGGGTCTTGCGGTAGTCCTCATGGAAGAACTGCTCCTGGCCCAGCTTGACCAGCTCCTTGTTGATGTAGTCCAGCAAGGGCTTGTTCCCCTTGCGCACAGCCGGGGCGATAACCGCCTCGTCCCCGAGCTTGGTGATACCCACCGAGAAGCCCTTGTTGGCCTTGGCCCAGGCCAGCACCTCGGTGTTGTCGGTGCTTATAGCGTCGCCACGGTGGTCCAGCAGGGCGTTGTAGGCATCCGCGTACTGGTCATACTTCTGCAACTTGACTTCAGGGTAGTGCTGCTCGAAGTAAGGCTCAGCCGTAGTGCCCTTGGCGATGATCAGGGTCTTGCCATTGAGCTCCTTGACATCTTTGATCGGCGCAGAATCCGGCGAGACCACGCCCAGGAAGACCTTCATATAGGGCTTGGCGAAGTCCACCTTGCGAGCGCGATCATCGGTGACGGTGAAGTTGGCCAGAACCACGTCCACCTTGTTGCTGGACAGCACATCCACACGGGCGGCTGGGTCCACCGAGGTGTATTCGGGCTTGACGCCCAGGTCCTTGGCCAGGCGCTCGGCCAGTACCACGTCGTAGCCCTGGTTCTTGCCGTCCTTGTCCACGTAGCCGAATGGGGCCTTGTCGGTGAAGACCGCCACCTTGAGCTTGCCGGACTTGGTGATCTGCTCCGGGGTGCGTGCAGACCCTGATGCTGCCGAGGAACCGGAGTTGTTTGCCGAGCCGCTTCCAGCGTCACTGGGGGTGGCCGCCGAAGGGCCGCAGGCCGCCATGGAAGCCATCATCGCGATCGTCGCCCCCGTGGCCAGCGCCGCCCGTATCAATCGGTTCATTACCCTTGCGGTCATGATCCCTCTTTTCCTGTTCTCTTTCCTATGGCCGCCCCTGGGGACGGTTCCGGCGAAGGCCGCCGGACGAATATGCGAAGTCCTCATCAGGACTTCTGATCCTGGTCCTGATCCCGCCTGCGCTCATAGGTGAAGGTGGACAGGAAGCGTTGGGCCCGGTCAGTTGTCGGGTGGGTGAAGAAGGCCTCTGGATCGTCGGACTGCTCGACCAGGACGCCTCCATCCAGGAGGACGATATGGTCGGCGATGCCCCTGGCGAAGGCCATCTCGTGGGTGACGATCATCATGGTCAGCCCCTGGTCGGCCAGTTCCAGCATGACCTGAAGGACCTCGCGGACCATCTCTGGATCCAGAGCCGCGGTCACCTCGTCGAAGAGCATGATCTCAGGATGGAGGATGAGCGCCCGGCAGATGGCCACCCTTTGCCGCTGGCCACCCGAGAGCTGGCTGGGCCAGGCATCCCGGCGGTCGGCCAGACCCACTCGATCCAGCAGCTCCAGAGCCTCCTGCCGTGCCTGGTCCCGCTTGCGCTTCTGCACCAGGATGGGCGCCAGGGTCACGTTGTCCAGCACGGTTCTGTTGGGGAAGAGGTCGTAGCTCTGGAAGACCATGCCGATCCTGGTGCGCAGGTCAGAGCTGCGGGTGCCTGACATCAGGCCGCCAGGACCTCCGCTGTGCTTGCCCAGGGGATGACCGGTCTCCACCTCCTGACCATCCAGAAGAATCCGGCCACCCTGTATGGGCTCCAATCCGGCTATGGTCCGCAGCAGGGTGGATTTGCCTGAGCCCGAGGGGCCCAGGACCACAAAGACCTTGCCCTTGGGCACCTGGAAGGAGATGTCATTGAGCACAGGGCTTTGCGCCTGCGGATATTGCTTGACCAAGTGCTCGACGGTCAGTACCGCCCCTTCCTCCTGGTCATCCTGTGGCTGATTCGCCGTCGTTTGCCCCTCAGTCATGGGCCCACCTCTTTTCCAGATGCCGGGCCACCAGGGACAGGGGCCAGCAGATGAAGAAATACATGAAGAAGATCACCCCATAGATCCACAGGGTCGCCTGGGGGTAGGCGAAGCGGTTGGCATCGATGATCTGCTGGCCGACCTTGATGACCTCGATGACGCCCAGCAGGGCGGCCAGAGAGGTGGTCTTGACGATCCTGGTGGCCAGGTTGACGCTGGCCGGCAGCAGTCGGCGCAGGGCCTGGGGAAGGATGATCCTGGAGAAGGTCTGCCAGGAGCTCAGTCCCAGCACGTAGGCCGACTCCACCTGGGTACAGGGAATGGACTCCAGGGCCCCGCGGACCAGGTCGCCCAGCTCGGCCCCACCCCAGAGCACGAAGACCAGCAGGCAGGCGCCGGTGGCATCCAGATTCAGGTTCCATGCCCTGGACAGCCCATAGAAGGCGATGAAGAGCAGGGCCAGCTGGGGCATGATGCGGATGAAGTCCAAATAGATCCTCATCAGGAAGCGGATCAGGCGGTTGCGCCGGGTCATCAGCCATCCGACTACCAACCCCAGGGGCAGGGAGAGCAGGACCGAGACGCCGGCTATCCAGACGGTCACCCAGAGCCCCTGGAAGAGCCTGGGCATGACCCCTGGCTGGAAGAGCACCTCAACGCCGTGCATAGTCGAACCTCCGCTCAAGAACGGTTCCGATGACGGAGATGGGCAGCAGGATGACCAGGTAGGTGACGATGAGCAGGGTCAGCGACTCGTAGGTGTCGTAGGAGGTGCCCATCAGGTCCTTGGTGACATACATGACATCGGCCAGAGCGATGGCCGAGACCACCGAGGACTCCTTGATCAGGAAGATGATGTTGGCTACCACGCCCGGTATGGCGCTGCTCAGGGCCTGAGGCAGCACGATCCTCGACAGCGTTTGCCCACGCGTGAATCCCAGGACACGGGCTGACTCGATCTGCACCTGGGGCACGGCCTCGAACCCACCGCGCATGGCCTCGGCCATGTAGGAACCGCCCAGGAAGGCCAGCCCGACGATGGCGCAAGTCTGGGCGCTCCAGTTGACCCCGAGCTTGGGCAACCCAAAATAGAGAAAGTAGAGCTGAACCAGGAGCGGGGTGTTTCTTGACAGCTCGATATATACCCTTGCCAACTGCGAGAGCAGGGGGATCCTGAAGACCTCCAACCCGGCGCAGACCAGCCCGATCAGCATGGAGAACACCACGCCAAAGAAGGAGATGAAGACCGTTACATAGGCCGCATTGACGAAGAAGTGCAGATTCTGCGCCATGAAAGTCCAATTCATGCCCTCACCTCCCTACTTGCCCTCGTCCTGTTCATCGTCTCCTCTTCACTGCTTCTCGCCCGCTTCCCGCCACTGCGACATACAGTCGACAATCCTAGAGAACGCGAGCCGTCTTTCTTTGCTTTTCGATATACGAATACCGGATACCGCGTTATCATCCGCTCTCACAACCACCCGGACGGCGATTCATCATGAGACTGAAACCATCCAGCAACTGGACAGTGCGGGCAGGGTGGCCCTAGCCGGCAAAGACTGGCCGACACCTGCAAATCTTGCCTACCTGGCATCTACCAACCAAGTAGGCGCACACTGTATTTTCGATCAACCCTACTGCTCACCAAGCTAACAAAAAAGCCCGGTCCACATATCCGTGAACCGGGCTCCGAGTGCCTTGATCAGGCAAAAACCTTGACGCTCTGTGCTGCCTTCCTGATCAGATCGGGGCGATACCCGCTCCACGTCTCCTGGTCAGTGACTACGATGGGGGTCTGCTTGAATCCCTGGGCGATGAACTGGTCGATCAAGGTCTGATCCTCGGTCAAATCCACCTGCTCGAATTCCAGCCCCTGCTTGGTCAACTGACGCTTGGTGGCATCACACTGGGGACAGTGCGCCTTGGTGTAGACCGTGATGGACATGATCGCCTCTCCCTTACATGTAGCCGTGATGTTCCAAGCTCTATAGCCCTCTTCTTGGAACCTGATGATTGCACTCTACACACTCCCAGGCGCGAGCACAATACCACAGGTAGTGGCGTGTCAGGCCGTCAACCCCAATATCTAGTAGCCTTTCAAGTCTTGTGGATCTAAGAGAGCATATATGTGAGCTATCTTACATACATGTTATTTAAGACCGAAAACTGCCTCAGAAGAGGGTCAGTTCATCGCTGTCAGCGCCCTTCATAGCCTCGTAGTCCAGAATCAGACACTCGAATCCCCTGTCCTCCGCAAGGACCCTGGCCTGGGGGGTGATGGTCTGGGCTGCAAAGATTCCACGAACAGGGGCCAGCAGGGGGTCGCGGTTAAGCAGGCGGCAGTAGCGGGTCAGCTGTTCCACCCCGTCAATGCCGCCATGCCGCTTGATCTCGATGGCCACATGCCGCCCCTGGCTGTCCACGGCCATGATGTCCACTGGGCCGATGGGCGTGGGATACTCCCGGCGCACCAGGGTGGCTCCCGGGCCGATGCGGTCGATCTGTTCGGCCAGATAACGCTGCAGGTGCGCTTCCACACCGTCCTTGACCAATCCCGGGTCCGTCCCCAGATCATAGCTGTCGTCGGCATAGACCTGGTAGAGCCTGATGGTGAGCACATCACTGGATTTCACGGCCGAAACACGCAGAACTCTACGGACAGGCCGAGTCTGGTCCTGATCCTGCTCCTGGGCGATCAGCGCATCGGGCGCGGCAGCTTCGACTACCTCATCCGATCCAGTCCCGGCGACGGAATCAGCCTTGGTGCCCGTGCCCTCTTTGCCTGCCTCCTCGGGTTCGATCTCCCTGATGGTGCAGGGGGCGCACATCCAGTTCAGGGGCTTGTAGGAACCCAGCTCCGAAAAAATCAGACAGCTCATGTCGGCCTTGATCAGCAGAACGCGCCTGGCCGGCGGCAGGCTGGCATTGAGACGCCCGGAGTATTCGGCGGAGCAGTCGGCAACAATGATTCGCACAGGTGCCAATATATCAGTCGCTGTTCCGCGGCGGGAAAGAAAAACCCGGCCGATGCAAGTGCACCGGCCGGGGGGGAAAGGAGAGGAAGTCAGGACTGCTGTCCCTGATCGGCATCCTCCAGGTAGTGGTCCACGGCCACAGTCAGCTTGTTGCTGTCGAAGGAGGCGAATCCGCTGTCCACATGGAAGGACTGACGACCGCCGTCGGTGGCCTGAACCCGGATGTTGCCCTCCTGCAGCAGGGCTAGCACCGGTTCGTGGTCGGGCATGATGCCCATGGACCCCTTGGTGCCGGGCACGGTGACCGACCGCGCCTGACCCGACCAGATGGGCCTGTCTGCCGAGACGATGTTGACCTGCATGGAGGCCTTGCCTGTGTCCGCCATGACTACCGGTATTCCTTCTGCATATCGTGCCACTTGTGCTCCAGGTCGTCGATGCCGCCGATGCCGGAGAATGCCTGCTCAGGCACGTCGTCGTAGGCGCCGTCGCAGATGCGGGTGAAGGCCTCAATGGTCTCGTCCGCAGGCACGTAGGAACCCTTGCGGCCGGTGAACTTCTCGGCCACATAGAAGTTCTGGCCCAGGAACTGCTCAATCTTGCGCGCGCGGTTGACGGTGGTCTTGTCTTCCTCGCCCAGCTCGTCGATGCCGATCAGAGCGATGATGTCCTGGAGCTCCTTGTTCCTCTGCAGGATTGCCTTGACCCGGTTGGCGCAGTCGTAGTGGGCCTGCCCCACATAGCGCGGGTCCAGAATCCTGGAGGTGGATGCCAGCGGATCCACAGCCGGATAGATGCCCTGGGAGGCGATGTCACGGCTGAGCTCGGTGGTGGCGTCCAGGTGGGCGAAGGTGGTGGCCGGGGCCGGGTCGGTGTAATCATCGGCCGGCACATAGATGGCCTGCAAGGAGGTGATCGAATGGCCACGAGTTGAGGTGATTCTCTCCTGCAAAGCACCCATCTCGTCGGCTAGGTTGGGCTGGTAGCCCACGGCCGAGGGCATGCGGCCCAGCAGGGTGGAGACCTCGGAGCCGGCCTGGGTGAATCGGAAGATGTTGTCGATGAAGAGCAACACATCCTGGTTCTCCACGTCGCGGAAGTACTCCGACATGGTCAGGGCGGTCAGTGGCACACGCAGACGGGTCCCCGGGGGCTCGTCCATCTGGCCGAAGACCAGCGCGGTTTTCTCCAGCACGCCGGCCTCTTCCATCTCGCCGATCAGGTCGTTGCCCTCACGGGTGCGTTCGCCCACGCCCGCAAACACGGAGACGCCGCCGTGGTTCTGCGCCACGCGCTGGATCATCTCCTGGATGAGCACGGTCTTGCCCACACCTGCGCCGCCGAACAGGCCGATCTTGCCGCCCTCAACGTAGGGAGTCAGCAGATCGATGACCTTGATGCCGGTTTCGAACATCTGAGTCTTGGACTCCAGCTGATCGAAAGCAGGAGGGTTGCGATGGATGGGCCACCGTTCGGTGACCTTGATCTGCTCACCCTGCTTCTTATTGAGGATGTTGCCGGCCACGTCGAAGACGTGCCCCTTGGTCACATCCCCTACGGGCACCTCGATGGGGCCTCCCGTATCGGTGACCGTGGCACCACGGACCAGGCCATCCGTGGGCTTCAGGGCCACCGTACGCACGGTGGAATCACCCAGGTGCTGCTCCACCTCCAGCATGATGGTGGTCAGCGACTCGCCCTCGGTGTCCGAGGACTTGTTCAGATTCACAGTCAGGGCATTGTAGATGTCCGGCAGGTGACCTGCCGGGAACTCCACATCTATGACCGAACCCTGGACTCGGGTGACGCGCCCCGTGGAGGCCGAATCCGGCTTGTGGCTCGCTGTGGTCGGCTGTTCTTGCTGTGCAACCATTGGCGTTCCTACTCTTCCTCTTTGTTGAGCGCATCGGCGCTGCCGACGATCTCGGTAAGTTCCTGCGTGATGGCCGCCTGACGGCTGGCATTGAGCCTGCGGGTCAGGTCGTCGATCAGCCCCTTGGCGTTATCGGTGGCGGTGTGCATGGCGTTCTGCCTGCTGGCGGTCTCCGAGGCGGCCGAGGTGAGCAGGCATTCATGGATACGCGACTGAATGTACTTGGGCAGAACGGCATCCAGCACCTCCTGCGGGCTTGGCTCAAAGTCGTAGAGGCCCGCATAGCGGTCACCCTGGCTTCCATGCTCGTCGTTCGGCACGGGGGCATCAATGGCCTCCTCAGGCTGCTCCTGGTCCGGTCTGATCAGCTCCAGAGGCAGCATGCGCAGCACCCGAACCTTCTGCACCACCATGTTGATGAATTCAGTGAAGACGATGTAGAGCTCGGAGACGCCCCCCTTGGCCGCTGGAGTCATGTAGGTTTCCAGCAGTGCCTGGGAGATCTCCCTAGCCACATCCACGCCGGGCCGATCGCTGTTGCCTTCCCAGGTTTTGACGATGCTGCGGTTACGGTAGCGGTAGTAAGAGACGCCACGACGACCATAGACGAAGAGCTGGGGCTGTCGGCCTTGCTGGTCCAGTCGGGTCAGCAGAGACTCCGTCTCGCGGATGACCGAGGAGGTATAGGCCCCGGCCATGCCACGGTCGGCCGTCAGAGCCAGCACAGCCACGCGTGGGTTCTTCTCGTCCTTCCTGACAATGGGATGGCGGATGTCGTCCGTGTGGGCCACCAGGGCCTGGACTGCATCGAAGATCGCATCGGAGTAAGGCTTCGCTTCCAGGGCCACGGTTCTGGCCTTGGCGATATGCGAGGAGGCTATCATCTCCTGGGCATTGAAGATCTTCTCCAATGCCGAAGTGGAGGCGATCCTTGACTTGAATGCGAGTTGTGAGGCCATGGTCTACCGCTTCCTGGCCTTGCTGCCGCTCTTGCCATCGGCTACCAGCTTCTCCTGCTGGACGGCCACCGGCTGCTCCTGATCCTGATCGGCCTCGTGACCGTCCAGAGTCTGGCCTTTGTGAGTCACGAAGGTCTTGGCGAACTCATCCACGGCCTTGTCCAGGGCCTTCTCGGTATCGTCTGTGAAGTCCTCCGTGTCGCGGATGGTCTTGAGGATGTCGGTGTTGTGGTCCAGGTAGTCCAGGAGCCCGGATTCGAAGGGCAGCACGTCCTCCAGGTCCAAATCATCCAGCTTGCCGTGGGTGCCTACCCAGACGGAGACGACCTGCTTCTCCATGGAATAAGGCGTGAACTGAGGCTGCTTGAGCAGCTCGGTCAGCCTGGCACCACGGGTCAGCTGGGCCTTGGAGGCCGCATCCAGATCAGAGGCGAACATGGCGAAGGACTGCAGAGAGCGGTACTGGGCCAGCGAAATCTTCAGGGTCGAGGAGACCTTCTTGAGAGCCTTGGTCTGTGCGGCGCCACCCACGCGGGAGACGGAGATGCCCACGTCCACAGCGGGACGCTGGTTGGCATTGAACAGATCGGACTGCAGGAAGATCTGGCCGTCGGTGATGGAGATCACATTGGTCGGAATGTAGGCCGAAACGTCGTTGGCCTTGGTCTCGATGATGGGCAGACCGGTCATGGATCCGCCTCCCAGGTCATCGGAGAGCTTCGCGCAGCGCTCCAGCAGACGCGAATGCAGGTAGAAGACATCGCCAGGATAAGCCTCGCGCCCCGGCGGACGACGCAGCAGCAGGGAGATGGACCGGTAGGCCTCAGCCTGCTTGCTCAGGTCGTCGAAGACAATCAGGACGTGCTTGCCGCCGTACATCCAGTGCTGTCCAATGGCCGAACCAGTGTAGGGGGCTATGTACTTGAAGCCTGCGGAGTCGGAAGCCGGGGAGGCCACGATGGTGGTGTACTCCATGGCGCCGGCCTCTTCCAGAGAGGAACGGACCGAGGCGATGGTGGTGCCCTTCTGACCGATGGCCACGTAAATGCACCGGACCTGCTTCTTGGGGTCTCCTGACTCCCAGTTGCGCTTCTGGTTGATAATGGTGTCGATGGCGATGGCCGTCTTGCCGGTCTGCCGGTCGCCGATGATCAGCTGGCGCTGACCGCGGCCGATAGGTGTCATGGCGTCAATGGCCTTGATGCCGGTAGCCAGGGGCTCGTCAACGGGATGCCGATGCATGACATCAGGAGCCTGAGCCTCCAGGATTCTGCGGCCCTCGCTCTTGATTTCGCCCAGGCCGTCGATGGGCTCGCCCAGGGGGTTGACCGTACGCCCCAGATAGCCGTCGCCGACGGGCACCGAAAGCACCTCGCCGGTCCTGTGGACTTCCTGGCCCTCTTCGACACCTGCGAAGTCGCCCAGGATGACCACGCCGATCTCTCGGGCGTCCAGGTTGAAAGCCAGACCAAGCGTGCCGTCCTCGAAGGTCAGCAGCTCGTTGGCCATGCAACCAGGCAGTCCCACCACATGCGCAATGCCGTCACCGGCCGTACGAACGTAACCCACCTCCTGGGTGGGGGTGTCCGTCGGCTTGTAGGACTCGACAAATTGGTCGAGTGCCTTGCGCACCACGGCGGGATCAATGGTCATTTCTGCCATGATCACTCCTTATTTCTGTTCTTGTTCAAGTCTGTCGGTTCTCCGCTCATCCTGCCACGGCCATGCGCCGCTTCAGGTGCTTCAATTGCGTAGCCACCGTGCCGTCTGTAGAGACCGATCCATACTGGACCTTCATACCGCCCAGGACCGAGGGATCGACCACCGAGTTGATGTGGACCGGCTTACCAAGCTTGCGCCCGTAGACCTCCTGCAGGCGGTTGACCTGCTGGTCATTCATGGAGACCGCCGTGGTGACGGTGACCATGATCTGATCCATATGCTCAGAGAAGCGATCCACCAACCAAACGATGGTGTCAGGGAAGCGCCGCCCGCGCAGATCGATGGTGGCGTTCAGGGCCATCTGCTCGGTAACCGGATGCATATGCTGCCCATCAAGAAGCGCTCTGAGCAGGTCGGCTCGCGCCTTGGAATCACTGTACTCGTCGGAGAGCCGGAAGAGCACCAGAGGCATCCCGAGCAGGGCCGAATGGATCTCAGCCAGCTCGCCGGCCACCTGGTTGGTGATGCCCAGAGCATCGGCGTAATAAGCAGTGGCATCCACCGACATGTCCTCGGCCGCGTTGGCAATGTGCACCACACGGCTCCACTGATGATCAGTCAAATCATGGAGGATATCCACGGTCAGAGGATCAGCCTTGTCAGCCAGGATGGTGTCGATCACACGCCACTTGTCCTCAGCCGGACGGGAGGGGTCGGTCAGCGCACGCTCCAGGGGTCTGTTGGCATCGAGCAGGGTCACGAAGGTATAGAGCTCCATGGCCACGCGGAGGGCATCCTTCCCCTTGCTCTTGAGCAAGGGGGCATACTTGGCCCTGGTCTCCTTATCGGAGCTCAGCGAAGTCTCTCCTCGCATGTCACCTCCCCTTTCGCGAGACGGGCGCGCCCGTCGTCCTCTGATCAGTCATCATGCCTGCCGCTTGTCCGAGGGTTGTCCACCCTGGTCCGCGATGATCGAGTCGATCATGGAGGACTGCACGGCATCATCCTGAAGCTGCGAGCCCAGGATCTTGCCGGCAAGAGCCGTAGCCAGCGTGCCCACCTCGCCCTTGAGCGAGACCAGCGCCTGCTGCTGCTGGGACTTGAGGGATCGCTGGGCGTTCTCAGTGATCTGGTTGGCCTCGGTCTCGGCCCGGGTCCTGGCATCGGCCACGATCCTAGAGGCCTCGGCACGGGCGTCATCGCGGATCTGGGAAGCCTCAACACGAGCTTTGCCCAGCTGATCCTGATACTGCTTGCGGGCCTGATCCGCCTCTTCACGAGCCTTAGCGGCCTTCTGGATGTTGCCCTCGATCTTGGACGAGCGCTCATCAAAGATGGCCTGGAACTTGGGCATGAAGAACTTGTAGAAGAAGACGGCCAGGATGACCAGGATGACCAGCGACCACACAATGTCATAAAGCTGGGGAATGAACAGCTGAATCCCCTTGTCTGCCGCTAGAGCGTACATTGGCTCCTCCTTTCCCTTATCTAAGCCGGATCATGCAAGAATCGCACGGCTCAGGCAATGAAGAGCGCCACGAAGCCCAGCAGGGCCAGCACCTCGATCAAAGCCAAGCCGATGAACATGGTGGTGCGCAGCTTCCCGCTGATCTCAGGCTGGCGAGCCATGCTCTCGACGGTCTTGCCGACGGCAATGCCCAAACCCAGCGCGGGGCCGAGGGCTGCAATGCCGTATCCCAGGATGCTCAGATTGCCGGAGACCTCAGCAAGTGTGATGATGTCCATTTATTTTCCTTTCCTCCACCGTTGCCGGTTCTTGGATTGTGGTTCAGCCCCGACTCCCGTCTACTGGTCGGAACCGACGAATATGTGGGCTGCGACGGCCTGTAACGCCAACCGCGGCTTGTCCTTTCCCCTCAACCTTCTTCAGGGTAACTCATGGAGATGTAGACCGTGGTAAGGATAGCGAAGATGTAGGCCTGGAGGGCCGCCACGAAGATTTCAAAGGCCGTCAAGGCGAAGCCCAGAGCGAACCAGCCTACGCCAGCCAGGGCCAGGGACTTGTTGCCGGCCTCAATGATGTAGAACTGGGTGAAGGCCAGACTGACCGCCACCAGTAGATGGCCGGCGATCATGTTGGCAAAGAGTCGAATGGTCAGGGAGGCCGGCTTGACGATGACCATCTCCAGAAGCTGGATGGGCGTCAGAATGATATAGAGAGGCCAAGGCACTCCAGCCGGAAAGAGCTCCGATTTGAAATAGCCCCAGACACCCTGCTCCCGGAATCCCGTCACCATGTACTGGCAGAAAGTCCAGATGGCGAAGACCAATGGCATAGTGATGGTCGCAGTGGCTGCGATGTTCATGCCCGGCACAATGCCACATAGGTTGAAGACCAAGATGGTCAGGAAGATGGTCGTAATCATGGGCACGTAGCGCTTGCCGCGAATCTCGCCCAAGGTGTCATAGACGATCGAGTCACGGATGAACTCGATGACCCACTCGATGGCCCCCTGCCAGCGGGAGGGGATCAGCTTGGCCCTTGCGGCGGTGATTCCCAGCACCAGAAGGATGATGACCATGGCCACGAATCTGACCAGGATGATCCGGTTCATGGCGAAGGGCGTTCCCTGGAAAAGAATCTCAGGAGGCAGGAAATCCTCGATGGAAGGCAGCTCGCTCGGCTTGGCCATGGCCAGACTGAAAGCTCCACTTCCCATTGCCTCTAGCATCTATCGCCTCCTGAACGACACAGTGAACACTATAGCGCGTGTGCGACTCATGGCTGCACCGTGTCGATAGTGTACCCACACAACGGCGACCATGGATTCAACCAGTGTGTCACAGATAGCGTTTGCGGGCAGGATTTGCTCCGCGGTGTGGACAGGCTGATGACGAAATTCGTCCAATCTTCATCGACAGTCAACAGCGCCGGGAACAAGCCCGTACCCATCACCCGCCATGGGCCGGTATCCGTCAGCCCGCGGGCATTCAGGCGCGTGTCTGACGGACCGGTCCGTGCCTAGACGGCCCGCCGCCCGCAAGGTCGGCACCTGGTCCAAGTCGTAGGGGGTGGTCTCGTAGACCCAGTTCAGCCAGTTGCGCCAGAGCAGATTGGCATGGGCCCGCCAGGAGAAGACCGGCTCCAGCGTGGGATCGTCGTGAGGATAGTAATTGACCGGGAAAGGCACCTGGTCCAGGCCCTTGGCCATGTCGCGCTGGTACTCGCGGGCCAGGGTGTCGCGGTCGTACTCCCAGTGACCCAGCACGAAAATCTCTGAGAAATCCCGGGTGCTGATAAGCCCCGGGCCAGACCGGGGACCCCAGGTCAGCACCTGCAGATCCGGACAGGCCCGCACCTGGTCCTCGTCCACCCCGGCCCAGCGGGAGTGGGGCTGCAGGGCTATCTCGTCGAAGCCATTGGTGATGAAGCAGTACTCGTCCTGCAGATACTGAGGAAAGACCCCGAAGACCTTGCGATCCAGGTCGCGCTTGGCGATGCCGTGGCGGTGGTAGAGCCCGGCCATGGCTCCCCAGCACAGATACATAGTAGAGAAGACGTGGGTAGACGCCCAGTCCAGAATGTGGGTAAGTTCCTCCCAGTAGTCGACCTGCTCGAAGTCCATCTGCTCCACCGGAGCGCCCGTCACGACAAGACCGTCATAACAATTGCCCTGGAAGGAATCCAGATTCTCGTAGAACTTGACCAGGTGATCCATGCTTGTGTGCACGGCCTGATGGGTTGAAGTCTTCATGAAGTCGATCTCCACCTGAAGTGGCGACTTGGAGATCAGCCGCAGCAGCTGGGTCTCGGTCTCCACCTTGGTGGGCATCAGGTTGAGGATGACCAGCCTGAGCGGACGCATCTCCTGGCGCTCCGCCTCGTGGCTTTCCAGGGCGAAGATACGCTCCGAATCCAGGATGGATCTGGCCGGCAATCCGGTGGGGATGGTGATAGGCATGGCTCCCATTATCCCCCTGGATACGAATGCCCACGCACGGACTTGACAAGGGCGATGGAAGCCGTAATATAGATAACTGCTGTGTTGAACAGCCGACGCGGGGTGGAGCAGTTCGGTAGCTCGCTGGGCTCATAACCCAGAGGTCTCAGGTTCAAATCCTGACCCCGCTACTAATAGGCTCGGAATTGTTTGGATTCCGAGCCCTTGTTTTTGCTCACACCCTATTTGGCTAACTTATGATTAATTATTATTGTATTGACTGCAAGGTGAACTTAATCTATAAGGCAGTACGAATCCGTCTAAGATTCCTTAGCCTGTTGAGCAAACTGATACCCAATCATTTTGTGCGGCGAAGAGAATAAAAACGACGGTTATAAACAGACTACAAGCTTGTCATCAAATTCGGTTGCCTAGTAACGATCTCCAGGTAATAGCGCTCATATTCCGTAGCACGCGTAAAGATGCACTAAATTATCCGTTGCAAAAGTTTGATAAAAATAATCAAAATACACATCCTCATCAGCGGGGTTGTTTACTCAATAAGATATCATTTTGATGCAAAATCGAAATTTTTTCTCATATTACTATTTAATATTCGGTTGCCTAGGCCAATGAACAATGTGAGATCATCTGCCGCTACCAACTTCTACATCTAAGGGTCAGCTGGTAACTATGCGTCTTTTTACGAATCAGGTAGCCTGAATCGAAAATATCAGCTCTGTGACTCCAACCTAAGAAATTGCCTTCAACAAGCAGATGTGGTACTAATTGAAACTAATAAGATATGGAAACGTTTCCACAGCGAGGTGACCGAATGATAACCATCAAAGATGTGGCCGCAAAGGCCGGGGTATCTCTAGGAACCGCTTCTAGAGTGCTTTCCAAAAGCCCCCATACATCAGCCGATTCTCGGGCAAAAGTCATGCAAGCGGCTAAACAATTGGGCTACGTCGCTAATGGCCCAGCACAATCACTTAGGCGTGCACGGACTAGCATTCTGGGTTTGCTCATATCTGATATTCGCAATCCATTTTTTGCTCGGTTAGCTCTTTCTGCAGAAAAAGAAGCCCGTAAATCTGGATATATGGTTGTCTACGGCAATGCTAACGAAGATGCCGATACTGCTGATGAGATTGTCCAGGTCTTCTCCCAGCAGCGAGTTGATGGGGTCCTTTTCTCTCCCCAAGGCATTATGACTCCTCATATTCGATCATTCATGGAAACAGGAACTCCACTGGTTCTACTCAATCGTCTCCTTGAAGGTATAGAGGCCCCATATTTTGGTACAGACAACGCCCAAGGCATGAATCAGATCATGCAATACCTCCACGAGCGCGGGCATAGAAAGGTGGCATTTGTTTCGGGTCCTACTACCATATCAACGGGCTTGGAACGGTATAGAACCTTTATAGAAAGCAGAGATCGTTTCGGATTCGATCCTGATCTTAGGCTGGTTCAGATAGGCAACTTCTTAGCAGAGAGCGGCTATCGTGCTGCTCAAAACATCATCCGTTCAGGCCTGAAACCTTCGGCCATAATAGGCGCTAACGGCGAGACGACAGTAGGCATACTCCATGCATTGCATGATTGCTTAAATACCGAAGAAGCAAGGCAGATTGAAGTCGTCTCCTTCGACGACATGGAGTGGTTTGACTTTATCAGCCCTCGCGTCAGTGCTGTTCGCAACGACGCGACTTCAATTGGCAGAGAAGGGGCGAAGGGACTGATCAAGCTCATTCAGGGCAAGAGTGTGGAATCCAAAAAGATCCCTACCAGGTTCATCGATCGCTCCACTTGATCTGTCTTTTTCAAGCTGCATACCCTACCGTTCGCTGAAGCACAACCTGAAGAAAAGTCATGAGGGAAGGGGAAGTCTTTCTCTCAAAATCAAAGAAAGGAAAGAAACAATGAAAGTAGCATTAGGGGCTGATCATGCTGGATTCCCTCTCAAAGGTGAAGTCAGAAAGGCAATTGAGGCAGCTGGTCATCAGGTGATTGATTGCGGCACCGACAGCACTGATCCGGTTGATTTCCCCGACGTTACGCAAGCGACCTGCAAGAAGGTCGTGACCGGAGAGGCAGAACGCGCCATTCTAGTCTGCGGCACCGGGCAAGGCGGTGTCATGGCAGCCAACAAGATTCCAGGTATTCGCTGTGGTTTCGCTCATGAGACCTACTCGGCCCATCAATCAGTTGAGCACGACAACGCCAATGCGATAGCTATGGGGGCCTGGCTTGTCCCTCATGCCCTGGTTCCAGATATTGTCCTCGCATTTCTCAACGCACGTTTCGACGATGACGAGGATACCCGTAGACGTGTGGCCAAACTCAATGCCATGGATCGGATGGAGATTACGGGGGGCCGCAGAGAAAAAGAGGAGAAATCAAAGTGAAACAGGCATCAACCGGACAAGAAGAAAAGGTCTTAGGCTCAAAAGACCGACTAGAGACATCCATCGCTGCAGGCATAGGAACCTGTGTGGAAAACTATGATTTCATAGCTTACAGCACAGCAGCAGCTCTGTATTTTGGCACTGATTTTTTCCCTGCAGGAAACCGCTTCATCAGC
Organism: Bifidobacterium sp. B4081; assembly: GCF_026537335.1. Classification (NCBI taxonomy): domain Bacteria; kingdom Bacillati; phylum Actinomycetota; class Actinomycetes; order Bifidobacteriales; family Bifidobacteriaceae; genus Bifidobacterium; species Bifidobacterium sp. B4081. The sequence goes on along the minus strand of NZ_JAFNMM010000001.1, from coordinate 220,775 downwards.
ACTATGCTGGCCTTTGCAACCTTGGCAGTCGGCTTTGTCATGCGTCCCGTCGGCGGAGCAGTCGGCGGTTATCTAGCCGATAAATATGGCAGGAAACCAGTACTCGTGGGTGCCCTCTTAGTCATGGGAGGGTCTACCTTTCTGATTGGTCTAATGCCGACCTATGCGACTATCGGTCTGGCAGCTCCAATCATCCTTACATTAATCCGCATGGTACAAGGGCTTGCCTTTGGTGCCGAATGGGGTGGAGCCATAACTATGGCCTACGAGCACGCTCCTTGGAACAAGCGAGGCATGTACTGCGCAATACCCCAATCCGGGAATCCATTGGGCATTGCTCTCGCTTCCGGAATGTTTGCCCTCTGTGCCTTCCTACCTGGTGATTGGCGTTGGCGCATACCATTTTTACTGAGCGCACTACTAGTCGTCGTCGGTCTAGTCGTTCGGTCCAAGCTCTCAGAATCCCCTGAATTCCAAGAGGCTCAAGCCAGCGGAAAGACCGAAAAAAACCCACTGGCTACCTCAGTACATCGGGATTGGAAGGGTATTCTACGGGTGATTTCATTAAGAATCGTAGAATCATTTGCATACTATCTGACCGCCACCTACCTCCTGAACTACATCTCGGAACAGGAGCCCGATATGCGACCGGTTGCGCTGAACGCCATAACCATAGCCAGCATCGTAGCTATTTTTGCCACCTTTTTTGCCGGCAGTTTGACTGATCATATCGGAAGGCGACCCATCTACATTGCAGCTTGTATTGCCGCCTTAGCTTTCGCCTTCCCCATGTATTTGCTAACTAATGATCACAAGCCAGTGTTGATTACCATAGTTTTTATCATAGGGATTGGGATTATCCATGCCTCATTCACAGGCGTACAAGGGTCGCTCTTGACCGAGCAGTTCAAAACTTCCACTCGCACTTCAGGTGCATCCCTCGGCTACCAAGTAGCTGCCGCGCTAGGAGGTTTCGCCCCTATGCTGGCGACGGCTATGGTAAATGCCTTCGGGTGGCCAGGAGCCTCCATGCTCTATATGGCCGCTGCTCTTGTAGGCTTGATCGGAATTCTCTCCACAAAGGAAACCTATGGAAAAAGCGAGCGGACACGAGTCAATAATCTTGTGCGCCAGGCTAAAGCGAATCAAATCATTAAATAAAGGTTGGGGTTTCTGATAAAGGCGGAAACCCCAAATGTCTGAAAGCTGTGGCGGCGTACACACTGACTAGGAGGTGCGCCGCCATATTCATATTCAGACGTAGACATTCTAGCCCTCGTGGGATTACGGGCCAATCAGATTCATCGCACAAGGTAACAACAAACACGTCCAAGGAATCGATAAAACGCGGATGATTATATACGTTGATCAACCTGAGAACTCTCGTGATCGCATGAAACTGGAAACTAAAAGCTGTCTAACCAGCTAAAAATCGCAGTCCTGCATAAAGCACATGAGCCAACAATACCGATGTTCATCAGTTGTAGAAACTACTGTCATATGAATCATGTGACATTCCACTTTTATATCTGCTCAGGATGAATATATAGAACCTAACCTATTAAACAAACCACTGTCAAAGCACTTTCCATAAATTCGTCGAATGACGCAGCATCGCCAGCAAGCCTGTGAAAAGCCAGCAAATGGAAAAAACTGCCCAATCCATATCAATAACTTTATGGGTGAAGACATCCCCGGCACATTTAAGGGTGACATGACCGAACGAGTCATGGATCAGATGAATTATTCCGCCGGACCTGACACAACCACCATTCACTTTTGCACCCTACTGCTATTTGAATAAACTACTCAACTATAGGAATCAGCATATAAAATCAATGTCGCTTCGGTAAGATGAAATAAGACATGTTTCAGCTGAACATCGACGTTGCTGTCGTATCTTATTATTTATTTAATGAGGTGCATAATACAAGAATTCTCCCAAGGAGAACGGTACCGATGTCCATAGGACTGGTAGATGGGCTCGTGCTTGCTATCAAATCTCTGGTTAAACGCGCTGGAGTTATCGGCGTTTTCGGCGGTGTCGCCCTCGAACACAGGCAAAGGAGAAAATACTCCGGACTTTGCATGCCGTGGCCCTTGTAGCTGTTTGGTCGACATGGAGTACCCCATTTCCAGCTCACACACTGCACGTCACCAGCAAATAATCTTGGAAATAGAGGCGTGTGCTGTCGCAAGTTCGGCATACTGGGCAATTTATGAAAGTAGAGTTGCCGGAATTTTTCCCGCTGTAGCTTTTGCGTATACCCCTTATATTATGCCCTACTTATGCAAAGTAGATGAATCCCTATAAGGCCAATAAGTACGCTTAATGTTTGATCCCAATAGCCGTCGGTCGGAAAGGCTGCTACTACCAAGTCAAAAGATGGCAGTGCAGAAGAATCCTAGATATTATCTGCTCAACATAGTTTGTCCAAAAGGTCACAACACAAATCCCAACCCTTGCTACTAATGAAATTAGAAACTGAATTCGCTCATATTCCAGCTCATTGCTTCTATCATGCCAGTTAAAGCTCGTAGCATGTAAGCAATAAAAGCTTGGATGCTCCTTCGCAAAGTACCCTTTCACCGACTCGAACTTGCTAGCATGATTGCATCTGTACCAAGGAAGGACAGGGGCATCCGAATGCAATACACGCAACTAGGCAAAACGGGCATCGATATATCGAAAATCTGCGTGGGATGCATGAGCTTCGGCAAACGAGGCACTATGCACGACTGGACCCTGGACGAGAAAGGGACCGATGTGGTCGTTGCCCATGCCGTGGACCTGGGCATTACTTTTTTCGACACGGCCAACGGCTACTCGGCCGGAACCAGCGAAGAGTATCTGGGAAAGGCGCTTAGAAAGCATACAAGCCGCGACCGGGTTGTCATTGCTTCTAAGGTCTATTTCAATGAGGGGCGACTTTCATCCAAGGCCATCCATCGGGAGATCGATAGCACGCTCAAGCGGCTGGGTACCGACTACCTGGATCTCTACATCATCCACAGGTTCGACTATGAAACGCCCATCGAGGAGACCATGGAAGCACTGAACGATCTGGTCCAGGTTGGCAAGGTGCGAGCGCTGGGCGCATCGGCCATGTACGCCAGGCAGTTTCAGGACATGCAAAGGGTCGCCCGAGACAACGGCTGGACCCCCTTCAGCGCCATGGAGAACCATTACAACCTGCTCTATCGGGAGGACGAGAAGGATCTAGTACCCTTCTGCATAAAGACGGATGTCTCCCTGATCCCCTACAGCCCTCTGGCCGCTGGCCATCTGACACGGCCCACATGGACCGCCGACACCCTGCGCAGCTCGACTGATAAGGTCTCGCGCGGCAAGTATGACCGGGCCGAGGACAACGACCTGACCATCATCGATCGTGTACAAGAAGTGGCAGAGCAGCACAACGTTCCTATGGCCCGGGTAGCCATCGCCTGGCAGTGGGTCAAAGGGATCGCTTCACCAATCATCGGCGCCACCAAGGCCCGTCATCTTGACGATGCCGTGGCTGCGCTGGATTTGGAGCTCACACCCGAGGAGATCGCCTCCATGGAGGAGCCCTACCTGCCGCACGAGACCGTTGGAGCCATCGACAGCAACCCGCCCCAAGGTGTGTTGCTACTGGACGCAGAGGAGAATTAGCGCAATTCCCTATGGTTTGATATCCAAGGTCAGGAGCGCAGGTAGGTTAGACCTAATCACTTACTGCTGGTTGATCCGAGCTTTCGACGACTACCAGAACAGTCGAAACATCCATGGTCTCAGCATCTTCATAATCAGCCAGCGCATTCAACGCTTCCAATGGCTGCGGCTTCCCAGAAGTTCTTCTGTCAACACGCTCTTGCTTTGGAACCGGAACAGGCCGGTATGCACATCGCACAGTTCGACCGCCCTGCAGCTGGTCAAAACCGCCTTTGGATCTAAGATTGGTTTTGTTAGGTCAATCGACAGACCAAATGCGCACTCCCGACTCCGTATCTGTTCCAAGATCACTGTCGCCCGTGGTTGCTGACGGACATCTGTCTGGCCAAGCGGAAGAGGATAAGCCCGGTCATGACCGCTGCAGCGGCGAGGACCACGGGAAGCACCACCAGAGATCCGGTCTTAGGCAATGCGTCTTCCAGAGCGTTCCAGTCATCAGTGTTGGATTCGACAGCTGAATCAGCACAGAGCAAACGACCATCGAACACCATTCCGCGAGAACCCGTGCGCCCAGCGGCTTTTCGGGCATTTTCCAGTTGGGGTGGGGAAATCTGATCCTCTACCGGACATGGCACCAGCGGTCTGCCGACTACTCGGGCCCTGTCGGTGTGCCGACCTGATATGCCCGTCACTGTGGCTTGCACATCTACCGATTGACCAGGTCGGAGCATCAGGGTCGACCAGTTGTCAGGATAGTGGACCCCGGTCACCTGCCCATGACCGAGGACTGTCTGATCCTCCAAATGCAGTTGGCGGGCAGGGAAGATTGCTCCAGTCCCATCGCTGGGATCGCGAGGAGAATCGTTGGTGATCCGGAAGACGATGGGAACATCGTCATGAGTCCGGAGAGCCTGCTCGGGCTGATCCCGATCACCCTTGGGCATGCCGCCGGCCTGATCAAATTTTTCGATATGCAAAGCCGGCGTCATATCGGGCGTGCTCGTCCAGACCGTGTTGGATGCCAGAATCTTGTCCTGATAGAACTCAGTGAATCGGTTCTCATGACGGTCCACGTTCTTCAGCCGCCTGCATTGCAAGTAGACCCTCCAACCGACCGGGCGGTCGCCTGAAGTGCTGACCAAGGCCAGATACCGCGATGTAGCCTCCACTTTGATCAGACCTGCAGGGCCTGCGGTCATCGTAAACAAAGGACCGCCATGTATATCTGCGGACATGTCCGAACCAGCCATAATCTGTCCATGATGAATCAGGATGTGCCCGTTCTCGTAAAGGTCCTGGGTTGCGTAGACGGCCCAATGGCCAGTGAACCTATCCACCGCTGAGTCCAGCCGATCCTCAATCCGCCAGGTTTTCACTTGCGGGTAAGCCCTTCCGGCCGGCAGCAGACTGGAGTCCAGGCGATAGAGGAAGAGCCGATCGCGGTAGATACTGCCGCCATGTGCGCTTTTCCCGCCCACGGCGACCACCACATCCTTGGCGGGATTGAGCAACTTGACCGGATTGGTAACCACGTTGGTCGCTTTATGCAGGTCGTTGACGATCTGGGTCGCTTGGTTGCGTACTACATAACCTGATTCTGCGCGGATGACCGTGTAAGGCAGGACCACATCGTAGGTGCGTCCCAGCAGTCCTTGGTCAATAGCCGGCTCTCTGAGGGGATTATGACCGCGGGCAGCAGCATAGGCAGCCAGATCGGTAGGCTGAGGATCCCCTTTGAGTGTGACGCCGGTGGCAGGAACATAGGTATCCACGGTTTTGGCGAAGACCAGGACTACACCGTTTTCAACCTGGATATTGAAAGCCTTGGTGTAATCGCGGCCGTCGGAACCCAAAACTTCGATATGTTTGGAATTGATATCCAGGTGACGAGCGTCGTAGGCATCCGTCATACCCAGCCGCCAGACCGGATAGGCGGTGTCTTTGCGACGGGCGTCCAGACTGATCCGGTAGGCCCCTCGGTCGCCCACAAAAAGCACCTTGCCGTCGATGCTGACTCCTGGATCATGTGCGCTGACATCGTTCTTTGAGGGGTGGAAGTCAGCCGGTGGATTGCTTACCTGGTTGGAGGGGGTCAACGAGTTGTTCAGCGTCAGTACCCACTGATTGCCTACACGATGATCCGTTGGAGCCTTGGGATCAACCCTGCCTTCAAAACGCAGACGGATCCTGGGATTGCCCCCGGCACGCCACTGGCTGATCCGGGCGGGGTCGGTGAAGGTCATCCGAAGGCTGTGCTCCTTGTCTTTCCACTTTGTGGCGTATCCGGTCTTGGCGATGACGTCGCCGCTCTGCAGGTCAGTCACTTCAAGAGTCTGCTTGTCGGGCAAAAACCAGCGATCGTAGACATCCGTCAGGATGATTGATTTGACAGGATAGGCCAGATTGTCGGGCAGGCTGGGCTGGGTGTCCAGCTGATACTCCAGCCTCTGACCAGGAAAGACCACCTTGCCGTCAACACTGGCCTGCTCCCCGCCTTGGCCGGCCTCCGAAATGACATCCTTGCGCACCGGAGGCAGGTATCCACAGATGCCCGGCTTGTTGGTCTGTACGCTCTGCGTGTTGACAGTCTGGGAACCCGAGTTGGTCAGCGCCGCGCCCTGGCTGCCATGGCCGTTCGGGGCCTTGCAGAAAGTCAGTTCCTGGTCAGATGTTCCGCCCAGATCCTTGCGAACCTTGGCTGCACCACCGCCGTTGGCGAAGCGAACCGTAAAAGGAACCAGCATGGTGACCTGCCTAGGATCCTCCATCCCCTTGAGACCCTTCAGCCATCCGCTTTTGGCCTGTACACGCGCCCGAGTGCCGGTCACGCTGATCTCGAAACGATCGGTCACATCCCTGCCCTTGTTCACAATGTCCTGGATGCTGCTTCGGCGGTAGTGCCCATCTGCATCCACCTTGGCCTTGGCCTCGAAAATCCGAATAGCCCGAGCACCATCCTGATCAACCAGATAGTCGGCAGCGCTCCAGTCGTCAGTCAGGGTAAAAACCTTAGGAGCCTCAATCAGATGGGCTTCAGCAGTGGCGTTGACCACCGACCCCACTCTGTCGCCGTCCAGAAAGGCATGTCCATCCGCACCGGTTTTGTTGGTCCACTGAGGGTCGACGACTGCTTTCCAAAGCCCGGTAGCAGGATCGCGCAGAATCCAGGATTTGTCTGGTCTGGGCTTCCAGGTGGGAGTGCGGCGTTCAGGGGTCGATTGATCAACCTGACGGACGGTGCCCTTCCAACGGACTTTTCCACAGTCCAGGATGACCCCGATATCCGGCTGCTCGACAGTCACATCCAGCTGCCATACCCATTGATGCTCCTCAGGCAGAGTCCCGCCCTTCCAGGTGGCTGTAGCCCTATTGCCGGGCGGTCTGCTTCCATCGGCCGTGTTGAAAGCGAATTTGCTGGTCAGATCCTCACCGCTGGTCAGGTCTTTGACCTTCTGCCCGGTGACACGGTACTGCTTGCCTTGGGGATCGAAGACATCGCTGAAGGTCAACTCGCGGCCGCCCCGACCGGTTCCTGTCTCGATGCGGGTGCGGTTGGTCATCCCATCCGCGCTGGTGCCAGGATCCACTTTCTTGTCGGGTGGATTCGGCGGCAGATCGGCCGGTTTAGGCTCATAGTCATTGAGCATGAAGACCACCAGGGAGATGCTGTGCTCGTTGCCGGCATACATGTCGGCGAACTTGTCCAGGCTGTCTCCGGGCTGGTCCCAAAAAGGTTCGCCGGTCCGATAGGTCACCCCGCGGTTGCTGAAGGTACGGTTGGCCACCTGACTTCGCCAGTTGTCCATCCATATGCTGTGGATGGCCATGCTGACCCCATCGAAGACCCGCTGAGAGCCGCGATAGCCCGTGACCACACCCACGCCGGTCACCCGGCAGTGGCTTTGTCCGGATTCGTCGGCATGGGCCTCGTTAAAGCGTGCCTGGCAGTTGCCGTTGGCCTCATCCAGAGCCTGGCGTTTGACCCGAGCAGTGGTGGCATTGCCGCCATCCACAATCCCCATTTTGGAGAAGGCCCTGTCGATGCTGCCTATCTCATAGCCACCAAAGGAGCCATGGTCGTCATCCTTGTAGGTCCAGCCCTGCCAAAACCGGCCATTGCCTTCAGCACCACCGCCGGAATGTCCTGATCCGCCGCCGGCCATGGCGGGGGCCGCCGGGCCTACAAGCGTCGCCAGTGCAGCCAAGGCCGCCAGCAGACCCGTCCATCTGCGCTTGTTCATACTTGTCCTCACTCTTCGCCCACCCCATGAATCGAGTATGAACGGCCGCCGAGCAGGCGTGAGCGTCAGCGAAGCACTGTGGTCGAATGTGCCCCGGGACGGTTATGCTGTGTATGAGACATTCCTATGCCGTCCAGACCGAAAAGGAGACAGGACAATGGCAGAGACATTCGACGTGTTGGTCGAGATTCCTCGGGGCTCCCGCAACAAGTATGAGATGGACCACGACAGCGGCCACATCAGGCTGGACCGCACCCTCTTCACCTCCATGGGCTACCCCGACGACTACGGCTACATCGACGGCACCCTGGGCGAGGACGGCGATCCCCTGGATGCCCTGGTCATGATTCCCGATTCGGTCTTCCCGGGCTGCATCGTCGAATGCCGCGCCGTGGGTCTCTACCACATGGTCGACGAGGCTGGCGGGGACGACAAGGTCCTTTGTGTGCCCGCCGATGTGCGCTTCGATGCCATCAAGGACATCGATGACGTCTCCGACTTCCACAAGCAGGAGATCAAGCACTTCTTCGAGCAGTACAAGGCCCTGGAGCCGGGCAAGGAGGTCATGCCCGGCGATTACTGGACCAACGCGGAGGCCGCCGAGACCCAGATCAAGGCTGCACGCCAGCGCCTGGCCGAACAGCACTGACCTCTCAGGGCCGACTAGCGGTCACAACCACCCCGGCAAGGGCCCAATCGAGCGCCTGAACCGGGGTTTTGCATGCCCAAATCCTCCCAAAACACGTCTGGCCGTCTACGATTGCCAATTGCGGGTGCGCGCAAGGGCAGGAGCGGCTATGACTTTCTATACATACCAATACCTCAAGGGCGGGCAGACCAACTGGACCATGATCAGGATCATCGTGGTCGTCGTTCTGGCCCTGGCCTTTCTCTTCTTCCTGTTCATGTACTCCCGCCACCGTTGGAACCATAAGTACAAGGATCTGTCTATCATCCTGGCCACCCTGCTTCTGCTGGCGGCGGCCATCCAGTACAGCGACTACACCAATCTGCGCACAGCCAGCCTGCAGAGCGGTCAGCTGACCACCGTCATCGACAAATCCGCTGCCAAACTCAAGGTCAAGCCTGAGCAAATCAGTATCAACGACACCTCGCGCAACAACGACATGATCATCAAGACCCCCAAGGGCTACTACACCCTGGTATTCAACAGCTCCGGCTCCGAGTTCCTGCTGCAGCGCGCCGACCTGTACCACCCAGACATCACCGTGATCGGAGAGTGACCCATGGATATCAATTTCTACGTCAACGTGGCCCTGAAGCTGATCGTCGGGCTGCTCTTCATCACCCTGCTCATCAACGTGACCGGCAAGGGGAATCTGGCGCCCACCTCGCCCATGGACCAGCTGCAGAACTACGTCCTGGGCGGCATCATCGGCGGGGTCATCTACAGCGACAGCATCTCCATGGCCCAGTACATCGTCATCTTGCTGATATGGGCGGCGCTGATCCTCATCACCCGATACGCCAAGACCCACATCCATGCAGTGGGCAAGTACATCGACGGCGAACCGGTCACCATCATCAAAAACGGCAAACTGCTGGTACAAAATTGTCTCAAGGTCAACCTGACAGCCAAGGAGGTGGACTTCAAGCTGCGCACCAAGGGCATCAACGACATCCGCGACGTCAAGCGGGGCATCGTCGAACAGAACGGCAGCCTGACCATCATCTCCGAGGGTGACAAGGACGTGCGCTATCCGGTGGTCATGGACGGACGGGTCAATCCCGACGTGCTGGATACCATGGGACGGGACGAGGACTGGCTCAATGAGCAACTGGACAAACAGGGCATAGACAAGGTCAGCGACGTGTACATGGCCCGCTTCCAGAACGGCGAGTTTTACGCCGTCACCTACCAGGATCAGTAGTACTCGAAAACTGACTACAGCATTCGCGAATCACTCGACATTCAGGTGTCATAAACAATTGTTGCAATGTACACTGTAGTGTACACTTTCTTGTGGGGAATGGGACGCATCTTCTCGAAATAAGAGGGGAAAGCGACACCATGCCCTTATCCATCATTAAGGTACTGGAGACTGAGGAATTCAGCCGGTGGATTGATGAGTTGAAAGACACTCAGTCGGCAGCCCGCATCCTACACCGATGGGAACAAGTAAAACGATCCGGACACCTTTTAGGCGACTGGAAGACTGTGGGAGAAGGCGTATTTGAAATGCGTTTTCACAATGGTCCGGGTTACCGCACCGACTTCGGGCTGAAGAACAAACAGGTCGTGTTGCTGCTTTGCGGCGGCAGCAAGACTCACCAGAAGAGGGACATAGACCGGGCAAAACATCTGTGGAAGTCATATCTGGAGAGCTGACGGCATCCAGATGGGGAACAAACGGACCACATTAAGGACAGAGTCGTGATGACGTTGAAGATCAGGGAATTTCATGCAGGGGACCATATACATACCGAGCAAACAGCCGTCCGCTACCTGCAGGTTGCCATGGAGGAGGCCGACAAGGCCGAAACCTCTCGGCAGGGGGCTGCCATCATCGCAGATGCACTCGGTGAGGTGGCACGAGCACAGAGGCATATGAGCGCCATCGCCTCTGATGCCGACCGATCCCGGTCGGGCATCTACAAGGCCCTGAGCAATCAAGGAGATCCGGCACTGAGCACGGTCATCAGCGCCGTCCATGCGGCAGGGGGCAGTCTGACTGTGACCATGGCTCACTAAGGGGCCGATCGGATAGCCTGTCATGCTTGATTATCACAGCGCTGACAAGTAAAATCTGTGTCCATATTGTTATGGCGTAGCATGTGAACGGCGTTCAACGAATTCAAAGCCGATTCCAATCGGCAGTTCCGCGCTCGACGCTCCCGAGGCGTAGGCGGGTTTGAGGAGACCTGGTCGAGGCCCATCCCACCAGGGATGAACCCTTTCAAGGAATGCCGTGTTCTTGAGATTGTTGTTTATCGCTTTAGGTGTATCTTCTGATGCCTTCGCCGTCTCCATCAGCAAGGGACTGTCCGTGGACCGACTGCGGGCGCGCCACCATTGGCTGGTCGGGCTGTGGTTCGGCGGATTCCAGACTCTGCTGCCCCTGCTAGGTTACTTCGCCGCTTCCATGCTGCAGGATTCCCTGGCCGCTGTGGATCACTGGATTGTCTTCGGCATCCTTTCAGCCATCGGGGTCAACATGATCCGAGAGGGTGTCTACGGCAAGGAGGAGGGAGCGGACGGCGAGGAGAACTTCTCCTGGCGGAAGATGCTTCCTGCGGCCATCGCCACCAGCATCGACTCATTCGGAGTGGGCGCGGGTCTGGCCCTGCTGGGCATCAACATCTGGCTGTCCGCACTGGTCATCGGGCTGGTGACGGCGGCGGCCTCCATTCTGGGGCTGCGCATCGGATACGCGGTCGGGTCCCGCTGGCGCAAGCCTGCCAGAATCGCAGGCGGCATCATTCTGATTGTCATGGGCATCCAGATCCTTCTGGATCACCTGATGAATGCCTGACTCAGAACGTCGTCTGCAAGACCATGACGGACAGGGCCACGATGGATCCGGCCAAAAGAACCGACATCAGCGCCAGGCCAACGGCCCCACGCCGATCAGCTGCCTCCTGGGCCCAGTGATAGCCCGAAGTCATCAACCCGACCAGCAGCAGCAAGGCCACAAGCACCACCAAGATCAGCATCAGGTCAGGTCGCAGGCCTCTGATCAGCTCTGGCAGGAAGACCCACCCCGAGGCAGCGACGGCGGTCACCCCGCCCATGGCGGTTGCAGAAATGCCCCGAATGACCATCCGCCTGTCCCGACGCAGCATCTGCCGAACAAACATGAACACGGCCAGGAGGGCCAGCAGGAATGCCGCAGTCGTCAGCCAGGCCCAGAGGGCACCAGGTCCCTGTACGACCAGGGCCGGCACCAGAGCGACCAAGGTCAGCAGGCCGAACATGGCTCGGTCAGGACCGGGTCGGATGCCTTTGCCCACCAGGGGCCAAGAGGCCAACAGGGCCAATGCCAGCACCAAAACCAGAACGGCCTGCACCCATCGAGCGACCCGAGGAGCGGCCAGCAAGCCCGTCGCCACGCCCGGCAGGATCAGGGCCGCCAGGGCCACCAACTGCGTCAGAGCGGGCGCGCGCCCATCCCGGGTTTCTTTTACGGTCTGCGCCATGGGTCCTCCTGCCTGTCCCCGTCGGGGAGCCATACGTCACATCCTAGGGCAAGGCCATCCTGTGGACTCGGAGCCCCTGTGACGGGCCGATTGTACAATGATGACGACTGTTCAACGAATCCACCGCTATGGACGAACGGACAGGGAAGAAGGTACCCCGTGACGGATCTGACCCTGATGACCTGCGCCGATGACCCGGCATCGGTTCTGCCCGCCTTGGCCCTGCTCTCCCATCGAGTGCGCGTCCTGCCCTTGGACGCCGCATCCCTGGTAAGAATGCCCGAGGATACCGTTCTGCTGATCGATGCCAGCGACGACCTGGCCGAGGCCAAGACCCTCTGCAACCTGACCCGAGCCTCGGGCCTGTCCACGCCCATCATCCTGATTCTGAGCGAGGGTGGCTTCACCGTGGTCAATGCCAGCTGGGGTGTAGCTGATGTGATCATTCAGTCCGCATCACCCGCCGAGGTCGAGGCCCGGTTGCGCTTGGTCTGTCAGCGCGTGACACCGACGCGCAAGCCGGATGCCCAGCCGGAAGAGGCGGAGGATCAGGTGCCCACTGGCCAGGTTCGCTCGGGTGACCTGGTTGTGGACACCGAAAGCTACACGGCCCGGATACACGGCCGTCCCATCAACCTGGCCTACAAGGAATTTGAGCTGCTCAAATACCTGGTCCAGCATCCCGGCAGGGTCTTCACCAGGGCACAGCTCCTCCAGGAGGTCTGGGGCTATGACTACTACGGCGGCACCAGAACGGTGGATGTACACGTGCGGCGGCTCAGGGCCAAGCTGGGCAGCGAGTACGAGCACCTGATCGGCACGGTCCGCAATGTGGGATACCGGTTCGACCCGCCCTCATCGGCCAGAACGGCCCAGGCTCCCAAGGCCACGACAGATGCAGGAAGCGAACCGGATACCGCCGAGCAAAATGACAGCCAGTCCGAACAATCCAAAGATGCCAAGAAGAAGAAAACCGATCATAGTGACTGATGCATCATCCAATCGAAAGCACCCCCAAGGCAGGGAGAGCAAAGCCCAGCGCCTGACCCGCATGCACGCGGAATACCGCATCCTTTGCCAAGTCTTTCCCGAGGCGGTCTGCGCCCTGCACTTCCGCAACCCCTTCGAACTGCTGGTGGCCACGGTCCTGAGCGCCCAGACCACCGACAAGCGGGTCAACTCGGTGACCCCCGAACTCTTCGAGCGCTACCCCGACCCTGCAACCATGGCCCAGGCCCAGCCGACCGAGCTGGAGGCCATCATCCATCCGGTAGGCTTCTACCACGCCAAGGCCCGCCACCTGCTGGGGCTCTCCCTGATGCTGACCGAGGATTACGGCGGAAAGGTCCCTGAGACCATGGGGGAGCTGACCAGCCTACCTGGTGTGGGGCGCAAGACCGCCAACGTGGTCCTGGGCAACGCCTTCAACATTCCTGGATTCCCTGTGGACACCCACGTCACCCGGGTCACCGGCCGCCTGCGCTGGCGGACCGACTGGCGCAGCACCCATCCCGATCCGGTGAAGATCGAGCATGAGATCTGCGACTGCTTCCCGCCCGAGGACTGGACCAATCTATCGCACAGACTGATCCTCCACGGCCGGGCTACCTGCCACGCCCGCAAACCTGACTGCCTGCACTGCCCACTGGCCGAGACATGTCCCAGCGCCGAGCTCCTGGCCGGACCGGCCTCTCGATAGAATCAAAACCATGGCAAGCGGCAGACACAGACGAATCAGCTCCGGAATCATCTTCATCCTGGTACTGGCGGTCCTGACCGCGGGCACCTACATGGCTTGGCCGTTGTTGACTGGCCAGGGAGGCTGGCGGCTGCCCTGGAACCTTGGAGGCTCGGGCCAGGTAGTGCGCATCAGGGCCCGGCAGGCTCCGGTCTCCTTGGACATCCGCACCGAGCCCGGTCAGGCCACTGACCAGGCCCTGATGGGCAACGTCTACCAGACCCTGACCAGGCCCGACGCCCAAGGTCGGCCGACTCCTGGACTGGCCCAGAACTGGGAGATCTCCGCCGATGGGCTGCTCTACACCTTTCATCTGCGCAATGATGCCCGCTTCGCCGACGGACGCCAGCTGACCTCAGAGGATGCCCTCTGGTCCCTGCGGCAGATCCTCGACCACCAGTATCAGGGCCACCAGGACCTGGATGGCCTGGCCAGGGTCACCAACCCGGATGATGCCACCCTGGTGATCAGACTGAAGAGCCCGGATGCCCATCTGCTGACCGCTCTGAGCGGTCGGGCCGGCATTGTCTACGATCGCCAGGCCCACGTCAACTACTCCACCCAATCGGCCGGATCAGGCCCATATCAAGTGGATGACTGGCAGCCGGGAGCCAGCCTGACCCTCACCACCAACAAGTCCTACCGGGGCCCGGACAAGGCCGCCATCCACAAGGTCATCTTCAGCTATGCCGGCAGCCCCGAGCAGACCGTCAAAGATCTGAACCAGGGACGTCTGGACGCTGTAGTGGACATGGATCCGGCTACCGCCAAGCAGGCTGGTAAGGCTCCGACAGCAACACCCAGCTCAAACAATGTGGTCCTGGCCTTCAACAACGAGGCATCCAGTCTGTTGTCCGACCAACATGTGCGCGAGGCCGTTCGCTACGCCCTGGACCGCCAGGCGCTGGCCGATCTGGAAGGCGGCGCAGCCAAGGCGCTAGGTGGACCACTCAACCCGCTCAGCCCAGGCTACGATCCCAGTCTGCAGGCCTTCCCATTCGATCGTGTCCAAGCGGCTCGTCGAGCCTCCTACTATGCCCAGTCCTACTATCACGGCGGCCTGCGCCTGGTCTATCCCCAGGAATTCGGCAGCCAAGTTGGCGATCTGATCAGCACGCAGCTGAAGGCGGTGGGCATCCCCACCCAGGTCTCCATAGTGGATCAGGCTGCATTCCGCGACCAGGTGCTCACCCGTCACGACTACGACATGGCCCTGCTGATCATGAACAATGACGACATCGGTCGCTTCGCCGACCCCAACGCCACCATGCTCTTCGACAACACCGAGGTCCAGGAATCCTGGAAGCAGGTCAAGGCCAGCACCGACCAGAATACCTATGCCGAACGGCTACGGGCTTTCGCCCGACAGGTCAGCGACCTCTCCCCCAGCGACTGGCTTTATGAGCGCACACCCTTGGTCCTGAGCGCTCCCCGACTCCAGGGTATGCCCAGCTCGCTGTTGGACCGCTACCTGCCCCTGTGGAACCTGCATATCAAGGGTTGAGGAAACCGGGACTCCTTGTCACCATTCGTCCATAAAATGCTGGTATGTCTGCTGAACACCAAGGAATCGTCAATGCCCATCTGACCCCCCTGCCTGACAGGGTGGGCGTGGATGGCCTGGAGGAAAAGTGGTGCCGCGACTGGGATGAGTCCGGCGTCTACCGCTTCCGCAACACCCGCGAGCGCTCCGGCGTCTACTCCATCGACACCCCGCCGCCCACGGTTTCGGGGCATTTGCATGTGGGGCACGTCTTCTCATACACCCATACCGACGTAATCGCCCGGTTCAAGCGGATGCAAGGATACGACGTCTTCTACCCCATGGGCTGGGACGACAACGGCCTGCCCACTGAGCGGCGGGTTCAGAACTACTACGGGGTTCGCGTGGACACCTCGCTCAAGTACGATCCGAACTTCAAGCCTCCCTTCCACGGGACCAAGGGCAAGAAAATCAGCGCCAAGGATCAGGTGCCCGTCTCCCGTCAGAACTTCATCGAACTGTGCGAGGAACTGACCGCCGAGGACGAGAAGCTCTTCGAGCAGCTCTGGCGGTCGCTGGGACTGTCAGTGGATTGGTCGCAGACCTACCACACCATCGGCGAGCATCCCCGCCGGGTGGCACAGAAGGCTTTCCTGCGGAACCTGGCCCGGGGCGAGGCCTACCAGAAGGAGGCCCCCGGACTCTGGGACGTGACCTTCCAGACCGCCGTGGCCCAGGCCGAGCTGGAGTCGCGCGAGTATGACGGCTTCTATCACCGCGTGGCCTTCCGGTTCGCGGACGGCACGCCAATATACATCGAGACCACCAGGCCTGAGCTGCTGGCGGCCTGCGGCGCCCTGATCGCCCACCCGGACGACAAACGCTACCAGAAGTACTTCGGGCAGAAGGTCTACTCTCCCCTGTTCAAGGTGGAGGTGCCCATCCTGGCCCATCCCGCCGCCGAGATGGACAAGGGCGCCGGCATCGCCATGTGCTGCACCTTCGGCGACGTGACCGACGTGCAGTGGTGGCGGGATCTGAACCTGCCCACCAGGTCCATCATCCAGCGCAACGGTCGAATCGTCATGGACGTGCCTGACTGGATCACCGATGAAAGCGGACGGCGAATCTTCAAGCAGACCGAAGGCAAGACCACCTTCTCAGCCCGCAAGATCATCGTGGACGCCCTGCGCGAGTCCGGCGACCTGGACGGCGAGCCCAAGCCCACCAAGCGTATGACCAACTTCTATGAGAAGGGCGACAAGCCCCTGGAGATCGTCACCTCCCGTCAATGGTATCTGCGCAACGGCGGCACTGACCAGAAACTGAACCAGAAGCTGCTGGAGCGCGGCAGAGAGCTCAACTTCCATCCGGACTTCATGCGGGTGCGTTACAACAACTGGGTCGAGGGCCTGAACGGCGATTGGCTGATTTCCCGCCAGCGCTTCTTCGGAGTTCCTTTCCCCCTCTGGTACCCGGTAAAGGAGAACGGCGAGACTGACTACGCTCATCCCATCACCCCGGCCGAGGACAGGCTCCCCATTGATCCCAGCAGCGATGTGCCCGATGGCTTCGAAGAGTCTCAGCGCGACCAGCCCAGCGGATTCACGGCCGAGAAGGACATCATGGACACCTGGGCCACCAGTTCCCTGACCCCTCAAATCGTGACCCACTGGGCCGAACCGAGCGAGAAAGACCAGGCCCTCTTCAAGGCCACCTTCCCCATGGACCTGCGACCCCAGGGCCAGGACATCATCCGCACCTGGCTCTTCAGCTCCATAGACCGGGCGCACTTGGAGAACGGCTGCCTGCCCTGGAGCGACACCACCCTGTCGGGGTGGATCCTGGACCCGGACCATAAGAAAATGAGCAAGTCCAAGGGCAATGTGGTAGTGCCGGATGAACCCATCAAAAAGTACGGCGCCGATGCCGTGCGCTACTGGGCATCCTGCGCCCGGCTGGGTCTGGACGCCACCTATGATGAGGGGCAGATGAAGATAGGCCGCCGTCTGGCCGTCAAACTTCTCAACGCCGTCAAGTTCGCCCTGGCCATCGGCCGCGAGGACAAGAACCATAAGGTCACCCAGGCAGCGGAGACCACCTGGAATCCTGCCGACGTCACGGTCCCGCTGGATCGCGCGGTCCTGGCCGGCCTTGCAAGGGTGATCGACCAGGCCACCAAGGCCCTGGAATCCTACGAGCACTCCAAGGCTCTGGAGGTGACCGAATCCTTCTTCTGGGACTTCTGCGACAATTACATCGAGCTGGCCAAGAACCGGGCCTACGGAACCGCTGACGCCACAGGCAGGATCCCCGATGATGCCCAGGTGCTGAGCGCCCGCACGACCCTGGGGCTGGTCCTGGATGCGCTTGACCGTCTTCTGGCCCCCTTCCTGCCCTTCGCCACCGAGGAGGCATGGCAGTGGATGCACCAGGGGGACGGTTCAGTTCACCGGGCCTCCTGGCCTCACCCGGAAACATACCTGGCTGCCGCCCAGGGCCAGGACCCAGCCCTTCTGGCCTGGGCAGGAAGCGCCCTGGCATCCCTGCGGCGAATCAAGTCAGAGGCCAAGGTCTCCATGAGGACCCCTATCCTCTCCGCATCTCTCAGCGTGGCACCGGAGGGCCTGGAAGCTGTGAAGAACGCTTTGGAAGATATAGCCGAAGCAGGCAGGGTCACTGGAAACCTGAAACTGGCCGAGGAAGCCAACCAGCCCGAAGGGATGGGATCCGCCGAGGATGAGGCCGGCATCCGTGTGACTGCCAGCCAGCTGGGCGAGCCTCCGGTCAAGAAGCCTCGCAAGTAGGCTCCAGGATTCGCAAGGCAACCGAAGCGATTCGGCCCTGGCCACCCGCCGCCGCCCTGAAGACATCGTCGTCTTCAGGGCGGCCATCATAACAATCCGCGATGCCGAGCGTATGATTGCCGCTCGCACAAGAGACGGAACACAATCCTTACATCCTCGGCCCTTCCCTAAACCGCGACTTGCAGCATACAGGAACAACAGGATTGATCAGCGTTCATCCCTGTTCCATTGTCAAGGGTCGGGTCAGCTGCAGGCTGCCCTGCAGCGGTGCAAGAGCCTGAATACGACACCCCGATCCTGCCATTGATTGCAATGCTAAGGTTGAACGTGTATAGGGGCTTTAATCGGTGTGCATCGACGCAGTTTTGGGCCTTGGCCTGGGGAGTCGGCACACTGGGAGAAGGAAGATTCAAGTGGGGAAAGATCATGGCATCCGCAGACTGATGGCATTGACGGCTATGGTTGGGCTGGCGCTGGTCGGAGCGTCAACGGGGGCGTACGCATCCACCGACGAGATGGCGCCGGCGCCTACCGCGGGGAGCAGCGGCACGGCTGAGGACGGAGCGCCCTCCCCCGGACAATACAGCAACATGGGCCCAGGCAGGGCGGCGGAGGCAAGGGCCCTGACCCCAACAGCCTGGCCGTCTCCGCTGGCCAGCGGCAATCCTTCCCCGCTCAAGGCCCTCCAACCATTGAGCGGAAAAGGGGCGGACGAATCGTTCAAGGACAGGCCGCGCGGAGACAAGCCATCCCGAACTATGGATTCATCATCGTATGCCATCACCTTCGATCCGGACGGAGGCTCGCAGGCTCCCGGCTCACCAGCCTTGAACCAGTCGGTAACCGCAGGTCATCTGGCATCCCCTCCCTCCGTCACCAAGTCGGGCTGCCTCTTCGACGGCTGGTTCCTGAAAGATTCCAAGGTGGCTTACGACTTCGGCAAGCCGGTCACCGGCCCGCAGTCGCTTACAGCCCACTGGTCATCGATCAAAGATGGCCGGTGGACAACAGCCGACGCCAGCGGCGAAGACACAGGGGGCTCCGCAATCACCCTGACTCCGCCCAAGCCCCGAGGGGTCAGATTCGCACAGGTCAGCGCCGGACACGACCACACCCTTGCCGTGGGTTCAGACGGCCACATCTACGCCTGGGGCGACAACAGCAAGGGCGAACTCGGCAACGGCACCCTCACCAATGCAGACACACCGGTGCGGATAACTGACAATGCAGCCATACAAGGCAAGACCTTCATAGCCGTCAGCGCAGGAACCACATTCTCCATGGCCCTGGCCTCTGACGGGACGGTCTACACCTGGGGCAACAACAGCCGCGGCGAACTCGGCAATGGCTCCACCACGGACTCCGCCGAACCGGTGAAGGCAAACCTCAGGGCCACAATCACCGCCGTCAGCGCCGGGTACTGGCATGCCATGGCTCTGGCCTCGGATGGCACGATCTACACCTGGGGGGACAACGAATACGGCCAGCTCGGCAATGGGATGTCCGGCGTCAACGCCAACCCCACGCCCGCCGCGGTCCATTCACCATCCGGCATCACCTTCGCAGTCATCAGCGCCGGATACGATTTCCAAACGGCATTGGACAGCCAGGGCCATGCCTATGCCTGGGGCCGCAACCAGGGAGGCCAACTGGCCAACGGAACAGCTGGCAACGCAGCCAGCGGCGTCTACACGCCCACACGCATTCTTAAAGACCAGGGCGGAACCGAGGATGACACTGTCTATACCGACATCGATGCAGGGTATCTGCATGTCCTGGCGCTGAGCAAGGCGGGCGGGGTGTATTTCTGGGGCTATCCGCTGACCAAGGGAAGCGACACCGATGTCGACAGCGTTCACGCCTTTCACCCCAGCCAGATCAGTCTGCCTGCGGGGACAGCGGCACCTACCGCAGTCAGCGCCGGCGATTTCTCCTCTGCGGTGATCGACTCTGCGGGCAGCCTGTATATGCTCGGCAGCAATTCCAGCGGTCAGCTGGGCGACGGAACGACAAGCCCCAAATCAGCCATGACCAAGGTGAGCCTGACGGGCGCCACAGTCGCTGCATTCGATGTCTGCCGACACAGCCTGGCCATCGGCTCCGACGGACTCCCCTACAGCTGGGGGGAGGCAAGGAACGGCAAACTTGGAGAAGGCGACAATGGGCCTGCGTCCGGCCCGCAGACCAAACCTACACTGGTCAGCCCCCCTCAGATAGACCTGTCCAAGCTGAGCTTCGGCAAAACCGATGTAGCCAAGACCGACAGCAGCACCCCGATCAGCCGAGCCTCGGACGACACATGGAGCGCGAATGGCCAATGGACGGTCACCACCCCTCACCACACTTACGGAACCACCAAGATCAAAATCAATGATGGACAATGGGCCATCGGAGGCGCAAAACAGCAGGGGCAAGTCATCGCCGACTATACTTTCACACCCACTGCGCAGAAGATCGTCTTTGATTCGGACGGAGGCTCACAGACCTCCAATCAATCCGTAACTGCAGGCCAGCTTGCTTCGCCCCCCACCGTGACCAAGTCAGGCTGCGTCTTCGACGGCTGGTTCGTCGAAGACGCCGATGGCAGCTCCAGGGTGGCCTACGACTTCAGCAAGACGGTCACCAGACCACTGAACCTGAAAGCCCATTGGTCATCGTCGAATGCCGAATGGAAAACAGCGGACGCCCTCCACGGCGATGACACCGGGGGCTCTACAATCACCCTGACTCCCCCAAAACCCAAGGGGGTACGGTTCGCGCAGGTCAGCACAGGCCGCTACCACACCCTGGCCGTGGGCTCTGACGGGCACGTGTATGCCTGGGGAAGCCAGGCCAGCGGAACCCTGGGCAACGGCAAGGACACTGGCACGGCGGCAACACCAGTGCGGATCACCGATAATGATGCCGTAAAAGGAAAGACCTTCACAGCCGTCAGTGCAGGTGATGCCTACTCCATGGCCCTGGCCTCAGACGGCACGGTCTACACTTGGGGCAGCAACGGCAAGGGGCAGCTCGGCAACGGCTCCGCCGAGGATTATTCCACCGAACCGACAAGGGCAAAGACGGGCGATGCCGAAATCAACGCCATCAGCGCAGGACGAACCTACGCCATGGCCCTGTCCAAGGACGGAACGGTCTACACATGGGGTGACAACCAACGGGGACAGCTCGGCAACGGCAGTTCGGACAACGACAATCACCCCTCGCCCGCCAAGGTAACGTCGCTGTCCGGCATCACCGCCATCAGCGCAGGCTTCACCACCAGCACAGCGCTGGACAGTCAGGGCCATGCCTGGTCCTGGGGCGAAAACAGCAGGGGACAGCTCGGCGACGGCACCATCAATGACAGCCCAACGCCGGCACGTGTCCGAGACCTGGCCACAGGACAGCATGACGACCGGTTCTATATAGCCATCAGCGCTGGCTACCAGCATGTGCTGGCACTGGATACCGACCATGATGTCTACGGCTGGGGTTCCGGCACCGCAATCGGCCACTCTGCAGATACCAATGAAAGCGTGAAGGGATCTGTCGAAGTCAGCTTCGGCAGCGACGCTGTCAACATCACCGCCATCAGCGCCGGCGACGATGGATCCGAGGCTATAGATGACAGCGGAAGGATCTACACCTGGGGCAAAAAGGCCTACGGTCAGCTGGGCAACGGCTCAAGCCAAGAAGCAGCATGGCAGATCAGCCCGACAGCCATTGTCTTGGCTCAGTCTGTGAAAGCCAGCTCCGTATCCACCTCCAGCCATCACCAGACAGCCATTGGGTCCGACGGATTGCTCTACACCTGGGGATACAGCTACTACAACCAGCTCGGACGAGACTCATCCTCCACACGGCCCGGCACCACGCAACCGCCGCAAATCACCCTCACCAAGGTCGTCTTCGGCAACATGGCGAGCGGTGCCCGGCCGGCCAAGGAGCTGGCCCAGAGAGGCAGAGACACTTGGAATGACAATCAGGACTGGACTTTTACTACGCCCGCCTACCCGTACGGCCCCACCAGCTTCACCATTACCTGGAACATCGCCGGGGATTCCGGGGGCTCAAAGCAGACACAGCGATTCAGCTACACCTTCGATCCGGTCGATAAGCTCATTGCGCTCGAGCCAGCCGGAGGCACCGGAGCGGCATGGACAAGCAAGAACATCAAGGAAGGAGAATTGGTGCCTCGGCAAACCCTGGCCAAGGCAGGCTTCCAGTTCGACGGCTGGTTTGTCAAAGACGCCGATGGCAGCTCCAGGGTGGCCTACGACTTCAGCAAGCCGGTCACCAGCCCGCTGACCCTGGTCGCACACTGGACACATTCAGCCCGGATGACTGTCGACCCGGCCGGCAACCCGTCCACTGGCGGATACCAGGTCAGCATCACTCCACCTCCGCAGCGCGGCATCCGCTTCGCCCAGGTCAGCACTGGCAAGAACCATTCTCTGGCCGTCGGCAGCGACGGGAACGCCTACGCCTGGGGGAGCAACAGCAATGGACAGCTCGGCAACGGCACCACAGACAGCAGCAAGGTGCCCGTCCTAGTGAGGAAACCAGCCAATGCCGACGAGGATTTCACCTACACCCAGGTAAGCGCGGGGGGATACCATTCCTTGGCCATTGGAAAGAATCATCAGGTCTACGCCTGGGGTGACAGGAGCAACGGCGGTCAGGTGGGCGACGGCAAGACGACAGGGAATGCCCCATCCCCCGTATCGGTGAATGTAGGCGATGGCGCCAGCGGCTTTCACGCCAGACAGATCAGTGCAGGATACCAGCACTCCCTGGCCATCGACATGAGCGGACAAGTCTACGCCTGGGGATACGGCAATAGCGGCAGGCTGGGCAACAGTGCGCAGGCGTCAAAGGCTGCTCCCACAACCGTGTCCTCACCCCTGGAATACGGGGACGGGTCAGCAGGCTTCTTCGCCACCCAAGTCAGCGCAGGAGGCTCCCACTCGCTGGCCATTGGCAGAGACGGCAAGGCCTACGCCTGGGGCGCAAATACAGACGGCCGCCTCGGCACAGGAGACACCAACGATGCCGCCGTGCCGACCTTGGTGACCGACCCCGACGGAAGCAGCGATGGTTTCAGCCCCATCCAGGTCAGCGCAGGAGGATGGTTCTGCCTGGGGATCGACGGCGGAGGACGGATCTACAGCTGGGGAAACAACGGTCAGAACGCCCTGGGCAATGTCTCCATCGCGGGGCCGATCAGCAGAATCCCTGCTCAAGTGGCGAACGCAGACAGCAACACCACTCGGATCAGCGCAGGCGAACGACAGGCCCTGGTCATCAACTCAGACGGCAAGGCCTACGCCTGGGGAGACAACAACGGCGAACAGCTGGGCATCGGTTCCGACGCAGCCAGCATCAAAGCGGCCACGCTGGTTTGCCCGCCCCAGTTCACAGTCAGTGCAGTCACGGTAGGAACGGATCCGCATACCACAAAGGTTCTCGAGCTGAAGCGGAACGGCGGAGCGGACACATGGGAGTCCAGAAATGTCTGGACCTTCTACGCACCGGCATTCAAGGCAGGCACGACAACGGTCAACATCACCTGGAACATAGGCCAGGGCAGTCCGGAGACCGAGAGGCTGACCTTCACTTATAGGGATATTTTGCCGCTGACCGGCAGTCGGGGTCTGCTCGTCATACTGTTTGTCGGACTATTCGTGACGGCAACAGTCCTGGCGGCAAGGCAGCAGCATCAGGAAGCCGCGGGTCCGACCACGGCTGGCATTTGACAAGAGCAGGTCCCTGAGGGGGGGGGGTTCTCCTGGCACTTGCTGGTAAGACGAACCTGTCTTGCTCTCGGTACTGTGGCCGAGGGCACAGGAGCTCGCCCATGTCCACAGCCATCATCGCATGATGGGCTCTTTCAGCGTGGACCAACTTGGTCGGCCAGCCGTTCGTGACACCGCTTGGCGGCATCGGCCACCAGATGAAGATAGGCCTCGGCCAGATCCGGGTCCAGTCCGTAATCATCAGCCTTGCCTCGCAAGACCGCCACCTGGGCGGCCTCACGATGCAGATCCGCCGAAGCGAACCCCGCTCGGGCTTTAAGAAGCCCAATGCGACGCGTCACTCTGGACCGTTCAGCCAGCATGGCAATAATGGCAGCATCGATGGTGTCCACATCAGCACGCAGCTCTGCCACCTGGCGGGCGGCTTCGGCCTTGGCTCCCCCCTTCCGCGCCTGATCATCGATCACCGTTTCCACATTCGCTTCGCTCATAGGTCACCAGTCTAATCAAACGCTTCAGACGACCCAGCCGCTCCTCCTTTCGGAGACCGGCCTTGACTCGGCATGCGGATCACACAGGCTCCAGGGGGATGCTCATCCGCGCACGCCCACCGATGCAGGTGCCGAATGCGCGGCAGAGGAATTCCTTAACATATGAAGATGGCCGCACCCGCCGCCTCACGGCGCTTGTCAGTCTTTGTCGCAGCCTGATCGCCTGCAGGATCAACCGGTCGAACTGCAACCGCAATCCATGAGCCCACTCCAGCTAAGGCCGTCAGACAAAAAGCCGAAAATCACAGCAGACAGAATCCGAATGGGCCAAACCGTTGAAAGGTACCGTTGCCTTGCATCACTGCATATACGCTGGGCCCCATCCGCGAAATGAGTCGCGGATGGGGCCCAGCGGGCGAATCAGTCATCAGGCCCGAGTCACTTCTGAGCCAGCATGGACTGGTTGATGGCTGCCAGGAAGTCTCGGTTGGTGGCGGTCTTCTTCAGTCTGGGCACCAGAGTCTGGTAGGCCTGCTCGGTCTCCATGCCACCCAGGAGACGACGCAGCCGGTAGACCACAGCCAGTTCCTCGGGCGCGGTGATCAGCTCTTCGCGCCGGGTGCCGGAGGCATTGATGTCGATGGCGGGGAACATGCGCTTGTCAGCCAGATCCCGGGTCAGCCTAAGCTCCATGTTGCCTGTGCCCTTGAACTCCTCGAAGATGACCTCGTCCATCTTGGATCCGGTCTCCACCAGGGCCGAAGAGATGATGGTCAAGGAGCCGCCGTTCTCGATGTTGCGGGCGGCGCCGAAGAAGCGCTTGGGCGGATAGAGGGCCTGCGCGTCCACGCCGCCGGAGAGGATGCGGCCGGAGGCGGGGGCCGAGATGTTGTAGGCGCGGGCCAGGCGGGTCATGGAATCCAGAAGGACCACCACATCCTGCCCCAGCTCCACCAGCCGTTTGGCCCGTTCGATGGCCAGCTCGGCCACGGTGGTGTGATCGCTGGCGGGGCGGTCGAAGGTGGAGGAGATGACCTCGCCCTGAACCGTGCGTTCCATGTCAGTGACCTCCTCGGGCCGCTCGTCCACCAGGACCACCATCAGGTGCACCTCTGGGTTGTTGGCGGTGATGGAGTTGGCGATGGACTGCAGGGTCAGGGTCTTGCCAGCCTTGGGAGGCGAAACTATCAGGCCGCGCTGGCCCTTGCCGATAGGGGCGACGATGTCGATCAGACGACCGGTGATGTTCTTGGGCTGGGTCTCCATCCGCATGCGCTCCTGCGGGTAGAGGGGGGTCAGCTTGTTGAAGTGAGGGCGCCCTGCAGCGTCCTCCACGCTCATGCCGTTGATGGAGTCGATGGCCTGCAGAGGAACGAACTTCTGCCGTTGGTTGCGATGCTCACCCTCGCGGGGGGGACGGATGGAGCCATGCACGGCATCGCCCTTGCGCAGGCCGTACTTCTTGACCTGGCCCATGGAGATGTAGACGTCGTTTGGGCCGGGCAGGTAGCCGGATGTGCGCACGAAGGCGTAGGAGTCCAGCACATCCACAATGCCCGCCACGGGGACCAGGTCCTCGGGCTTGAAGTTCTCCCTGGGCTCATAGTCACGATCCCGGCCGCTGCTGCGATGGTTGTTGCGGTTGCGACGGTCGTTGCGGTCGTTGCGATCGCCCCGGTTCCGGCGATCATAGCCGTTGTGACGGTAGTCATGCCCTTCCTCGCCGCGATCCTCGTAGCTGCGCCGACGAGGGCGGTCATTCCGTGAGGGCAGAGCTGCCAGAATGTCGTCCAAATTGCGCACTGAGCCGGAGCCTTCGCGCTCCTCGCCATGCTCACGCTCGCTCCGGCTGCGGTTGGTGTGAGAGCCTCGAGATGAATCCGTGTTGCGGTGACGGCGACGGGATATGACCACGTTCTCCTCATCGGCCACGGTATGGGGGAATCGGTTCCGGTGCTCGCTATTATGGCCGCTCTTATGATCGTCAATGCCCAAAACATCGAAGAGGTCTCCGACAGGACGACCGTCCTTGGATTCCTCGGATTCCCTGGTATCGGTGATCTCCTGTCCGCCTTCTGCGGCGGGCTTTGCCTCCTGCCCTGTCGGCTGCTGCTGATCAGCTGCCTGGCCCCCCTTAGCCACGGCGGCCGCAGCCTTGGGCTTACCAACGGTTACTCCCTCAGGGGCCTTGCCGCCCGAGCGTGCCGCCTCGATCGTCTCGATCAGGACCGGCTTGCGCATGCCGGAAATACCGCGCAACCCCAGCTGCCTGGCCAATTCCTTGAGTTCGGGCAGCTTCATGGAATGAATATCTTGGCTTGTTGCCACTGTTGTAATGCCTTTCCTTCGCTATGCCTAATTAGGCTAGGCAAATAGCTTGAGAATAGTGCGGGGGTACCGCTCATGAAAATTCGATGCCGACTCGGCTTATCGAACTTCCATAAGCCTACAACGTGCGGCCGACCGGCGCAAGAATCGGCCCGCGTGTCCAGAAATTCATGGGTAAGCCTCTAGACTGAGCATATGAATAACCGATCATCTCTGCGTGAGCAACGGCGGAGCGAATTCGTAACCACCGCCATGCGGGTCTTCGACCGGAAAGGCGCTGCAAACACCTCCCTGCGCGACGTAATCCGCGCCATGAACCACGGCAAGGGCGTGGGCATGAGCGTTTTTTATTACTACTTCAAATCCAAGGACGACCTGGTAGATGCCTGCGCACGCACCTACCTGGCCTCCTACGTGGACCATGTAGTCGACATTCTGCAGGACCCAGACTTGAGCGTTCAAGAGGCGCTGGACGACATTTGCCCGCATCTGATAAGGGCCATCTGGAAGATGGATGTCATCTTCGCGGACAAAGCCAACTGGTACAACTACCTGAGTACCAACAGCAATGTGATGGAGGGCTTCGTCAGGCAAATCATCGACCCCTTGACCAAGGCCCTGGACCGCTGGCTGGATCAGGGGGGCCTGCCGCAGACCCAGCTGATCCAAACAGCCGGCACCCGCAGTGTGGCCTGGCTGATGGCCGACGGGCTATCGTCCATCGTCAGCAATGGCAGAAGGGCGGCAGGTCACCCGCACATCAGAGAGGTGGTCCGCCAACGTGTCCGCGAGAGCGTGGCCTTCTTCTCGCAGCTGCTGGGCCTGCCCCTGAAGGCACCCGCCATTGCCCTGTCGTAAATGACAAAGCCCCCAACCATACGGTCGGAGGCTTAAAGGAAACGAAGGCCGAAGTCTGCCTACTTCTCCTCGTGGTAGGACTTCTCGGTGTTGACGTTCCAGACGTTGGTCTTGTCGGCACGCCCCGATCTGATGTTGGCCACGGCCTCCATGGATGTGGCCATGGAGTGGTCCTGGTTGTTGTAGTGGTGCTGCCCGTTGCGGCCCACGCAGTAAAGGTTGCCAAAGGAATCCAGCCACTTGACCAGCTCCGGCATCTGGGCGTAGGTGTCGAAGTAGGCCGGGTAGGCCTTGAAAACCCTCTCCCGGTGCGAGTCCAGCACGTCGGCGGATCCGTTGATGATGCCCATTCGCGTCAGCTCCTTGACGGCGAAGTCAGTGGTCTCCTGATCGCTCATGCTCCAGAAGTCATCACCCTCCTTGCAGAAGTACTCCAGGCCGATCCAGACAGTGCCGTCCACATTCTTGACCATGTAGGGACTCCAGTTGTTGAAGATCTGGATGCGGCCCATCTTGTAGCCGGGATCCTGCACGTAGATCCAGCAGTCGGGAACGATGGGCGGGTCGCCCAGGGTCTTGATGAAGGTGGTGTTGCGGATGCGCAGGTGACGGACCAGCAGGCCAACGGTCACGAAGTCGCGGTAGGGCAGGCCCTGAGCCACTCTGACCATCTCCTTGTCGGTGGACGGCTCCTCGTGGGCAATGGCCTCCACCAGGTCCTTGATGGGCATGGAGGAGATGATCTGGTCAGCCTGCAGGGTCACCTCCTTGCCATCAGCATTGCGATAGATCACACCAGTCATGTGGCCGTCTTGCTGAGTCAGTCCTATCACACGTGCATCGGTGATCACGTGGACTCCATGCTCCACATTGCGACGCTCCACGGTTTCCCAGAGTTGCCCTGGACCCAGCTTGGGGTACCAGAACTCCTCGATCAGGCTGGTCTCGACCTGGTGGGCATCGCGCTTCTTGGGCAGCAGCTTTTGGAAGGCGTTCTTGAGCACGCCCATGATGCTGAGCCCTTTGACCCGCTGGGCACCCCAGTCGGCGCTGATCTCGCGGGGGTGGCGGCCCCAAAGCTTTTCGGTGTAGCCCTCGAAGAACATGGAGTAAAGCTTGCGACCGAACCGGTTGATATAGAAGTTCTCCAGGTTGTCCTCTGGCAGCTTGTGGACGACGGACTTCAGGTAGCTGAATCCGGCCTGCATGGTCAGCTTGAAACCCATGGCCTTGAGGGTGTTTGCGGACAAGGAGATGGGATAGTCGAAGAAGTGGTGGTTCCAATAAATCCTGGAGACTCGGTGACGCTTGAGCATGACCCGGTCGGTCTTCTCCGGGTCGGGGCCGCCGGGCTCCAGGTCGTGGTGGCGGCCAAGTTTTTTATCGTCATAGGAGGGTGCGCCCTGCAGAGGCAGGACATCCTTCCACCAGTCCATAATCCGGTCATCCTTGGAGAAGAACCGATGGCCGCCGATGTCCATGCGGTTGCCGTTGTGTCGAACCGTGCGGGAGATGCCGCCAAAGGCGTTGGTGGCCTCCAGCACAGTGACGTCATAGCGCTCGTCGCCGCCGTCCTTGACCAGTTCCCATGCCGCTGTCAAGCCGGCGGGCCCTCCGCCGATGACGATCACGGACTGTTTGCGCTCCATGCCAACCTCCTGAAAACGGTATGAAATCATCACAACTGTACCTGGCTCGTCCCCAGTCAGAGACTTCCGAAGGACTTCCCACACGAATTCCCGCCATTGCGTGGAACAAACGTGATGATGCTCGCCCTAGCGCGTCGTTTAGCCCAGCGAATCGGGAATATCGATGTCTGTCTTCTGCACTTCCTCCACATTGACATCCTTGAAGGTGACGATGCGGACGTTCTTGACGAATCTGCTGGACCGGTAAACATCCCAGACCCAGGCATCGGTCAGCCGGACGTCAAAGTAGACGTCCTGCCCAGCAGATCGGACGTTGAAGTCCACCTTGTTGGCCAGGTAGAACCGCCGCTCGGTCTCGACCACGTAGGTGAACAGCTTGATCACGTCCCGATACTCGCGATACAAGGCGAGTTCGGCGTTGGTCTCGTAGTTGTCGAGATCCTCAGCACTCATCGACTGCCTCCATTCGCGCGATCACGGCCATGGCCAAGCGTACGCCACCAGGCGCGTTTGGATCGCTTGGTCTCAGCCGACCCATAGGCCCAGTCCGAGGCCGTGTGCTCCTCGTCGGACTGATCGGCAACGGATTCGTCGGAATCGGACTCCTTCCCCGCATCCTCAGCGCCCTTCCGACCGGGAACCGCCTTGTCATCATTCCTGCTATCGGGTTCTGCATGGCCTTGGGCAGATTGTTCTGAATGCGGGCCACTCTTCGGGGTCAGGTGGGTCCGGTCACCTGATACCTGCGAATCCTGAGCTGCCGGAGTAGACTCCTCGGACCCGCTTATGCCGCCATCCTCATCCGCAGCGTATCCATGTGCAACAAGGGCTTCGGCCACGCCAGGATTTTCACGGATGACATGCATGCCGAAAGCATTCAAAGAACGGATGGGATCATATTCGTCGACCAGGGCATCCATGACGATCTGATCCTGATACTTGCCGTTCTCAGCGTCCCAGAGGGCATCACGGGAGGTGCCCGAGATCATGAATCCCAGGGACTGGTAGACGGAGATGGAGCGCGTGTTTTTCTCTGGCACAGCCACCCAGATCCGATGCAGGCCCAGACCCATAGGAGCAGCCGCGTAGCCGTAGGTCATGATTCTGGGCATGGCATCCCGGGAGTAACCGCGCCCGCGAAAGTGCCTGCCCAGGACCACCTGGATCCTGGCTGAGCGTGACCAGCCATCCACGTCGATCAGGAAGATCATGCCGATGACTCCCTTGGTGGCATCGGCATCTGGCGAGCCATCCTGGTCGGTGTCCGCATCAGTGACCATGGCCCAGGCCAGGGTGCGGCGGGACTCAGGATCTCCCACACCCGAATCACGGGCAGCCAGACCCTTGGACCAGGCTACTGACCTACGTACCCAGGCGTTGACCACGGCTCGCTCGGCACTTGGCCCCTTACCGGTAATGCCGGTGGAATTGTAGAAGGCCTCCAGTTGGTCCATTGCCGTCAAATCGGCGATGACAGCCGGCCGCAGGTGCAACATCTCGCCCCGAATGTAGGGGATCTCGATCCGGTCGGGTAGCTGTCTGCTCCCTATATCATCAGGTCCCTCGGTTTGCGTTTGCGGTCGGTCATTGCCCCTGCCGCTCATAGACATCACGTCACCTCCATGATCGCCACCTTGCGATGGCAATCAATTGTAATCCCTCGCCCCTGAGAAAACCATGAGAAGCCGGGCAGGTCCGCCGGTCTGAACCCGATGGAATCAGGTCGGCGGACCGGGCCTGATCAGGACTTAGCGATGCGCTCCATGACGATCTTGCTGACTGCCTTGGCATCGGCCTGACCTTTGGTGGCCCGCATGACCGCTCCGATAATAGCGCCCATGGGCTTCATATTGCCGCCCTTGAGCTTGGCCACGATGTCCGGGTTGTCCTTGAGGGCCTGATCGACGGCTGCGTCCAGGGCCCCGTCGTCCGAAACCACCTGATAACCATGCTTCTTGACGACCTCGGCGGGCTTGCCCTCGCCAGCCAACACGCCGGAGACGGTCTGCTTGGCCAGCTTGTCGTTGAGCTTGCCGTCAGCAATCAGCTGCTCCACATCAGCGACATCCTGAGCCGAGATGGGCAGCTCCTGCAGGCTGACCCCGCGGGCGTTGGCCTCGCGGGAAATCTCGCCCAGCCACCACTTGCGGGCTCCGGCAGCCGTGGCGCCGGCCTTGACCGTGTCCTCGATCAGATCCACGGCATCGGCGTTGACTGCGTCCTGCATCTGACGGTCGGTGAAGTCCCAATCCTTCTTGAGGCGGGCGCGACGTTCGCGCGGCATCTCAGGCATCTGGGCCTTGAGCTCCTCGATATGGTCCTTGGTCACATGGACCATGACCAGATCAGGGTCGGGGAAGTAGCGGTAATCGTTGGCATCGGTCTTGACCCGGCCGCCGGCAGTGGTCTGCGTGGACTCATCCCAGTGGCGGGTCTCCTGCAGCACCTCCCCACCGGACTCCAGCAGGGCGGCCTGACGGCGAATCTCGTAGGTCAGCGTCTTCTCGATGCCCTTGAAGGTGTTGACATTCTTGGTCTCCGACCGGGTTCCCAGAGGGGCATCCGGCCCGGCATGCAGGGAGACGTTGACATCGGCGCGCATGTTGCCCTGCTCCATACGAGCGTGGGAGATGCCCAAGGCCCGGACGATGTCTCTGATGGCCCGGACATAGGCCCCGGCCACCTCGGGAGTACGCGCCCCGGCACCTTCGATAGGCTTGGTCACAATCTCGACCAGGGGAACGCCGGCACGGTTGTAGTCCACCAGGGAGTGGTCGGCACCCTCGATGCGGCCGTCAGCCCCGCC
This sequence comes from Bifidobacterium sp. B4081, assembly GCF_026537335.1. Classification (NCBI taxonomy): domain Bacteria; kingdom Bacillati; phylum Actinomycetota; class Actinomycetes; order Bifidobacteriales; family Bifidobacteriaceae; genus Bifidobacterium; species Bifidobacterium sp. B4081. The sequence goes on along the minus strand of NZ_JAFNMM010000001.1, from coordinate 188,823 downwards.
CACGTGGGTGTTCTTGCCGGCATCGTCCTCCACATGGGCCCGCTCGATGGGCACACGGAAGATGCTGCCGTCGTCCAGCTCCACGTCCAGATAACCCTCGCCGTTCAGGGGCTTGTCATACTGGGAGATCTGATAGTCGCGGGGCATGTCCGGGTAGAAGTAGTTCTTCCTGGCGAACTGGCTCCACTCGTTGACCTTGCAGTGCAGGGCCAGGCCCAGCTTGACCGCATAGTCGATGGCGGTCTTGTTGACCACGGGCAGGCTGCCAGGCAGGCCCAGGGAGACCGGGGTCAGCTGGGTGTTGGGCTCGCCGCCGAACTCGATATGGGCCGGGCAGAAGAGCTTGGTGTTGGTGCAGAGCTCGACATGGACCTCCAGGCCGAACACCGGGTCGTACTTGGCCACGGCATCGGCGTACTTCATCAGTTTTTCAGCCATTGTGATTCCGTTTCCTTCCGATGCCTACTTGGTCGAATCCTGAGCCAGACCATCCAGCCAGGGGGTGGACAGCTTCTGGGAGATGGGCCCGCCCCATTGCTCCTCCAGGGCCGCCTCAAGAGCGGCGGCGGGCCGGTACATGACCTCGTCGCGCATCTGGGGGGCGAAGAACTGGAAGCCTACAGGCAGTCCGTCGTCGCTGAGCCCGGCGGGAATCGACATGGCTGGAGTGCCGGCCAGGTTGGCCGGAATGGTGGCTACGTCGTTCAGATACATGGCCAGTGGGTCGTCCATCTTCTCGCCGAAGCGGAAGGCCGTGGTCGGCGACGTGGGCGAGACCAGGACATCGGCCTGTTCGAAGGCCTTCTCAAAGTCGCGGATGACCAGGGTGCGGACCTTCTGAGCCGAGCCGTACCAGGCGTCATAGTAACCGGCGGACAGGGCGTAGATACCCAGGATGATCCTGCGCTTGACCTCATCACCGAACCCGGCTTCACGAGTAGCAGCCATCATATTGGCAGCCGTCTGGGGGACGCCCTCAGGTGGCATGACCCGCAGGCCGTAGCGCATGCCATCGTAACGGGCCAGGTTGGAGGAGACCTCGGAGGGCATGACGATGTAGTAGGCGGCCAGCGCGTAAGGGAAGTGCGGGCAGGAGACCTGGACCACCTCGGCACCCATGGACTCCAGCAGTGAGACAGCCTCGTTGAAGCGGGCCTCGACGCCGGGCTGATAACCCTCGCCGCCCAGCTCCTTGACCAGACCCACCTTGAGACCCTTCAGATCACGCTTCTGACCTTGACGAGCAGCCTGGGCCAGAGGGGGAACCGGCTTGGGAATGGAGGTGGAGTCTCGGCGGTCGTAGCCGCCGATGACCTCCTGCAACAGGGCCGCATCCAGCACGGACCGGGAAACCGGACCGATCTGATCCAGGGAGGAGGCCATGGCGATGGCCCCGAACCGGGAGACGCCGCCGTAGGTGGGTTTGACACCCACGGTACCGGTCAGGGATCCGGGCTGGCGAATGGATCCGCCGGTGTCGGTGCCCAAGGCCAGCGGAGCCTCAAAGGAGCCGACAGCCGAGGCCGAGCCGCCGCCTGAACCGCCCGGAACCCGCTCGGTGTCCCAGGGGTTGTGCGTAGTCTTGAATGCTGAGTGCTCAGTGGAGGAACCCTGGGCGAACTCATCCAGGTTGGTCTTGCCCAGAATGGGCATCCCCGCGGCCTTGAGCTTCTTGATAACGGTGGCATCGTAAGGCGGCACCCATCCCTCAAGGATCTTGGAGGCGGCCGTAGTGGGGATACCCTCGGTGACGATCATGTCCTTGATGGCGATGGGCACGCCGGCCAGTTCCGGCAGCCCCTCGGCTCCTTCATGAGCCAGTCGCTGGTCGAAGGCGTCGGCCTGCTCCAAGGCCTGATCGGCGCTGACCTGCAGAAATGCATCAATGCTGGGCTCGGCGGCCTCGATCACATCCAGATGAGCCTGGACCAGTTCACGGCTGGAGACCTGCCCTGACCGCAGCTGTGCGGCCATGTCGGAGGCGGATTGCTTGACCAATTCTTCCTGTGCGCTCATCTTCTCACTCCTCACCCAGAATGCGCGGGGCCACGAACATGCCCGACTCGGTGACCGGTGCCCCCGAAAGGGCAGCCTCCTGGGTCAGCGGTTCCTCAGCCTCATCGGGACGCAGGTAGGCCTCCAGAGGAATGGGATTGGCAGTGGGGGGCACGTCGTCGCCGGCCACCTCCTGAACCTTGGTAATGGAATCGGCGATCACGTTGAGTTCGCCCCTGAGGCGGTCGGCCTCCTGATCGGTCAAGGCAATCCGGGCCAAATCGCCCAAGTGCTTGATCTCTTCACGTGTAAAAGTTGGCATACCACTCATCATATGGGTGCTCTATGACACGCAGAAGGCAGGGTCAACCGATGTCTGCGCGCCTAAAGACCAGGGTTCCCAGAGCACAGCATAGGGCCGTCCAGACCATGATGATCAGGCCCGCCTGCCACCAGGTGGGCCACCATCCGTGACCAGCCTCCACCGCCTGTCCCAGACCACAAAGGAAAGTACTCAGCAGGCTGGTTGGGGTCAGTCTGAAAGGGATCTGCAGCCAGCCGGCATGAGAATTCAAACCCTGCATGAGGCCCAGAATCAGTGGCAGGGCCAAAGTCAGCCCTGAGAACATGCCAATCCCGCCGACCTTGGATCGGCTCAAGGCCCCCAGACCCAGGCCCATCAAAGCAAAGAGGATCAGCATGAGCGGACCGCCCAGCAAATCAATCAGAGCAAGCCCGGGCTTGTAAGCGGGCAAAACCCCCGATCTGCCTGGCAGAAGCAGGGTCGCCAGGATCCAGCTGAGCAGCAGGCCCACCTGTGCCGCCAACCATGTCAACAAGGCCAAGGCAAGACCTTTGGCCGTCAGGACCATGCCCCGACGAGGATTGGCCGTCAGCGTGCTCTCAATGGTGGCGTCGGAAAACTCGCGCGTAAGGACCAGAATCCCCAGAATGCCCGCCACGATCATGCCCGGAAACAGGCCGAAAGCGACGGCCGACCAGAAGACGTCACTGGACGCAGGCAACAGGTGAGCCGGAAGGCGATCGGTCTGCCAGCCCAGGCCAGCCATGGCCCGGGTCCCGCAGGCCATCAGACCGGTGCTCAACGGCTGCAACAGCATGACGATCAGAAGCAAGACCCAGGTCGATCGCAGGGAGAGCATCTTGCGCAGCTCCCCTCGAACCGCCCCGAAAAAGGTCAGCTGACCGCATGGACGACGTGAATCCAGGAAGGACAGCCCCGAGGTTCGACGCAGCCGAGTGAAAGCGGAGCCATGCCGTGGAGTTGCGTTATCAGGCCCTGAGGGTACCTCTCGCAAACTCCGGCGGAATCGACGGCCGCTGCCGGCACTCATGGTCGTGCATCCCTTCTGCCGTGGATGATGTCCTTGTAGGCCTGTTCCAAGGAAACTTCCTCCGGCTGGAAGTCGTAGAGAACTACTCCCTCCTGGGCCAGAATCGAAGCTGTCGAAGCCAGGGGCGCACCCTGGATGCGGAAGCGTGCGGCATCTGGCGGACAGCTCTTACCCGGCGGCAGACGGGTGATGCTGATTCCGGCGGCCGTGGCCAGGGCGGCCTTTAATTGGTCGGGCTGAGGCGTCACCGCATATATGGAGTCTCGGGAGTGCTCACCGATGAACCGGGCCACGGTCGTTCTCTCCAGGATCCTTCCCTTAGCGATGATGACCAGATCGTCGGCGATTTGAGCCACTTCGTTGATCTTACGGGAGCTTAGGAGGACTGCCCTGCCCTGTGAGGCGAGGCCACGCCACATTTCCCTCACCCGCTCGGTTCCCTCCGAAGCCAGGCCGTCAAGGAGCTCATCCAGAACCAGGTTGTGCGGGTCGCCCAGAAGGGCGGCGGCCAAAGCCAGCCGCTGACTCATTCCCAGAGAAAGGGACCCCGTCGGCCTGTCGGCGACCGATTGCAGGCCGACCATCTCAAGCACCCGGTCCACCCGACGGTGATCAATACCACTGATCGCGGCCAGGGCCAGCAGGTGGTCCCTGGCCTTGCAAGCGGGGTGGGCATTGCGTGGATTCAGTACCGCTCCCGCTGTCCGCATGGGCGATGAGAGCCGGACGAAGGGCCGACCATCGAACAAGGCCTTGCCTGCGTCAGGGCGAACCAGTCCCAGAGCAATGCGCAGTGTGGTCGACTTGCCAGCGCCTTTAGGCCCCACAAATCCGGTCACCCGACCGTCCCTAGCCGTGAAGGAGACGCGGTTCAGTGCCTTGCGGGAGCCAAAGCGCTTGGTCAGCGAGTCGACGACAATCATGGCAGAGGCCCCTGGTCTGACTGATCTGCCACCCTGGCATGCTGACGGATCCAGGAGTGCATGGCCACGGCAGCTGCAGCCCCGGCGTTGATGGAGCGCACCGATCCGAACTGGGAGATGTAGACCACATCGTCTGCCAGCTCCAAGGCCTTCTCGGACAGCCCCGGACCCTCAGCGCCGAACATGAGCAGGCAACGACGGGGAAAGTGATAGGTCTCCATGGGGACAGCCCCGGGAACGTTGTCGATGGCGATCATACGGGGCACGGACTCCCCCCGCCCGGCCGCCTCTTCTTGCAGGGTGGCCGTCATAGTTGCTATGTCGGGGTCGTGGACCACATGCTGGTAGAGCTCGGTCATCAATGAGCCCTTGCGATTCCATTTGTGAGGACCGACTATATGGACGCGGCGAGCAGCGAAGGCGTTGGCGGTTCGGACCATGGAGCCGATATTGAAGTCGTGGGTCCAATTTTCCACAGCCACCTCGAAATCATGACGGCCTCGGCGATCCAGGTCGTCCCGAATGGCCTCGACCTTCCAATAGCGGTACCGGTCCAGGACGTTACGACGATCCCCCTGCTCCAGCAGTTCGAGGTCATAGCGCGGGTCCATCGGCATGGGCTGCTCAGGATGCTCTTCCTGCCAGGGACCGACCCCCACCTGCCGGAAAACCGGCTCATCTGAGGCCATGGCCGCTCGGGTCACTGGATTCGGTTCTCTCATGATCGCTCCGGAGAGTCGTCGGCCGCACCGACGAGTTGATCCTCCTGATAGGCACAGATGAAAGGCAGCCGCTGCCGGGAGCCGTTCACCGGATCGACCACCTGAATGCCGCCATCGGTCCGGCCGCCCACCAGCGAGGCGATAGCCAGCGTCTTGGCACCCTGACGCTGGATGATCCCGCAGTCAAGATTGAGTTCGTTGTTCTTGCCCAAGGTAACCAGTGACGAGGTCTGCACGTAGGATTTCCGGCCCAGCCAGGCATCCAGCAGGATAACCCGCCTGCCTTCGATGGATGGGCCCTTGATGGAGGGGTAGACGAAATCCATAACGAAGGCGTCCAGATCCTGCCCGCGCGAGGCCGCGGCATGAAGCATGGCATCAGCCAGCGGCACGGCAGCTGCTGTCAGAGCCCCAACCGCGTCGAAGTCGTCGACTGAATAACCCGCATCCTCCAAGGTGTCCAGAAGAACATGACCGGCAAGTACAGCCCCACGATGATGAAAAGTGACCCCGCTCAGCTCAGTGAAGGGACGCCCGCCAATCTCCTGGGCCAGGAGTTCACGCAGCTGATCGACCGGCTCAGGCAGGTCCGCGTCGGATTCGCGCCCGACCAAATCAGGCGACCCAGTGGGCCTGAAGGATGAACCCTCTTGTCTCTTCGTTGCCTCGTTCATGCTTATCAGACTAGCGCCCGAGGCCCCTAAGCGGCACTTACCGCCCTTGGTCAGGCAAAGCTTCCGGAGCGGTCAGCTCCCTGATATTGCCCTTGTCTGAATCGATCATGTCGACCGAATCGATGACCTTGGAGGGATCCATCTGCTGCAGCTTGCGGGCTGTGACCAGAACCCGCGACTCCAAGGAGGAGGCGAACTTGTTGTAGGCGGTCACCGTGGCAGTGATGGAGCGCCCCAGCTTATTGGCCCGATCGCCCAGAACCACAAAGCGGTCATAGAGCTCGTGGGTGAGTGTGAAGAGAGTGCGGGCGTCCTCGGACAGGTTCTGCTGCTGCCAGGCATAGGCTACCGACTTGAGCACAGCCCAAAGGGTCACCGGCGAGGTCAGGGCCACCTTTTGGGCAAAGGCGTCATCCATCAGGGTAGGGTCCACCTCCAGGGCGGCCTGCAGAAGGGAGTCGTTGGGAATGAAGGCCACCACGAAGTCCGGGGCTGTTTCGAAGGCGTTCCAGTACTCCTTGTCGGCCAGGGCCTTGACGTGCTCGCGCAGGGCCCGGGCATGCGCCTTGAGCAGTTCATCCCGGCGGCGCAGCTCATCATCCGAAGCAGTGTCGGGGATCTCGCAGGCCCGCTGGTAGTCGGAATAGGGGGCCTTGGCATCGATAGGAATGGTCTTGCCACCGGGCAGGTGAACCACCATGTCGGGACGCAAGATGCGACCATCCGAGGCGGTGACCACCACCTGGGTGTCGAAGTCCACATGCTCCAAGAGCCCCGCCGACTCGACGATATTCCTGAGCTGAGCCTCACCCCATGCGCCGCGCACCTTGTTGTTGCGCAGGGCCGAAGCCAGGGAGCTGGTCTCCTTGTCCAGTCTCCCCTGCTGCTCGCCCAGACTCTTCAGCTGCTGTCCCAAGGAGCCCATCTCCTGCTTGCGGCCCTCCTCGATCTGGGCCACCTTATGCTGGAGGGCATCCAAATTCTTTTGCACGGGGGCCAGAGCCGAGAGCACCTTGCTTTCCTCCTCCATGCTCTCTGCCTGCCTGCGCCGCTTCTCCTCCGCCTGAGCCTGGGCGCGGCGGCGCTCCTGCTCGATTCTGATCTGCTCTGCCTGCTGGGCCTGGGCCAGCTGGGACTTGACAAAAGAGAGCTCGCGGTTCAGGCCGTCCACCTTGGTCCGTGCCTCAACCAGAGCCGCATCGGATCCATGGAGCTGTTCCTGGGCCTGATCCAGCTGAGCGCGCAGCTCATCCACCTGGCCGTCGGACCCCATGCCGACGGCCCTCCGGCCCTGGGTGCGACCCAGCACATACCCTGCCAATCCCCCCAGGACTATACCGATCAGCAGGAGAAGCACCACCATGACCACTGATGACGTAGAATCGAACATATGTTCTAGTAAACCTCAAGCACTGGACCCAAAAACCAGGTCGCCGCGGCAGGCTGTCGGCGATAATTCGAGAATTCGTTTTTTCCGCAAGGAATCGGCCTTAAGACCTGTGCCGGGCCGCGATGAAGGGCACAATAGGAGATATTAAGGGGTTAGAGCAAGACCGAAGGAGATCCGTGGGTGTCGATATCTTCCTGGCGATAGCAGATCTGGTCGTGGCCTGTGCGGTCACCTGGCTGATCATCTGGTACTTCCTTATGCCGTCGGCTCATGCCAGTGACCAGGATGCAGCCGCAGACTCCCCAGCCAACCGCCCCTGGCGTGATCCCGAGGACTGGGGCAAATGGGGGGCTGATCTGGATTCTCGCAGCCACCGCCTGCTCAGGCCAACCATCGTAAGTGCCCTGCTGACTGCGCCTGTTCTAGTTCTGGATCTGTTCGATCGCTTCAGCCCCGATCTGATTCCTTCTTGGCTGACCAGCCCCACGGTCCAGGCTGTTCTGATAGCCCCGGTCATCTTCTACGGCGGCCGTGGAACACTCATAGGCGGGTGGAAGGCCATGACCGAGCACCGCTGCAGCCCCGATCTCCTGGCCGCGCTGGCCACAAGCCTGGCCTACCTATACAGCCTGGCTACCTGCCTGGCTGGATCCCTGCTGCCGGAGGGCTCCCGATCCCCTTACTTCGATCTGGTCGGCGTGGTCATCACCCTCCTGCTACTGGCCCGGGTCATTGGCACCAGAATGGAAGCCTCCCTGGTGGCTTCCTTGAACCACCTGACGGAGATCCGCCCAGCCTCAGGTCTGGTGGCCGATTCCCAGCATCCTCAGACAGTCCCCGCCCAGATACTTGCACGTGACCAGATCCGCCCAGGCAATCTGCTCCTGGTACGCACAGGCGAGCGCCCGGCGGCCGATGGGCTTGTGGAGTCAGGATCGGCCCTGGTGGACAACAGCGAGCTGACAGGTGATGACAGACCCCGGCCGTGCGGACCCGGCGACCGAATCCTGGCCTCCAGCAAGATCCTTGAGGGTCGACTGTCCATCCGAGTGGATGCCGCCGGCGACAACACCTATGCAGCCAGGCTCGTGAAGATCATCCCCCAGGCCCTGGTCGAGCGATCCCCCGCTATGCGCAGGATGGATCGTATCGTCCACATAGCCATCGCCCTGATCATGATTCTGGCTGTCTGGACCTTCATGCTCTGGCTCATGCTGGGCCCGCAGCCCCACTTGGCCCATGCTGTAGGCAATGCCGTCTGTGTACTGACCATCGCCTGCCCTGCCGTCGCAGCCATGACCATCCCCATGGCCTTCCGAACCAGCCTGGAGACGGGTCTGGCACACGGTCTGCTCTTCACCTCGCCACGGGCCATGAACCATCTGGGCCGGGTGCACACGCTGATTCTGGATGACTCCTCTTTACTGGATCCCGACGACGCCGAGGGCCAGGGTGTCCACACGGAATCCCTGACCCGGACCGCCGCCCATCTACGCGCCCTGCGAGTAAGCAGCCTGATCCTGGACGGGAGCCACCAGCCGGACGACAGGATTGAGCGGGCAGCCCGCCAGGCGGGCGCGGATATGCTGATCACCCGGCTGACCCCCGAGCGCAAGCGCGAATGCGTGGATCGGCTCAATCACGACCTGACCCGGACCAACAGGGGCATCCCACTTGATCGGACAGGTCAAGACCCATCATCCACTGCGAAGCAGGGCCGAACCAGCCTGGTGGCTCTGGCAGCTGGAACCACAGCGGATCCCGAACTGACGGCCAGGGCTCAGGTGGGCATCACTTTGGGTCCAAAACTCCAGGCTGACACGGACGAAGCCGCAGACGACATCGACCTACCACAGCCGGACCTTATCCTGCACCAGGGCGACCTGGACGGAACCAGTAGGGCCATAGAACTGAGCCGAGCCACCACCCGGGTCATCAGGCAGAACCTGATCTGGTCCACTGTCTACAACGTCATCGCCCTGGTCATTGCCACCGGAATCTGCCAACCCTTCTTAGGCTGGATGCTCAACCCCATGATCGCAGCAGTAACAGGGGCTCTGTCCACCATCCTAGCCATGCTCAACGTTCGTCGTCTGCACCGGCTGCGGCGCCTGCGCCGTCGCTGGCTGCACCTCGCCCTGATCGACACGGACCAGCTTCCGACAGTCGCGGCACGACGCCCCCAGATCATCGTTGACAGCCAGTGGAAGCCCATGCAAAAGGGCAGGGACCCAGCTGCTGCTATGGACTGAATCCACAGAGCACGGCAGCTAACGTAAAAGGGCCGGCACCTGGAGATTATCCCGGTACCGACCCTGATTGATCTCAGTGAGTCTGGCCCTGACCTTGGTCATCGCCACGCGCAGCATGACGGCCACGGCCACCATCGCGTCCGGCATCGTCGGCATCAGCATCACCGTCAGTCGTCACACCATCGACCTTGACCGAATCATCGACCAGATTCTCGGTGGGCCAGGCAGTCAGTTCCAGATGGTCGCCGCCGGTTTGGTCCACTAGGACCGTGTCACCGTCGTGGATCTTCCCGGCAAGCAGCATCCTAGCCAGTTGGTCGCCCACCTCGGTCTGCACCAGCCGACGCAAAGGACGGGCGCCGAAGGCCGGATCGTAGCCCACGTTGGCCAGCCACTCCCTAGCGGAGTCGGTGACATCCAGGGTGATGCGCCGATCGGTCAGCCGCTGGGCCACTTGCCGAACCTGGATATCCACAATGGAACCCAGCTCGTCGCGGGTCAGCGGATGGAAGATGACCAGATCATCCAACCGGTTGATGAACTCGGGCTTGAAGTTGGCGTGGACAGCATCCATGACGGCCTTGCGCTTGGCCTCCTCATCCAGGTCGTCCCGGACCAGGAACTGCGAGCCAAGGTTGGAGGTCATGATCAAGATGGTGTTCTTGAAGTCCACCGTCCTGCCCTGGCCGTCAGTCAGCCTGCCATCGTCCAGAACCTGCAGGAGCAGATCGAAGACTTCAGGGTTGGCCTTCTCCACCTCGTCGAAGAGTACCACCGAGTAGGGCCGCCGACGCACGGCTTCGGTCAGCTGGCCGCCCTCCTCATAGCCTACGTAGCCAGGAGCAGCGCCGATCAACCGGGAGACCGAGGCCTTCTCCATGTACTCTGACATGTCGATGCGGACCATGGCCTTCTCGTCGTCGAAGAGGAAGTCGGCCAAGGCCTTGGCCAGCTCCGTCTTGCCCACACCGGTGGGACCCAGGAACATGAAGGATCCAGTGGGCCTGTCAGGGTCGGCGATGCCGGCACGCGAACGCCGGACCGCGTCGGAAACTGCATGGATGGCCTCTTTCTGGCCGACCACCCGCTTGCCCAGGTAGTCCTCCATATGCAAGAGCTTCTCATTCTCGCCCTCCATGAGCCGTCCCACAGGGATGCCGGTCCAATCAGAGACGATCTCCGCTACGGAATCCGCATCAACATGGTCAGGAACCATGGGCTCCTGGGCTGGCCCCCCAGCGATGTCAGCCCCATCGGGACCAGCATCATTGGAGGCGTTCTTAGCCTGCTCGGCGGCGTTCTCCGCCTGGGCCAGCTGCTTGCGAATGCCTGGAATCTCCCCGTAGAGAATGCGGGAGGCCTTCTCCAGATCACCCTCGCGGGTGGCCTTGTCGGCCTCGACCCGCTTGGCGTCCAGCTGAGCACGCAGGTCGCCGACCTTGTTGTGACCGGCCTTCTCGTTCTCCCAACGGGCCTTGAGGCCGCCCAGCTTCTCACGGGAGTCCGCCAGTTCGGCCTGCAGCTTGCTCAGACGGTCCTTGGAGGCCGGGTCATCAGCCTTCTTCAGCTGCATCTCCTCCATCTCCAGACGGGTGACGCGGCGTTGAAGCTCGTCGATCTCCTCAGGCTGGGAGTCCAGCTCCATCCGCAGATGGGCAGCGGCCTCGTCAACCAGGTCGATGGCCTTGTCGGGCAACTGACGACCAGAAATGTACCGGTTGGACAGCGTAGCTGCCGCTACCAGGGCATCATCCCCGATGGTCACCTTGTGGTGAGCCTCGTAACGCTGCTTGAGGCCACGCAGGATGGCCACGGTGTCCTCCACGGAGGGCTCACCCACGAAGACCTGCTGGAAGCGGCGCTCCAGAGCCGGGTCCTTCTCGATGTTCTCCCGGTACTCATCCAGGGTGGTGGCGCCGATCAGGCGCAGTTCACCCCTGGCCAGCATGGGCTTGAGCATGTTGCCCGCATCCATAGACCCCTCGGCGGCACCAGCACCGACGATGGTATGGATCTCGTCAATGAAGGTGATGACCTGGCCGTTGGCGCTCTTGATCTCATTGAGGACGGCCTTGAGTCGTTCCTCGAATTCGCCACGGTACTTGCTGCCAGCCACCATGGAGCTCAGATCCAGGGAGATCAGCTTCTTGCCCTGTAGCGTGGTGGGTACGTCGCCCGCCACGATGCGCTCAGCCAGGCCCTCGACCACAGCGGTCTTGCCCACGCCGGGCTCTCCGATGAGGACAGGGTTGTTCTTGGTACGCCGGGATAGAATCTGCATGACACGACGAATCTCCTGGTCCCTGCCGATGACCGGGTCAAGCTTGCCCTCCTTGGCCTGGGCGGTCAGATCGGTGGAGTACTTCTCCAGGGCCTTGTAGGTGCCCTCGGCATCCGGGCTGGTCACCTTGGCGCCGCCGCGCACCTGGGGCACGGCCTTGCGCAGGGTATCAGCCTGCAACCCGTTCCGGTTCAGAATATCGGCGGCCTGCGAGGGACCCTGGGCGATGGCGATAAGCAGGTGCTCGGTGGAGACGTATTCATCCCCCATGGCCTGCATTTCCTTCTCAGCCTGGGCCAGGGCCACACTGAGCTGACGGCTGGCATCGGGTTGCGAGGCCGTAGATCCGCTGGCCGATGGCAGAGCCACCAAGGCCTGACGGACCTCGGCTCCGACCCGTTGGCTGTCACCACCGGCCGCTTGGATCAGCCCAGGCACCACGCCGGACTGCTGACGCAGCAGAGAGTCCAACAGATGGAGCACATCCACCTGGGGGTTGCCGGCCGCCGAGGCCGACTGGATGGCATCGCCGATGGCCTGCTGAGCCATGGTGGTGAAGTTTTCGTTCATAGAGCATCCTCCAACATTCTTCGGCGGGACCAGCCGAATCACTCGACCAAACCCCGTCACGGGTTCATCTGTCTTCTACAACAGCGAAAGGAGGACACCTATTCCCAAACTTGAGCCTAAATGACTCAAGTTTTTATGTCGCTTGTTCTCCCGCTATTTGCTACTCGTCGATGACCACATTGCGCAGGTAGCCGATTCCTTCCACCTGGACAGTAGCCTCGTCGCGGTTTTTCAACGAACCTGTGGCGTTAGGGGTACCGGTCATGATGACATCGCCGGGCAGTAGGGTCGCGAAGCCGGAAATGAAGGCGATCTGCTCAGGGATGGAGTGGATCAGGTTAGCGGTGGTGCCCCTGGCCTCAGGCACCTCTTCCCCGTTGAGCTTGAAAGAGATCTTCGCATCCCGGTAGTCCAGGTCGGTCTCGATCCAGGGCCCAAGAGGGCAGGCGGTGTCAAAGCCCTTGCAACGGGTCCACATGGGGTCGTTCTTCTGCAGGTCACGCAGGGTCACATCGTTGACGCAGGTGTAACCCAGCACATGGTCCATAGCCTCGTTGATGCTCACCTTCCGGGCCATCCTGCCCATGACGACGGCTACCTCTGGCTCATAGTTCATGTCCTTGCTGCAGGAGGGCTTGACGATGGGGTCGTCAGGGCCGATGACCGAGGTGGAGGGCTTCATGAAGAGCATGAGCTTTTCCGGAGGCTCCGGGTTCGAGGACTGGCCATGCTCAGCCATGTAGGCGGCGTGGGCGCGGTAGTTCTTGGCCGCTCCGTAGATCTTGGAGGGGATGACCGGGGCCAGCAGCCGCACATCCTCGTCGTCCAGGGGGTAACGCTTGCCGGTGGGTTCGACCTGCTGGCCAGTCAGAGGGTAGCCTCTTAGCTCGACCAGGTAATCCTTGCCGTCATGCTTGTCGGTTTGGACGAAGGCGTATCGTGGGGTGTCCTTGTAGGAAAAACGCGCGATTCTCATAGGGCACAGTCTAGCCCCAGGCCGGGCCTCTTAAGAGAATCTGGTTCCCGAACAGACAGCGGCTGGTCAGATAAAAGCCCGCGGGCCGAAAATGGCTGTACCTACACGAACCTCGGTCGACCCCTCAGCCACCGCATACTCCATGTCTCCGGTCATCCCCATGGACAGCATGGTGCAGGTGCCGGTGCCAGACTCCCCCGAATCCCTGATGCGGTCGCGCAGACCGCGCAAATGGGCGAATCCGCTCCTGATGACGGCCTCGTCGTCCACATGTGCACCGACGGTCATCAGACCCTTAAGCTGAATCCCCTCCATAGCAGCCAGCTCATAGGCCAGATCCAGGGCCTGGTCGGGGGCGCATCCCGACTTGGCCTGCTCGCCGGACTCGTTGACCTCCAGGAGTATGCCCACGGTCCTGCCCGCAGCCAGTGCCCGCGTGGCCAGCTTCCGAGCCAAGGAAGGCCCGTCGACCGACTCGACCGTGTCGACATACGGCAGGATCTTATTGATCTTGTTGGATTGGAGCTGCCCGATCAGACGGAAACCCACGCTGGATGAATCTCTGCCCGCAGCGTCGGCGCCAAGGACCAATCCCCTGTCCCGACAGAGCTCCAGCAATCCCTGGGCCTTGGCGGTGACCTCCTGGGGACGGTTCTCGCCGATCCGCTGCACCCCGGCATCGATGGCTGCCATGATCTCGCCCACATCGCGGGTCTTGGTGGCCGCCAACAGAGTCACCGAGCCTTCTTTTCGGCCGGCGGAGCCCTCCGCTTTGGCGATCCTGTCAGACACACGCTTGACCCCATCTGCGATCTGCGCGGCACGTTCCCGGCTGATCCGGCGATTGCCCAGATCCTTGTGGTCCATATAGGCGACCATGACCCGCTACCTCCTTACAATCCGGAAACCTTGACTGAGGCCATGGTAGCCAGTGGCTCATACCGGCAAATACACAGCCCCGGAAGAAAGCGAAGGCCGTGAACAAGCGACAAAACTCGAGTTAGAAGAACCTACAAACTCGGCTTCACATCAGAAACGGTCAGCTCGTTTGGGTCGCTCAGGTCCAGCTGCCGGTCTTCGCGGTCAGCAGCCAGTGTGTTCCACGTGAAACCATCCAGCAATTCCTGTGCACTTGCAGGTCTGGGCCGTTGCAAGAGACCCAGGAGCCAGCCGCAGACTCCCAACACCTGCCTGGCCGACCAGCCGTCTCTTCTGAGTGACCCCAGGTCCGGCGATCCAAAGCGCTTGGACATCCTCCTGCCGTCTACGCCATCGATCAGCGGCAAATGGGCATACTGAACACCAGGAGCCTGTGGTTGGAGATGATGCCGAATCCACATCTGAATGGCTGTGGACCTCAGCAGGTCCCTTCCTCGCACAATCTGATTGACGCCCATGGCCAAGTCATCCACCGTCACTGCCAATTGGTAGGAAACCAAGCCGTCCGAACGTCTGACGACCACATCGCCGACCTGCCTGGGCAGATTGAAGGACTGCGGGCCATAGATCAGATCGTCGAAGCGACAGGTGGCATCCGGCTCGTCGGACTGATCAGGGACCGCGATTCGGAGGCTGTGCCTCTGCCCCCGGGCCAGCCTTTCACTGATTGTCTGATGGGAAAGTCCTCGGCAAGTGCCCGGGTAGACGATGAACCCGTCACCTTCATTCGGCGCTGATGCTGCACGAATATCGGCCCGCGAACAGAAGCATGGATAAACCAGGGGCTGCCCACCGATCAATTGCTGGGATTCCAGCAGCTTCAATGCCTGACTGTAGATATCGGCGCGCTGGGACTGGTAGACCGCCTCGCCGTCCCAACCCAACCCCAGCCAGGCCAGGTCATCCATGATCCAACGATCAGCATCCTCGACCACCCGCGGCGTATCTATATCTTCGATGCGGAGCCGCAGAACCCCACCAGGCCCTTGCGACCTGACACCCAGCCAGGCCGCCAGACAGGCATAGATATTGCCTATATGCATCCGCCCAGTCGGCGAAGGGGCCAACCTTCCTACGACCTTGGTCTGGCCGACCTGGTCCATTCTCGGTTCTCCCTTGTGCATACCGACATGCTTGCATACCACCTGGTCATCAGGGGAGCTATCAGTGAGCCAAACTAGTGCACGCCTCCGAATGGTTCCGATACTAATGATCAGAAGCTGTCAAGCAGGCGATCGATCTCCTTGAAGTGCTCGACTTCAGGCCGCCAGACCGGCTTGCCACGGACGATTACCAGCTTGGGGTCAGCCAAGGTCCGCACATTCTTGGCAGGATCCTCGTCAAGGACGATCAGATCCGCATCCTTGCCCGTGTCGACCGAGCCAGTGACATTGTCGAAGCCCAGGTTTCGGGCATTGACCTGAGTTGCTGCGTGGAAGGCCTGCGCTGGGGTGAAGTCAGCGTACCGCACCAGATAATCCAGCTCACGCCAAGTGCCGTACTGAGGCACGAAGGTCATGCCGGTGTCGGTGCCAACGCCGACGGCAATGCCGTTCTCGTGAGCCTGCTTGGCGCTCTTGACCATGCCGTCGACTACCAGCTCGGAATTGCCTCGAACTATGTCGCTGATCCCCAGCTCCTGCTGGCTGACCTTGACCAGAGGCAGGCCAGCGGACAAGGTGGGATCCAAGGCCGAGAAGCCGCGAAGCGAGCGCGGATTGTCGAGGAAGAGCCCAATCATCTCGTCGTCAAGGGCGCTGCCATGCTCGATGGTGTCCACGCCAGCCTTGAGAGCGGCCTTGACCCCCTCCGGGCTCTGAGCGTGCGCTGCGACGAGCACACCAAACTCATGGGCCTCATCGCAGACGGCAGCCATTTCCTCCTCGGTCATCTGCGGGCTGCCGGCCTCGCCAAGCTTGGTAGCATCGGTGACGCCACCGGTCGCAGCCACCTTGATGGCATTGACCCCATGATCCAGGTTCTCCCTGGTCCGGCGTCTGGCCTCTTCGGGAGAGGAGCAGGACAGGGCGATGAAAGGATCGCCATGCCCTCCGGGAATCGCCAGGAGGGGGCCAGCAGCCAGCATGCGTGGACCAGTCAGCTCGTCGGCGTCAATCCTGTCGCGCAGACGAACCGCCTCATAACCCACATCACCCAGGGTACGAATGGTCGTCACTCCCGAGTTCAACAGCGTGGAAACGTTGCCCTTGATCCTGGCATCCATAAGGACTTTCCCGGCAGGGCTGTGCACCACTTTCAAACCAGCATCGACCACACGCGGCGACAGCTCCGTGCCGCCAGACAGGGGCTTGCCGTCGGCGAAGAGGTGGGTATGGGCATTAATGAGGCCGGGTGCCACAAACTTGCCCGTAGCGTTGATGCGATGGTATCCGGAAGGCACGTAGGCCAGCGGGGTCGGACAGACCTGCTCTATCCGGCCGTCCGCGGACACCAGAACAGACATATCCTTCTGGACCGTGCCTTTTTCATCACCGGTCGCGATACTGGCATGCTCGAGCACAAACGGCTCGCGCTCTTTCCTGCCTTGAAGACGCCCCATGGTCGTACCTGCCTTCCCATCTCCGATGCACTCATTGCGAGGAATCGGGCATATATGGCCAATAATATCCATGGCAGGACGAACCATTCAAGCTTGACAAGCCTGACGCGTAGGCGAAGATACCATTCAGACGCAGCCTGATAGCATGATTCGGACCAGAATTTCCGAAACGCAGCAGACATCCGAAGTCATCGCCAAAGACCGCTGTCGGCCTCTCCGAGCAGAAAACATCATCTGGAGTCCGGCACGCTGTTGATGACAAACTCTATTTCGGAATATGCAGGCGGTTGAAGAGCCACGCCGAATGCCACCACCGAACCGAATCCGTCAAAGACGGTGGAGTCCATAGCCAGCACAGGCCGGGCCTTGTCCACATGAAAGTACCCGGCGATCCGCGAATCGACATTTTCAATGCGAACCACGACTTCGTTCCTGGCGAGTCTGACGTCGTAACGACCTTCGATAAAGTCATAGAGGGATCCATGGGAGAAATCGTGCTCAAGTATCTCCGGAAACTGAGCATCCGGCAGGTAGGTGCAGACGTATTGCTGCAGGTTGCCATTGACATAGCGCAGTCGCTCCAGCTCTATCAGGTCCGCATCAGCCTCCAGACCCAGCTTTGTTGCAATATCAGCATTCGTGACAATCCTGTTGCCCAGCACCCGAGTCTTGACCGTTCTGCCCAGATCATGCTGCTGGCGCCAGAATCCTCTGATGCGGCCATTGATCACCTCACGGGAGGAAGCGGGCGACTTCAGCTTGAAGGTTCCTTTGCCCTGACTGCGAACGATCAGCCCCTCACGAATCAGATCTTCTATGGCATGGCGAACCGTGATCCGACTGACCTTGTACCGTGCGCAAAGTTCGGACTCAGTAGGCAGCTGCGCCCCATCCTTCATCCGTTTGATGCTTCCGCGCAAATGGTCCCGCACGGATACATACTTGGGAATTCCATCTACCATTGCAGAACCGACCCCCCACCCGACTTCATCGCATTCATGAATTGCAATCCTGCCTACCGTGCCAACCGGGGATTGTCATCCTCAACGATATCGCACAAGCTCCGCGTTTACGCGCTACAGCAAACTACTGCGGAGCATCCAGCGACTGCGGAGGGGCCATGGTATCGATTTCGCAAAGCCCGTCGAACACCATGGCCCTTCATCGCCATCGCTGTTGACTTCAGACAGGATCAGGTTTCAGCCTCAGGCAGTGGCCTTGGCTTTGTCGGCTGCATCAGCAGCAGTCGAAATGGCCTTCTTGCGCTTGTTCATGAAATAGGAGACCACATAGACCAAGATCAGCACGACTATTATTCCCACAATCATGGCAATTTGCCCACCTGCCTTGTCGAGATAGCCCAGGAAAAGACCGGCAACGCCGAAATCGGGGCCGGAATACGTGGCGGCTCCCTTGCCAAAGGAACCCAGCACTGGAAGGAGCAGGTAGGGCAGGAAGGTAATGGCTAGTCCATTGACAAAGGAACCGAGAACGGCACCACGTCGCCCGCCCGCGCCGTTGCCGATCACGCCTGTGGCTCCACCTGTCATGAAGTGAGACACGACTCCGGGGATGATGACGGTGGTGCCAGCCAAAGCCAAGATGGCCATGCCCACAATGCCGCCGACAAAGCTTGACAGGAATCCGACCAGGACTGCGTTGGGAGCAAAGGTGAAGGTGACGGGGACATCCAGGGCAGGCTTGGCGTTCTTGACCAGATGTTCACTGATGCCCTTGAAGGCTGGAACAATCTCACCTAGGACCACACGGACACCCGCCAGGATAATATAGACGCCGGCTGAGAAAGTAGCTGCCTGAATGATCACATAGACGATGAAGTTCTGTCCGCCGCTGAGCTTGCTCTCGATATAAGCAGAACCCGCGAAGAGCGCCACAATGACATAGATCACGGCCATAGACAGGGCCACGATGACCGTGGTATCGCGCAGGAAGCTCAGATTCTTGGGAAAATTGATCTCCTCAGTCGATTTGGATGGATGCTTCTTGCTGCGAGTGAGCGTAGCCACCAGACCACCCAGAGCGATGCCCGAGCCACCAGTGTGCCCAAGGGCCACATCATCGGTGCCAGTGACTTTTTTCATGAAAGGCTGCACAATCGCAGGGGAAAGAGTCATGACCAGCCCCTGGGCGATGGATCCCCATAGCAAGGTCTGCCAGGTAGGGAATCCTGCTGTGACGAAAATGACAGTTATCATCGTGGCCATATAGAAGGCCACGTGTCCTGACAAGTAAACATATTTGAAGTATGACGTTGCCGAAAGCAAGATGTTGACAATCATCCCAAAGAAAAAGATCAGTGCTGCAATAGAACCGTATTTGACCAGGACCCTACCGACAATGGCCTCATTGTTGGGGACAACGCCCTGGACGTGGAAAGCATGCTGGAACATATCCCCAAAAGGAGTCAATGCGTTGGTCACCACGCCCGCGCCTGCAGTCAGAACCAGAAAACCCACGAACGTCCTAACAGTTCCCTTCATGATGTCTGTGGCAGACTTGCGCTGAAGCGTCAGGCCGATCAGGGAGATCAGGGCGACAATGACGGCAGGCTGTCGGAAGATGTCTAAAAGGACTTTCAGCGCACCGTTCATGCCGTCTGCTCCTCTTCATGGATATCCAGACCGTGGCGCTTGAGAGCCTCGGCCAGCTTCTCTTTGATCTCCTTCATGTCAATCAGGCTGTTCAGAACGACCACGTCACCCAGATCCTTGGCCGCATCAGCAATGTCACGCCCGACAAAAATAACATCAGCATCGCCTTTGTTGACAGAGCCCAGATCGCTATGGTCGGTCTCGACACCGGTCACGCCAAGTTCTTTTAAGGCCTTGTCGATGTTGAGCTGAGTGATGAAGCTCGACCCCAGTCCAGTGCTGCAAACCGTCAGAATCTTCATATTGATTACCTTTCTTCCTTGAGAATCGCCCTTAATTCTTCAACGTTCGTGGCCTTGCCCAGCCGTTCCTGATTCCGCCCGTCACTCAAGAAGGTCGCCAGTGATTGCATCAGGCTTAAATGACTTTTGGAGTCCTGCGCAGCCAGGCAGAAGAGCGTGCTGATCGGGTGGTCCTGGGAATCATCCAGTAAGAAAGGCCTGCCCACTTTCAGCACCGACAGGGAAGTGGCTACAACACCCGCCTCAGGTCTGGCATGGGCCATGGCGATGCCTTGACCCAGATCAATATAGGTACCGCCCGGTTTGCGTATCGAAGCCTTGATGGCATCGACATAAGAAGGCTTGATCTTTCTAAGATCAAGCAGCGGACCGGAAACCACGTCTACTGCTTCTTCCCAATCGGCTACGCCGTCCCTGTACATGACGGTGCCTTCTGAGAAATACTCGTCCAGCAATTTGCCTCCTCGCATACGATGAAGCCCATCCGCTCCGTAGCGAATGATCGTGGAAGAATGCCTCCACGAAACTTCAACCTCGAACTCCAGAAACATTATAACAACATGACAATATGATGTCTAAAAATGCGTGTTCAAATGTCGAATCCCGGGCCGGTGAGAAGGAACCCGGGTTTTGAAGCATACTATTGATCAGGCAGCGAAAAGAACCTTGAAAATCGCGGCTCCGACGATGGCACCAATGATGGGCGCCACTACCGGAATCCAAGCCTCACCCCAGCGTGAGTCCCCCTTATTGGGCACAGGCAGTATCCAGTGCAGGAAGCGCGGCACCAGATCGCGTGCGGGGTTCAGACCAGGGCCGGTGGGACCGCCCAGAGAGGTGACCAGCCCCCAGACGATCAAGCCGACAACGATGGAGGCGGCAGCCAACCCCTTAGACCCCCATGGACCCTGTAGACAGCAGAGGGCTCCCAAGACCAGCACAAGCGTGCCAAAGAACTCATTAATAAAATAATTGACCAGCGATCCCGCGGCATCAGTGGTGCAGAAGGTGCCCAAAATCGGCATAGGTTCCTTGGTCATTCGGTAGTGCGGGAAGTAGCAGACATAGACGACCAGCTGGCCCAGGGCCGCCCCGACCAGCTGCGCCAGAATATAAGGCAGTACCTGGCTCCATGGGAAGATACCGATGACGGCTTGTCCCAGAGTCATGGCCGGGTTGATGTGGGCTCCGGATATCCCTCCGAACATGAGCACGGGAAACATGACTCCGAAGCCATATCCCATGGCAATTGTGAGCCAGCCGGAACGGTGGCCCTTGGTACCATCCAGATCCACGTCGGCGACCGCGCCGTTCCCGAAGATCATCAATATGGCGGTGCCGACACATTCAGCGGCCAACTTGGTCATGAGCGAATATTCCATTCGACCCTTCACTCCTCTCTCAATGCCGCCTTGGGGCCTTCACCCCAACCGGTCATACATGGGCCAAGGCATGGGCATCATTCAATAAAAAAGGTGATGGCACTAGGCAAGTAGCGCTCGTGATCTCCATTGATTCAAATAATTCGTTGAAATCCGATATCGCACCAGCTCCAACCGCGTGTCACCATCAACACGACTGCACTCATACCGGCATAAATATTCTATACCAGCCACTGCTGATTATAGCGCATTGAGAACCACGCACAGCAATCCATATCCCAGACGGATCGCGTACTCTCGGCAAACCACCGAAGTACCCCCCCCCCGCTGACTCATCTATCCACTTGATTCGTAAACACAAGACTCACGAACTCTCCTTCTGGTCAGGAATGACCGACCGCTGTTTTTGCAGGCTTCTATGCCAAGAGTGCGCACGGAAAGCTACGCTAAGGCTGAGATCGCTGGCAGGGAAAGCAATAGGCAGGGAACTTGAGAAACCCGCTGGCTGATAAACAGATAGGCTTTGCACCCCGCTTCGTCAAACTTTTTCCTCTGCCAGGACTTTTGTCACATAGATGTCGCGCAGAATCGATTCTCGTACGGATACACCGGGCATAAAAAAGCCCCGCAACCTTTACGGATGCAGGGCTTTGACTCTGTGCCCCCACGGGGGCTCGAACCCCGGACACGCTGATTAAGAGTCAGCTGCTCTAGCCAACTGAGCTATAGGGGCAGGGCACTTTCAAGAGCCAAGTAGATACTATACACGGTTTCGGCAGGCCCGCAACACGGCGCGTCACAGGTCTGCCGAATCCATGCATTGCCTGCTCAGACGATCTTGGGCATGGGCGTGGTCAGGGAAGTGGTCAGGTTCACCTGCAGGAGACCGGCACCCGTATGGGCCTCGACCTTCTTCAGAGTGACCGTGCGCCTGTCCTGGTCGGCCCGGTCATCGTCGGTCATGGTAGCTGGCGACTTGACCGCCACCACCACCAGATCCTCAAGAGGAATGCCTGCCTTGTTGCAGAGGTCAGAGGCCGCCTGAAGGCTGCCCTGGAAGCCCTCACGCTCAATAACCCGATCAGCCGGCACGCCGTAGGCGCTCTGGGCGATCCAGCGAATCCGATTCGGCACGGACATACCATGGAGGCTGGTCGTGCCCGCCTCAGCTTTCGCGGTCTCCTGCAGGGCCTTGATCAGATCGTCCAGCTGGGGCTCAAGGGCCTTGCCCCCGTCACGGAAGAGGTTGCCAGCGATGGGCCTGCGGAAGCCCAGACCATCGGCGGTCTCCCGCAAGGATTCCACCTGCTCGTCCTCACCCTCCCAGAGGTTGATCAGCGGGAAGGTGGGGATGCCCAGTCCTTCCAGACGATGCACATGGAAGGGATAGCGCCAGCTCAGCTTAGGATCGTCCCGCCAGGTGGTGGCACGTGTGACGACCACGGCGGCGGCCGGCCATTGGGCCCCATATTCACGGGCGGCGATGTCCAGCCACTTCTGGGCGCCGGCATCGGCTCCATAGCCCGCCTCGACAACGACCACGTCGTGCCGGGCGCAGGCCATCTCCACGGACACCAGGCTGGGAATGCCGATGGAGACGTTGGCGAATGGCCCGCCATGCACGTAGACTGGAGAACCCTCCAAGGTCTGGGTGAAAGCGGGCTTGACCGCATCAGTCAGGATGCCGGTGATACGCCAGAGGTCCGCAAACTCTCCGAAGGTAACTGGACGGCCATCCAGGGTCCCCGCGACCATGGCGGCCACGCGCTGCTCAATCTCCTTCATGCTCCGGGAGAGCACTACAATCTGCATGAGCTCGCAAGTGGGCGTCAGCACGGTCCGCTCAGGCAGGTCGCCCTTGCCTCGGTCCACGGTGATCTGCCGCAGGGACCGCGAGGGCACCTCGCTGACCCGGGGCACTAGGACAGTGTCCAACCGCCCCTCGTCCACTGCCTTTTCCGCAAAGGAGACCAGCAGGTTCTGAGCGGATTCGATGGCAGCCATCTCCCCACACAGACCCCAGTCCACCAGCTCAGGATGCGTCAGGGAGGATTTGCCGCCACCGGAGGCGCCACCCTTGGACCCTGCGGCGGTAATGCCCATGCTGGGCTGACGCAGGACGGCAGCGGCGTCCACGCCCCGGGCGCGCAAGGCGTCGATCAGGGCGATGGTGGTGGTGGTCTTGCCCTCTCCCCGCGATGCCTTCAGCGGAGTGTCAGCGGTGACCAACAGCACCCGTCCATGCTTGCGCGGCATATCCGGATGATCCCGCAGATCCTTCAGGTAGCCGAAGGCATCGATCTTGTCAAACAGGCCGTATGGCCTGACGTAATCGCCGAAGCCCGTCATGCGGCTCTCCTCCCTTATGATCCTTGTCAATCGGATGGCTCAGTTGTCGGACAGATGGTAGCCGTTGCGCATGCCCATGCTGGCCGTATAAAGCACCTGGCTCAGCAGATCGTCGGTTTCCTTGCGCAGACGTTCGGCCATGTCCTCGTTGGCAGCCTCCAGCACTTGGCGAACCTCTGGGTTGTCAGTGCCCTTGTCGGCGCCTTCCAAACGGGCCACCTGCTCGTCTGCAGCGGTGATCATGCGATGACCCTCAGCGCCTACGCTCTGCTGATAGCGTTCGACGGCCGCCGAAGTACCCGCAAAGGCCGAGTCGCACAGGGCGGCGACCAGCCGGTCGGACCAGTAGAGGCTGTCGGTGGAGACCCGCCCCGTGGTGTTGGCCAGATAGTCGGGTGTGCGATCCACATTGGTATAGAAGGGAACCAAGGCATTGAAGGCGTTGGACCCATATGAAATCCACTGGATGGCCCTGCATGATTCAGGCTGGTAGGGGCGCAGCTGGATCAGGGACAGCTGGTCGTTGCGATTGATGCCGATGGGGCGGTAAAGTCCCTTGGTATGCTCGTCGCCGGTCCGCCCATAGGGATCGTAGGGTGTGCCCTGATAGTGGGAGCTGAGCAGGTACTTGACATCCTCCACGGCAATTAGCCGCTCAGGCTGACGGCACCAGGGAATGTTGTCGCTGGCGGGAGTGTGATCGGCATCCGGCCCGTCCCAGATCTCGTCATAGGGATTGAGGAAGCGCTGCATGTACCAGGCCCGAGGCGTGTTATATACGTGGTCTGAATCACTGTGGGATCCAAAGGCGTCACGCGGGTTGAAGGGCGAAGCCGACTCCACGGACAAGTCCAGGTGGTTGTCGGCGATGAACTCCCGCAGGTCGGCCGAGCAGAGGTGGTCGGTCTGGTCTCCGAAGGCGTCGTCCAGATCGAGCTCGTCGATGCCCAGCTGGTTGGGCATGGTCACATAGGAGTCATCAGGCACACGCTTGGCGATCCAGTGATGGCCGCCCACAGTCTCCATCCACCAGATCTCGTCCACATCGCTGAAGGCGATGCCATTCATCTCGTAGGTGCCGTAGCGCTCCAGCAGGGAGCCCAGCCGCTGAACGCCCTCCCGAGCCGAGTGGATATAGGGCAGGACGATGGTGACCAAGTCCTCCTCGCCGATGCCTCCGGGCGCTGCGGCCAGGTAGTCCTTATCCCCAGGACGGCCCTGGGCAGTGGTGGGCTCAACCAGAGGATCTGCACCCAGAACACGTTCGTTGGTGGTAATCGTCTCGGTGGCTGACATGGCCACGTTGGCGCTGTTGACGCCTGCAGCAGCCCAGAGCCCCTGATCGTGCAACGCGTCGGGCACCGAGGTATATCGCATGGGATCCTCGGGCAGGTCTATCTCCAGGTGGCTGATCACACTGTGGTAGTGCCGTGGCTGCTGGTCAGGAGTGACTAACACGAAGCGCTTGGGACGAAACTCTCCGTTGGACGAGTCCTCATTCCGAGCGATGATGGTGGACCCGTCATAACTGGCATTCTTGCCTATCAGAAGCGTGGTGCAGGGCATATGAGCGTCTTCCTTTGTCTGATCGCGGTCAGCGTCATCACCAGTCAGAATGTCGGTGGATGCCTTTCGAACCGACTGCGTGGCAGGCAGGGATGACGGCCGTCTGCGCACTTGGGGGCATGGCCTCACTCTAGTGCTAGACCGCCCCAACCAGGTCAGGCATCAGCTGGCAGCCAGGCCCGAGCTGCTGCGGCCACCGGCTGGGCGGAATGGATGGCATGGGCCAGGGCATTCAGCCAGAACCCCTCCTCTAGGCCCGGCAGAGCCTCTCGTGTGGCCCAGACCGACAGCACATAGTCATGAACCCGGTCCGGAGGCGTAGGACCGTTGTAACGCATAAGCACGGCGGGGTCGTCAGCGATCTCCTCCTCCATGACCAGGGGCGAGGCCGCCGAGGTGCGCCCTTGAGGCACACCGGGAATCAGGTTAGACAGATTTCTGGAGAAGTCTTCGGGAATCGCCAGAACAGAGCTTCCGGTCCCCTCGGGCTGCAAGGCGAGCAAGGCCTCGATGGGCAGGTTGGCCAGGGACCAGTGAATCCAAGGGAAGCCGCACACGGGCACGGAGTCAGGATCCACCAGCATCCAGTGCAGGCAGCGGGCCTCCTGAGGCACGTCCTCAAGGCGGAAGGGGAAGGAGACTACAGGACGTCCCTTGCGGGTAAGGGACTGAGGGGCGCGCTTGGCATACCGATCGGGAATGGTGCCGAAATCAGTGATAATCCTCATGATTCGATTCTCGCCCGCCCAGCCGACGAGGTCAAGTTCATCCTTGAAAACAGCCGCGAACAGCGTCCAGCATAATAAATCCCGCCGCCCTACGCTAAAAGTGCAAGGGCCGCCTGGATCCTTCCGCATGGAAATGATCCGGGCGGCTCTGAATTGGACTGGAGAAGGGAATCAGCAAGACCTTTCTCCTTGCGCTTATGTGGCGAACTTGTGCATGCCTATTCGGCCTTTGCGGCCTTGGCCTGGGCACGGGCGGCCTTGGCGGCTGCACGAGCCTGAGCCTTGGCCTCCTTCTCTTCAGCCTCGACACTGGCGATGAACTCAGCATGCTTGGTGGCAGGCATCCATCCGGTGTTGACCACCTTGACCTGCCAGATCCAGGCCAGGGCGAAGATCACCACAGCCAGGACCACCAGGACCACGGCCCCGGCAGGGACACCCAGCTGGGCCAGCTTGCCGACCACGGTGCCGTACCAGGCGAAGTCCGCATCGCCGAAGGTGGCGTTGGACAGGCCGAAGCTGCCCAGAACCGTCATCAGGATGGCCGGCAGGAAGGTGATCAGCAGACCGTTGATGAAGCCGCCGACCACAGCCCCGATGCGGCCGCCGGTTGCGTTGCCGAAGACGCCGGCGCCGCCGCCATCGAAGAAGTGGGGCACCATGCCCGGCAGGATCAGAGCCAGACCCCAGACGGGCCCGAGCCAGACGGCTATGATGACCAGAGCCACCAGACCGCCGGCGAAGGAGGACAGGAAGCCGATCAGGGATGCGTTGGCACCGTAGGGGAAGACAATGGGGATGTCCAGGGCAGGACGGGCGCCAGGGACCACCTTGTTGGCGATGCCCTGGAAGGCGGGCACCAGCTCGCCCAGGATGATGCGGACGCCGTAGAGGATGATGCTCACACCGATGCCGAACTGCAAGGCCTGAGCGAAAGCGGCCATGAAGAAGGCACCCCAGTTGGCCGGATGTGATGGGAAGACGGCGAATGCGGCCTTGGCCGGCACCACTAAAGCGGTCCAGACAGCGAAGACCAGGTAGAGGACGACCATAAGCAAGGTGGTGGAGACCATGGAATCACGCAGGAAGCTCAGCCCCTTGGGGAAGTCGATGTCCTCGGTGGAACGCGACTTCTTGCCCACAGCGCTGCCAACCGCGCCCGAGACCACGTAGCCCAAGGTGTTGAAGTGGCCGATGGACAGCTTGTCGCTGCCGGTCACCCGGTTCATGTAAGGCTGGGCGAAAGCGGGCATGGCCACCATGATCACGCCCATGAGCAGGGCGCCGATCAGCACGATGAGCAGGTTGTTGCCCTTGCCGAACCCGATCGAAAGGACCAGGGCCAGCAGGGTGGACATGAAGACCATATGGTGACCGGTCAAGAAGACGTACTTGAGTGGGGTGAACCGTGCCAGCAGGATCATGACGATGAAGCTGAGCACGATGATGTAGGCGGAGGCCGCGCCGAACTGGCTGGAGGCCTGGGCCACGATCACCTCGTTGGTGGGGACGACCCCGTGGGCGCCAGTGGCCTTGAAGACCAGCTTGCCGAAGGGATCCAGGGCGTTGGTCACCACAGTGGCGCCAGCGCCTAGAATCAGATAGCCCATGGCCGCCTTGAGGGCACCCGAGATGACCTGGCCTGCGCTCCGTTTCAGGGCGATCAGGCCGATAGCCGCCACAATGCCGATCAGATAGGCGGGCACATTCAGAATCTCCTGGCTGATGAAGTTCAGCACCGCAAGGAAGACATTCATTATTGGTCCTTACTATTTCTCTCTTGTTCTCAACTCGAAAGAGCGGGCGTCCCATCGGCCTAGCGATGATGAATGCCCGCCGGGCGCATCAGTCGGCGTACTGCTCCAGGATGCCCTTGATCTCGTCCTTGTCCATGAAATTCTGGACGGTCTCGACCGGGGTGGTGGTCCCCTCCAGCTCGGGTGCCAGCTGAGGTGAGGTCAACACCAGATCGTTCATGTTGGCCGTGCCCTTGGCGCTACCTGCGTCGGAGGTGGTCACAGTCACATCCATGCCCAGCTCCGATGCCACCTGCTCGACGTTGACCTTGAGCAGGACCGAGGTGCCGATGCCGTTGCCGCATACGCAGAGAATATCCATGAGTTGCTCCTTTGTTCCTTGTTTGCTCTTACTGCTTCTTGTTCACGATTGAAGAATGGCGCGGACCTCGTCAGGGGTGCCGGCCTTGGCCAGTTGCTGGGTCTTTTTCGCGTCGGTCAGCGCACCGGCGATGGCGGACATCACCTGCAGGTGCTCCTGCTCATCCCGTCCGGCCAGACCGATCACCAGGGAGACCGGATCGTTGGCCTTGTTGCCGAACTCGACAGGCGTGGACAGCCTTACCCAGCTCAGGCCGGTTCCCAGGACCGCCTCGCTAGGGCGCGAATGGGCCAGAGCCAGACCGGGGGCGATAACAATGTAGGGGCCCATCTTCTCGACGGTCTCGATCATCTGATCCGTGTAGGCATCGGTGGTGAACCCGGAGGCCACCAGCCTGTCGCCCGCCTTGCGGATGGCATCCCGCCAGTCAGTCGCCGGTACATCCAGGGCAAAGGATGTGTCGGGAAGGAAGGCTTGGAAATCCGTCATGTCTGCTCCTTGCTCGTGCTGTTTGACTTGCTCGATTGCACCGGATCCGATGGATCTGCACAAATCCGGCCGGCTGCTCACCACCCCTGGGGATGGTAGAACTCTCCGTCCAGAGCCCTGGCGGCCAGCGCCTTGGCCTCGTCCATGGTGTGCTTGGCCAGCTCGGCGCGAACATCATCCAAGGCGACCGGCGTCATGGACAGGCTGGTCACGCCGATGCCCGCCAGAACCACGGCCAGGTCCGGATCGGCAGCAGCCTCACCGCAGACTCCGACAGGCATGTTATTGGCCTGGCCGGCGTCAGCGATGAGCTTGATGGCCCTCAGGACGGCAGGATGCCAGGCGGTCTGATAGGAGGCGACCGAACCCAGTGTGCGGTCGGCAGCCAGCGTGTACTGGGTCAGATCGTTGGTGCCGATGCTGACGAAATCGGCCACCTTGGCCACCTTGTCGGCCATCAAGGCAATCGAGGGAACCTCGGCCATGACGCCCACGCGCTTGAGCCCCTTGCTCTTGCCCAGACGGACGAAGTAGTCGGCCTCGTGTTCGTCGGCGACCATGGGCGCCATAACCCACAGGTCAGCGTCAGTCTCGGCATCGGCCCGGGCCAAGGCCTCCAGCTGATCCTCCAGAACCTGGCTGTGGACCTTCAGCGTGCGCAGACCACGCAGCCCCAAGGCCGGATTGGGTTCGTCGGCCTGGGTCAGGAAGGGCAGCGGCTTGTCGGCGCCGGCATCCAGCAGGCGAATGACCACCTTGCGACCGGGGAAACGTTCAAGAAGAGCACGGTAGGCCTTGGCCTGCTCCTCGACGCCGGGCGCCTGCTCGTTGCCCAGGAAGAGGAACTCCGAGCGGAAGAGTCCAACGCCCTCGGCTCCATACTCCAGGGCCGGATCGGCATCGGCAGGCTTGCCGACATTGGCCAAGAGGGGAATTCTGGTTCCGTCCTTGAGCTGGCCTGGGTGACCCCGCAATGCCTTGGCCTGATCCGCATCGCGACGGGCCTGCTCAGCCTTCTCAATCTGTTCCTTGGTAGGATCGGCTGTCACCCTGCCAGCAGAGGCATCGACAATGACTGTCTGTCCGTCGGACAGCCCGGCTGCATCCTGGGCGCCGACGACGGCGACGATCCCCCGGGACCGGGCCAGGATGGCGGTGTGGCTGGTGGGGCCGCCCTCAATGGTGACGATGGCCAGGACCTTGGTCATGTCCAGGCTGGAAGTGTCGGCTGGAGACAGGTCAGGGGCGACCAGGACGAATGGCTTGTCGCTTTCCGGGACGCCCGGGGCCGGCACCCCGAGCAGTCGTGCGATAACACGCTGGCCCACATCATGCAGGTCGTTGGCCCGCTCACCCATGTAGCCGCCGATGGCCTGGAGCTTTCCCTCGAAGTCGGCAAATGCCTCATAGACGGACCGCTCGGCGGTCCTGCCGTCGTCCAGCAGGGATCGAATCGAGGTCTTCAGGGCCGGATCCTGGGCCATCTGGGCCAGGGCGATCAGAATCGGAGCGGCGTCCTTGGCCCCCTGCCCATCCTGGGCGGCCTTGGCGCGCACAAGCAGGTCCTTGTTGACCGAAGCCAGAGCGGATTCGACTCTGTCGAATTCAGCATCCGCCGTCAGGTTCCCGGACCTGGCTTCATCGCCGGGCACATCCAGTCCGGCCGCCATATGGATGACCGGGCCAACGGCAACGCCGCGGCCAATGCCCACGCCTTGAATCTCCATGTCGCACTCCTTAGTGCCTGCCACTTCGTCCGCGCTGAACCGGGGGCCAACTCGGAGGCAGAAGTGGAAACGTTCTTTGAGCAACGGTGTTCAGTATACACACATTCATTTTATTTTCAACGGTAATCGATTTCTGGCATCTGTGGGCTATCGTGGTATGATATCCAGCGTATCCATCACCCGGATGCCGGTCCATCAAGGCCGGCCCCACCACGGAGAGAGCTGATCATCATGGCAACAGCACAGCGATCCACCATCATCACCGATCCAGTCGGCATCCACGCCAGGCCCGCTTCGGAATTCTCGCAGGCCGCCGCATCAAGCGGTTGCAAGGTCACCATAGCCAAGGGCGACGGAGCTCCTGTGGAGGCGGGCAGCATCCTGATGGTCATGAGCCTGGGCATCGCCAAGGGCGACCAGGTCACCGTGACCGTCGATGGGGACGATGCTGGATCCGTAGCCGATGCTCTGGTCACCAAACTGACCCAGGCCGAATAACCCCCAGCCCGCATCAGGCGCCAACGGAAAGGACCTTCAAGCAGCCAATGGGACGATCGGCGGACAGTCAGCCCTCCATTGCCAACGTCGCAGCCTTGGCGGGCGTCTCGACGGCAACCGTATCCCGCGTTCTTTCCGGCCATAGACGCAAAAACGACGACATCAGTCGGCGGGTTCACGCAGCAGCCGAAAAACTCAACTATTCTGCCAATTTTGCTGCCAGTGCCCTGCGTTCGGACCGCAGCAGGACTTTGGGCCTGGTCCTGTGCGGTGCCACTGGGAGCGTGGCAGGATCCATCTTGGATCTGCTGAGCCGGCGACTGACCAGACAGCAACGTTATCTGATGGTCGCCTCCGTAGACAGCAATCAGGCCTTGGAAGCTGCCATGAGGTCAATGGCGGCCCGTCGGACCGAGGGGATCATCGTCGTTCCCTCCCTGGATGAAGACCCGTCCGGAGTGCCAGTCGATTTGCCCGCCGAATTGCCGGTCGTCCAAGTAGGAGGCAAACCTCTCTCCTATCACACCAGCTGGGTCGGCATGGACCAAGCGGCCTCCATGAAGATGATCATCGCCCACCTGGCCGAGCAGAACGCGCACGCCGTTGCCTATCTGAGCCGCGAGTTGAACACCAGCGCCGCCACAGAGCTTTTCACCACCTTCTCCGCCCTGACCAACACTCTGGGCATTACGCCAGAACCGGACTGGGTCCAGTTCGGCCCCTGCAGCATGCATCGTGGCCATGATAATGTCATGGCCATGCTTGCCGATAGCAGCAACCATCCGGATGCCATCATCTGCGGGGACGACTCGCTGGCGCTGGGAGCCCTGATGGCCTGCCGGGAGCTAGGGATCCAGGTTCCCGATCAGCTCAAGGTTGCAACCTTCGTTGACAGCCCGGCCTGTCTGATCAGCAGTCCGACCCTGACCGCAATCAGGCCGCCATTGGAGGACATCGTCCGGGAGGCTCTGCGGCTGGTTGATGCCAAAGGGCCATTCATCCTTCCCTCGCATGTGGCCTTGCCACCCCAGCTGCAATGCAGGGAATCGACCTGGTCACCAAGAATTGGCAGCAGCGACATGACCTCGCCCGGCACCTTCACATATTGAATTCGGTTTACACCAGCAGGGCGCATAGGAGGGCCTCAAAGACCAGCAATGGGGCGCCGTTGGCCGCGAGCCTTCCGCGAGCACGGGCGATCAGCTGAATGCGGTCAATGGCCCCCTGCCTGGAAAGTCTGACGGACAGATCAGCAATTGCCGCCCGATTCTCCAGATTGACCAAGCCGACTTTCTCCTCGGCGCCATTCTGCAGGACGCCCACATCCCGGTAAACGCTGGCCAGGGTGCTCAGGTTGCGGTCCAGCACATCCCGGGTCAGTCTGGTGACCCGCCGACGGACCTGATCCTTGCCGCCCAAGGCATGATAGGCCCCACGAAGCTGCCGGGGAATGCGTTCCTTATCCCTAAGACCGTTTATCTGCCGAAACTCCCGCTCGTTCCTGGCCACCTCATCGTCCACGGTGGCAGTGGCCTGATCGCGGGCCGCATCCACCACCCGGCCAGCCAGGACCACAGCATCCGAAGCGCGTCTAAGGCCCAGCAGGCCCACGACCAGCTCATCACGGTCGGCCAGAACCTGATCCCTTGTGGCGTAGAGGCGAGCGATGCCGATGTGCCCCTGGGCCAGACGGGCGGCCTTAGCAGCCAGGGGCTGGTCCACCCCCACCTGGTCAGTCAGGAAATCAACCACTGCGGTGTTGGATGGCACCGCCAAGTTGAGCACCCTGGTCCGTGAGCGGATGGTGGGCAGCACATCCTGGGCGCTGGGTGCGCACAGAAGCCAAATCGTATGCTCGGCTGGCTCCTCGATCTCCTTGAGCAGCACATTGGTGGTCCGCTCCAGCATCCGGTCCACGTCTTCGATGATGATGACCCGCCAGCGCGAAGTTGAGGGCATCTGCTCCGAGGTCATGATCAGCTCCCTGACCTCGTTGATGCCGATGGTGACCTTGTTGGTGGACAGTATGGACACATCCGGATGGGTTCCGGCCAGAACCTGCTGAGTGACGCGAGTAGGCTGGTCGCTCAGTCCCTGATCCGGACTGATCAGGGCTGCCGCAAAAGCCCGGGCCAGATTGGATCGCCCTGATCCAGGAGGGCCGCAGATCAACCAGGACTGGGCCACCTCGTCATGACCCCGCGCCTGAGCGGCCACCGTCCGCTTGAGCAGCTCGACCGTGGGCTGCTGGCCCACAATGGCGTCCCAGACGCTCATCGGGTCTTCCGCAGGAGCCGGGACCGGAGCAACCAGCGAGCGCGAGAACCTGCAGGAACCGAATTATCGTCAGCGTCACCGCCGACTGTCCCTGCCTCCATGGGCTGGTCATCCTGGTCAGCATCAGCCTCCGGTGCCTGAGCGGACGTATCCGCAGCCTCGGTCCAGTCCGACTCGGCACCCTGCTCATCATCCTCATACCCCGCCGTCGATTCATCCTCGTCGGCATCGTCCTGAGCATCAGTGTCGTCATTCTCATCATCGACCTGTGGCAGATCTGGCTCGCGCCCTTCGACCAACTTGTCCAAATCGTCCTGGATGATCTGCCAGACCTGGTCGATGGATTGGGTGGCGTCGATAACCAGGAACCGGTCGGGCTCCCTCTGGGCCAGCTGCAGGAATGCCTGACGCACATGCTGCTGAAAGTCGTCGCCAGCCGACTCCAGCCGATCGGGCTCATGGTCCAGACGCGACTTGGACTGAGACGGATCCGCGTCCAGCAGGTAGGTGCGCCTGGGCAGAAGGCCCTGACTGGCCCACAGACTCAGCCGACGAATCACACCCACCGACAGATCACGGCCTCCGGCCTGATAGGCCACTGAGGAATCCAGGTAACGGTCGCAGAGCACAATGTCTCCGCGATCCAGAGCCGGACGCACCACCTGGACCACATGCTCAGCCCGATCCGCCGCATAGAGCAGAGCCTCGGTCCTGGGGGCCAGATCGTCGGAGGCGTCAACCACGTCGGTACCTCCGGTCACGGCGACCGAGGGAAAAGCGGCCAAGCCGTGGAGGACGAGTTCCCGAATGGTCAATCCGACAGGGGTGCCGCCTGGCTCGCGGGTAACCAGGGATCGCAGGCCTCGCTCCTGCAGATAGTTGTGTGCCTGTTGGACCTGGGTGGTTTTGCCTGCACCATCCACGCCCTCGAAGGAAATGAACAAACCATCGCTCATGCCTGATGCTCCGTAGTCTTGGAAGTCTTGGTAGTTTTAGTCTTCGTTGTGGCTTTGCGGGCACGATTGGCCGACTTGCCAGCTACAGATTTGCTGGACGCCGACTTGCGGGCGGTGGACTTTCGTGCAGTCGACTTGCGGGTGGCCCGGCCCCGTCGCTTGGCGGGTCCAGCCGCGCGCTTCTCTGCCAGCAGGCGGAAGGCCACCTCCGGCTCGATGGACTGGGCCGTGTACTGCTTGGGCAGGGTCCTATTGGTCTGCCCGTCAGTGATGTAGACACCGTAGAACCCGTCCTTGATGGTGACGGGCTTGCCGCTGTCAGGGTCCGTACCCAGCTCACGAAGGGGAGGCTTGGCCGCGCTCCGGGAACGCCGTCCGTACTTGGGCTGGTCGAAGAGAGCCTTGGCCCCGGCCTGGTCGATGGTGAAAATCTGCCCCTCGTCAGTCAGCGAACGCGTCTCGGTGCCGCCATCGGCCTTAGTAGCCGTCAGGTAGGGGCCATAACGGCCGTTGCTGGCCGTGACGGTGGCATGGTCGACTTCTCCCGTTTTTGCATTGGTCAGTTCGATGCTGCCCACCGTCCTAGGCAGACTGAGCAGCTTCAGAGCTTCCTCCAGGGTGACCGTGTCTGGATCCATGGTCTTGAAGAGCGATGCCATCTTGGGCTTAGGACCTGTCTGTTTGGTTGTCCGTGCGGTCTTGCCGGTCGGCTTTTTCTGCTCGGCCGCTTCCTCCTCGGGGCTGATCAAGGCCACGTAGGGCCCGAATCTGCCCTTGCGCACCTCGACCCGACCGCCGGTCTGCGGATCCTTGCCCAGCTGACGGGGACCGCCAGCGTTGGCTGCAATCAGTTCATGGCCCGCAGCCACGGTCAGCTCGTCCGGAGCCATGGTGGGCGGCAACGAGGCCCGCTTGGGGTTGCCATCGGCATCCAGGTCGGCCGTATCCTCAAGATAGGGACCGTAGCGGCCGACCCTCACCTGCAGGCCATCGCCTATCTCGATGGTGTTGATCTTGCGGGCATCGATGTCTCCAAGCTGGGCCACCTGCTCCTGCAGGCCCTGGTGGGCCTGGTCAGCGTTCTGAGCGGCGCCCGGCCCTGAGCCGAAGTAGAACCGGGTCAGCCAGTCCTTGCCTCGCTCCTTGCCATGGGCGATCATATCCAGGCCGTTCTCCATCTGCGCCGTGAACTGGTAATCCACGTACTTGGGGAAATTGGTCTCCAGCAATCTGACTACCGAAAAGGCCAGCCAGGAAGGTATCAGGGCACGGCCGCGCTCGTAGACGTATCCACGGTCGATGATGGTCGAAATGATGCTGGCATAGGTAGAGGGCCTGCCTATTTCCTTGGCCTCCAGGGTCTTGACTAGAGATGCCTCAGTGTAACGGGCCGGCGGCTGGGTCTCATGGCCCTCGGGATCGACGGAGGCGGCACGAAGCATGTCCCCCTGCTGGACTGGAGGCAGGGATGAACCCTCATCGGTCTGCTCAGAGCCTGCACCCATGGCCTTGAGGAAGCCGGGGAACTTGATGACGGTACCTGAAGCCTGGAAGAGGGCCCTACCCTCTTTGCCCGTCTGCGCCGACAGGCGGATGGTGGCTGTAGACCCGGTGGCGTCGGCCATCTGCGAAGCCAGGGTGCGCCGCCAGATCAGGGTGTAGAGCTTGAGCTGGTCAGGGGCCAGACGATCGGCCAGATCCTGAGGCTTGTGGAAGGTGGAACCGGCGGGCCGGATGCACTCGTGGGCCTCCTGGGCGCCGGCAGTCTTGGTCACATACTGCCTGGACTCAGCCGAAAGGTATTCGGCGCCGTACTCACGCTCGACCCCCTTGCGGGCAGCGGCAATGGCCTCCTGGGAGAGGGTGACCGAATCCGTACGCATATAAGTGATGAACCCGTTCTCATAGAGCCCCTGGGCAGCGCGCATGGTGGCCCGTGAACTCATGCCCAGCCGGTTGCCAGCCGTCTGCTGCAGGGTAGACGTGGTGAAGGGGGGCTGGGGACGCCGCCGATATGGCTTGGTCTCCAT
Source organism: Bifidobacterium sp. B4081 (assembly GCF_026537335.1). Lineage (NCBI taxonomy): Bacteria > Bacillati > Actinomycetota > Actinomycetes > Bifidobacteriales > Bifidobacteriaceae > Bifidobacterium > Bifidobacterium sp. B4081. The sequence goes on along the minus strand of NZ_JAFNMM010000001.1, from coordinate 153,152 downwards.
ACCCGTCACTGTGAAGTCCTGATCCTTCAGCGCATCAGCAAGGTTCCGGGCATGCTGCTCGTCCAGCTGCAGGACTTGCTCCTTGGTGGCCGTTTCCGTCAGCTGACCCTTGGATGTGAAGTCCTTGGAGACAGCCAGCCGCCGCTCCCCCAGACCGATCATTCGTGCCTGAAAACCGCTCGACGAAGCCGATTCCCCGGCATCCTTCTGCACCAAACGCGCCAACAGATCCCAGTAGGAGGTTTTGACGAAGGCCATACGCTCACGCTCACGCTCCACGATCAGCCGGGTCGCCACAGACTGGACACGCCCGGCGCTTAGCCCCGGACCTACCTTGCGCCAGAGCACCGGTGAGAGCTCGTAGCCATAGAGCCGATCCAGGACCCTGCGGGTCTCCTGGGCATCAACCATGTGGGCATCCACGTCCCTGGTGTGCTTGAGCGAATTCTTGATGGCCTCTGGGGTGATCTCATGAAAGACCATGCGTTTTACCGGCACCTTGGGTTTGAGGGTCTGGACCAGGTGCCAGGCGATGGCCTCCCCTTCCCGATCCTCATCAGTGGCCAGATAGAGCTCGTCAGCGTTCTTCAGCGCCTTCTTGAGCTCGGACACCGTGTGTTTCTTTTTATCGTCCACGATGTAATAGGGCTTGAAGCCATCATCCACGTCTACGCCGAACTTGCCGTAGGCCTTCTTATGGGAAGCCGGGATCTGCGATGGCTGGGCCAGGTCGCGGATATGACCCACTGAGGCCATGACCGTGTAGCCCTTGCCCAGGTACCCGCCGATCTTCTTTGCCTTGGTTGGCGACTCAACAATGACGAGCTTATTGCCGGATGCCATGGCCTCTCCTTATATCGTGGTCTTTCGCACGCCATCTTACTCACGAGGTTCCGTCACCATGCAAATCAAGGGATCATGTGCACGGGTGTGGAATCCCTGCGTCTGATGGCGGATGAGTCAGCGGCGATCAGTGCTCCCAGGGATCAGCCTCAGTCGTTCTGGGGCGGAGCCGGAGGCCGACCGACAAGGCCCATCCTGGTCAGAGGCGAGGCCGTGATCTGCCTTATCGCCAGAACCAGTCCCAGGGTCAGCGACAGCACAGATGCCATCATTATGACGGCCGAGCAATGGACCCCGTAGGCCGTCCACCGGGCTCCGATCTCCAGCCCAGGACTGACCTGCCAGATGACATAGCAGGCGTAGAGAATCCCCAGGAAACCCGCAACCAGCATCAGGGTGGAGACAATCTGAATCGAAGCCGATGACATTCTGGTCCCAGGAACATCCATCCCGGTTCCCCGCGTAGCGGCCAGAGCAATAAGACAGAGACCGGTCGGAATAAGAATGCCCATAATCACGTCTGAGGGGCGATGCCAGCCACCCTGCACCAACGAACAGCCCACGGACAGGTCAAAGGCGAACCCCACCAAGGCGACCGGGGCCCTCCAAACGCGCGGCACCACACAGAGCAGGGCCAGGACCACCGCCAGAGCCAGGATGGTATGCCCGGATGGAGTTGAGTTGACTGCGGAGGCCTGGGCATGGATAAGCACAGGACGCGGCAGAAAGCGTTTGAGAATGCGGGCCACCCCGTAGACCATCAGAGCATATACGGCAACCTGGCCGAGCAGCCACCACCGGTGTCGCGCCAGAACAACCGCAAAAGCTGCAAGACCCAGCACCACGCAGATCACCACAGTCAAATAAGGAATAGTGAACAGTCCCAGGTAGGCCTTGACCAGGGGCGCCTGGTCAAGGAAACCGCGGAAGTTGGTCAAGGCCATGTCGTCATAAGTCTGCCCGGGAACAGTCCAAACAGCCGCCCACCAGACAAAAGCAGCCAGACCCAGACAGGCCAGACCCGCGACCATGCACAGAACCAGGGCTGAAATCCGAGGTCGGGACGTCAAGGGATCACGGTCAACATGACTGCCGTCCCCTTCGGTCTGTTCATTCGGGTCCCGGTACCAGGTCTCCTGTGCTTCGCCCTGCTTATGCTTGCTGCTCATACCTCAAGACTCTATCCAACGCCTTGGCCGACACCCGACGCTACCGGCCGACGAGCGCGTTCCTTTCACGACCTTCGCGATAATCCAGCGTGTAAAACGGCGATATACAAGCAATCAGCACTACCAGCCAAAAGCCATTGCGGGTTCCGCTGCAAAACTATATGACCTCCCCCTCAATTTGTGTACGAAGTTAACAAAAGATGCTATAGTATGTCCCATACTTGCCAGCATCGGAGCCAGAGGCGGTTAGCGCGATGGCGGCATATTCCAACAGACGGAAAGAAGCGCCATGTATCTCAAGGTGGATCGGGAACCGACCCGGTGTGAACGCGTAATCCGACAACCTGTCAGCCCATATGTGGACACAGCCCTGTCGACTTGCCGGATCCGCAGTCACGAGAAACTCGGAGAACCTGTACCGCTGACGCTCTTCCTGGTGGACACACGCAGCGAAAGACCGGAATTCCGGCCATTCAGAATTGGAACGACCTGGTTCGAGCTGAAAGGAAAGATACCCGTCGGCATGCAGAACCCTGCACTCGACCTGTCCATTGAATTGGACATCGATTTGGGCTGGCATTCCGATTTCGCAGGAGGGCGCATTGAAGGAATGGTATTCCGACCCGATGGCACGGTCATCAAGGCCGTCCACACGCTAAACGCCTGGGTGCCCCTGATAGGCTCAGCCAGAGTCGATTCGGCCATTGCTGCCGATGTCTCCTTCATCCTCTGTCTGGAGTCGCTGATTTTTCCCGACTCGGACACGGATACAGGCATTCACGACTTTCGCCGGACCGCCTCAGCCAGCTGCAGCTTAGTCGACACCCTGGACGAGGCCAGTAGAGTCAAGACGCCAATCCTGAGCGACGTACCCGAAATCGAGCCGCCGGTGGTCCTGGACTCCCTCCAAAGAGCCGTGGTCATCTTGATCAAACTGGCCGACGACGGGACCGGAGACCTGATCAGCGCCTCTACGAGGCAGCCGGATCCACCGCCAAAGTCCGTTTGCAACCATCTTCGGCTTTCGCCGAAGCCGTCATACGTGAAACAGACACCCTTGAAGGCGATAATCTGCCTGCTGACGAGCCTAGAGCCCTCACCAGCCCCAACGGTTCGGCAATCAGCTCAGCTGAACTCGTCTTCTCCCCCTTCCAGTTGGCCACCCTGCGAGTGACCCGCTGACCAAATATCTCACCCTCATGTATCAACAGATGGAAAGGAACGCAATCATGAACACAACCAGGATCACGAAACTTGCAGCAGCCTGTGGGGCTATCGCCATGATGACGGGACTGGCATCCTGCGGATCCTCAGATACTAGCGCCGACAAGGCAGACGGTACAATCAGCTTCCAGACCAAGAACCTTGAGAGCGTCTACAAGAGCTACTTCCACAAATTAATCGCCAAGTTCGAAAAGCAAAATCCCGGCATCAAGGTCAAGTGGATCGACCAGCCCGGCGACGGATACGCCAATAAGCTCTCGACCGATGCCGCTGCCAACCAGTTGCCCGATGTGATGGACATGATGCCCAAGGATGCCTACATCCTGGCTAAGTCCGGAGCCATCGACAATATCTCCAAAGCCAATCCAGGCATCGAAAACGAGTACACCAAGGGAACTTGGAAGAGCGTGACCTTCAAGGGCTTCGGCGCCGACGGAACCTATGCATACCCCTGGTACCTGACACTCGGTCCAACTTTCTACAATAAGAGGATCCTGACCGAATGCGGCATGAATACAGCCAAGCTGCCGGACTCCTGGGAGTCCTACTTCGAGGCCTCCCATCAGATGGCCGGAACCTGCAAGGACAAATACCAGTGGTCCGCGATGCTCCCTACTATCGGCAGCTTCGGCGAGTACGGCGCTGAAATCATGAACAAGGACCAGACTAAGTTCACCTTCAACTCGCCCAAGGGCGTGGAGCTGGTCCAGCACTATGTCGATATGTATAAGGACGGCATGATAAGCAAGGAGGCCGTCGCCGCGTCAGGATCGCAAAGCACCGACCTGTTCAAACAGGGATCAGTGGCCACCCGTAGCGGCTTTATGTACGACCTGAAGGACTTCAAGCAGAATGCACCCGAAATCTATCAGAATCTTGCCGTGGCACCAGCCATCACCCGGGGGCACCAAAGCCTGAACGAAGAGATTCTGGCTGTGAGTTCACAGTCCAAGCACAAGGACGCCGCCCACAAGTTCGCCGCCTTCGTGACCAACAACACTAACCAGGTGGACTTCGCCAAGAGCTCCCAGACCTTCCCTTCCACGGCCAAGGGCGTAGATGACCCCTACTTCCGGAAAGATGACGGGAGCATCGAGTCCAAGACCGTCGTCATGCTAGCTTCCAAGGTCAAGAACGGCGAGGTCATGGATCCTCCGCAGTTCATCCAGTCCGATCTGGACGAACTGGGCGAGCAGCTCCAGCAGGCCGTCACCGGGCAGATCACAGCCAAGCAGGCCTTGGACACCGCAGTCAAGGATGCCAACGACAGGCTGGCCCAATGAGATTGCCCACCAGCCACCAAGCTGGGGTCTGCGTGACCCCAGCCCATGATGCTGGTCAGCATCAGCCGGGAAAGGCCAAGGGCTCAAGGTCCATTTCGACCATGAAGCCCTGGTCCCCCTGGCTCTTTCTGATCATTCCCATCATCTTTACTCTGGTTTTCACGATTTATCCGTTCCTGAACACCATCCGTCTCTCTTTCACGAATTCGACGCTCCTGCGTAGGGGGCAATTCGTAGGCCTGAGCCAGTACTCAGCCGTTCTGGCCGATCCCAAAGTTCACACAGCCCTGCTGAACTCTACGATCTACGCCTTGTGCATGGCTCCGTGCATGGTCATACTGCCTCTTATCCTGGCTGTACTGGTCAATAAGAAGACCAGGATCATGAGCTTCTTCAGGACGGCCTTCTATGTGCCCGCCGTGGCTGGATCGGTCATTTCGGGACTGATCTGGACCAATATGATGAGCGCCAAGGGCTTGGTTAATGCGCTCTTCCTAGGCCTGAAGTGGATCAAAGAACCCATTCCCTTCCTCCAGGATCGTTGGCTGCTGCTCTTCAGCGCCATGTTGGTCACGGTCTGGGGAGGTCTGGGATATTACATGGTCATCTATCTGGCAGCTCTGGCCAACATCGACGACAGCCTTTATGAGGCTGCATCCATCGACGGAGCCGGCCCTGTCCGTCAATTCATTTCGGTGACCATGCCCGGCTGCAGGATGACCATGGTGCTCATCCTGCTCCTTTCATCCATCGCGGCTTTCCGAGTCTTCAACGAGGTCTACATGCTTACCGGAGGCACCGGAGGACTGGGCGGAAAGGACATCACCATGTCCATGCTGATCATGCGCGAGGGTACGGGTCTGACTGCCAGAACCGGCTATGCCAGCGCCTTGAGCATCATCATGTTCTTCATCCTGGGCATCATCACGTCAATTGAGTTCTATGTGCAGAGGAAGGCGGACCACTGATGCGCGCGAACAGAATTACTCCGGGGACCGTCATTCGGTACCTGGCATGCACCGTCTTGTTCATCCTCTTGGTAGGTCCCATCATCTGGCAGGTTTCCTTAGCATTCAAAGGGCGTGGAGACAACATCTACGCCGTCCCGCCCTATTTCATCCCCAAGGATTTCACTTGGGACAACTTCACCCGGGTCTTTCATCAGATCCCGATTCTGCATTATGCCCTCAACTCGCTGATCGTCACTGTGATCAACGTCGTAGGCAATCTGGTAACGGCCACGCTGGCAGGGTACGCCTTGGGCAGGCTCAGGTTCCCTGGCAAGAAGCTGGTGGCCGGATTCATTTTCGGCTGCATGCTAATTCCCGGCGAAACCGTCCTGGTCTCGCAGTTCCTGACCATTCGAGGGCTGCATCTGAACAACTCCCTGCTGGGAGTCGTCCTGCCCGGACTGTGTGGAGCCATGAACATTCTACTCATGATGACAGCATTCGCTTCGATCCCTCACGAGCTGGAGGAGGCGGCCGAGGTGGACGGCGCTAATGTTTGGCAGAGGTTCATTCACATCTGCCTGCCCCAGGTCAGAGGTACGGCCATGGTAGTCGCCATCTTCTCTTTCGTAGGTGCATGGAACGACTTCATGTGGCCTCTGGTGGTCATCGGGGACGAGTCCAAGTACACCCTGACTGTAGGGCTGAACAAGCTCAAGGGCGCCTTCGTCACTGATCCGCGACTGATCGCAGCCGGCGCAGTCATTGCTCTGGTCCCTATCATCATCTTCTTTGTGGCCTTCCAACGGTACTTCTTCGACGGCGTGGAGACCGGCGGAGTCAAGGAGTAAGCAGGGATGAGATTCGGCGTCAACTACACACCCTCGCATGGATGGTTCCATACCTGGCTGGACCCTGACTGGCAGGCCATCGGCAGAGATCTGGATCAGATTGCCTCCTTGGGGGCAGACCACATCAGGGTCTTCCCCCTCTGGCCGATCCTCCAGCCCAACCGAACCTTGATCAACAACAAAGGGCTAGAAGACCTGCACCATATGGTCGACCTAGCCGGGCAACGCGGGCTTGACTCTTTTGTGGACGTGGTTCAGGGACACCTGTCGAGCTTCGACTTCCTGCCTTCATGGGTGACCACATGGCATGCCAGGAACATATTCACCGATGAACAGACCATTCATGCCCTCGCCGACCTTATCTTTCAAGTCTATCAGAGCCTGGAAGACCTGGACGGATTCCGAGGAATAACAGTGGGTAACGAGTGCAACCAGTTCCTTGGAACAGCCCATCCCCTGGGTATGACAGCGACCAGCGAGCAGATCGACGCTTGGCTTGATGCTTTGATCAGCCCTTTGGCTGCTCGCGCCGAGCAGGACCATCGCATTCTGGTCCATAGCGAGGATGATGCGGTCTGGTACCTGCCCGGCCATGCCTTCACCCCAATCCAGCAAGGTCATATCGGTAGCCTGTCTACGATCCATGCTTGGGTATTCAACGGTGTCATCAGCAAATACGGACCCGGCAGCCAAGAGTGTCTGAGCCATGGCCGTTATCTGATCGAATTGGCCAAGGCATATGAGAACCGAGCCCACCGCCCGGTTTGGGCCCAGGAGATCGGCGCCCCGCTCAACGTCATGACCGTCGCCCAGGCACCGACCTTCATGCAGGAATCCGTCAGAAGGATGGCGCAGGCCGACGACCTGTTCGGCATCACTTGGTGGTGCTCCCACGACGTGAACCGTGGCTTGGCTGACTTCCCGGAACTTGAGTATGATTTGGGATTGATCGATCAGGACGGACGGGTCAAGGAGCTCGGATGCCTCTTCTCCAGTCTGGCCGAAGAGGTCCACAGCCTCTCGAATGGTCGGCAGAACCGGCCCAGCGGTAATCGCGTCGCCATCGTTCTGCCCTCGGACCCTAAGGGAATGTCGCAAATTCGTGGTGCTTGCGCACCTGGCGGGCGAATTTTCGAAGCTTGGATGAAAGACGCAGCCTCGGGCGAATCCCTCCTCTTTACCAACCGGGATCGTGCGAATGACACTGCATACCTGGCGGAACGCGGAATCGGCAGGCTGATCCCAGCCGAGTCGCTCTAGCAACGGCATGAGCCGACACAGCTACCGTTCGACCCGGATGCCGAAATACTCCATGACAAGTTCGCAGAACATCATATTGGCCCAGCTGAACCAGGGACGGGTGTACCTGCTCGGATTGTCGACATCGAATCCCTCATGCATCAGATGAGTGTCGGCATCGGTTTGAACCATGACATCCAATATTCTGCCTTGTTCATCATGGTCCCTGCACGTCAAGCCTTCCATGGCCAGCGCCATAGGCCATACATAGCCGACCGGGGTGTGAGAGGACCCGATTCCCCTGGCCTGGGAACCTTCGTAATAGTAGGGGTTCTCCGGGCTGAGCAGAGTACGCCGCGTCTCAAGATAAATCGGTTCGTCATAGGGGCAGAATCCCAAATAAGGGGCCGCAATCAGATTGGGAACATTGGCATCATCCATGATGCTCACCCCGCCCAGCCCATCCACCTCATAGGCATAGACGGCTTTCCCGGACGCATTCCTAGTGACTCCATACTGTTCAATGCCAAGATGTATGGAGCAGCCGAGCTTGTCCGCACGGTCCGCCAGACCTGAATCATCCAAAGGGCCAGTGAAGATTCGTTTCAGAAGATCCACAGCCACAGCGGCAAACATGTTGGAGGGAACAAGATAGTTGTAAGCGCAGGCATCATCGCTGGGGCGGAAGCCCGACCAGGTCATCCCTGTCGGAGCCGTCGGATGACCGCGGCCATCTTCGGCCAGCGTGTCCTGAGAAAGATCAGTCTTCCTGATGAAGAAGTATGGTGAGCGAGCGTGGTCCTGCTCCAGCTCGAAGACATCCAAAATTCGGTGGACCCCATTGATGAAGTCGGCGTTGAACTGGTCCGTCCGTCCCGTATTGCGGTAGAGCAGCCAGGCGAGCTGAACCGGATAGCAGAGGGAATCCACCTCATATTTGCGCTCCCAGAGCCACGGGCTAGTGAAGTCCGTCCGATCATTCGGATCCCAGGCAGCACCAGAAGGAGTCTCATTGAAGGCGTTAGCATATGGATCTATACAGATGTAGGCGAATTGCCGCCTGACCAAGCCCGATATCATGGCGGCCATATCGTCATCGTCGCGGGCTACGACCAGATAGGGACGCACCTGAGCCGTAGAGTCCCGTAACCACATGGCTGGGATGTCTCCAGTGAGCAGAAATGTGGTACCGTCCTTCTCCCTCCTGACTGTGGTCGAAAGCGTCTTAGCGAAAGCCTTCCGAAAAACCTTGGCCCAAGCCGGATGCCTGACCCCGCATAGATCGGTAATCCGCTCGATGAACAACGATACCGAAGTCGGGATTTCCTGGTAAGTCATAGTTCGCGCCCTTGCCTCCCGCATGACAGTGGATGCCGCTGATGCCGAAAGGCATCAGACCAATCCATGGCCAAAAAGACGAATATGGAAAACTCCCACGCACCCGCCAGAGGCCACTTACCCTTGCTGCATTCCTGCCCTGGGGGGATTGGGTGACATAACGCCACGTGAGAGCAAGTCACTATTGTAGCAGATCGGCTCCACTTGTCCATTGCAAGCCTCAACCATCCAAACCAAGTGCGCATTCAGTCGACATCGCTGCCTACCGCTTTCCCGACCGGGCCTGTCCGCTAACATGTAAGCAATAGGATCGCCGCACTCAAAGCGGCTGATCATAGCTCAGGCCGGGCCCTGGCGATAGACAGTCCCGACTTCACAACAACAAAGGACGGACGGCTGAAAACGAATGGCTGACATGGACGTGGATTTGGTGGTTGTAGGGGCCGGGCTCTTTGGCCTGACCGTGGCCCAGCAGGCGGTCGAGCACAGCGGCGCCCGGGTACGAATCATCGACGTACGCGACCACATAGGCGGCAACGCATACTCCTATATGGACGAGGAAACCGGGGCCGAAATCCACAAGTATGGGGCCCACCTCTTCCACACCTCCAACCGCAAGGTCTGGGATTATGTCAATCGCTTCACCGAATTCACCGACTACACCCACAGGGTCTACACCACCCACAAGGGCGAGGTCTACCCCCTGCCCATCAACTTGGGGACCATCAACCAGTTCTTCCACGCCCGCTACACCCCCCAGCAGGCCCGAGAACTGATCCGGGAGCAGGCCGGCGAGCTGGCCGGAACCGACCCGGGCAACCTGAACGACCAGGGCATCTCCCTGATCGGCCGCCCCCTGTATGAGGCCTTCATCAAGAACTACACGGCCAAGCAGTGGCAGACCGACCCCTCCCAGCTGCCGGCCTCGATCATCAAGCGGCTTCCGGTGCGGTTCAACTACGACAACCACTACTTCAGGGACACCTGGGAGGGCCTGCCCAAGGACGGCTACACAGCCTGGTTCGAGAGGATGATCGACGACCCACGCATCCAGGTGAGCTTGAAAACCGACTTCTTCGACAACTCCCAGCCCTGGAACCGGGATGCTCTGGTGGGGCAGGTCCCCGTTGTCTACACCGGCCCGGTCGACCGCTACTTCGACTACCGCCTGGGCGAGCTCAAGTGGCGGACCGTGGACTTCAAGGAGCGCCGCTACGACGAGGACGACCACTTCGGCTGCCCGGTCATGAACTTCTCCGATCCTGACGTACCATACACCCGCGCCATCGAGTTCAAGAACTTCAACCCCGAACGCTACGACCGGCAGAACCATGAGCGCACCGTGGTCTGGGAGGAATACAGCCGCTTCGCCGGCAAGGGCGACGAGCCCTACTACCCCATCAACACGGATGGCGATCGGGCGCTCTACACCCAGTACAAGCAGCTGGCCACCCAACAGCCGAAGGTGGTCTTCGGCGGGCGCCTGGGCACCTACGCTTACTACGACATGCACCAGGTCATCAATTCAGCCCTGGATGCCTGGGACAGGCGGATCGCTCCCCTGGTAGGCCACGCCAAGGACTGAAATCGGAACCGAATTCCTGCCGACCTTCTAGAGGTAATCGTCCCACTGGGGCGACGGGAAGAGAATGGGTTCCGCTTTTGTCCAAAGGGCGATCAGGTCGTCGTCGGGGTTGGTCAACGCTTGGATCTGCACACCGTCCATGGTGCAATAGACGGTTCTGACCAGCCGATGGAAGGCCGGCCGATCCTGATAGGGCTCAGGCAGCTTCCAACGAATCCCGTCCATAAAGTCGATCATCCGGACATGTCGATTTCGGTAGTACTCGTGTGCAGGATGAGCCGGATCATGAGCCTCTACGGCCAGATGCATGAAAAGCATGACCAGGACCATGCGCTCGGCGTTTCCCTGGACCAGACTCCGCAGGTAGCCCGGCAGCGAATAGAGAGGACGACCTTTCTGGTCTAGACCGATGACCAGCTCATCACGTTCGCCGGGCTTGGACCCAAAGGTGAAGGAATCCTGGTCGTAGTAGACCTGGATGACCAGGGAGAGCAGCTCCTCGCGCGTGCGGACATAATGACGCAATCCCGGCAGAGTCAGGCCGACAGCGTTCGCTATGGCCTGCATGGAAACGCCATAAGTGCCGTAGTAGGCGATCATCTGGGCAGCGGCCTGGGCTATCTGTCTGCGACGCTCATCCGGGGCCATCCGCCGGCGGGCGCCGATGGGACGCCCAGGAAGGCGGTCGACCTGCTCTCCGCCTACATTGTTCTCGATCTTCCTGTTCGCACTCATCTAGATCATCATACCGTTGACTGTCAAACCGTCATAGGACCTGCATAGCCCCCTTTCTCCAGACCGTCCGCAAGGCGGAAACCGCCCGCAAGCACCCGCCTTCTTGCTTATTTCATATTTATAATATATAAAACAATATGGGAAGCACGGCGCTTCCCCACTGTGCACAGACGCACCAAAAGAAAGGGAGCTGGATAGTGACACAAACCGATTCAGCAGGCGGGCAGGAACTCGGCACCGCAGCTAAAAGCCGATACTGCATTGCTTTCTTCATCTTCAATCTGTTCTGGATGATGGCCCTGTCCATCGTCGCCTCGGTCTTGCTGCCCCAACGCTTGACCGACATCGCTCCAGGGTCCAAGGTGGCCATATCCGGGGTCTTCAACGCTACCACGGCCCTGACATCCCTGGTGTCCAACCTAATCGTGGGCAACCTGTCCGACAGGACCCGTTCCATCTTCGGCCGCAGAACCCCCTGGGTCGTTTCCGGCGGCCTTATAGCCGGCGTCTCGCTCTTCCTTATGGGCGTCATTGCCAACGTCTGGACCATCGGCATCTTCTACTGCCTTGCTATGGTCGGCCTGAACATGATGATCTCCCCAGTGGTCGCCTCCCTGTCCGACCGTGTTCCCGAATCACAGCGAGCCACCATGTCAGCATTCATCTCGGCAGGCAATCTGGTGGGCAACTCACTGGGCACGCTGGTCGGCGCCCGGTTCATCACCATGCAGATCCCAGGCTGGATCATGTCCGGCATAGTCATGGGCGTGGCTGGACTGGTCACGGTAGTCATCTGGCCCAAGGAACCCTCCTCAAAGGACATGCCCGCTTTGAGCAGCAGCCTGCGCTCCATCATGGAATCCTTCCGCCCGCCTCGTCACGCGCCCGACTTCTGGATGGCCTTCGTGGGACGTTCCCTGCTCCTATTCAGCTACTACATGATCCTCAACTACCAGCTCTTCATCCTCCAGGACTATATGGGCCAGTCCGTCAAAGACTCGGCGGCCACCATGTCGACCATGTCCCTGGTTCTGATTGTGGTCTCCATGATCGCCGCCCTGGGTGCAGGCCCGATCTCCGACAAGATGGGCCGCAGGAAGATGCCCGTGGTCATCGCCAGCCTGCTTCTGGCTCTGGGCTATGCCATGCCCTGGATCACCCATAGCCCCCTGGGCATGATCCTGTTCACCGCCATCGGCGGCTTCGGCTACGGCATGTACGGATCGGTCGACCAGGCGCTTAACGTTGACGTTCTGCCCAACGCCGAGGAGGCCGGCAAGGATCTGGGCATCCTCAACATCGCCACCACCCTAGGCCAGATGGTGGGGCCCATGGTGACATCGCTGATCGTCTCGGTAACCAAGTCCTACCAGCTGGTCTTCCCCACCGCCATCGTCCTGGTGCTGCTGGCCTGCATCTTCATCAGCCGCATCCACACCATCAAGTAAGGAGTTCAAACAGTGAGCATCCACATCGACCCGCGCCTGACTACCGGCACCATCAGCCCCTACCTGCACGGCCAGTTTATCGAATTCCTCGGCGAATGCATCGATCAAGGACTATGGGTTGGCACGGATTCCTCCATCCCGAATATCGACGGCATCCGCACGGACGCCATCAAAGCCCTGAAAGCGCTGAAGCCTCCCCTGCTACGCTGGCCCGGCGGCTGCTATGCCGACACCTACCACTGGCGTCAGGGGGTTGGGCCCCGCAACCAGCGTCCGGTGGGATATAATGAGAACTTCGGCACCTACCAGCCTGACGGGCATGGTTTCGGTACCGACGAATTCCTCAGACTTTGCCAGGCCGTTGGCGCTGAACCCTGGATCAACGTGAACATGCTGAGCGGATCCGTGACCGAAATGCGCGACTGGATGGAGTACTGCAACCGTCCATCGGGCACAGCCATGTCAGCCATGCGAGCCACCAACGGCCACCCCTCCCCCTATGGGGTGAAGTTCTGGGGGCTGGGGAACGAGCCCTGGGCCGGCGGGGGGACGATGACCCCGTCCATGTATGCGGACCGCTATCGGATGTTCGCCTCGGCCATGCCCACCTTCGCCGAGAAGGGGGACCAGTCCCCGATGATCCGGCCCATCGCCTGCGGCCCAGACGGAAATAAGCCTATGGAACGGGTGCGCTGGACCAGGGACTTCTTCCAGGCTTTGGCCCAGTACCGCCAGCCGCCCATCGCCGCCTACGACCTGCACTTCTACAACTGGAACATCGACCACGCCGACGACACTTCTACCCAATTTGATCAGGTTGGCTGGGATCGGGTGATTCGAGGCGCCCTTGAGCTCGGTGAGGTCATCGACCAGCAGTGGAATCTAATGCAGGCCTGCCTGGCCACCATGCCCCACCCTGAGAGCACCATGGATTCCAGGCTGACAAAGGTCGATCTGGTCATGGGCGAATGGGGCAACTGGCATGGCGATGCCTTCACGGCTCGTCCGGCGCTCCGGCAGCAGGTGACCATGCGTGACGCGGTCACCTCGGCCTTGACGCTGGATATCCTCCAGTCCAGGTGCAACAAGGTGTCCATGGCCTGCAATGCTCAGACCCTGAACGTTCTCAACTCGTTGATCCTGACCGAAAACGAAGACACCATCCTGACCCCCAACTACGATGTCTTCATGATGTACCGGTGCCATCAAGGGGCCCGTGCGATCCAAAGCCTGCCAGAGGCCGGCAACCCGTCCCTGCACGTCTTTGCCTCGGTCAAGGACGGGCACATCATGGTGGACCTGGTTAACGCCGACATGGCCTCTGCCGGCGAAGCGACATTGACCCTGCCCGAGCCTGTGCGTCCGGCGGGCATGCAAAGCCTTTCAGCGGAGGATCCGCATGCCTGCAATACCCGATCCGACCCAGACCAAGTAAGGGCTCGCCAGGTCGACGTCTCGGACATTCCCGAAGGACGTGAAATTACAGTCCGTCTGGATCCAGCCTCAGTGAATGTGCTTGACTTGGCCATGCCTGAGAGTTAGCAGCAGCAATCGGCGGATTGGGCACTATGCCTGTAATCCGCCGATTCGAATCTACGATCCAACCATATAAGCCTGTGGGCGACCCCCGAAAGAGGTCGCCCACAGGCTTATATCAAGCGCCTGACAGTGCCCGACTGAGTTCTACTCAGGCGTGCCAGACGTCCTTGCCGTTCTCCTTGGCGGCCTTGACATCGGCATCCAAAGCGCTCTCGTCGCTCTCCACCTTGCCGACGATGTAATCCTCGACCAGCTGACGGGCCTCGTTGTCCTCATGCTGGACGGCGGGGGACTTCATGAAGTAGGAGCTGGGGGCCAGCACCGGGCCGGCCAGGTGGCGGTCCAGGGCGATCTTGGCGGCACGCAGGGCATCGATGACGATGCCGGCCGAGTTAGGTGAATCCCAGACTTCCAGCCTGTACTCCAGATTCAGAGGAACATCGCCGAAGGTGGTGCCTTCCAGACGCACAAAGGCCAGCTTGCGGTCATCCAGCCAAGCCACGTAGTCAGAGGGACCGATGTGGACGTTGTGGGGATCCATATCATGAGGAACGATAGAGGTAACGGCACGGGTCTTGGAAACCTTCTTGGATTCCAGACGAGAGCGCTGCAGCATGTTCATAAAGTCCATGTTGCCCCCCACGTTCAGCTGGTAGGTGCGGTCCAGACGCACGCCGCGATCCTCGAAGAGGCGGGCCATGACCCTGTGTGTGATAGTGGCGCCCACCTGGCTCTTGATGTCGTCGCCTACGATGGGCAGGCCGGCATCGCGGAACTTCTGGGCCCACTCGGGGTCGGAGGCGATGAAGACGGGCAGGCAGTTGACGAAGGCGCACCCTGCCTCGATGGCAGCGGTGGCATAGGCCTTGTCAGCCTGCTCAGAGCCGACGGGCAGGTAGGAGACCAGTACATCGACCTTCTTGTCGCGCAAAACCTGGGCCACATCAACAGGCTCGGCGTCCGATTCGGTGATCATCTTGCTGTAGTACTCACCCAACCCGTCACCGGTCGGCCCGCGCAGCACCTCCACGCCTTTGTTGGGAACGTCGCAGAACTTGTAAGTGTTGTTCTGCGAGGCGAAGATGGCCTCGCTCAAGTCCTTGCCAACCTTGAGTGAATCCACATCGAAGGCGGTCACGAACTCCACGTCACGAATTCGGTAGCCGCCGAAATTGGCGTGCATGATGCCGGGGATCTTGTCATCATCCTTGGCGTCCTTGTAATACTCGACTCCCTGTACCAGCGAGGAAGCGCAGTTGCCCACGCCCGCTATAGCTACACGGATGCTCATACAAACTCCTCTGATTTACTGAGTTATTCCAACTTAAGCATACCTTCTCCCGATGGAAAGCATGAATGGAATTAAACCGTATCTTCGCACTCAGTAGCAGAACTCGCTTCGAGCTGGGCACAAACGTACGAAAATGATGAACGTTCAGCCCTAGGTCGAACAGTTTTCAGCCCTGCCGGATAGCGTGGTTGGCATGGCCAATCAGACTCGTTCAGTCAGTTCGACCTCGCCCTCACGCAGGACCCGATCCGGGACGCGCGGCGGCAGGAATCGCACCGACAGGCTCACCTCGCGGCATGCCGACCGGAATCCTCGTGGCGGCGGCCCCCGTCGCGGACGACCCCGCAAGTCGCATCGTGTGCTTAAGTGGACCCTGGCTTTGCTGGGACTGGTGCTGGTCGCCGGAGCGGCGGCCTTCGCGTACCTGTATCTGACCACTGAAATCATCCCACCGGAAAAGCAAGCGCTAGCGCAAAAGACCACGGTCTACTATGCGGACGGCACCACCCCCATTGGAACCTATGCCGACCAGAACCGGGAAATCATCGACTGCGCTGTCCTGCCCAAGTATGTGGGCAATTCAGTCGTCGCTTCGGAGAACCGCTCCTTCTATAAAGACAACGGCATCGACCTCAAGGGCATCGGTCGGGCCCTGCTCAACAACGTGACCAAGGGCACCCGGCAGGGCGGATCCACCATCACCCAGCAGTACGCTGAGCGCTACTATCTGGGTGAGACCACCTCCTACAAGGGCAAGCTGCGCGAGGCCATCCTCTCTTTGAAGATCTCCAGGACCGAGAGCAAGGACACGGTCCTGTGCAACTACATGAACACCATCTACTTCGGCCGCGGCGCCTACGGGATCCAGGCCGCCGCCCAGAATTACTTCGGCAAGGATGCCAAGGACCTGACCATGCCCGAGTCGGCCATGTTGGCTGGCATCATTCCTGCGCCGGCCTCCTGGGATCCAGCGGTCAACCCCAAACAGGCCGAATCACGCTTCCACCGGGTGCTGGGCATCATGGAGGAGGACCACTACATCAGCCACAAAGATCGGGTCGGTGCCCAGATGCCGCAGACCATCAAATACTCGCCGGAGAACGTCTACCAGGGACCCAACGGCTACCTGCTACGCATGGTCCGCAACGAGCTGTCCTCCGGTAAAAAGGCTCCCTTTACCGCGGACGATCTGGATACAGGCGGCTACCGGATCATTACTACCATCCAAAAGGATAAGCAGGATCTCATGTTCCAGGTGGCCAGCCCGACCACCGGCAATAAGAATCAGCCTCCCACCCTGCAGACCGGGGGGCTCTCGGTCGACCCCAAAACTGGTGCCATCATCTCGTTGTACGCCGGGGACGACTACCTCACCCACCAACTCAATAACGTGGACCAGGCTAACTTCCAAGTGGGTTCGACGATGAAGGCCTACACCCTGTTAGGAGCCATCCAGGATGGAGTCAGTCTCAACACGGTCTTCAATGGGAACTCTCCTCGAACTTTCTCCAGCGTGGGCAAATCCGTTGCCAACGCCGGGCAGGTCAGCTATGGGTACATCAACCTCTACTCGGCCTTCGCCAATTCGGTTAACACGGTCTTCATGGACCTGGGCGAGCACGTGACCTCGCAGAAAACGGCTCAGCTGGCCCACACGGCTGGCATTACCGGCAAGATCGACGACACGACCACCTTCGACACCCTGGGTCTGGATGCCCTTTCGGTCTATGACGTGACACAGGGATACGCCACTCTGGCCAACGAGGGCAAGCGACCCTTGCTGCATCTGGTAGCCCAAGTCAAGGACACCAAAGATCAGGAGCTCTACACGGCGGCTATCCAGTCGGACCAAGTCTTCAACGCCGACCAAGTGGCCCTGCTGCAGAAAGCCATGACCACTACGGTTCAGTACGGCACTGCGTCCTATGCACGTTCCCTGGGTCGGCCCATCGCTGGCAAGACAGGCACAGCCAACGACCAGACTGCCATCTCCTTCATCGGATTCACTCCCTCGCTTCTGACCACTTTCGCTGTCTGGAACCAAGGGGAGGACGGCAGCGCCCTCAAGGTACCTGATGTATACCAGAACGAGTTCTATCCGGTCCAGCTGTTCACCCAGTACATGAAGTCGGCCCTGGGCAACAGCCCGGTGGAGCGCTTCCCTGCGGCCGAGGACCATGGCAAGATCGGCGGACCGGACGGCAGCTGGGGCACCGGGTATAAGCAGAGCTACTCCTATATGCCCAAGCGTAACTACAATTATGAATACGTGCCTCAGCGACGCAACCAGCAGCGAACAACCCCGCAGGAGGAATCAGGAGCCGGAAGCGGTTCGGGCTCAGGCAATGGAGGCGGGGCCGAGGGCGGCAACAGCGGAACCACCGATGGCAATTCCGAGTCAGAGTCATCCCAGCAGTAGGTCTGTCCGGACAACCCGGTCTGATCTGAACAGATCGACTGCGTCCCGATCGGACCGCAAGATTGACAGGGGGGGGTCTACCCCCTATGACCTCTAGCCGCGCTGGAAGCGGTTGAGCGCCGAGATAATGGCCTTGAGGGAGCTGGTGGAGATGGACGAATCGATGCCCACGCCCCAGATCACCCGGGACCTGGCCGGTTCGCCCACCTGGCATTCCACATAGGAAGCCGCCAGAGCATCCGTGCCGGCGGTCATGGCGTGCTCGGCGTAATCCAGGACGGAGACGGTTTGGTCCAAGGACTTGAGTGCATCCAGGAAGGCCGCAATCGGGCCGTTCCCATGCCCCTGAACACGACGGCGCTCCTCAGGATCGCCTGGGGCAAGTCCTCGGTCCAGCAGGGTGGCATCCAGCACGGTGTCGGAGCCGTCCTCGCCGGAGGTGACTGCCACATTCAGCAACTTGAAACGTCCCCACTGATGCAGGGTCTCATCACGCTGATCGGCCATGGACTCGCCGCCGACCACGCTTCCCCCGGCCTCGACGGGCAGGTACTCATCCTTGAAGAGCCGCCAGATATCGGCATCCTTGACCTCGTGCTTGGTCCTGTCGGCATAGTCCTGAACCAGCCGTTCGAACTCCACCTGAAGGCGCTTGGGCAGATCCAGATGATGGTTGGCCTTGAGCAGGTAGGCCATGCCGCCCTTGCCCGACTGGGAGTTGACCCGGATGATGGCCTCATAGTTGCCGCCCACATCCTTGGGGTCGATGGGCAGGTAGGGCACCAGCCAGAGGAAGTCATCGGGGTTGGCATTGGCACGCAAAGCCGCCTGCTGCCGGGCATCCAGTCCCTTCTTGATGGCATCCTGATGAGAGCCGGAGAAGGCCGTGAAGACGAAGTTGCCCGCATAGGGGTGCCGCTCGGAGACGGCGATCTGATTGCAGTACTCCACCGTCCGACGGATGCCGGGCATATCGGAGAAGTCCAGCTGGGGATCGATCCCCTGGACCAGCAGGTTCAGCCCCACCGTGCAAATGTCAACATTGCCGGTACGCTCGCCATTGCCCAGCAGACATCCCTCCACCCGGTCGGCCCCGGCCAGCAGGCTGAGCTCGGTGGCGGCAACAGCCATGCCCTCGTCGTTGTGGGGGTGCAGGGAAAGCACCACCGCATCCCGGTTTTTGAGGTTGGTGGATATGTACTCCACCTCATCGGCGAAGACGTTGGGGGTGGTCATCTCCACGGTGTTGGGCAGATTGATGATCATGGGATGCTCCGGCGTGGGCCGGATCACGTCGATGACCGCGTTGCAGACCTCCAGAGAATACTCGGGCTCGGCACCGGAGAAGGACTCGGGCGAGTACTCATAGGAAAGATCAGCGCCCCCGGCATCGGCCTCCAGGGAGCGGCAGAGTTCGGCGGCATCGGTGGCCAGTTTCTTAATACCGGCCTTGTCCTTGTGGAAGACGACTTCCCGCTGCAGGACCGAAACCGAGTTGTAGAAGTGGACCACAGCCCGCTTGGCCCCACGCAGGGCCTCATATGTACGGCGAATCAGGTGCTCGCGGGCCTGGGTAAGGACCACGATGGTCACGTCGTCGGGAATCAGCTCGCGTTCTATCAACAAGCGGATGAAGTCGTAATCGGTCTCGGAGGCCGAGGGGAAGCCCACCTCGATCTCCTTGAAGCCCATGGAAATCAGCAGATTCCAGAATCTCAGCTTGCGCTCGGAATCCATGGGGTCGACCAGTGCCTGGTTGCCGTCACGGAGATCCACCGAGCACCAGCGGGGCGCCCGCTTCAGGGTCTTGCCCGGCCAGGTACGCTGCGGATAGTCAAAGGGGACCTGCTTGTTGTAGGCCACATACTTGTTGTAGGGCATGGCGCTGGGCTTTTGCGGCGAACCCACGAACCTGGGGGGAGGCAGCAGCAGGTCGTTGTTCCCTCCATTGGACGCCGCGGCCTGGGCCGCAAGATCAAACACGGATGCACAATCCTGATCCATCTCTCCTCCTTCTTTCGTTCGTCGAAAACCACATATCACCCGGCATAGGTATTTGGGCAGACCGAAAGCGTACCGGGGGTGCCATTATCCTACCGGAGGAGAGCCGGGATATGCGGTGCGGGTCCGCATTCCGACTCAGAGGATGGCGAGCGCACAGAGTCCGGCATGATTCGCATGGTCGCCCAAGTTGCAAACACCACACGATGCAAGCACTGACAGAGCGCTCACTGGAAGAGGGAGACGCCGCGGCGGCCCTCGCAGTAGGCGTTGCCCAGCCAGGTGTGGCGCGAGTTGGGCCAGACCGAGCCCAGACGGGGTGCGTTCTGACTCATCCAGATGCTGGGCACGCGCCCGTCGGCGCTGTAGGAACCCAGCAGGTTGAAGCCATTCTTGACCGCCAGCCAATCGGGATGCTGGGTGGCGATGGCCAGCCCCTCCTCCAAGGTCAGAGGGAGCCGGTCGTCGGAGTCTATCAGCTTACGTGCTACGTCCGGTTCTCGGTTGGTATAGCAGGTGCCGGTGTGCGGCTCCAGGACAATGTAGAAGGGTCCCTCGGGCGGCTCGAACCCGTTCTGGGGCAGGAAGCTGGCGATGTCGCGCGGAGGCATGGTGGTGAAGCCCGCCATGCGATTGATGCTGGTCCGGGCGATCAGCGACTCGGGCGAGACCAGCTCCCTGGTAGGAATGAGCAGAATCTGCTCGCCCAGCTCAGTGGACTCCAGCGCAGAGATCAGGGGCTGGGCCAAGGCTCTGAAAGCGGCTGCGCTGATGTCCGCCACATCCGGATAGCCCAGGGCCACGATCCGATCCAGTTGCCGCTGCACTTCTTGGGAAGATCTGGTCATGGTCTCCAGTCTAATTCGAATCTGCCACGGCGAGCACCTGCACTGTTGACGCTCACCTGTCGGGGCGAGGTATCGTATTCAGCCTCAGTGCTGGCCGTACACGTGCTGGTAACGGTCGTTCAGACTCGCCACATCCTCGTCGGACAGGGGCACTGGCGTACCGATCTGCTCGGCAGCCCACACCGTACGCGCCACTTCCTCCGTCATCGCCGCCGCCTTAACCGCAGCCTCAGCATCAGCACCGACAGTGAAGGGGCCGTGATTGCGCATGAGCACCGCAGGGCTGCCCGGATGTTCCGCCAGGGTCTCGACCACCCCACGACCTATCTGGTCTGAACCGATCAGGGCGAAGGGCCCCACCGGCACCGGACCACCGAACTCGTCACCCATCATCGTCAATACGCATGGAATTGACCGGCCCACTGCAGCAAAGGCCGTCGCAAAGGTCGAATGCGTATGCACCACGCCAAACACTTCAGGCATATGCCGGTAGATGTAGGCATGTGAAAACACATCCGAGGAGGGGGCGGCAGATCCGTCCACCACATGCCCTTCCAGATCCGTAACCACCATTGATTCCGGCGTCAACTGTTCATAGCGCACCCCGGACGGCTTGATCACCAGCAAGTCGGCCGAATGCAGACGCTGCGAGACGTTCCCGGCCGTCCACACCACCAGCCCCCACTTGATCAGCTGGTCATGCAGGGCGGCAACATGCTCACGGACCAGCCCCACTTCAACACGTACCTCATCAGGAAAATCAGCCAAGGACGTCATAAGAACCACCACCATTCCCAATATGGGGCCGACCCTCCCTGTGAAAAGCCGGCCCGGTTTGCTTACCTGTGTGCGCAGACCCTGCTGCCCGTCCTCACAGGCTTTCCAGATCCTTGCCCTTGGTCTCCTGGGCAAAGAGGTATATAACAGCGCCGATGACCAGGCAGACACCGAAGAAGGTGAATGCCGTGGTGACAACGCCGATGTTGATGTGCTGGGAGACATAGTCGCCGCCCACCAGGAGCCCCATGAATATAGGGCCTACTATCTTGGCTGTGGCACCGATGCCGTATCCCAATCCCAGTCCGGTAGAGCGAACATCGTTGGGGAACTGCTCGCCACCGAAAGCGTTGAGGATGCCGAAGACGCCGTCTGCGAAGGTCATGATGACCAGGACGGCGATGTAGAACTGCCAGCCGGAATTGTGGAAGAAAGCTGCATAGAAGCAACCCAGGGCCCCGATGATGCCGAAGGAGAACATGGTCCAACGCCGGCCGATGATGTCAGCCAGCCAGGCAGAGCCGAATCTGCCTATGCAGTCGGCCACGGAGACGCCCATGAACAGGTAGGCCACCATTTGCGTTGAAAAACCGAAGGCATCCTTCATCAGCGTCTGACCCCAGGATTGGATGGCGAAGGAACCCAGAATAAAGCAGAAGGATCCGACAGAAATGATGACCAGCGGCTTCAAATGCTTGGACAAGAGCAGACGATAGCTGGCCTTCTGTTCCTGCTCAACCTCGGGCAGGGCACCGACCTGGTCCACAGGAAGCTCCAGAGCCCAGGCCAAGGCCTTGCGGGCATCGTCGTCACGTCCCACACTCTGGTAGAAACGGGGGGACTCAGGCACCGTCGCCAGCCAGAAGAGAAGGAGGACGGGGATAACGCCCAGGGCCACCAGCACGCGCCAATTGTCGCCGATCAGGCTCTGCGAGACGGATCCCAGGAGCAGACCCATAGGAATGAAGACCGAGGCCAAGCCGGAGAGCATGCCGCGTTGCCTGGTCGGGACGAACTCCTGGACGTAGGGAATGGAGATAATGTTAAGGCCGCCTACGCCGATGCCCACGCCTATGCGCAGGATGGCCAGCAGGATCCAGGCACCGTCAGGCAGGAAGACCGACAGGGCCGTAAAGACCACGAAGCAGAGGACACACCACTGGAAGGCATGCTTGCGGCCGAAGCGATCGGCCAAACGCCCCCAGAGGATGGATCCGATGACTGTGCCCAGCCCGGAGCAGGCCAGGATGATTCCTGCGGAGACCCCGGTCAGGTGCCAGGCCGAAGTCAGGAGGGAGACCACGAAACCGATCAGGAACATATCGAAGAATTCGGATATGTTGCCGGCTATGGCCAGGCCGATGATGCTTTTCTGATGTCCGGTCAGGGGACGAGAGTCTATCTGCTCGTAAGCGGTCAGCAGCTCTCCGGCCTGTGTGACATGTGTATCGCTCATAATGGGTTGCTTTTCTTTCTCGGATGATCATGATGATGGCGGCCCGACCCCGGTATGGTCTGACCTGAGGATCCAGGCCGCCTTCTCCGACCTTGGAGAAGGCTGCGACGGGCCTGGATCGTGAAGGAACGGTCAGCGATTGATATCCCCGCCCAGCGGAATATCAAGTTCCTGGGCGCGGATACGGGTCAGATCGCCCATATGCGTCAGGGCGTACTCGGCGGCCCGCTGCCCCCATCTGACACCGCACTCCACATCATCGGAGAGGAAGCCATGGAGAGTGGCAGCCACGAAGGAGTCCCCGGCGCCGGGACGGTCCACCACCGGAACCGTGGTGGTGACGTATTTCTTGATTCCTTTGGAGGTCCTCAGGTAAGGACCATCCAGGTGATTGGTGGAAACGATGTACTCGTTGCCGAAGCGCTGGTAGAGCTGTTCGCAAACCTCCTCGCCGGTCCCCTCGATGCCGAAGACGCTTTTGGCGTCCTTGATGGAGCAGAAGAGAATGCGGGCCTTGTGGGCAATGGGCTCCAGGACCTTTCTGGCCTGGTCACCGGTCCAGAGCTTGCTGCGGAAGTTCACGTCAAGGGCGATGTCGATGCCGCGCTTGTCCGCCTGTTCGGCCGCATAGGTCACCACCTGGGCTGTGGTATCGGTCAGGGCCGCCGTGATCCCGGTCAGGAAAAGCAGGCGGGTGTCCAGCATCCGGTCCCAGTCGTAATCATCGATCCCCGTCGATCTGAAGGGGGTGTACTCGCGGTCATAGATGACGTTGGCCGGCATAGGGGGCTCGCCCGGCTCCATGAAGTAGAGGGCGATCCGGCTGGCCGGCTTGCGGACCATGGTGCTCAGGTCAACGCCCACGGACCTGTACTCGCTCAGGACGTATTCGCCCAAGTCCCCCTCTGGCAGTGAGGAGGTCCACAGGGTCCTGCGCTGAAGCTGGGCTAGGACTCCAGCCACATTGGCCTCGGAACAGGCGGGATTCATCAGGACCGACCGGGCGTTCATCAGCCGCTCCCCCCTCCTGACCGTGAGCCTGATCTGCCCCTCTCCTATGGTCGAAAGGTCATATGCATGTTCTGCCATCACTTGCTCCTTGTCTACACGGTCGCTTTTCTAGGATGGACCACGACGTCCGCTTCAGTCCGTATTACGACCTGTCACATTCAAACTCGCACCGATCGGGTCGACCCATCAAGGGCGACCGCTGGCATCATTGCCTCCCTGCCGATGCCAAGGGGGTGGAGGACCGGCACAACCACCCCCGGGTCGCAACCGTGACGGCTGCGACCTTTACCTCAGCCTTTGGGATCGAGCACATCTATGTCGGCCCCTCGCAACCAGGTTTCCACTTTCTCCCTTGCATTCATGACGATCTGATCGGCCTGGTCCGAATCATCGTTCCACATCTCCAGCATGATCCGCCCCGACCAGGACTGCCGGGCCAGCTCGGCGAAAGCCACAGGAAAGTCGGCACAGCCCTCGCCCATGGTGATGCGACGGGGTTGCCCTGGGAGCACATCCTTGACGTGGATGGCCAGCATTCTGCCGGCTCCAGCCCTGAGCTCAGCCACGGCATCCAGCTCCTGCTCATAAAGGTTGCCGATATCCGGGTACATGCTCAGCCAGGAGGACCCGACCTGATCGCAGATGGACAGACCCTTGGTGATGGAGGTGATGTCATTGCCGTCCACATTCTCTATACCCAGCATGACGCCGGCCTGGGCCGCATACTCAGCCGCCCTGGCCAGAACCTCCACATACCTGGCGCGCTGGTCAGGATCAGGGTCCTCGTAGTAGGCGTAGTAACCAGCTACCTGGATCAGGGGAATGCCCGCCTCATGAGCCAGATCGATCGCCTTGAGGAAGATCTCATAGGCCTGACGGCGGACAGCCGGATCGGCGGAGCCGGGGCCCACCTTGCGGTGGCAGCTCAGGCAGATCCCTCCGACCCGGACGCCCTGGCGGTCAGCGGCCTGACGGAAGGCGGAAGCCTGGGCAGCCGTCCAGTCCAAGCGAGCCATCCGCTTGTCGCTTTCGTCAATGGACAGATCCATAAAGGTGAACCCATCGGCCACCACCTGGGACATGAACGCATCCCAATCATCCGGCTCGGCGGGGGACTTCAGGGCCTTCTCATAGATGCCCAGGGTGACACTGCCACTCATTGCGGCCACACCCTGCCAATGGTCTCCCGCAGCTCGGTCGCAGCGGCCAGGGGGTCGTCAGCCTTGACAATGCCGCGACCCGAAATCACCACTCCAACGGGAACTCCTTGGAAGAAGGGCAGGTCCTTGGCCGTGACCCCGCCGGTCACAGTGACCTTGAAGCCCATCTGATGCAGCTGACGGATGCGGTCCTTGTCGTCCTCCCCCCAGGTCAGCTTTCCGGCCGCTTCAGCATCACGAGAACGGTGGACGATGACCTGGGTGGCTCCAAGTCGCCGCCATTCGCGCGCCTGTTCGGGATCGTAGGTTTCGCCCAGCTCAATCTGGACCTCGCCGCCGGACTCCTGGGCCACCTTCACCACCTGTTCGACCGTGGTCATGCTGGCCCCGGCGACCACCGAGACCCAGCTGGCACCCGCCTCGAAGCAGGCGCGGGAGATGACCGCACCGGCCTCGGCGATCCTGACATCCGCCAGGATGGTCTTATTGGGATAGAGGGCACGGATCTCGCGCACGGATCTCAGCCCTTCGGCGATGATCAGGACGGTTCCGCACTCGATGACATCCACCTGGCTCACGGCCGCATTCAGAGGCCTCAGGGCCGAGGGCATATCAAAGGTGTCCAGCGCGATCTGCAGCTGGGGGCGTTCCAGGGTCTTGTCTGCTGCCATCGCGCTCAGGCCTCCTTACGGAAGGAGAAGAAGTTGTGGGCGTTGCGGATGAGCAGCTTGTCCACGTAGTCGGGATCAAAGCCTTCAGCGATCATGCGGGGGCCGTCCACTGCCGGGTTGTAGTCCACGCCACTCACAGAGCCGTAGACCTTCTGGTAGGAGCGCTTGCCCGAGTCCGTGCCTAGGAGGATACGGTCCTCGTAGCCGTCTTTCTTGAAAGCCTTGAGCTCCATCATCCTGTTGGAATCGGGCTGATACTTGATCCTGTTGGTGCCGTCGATTTCCAGGTAAACGCCCAGATCCAGGATCTCCTCCAGGTAGTAGACATCGGCATTGCGCTGGATGTGGCCGATGGCGATCTGGTCGGCGGGGACCCCCAGTCCAATCAGGGTCTGGGCCTGTTCCAGACCACAGGTTCCATAGGTGGTGTGCGTGTTGATGGGAGCGCCGGTTTCGATGGCCGCCTTGGCGGCAGCCTCCATGCACTTGTGCTCGAAGGGCGTGATCTCGCCGTAAGCAGTGCCGATCTTGATAACACCTGCCTTATAGGGGCTGCGATCCACCAGGGGGCCGGTGTAGTCGTTGCGGTCGATGCCCTCACGGATATCGGCGATGACCAGGTCGGCGATCTGATCCACGCTGTAGCGGTTGATCCAGTGGGACTGGGTCTCCAGGTAGACATGCTCACGGTGGAAGCCGGTGGCCCCTATGATCTGCAGGTTCTCCACCGAGCGGGCCACCTCGGCCAGCTTCTCGATGTCACGGCCGCAGTTGATGGGGCACATATCCACCACGGTGCCGCCCTGCTTGCTCCAGTTCAGCGAGGCCTTGGCGAAATAGCCGGCCTCGGTCTCTGCCTTCTCGACTGAATCCAGTTGGTGGTCCTTATCCAGGTAGACCTCACCGGCTCCCACCCGGATCAGATGGTCGTGGCTGTTGACTACGCCAAGCGTGCTCGGATCGACATCACCCAGAATGGTTCGTGCGAATGCCATGTGAACTCCTTTGTTGTTTGTGCTCTGCGACTTCGCGGCACCGGTCTTTAGGCTTTTCCATTCGGTGCCTTTGACAGGAGACAGACTATGTGAGCAGTCAATAAACAACAAGGATATTGATGAACATATGTACTTGAACTACGAGTTCAAACGCATATAGATCGCATTCTTACCCTTGAAAACAAGTATTTTTCGACCTTCAGGAGCAGATAAGCAGTTTTTCATTGATTCTGATAAAATGTACATATGTTCAGCGATTTACAGATGATGACCAGTTCGGATGCCCGCAAGCGGGTCCAGCTGCTTCTTCGCGTAGCCCGCATGTACTACCAGGACCACATGCTGCAGTCCCAGATCGCCACAGAGACAGGCTATTCCCGTCCCTCCGTCTCCCGGATGCTGAAGGAGGCCCAAGAGCGAGGACTGGTGAAGATCTCCATTGAGAATCCACTGGAACGGCTTGAAGACCTGGAGTCCAGGTTGATCCGACAATTCAACCTCCGTTGCGCTCGGGTCTCGGAGCCACCCCAAGGATGCACCGGGTATGATGTCGTACCCCGAAGCGCGGCGGCTCTCCTGGTTGAGCAGACCAGACCCGACTCTTTGATAACCGTCTCCAATGGCAACGCGGTCGCCTACACGGTTCGTGAAGTTCCCCTGCAAAACTGGGCAAAGTCCAAGGTCGTGCAGATGATCGGCTCCCTGTCGCCGACCAATCCCATGACGGATTCACCGGAGATATGCCGCATGCTAGCCCAACGATTGGGCGGCAGCTACTCGACGCTGCCAGTGCCCATGATCCTGTCTTCAACTCCTGTGGCTGAAGCCATGCGCAAAGAACGCCAGATCGCCGACACCCTGTCCCTGGGCGGACATGCCGATGTTGCGGTGGTAGGAGTCGGGTCCGTCAAGGAGGGAAGGTCAGGACACATTTTCAAGGACTACGAGAATGCGGCTTTCGTCAAGGAGGTGACCGAGCTCAAGGCTGTGGGGCACATCTGCGGACACCACATCGATGCACAGGGTCGCCACATCCAAACCAGCCTGTGCGAACGCACTATATCGATTGAATTCGAACGTCTCAAGCGGATCCCTCTGGTCATAGGCGTAGCCTGGGGACCGCAAAAAGTTGCCAGCATCCTCGCCTGTCTGCGGGCCGGGCTTATCTCGGCACTGGCCACCGACCGCGACACGGCCGAGGGAATACTCGATCTGGATCAACAGCAGAGGGGATCGGGCAGACAAGCCTCACAAGCTTCGAGCCGAGCAAAGGCCAAACAGGACTGACCCTATATGAAAGCCATCAGGCTGACAAGGCCTGGTAGAGCCGGTCTTCCCATACCCAAGAGATATGCGGGATACTTTAGGTCTGCCAAGCAATCAGCCCAGATGCACAATCAGATCCTGTCAGCGAAATGCTTGCGGACGATCAGCTCGGCGATCTGCACGGCGTTGAGGGCGGCTCCCTTGCGCAGGTTGTCATTGGCCACGAACATGGACAATCCCCGCTTGCCTTCCACGGCCTGGTCCTGGCGGATGCGTCCCACGAAGCTGGGGTCCTTGCCGGCGGCATCCAGAGGAGTGGGTATTTCCGCCAGACTTACTCCGGGGGCCTTGGACAGCAGGTCACGGGCCTGATCAGGGGTCACATCGTGCTCGAACTCGGCATTGATGCTCATGCCGTGGGCTGTGAAGACCCCTACCCTCACGCAGGTGCAGGAGGCGGCCAGATCAGGCAGGTGCAGGATCTTGCGGCTCTCATTGCGCAGCTTCTGCTCCTCGTCGGTCTCGCCGCTGCCGTCATCGGCCAAGTCGCCTATAAAAGGTACGGCGTTGAAGGCAATGGTGCGCACCACCTTGGTGGGCGGGGGGAACTCGATAGCCGATCCGTCGAAGACCAGTCGGTCAGCACCCTGCTCCACGGCGGTTTTGGCCTCGTCGCGCAGCTGGAGGACGCCGGCACGCCCAGCCCCTGACACGGCCTGGTAGGAGGAGACGATCAGGCGGCGCAGACCGTATGTCTTGGCCAAGGGACTCAGCACCGGCATGCAGGCCATGGTGGTGCAGTTGGGATTGGCTACGATCCGCCGGGGGATAAGATCCAGGTCCTCGGGGTTGACCTCAGACACCACCAGGGGGACCTCGGGATCCATCCGCCAATGGGAGGAGTTGTCGACCACGTAGGCCCCGGCCTCGGCGAAACGCGGAGCCCAGGTTCCTGAGGTCGAGCCACCGGCGGAGAAGATGGCCAGATCGATCCCGCTCAGGTCGGCCTGCTCCACATCCTCGACCGTGATGGTCCTGTCACGCCAGCGCAGCTGCTCTCCGGCCGACCGGGACGAGGCCATGAATCGCAGGTCGGCCACGGGGAAGTTCCGTTCGTCCAGCATGCGG
This sequence comes from Bifidobacterium sp. B4081, assembly GCF_026537335.1. NCBI lineage: Bacteria > Bacillati > Actinomycetota > Actinomycetes > Bifidobacteriales > Bifidobacteriaceae > Bifidobacterium > Bifidobacterium sp. B4081. The sequence continues at coordinate 123,925 of NZ_JAFNMM010000001.1, read as the reverse complement.
CGCATGACCATGCCTACCTGGCCGGTGGCACCCAGAACGGCTACATTGATGCCGCGACGTCCGTTGCCCGCCAAATCAGCCTTATTCGTCATTGCTCTCTCCTCTCCGCTCAGCGACCCGTGCCGCCATAAACGACCGCCTCGACCTGATCAGCATCCAAGTGGAAGGCCGTATGGATGGCCCGTACCGCCTCGTCCAGGTCCTGGATGGGCACCAAGGCGGAGATGCGGATCTCGGAGGTCGATATCATGAGCACGTTGATATGTCGGTCGCTTAAGGCCCGGAAGAAGGTGGCAGTGATGCCCGAATGGGTTTTCATCCCTACGCCCACCAGGGTCACCTTGCCCACCTCGGGATTGATGTCCACTGATCGGAACCCCAATTGCTCGCGTGAGTCATCCAGCATGGGAACCACCTGATCAGCCTGAGCGGACGGCAACGTAAAGGAGATGTCCACGGTGCCGGTAGCCGCCCCAGCCTGGACGATCATATCGATGTTGATGCCGCCCTCGGCAAGGATGGTGAAGAGCTGTGCGGCCACGCCAGGTCGGTCGGGCACGGCACGCAGACTGACCTGAGTCTCACTGCGGTCGTGGGCAACCCCTGAGATGATGGGTGACTCAGGGCCGTTCAGGTCCGGAAACAGGTCACCCATGGATTCGCCGTTGGTCATGTCCTTCCTTCCGTCATATCCCGTCACTTGTCAGCGCGTGCGGCGGGGCGATCCGGCAGCTGGCCGGTCTCCAAATTGGGAATCTTGTCAGCATCGACATCGTCGGGCATGATCAGCGTGCCTGGGCGATGGGAAAAGGAACTGCGCACATGGATGGGCATGCGGAAGCGCTGGGCATACTCCACGCAGCGCAGGGCCAGCACCTTGGATCCGCCGGCCGCCATCTCCAGCATCTCCTCATATGAAATGCGGGCGATTCTACGGGCGGTGGGCACAATGCGCGGGTCGGCGGTAAAGACGCCATCCACATCGGTATAGATCTCGCAGACATCCGCCTTGAGCGCCACGGCTAGGGCCACAGCCGAGGTATCCGAGCCGCCACGACCCAGGGTGGTGGCGTCGCCATCGGGGTTGACCCCCTGGAAGCCCGCCACAATTCCCACCTCGCCTCGGTCCAGGGCCTTCATGACACGCTGAGGTCGGACATGGCGGATGTGGGCTGCGCCGTAGCGGGCATCGGTCATGAATCCCGCCTGCGAACCGGTGAAGGAGTGGGCGCGCTCGCCTTGTGCATGGATGCTCATGGCCAGCAGGCTCATGGAGATGCGCTCCCCCGCCGTCATAAGCATGTCCATCTCTCGGGCAGGAGGATTGGAATCCACATCCATGGCCTGATCAATCAGATCGTCAGTGGTGTCCCCCATAGCGGAAACCACCACAGCGATGTCATTGCCAGCGCGCTTGGTGTCAATGATGCGCTTGGCCACACGCTTGATGGAGTCCGAGTCCGCCACCGAGGACCCGCCATACTTCTGAACGATAAGTGCCACTGCTGTTCCATCCCGCGACGGTTAAGCCACTAGACCATCATCTGCAACATGTTGATTACATGGATTATACGAACGACACCGTTCTATCAGACCCCCTCCACCAATATGCGAAACATTGACGGCAGCCAGGGAACCCGTGAATCAGTGACCGCAGGCCTTACAGATCGCGACGGCCGGATATTGCCCGGCCAAGGGTGATCTCATCGGCATATTCCAGATCGCTACCGACGGGCAGACCGCTGGCCAACCGGGTGACCCGCAGATCCAGAGGGCCCAGCAGCCTTCCCAGGTAGGTGGTGGTGGCCTCGCCTTCGATGTTGGGGTCCAAGGCCAGCATGACCTCCTTGACCTGATCCGTCCCCAGCCGCTTCAAGAGCTCGGGAATGCGCAGATCGCCAGGTCCGACGTTGGACATAGGGTCGATGGCCCCGCCCAAAACATGGTAAAGGCCCCGATATTCTCCGGTACGTTCGATGCTCATGACATCCTTGGGCTCCTCGACGACGCAGATGATGCTGCGGTCACGACGCGGATCCTGGCAGATAGGGCACGGGCTGGTCTCGCAGACGTTGCCGCAGATCTCGCAAAACCGAACCTTCTCCTTGGCGGCGACGATAGCATCGGCCAAATCCTGAGCGCTACGCCGATCGGCTCCCAAAATGTAGAAGGCGATGCGCTGAGCACCCTTGGGGCCAATGCCCGGCAGTTGAGCAAAGGCATCGATCAGCTCTTGAATAGCTCCATCATAGGTAGCAGCCATCATTCACCTCCCTGTCGCTGCGCCTGTTCCTGCCGGCGCTTTTGGACGTTGATCGGATTCTGGGGGTCGTCAGCAGCAAAGTCCTCCACCTTGGTCACGTCAAACAATTTGGTCAGTTCATCCTGGTTCATGGCATTGTCCGCCCCGAGCCTGGCATCGTCCATGGAATAGACATCGTCCTCAGGATCCACTGACGGCCTTGCAGCCTGGGAGGAGACTGCAGCAGGCGAGGCCCCATCCTGATCGGAACCACTGGAGGACGGACCAGCGAAGCCTGCCGGCACTCTCCTGCTCTCAGCTCCAGCAGCCTTTGCCATTGCCTGGGGGCCATCCGAACCGCCGACAGACTCGGAACTGTGAACGTCGCTCTGCGCATCCGACGAGGCTGATATGCCAGTCGCCATGACACCTTCATCGGAAACCGCTCCAGTCCCCGATGTCGGATCCGAAGTTGCACTCGAGGCGCTCCCCTGACCGGATGAATCAACCGACGGAGAAACTTCATGGCTTTGACTGTCGGAGGACACTGCAGAGGCTGCGGCGCTGGTCCCGGAATCGGGCACGGCCCAAGGATCCGTGTCGTCGCTCATGTCCGGCAGAGCTACTTTTTTGGATTCATGGTCTTTCTGACCATTGGATCCGTCGCTGCCCTCACCGGGCTGCCAGACCTTTTGCGGCGCATGAGTCGCTGGCATGGGGTGGGCCCAGGGATCATCGTCTGGCAATACCGTCGAAGCAGTGGAGCCAAAGCCTGCCGACGGCAACGCTTCCGGAGACGACTGGACCGGACCGCCGACTGGGTGGTGAGCGTCGTCGGAATTCCCGTCTCCTGCAGCTTCTCCAGAGGTGGACCTCCCCTCCGATGCCGATGCTCCAGCCCCACCCTCATGACCAGCAGATGCCGTCATCTTCCTAGGGGCATGCCCCTGTTCCGTGGCTGCATGAGGCATAACCGCCGCTCCAAGGTTCATAGTGGCCAATCCAGCTCGCGCTAGAGCCACCTCCTTTTTGACCTCTGCGCGACGCTGGGGAGACATCCTGTTGACGGACTCCACAGTCTCGCCGTTGGCAGCCGTCCCCGATGGAGCAATCATGGTGGACTGTCCGAACTCCTGGCGAGCGCGGACCATGACGATACGCGGCACCTTGGTCTCCCCATCAACCGACTGTGCAGCCACAGCCATGGCAAAAGCATGCTGGCTGAGTGGACGGTCGAAGGTCATAGACAGTCTCTTGCGTCCGGATGGGTCTGCTTTCATGGCCACGGTAGGCACACGGTCCCGCACCACATACTGACGTACCTCATCCGGCAGGGCAGCCACCAGTGCATCCCAGCGCTTGTCCAGCTCTGTGCCGGTCGGAACCTCTGTTTCCTGTCCCCGCGAAGTATCATGCTGCGCCACAGGCTGTTGAGCCGGCGAGGAAGGAACTTCCTTCCGCACGGGTTGGGCGGAACCGGAATGATCAGGCTGCCCTTCGCCTTCCTGCTTTCCCTCAGCCGGGGAATCAGAATGGGAACCTGCCATGTTCCGCGACCCAGCCGAGGTGGCGGATGCCGCAGCAGACGACGAACCCGCCCCGCCAGACTGTTCAGGGCGAACAGCACCGTCAGCACGACCAGATTGTGATGCTTTGGGCGGTCGACCGTTCTGCTGAGACCTGTCAGCGCCAATGAACCCGCTACGGGCGGGCGCCGGGGCCACGCCACTGGTGGAAGTTCCCCCTGCAACCGTTGCTTGCTCCATAGGTTCGCAGCCAATTGCCAGCAGCCTGGCGGCCAGCAGCTCCAAGCGCATTCTGGGCGAAGTGGCCCCGTTCATTCCCGCCAGCGCATCGTTGATGATGTCGGCCATTCTGGTCAGGACCTGCAGATCCAAAGCATCCGCCTGCCGACGCAGATCGGCCACCTGGTCGTCGTCGGCATCTTCGCTAAGCACGCTTTCAGCCCGTTCCCCCGCCAGCTTGAGAACCAGCAGGTCGCGGACATGGGCCAGCAGATCCTCAACGAAGCGCTGGGGCTCGAACCCGCCGACGACCACCTTTTGAATGACCCCGTAGAGACCAGCACCATCGTGGTTGATCAGCGTATCCACAGCTTCGCCGATCAGTGCGGCAGGAGTGAACCCCAGCAGAGCTACAGCCGCATCATAGGTGATGGTGTGCTCGTCAGCGCCTACCATGAGCTGATCCAACACAGAAAGGGTGTCACGCACCGATCCGCCTCCAGCCCGCATGGCCAGCTTGAGGACACCGGGCTCGGCCTTGATGTCCTCCTTTTTGCAGATGCCCTCTAGATAAGGCCCCATGACTTCCTGGGGCACGAGACGGAAGGGGTAATGATGGGTGCGGGAGCGGATGGTGCCGATCACCTTCTCCGGCTCTGTGGTGGCGAAGATGAACATGACGTGTTCCGGCGGCTCCTCGACGATCTTCAACAAGGCATTGAATCCTTGCTGGGTGACCATATGAGCCTCGTCCAAAATGAAGATCTTGTAGCGGTCACGCACAGGGGCAAAGCCTGCCCGCTCCCTGAGCTCCCTTGCATCGTCAACGCCATTATGGCTGGCGGCGTCAATCTCCACCACGTCGATGGAACCGGGGCCTCCCGTGGCCAGATCCCTGCAGCTGTCGCATTCGCCGCAGGGATGGCTGGTCGGTCCCTTGGCGCAGTTGACACAGCGGGCGAAAATCCTGGCACTGCTGGTCTTTCCACATCCCCTGGGACCGGAGAAGAGGTAGGCATGGGTCAGCCGGTTCTCATCCAGAGCTCGGGTAAGGGGCACGGTGACCTGCTTCTGACCGATGATGCCGTCAAAAGTGTCAGGCCGATACCGCCGATAGAGTGCTAGTGCCATGGTTTAAGGCTATCCATTTCTTTAGACACGTTCACTTTCCTTCCTAAGGCTTCCGACCATGCTTCCTTTTCTCATTCACAGGGCTCAGGCCCTGCCCGGGCAGACTGGACCAGACGCGGCATCATCGAGACTCCGGTGTCTACCCCCACCGAGACTTTCACGTCGCTCCCATCCACCTGGCAGTCTGTCAGGACCCCGCGGTTGAGACGGGCAACCCGGGAGGCCAGAGTACAGGGCTGCGCCTGCCCTTCGTCCAGGGCGGAAGCTGCAGCCAGAGCCGAGACATCGGCACCGGTGCGTGCATGTGTCCGGCAGATCATGAGATTGCCCAGCAGGGCGGCCAGAACCAGACTCAGGCCAACCAGAGCCATCAGCATGATGCCCAAAACCGTACCAGAGCCAGGATCCGAACCTCCTAGCCACGAACCGGTACGCTCCACGCGCGTCCTCCTGACATGTCCGAACATGACTCATTCCTCCAATATGGCCACGGCATCGCCGTGGACCTGCGCAGGCAGCACGCCCATGGGGCCGGAAACCACTGGGCATGACACCCTGACTGTCGTCTGCCCGGCCGATGGGCTCAACTTCACTTGAGCATGCGGACCGGCCATCCGATGCACCAGCCCTTGGGGATCACCCTTGCTCCGGGTGACGATCAGGTCTCTGGCAGCCGCGTTAGCCGCATCCTGACAAACCATGCCGGTTCTGATCGTCTGGGTCAGCGTCAGCAGTAAGAGAGCCAGAACCATGACGGCGGGAAGAACGATGGCGAACTCGGCCGTTACCGTACCGTCATCGGATCGCCACCGTCGTCTCCACTCGAACCGTCTTTCAGCCAGCGGCACTGAGCGCCTTCTTCACCAAACCCATCAGCAAAGTACGCGTGGAAGAGGATTTGACGATGGCCAGCAATACGCCAGCCAACGTGGCAGCTGCCACCATGATCACGGCGTATTCAGCAGTGATGGCCCCCGATTCAGGCCTGGCCAGCACCACACCCATCCGCGCACGCAGAGCACCCACTGCAGAGTCCATAGCTTGGCTGATGCGAATGTACAGAGCCGTCATGAATCGGTTGGAACGCTGCCTCATTCTTTGCAGCCACCGGGATCCGGCACTGGCAGCAGTCCATGTCTCAGTTGGCACCAATTGCCCTCCTGCCTGTCTGGTCTGCAGATGGAAGGCCGTCGCAACCTCCTGTGAATATGTCATCGTTCTCACCTTTGCCTTTCCTTGTCTTCCCCGCCCCGGCGAATGGCCGTTCCTCATAGAATCGGCATCCGATACCTTTCACTCTGCCCGCCCCAGACCCTTTCTGTCTCCTTGTCAGATGCATGTGGACGAGTGGACCTGCATCGACAACCTGTGGACAACTGTGTCAGCATGGACTCCATGCCCTCAGGACATCCCGCCCACGAAGGCCGCAATGCAGGGGATGACTCCGATCAGCACGAAGGCCGGCAGAATGCACAGCCCGGTCGGCACCAGCAGCCTGACGGTTATCGTCGCCGTGGCCCGGGCCAGCACGCTGCGTGCATGGTGATCCAACTGGCGCAAAGTCGTCTCGATCCGCGTCAGAGGTGATGATCCCAAACGCCAGGACGGCTCCAGACAGTCAGCCAGGACTCGCATGGACTGCCCATAATCAGGATCCCCGATCGCTCCCGACCAGGACAGATCCCATCCGTTGCCACGTCCGAGCAGGTGAGCCACGCGAACCATCCGAAGCCCATAAGGGCCTGGCAGCAGCCCGCCAACCACACCCAGGGCCCTGGGCAGGGAGGCCCCCTGGCGAACAGCGACTCCCAACAAGGCCAATACCAGGCTCAAGGATGGCGTGGAGACCTGCTCATCGGCTAATCGATCACCCGGGCCGTCGGATTCCACCAACAGCAAGGCCAGTATGGTCGACAGAGCGGCAATCAGTGGTTTCAGATCCATAGATCCTCCCTGCCCAAATCGTTCATCAGCAGATCTATCCAAACCAGACCGAGAACATAGAAGGCCATCCCAAGTATCAGGCATATAGTTCCCAAGCCTGGGCGACATAGGAAGGACAACGGTCGCGCACCCATGAACTCCCCCATGATGATGGTCAACACCGGCAAGGTCGACAAGAGGCGGATCGTGGCCCTGGGCACAGCAAAGGCTTTTTCTCGGGCCTCATCCAGAGCCGCCCGCCGCCTCTGCATAGCTGCCACGGTCCGCAGCCCATCAGAAGCCCGACAGCCCAGGATGGCGCTGAGCCCATAGCAGGCCATCAGAGCCTGAGCCATAATTGTCAAAGTCGGCCCCCGTTCCTGAGGCAAGCATCGGTTCTCCAACATGACCATGACACGTTCCCACGTGACCTCCTGAGTGGCGAACCGCCGCCCGGATGCCTCCTCGAAAGCCTCTACCAGACCGCCTCCATTGTCGACATAGGCCAGCAGGGAAGTGACCAGCACCGCCAGGCCGGGCCGATCCGACTGCCTCGAGGGCCTGACTGACATGGCCTTCAGTCGTGCGGCTGCGCTGCCGCTAGGCGCAAGCAAGACCATACAGGCAATAGCCGTCATCATTGCAGCCAGCCAGGCCGCAGTCTCATCATTCATAATCCACCTCAACTACGGAACGCTCGCCTGGGCGCTGGTCACAATGCCCCACCGCCTGGCGAACTTCGACCAAGCCGTTCCATATGTAGCGACCCCTCGACCCGTCCAGGAACAGACGGCCTCCCCAAGAAGCCGGCCATCGGCTGCAGTTGTCAGTCGACCAATTTGAGCGATATGTCTGTGGCCGCCGGAACGTTCCAGATGGATAACAGCATCGAACGCCCCCTGCGCCAGAGCAGCCAGGGCCCTCGGCTGCAACCCCGCCAACAACCCCAGAGTCGCCAGCCTGGCAGGGACGCGTTCCACGTTGTCAGCATGCAGCGTTGCCATGCCACCCCGATGACCGGAATTGAAAGCACGCAGCAGATCAGCTATCTCCTCACCCCGACACTCGCCCAGGATGATCCGATCGGGCCGCATGCGCAGTGTGGCCTTGACCAAATCGACCAGCCCCACACCCCCCGCCCCTTCAACGTTGGACTCTCTGACAGCCAGGGAAACCATATTCCTGTGGCCGGCGATACGTCCAAGCTCACGGACCTCCTCCACGACGACCAGCCGTTGCTCCTGCGGGCACATGCCAAGCAGGGCTCGTAGGAATGTGGTCTTGCCGGCACCCGTGCCTCCGGTTACCAGAATGCTGGCCCGATTGACCACCAGCGCCCGAAGGATGAAGAGCCAGCTGGCGGGACACAGCCCAGCAGCCGCCAGCTCTTCCAGACCTGGCGGGTGTCTGTTGGGCAATCTGATGGAAATGGCGGCACCCTCGGGAACGAGTGGGGCCAGCACGGCGTGGACTCTGATCCCCTCCCTGCTGGAAGCATCAGCCATAGGCCGGGCATCGTCCAGGCGACGTCCCAGCTGAGCGCATAGCTGCACGGCAAAGTCCCTCACAGCTCGAGGGCCTGCAAATCCAGGTCGAAGCAGAACCTCCTCCATGCCCGCGCCTCGGTCGATCCAGACATTGCCCTGACCGGTCACTGTGATGTCGGTCACCGCAGGATCGTTCGTCAGCCCGTCCAAATACCCGAAAGTGGGCGGCTGATCGGAATCGTCGTCAGGGAATGGATCTTCATTGCTTTCCCCACTTCCTATGATCATTCGACAGCTCCAGACCGAACCGATTCGCGTGAAGAGATCCGTTCTCCTGTTCTTTCCCCGACGACGATCATCCCTGCGATCCGCTCGGCCAAAGGATGAAGGGCCCGCACGTAGGCACGCGGCACCCGTTCCAGGCCACGTCCATCCAGAACGGATGTCGACAGTTTCTGTTGCGGCTTAAGAACCACGTCCACCGATCGGCCCAGAAAATCCTCCGCCTGTTCCGGGTCGACGCCATGACTGATCCGGTGCTGTGTAGGCATCATGCCAATCAGAGCCATGGGGGGTCTACATGAAATCAATGGACTGTCTTGGACGCGATCACCAGCACTTCTTCGGCCGTTCAGAACGTGGAGAAGCGCCTTCGCCCGTGCAAGGCCCAGCACGGTCATGTCCACCATCAACAGCGAAGGCAACCCTTTCAGCGAGCGCAGATTACCCAGACCCTGGCCCCGACCGGCATCAATCAGCAAGAGATCAGCAAATCCAGCCATTGCACTGACTGCCGCATCCAGGTCCCACCAGCCCTGTGGCGGAGCACTCCAAGGATCATTGCTGAGCAGCGGGATGCCATCCCAGATCGGCAGTTCTTCACGGAGTGCCTGAGGATCCACACGACCTAGGGGCGCGTGGATTCGCCCAAGCCGCATGCCAGGCGCCCCCTCGATGCCGACCAGAACATCCATCCCTCCGCCATCCAGGTCCAGATCCACCAGAGCGCATGACAAGGCCATGTCCCGAAGCTGTTTGGCCATCAGAGCCGTCATGGTTGTCAGCCCGATTCCTCCCGAGGCCGAGAGAAAGACCAAACCGGTCACGGCGGACTCATATTCAGCATCTTTGCCCGCAATCCGCCGATCGGACAGGATGGGTTGCTTGAACCGAACGGCATCTTCGTCTTGCAGGCGATCCGATCCTGAGGATCCTGGAAAATCAAACTGTCGGACCGCGCCCATCACTCTCCCTGGTCGGTGTTCAGTAGGCAACCCAACTGAATTTAAAGAATGCGGGGCCCAGTCAGGCTCTCGCCCTTTCATGCCGCCCTTTACCATCATCGGCGGTCTGCCTATGCTCATTGCTGTCATGGCAACCAGTACATCCGCCTCCTGGCGTCGGCACCAGCCCCTCGGGCTTATGTGGTCGAATGACCCTATGCCTCCACATCGCTTCGTCCTCACTGTGCACGAATTCATCGAGATTACGACACGCCTGAAACTGCAGTATTTTTGAGCCCATATCCATGAAAGGCCTCAGATGATCACACGGAAGCAACAGATTCCTCCAAACTTGGCGTATTCAGCCTGCCGTAATGCACGCAATCGCACAAAAGACCAAGCAGACCAGTTTCTTCGCCCCAACTGCCAGGCATGCTTGCCAGCTGCCTGAAAACTGGCATAATGGCATATACAAGGACGGTTCGAGAATACGGAAGCCCACAAAGTGTATGGCCACTAGGACCGATACGTTGAACGTGTGTATAAGACTTGACCGTTGCAACGATGATGTTGTGCAGAGATTCCATCTGGACCGACCTTGTGGGAACGGCCTCCTGCGGGGGGCCGTTCCTATTTATCCACAAGCGTTATCAACGATTGCAGAGGACGGCACCTGCGAATAAAGTGCTATGGTATGGTTCAGAAATTTGACGCACCCTCCAAGGCTTTGCTACGCAGCCAGATCGCGGAGCATATTGCCGAGACCGACGGCCAGGCACGGCACGTATCCAAGCACTCGGATCACCCGGTCTCGCCCTTGCCTGAGGATCGCTTTTTTGACCGGGAACTGAGCTGGCTCAAGTTCAACAAACGCGTGCTGGAACTGGCCGAAGACGAGAGCGTGCCCCTGTTGGAACGCGCCAACTTCGCCGCCATCTTTGCCAGCAACCTCGATGAGTTCTTCATGGTCCGCGTGGCAGGTCTGAAGCGTCGCGTGGACACTGGCATCGCTGTGACGGCCGCCAGCGGGATGAGTCCCCGTCAGCAACTGAGGGCCATCTCCGAACAAGCGCATAAGCTCCAGGACGAGCATGCCCACTATGTCATCGACCACATCCTGCCGGATCTGGCCGCCGAAAGCATCATCCTGCTGAGCTGGCCACAGCTGAGCAGCCAAGAGCAGGAACGGCTCACCAAGTTCTTCCGCAACCAGGTCTTTCCGGTCCTGACCCCGCTGGCCGTCGACCCGGCCCACCCCTTCCCCTACATCTCAGGCAACTCCCTGAATCTGGCGGTCCTGGTGGAGAACCCGACCTCAGGCAAGACCCACTTCGCCCGCGTCAAGATTCCCGACAACCTCTCCCGTCTGGTTCCTGTGGACGATCTGACCGACGAAGAGGGCCGGGAGGAGCGCTACGGGTTCATCACCATGGAGAACCTGATCATCGCCCACTTGGAATACCTCTTCCCGGGCATGATCATCAAAGAGGCCCGCTCCTTCCGCGTCACCCGCAACGAAGACATTGACGTAGAAGAGGACGACGCAGAGAACCTGCTCAATGCCATGGAGAAGGAGTTGCTGCAGCGGCGATTCGGACCGCCCATCCGCCTGGAGATTTCCGACTCCGCCTCTCCCTTCCTCTCCCAGCTGCTGGCCAGCAAGCTCCGGGTCAACCAGGAGGAGGTCTATCGGCTGCCTGCCCCCTTGGACTGCACGGTCCTGTTCGAGCTACAGTCCATCGACCGGGCCGACCTCAAGTTTCGCCCCTTCATTCCCACCACCAACCGACAGATAGCCGAGGTGGAATCCAGCCAGGCCCAGGATATCTTTGCTGCAATCCGCGAGCATGACATCCTCCTTCACCACCCCTATGACTCCTTCTCCACCTCGGTTCAGGCTTTCCTGGAGCAGGCGGCAGCCGATCCGCGGGTGCTGGCCATCAAACAGACTCTCTACCGGACCTCGGGCAACTCGCCCATCATCGATGCTCTGGTGGATGCTGCGCACGCCGGCAAGCAGGTCCTGGCTTTAGTCGAAATCAAGGCCCGATTCGATGAGGAGGCCAACATCGCCTGGGCCCGTCAGCTGGAACGGGCTGGCGTCCATGTGGTCTACGGAATCGTAGGGCTCAAGACCCACTGCAAGCTCTCCCTGGTGGTCCGTCAGGAGCAGGACGGCCTGCGTCGTTACTGCCACGTAGGCACCGGCAACTACAACCCCAAGACCGCTCGCCAGTACACCGATCTGGGCCTGCTCACCTGCGACCCAGTGGTGGGGCAGGACCTGACCCGGCTCTTCAACCAGTTGTCAGGCTATGCGCCCAAGTCCTCCTTCCACCGTCTGCTGGTAGCTCCGCGCACGGTCCGTTCCGGGCTGCTGCAGCGGATCGCCCGCGAGGAAGAGACCGCTCTGAACGGTAAGCCTGCGTGGATACGGATCAAGGTCAACTCCCTGGTGGACGAAAAGATCATCGACGCCCTCTACCGGGCCAGCCAAGCGGGGGTCCGCATCGACATCGTGGAGCGCGGCATCTGCTCTCTGAAGCCAGGCGTGCCCGGGCTGAGCGAGAACATCCGGGTCCACTCCATCCTGGGACGGTTCCTGGAGCACAGCCGCATCTTCGCCTTCGCCAACTCCCAAGGCCCCCAGATCGGCGAGGGGCCCCTGGCAGGACCAGAGGTCTGGATAGGTTCTGCTGACCTCATGCACCGCAACCTGGACCGCCGTGTGGAGGCGCTGGTCCGCATCACTGCGCCCGAGCAGGTGCAGGGATTGATCGACTATGTGGATCTGCAGATGGCCGACACCACCAGCTCCTGGCACATGCAGCCCGACGGCACCTACGTGCGCCACAGCCGCGATGACCAGGGCAAGCCTTTGGTCGACTCGCAGGAGTACCTGATCGACCGTCACACACGAACCCCCAGGGCCAGGCGATGATGATACGCCTCCAGGCCAGCATGGCCGCCGCCAAGGCAGACGATTGGGATGGCACCCGGCCATGAGCAGGACGGTCGAGGCAGCCGGAGCCATCCTCTACCGGTGGCGCACAAGCTTCCAGGGATGGATGAAATTCAGCGACGACGGCCGGGCGGCCTCGGGAGCCAGCCCACGCTCCGACCTCGATGAGCTGGAGCTCTGTCTGGTCCATCGTCCCAAGTACGACGACTGGAGCTGGCCCAAGGGCAAGCTGGAGAATCGTGAGACCCACTTGCGTGCGGCCGTGCGCGAGGTCGGCGAGGAGACAGGCTGTCTTGTCCGGCTGGGGCCATACCTGGGAGATGCCGAATATCCCCTGAACAACGAGGGCCGACGCCGGGGCGGCAAGGGCGGCAGGCTCAAACATATCTGTTACTGGATGGCCACGCTGACCGACTCGGAACACGCCGCCGGTCAGAGCGCACTGCTGGGACCCATCCACCGGCCTGATTCCAGGGAAGTCGACCAGATACGATGGGTCGGAGCCTCCGAAGCCCGCAAACTATTGACCCACCCCAGCGACAGAACCATACTGGATGCCTTCGTGGACAGGGTGGAGCAGGGCGGCATCCGGGCTCGTCAGTTGATCATCGTCCGCCACGGCAAGGCAGTGGCACGCAAGGAGTGGACAGGCAAGGACGCGAATCGTCCTCTGACCCCCAGGGGCGCCGGCACCTCCTACGCCCTGGCTCGGGAGCTGGCCTGCTTCGCGCCCGACCACCTCCTGTCCTCCCCCTGGATCCGCTGTGTGCAGACGTTGCGACCCTACGCCGACGAGGTAGGCCTGCCCATGGAGATGGTGGCCTGCCTGACGGAGTCCTCCTACCACCGCCGCCCCCAACAGGCCCACAGCTGGTTGGACAGGCAGATGGCCGACCTGCTGACAGGAAACCGAACCACAATGATCTGCATGCATCGCCCGGTCCTGGGCGGCATCTTCGAAAAGCTACGCGGGCTGTGCTCCAGCGGATCACTGTCCAAACGGCTGCCTGACGACTCCCCCTTCATGCCCACCGGCAACGCCGTCGTTCTCAGTCTGACCGGCGACCCCAATCATCCGACCATCGTCGACATACAGAAGGTGACTCCCATTGTCTACTGACAGCAACTCCAGAATCGGCTCATCCTCAATCCGCTCTTCCCGTACGGGATTCGTGGCGTCCGGCACCGGAGCATCCCGACCCTCACGCCCGGGCCAGCTGGATCCGGCCATCGCCGACCAGCTCTCCGGAGGCATGGACCCGCAGCAGATCAGCGAGATGAGCCACGTTTCGGCCGCCTCCCTGCTGGACCGGGTCCACCACAGCGCCGACCCCGTCATCGTAAAACGGGTTCTGACCCTTGTGGACCGCGAGGGCGTGGATGTCGTGGCTGAGCTCTGGAGCGACAGCGACCCCGACTCCCTGCCCGGCATTCTTTGGCGGCTCTACATGCTTCGCAGCTGGATGCGTAAGGACGCCGATGGAATCAGTCGGCTGTGGCGGCTGGGCGAACCCACCGACACCGCTGCATCAGCCATAGCCGGCGTCGACCAAGCCCCAGAGGCCGACGACATCATCCGAACCGCCGACTCCATCCTCTCCGGAGCCTTTACCGGCGACTTCGCCATAGCCCTGGAACGGGCCGGAGCCTTCTGCGACGTGATCGCCCGCGGCATCAAGACCACCATCCGGGATGCCCAGAGCCGGCAGCTGGACGGTCAGGAGGCCAAGGAGGTGGACGCAGCACAGCGCACCGTCAACTCCCTTAATCAGACGGCCCGTGACTTCATGCAGGGCGCCTCGCTCTGGCGGCGAGGACGGCTGGAGTAGAACCCGCCACCCTTTCAAGCCGGAAGCGTAAGCGCGTCGCGAGCGCAGATCAGACCCTGGCATGCCCTACAATGGAGACTGCGTCGGACCATGGCTAAGCCCCGGGCTCCGTTTGTTGCCGCTGCGAGCGGCGTTTGCGCCGACAGGCGCTTACATGGTTCGGCGTTTTCATTTCCATTCCCGAATCGAAAACAGCATGGCTTGCCGGTCGCTACCAGAAGCCGACCCGCTGAGCTACGCTGAGAGGTATGGAACTTCACGTACTGGAACACCCGTTGATCGAGCATAAGCTGACCGTACTGCGGGACAAAAACACCCCTTCCAACACTTTCCGCGAGCTGATCAGCGAACTGGTCATGCTTGAGGCCTACGAAGCCACCCGCAATCTGGACATAGAGGATCACCCCATCGAGACCCCTGTCGCTCCCATGGTGGGCAAGAAGCTCTGCTCCCCGCGCCCCATGGTTGTTCCCATCCTGCGTGCCGGGCTGGGCATGCTTGACGGCATGACCCGTCTGTTGCCTACCGCTGAGGTCGGATTCCTCGGTCTCAAGCGCGACGAGAACACCCTGGACATCATCACCTACGCCAACCGCCTGCCTGAGGACCTCTCCGGCCGTCAGTGCTTCCTGCTGGATCCCATGCTGGCCACCGGCGGCACCCTGATCGCCGCCACCAAATACCTGGCCGAACGCGGCGCCAAGGACGTGACCTCCATCAACATTCTGGCCGCTCCCGAGGGCCTGAACCGACTCAAGGAGGAGATGGACCCCTCCATCAACCTCAAAGTGGTGGTCTGCGCAGTCGATCAGAAGCTGAACGAGCACGCCTACATCGTGCCCGGCTTGGGCGATGCCGGCGACCGCCTTTACGGCGTCATCGACTGATTCCGTTCTTTCTTCGGTGGGGATCGTCACGCATTGACGATCCCCACCGTTTTTTATAAGTAGACAGAACGCCGTTCAATCTCCCCTTTTCCCGACTTGCGATGATAGGCTTCCCCTAGGGGTCGAATAGTCACGATTGCCCGGGGAGAGGCCGATCATGGTTGAATCAATACAGGTCATCGACGACGGCGACAGCATGGCAATACTGGGGGACCTCGAAGCCATCGACGGGTTCCTGCAGTCGCACCATCTGCAATCATTGGCCGAGCCCATCAATCCCCATACCGACCGAGGGTACCTATCGGGAATGGTCGCTCAGGTCCTTGGCGATAGGGCTTTATCCGGCAAATGGGTCAGGCAAGACGGGAAGGTCCCCAAAGCCCTCAGCCAATATGACCTGCACCGGGACCAGCGTACGGGCCTGTCCGCAGGCACGGTCCTGGTGAAGGATGGCGAGGAGGCCCAGGGTGGGCAGCGGTTCCTGGACGGTTGGAAATCCGCCCTTTCTCCGGTCATGCTGACCAACATCGGTGCCCTTATAACCCAGTATGAGCTTCAACAGACCATGCAGGCCATGGTGGAGTACCTGCGGAGAATCGACAAGCATGTGGACGACATCCTGCGCGCCCAGCGGGACACGGTCCTGACCAACATGGTCGGGGTCAACCTGGTCATCGAAGATGCCCTGGCCGCGCGCAACCAGATCGGGCACGTTTCACAGACCACCTGGGACAAGGTGCAGGCCACGTCGTTGGCCATCGCCCAGACGCAGGCTTACGCAATCCGCCAAATCAATGTCATCACCGAGAAGATAGGTGATGGATCAGGGGTCCATGACCTGGGCACCGACATGGGGAATTACCGGGATCAGATCAATGAGTGGCTGGCCGTCCTGGCCAGATCACTCCAACTGCAGGATGCCAGCACGATCCTGGAACTGGACCGGGTCGCCCAGGTGGAACCCGATGAACTCGACCAACACCGCCAGGCGGTGAAGACCGCGCGTGAACACCGTGTCCGTGTCATTTCAGAGAATGCCGACCATCTACTCAAGCAACTTGATCAGACAGCAGAAAAAGCCAACAAGGAGGTTCTGCTCCACCCCCAACAGTCGCCACGAATAGTTGATTACTGCAACCTGATCAAGCAGGACATGGCGGAATTCGGCCAGGGCATCGGACTGGACCGGAGCAGCGACCCCCTCACCTCCCGACCCTGGCTGGATGCAGCCCGTGATACCACGTCCCAGATCATAGAAACAAGCAGGGAGGGCGTCGATACCGCACGCAACATCGGCGGGCAGGTTCTAGGAAAGACCCTGAAAGGCGTAAGCACCGCTTGGGATCTGAGCGGCCAGGCCCTTGACCGGACCAAGGGAGGCGTGGACAATGCCCGCGACCTTGGTGACCAGGCCCTGAACCAGGCCAAGGAGCTCGGTGGCAGGATAGCCGGCTCCGTCTCCCTCCAGTCGTCGGAAATTCTGCATAACGCCAATCTGAAAAAGAGAATAACCCACTTCTTCCACTCAGATGAGCACAATCAGGATCCCCAATAGCCGGCCTCGGGATAGTACGAATGCCATCCCTGCCAGTTCCTCTCCGATTTGTTTCCATGTAACGACCGAGCGACCCAGAGTCCCAGCCTTCCAAGAGCCAACCCGCGAACGGCCTTAGCTGACAGATTTTTGCCCATCCGAGCATGCCCGGCATCTCCATGCCGTATTTCCTGCTGTAATCAGGTACCCTGATTCATCACTGATCCGACCCCGAAAACACCCTGAGGGGCGGTCCTTTCTGTGCTCGAATGGTGGTATCCGAACAATCGGGATGCCCCCGATGAGACGGACCCATGGAAATCGGATGGAGGGACTCCGGCTATGCAGACGACGAGGACGAACAGGGCACCATACCCAAATGCCGGAACCAGAACCGGAACCGTCAGGAGGCCTGATCTGCTTTCTTTGGTCTCATCCCTCCTCCATGAGCATCGAGCCTCTTACACGGTCATGGTCCTGGCGGTCATTGCCTCATCTGCGCTGACCAGTGCCTGGGTCCAGGTCGCCTTGGCCGCGCGGATGGGCGACGGGATGCCGGACATGCAGACCCTGAGCGTCTTCGACCGCACAATGGCACAGAGCGCACAGGAAGCTGCCAAACAGCTGTCCATCATGGCCGCTTGTGTCTGTGGGTTCATCTCGATCTTCCTGGTCATCACCTCCGTAGGATTCCTGATTGAACGTCGCCGGCGCGAGTATGCCATGATGCGTCTTTCCGGAGCCTCCCCCAGGCTGGTGCGACTGATCTGTCTGCTGGAGTTCATCATTCCTTTGGGCCTGGCCGACCTGATCGGCAGTGCGGCAGGCTGCTCCCTGGTTCCCTTCTTCGCCAAGTCCCTCATCAACTCGGGTCTCGAACAGCTGAGCATGACTGCCCGGCCCCATCCCGAGGGGGCACTCATCTCCTTCGGCGGCATCCTTCTGGCCTGCCTGGTAGGGGCCTGGTTCGCCGCCAGGAGGATCACATCCATATCTCCCATCGAGGCCATGCAGGCCTCGGAGCACCGGGCGGGAGCCAAGCCAATCGGTCCCTTGCGCCTGGTGACCGCCCTGGCAGGCCTGGTCGGCGGCCTGGTCCTGGTCTTCCACAACTTCCACAGCATGGATGTGGAGAGTCAGATTCTGGCTGCCACCGGCTGCATGCTTGTCGCCGTCGGCGCTCTGGCCCCCGTCCTGGTGTCTGCCTGCAACAATCTGATAGGCATCCCCTTTCAGCTCATCTCCCACGGTTCCGGCCTCCTGGCCAGGCAAAGAGCGTACAAGGAAAGCCGCAGTTCCACTGCAATAGCCCTGCCCGTCATCCTGATGCTGGTCATCATGACCGGCATGCTGAGCATGGCCAGAACGAGCTGGGCCAACTCAGCCATCGACCGATACAAGCCGGTCGCGGCCGATGTCGTGATCAGTGCAGGAAGCGAACGGACAGGGGACCTGGACCGGCGACTTCAGTCTTCATCAGACATCGAATCCGCCGTCACCTACAGCAAGGATGTCTGGAGGGTGGAAGAAGGCAGAACCAGCGCGGCCGATGATGAGGAGGCAACGGACAACCTTCCCGCCATCACGACCATGCACATCAACAAGGCTGGCAATGCCACCGACAAACTCAGCCCCAACTTCGTCAAGGGATCCGCTGACGACCTGGGCCCGGGCAGGATTGCCGTCACCCCGAATTGGTCCTTGTACCACAACAAGCAGGACCCCTTGGGGCACAAGCTGGACCTGGTCGACAAGAACAACCGACGCCACACAGTAACCATCACCGCCGTAGTTGACATGACCCCCACAGGGCAGACGGAGCAATACCTGAGTACGGATACCGGCCTGATTGATCTGGCACCCGACCCCAGGGGACTGACCACCCTGGTCAAGGCCGCCCCGGGAGTCCAGACGGACGACCTGGCCAGTCGGCTCAACGGTTCATGGGACCATAAGGACATCAAGGCGCGCACCAGGAAAGAGCACATCAGGTATGACATAGGCAGGTCCCAGGAGGTGCAACGGGCCCTGCCCAAGATGGTGGGTGGAGCCGTCATCCTCACATCCATCTTCCTGGTCCAATCCTGCGCCATCGCCGTCAGCGAGCGCCGTCAGGAAAATCGCAGGATGCATGCCGCTGGTGTTTTACGCGGAACATTGGTCCGCGCCTCCGTCTGGGAATCGGTGATTGACACCCTTTCGGCCACCCTTCTCTCGGCCCTGGCCATGGTGGGTGTGCTGGCAATCATCTTCAGGGCCTTGTCGAAGCAGGTCGACATGGACATGGTGCCCCTGCCATACGATTACTTCCTCATCATGGCCTTGTGCGCGATGGCCCTGGCCGCCCTGATCTCCGGTCTCTACGGCTGGTTCAGTTCTTGGGCAGATAGGACTCGAAGATGATGCCGTCGAAATCCGGGCCGGCGGTCTCCTGGGCCTGTTCGGAACGGATGGTCCAGGCGATTGGGACCCCGCCGAGGAATCGGTAGAGGCGCATGGGCACAGAGTGGCCGCCATGCCACTCGCAGGCCACGAAGTCCGGCCGGCCCAGCCAATTGAAGAGGAGGGAGCCGGCAATCCACCGCAGGGCCGAATCGAAGGAGTCCACCCGACCGTGGTATGGGGCCACCAACTGCCCTCGGATCACCTCGGGCCGGTGGGCCCGATACCAGGCAAGCGCCAGGACATTGAAGGATTCGATGACATAGTCCCCGCGATAAGCGGAAAGGAGGGCATCGGTCTTGCTCATGAGCTCCCTGTCCAATCCGCCATCCATCTTGATCTCGACGATCAGGGGCGCCCGGCCATCCACCAGCGCAAGCACTTCGGACAGAAGGGGTACGTGCGGGGCTTCAGGATTCCCTACCTCCCCATCTGCTGTCTGCCCGCCTCGACCTCCGACATGATCGGCATGCATCGGGCCCCTGTCATCGGGGCCATCCGTCGCGTTTTCCCTAGGGTAGAGGGGAATCTGCTGCAATTGCGCATAGGTCAGGTCCGCCACGGCACAATTGACACCCGCCACCCGTTTTAGGTCCCCGTCATGGATGACCACCACCTGGCCGTCGCGGCTGAGGTGGACGTCCAACTCGATGCCATAGCCGGCTTCACATGCGGCCTCGAAGGCAGGCAAGGAGTTCTCCGGAGCCACTGCCATGGCGACCTTCTCCGGTCTCCCCGACGATGCATGCCTGCCAGCCGATCTTGCTGATTCGACCTGCAGACACTCGTGGACCCGGTTCAGATACGCCGTCCGCGCTGCGCCGGGCTCGTCCGAATCCATACCAGACCCGGCATCGTGCAATCCCCTATGAGCATATGGACGGCAGGAGAGGCTCGTCGGCCGTCTCCTGCCCGCGACCACCGAAAGCCCCGGTGCCAGGGCCCAGCACCATGCCCCCAGCGCCCCGAGACTCAAACCCAGGGCGACCTTGCCAATCGAATGTCCCTTGGACCTCATCATCGCCTCCCGCCGTCAGGTATGTCACCATCCACGCTAGCATCACCGGAATGTAAAACCAGGGTCGTCAATTTGACTTCGAGTGGCTTCACAGGCATATGGTGGACAAAAAGGGCAAAGCGGTTCCATCATCCGCTCCGCCCCATCGGTATCAGAGAAGAGGCCTGACCTTGCACGAGACTCAATCCACATCAATCCCGACCGTCACGCTCAACAACGGTGTCCTCATGCCCATGGAGGGCTTCGGTGTCTACCAGATCGCCGACCACGACGAGTACCGGCGTTCCGTCATGGATGCCTTGGAGGCAGGGTATCGGGCCATCGACACGGCCCAAGCCTATGGAAACGAGCAGGCCGTTGGAGATGCCCTGGCCCAGAGCGGCCTCGACCGCGACCAGGTCTTTCTGACCACCAAGGTCTGGATCACCAACTACGGATACGACAAGACCAAGGTCTCGGTCGAGGAGTCCATGAAGAAGCTGGGCACGGACCACCTGGACCTGGTCCTCCTCCACCAGCCCTTCAACGACTACTACGCAGCCTGGCATGCCCTTGAGGACCTCTATGACCAAGGTCTCCTGCGGGCCATCGGCGTCTCGAACTTCTATGCCGACCGCTATGTGGACCTGGTCAAGTTCAACAGAATCGTCCCCGCCGTCAACCAGCTGGAGACCCATGTCTTCCACCAACGCCCCCAGGAACGTGCCTACATGGACAAGTACGGCACCCGGATCGAATCCTGGGGACCCTTCGCCGAGGGACGCCAGGGTATGTTCACCAACCCGACCCTCACCGAGATCGGGCAGGCACACGGCCGGACCGCGGCCCAGGTGGCCCTGCGCTTCCTGGTTCAGGACGGGGTCATCGTTATTCCTAAGACCACCCACCGCGAGCGCATGCGCGAGAACCTTGACATCTGGGACTTCCAGCTCAGCGACCAGGAGATGGACCGGCTGCGGGCCATGGATACCGGCAAATCCGCCTTCATGAACCACGAATCCCCCGAGACCGTGGAGGACTTCGCCAACTGATTCAGCATCAGACAGTATCTGTATCTGTGCAGGATGGGCGGGCTCTCAGTCTAGGCTTCACCGTTGCGTCGCCGACGCTTGAGGGCCCGATGCTTGATCAGGATGTCCAGGACTATCCAGACCGAAAGGATGAAGGCCACCACGTATCCCAGCATACTGACCACCGGAATGCCGAAGACCACTGGTTTGATGCGGGCGAAGTAGACGATTGAAGAGCCCACATAGAGGCCGACGACAATGAGGGCCATAGTCAGTCTGTTGACCATGTCGGACAGCTGCTGCAGGGGCTCCTCGGACCCCACCAGCTGCACGTTGGCCCGAAGCTGGCCCCGGGTCAGCATCCTGGCTGCAGTCTGAGACTCGGCCAAGGCGCCCAGAAGGCCGTGCAGGGCCAGATCGCCCTGGGCGCCCAGCTTCCGGGTCTCTTCCTTGAGCCTTGACCCTGCGCCCTGGCTGCAGGCGACATGGTCGGCTATGATCTGCACGATATTGGCCTCGGGCAGGAACTCATCCAGGAGTCCTTCAAGGGTGACCAGGCACCGCGCCACCATGGTGACCGACCCTGGCACCTTGATGCCATGCCGGGCGGCCAGCTTCATGACGGCATTGACGTATTCGGCGATATCAAGATCGGCCAGGTCCAGCTTGCCGAACCGCTGGACGACAGCATCCAGATCGGCCAGCAGATAGGGGTAGTCCTCGGCCCTGGCCTCTCCGGTGCCGGCGAAGCGGAGCAGGCCCTGGGCCAGGGCCGGTGAATCCTCGCGCCCTACTGCGAAAATCATGTCCTTCAAGGCCGCTTTGGTCACCTTGTCCAGGCGGCCGACCATCCCCAAGTCGATAAGCACAATACAGCCATCGCGGATGATGATGTTGCCAGGGTGCGGATCAGCGTGAAAGAAGCCCCGGTCCATGATCTGACTGGCATAGTTGTCGACAAGCTTGGTGCCGATCTCCCTCAGGTCATAGCCCTGGGCTACCAGTTGCGCGGGCCGTGAAAGGGATATCCCGTCGATGTACTCCATCACCACCACATGCCTGGTGCAGAGCCCGGGATAGGGCTTCGGACAGTCGATATAGGCATAGGAGTTGCAGAAATCCTTGAACTCCGCCAGATTCGCAGCCTCCTGCTGGAAGTCGACCTCGGACTGGAAGGTCTCCCAGAGCTCTTCGACCACCCCGCGCAGGTCCACCACCTGGCTGCTGCGGACGAACCGCGAGGCCCACCTGACCATGCTACGCAGAATGTCGATGTCCTGGGCCATGGTCTCTTGAATTCCCGGGCGCTGGACCTTGACGGCCACGTCCTCCCCGCTCACCAGGCGCGCCCGATGCACCTGCGCAAGAGAGGCCGAGCCAAGAGGAACAGAGTCTATCGAGGAGAAGATCTGGTCGAGTGGACGGCCATACTCGGCGGCAAGGGTGCTGGTCACCACAGAATAGGGAATGGGATCCGCATCAGCGCGCAACTTGGAAAGCTCACGACAGAAGGCCTCCGGCAGGATCTCAGAACGCATGGAGAGAATCTGGCCCACCTTGACGAAAGTGGGCCCAAGCGCCTCGAACATGCGACGCATGGTGACCGGGGTCAGACCGTGGATGATGTCGAACCGGTTGGCGATGCGAATCATCTCCGCCAATCGGCGGACCCTGCCACGCCTGTGCCGGATCCTTCCTGCCGCCCCTTGGTGCGCTCCCGTTCCAACCCCGAAGAGGCCAATGGTCTGCACCTGGGCATCATGTCCATTCATGGCATCCATGCTCACTGCTCACCCGCATCCTTTGCCCACATGGCCGACCGGCACGGGACCTCCCGGTGCAGATGACCGACGCCGACAGCGATTGGCTGCCTTCAGCCCTGCTGGCCCGCGATGGGATCATTGGAGGTGATGGGGATGGACCCGGGCCGGCGATCCGGAATTGGCGCCTGCGGCTCCTGGTCAGGACGGAAGGGGGCAACATGAGTTGCTGGCCTGGGCGCGCCAGCGGCTGGAGCCGGAGCAGGACGGTTCTGCCTGTTGCGTTTGAGCTCGGTATTGAGAATCCTCCCCTGCTCGACCGTCAGCTCGCCCTTCTTGACCAGGCTGTCGACGACCTCCTGGCTCTTCTCCACCCCTGTGGCCAGCGCTCCGATGCCAGCCAGAAGCACCTTGTGCAATCCATCACCTATATGCAAATCCGACATGATATGCCTCCAAGTATTCATAAGCCCTCGATGTACCGGGCCCTGTTGACCGCTGAGAGACGAACGGCCGTCTCTTTCTACAGTCTAGACGAATATCCTTGACCGATCCGGCTCGACACTATGACAAGACGGACGGTCCGGGCCCTTTCACTGGCGCTGACTGCCATCCCTCGATCAAGAGCTCGCCGGAACAGGCTTCCTCTCATCGGGGCCTTGACGCAGCGATGCGGCTGGCCTGATCTGCCAAAGAGTCCAGACGCTCCAGCTCGCTCCGGCTCTTCTGGTCCATGGCCGCCTGCATCTGGGCGAGGGTGCCCTTACCATACCGTCTTTCTGCTGCTCCCTTGATAAGGAAGTCCGTGATGGCCGGGTTCTTAGGCAGCAATGACCCATGCATGTAGGTGCCGATGATCTTCTTCCATCGGGCTCCCTCGGTGTGGTCCTTGCCATTGTTGCCGCGGCCGTCTTCGGCCACCGTGCCCAGGGGCTGGGTCCCCTTCCCCAGATAGGTCAGACCCGAGTGATTCTCGTAGCCGACCACCCTGCCGAAGTCCTGTGCCTGCTCCACCAGGTTGCCGATCATCCGATCGGGCTGGGCAACGGTGTGCGCGTCAAGGATGCCGACCCCCTCCAGACGCTCATGCTCGGAGGTCTCAAAATAGTGGCCGAAAAGCTGATAGAGCCCGCAGATCATCAGCATGGGCACATCCTGGTCGGCCAGATCACGCAGCAGCCTGCTCCGCTTATGCAGGTCGTCGATAATCCGTTCCTGGCCATGGTCCTGGCCTCCGCCGCCCAGAATCATATCGATTCCCTCCGGCCACGCATCGCCGGGATCGTAATATCGGACCAAGGGACGGAACCCGTACAGCTCAGCCCTGCGGATCACGCTGAGTATGTTCCCTGAATCCCCATAGATGTTCATATCACGGTGGTAGAGGGAAAGAATCCGCAGCGGCGGACGGTTTCCCGCAGCCTCGGCCTTATCCTGTGTCTGCGGCATTCCTGCGCTCCTTTTGATTCTCTCGCTCATGCGCCCACCCCGGCATCGTCCACACTCGTGATCCTGCCGAGGGCGGACCGAAGCCGGAGCATAGACGTGTAAGTGCAGTAGATCCGCTTAGGACGCCCTGGGTGCGCCTTGAGGAAGGCTGTCAGCGCCCGATCCAAGTCGGTCTCGATTGCCTCAGTGGGCACTTGGTCATAGGCCAGGCGCAGGGCCATGTCATAGGCCCGGGTGCCGGAAACCATGGCCACGCCGGTATCTCTGAGCGAGGTGAAGTCCACATCCCAGAGCCAGCTCATGTCACGCCCGTCCGCATACTCGTCACGGATGCCGATCATGGTGTCCTGACCGACAGGGTTGAAGGAGGACAGGGCCAGACGGAAGCCCATGGGATTTTTGACCAGGACCAGCTCGACCGGCGCGCCCTGGTAGGTGATGACCTCTCCACGCCCGAAGGCGGGCGTCACCTTGGACAGGGCATCCATGAGCGCTGCATCATCAGGCTCCCTGTCTTCCAGCACGACCCTCACCAACGCCAGAGCAGCGGCCGCATTGTAGAAGTTGTAGACGCCCTCCAGACGCAAATCGGTCTCCAGAAGCCGACCATCCAGGCGGAAGGCGGCCCTGTGTTCCATGACTCGCTCCAGGGTCGCCTCGGCCGGCAACCGATGGCCGGGACGGAACGAACGGGAAACATTGTCCGCACCGGCACCGTCAGACTCCCGATCCGAGGCATGCATGTCGTCATCAGTGGGGAAATAGGTCAGCAGATCGTCTGACAGACCGAAGTAGGCCACGCCGGTCTGGGCCGGTGTCTGAGCGGCCAACCTAGCGATGCGCGGATCCTCACGGTTGAGGACCACCGTGCCCGTGGTGGCCTGAGCCACCTGACCCAGCAGCCGGGCAGTAGTATCGATTTCCCCAAACCGGTCCAGCTGATCACGCATGACATTGAGCAGGAGGGCGTAGCGGGGCTTGACCTGTCGCACAAAGTGAACCGCATAGGCTTCGTCCAGCTCCAGAACGGCAATATCAGCATGCAGCCGGCCGGACAGCCCCAGTGCAGAAACCAAGGCCGAGACCACGCCGCGGGTGAAGTTGGACCCGGTCGGGTTGGTGAAGACTTTGAGACCCAGGGATTCCAGCATGGAGGCCACCATCCTGGTGGTGGTGGTCTTGCCGTTGGTCCCCGAGACCAGGACCACACCACGGGGCAGCTCCGACAAGGTCCTGGCCAGGAAGCCCGGGTCAATCCGCTCGACCACCTTGCCAGGCAGCGCCGAACCGCCGTGATGGGACAGACGCGAAACGAGGCGCACAGCCTTGCCAACCAGAAGGGCCAGGAGCGAACGCCAGCGTCGGGAAGAACGACCCGGCTGATCGGCAGGCTGCGTCTTGGAAGCCGTTGAACGCATGATCAGACCCCTCCCTGCTGGTAGTCCTGGGGCATGTCCTTGAACTTGGACTTCTCGCCCAGGAAGGCCAGCTTGAAGGTGTCAGTGGGGCCGTTGCGGTGCTTGGCCAGGATGATATCGGCCTCCCCCGGGCGGTCCTCCTTGTCGTAGAAGTCCGGCCGGTGGACCAGAAAGACCACATCGGCATCCTGCTCGATGGATCCCGACTCGCGCAGGTCGGAGAGCATGGGCTTTTTGTCGTTGCGCATCTCAGGGCCGCGGTTGAGCTGGCTCAGCGCCACCACCGGCACCTCCAGCTCCTTGGCCAGCAGCTTCAGGGCGCGCGAGAAGTCGGAGACCTCCTGCTGGCGGGACTCGACCCGCTTGCCCGAGGTCATCAGCTGCAGGTAGTCGATGACCACCAGTTTCAGGTCGTTGGTCTGCTTGAGCCGACGGCACTTGGCGCGGATCTCCATCAGGCTCATGTTGGGCGAATCATCCAGGAAGAGCGGGGCATCCTGGAGTCTGCTCCAGAAGGTGTTCAGGGTGTTCCAGCGTTCGGGGGTGATGTCGTCCGCCCGACGCAGGGCCACCAGGGGGATGTCGGTCTCGGCCGAGATGATGCGCTGGGCCAGCTCGGTCTTGCTCATCTCCAGGGAGAAGACCACCGTGGTCATGTTGTTGTGGAGGGCCGCAGCGCGGGCGAAGTCGATGCCCAGGGTGGACTTGCCCATGGCGGGGCGGCCGGCCACCACGATCATCTGCCCGGGCTGCAGGCCCTGGGTCACGTCGTCGATGCTCTTGAAGCCGGTGGGCACGCCCCGCTCCATGTCGCCGTTCTGCAGTTTGTCCAACTGGTCCAGGGTGTCATGGACGACCGGACCGATGGCCTCGTAATCCTGTCGGACCCTGCCCACGCTCATCTCGTAGACTTCGGCCTGAGCCAGGTTGACGATGTCCTCGGCCTGGGAGCCCTCGGCCGAGTAGCCCAGCTGGGCGATCTTGGTGCCGGCCGCGATCACATTGCGCAGGATGGCCCGCTGGTGGACGATTTCCGCATAGTAGGTGGCGTTGGCGGCTGTAGGAACCGAGGCCACCAGAGAGTGCAGATAGTCAGTGCCCCCCACCTTCTCCAAGTCGCCGGACTTGAGCAGCTCGTTGGCCACCAGGACCGCATCCACCGGCTGGGAGGCCGAAAAGAGGGTGACGATGGCCTCGTAGATGGTCTGGTGCTTGGGCTGGTAGAAGTCGGATATGTCAATCATCTGGCTGACCTCGCCGATGGCATCCTTGCTCATGAGCATGCCGCCCAAGACGGCCATCTCCGCATCGTCGTCATGCGGGGGCACCCGGTCGAAGAGCATGTCACGGCCGGTCTGGGCATGATCGGTGGGATGCTGTTCGGGATGGGTGTAGTCGGTGTAGTCGTCGGAAGCCATAGCCACGATTCTACGAAGAAGACCGTCCTTAACAGCCCTCAGAGGAGGATTTCACCCAAGGCATTCACCAGGAAGTACCGAGCTCTCCGGTGCAGCACAGAGTCGCCTCTGCATGTGCATAGAAAAATAAGTTATCCACATTCAAGGCGTGTCCTAGAGGACATGTGCGCAACTTATCCACCTCATGGGTATAACTCTGTGTAAAACTTGGGGACAGTCTTCCACATCATCAATCCAGCTTGCACTCGGGTCTATTTGGTGATACGGCATCTACCGGCAAGGCGTCCACGGACTGACTTCCAGGGGTTGTGTCTTCAGTCCAGAGCATTAGCATGACGTCCATGCGTAGCCAGAGGAACATCACCGAAACCAAGACCGGACCAATCACGCCGGAAGAACGGCGGGCGACCTACCGGACCATCGCTGGACTGGCCATACCCACCTTCGGCCAACTGATCGCCTCCCCGCTCTTCGTCATGATCGACACCGCCATCGTGGGCCACATCAGCGACTCGGCCCTGGCCGGACTCTCCGTCGGATCCACCGTGGTGCTGACCACCGTGGGCCTGTGCATCTTCCTGGCCTACGGAACCACCTCCCAGGTGGCCCGACTCATGGGCGCCGGCCGCCGCAGGGAGGGGATGCAGGCCGGTGTGGACGGCATGTGGCTGGCCTTCGTCATCGGCCTGGTCGTCTGTGCCGTTCTCCTGGCTTTGAGTCGGCCCATCTGCAGCCTGATGGGAGCCCGCGGGCCGGTCCTGCAGGCAGCGCAGACCTATCTGAACGCTCTGGTCTTCGGCCTCCCGGCCATGCTCCTGGTCTACGCGGCCAACGGCATCTTCCGCGGGTTGCAGCAGGTAAAGATCACCCTGGTGACCGCCGTGTCGGGCGCCATCCTCAACACCGCCCTGGAGGTCCTTCTGGTCTTCGGCTTACACATGGACATTCTGGGTTCGGGCCTGGCCACCCTGATTGCCGAGTGGGCCATGGGGCTTTTTTTGACCATCCCCGCCCTGGTCTGGGCCCGTCGGGAAGGCGCCCAGCTGCGGCCCAGGCTCTCAGGCATGGCGGCCAGCATGGGCGACGGCTTCCCGCTCTTCCTGCGGACCCTGGCCCTGCGGGTCTGCCTCTTTATGACCGTGGTGGCTGCAGCCCACCTGGGCGAGCAGGTGCTGGCGGCCTACCAGGGGGTCAACTCGGCTTGGAATTTCGGACTGAACATGCTGGATGCCGTAGGCATCGCCGGCCAGTCGCTGGTAGCCACCGAACTGGGCGCCGGACAGCGGTCACGGGCACGGGTCATGACCGACCTGTCAGCCAAGGCCGGCATGGCCATGGGAGTGCTGGTCGGGCTGGTCATGATCGCCTTGGGCCTCTTCGCCGCCCCCCTGTTCAGCCCAACGCCGACCATCAGGTCGCTGATCACCGTAGGCATGATCGTCCAGGGAGTCTTCATGCCCGTCGCCGGATGGATGTGGGCCCTGGACGGGATCCTGATCGGGGCCGGGGACTATCGCTACCTGGCAGCCACCTGCTCCCTGACGGCTGTGATCTACCTGATCGGGCTGCTAGGCATGACGGCTCTGGCTATGAACTGGACGCCCACCTGGCGGATAGCCATGCTCTGGGCCGTTCTCAATGTCCTCTTCATCGGCGTCAGAGCCATCTGCAATGGCTTGAGAACGCGCACCGATATCTGGATGGGGACGATTAGCCAGGTCAAAGAAGCCTAAGGAGTCATCTTCAACGACTCAGACATAGAAAAAGCAAGACCCCGACCGTTAGACCATAAAATGAGCCACAGCGACGGGATCCCGCGAAACCGGTCAGCAGGAAGACGACCATACAGAGTGGCGGCAGAAGACTGCCTCAGATAGCGTCTACGCCGGTCTCCCCAGTACGAACCCTGACCACTGAGTCCAGGGACTGCACCCAGACCTTGCCGTCGCCCACGGTATTGGTGGCGGCGGCCTGGACGATGGTGTCGACCAGCTCGTCGACCCGGCTGTCCTCGGTCAGCACCTCCAGGCGCGTCTTTGGAACCAGGTCCACCTTGACAGTGCTGCCCCGGTAGACCTCCTTATGGCCGCCCTGCCGACCATAGCCCTGGGCTGACGAGACGGTCATGCCGTGCACGCCGGCCTCGGTCAGGGCCTGTTTAATCTGATCCAGCCGCCCGGGCTGGATGATGGCGGTAATGAGCTTCATGCTGCCTTCCTTTCTGATCAGTTCAGAATAGACCCGAAGTCGTAGGCGCTCTCACCCTGATCGCTTTGATCGACGCCGATGACCTCCTGATCCTTGCTGACTCGCCAACCAATGGTCTTCTCCAGTGCGAAGGCGATCACACCGGTTACTACAGCTGCGTAGATGACCGCAATCAGCGCCACCAGGAACTGAACCAGCAGCTGCCGGAAATTGCCGCCGGCCAGGAAGCCCGTACCGGTACCAAAGAAACCTATCAGCAACGTGCCCAATAAACCACCCACACCGTGGATGCCCACCACATCCAAGGAGTCGTCATAGGCGAAACGGAACTTGAGCCCGCAGGCCAGACAGCAGACGAAACCAGCCAAGAGTCCGATGACCATGGCCCAAAGCGGGGAAACCACGTCGGCCGCTGGAGTGATGGCCACCAGGCCGGCGACCATGCCGGATGCTGCACCCATGGCGGTGTAATGCCCAGTGCGGACCCGCTCAGTGAAGAGCCAGCCCAGAGTGGCGCCGCTGGCGGCTATGGTCGTGGAAACCCAGGCATATCCAGCCGTGCCGTTGGCGGCGAAGGCGGATCCGGCATCGAAACCGAACCAACCGAACCAGAGCAGAAAGGCGCCCAGCATGACCATGGGCACATTGTGGGGGCGCATGGAATCCTTGGGGAAGCCGATTCGCCTGCCGATAATGAGCACAATGACCAGGGCTGCTACTGCCGCGTTGATGTGGATGACCGTACCGCCCGCAAAGTCGTGCGCCTGGGCCCCGATGGCGTTGGAGATGGGTCCATCGGCAGCCAACAGTCCGTGATTCCAGACCATGTGGGCCATGGGCGCGTAATCCAAGGTGACCCAGAGGGCAACGAAGATCATCCAGGTGCTGATTCTGACTCGCTCTGCCAGGGCTCCCGAGATCAGGGCCACGCAGATCATGGCGAAGGCGGCCTGGAAGGCGATGTCCACCGTATGCGGGTAGGCAGCGTTTGCAGAATCAAGCGAAGTGAAGACCCCGTCCTTGGCCGTGACCGTGTCCCTGAGCAGGAAGCCGGTGATGGGGTCGCCGAAGACGCCTCCGATGTCCTTGCCCGCAAAGGAAACCGACCATCCCCAGAAGGTCCAAACAACCCCGGTCACGGCAATGGCCAGCGTGGACATCATCATCATGTTGAGTACAGCCTTGGCTCGGACCATACCCCCATAGAAGAAAGCCACCGCTGGAGTCATCAGGAAAACCATGGATGCCGCTACCAGCATCCAGGCAGCATTTCCAGAATCCATGCCTACACCTCTCTTTTCCCCATCCGAGCGAACAGCCCCAATAAAGAGGACTCCCCTCCGGACAGCCTACGTCAGATTCTCTTCCACTTCCCGATTCATCAAACAGGAAGAGGATGTCGGTCAGGTCACCGCCGCATTACCTCCGGGTGACTATTGGATAACCGCCTTATGACCAACCGGCCGGCTGGACTACTCATCTCCCAGGATGCCGTCGACAAAGGACTCGGGATCGAAAACGGCCAGATCGTCGGGTCCCTCGCCCAGCCCGACCAGCTTGACGGGCACGCCCAACTCCCGCTGGACAGAAACGACGATGCCGCCCTTGGCTGAGCCGTCCAGCTTGGTCAGAACGATGCCCGTAACCCCGATGGCCTGGGCGAAAACCTGGGCCTGGATCATTCCGTTCTGTCCGGTGGTGGCATCCAGGACCAGCAGAACCTCGTCCACGGGCAGGTTCTTCTCAATCACCCGCCGGATTTTGCCCAGCTGATCCATCAGATTGGCCTTGTTCTGTAGGCGCCCGGCTGTGTCCACAATGAGGACATCCGCCTGATCATTTTTGGCTCGTTCCGCGGCTTCGAAAGCCACCGAGGCCGGGTCGGCACCGTCGCGGTCGCTGCGGACCACGGGCACGCCCACCTTGCCACCCCAGGTCTCCAGCTGGTCAGCGGCTGCGGCGCGGAAGGTGTCGGCGGCACCCATGACCACCGAATTGCCATCGGCGACGAAGAGCCTGGCCAGCTTGCCCGCCGTGGTGGTCTTGCCTGTCCCGTTGACGCCCACCATGATGACGACCGACGGCCTGTTGGCCTGAGGCCGGGCAGCCACCAGAGTTCGGTCCATGCTGGGGTCGATCAGATCGATCAAGCGCTGACGAAGGCCACGACGCACTGCTGCGGGGTCCTTCTGCCCGGTAATCCGGGCATCGTCGCGCAACTGTTTCACCAGCTGTTCGCTGGCCTCGGCGCCCACATCCGCCATGAGCAGGGTGTCTTCAACATCTTCCCAGTCGGATTCGCTCAGATGGTCCTTGGTCAAAATGGCAAAGAGGGCCTTTCCGAAGGGGTTGGGGCTCTTGGCCAGCCTGGCCTTGAGCCTGGTCATGCGGGATGCAGAGGCCTCCGGGTGAACCGGCTCCTCCTGCGCTGGCGGTGCTGCCTGGTCGGCTGAGGAAGACTGGGCGGCCGCCTCTGAATCGACTGAACCCGTAGAAGAAGCCGATGCGGGGGATGCGGACTGGACAGCCTGGTCACCTGATGAAGCTGCTGGGGAGGCACCAAGTTGGCCTCCAGCTCGGCCCTCTGCCGCAGCCGTCGCCGATTTCGGGGGCAAAGAAGAGTGGCCATTACCAGGCTCTTGCGCCCTGCCGGGGCACACGGAATCCCCCTGGGACCGGCGCTTACGGACCGCCACCAGAATGCCGACCACCGCCAGCACCAGAACGATCAGCACCAGAATAAGAATAAGGAGCTGCTGTGTTGTCATAGGTACCAGCCTAAAGGCGAAAAGGGACACGGACAGTCATCACCAGCGGTCACTTTTCGCTCGGATGACTCGTTTCCGTCTGCGAACCGCTCTTGACTGAAGGCATGACGTCGAAGGTGATGGGCTGAGGCTCCCTCCGCTGCGGACGCGAGGGCTCAGGGCTGGAAGAACGTAGTGCGGAGTTCCTGGGGGCCGGAGGCTCCGAGGCCGCAGAAACCGACGGCACGGCATTCTTCTTTTGTCTCGGGCTAGCCGACGATGCAGAATCGACGCCTGGGGGCCGGGGCAGATTTATCTCGTCCGTGGAATCGGAGGCCAGCGTACCTCGAACCTCCACCACAGAGGAGGAGTTGACATAAACCGGATAGGGATGCGCAAGGTCTTCAGCAGTTGGCGCATCCTCGCCCGAGCCAGGGGCGAAAGACAGATGCCCTCCTGCAATCCGCGGCAGCTTATTCTCTCGCTCCTGCCGACGGCGCGCGGCCCTGCGCACACGCTCATTCAGAGACTGGGAGAAGGCACGGTCCTGGGACTCGCCCAGCGCCAAACGCATGACGAATACAATGAATGCCATCACCACCAGCACCCATACCAGGACAATCAGCCAGACCATATCTGCCATTCTCTCAAAAGAACCTCGCAGACGCGCTAAGACACGAGGAATCTATCGGTCTCTTTCACACTGGCGTGTTCATCGGGCTGCTCGTTTGATCAGGCAAATCGAACCAATACCTTTCTACTGGCTGACCAGAGCTGCCGGGAAGCACATTCTCCAGTTGCCCGCCACGCGAAAGAACGACCCGCCGACTGGCCAGATTCGATCCGGCGCAAGTGATCAGGACCCGGCTCATGCCCAGTGCGGCAGCCCGTCGCAGACAATCGTCCAGCATCATCCCGGCATAGCCTTGCCGACGACGATCCGGACGGACCGAATAGCCGATGTTGCCGCCCATGCGCAGCAGCGCCTTTGTGAGCTGCAACCTCAGCTGGATCATCCCCACCAGTTCGCCACTGGATTCAAGTGCAGCGAACTGGAAGGCGGGCACAAATCCCAGGGGCAGATCATCGCCACGCGCCTGCCGAGCCACCTCGGGCAGGCCTGACCGACGAACCTCATCCAAGCTGCGGCAGTCCTCCAAGGGGCCGAGCCCAGCCGCTTCATCCTCTGGCTGCGCGCGACAAGCCTTCAGATACTGCCAGACCTGGTCGGCATCCACTTCCCCAGGCTGGTCCATCCTCACCAGAAGGATTCCCATGGTCCGCCTCCCTCGTGCCGATCGCGTGGCCGCTCCTTGTCCGACTGCAGCCTGGACAGCGTCTGCATCTCATCATATACGGGCGGCAAGCAACCGAACCGGAGAATTCCAGAGGGAGCCTGTTTGACTGAAATATTATCCACGTAAACGAATAGCGGAAACTCAATATAGTGAGAACTCAACTGATCGAACAAGCGTTCTTTTTGTACGCGAGTTCCGGCGCCCGAACCCAAGCATCAACCTCATCACACTGGTGAAGTTATCATGCCGCAAGCCATCATTCCCCCTGGCTTTCATCCTCACGATGCCATCCATCACGGGCATGCGAACGTCCACAAGGATCACCTGGGGCAACGGCTGAGCGGCTGCTTTCATTTATCGAAGCAGAATCACCGCCTCCTGACCATTGGAAGCTCGTCTGACGACTCGTAGATCATGGTCAGCCTCGGGATCATGGGGACCAGCCCCTTGCAAAGGAACACAAGGTCATCCACCAGGATCAGGTCAATCATGAGCGTTGCCCCCTGCCAGTACCAGGCAGGATGGCTTCTACCGTCCATCCCCGTTCTCGCTCGGTCAACTACTCAAACCCCTCCCATCAGTCGACATTGCTCGCCTATCTGTTCGGGGCGCACTCCTTGATGATCATGAATGGTCGGTTCCCGATCGTCCAAGGCTTGCCCATGCCCATCCCCCATGCCCATCGTCGTGGATTCTGATGCGGAGGGTGCCGTCCTGCTCATAGTCACGAGAGAGGACGTGGTGCTCGGGCCTGAGGCGTGCCGGAGCGTGTTCGATTGCCTCCATGCTGACAATGAAACTGAGGTTATCCTGTCTGGGATCACGGTTTCGAGCTCGTTGAGCATGCGCAGCCTGGAGCCATAGCTGCTCCTTGACCTCAACTGAGTCAGCGAACCCCTGAGTCAGGGCGATAATCGTGGTGAGGCCATGGCCCACGCTGTCATGCGACTCCCCAGCCACCTGGGCACCTGATGCGGCCTGATCCCTTTGGCGTATAAACCAGGCTCAGCGGAGGCATGACAAATCTGGTCAAGCGTTGATTGCCCAACAGCTCGAATAGATTGGTTGCCATGCCCTTCATCACCCCCCCCTCACACCGCATGCCGAGGATGCCCAAGGTATGCAGCTGGCAGCACCGAAGACCTTAAGGAGTCCACCGACGAAAAGACTTGCAGAATAATCAACACAGCAGCGACGAGAAGAGCTGCGAAGGGGATCATCAAATCGCGATAGACAGTGCGGCCTTGTTCTGCTATGCCGGGAGGGCTGCCCATGGCCCTGGCTGAAGAGAGCATCACGGCAAGCAGACCGATCATGGTTTGCGAGTCCCTCTGAAACCATGGAAGACTTCGCCGGTTGAACCGGCCGGACCGGGGTCATCAGCCCCTACCCATAAAATCAATGGCATACGCAAACCCTCCCCGGTGCCGAAAGGGCCATCTATCCGCGCTGGGTCGAACCAGCTCCCCCGCCGGACCCGCGAGCGGACCGGGCCAGGGATGCGAAAACCATCTATCCAATGAGGCAAGAATGTCCCTTTCCAATCAGTCAGAGTCACCCTTCCTACAAGGGACCAACCTCACCGCCGTCGGCGATTACAACCGCAGCGTGGTTCTCGACACCATCCGCAAAGCCGGACAAATCAGTCGGGTGGAGGTGTCCCACCTGACCGGTCTGACCGGCCAAACGGTGACCAACATGGTCCGCAAGTTGATCGACGACGGCCTGGTCCAGGAGGAGGGGACTGTGACGGTGGGCAGGGGGAAGCCCCGCACGGCGATCAGATTGAATCCCAGTGGCCGCTACGCTGTGGGAATCCATCTGGAACCGGCCAGGACCACCGTCATTCTGATTAATCTGGGCGGCAATATCATAGACAGGGACCTGCCCGACCTGCCTGACGACTCCGCCCAAGCCATAGCTACACTAGCCTCAACGGTCTCTCTCCTGCTCGGACGCAACGGGATCTCCGGAAAGAGGGTGGGGGGAATCGGCATAGCCATCCCCGGCCCAGTAGATGCAAGGCAGGGAACCGTGCTCGACCCACCCAACCTCTCCGGCTGGCGCAATGTCCGTCTGGCCCACGACTTGGAATCGAGCACGGGTCTGCCTGTCTTCATGGAGAAAGACGTGACCGCCGCCTGCCATGGCCAGACCTGGGCGGGCAGGGGGCAGGAAACCGGCCAGGACTTCCTCTTCATGTATATGGGCCTAGGCATCGCTTTCGGAACGGTCAGGCAGGGCCGGGTCTACCAGGGCAGGACAGGCAACGAGGGAGAGATGGGACATATCGTCGTCGACACCTCGGGCCCTGCCTGCTGGTGTGGGCAAAGGGGGTGCGTGGCTGTCACCTGCGACCCGCGCTCCCTGGTCAAACAGGCTGAGAAGGAGGGCCTCTTCCCCGCTCCTACCCGTGTGCAGGACCCGCAGGCCTTCAACGATTCTGCTGACCTCCCCTTCTTGGATGAGGCCTTCAGATCGCTCTGTCAACGGGCCCACGGTGGTGATGGGATCTGCCGAGACCTCCTCCTGGAGTCGGCAGGGCGAATCGGCAGGGCTGTGACCATCCTGACCGACCTTTGGGATATGGACACAGTGGTCTTCGGGGGTCCCTACTGGCACCTCCTGGAAGACATCTACCTGGATAGAGTGGCCCAGGTACTCAGGCGGCGGTCCGTCCTCAGGCAGGTCCATAACTTCAAGGTCCTGTCGACCACCTTGGGGGGTGACATCGCCGCCATCGGGGCTGCCAGCGCCATACTGGACCACGATCTGACACCCGGGCCGACCCTGGGGATGTCCGGGAGGGACCGGCCGGCAATCTGACAGGCGGGTTGCGAAAGGTGCCGTCAGGCAGATTGCCTGGCGGCACCTTTCACTTGATTCAGGACCTGCGGAACCGCAGGGTCACGATCTGGAAGGGATGGAGCTCAAGGTCAATCCCGTCCTCGCCCTTGGACCGTATGGCCGGCTGGACAGCGTCGCAAGGAACCTCCATGAGGCCCACTTCATCGACGCCGGACCAATCAAAGCAGGCGGCCAGCCGAGCACGGGAACGGGCACCGGCGGATTCATAAAGACGGACGACCAAGTCGCCCGACCGGTCCTCGGCCAACTTTACGCTCTCGATCAGCACATCCTGCCCGTCCACTTCGACCAAGGGATCTACCTGGTGGGCGCCCATCACCCGACGGACCGGGACATTGAGCCTGTAGCCCATCCGGATGGCCCGCCTGATATCGGTGCCCACACCCAGGGCCACTGTGAAGTCGTGCTCCCCAAGATCGGCCCGAGGATCGGGGAAGTGAGGGGCGCGCAGGAGGGAGATCTGGATGCGCGTGCCCGGTCTGCCATCCGGCAGGGCAAACTGGTGGATGTCATGGCCATAGTTAGTGCAGTTGGCCAAGCTGACGCCGAAGTCGCCCTCCTGAATGTGAACCCACCGCTGGGCTGCGGCCTCGAATCTGGCCTGTTCCCAAGAGGTATTCTCGGTGATCGGCCTGGTCAGATGACCGAACTGGATTTCGTTGGCTGACTCCTTGGTGTAGAGGTTGGTCGGGAAGGAGAGCTTGAGCAGCCTGTCGCTTTCCTTCCAGTCCACGTGTGTACGGATCACCAGGGCATCCGTGTCATCATCCAGGCTGAGCTCCTGGCTGAAGGTTGACTGGCCGATGGCCCCGGAGACGATCACGGTCCCCTGGTCGGTCAAAGTAGTCGTCTCGACCTGGGCACCGGGCAGTTCCATGTCCTGGTAGGTCTTGTCGATATCCCAGGCATCCCAATGGGCTGGGGCGTCGATGAACAGGCGGAGGACGTTGGCCGGGACTGCCGGGTCAATCACCTCACGGCCGGAAGCCCTGTCAACGGCCGAGACCACATGGCCCTTGGGATCGATGCAGAAGGAGACTCGGTCGTTTTCAAGGACCGTATCGTCGCCATCCCTGCGTGCCTGGCCGCCGGCGGTACTGGCGGGTGCGGACACGGCACCGGCACGGACACCTTCCTGGCTCAGGGGCCCTGCGTTGGCCTCCAGCTGGACCGGGCCGCCGCCGACGAGTGCCTTGAGGGACCTGTCGATGATCCCCTCCAGCTGGGCCCAAATCTTCCTGTCGGAGCGCTGCACCTCGGCATAGACCCAGGCGATGGCCGATCCGGGAAGGATGTCGTGGAACTGATAGAGGAGGACCTTGCGCCAGATCTCCTGCAGCTCCTCATAGGGATAAGGGACACCGCAGAGGATGGCCGCCTGGCTGGCCCACCATTCGGCCTGTCGCAGGAGGGACTCGCTACGTTTGTTCCCGCTCTTGGTCGCCGCCTGGGAGGTGGCCGTGCCGCGGTGGAGCTCCAGGTAGAGCTCACCCACCCAACGGGGGGGATCTTTCATCTCCTCCCTGGCCTGGCGGAAGAAGGTCTCCGGCGAGGTCATCAGAACCCGGGGGCCGCCCTCCAGGTTCTCCTGGAGCTCGGTCGCCACCACCATCTCACGGGTGGGCCCGCCGCCGCCGTCACCCCAGCCGTAGAGGAGCAGACTGGAAGCCCCCTTCCCCTTCTCGGTAAAGTTCTTCTCGGAGCGGGCCACGTCAGCCGGGGAAGCATCGGAGTTGTACTTGTCTGCCGGCGGGAAATGGGTGAATATCTCCGTCCCATCGATCCCTTGCCACATGAAGGAGTGGAAGGGGAAGGTGTCCGTGTCATTCCAGGAGATCTTTTGGGTCAGGAAGTAGTCCATGCCTGCCAGGCGGGCGATCTGCGGGAAAGCACCCGAATAGCCGAAACTGTCCGGCAGCCAGGCGACATGCGAGGTGATGCCGAACTCCTCCTGGAAGAAGCGGCCACCTTGGAGGAACTGACGGACCAGGGACTCGCCACCTGGCAGGTTGGCATCGCTCTCAACCCACATACCCCCGACGGGGACGAACTGACCGGAGCGAATCTTGCGCCTGACCCCCTCGTAGATATTGGGCTCGCTGTCCTTAAGCCACTGATACTGCTGGGCCGAAGAGGCGGCAAAGATGAAGTCTGGGTACTCGTCGGCCAACTCGACCGCATTGCTGAAAGTCCTGGCCACCTTGCGGGGGGTCTCTCTCAGGGGCCAAAGCCAGGCGGAATCTATGTGCGCGTGACCTACGGCATAGACGGTGTGACCTTTAGTGGCGGGTGCACTGAGCACTTCCGCCAGGCACTGGCGCGCACGGCCTGCACCGCCTGCCACATCGTTGGGGTCGATGCTGTTGAGTGCAGCCTCGATGGCATCCAGGATGTTGGCGTAGCGGGTGCGGGTGGGGTCCACTTCGTGCAGAAGACCCTCAAGGACCTTGAGTTCTTGGATCAGGTTCCAGACCTGGAGGTCTAGCAGCCCCAGCTCAAGCCGCTGCAGACGGTAGATGCCCTGCTCCCTACCCACCCCTTCATTGCCCAGCTCGGTTGGATGGAAGGACCCACCGTTGGAGATCTGTGGGTTAGACGCAGCCTCGATGTAGAACTCGCAAGGCTGGCCCGGTTCGGGCACTGGCACCCACTGGTTGAAGGGCTCCACGGCCTTGATCACGGTCCCGTCCGGGCGGCGAACCAGGCCTTCCGCCTGGAAGCCGGGACCCAGCCCGATCCTGCCCAAATCGACGACCAGCTCGGGGCGGGTGCCCGCCTCGTGTGCCCACTCAGCCGGCACCTGGCCGGTCACGTGGAGCCACCAGGTGTCCCAGGCCGTCCCCCACGGGTCCCCGACCGACATAGGCCGGTATTCGGCCTGCTTGGCCGTCTGGAAGTCGACTGGTTCGCCGGCGACATCCCAGGATTCGATTGAAACGGGGCAAGTGTGGCGGTACAGGGCGTTCTGCAGGTGCTGGTCCAGAAGCCTGTCCAGCCTCCACATGACCTTTTCTTCACGCGTAAATCCCAATATTCAACCTCCTTGTTGGCGGGTCACGGAAGACCCGCATCTACATTGTCTTTTGCGGCCTATGCAAAAAGTTAGTTTAGTTTACTTCTTTGTCAGTTGCCACCGCCGACGCCGCAATTCGCGTACTTTTCTGCCATCACTGCAAAACTTCCCCTGGCGGTCGTGAATTTGTCCACTTTTTACACTTAGGCGGTCGGCCGGAAGGATAACGGCCCGTCATGCCCTCTTGCGAGATTACCTGGCCGACCGAGGGCGACACCCTGCCCCGACGGATTCCGCCACGAAAGGCACAGTCCCAGCGCCGGCCCCCGCCGCGCAACTGCCTTTTCATCCCTTCACACTTCCGGCCCGGGAGTATCCCCCCCCCCAGGAAACGGTTGGCGATGACATACATGATCACCACTGGTAGGGAATAAATCAGGGAAAAGGCAGCCAGCTGGCCATAGACCCATCCCATACTGGCCCAGTCCACCCAGGCGGCTTCCTCCAACTCGACCGGGACTGAGTCCATGAAGTTTTTGGTCACCCAAATGGTCATGGGGAAAGAGGAAGCCGCCAGGAAGAGTATGGTTCCCGTCTTTGAGTCCAAGAGGTGGAGCATGACGCAGAGGGAGTAAACCGGGGCCGTCAGACAGGTGATCGGCAGGCAGGTGCCGAATAGGATGGTGTAGAGGAAGAGCTTGTTGAACTTGGGCCGGTATCGGGGGGGGGGGGTAAGTGCACAGGCCAGGATGATTACTGTGACCACTGCCGAGATCAGAAAGCCGTTCCACAGGGGAAGGGAGGTCTGATCCTTGGTCATGATGGCCGCAAAGTTCTTCAGATTCCAATGCCGGGGAATCTTGGTCTGG
This sequence comes from Bifidobacterium sp. B4081, assembly GCF_026537335.1. Lineage (NCBI taxonomy): Bacteria > Bacillati > Actinomycetota > Actinomycetes > Bifidobacteriales > Bifidobacteriaceae > Bifidobacterium > Bifidobacterium sp. B4081. Next base: position 83,444 of record NZ_JAFNMM010000001.1, on the reverse strand, counting down.
AAGATGGCTTCCCCGTCGAAGGCGGCGAAGAAGAGCCATAGGAGGGGGAGGATGAAAGCCACAAAGACAACCCCATGGCTACGTAGGACAGACAGACGGCCTGGCCCTGCCTGGTGGGCGAGGTGGGGGTGTTGAGCCTCTTCCTGTGCCCGGCCGTCCGGGCCGGTCGCCGGCCTGCAACCGGTTCTCTGATTACCTCACTCATTGGTTACCCCTTCTCGTCCTTGAGAGCGTTGACATAGACCATGCCGAAAGCCGCATCGATGAAGCGCATGACCACGGCGATGGCGCACCCATAGCCGATGTCCCTGAATTTAAAGGGTCACCTTGTAGGCGAAGACGGGCAGGGTGGTGCTCTTGGATGGGGCCAAGGGATCAGCCGGGCCCGACCGATCACCGGGTCCTATTCCCTGATGGCAACCTTGTCCTGGCCGACGGTACCTGTCACCCCTTGCTCGTAAGCCTTGGCGGCCTCGTCGACCGACATTGCACCGGTCACCACCTGCTCCGTAGCCCTCTGGATTTCAGCCGAGACCTTGGGATACTCGCTCACGCTGGTGCGGACATGTATGTAAGCCAGGGCCTTGGTGGTGATCTGAAGGCATTGGTGGCCAGATACTTGGGATCCTTGGCCACGTCGGACCTGACTGCGATCTTGGCTTCTTTGATATCCTTCTCCAATGAAAACTCCCTATTGCCTAGAAGCTTGACGAACTCGAAGGTCAGCTCCGGGTTCTTGGACTTGCCGCCAACAGCCAGGGTCCACCCGCCGGAAGAGGTGACGTACTGCGGTTCCGCACCGGTCTTGCTAGGGAAGAGACAGCCCCCAGAGTCTTCTCGTAATCCGGCCGCTCCTTGGACCAGCCCTTAATCCACGTGGAGGGCAGCCAGCTGCCATCCAGGGTGAAGCCAATCTTGTCATTGGGAAGCCAATCCATACTGATCGTCCCGCCGATATTCACATCCTGTGCCTCAGTCGGAGAGCTTGGTCCACAACCTCAGCCGAATTGTAGATGACCCTGGCAAAACCCGGCCGGTCGGGACCGGCCACGAGGATCTCCTGGGCGGGGCACCGAAGGCAGCCACGGAGGCCTCCAGAACCACCTGGGCCTGTCTCCCTGCCGGTATGGAGACCTGGGCGATCTGATCGGCCAAGACAGTCCCATCCAAGCGGTGGCGCTCCACCCGCCACTGGCCCTCCCAGGCCTGACGGGTGTCGTTGACCATGACCAGAACCAGCTGGTCAGGGGTGACAGGCATGCCAGCCCAACTGTGCTCAGCCCAGTAGGCCTCTGAAACCCTGGGCTGAATAGAGGCTAGGCAGAGGGAGCGAAGAAGTCGCGGGAGGCGAACCAGAGGGGCTTGCGGTGCCAGCATTCACCTGCTCCAGCGAGCGCATGTACTCCACCCCGAATCGGACAGCCTGTGCCTGTTGCAACTGACAAGCCCAGTGCCAGTCCTCAATATCCTCCCAGCGGTCACTGGGAATCAGCCAGGAGTGCGGCCCATCCGAACGACGGCCGTTTAACACGCCGCCGTAACTGATGTCATAGAAGTCGCCCGGAGTCAGGTGGGAACGCATGCCTCGGGAAAGCTTGATGTTGCCGTCGATGGCCTTCTGGTGGGTGCCAAAGGGATCCAAGGGGCTGTCATGCACCACCCAGGTCAAGGTGCTCCAGGCAGAAGGCACCTGGTATCCGAACTCGTCGGCGAAGCGGGGCCTGTAGTCCCTGTAGGCCTTGTAGTCCTTGTTGGGCGAGGTGTACTTGGTGAAACTCATCGGAGAACTCGGCAGATAGATCCTGGTCGGGTCCAGTTGTGCGAAGAGGCGGGGAAAAAGATCAGAATAATATCCATCGCCCCAAGGGCGTTCACCGTAACCGTACATGTTGGGGACGGCGGCGGGGTCGACCAGAGCGTTCTTGAACCCGCCCCAGTCGGCATAAGCCGTGTAGCTCTCGTTGGATCCATTCCATACGACCAGGCTGGGGTGCGGGGAGAGCCGACCGATCTGCTCCCGGGCCTCCGCCTCAACCTCCGACCAGTTGCCAGGGTCCTCCGGGTAAGCGGCGCAAGCGAACATGAAGTCCTGCCAGACCATCACCCCCTCCTCGTCCGCCAGGTCATAGAGGTCGTCGGACTCGCAGTATCCACCTCCCCAGATCCTGACCATGTTGGAATTGGACTCGGCCAAGTCCTCCATCCGCCGTTGGTAGCGATCCCTGTTCATCCGGGTAATGAAGGCATCATCGGGAATCCAGCTGTAACCGTGGGCATGCACCGGTACCCCGTTGACGGATATGCGGAAGGGGCGGCCGTCCTCGTCGGCCGCCGTGTCCACGCCGACTGTACGGAAACCCACCCGGCCTGTCCACACGGCCTGGGGACGGGATTCATCCGATCCGGCGTTTGCCCCCTCCTGGCCTGCCATGACATCGACCGTGTAGAGGGGGTGGTCACCGTAGCCCCGGGGCCACCAAAGCTGCACATCCGGTACCCTGAGAACCAGGCGGACCGTGTCCGCTCCGGCATTGAGGCAGGAGCACGCCTGGGCGTCGGCACTGTTGCCGCCTAGATGGACCCGCACGGGTATCCCCCCGGACTGGGTGCCAGGCCGTGCCTTCTCATCGGTACCGGACCTTCCACGGCCACCGGCGCGTTCCAGATCCACATCCACGGTGGCAGACCCCCACCTTGGTCGTAGGCGCCCGCCAACGGGCGGACCTGGGCAATTCTGACACCGGACCAAGAATCGATGCCGATGGACTGCCAGATTCCGGCGTTGGCCACGTCGATACCCCAGTCCCATCCGAACGACGAGGCCACCTTCCGGAACTGGTTGAAGGGATGGTTGTCATGAGGGTAGTAACCCAGAATCGTCTGTCTCCTCTCCCCCTCGCGGACAGGGGAGGTGAAGGAGACGACCAGGGTGTTCCCGCCTTCTTTGAGGAGATTGCGCACATCCCACCGGTAGGAGCGGTAGGCGTTCTGGGTGCTGCCAACCGGTCGGCCGTTGAGTTCCAGTGCGGCAACCGTATCCAGTCCGTTGGCCACCAGGTCGTGACGCTGTGATCCGTCGTCATGCCAGTCGAACTGGCAGGTGAACCGCCAGTCAACATCGCCGATCCACTGCTGGGCCCGTTCGTTGTCCCCGTCATAAGGGTCACCGATCAGGCCGGCGCGGAGGAGGTCCATAGTCGCCTCCCAGGCACTCGGGCCTCGACCCCATTGGCCAGGCGGTCGCGGAGATCCTCCGGCACCACCTGGGGATTGAGGGCTGCCATGGTCCAACTCCCCTCAAGAGGGGTGAATGTGGATGGGTGATGTGTAAGCATGGTGCTTGTCTTCCTTGTCTTGCGCTCCGTCGGCAGAGGCTTCAACCTTCCCCCGAAGTCCCGTGATGGTCATTCAACGCGGTGTACTCCTGCATCACCCTAGCAAAGAAGCGGACCGGACTTCAGGCTACGGCGAATCCGGCAATCGGAAGGGCGGGGACGGCGGGGGCCCGGCCCGATAGGGCCATCCGATGGACAGGCCGCCGCGATGTGCCGTCGGCCGAGTATGAGGTATACTGTGCTATGTTGCCCCTCTGGCTCAATGGTTAGAGCAGCGTCCTTTTAAGTCGTGGGTTGTGGGTTCGAGTCCCACGGGGGGCACTTTGGTTGTCTATTTTTTAATACCGGCTACTGTGCTTCGTAAAAAATTCCTCCCGCGAAAACTCAGGTATCTGCCGCAATACCCAAGTACTACAACCCTGATACAGCATTCATCCAGACCATCAACCTGTGCAGGGGTGGGCCAGGCACCTGGTATATAGCCTTGATCCGTTTGCTGAGGCTCAGCATCTACCGAGCCGGCTCGGCACCTGATCATGGGAACCGAGTCGCAGTATATAGGCGGCACCGCCCTCCGCATGCCATGCCAATAGCAGATCTTCTGCATTGCCTTACATGGCACTCATATACAGCTGCATAACCTTGCAGCATATGCATCCGTTGACGCGCCTTCAAAATACCGACCGATGCTTCGAAATTCTCTGCTATCAGGTCAAGCACCCCCTGGACCGGCTTTAACGGACGTGCCTGCGGGCCATGCGCTTCGAATATCTCGCGAAAGCACCGGTGGGAACCAGCACAAGCCTCATCGGTCCGCGCCAGCAGTTGCCAGCACGCCATCAGTAAGGAATTCTGGCCGTACCTTTCCTGCTCCGATCAGGCTCTCATACTCGCCTCCACCGGCAGGTCCTTGGCGATCCTAGACGTATAGGTTCCATTCTTCCAATCAGCGAGATTGCCGACCACGTAGACACGTCGCTTGGCTCGCGACACAGCGACGTTGAGCAGATTGGGCGACCCGTTAACCCATGAACGGGAACCTTCTCCACGCCTGCCGGCCCTGCTGCCAAGGACAATGAAGACCACATCGGCCTCCCGCCCCTGGGAGGTATGCACGGTTCCGGCCTGGCTTGATGCCAGCCGGTTCGCCTCACTGCTGTTGCAACCGGTGGATTGCTGCAAGGCATCCGCAAAGGTGTCACGCACCCGGTTAGCCACAGCCCTGAACGGAGCGATGACCAGAATATTGGTGGGGTCGATCCCGCCTTGGAAGAGTCCGCACAGACGCCTGTGAAGTTCATAGCTCTCCTGCGGCCTCCATTGCGTTCTCCCAGTTTCGCCGGAGTTCGGCGGCACGTCGTACCAACAGGAGTCCGGCAACTCATTTCCCGCATGAGGCCCGGACGGATAGGCACAGGGCTGATGCTCCGGCCCTACGCGAACCATCCTGCCGGAGTAGGCCATGTCGTTGCATATGGAAAACATGGGCTCATCGCAGCGCCGATGCACCACCAGAGGCATCCCCAGCCAGTGGTCATCAGTTTCGTCCAACAGGCCGCAAGGAGTCTGGTAATCGACCAAGGCCTGCATGTTTTCGGACTCCAGTCCCAGGCGCTGGAGGTGATGGGTGCTCGCCAGGAGTTCACGCATCGGCTTGGGCATGGTATCCACAGGCTGGAGCTGCATAGGGTCCCCGACCGCAACCGCTTGCTTCACACGTTGCAGCAGACCAGCAGCGGCCTGGGGCAGGGCTTGTCCGGCCTCATCCACAATCGCCCAGCCAAGCGCCTCCTTGCCTATCCCCAAAAACATTCTGGATATTGATGCAAAGGACGAGGAGACGACCGGAATCACCAGGAAGAAGGTCTGCCAAGCCACCAGTCTCTCGTCATCCGTAAAACCATTCGACTGCATCACGGCGCAGGCCAGGGACAGATTGCACATGAACTGGTGGGAAGCGCCCATAATGGCCTGCTGGTGAAGAGCCAGCGCCTTGATGTAGACCTCTGTCCGCGCCTTGCTCCACTCCTGATCCATCCACGCAACGTGATCATCGCCAATGTCGGGCCTGGGCCACTGAGTCTGTTCGGCCTCGGCAATCTGCTGCTCAATGGCAGCAAGTTGCCTGGTCAAAGTCGCAATCTGCGTTTGGCATTTTCCTAACTCCTGATCACCGACTTCCAACCCTCCATAGAAGGACTGCAACCGCTGATGGACCGTGCTGGCCTGCTCGTCACAATGCTGCTTTGCACGACGTGCCTGCTCCAGATCAGTACGTACCTTAAGCTCATCCTGCTGCCTTTCGTAGCTGTGGAAAAACGACCTTAGAGGATGCGCCTTCCAGTAAGACAAGTGAACCTGACAAATGCTATCAGCCTGCTCCCAAACCGCTCGGGCATTATTGGCAGCCTGGCCAGCATCTGACATCTGCCGTTCCATTGATTGAACCTGTCTGACATACCTTGAGCGGCTTGCCTGCATGCCATGAAGTTGTTCAGTAAGGTTTTTCAGCTCGGCTGACAGATCGGATCGCTGATTGCATAGACCTGCATAAGAACGCACAAGATTGTACTGTGCGATTTTCCTGGCGCGGATGCTCTCTTCTTTCTTCAGAGCAGCATTAAAGTCATTCCTAGCGTTTATCCAATTGTTTCCGCCGCCTCTTTCACTTGGCACGTATTTCAATGACTTATAGATAAATTTGTTTTTGAAGGGCCAGAGGAATCGGTTTTTATTGCTCATGTTCCCCAAGACCGCCGACATAAGGGCCCAAGCGGAGGAGGTATTCGATGGTCTGCTCTGCTTATCCTGATTCTTACGATCGGCAACTAGCCCGGCAAAGTCTCGAAAAGCAAATCCACAGGGAACCTGCTTGAATTCACTGCCAATATAGGATTCCCACTCGGCGTCTATAGCATCGGCACTGGGCAGGTCCTGGCTGACGTTTTCAACAGCCTTGTTGTTACTGGAAGCAACGACAATCTCAAAGCCGGTCACTGACGGATCAAGCGTCCAGTAGACATAGTCCTTGTCCTCATCTGAAGCTGCTCTGGCCAGCCTCCGGGATATGAAAATATCCTGTGGACGGGAGAATCCTGCCAATCGCCGAGCCCTGGCCACAATAATCTCGGCCACCACATCCTTGAGCAGGGTGGTCTTGCCAGTTCCAGGAGGGCCATTGACACCTAGAAGCGGTGAGCTGCCGTAGCCTTCCAAGGCCGCCCGTATTTGATTGATCGCCAGCTGCTGGCCTGTTGACTGAAATTGATTGGAAGCACTCGGCCATCGCCCGAACGGCATGCTGGCTGGTTCCGTAAAGTCGCCGACCAGATGCCCTTCGGGGTCCTTCTGCAGATTGAACCGTCGAGGATGACCAATCGATAGATATTGTCTGATCGGCTCAGAAAATATGTCAGGCCCATTTTGATAAAGATCCTCAAGATCTTCCAGGAAGAACGAATCCATCATTTCGCCATTCAATGATTCTGAACCGGCTTCCAGATGGCAATTGACATAATCCCTGATCAGAGGCGAGCCGTCAGCACGGGCGAAAAGAGGAGAACTACTCACCGCGCGGTCATCCAGCCCCATCCGTTCCGCTACGTGTTCAATAAGGCTTTCGATCTCGTATCTGCCGACCGGACCTGTCTCGTCTTCAGAGTCTTCCCCAGCTAGATGATTGAATTCGGATTTGAGTTTGCTTTCCGTCTCGTCGAATACTTCGATATGCGGCCACCCAGCCGGACAATCGGGCCAGCCCTCATGGTTGAACAGGCAGGAGACCGCCTTGGCATATTGAGAAAGCATCAACGTTCTTGGGACCAGACAGCCATCATCCCTTACGCAAAACTCCATAAGGGAAGACACGGCAGAAGAACCGCCAATACGCTTGCTCTGCCGATGGGCGAGCTCCTGCAACACCTCGTCCTGAGCAGTCTCCTCAGCTGGCGAGAGTTCCCGAACAAGCTTGGCGGCCTTCATCAGCGCATTCGTGACTACACGCTGGGAGAGCCCGGCTGCTATTCGAAAACGTTCATGTTTAAGCCACCGACTTTGCCCTTCTAATTCTTGCTGCTCCGAGTTCTCGCCAGGTTTTACTGCCTGGTGGACGGGACGACGCGCAAATCGACGGTCATAGTCCTTGCGGTAAACAGCACAGGCTGAGCCAGGCCGATTGGCCTTTGCTGACAGCTCTCCCACCACCTGTAGCAGGCGCGAAACCATAGAATCCGTCAGCTCGGTACCCGCCGGCAGAGAGTCGGGCCGCTTGGCCACCTCTAGCCATAACTTGTTCATCTCCCCAAGCAGACCGGTTATAGTCTGTTCGTCGAGCCCTGATTTGACCGCCTGCGCCCGCAGCCAGTTCTCGGTATCCTCTGCGAATGAGAAGGGTTTGATCAGCCGAGCGTTCATGTCTGTCTGCAGCCGGTATATTTTCCTGCTCTGCAGATCGTTATAGAGGTTTGTATACGAACAACGCTCATTGTCAACCGGCCCAATGAGAAGATCGGCATGAATCTGATCCCAAGGAAGTCGCTCCTGTTCCGAAACGCTTACTTTGTGGCCGTCGTTGTCGGAGGAGGATAAAGCAATAAGCTGGTTATCCCTCCAATTTTGTGGCGAGAACAGTTCAACCGCACACCAATATGACAAAACATTTATTGCATGCTGTTGCTCATCGTTCCCCATACTTGCCAGTATGCGGATAAACGGGGACAGGTGCAGGTACAGGCTCGAGCAACAGATAAGGGCATGGAGAGAACAAACCCCGATGCGACAATGTCAATTCCAATTGACGCATGGGGAAAGAAGCGATTATGCCCTTAGTTGTTTGACTGCCCACATGGCTAGTTTGCGCAGCTCCAAGGCGACCAGGACCATAGAGGCCAGCGCGTTGAACAGCTGGGCGGCCAGCAGCGGCACGGTCATGCCCGCCTGCCAATGCAGGTCTCCGTCCTTGGCGATAGTCCCGGCCATCAGGGTCTCTTCCACTGCCTCAGCCAGAGATGAGCCAATAGCATCCACCAGCTGTTGATCATCCAACCCGCTGGCCTCGACCGGCTGCATGGCCCCCTCCGGAGCGTACCCGGTGCCAGTGAGCCTGACCTGCCCCGAGGGGACGACCACCCGTTCAACGGTCATCTCATTGCGGGTCAGCGTCCCCGTCTTATCAAAACAGATCACCGATGCCTACCCCAGCGTCTCAACCGAGCCGAGCTTCTTGACGATGGTATGGTGCCTGGCCATGCCGCACACACAAGGCAAGGGCAACCTGAACCACATCCGCCATGGATGGGTCCATGAGGACGAAGTCATTCACTCCGTGCTTCCGCCCAGAGTCCTGCCCCGCAGCCGGGAACATGCCAGCATTGATTGATTGTTCATGCTTGGAATCGCCGGTCAACCCAGTCATGCCACTCTCCGCTCATGCCACGGAGTAGTCGACCCTTCGGAGGCCTGTTGGAAGAAATCAGAAGCGGCTAGGCCAAAACGCCGCGTGAATACCTACCAAGTCGAAACCACAATATGCATAAACACAGTCGAAATCATCAAGACCTTCGTCTCAAGAGCAATCTGCCGCTTCACACTGCCTGAGCCTAGCCAGCCCCAGCAGCCATAAGCACCCAATCACCACACAGCCGACCTGCGGACACTTTGGATCAGCCCACCTGGAATCGGGATCGCAGGTCGGCAGCTTCCGCTTAATTCACTCAGCAACTATTAGACGTCTCTCGGACGCTTACTTCTATATAGGATTACACATGGCTGCGGTTTTTATAGTCACGCCCGAGAGATGAAAGACATCAACATACGGAAGGTGCGGATCAGATTGGCCGGTTGTGGGCGATTCGCCACCATTGGGGTCTTCCCGGTACGGCTTCTGCCCCGGATGCAATAGAAGATGGCATTATCGGCAGGCAAGCATAGGCCAGAAACATAATATCCTGCTCCCATGGCGTGCGTGGTCTGTCAGTGGTGGGGGGGGGGGTCAACCCTGACGTTCATTTCGCATATCCGCTCTGCCGCAGAAGGACTCTTCTCGTTGATGATTCGTTTCCTGCCGATAGATGTTCAGGGCATTCTGTATGCGTTCGCTCAAGCGTCTGCCACCATCGGCCTCCTTCAGCAGGTGCTCATGCGTCGGCTTCAGGTCATAGCCGCATTTGGAGAAGATGTTCATGCACTGCTCCGTCGGATCCTTGCCGAAGTGCGCGCAGACCATGGCGAATTCCGCTATGGTCAGCGGAACACCGGTCATATGCATGACGCTGTACATTTTTGCGGCAGAAAAGCCTAAAAGCTCCGCCAGGTCAGTGATCGAGGTGACGGAACCCGTTTCATGAAGCCAGCTCTTGATCAGAACAACCGACTCCTTATCGGCTTGATGCCATCTGCTAGATTTCATCAAAAGCCAGTTTACGATACAGTCAAGCCCTTTTCGGACAGTGACGATCACGTTTCGGGCCCTTCTTCGATAAGCTGGGAAAAATGTCTGGTTCCTTCTGGAGTATCAGAGTTCAAGCATAATAAATTAAAGGATTTGTAAAAAATTAGAATTCTGATGTATTCTCTCTTAGAGATGTCCTAACAGTTGCGGCCGAAGCCTGTATTGCAACCGGCAATGACGCGAACATCCACAGAGCTCGTCGATGCTGAATGAGCCGACAGAGTCCAGGTCGGTGTGAAGGAGGAGGCACAGAGCAGATGAAATGCCGCCAACGGCGGTCCAGACGTCCTGCTGGGGCGAAGCGCGTCCTTACGCACAGCAAGGACGCTTCATACCACCCAAGGGTACAGAGCGGATCCTCATACCAGGTAAGGATGTTTGGAAAAGAAAACCCCCGGCGTAACCGGGGCGCGCATATTCAGGACCTATAGAGACCGGCGACTATCAGCCAAGTTCCATCACCGGAAAAGCCGGTTCATTGAAACAAGAATATTCGAACATGTATGGGATTCACTGTAGCACGGATCTGAGTATTGAAGCTGATGATGCGGGAATACTTATACGCCTCAACAGGAAGAGAGAATCATGAGCAGGGACGAGGACGACCAGGAGACCAGGACCCTGGCCGATGCCGACGAACCCGGCGGCCAGCCTCCGCAGGAGGATAGCATGGGGACGGCCCAGGATGGTCTGCCTCCGGCCATAGAGCCGGTGGATGGTCAGGAGCCTGGAGGCGGTTCGGGCCCGGCAGGGAAGCCTCGCCCGAAGTGGCTGGTGCCGGTGATCGTCGTGGTGGTCGTCGCGGTGCTGGCTGTGGCGGGCCTGGCTGTTTGGAGGGTGTCCTCGAACAGGAGCCACGACCGGGCTTTGGCGTCATGCTCGCAGGCGGTGCGCGCTTTGAAGGGGTCGGAGCAGCGGGCCGAGGCGGCCTCCTCCAGCTACCTTCAGGCCGTGGCGGTGAAGACGGATCAGGTCAAGGACGCGAAGACCGTGAAGGATATGGCCAAGGCCGTCGGGAAGGCCAAGCACACCCAGGCCCAGGCCTTCAGATGCGAGGCGTCCATGCCCACAGGCGACCTGCAGGCCATGGCCGGCAAGGCGAAGAGGATCGACGGCGTCTACCGCAGCCTGGACAAGGCGTCGAAGGGGGTGCTGGCCTCCCGTGACGCGAAAAGCCTTGAGGATGCGAAGACGGCCTTGAACGCGAAGAAGGACGAGGCATCAAAACTCCTGGGCGATTCCGACGGGAAAGTGGCGGACAACGCCGTCCGCGACAGCCTGCAGCAGGCCATCAGCCAGGCCGGCGGCATCAAAGGCGACAAGGCGAAAGCCTACCAGGACGCGGCCGGCGCCCTGCAGTCGGCCATGGACCAGGTGAACGCCTCCATCCAACAGAAGAGCCAAGCCGACCAGGCCGCCCAACAGCCGACGCAACACGCGCAGGCCCAACAGGCTGCACCCTCCTATTCGGGTGGCGGTTACACGCCTTCATACAACCGTGGCGGTGGCGGATCTGCACCAGCATCCGCGCCGGCGCCGGCGCCGGCCGCACCCGTACCAGCAGCACCGCAAGGAGGGGGAAGTGGTGGATTCGATTGGAACCAATGGGTGCAGAATCACAAACCATATGGAGAAGCCTGTAATTCGGCTGGAGTTTGTGGTATCGGCTAATGAAATATAAAGAATTTGCCGGCGGGACTGGTTGCTTGGAAGGTCTCCTATCCCGCTGGCGTTATTTGTGGGCGACCATTGAGGCCGTCCCCTTCATGATATCGGAAGGGAAACATAATGAAGTTACCAGGAGAGTTACGGATCCGGGTCGGCCGGCTCCGGCGTCTGGCTTCGGGCACGGTCCGCAAGGGCGTGGCCGTGGAGGGTGCCACGATGCTGGCCGGCGCGCCCATCGCGTTCGTCGGCGGCGGTGGGGCAGTTCCGACGGCGGTGGTGGTGTCATGGCCACCCAGGTCAGCTGGGCCTACAGGGATAACAATGACGGGGCGTTCGGCCCCGGCGGGGATCTGAACAGTGTCTACAATGCGTTTGCGCAGACGGGTGTGTCCATGCTGCCCGAGGGTGTCGCCCACGCGCAGGAGGCTTTGAACGAGGCCAACGGCAACTGTACGGTGCGTTTCAACGAGGCGCACCCCGACCAGGTCGGCCAGGCCCAGTGCCGTATGGTCTCCGTGGGCGTCATCACCGAACATGACCAGCAGTTCAACTGCGATGTCCACCATCAGAAGTCCGACTGGCTACAGGCATGGGCTGCGGGTCTCTAACCCCAACCCCCCGGGGGTTCTTTTACGCGGGCCGGCCGTGACCGGTCAGCCGGTTGCACCCCGTTTCTATGAGATTCATATTGTTACCCTCGTTTCGTGTCGACTACAGGTTCGCCCCATGTGAGTGGAAAACGGGGGTGTAACCGGGAAAGATCCGGAAGGAGAAGCATGAAGCTATCGAAGGCCCAGAACGATTGGGTGAAGCAGCTGGCCGCGGAGTCCACGTCGCGGGAGCGCGACGACTTGAAGCGCAAGGAGGAGAAGATGACAGGGGCTCACGTCGGCCCTGGCGGCATGGCGTGAATCCCCCGGGGAAGTGCGGCAGGCGTGCGCCAAGCACAAGGCCCGGCCCGTCGAAAGACGGTCCGACGGCGGCTTGCCCCCCTGCCCGGCCCCGTCAGGGAGCCGGGCTTTTTTCAGTGGACCCAGCGGGGTGAACCCCGGCCGAGGCGGCTTTGAACATGAGTTGGCCATCCGGTTCCACGGGTCGTCCCGCAAGGCACCGACGACCCTTTGCTGTGCCTGCCCGTTTCGCACGTCGAGCCACAGCAGAGTCGCTTGCAGGGCGAGGACATTCGTATGAGCGTTCGGGTTGGTGGCGGCCACGGTGTCGAGAAGGGCCACGGCCTGTGTAACGTGCTCGGCCGGAGACCGACGGGTGAGCGGAGCGGTGAACCCGCGTGCAGATCGGGACGCGACCGGCCGGTTGGTGGCGTGGCATGCTTTGGGCCACCACGTCCGCAGGGCGGGGCGTGGATCGGGACGCTCCGGTCTGGTGCGTGAGCGAGCACAGTGGCAGGATGGTGGGGTCAGGCCGATGGCGGCGACCCGCATCCGGATGGATGCGGACGCCCGGAAGGGTTGCCGCCGAGGCTTTGCCCCCGGCATCCGATGGCCAAGCCCCTTCATGGATCTGCCACATACGGGGGAAGGCCTCCGTGCCGAGTGTTTTGGTACGGAGACCTGTGGGTGTGTGTGGGTGTCAGGCGGCGGCTTGCTGCAGGTAGACGTTCATGGCCTTGCGGACCAGGGCCGACAGCGGGAGATGCTCCTTCGCGGCCTGGGCCTTGGCGCGCTTGTCCAGGTCCTCGGGTGTGCGGACCCTCCAGGTCGTCACCGTCCGGGTGCCCTCCTCGCTGCGGGGACGGCCCAAGGCCATGGTAGCCTCGAACTCCTCCGCGCTGATGGGCCCCGAAGAAGCCAGACAGCGTCGGGGCCTGCCGACCGGCCGGATCTCGCCCCGCTCGGCCATCCTGTCCAGCCTCTCGAGCCGTGCACGATCCCGCTCCCCCAGCTCCATGGGGGTCGGATCCACCTTCAGATCACTCATGGTCTCCTCCTTCGGTATGCGTTTCAGATCCTCCACGGGTCCTGGGCCGTCATCGCATGGAAGATGTCGCCCTCCCCGCTGGTTGGCCGCAGTGTCGGCAAACACCTCAATGTAGTCCTGCTCCAAGGCGCCGGCGTGACGCGGCCCGACGAAGACGCACACCCGCCCGTCCTCGGCTCATTCGTCGATCACGACATGGGCGATGGCTTATGCCAACTTCTCGGGCTCGACCCCGTGCTTCAAGGCGTTCCGCAGTATTCTGACCCTGATTAAGGGGAACTACAAATATGTGCTACAAACAAGTCCCACAAGCGTGGAAGCCTCCCGGTCTTGCAACCAAGCGAATATTCCTGTTGCGTTTTTCTCCTCTCTTCAGAAAGCCGGCCAACCCCGCGCTGTGGAAGAATATGCACCCGAAGGATATGACCGCACCCTATCATCCAAGGCATGTACATCCCTGACGACGTCAGCCAGATACCCGACAACCACCCCGGTTACATTCCTGCGCAAGAGGATCGCCTGAAGCGATTGAACCTTGCCCTGCATAAGCGCCTCGATACGGTCATCGACCAAGAAGCCGCCCCGGCCTGCCGGATCCTGAGAAAAACGCCTTGCAAGCCTACATAGGCAGCTCAGGGAGGACCTGGTCGCCATCCGCTACGAGGCCAGGGAAAGCACGGTGAGAGATCTGGAAACCAAGTACTCGGCCTCCGACCCAAGCCGGCCATAATCTCTAACCATGTTGGATCTGCGCTTGTCAGCAGAATAGCGGGTCCTGCCTGTATGCGTCGCTCTTGCCCGTTTAGTATCTTGTTGATCAGTGGTATGGGCGGCCCATAGGCCTCCAGGATCTTCTCGGGCTGCATCACACGCACCCCTTTATGGCTCCGGTATGAGAGCATGCCATCGACCGCCTGTCTGAGATCGTCGGCACTGTCATAGATGTAGGCCTGTGTCGTCGCCAGGGACTCGTGGCCAAGGAGCGACTGCAGGCCACATCCCCTGTGGCCTTCCACACGTCCGTGGCGAACCGTCATCTGAAGGAGTGAGGCGGCCGCTCCGTCGCCTCCTTAACCAGGGCATAAGCCGCACCATCAGATCATACGTCCTGGCGGCTATGGCCTCGGATCTTCGCAGCCCCGCTTCATAGAACAGCCTGACCAGGAGCCGCACCCGGGGGTCAGCACGGTCCAAACCCCGGTCAACAGCCGCCTGCGGGGCGGGCTTCTGCTACTTGCATCGTCGTTTGACTGCGGGAACGCCATCCATCGGATTGACCTGTATGACGCCATCCCTGTACAGCCATCCATAGAAGGATCTCAGGGAGTTGACGCCAGATCTGATCGCGCTGGTTGACCCCCCCCCCATGGTCAACCAGTCAAGGATGTCCTGGGTCTGTAAGTCTTCGGGGTTCATCCTGATGAAGATGGCGAACTGGGTCACGAGATACCACCAGTGCTCCACCGTGGCTGGAGTGTCTCCGTGAGCCCGTAGCGAGGCCACCCAATAGTCCATACTACTGACCCATCCGCTCGTCGTCTGTCTATGCTCAGGGAACTCCATGCCGGCTCTCCCTGCCCTAAACACGAAAAAAGCCGACACGGCCAGCAAATCACTATGGTGCGTCAATAAATGATTATTTATACAGGCCTTATAAGCCTGAAAGCAATGAGCACCACTCTTAACCCAATTTCAGGCCAGGTCATCCCATTCTTTTCTTCCTGCAACCTCTTAAGTCGTGGGTCGTGGGTTCGAGCCCCACGGGGGACACTTTGTGGAGCATGGGCTGCCGATTAAGTACTTAGAGCAGAAGCGGTGAGCAAGCAGAAGCAATAAGCAATATGTAGCCCGTGGTGTTGTCATGTCGGCGTTTGTGGCAGGGGATTGACGCATTCCCCCTCCCATAACTGTCGCTTGGCCTTGGCCAGGGAGGGAACGCCATGAAAGCGCTGGCGACCATTATGAATGTTCTGAGCCCTCTGGCTCAGCCCTCACAGTCTGTATGTGGACGAAGATTGGAGTCTACAGCTTTGAACATGCCGGCCTTCATGCACGGTTCGCTCAATCACAATCGAATCTTTAGCGGATTTGCATCCTGCTGCTCCTAAATCTTTCTCACGCCTTCACTCGCAGCATCCCTTCTCAAGGCAAGCCACGAGAACAGCCCTCCGATGAGGGGAAGCCGGCTTTGCCGCATCGCCCTCGCGGCAGGCTGCAAGCCAAGAATACGGGTTCTGGGTCTGCCCACACAGGCGAAGAGCACACCAGAACCCCCCACCCACTGTCCATTGACTGCGTTTGACGGGTTCCGGGGGCCGCTGCCGCGCTTGTCTGATCGGGGAAATGGATGAGCGGGTACTGTAGAGCGCCTGTGGCTGTTCGATGGCACGACCGTCAAAGACCATGGCCGGATATGCCAGGACCGCATGGAGGACGCAGTGCATGCCCCGGAATCAGAGTCGGGCTTCATACAGACGGCCCGCCTGGCTGGGAGGCAAACACACGGGTAAACCCTGACGCAACATGCGGACCACGGCACGTCTTCTGAGCCAGCCCCTCAGGTATGTTGCGCGGGATATGGCGCAACGCCACCCGGCCGACGGGGGTCTATCGACCATGGAAGGTCGGATTACCCGCAGATCAATCCAACTGCCGGATATGGCCACAATCTAATAAACCAGCAAAAATTTAGTTATGTCCGAGCACTAATCATGAGGGGGGGGGGGTAGGGTATGGAGATCTGCATGTGCCATAGAGAACCACTGCGCGGTCAGCCAGCGGACAGCAGCGGCATATAAATAATGAGAACAACAATGTAGCCGACAGCCTGGTTCATCAGAAGACAGAAACAGTTGACCATGATATTCGGATGTATCTTGCACGGATATGGAGGCTGCCGATCAACCTCCGCCACGCCCTGCCCCAGTCTCCCACCATGTGGTCTCCTGACCTCAGCCGGAGACGACAACCTGCCCTGCAGAACCCATATGACCGGTTTGCTAGTGATGCCATGGACTCCTTCAGCTGCCAGTGTAAGGCGATTTGCCTTCAAGCCGGGTTGAAGCAATACCATTCAACCATCCAGGGAGAAAGGCTCACAAATGGCGAAGAATCGTTGGAAGGCCCTAGCCGCACTGGCGGTGGCCCTGCTGCTGGGTCTGGGACTCGGGGCTTTGATCTGCTATGCGGTCTTGGAACCATCTTCGGCACTGGACCAGACCAGAGTCAGGACCCAGGAAGGAGCCGCCATGCTGGGCGGGGATAAAGCCGGGCGGGCATACGCCAAACCGCGGCACATAGGAGCCGCAACCAAGAAGGTCTTCCTCAACGCCAGCCAGAATGTCGACGGGAACACCTCCTCCCTGGCCAAGGAACTGATGGGAGGTCAGGACTACAAACAGGTCAACCTAGCTGAACACCACATCCCTCAGGTCGGGCAGGGCGACGGGGATTTCAACCGTGTCTGGGAACAGCTCAAAGGAGCGGATGTGATTGTCATCGGCACGCCCGTCTACTGGTCCAACATGTCCGGATACCTGAAGACCTTCATCGACCACGTCGATGTCAACGACGATCTCAAAGGAGCCGACCTCTACCTGATCGTACAGGGGTCGGACAGCGACCAGACCAGGGCCATCAACTCCACTTACGGCACCTTGGACCGCGTGGCCAAACGGTTCGGGCTCAATCTCGTCGGCATCGCCCAGAACAAGGACCAGGCTCAACGCTTGCAGGCAGTCATGCTAGGAAAGTAGGCTGCGCCGATCAACTGCACGGCAAAGCTGAGTCTGCGAGGGACAGGCAGGCTGTGGCATCTGGTCATTGCCTTTCAACACTGGCCCCGGGCCGAACAAAGAAGAGTGACGAGGAAAGAAAAACCATGAACATGCTTATTCTTGCAGCATACGGACAGATAGCCCGCATCGTCGAAGACCGCATCCTGTCCGAACCGGAATTCAAAAATGTCACACTCACCCTGGGACTGAGAAAGAGCGACCGTCTCCGCAGGCTCGGGGCCAACCCCCGTGTGACCGTGGCCGAGGTCGACCTGGAAAACCGGAGAGACATCGATGCCGTCATGAAGGGACAGGACCTGGTTTTCGTGGACGTCGTCGACCACGACCCCGACAACGCCATGACCCGCAACGTGATAGCCTCCATGAAGGCCAATAAGGTGGGCCGCGTCATCTTCGCCAACGTCGCCGGCATCTATGGCGAGGTCCCGGGCGCCTTTGGCAGATGGAACGCGGAGATGGTCGGCAGGGGTCTGCCCACCGCCGCAGCCTCCGACCGCCTTCTGAGAGAATCAGGCCTCGACCACACCACCCTCCGCCTGTGCTGGCTGACGAACCGCGACGAGGTCCGATATGTCACCACAAAGCGGGACGAGACCTTCAAGGGGGTATCCGGATCCAGGAAGAGCGCAGCCGACCTGATCCTGCGTATCGTCAAGGACCCGGCCATCGGCGCGAATGACAGCCTAGGAATAGCTGACCCCACCACAGAAGGATCCGACCGGCCCGTCTACTGAGAGCGTCTTGGAGCCAGGACGAAGCACAACATCGGCTTGGAGGCGGCCACTTTAAAGGCACCATGACCAAGATATCCACATGATGGATGCCCCCTCAATCAGGTCACACAAACGCCTGTACAGTTCATAGCCCTCCTGAGGTCTCCATTAGGCCGATCCCTGTTCATCCCGCCCCGCCGGCACGTCATACCAGCAGGGGGGGGGGGGGCAGCTCGCTGCCAGCGCTCGTGTCTGCCATACAAGTGCGAGGTTTGTGTTCCGGCCGCACACGAATCATTCGACCGGAATAGGCCATACGTTGCATATAGAGAACATGCGCTCATCGCAGCGCCGATGAACGACCAGAGGCATGCCCAGCCAAAGGCCTGCCTTCCCAAGCCGAAAAACACTCGGAAGAAGAAAGCGAAAGATGTGGGTATGACCGGCAGCACCCAAGGAAAAGCCCGTCAAGCGGTCAACTACTAATCAGGGTTGAATTTACTTGATCGCATCACATAGTAGGCCAGGGGCAGATTCTTTTGGAACTGCGTAGCGGCCCCTTTCCATCGGCTTTTAGTTACAGGCCGGGACCCGTATGTGCTCCCAGGGGAGAGGACCACCCTCCCCATCTCTCCGCCTCACGGCTGCACGCACTGGAATCATGGGAATTCAAGAGAATCAAATCGGCTTTGAGCCAGGACTGAGGAGAGAACAACTCAACGACGCACCAATGCGAAAGGACATCCATAGAATGCTGAGACCCGTTTATTCCCTATCTCAGGAATGCAAACGAGCAGGGTCAGGCATCCGGCCTGTGCGGACATGCCCGATTTGAGGCAAACGGCGGATGCATATACTGAACATGAGAAGGACCGTTCATCTGTCGGCCGAGCGGCCAGGAGCAGAAGAGCGGCTTCCACCCCACAGCAGGAGGAAATCGATGCAATCCACCACCCGAGAAGAGCAGCGTGCCGAGCTCCACAAGACCATATGGCGAATAGCCACCGAACTGCGGGGTTCCGTCGACGGGTGGGATTTCAAATCCTACGTGCTGGGTCTGCTCTTCTACAGGTTCATTTCGGAGAACCTGACCACCTATATAAACCAGGGGGAGCAAGAAGCGGGAGACCCTGGCTTTGATTACTCCCGGCTCCCCGACGACCAGGCGGAACTGGGGCGGGATGATACCGTGCAGGAAAAGGGCTTCTATATACTGCCCTCTGAGCTGTTCACCAACGTGCGTGCCCGGGCACCGCATGACGTGAACCTAAACGAGACCTTGGAGCGCGTGTTCAAACACATCGAAGGGTCAGCCGTGGGCACGGCCAGCGAGGACGACCTCAAGGGGCTCTTCGACGATCTTGACGTCAACAGCAACAAGCTAGGTCCGACGGTTGCCGACCGCAACAAGAAGCTGGTCCGCCTGCTGGATGCCATAGGAGACATGCAGCTGGGAATCAGCGAGGGAACGCAGATCGACACCTTCGGCGATGCCTACGAGTACCTGATGACCATGTATGCTTCACAGGCCGGCAAGTCTGGTGGTGAGTTCTTCACTCCCCAGGAGGTCTCCGAGCTGCTGACCAGGATCGCTGTAGTGGGCAAGACCCGGGTTGACAAGGTATATGACCCGGCCTGCGGCTCAGGTTCCCTCCTGCTCCAGTTCGACAAGGTCCTAGGCAAGGAGAAGGTGGGTGGATTCTACGGGCAGGAAATTAACCTGACCACCTATAACCTGGCCCGCATCAACATGTTTCTGCACGACATCAACTTTGAGCAATTCGACATCGCCCATGGAGACACCCTGACGGCTCCGGCACATGGCGATGTGGAGCCATTCGAAGCCATTGTTTCCAACCCGCCCTATTCCATTCACTGGGCAGGTAAGAATGATTCCCTGCTTATCAACGATGAGCGGTTCTCCCCGGCCGGGGTGTTGGCCCCTCCCTCCAAGGCCGACCTGGCCTTTACCATGCACATCCTCTCATGGCTGGCCGTGAATGGAACGGCGGCCATCGTCGAATTCCCTGGTGTGCTTTACCGTGGTGGGGCCGAGCGGAAGATCCGCAAGTACCTGATTGACAACAACTATGTCGATGCGGTGATCCAGCTGCCACCCAATCTCTTCTTTGGCACCACGATTGCCACCTGCATCATCGTGCTCAAGAAGTCCAAGAAGGACAACGCCGTACTCTTCATCGACGCCTCCGACCAGTTCACCCACTCGGGGAACAAGAACCAGCTCGATGTCGACAACCGCCAGCAGATTCTGGACTGGTTCACCCAGCGGCAGGATGTGGACCATAGAGCCAAGCTGGTACAGAACTCGGAAATCGGCGAGAACGAATACAACATCGCCGTCTCCAGTTACATACAGCCCGAGGACACCGACGAAAAGGTCGACATCCACGAGCTGAACCAACGCATTGAGGGCATTGTCAAGCGCGAGCAGGAGCTGCGCGAACAAATCAATATTATTGTTACAGATCTGGAGGATACAAAATGAACAACATACCCACCTGGGAGCAATTCATCCGCTTCGTGCTTCAGTGCCTTTCAAAGGGCGACACCTTGCAGGTGCATGAGCTTAAAGATCAAGTGGCAAATATCGTTGGACTCACAGAAGAACAGCGCCTCAAAACCCTTCCTTCAGGACAGCCAGTTGCTGAAAACCGCATTGCCTGGGCCATCTCCTACCTCAATCGTGTCGACGCCATTGAGCGGCCACAGCGTGGCCAGTACCGGATCACCCCAATTGGCAGAGACCTCCTAGCCCGTCATCCAGGGGAAATCACAGAAAAGGACTTACGGCAGTTGGCCAAACCAGATGACCAATGGTGGGTACGCAAGAATTCGACAGGAACCTTAAAGGACGCTTCGTCCTCCACCGTCGGCCAATTGGATACGGACACGACTCTCGATCCCAATGAACAGGTCGAGGAAGGCATGGATCGGATCAACAGTGAGGTATCGGCAGAGCTGCTGTCCCTCATGCAGGGAGGGGAGCCGGCTTTCTTTGAACAGATTGTCGTGGACCTCCTGCTCGCCATGGGGTACGGCGGAGCCCACGGGAGGGGGACCGTTACCCAGCTGACCAACGACGGGGGCATTGACGGAATCATCGACCAGGATGCACTTGGTCTGAACAAAATCTACGTTCAGGCTAAACGATATGGTCCTCAGACGTCCGTCAGAAGGCCGGAAGTGCAGAGCTTCGTAGGGGCTCTGAGCGGCAAGGCCGACGGCGGTCTCTTCATCACCACAGGGGTCTTCAGCCAAGGCGCCACTGACTATGCTCGAGACGTTCCCTCCCGGATCATCCTGATTGACGGTCAGCAGCTGACCCAGTTGATGATCAAGTACGGTGTGGGTGTCGAAACCAAGAAGACTCTGAAGATTGTCCGCATCGACGAAGACTATTTTGCATGAGCAGAATCAATGACCTGATACAAGAACTGTGTCCTGACGGCGTACGCTATGTAACCTTAAACGATTGTACCGAATACTCATCAGCACGAGTCTCCGCATCTGAATTAGACGAAACTTCTTTCGTGGGTGTTGACAATCTACTGCCCAACAAAGCCGGGAGGACGGATGCCAAACATCTGCCCAACTCACAGCGTTTAACAGGTTTTACAACTGATGACCTTCTGATTGGCAATATTCGCCCATATCTGAAGAAAATCTGGCTTGCTGACAGAACCGGGGGCTGTAGCGGAGACGTATTAGCTATACATATTCAAGAAAACTATACCAAGCGCTTGCAGCCTCAATACCTTTACTACTTGTTATCCTCCAACCATTTCTTTTCGTTCGACCAGCAACATGCTAAGGGCGGGAAGATGCCACGTGGCAGCAAGCAACAAGTAATGAAATATCGTATTCCTATTCCGCCATTGAAAGTACAAGAAGAGATTGTACGGATCCTTGACTCATTCACCTCACTGGAAGCAGAACTGGAAACAGAACTGGAAACAAGACAAATTCAGTATGTCTATTACCGCAATTTAATTTTCAAACGACAACGTCCAACAAGCACAGTCTCACTTGGGGAAATAACAGATATCAAAAGCGGCGAATCTATTAGCAAAAAAATTATTCAAAGTCATCCCGGCAAATACCCAGTAATCAACAGCGGAAAGAAGCCTTTAGGATTTATCAACAGCTTTAATACAGACAATAATCCCATTGGCATAACTAGCCGTGGCGCTAACGTCGGATCAATTACCTGGTGCTCGGGACGGTATTTCCGAGGCAATTTGAACTACAGCATAGAAATCCGAGATTCTGCGCTACTTAGTACACGCTATTTATATCATCTACTTCAATATCTGCAGCCCCAAATCCGACAGCTATGTTCTTATAGCGGCATACCCGCTTTAAATAAAACAAAGCTCGAGGAACTCAAGATTCCGCTATCTAATATGAATCAGCAGCAGCAAATTGCATCTTCTTTAGACCAATTTCGCCTAATGACGCGAAGCTCTACTATCGGTCTGCAAGCTGAAATCGAAGCGCGCCATAAGCAGTACGAGTACTACCGGGATCGTTTATTGACCTTCAAGGAGCTGGACCATGAGTGAAGCAGCAGCTTACACATTCAATCCAATTGCCCTCTCGCCCGAGAGTACGGTGGTTGCCGAATATAAGGCGCCTGAATCTGAACAGCCAGGGTACCAGTCGGAGGCCGACCTGGAGAAGTCCCTGATCACGCTCTTGGAATCTCAGGCTTATGAGTATCTGCCCATCCATACTGAGGCCGACCTGATCGACAACCTGCGTGCCCAGCTCGAGGAGCTCAACCATATGACCTTTACCGATGAGGAATGGGGACGATTCTTCAAGCACAGCATCGCTGACAGCAATGATGGCATCAGGGAGAAGACCATCCGCATTCAACGGGACAGCGTTCAGGTGCTCCGCCGTGATTACGGCTCCACCAAGAACGTCATGCTGATTGACAAGAAGGATATACACAACAACAGTCTTCAGGTCATCAACCAGTATGTGGTGCCAGGCAGGACCGAGGGAGGCACGGCCAGGTATTCCAACCGTTATGACGTGACCATCCTGGTCAACGGCCTGCCCCTGGTGCATGTGGAGCTGAAGCGACGCGGCGTGGACCTGCGCGAGGCCTTCAACCAAATCGACCGTTACCAGCGTGACTCCTTCTGGGCAGACTCCGGCCTCTTCGAGTACGTCCAGCTCTTTGTCATCAGCAATGGCACCCTGACCAAGTACTACTCCAACACCACCCGCCAGCAGCATATCGACGAAGCAGTCAAGCAACGGAAGACCGTAGGGAGCCAGGCATCCAACAGCTTCGAGTTCACCAGTTGGTGGGCCGATGCCGCCAACAAGCCGATCATGGACCTGATGGCCTTCACCAGGACCTTCTTCGCCAAGCACACGATTCTGAACATCCTGACCCGGTACTGCGTGCTGACGGCAGACGATACCCTGATGGTGATGCGTCCCTACCAGATTGTGGCCACCGAGCGCATCCTCCAGCGCATCCTCGTCTCCAGCAACGCCCATCAACTGGGCACGGTCAAGGCGGGCGGATACATCTGGCATACGACCGGATCAGGCAAGACCCTGACCAGCTTCAAGACCGCACAGCTGGCAACCCAAATGGAGGATGTCGACAAGGTTCTCTTCGTGGTCGACCGCAAGGACCTGGACTACCAGACCATGC
This sequence comes from Bifidobacterium sp. B4081, assembly GCF_026537335.1. Taxonomy (NCBI): domain Bacteria; kingdom Bacillati; phylum Actinomycetota; class Actinomycetes; order Bifidobacteriales; family Bifidobacteriaceae; genus Bifidobacterium; species Bifidobacterium sp. B4081. The sequence continues at coordinate 59,847 of NZ_JAFNMM010000001.1, read as the reverse complement.
GTGAGTATGACCGCTTCCAGAAGGGTGCCGCCAATTCCAACACCTCAACCAGGGTGCTGAAGCGGCAGCTGGAAGATCCTGGGGCACAGATCATCATCACCACCATCCAAAAGCTGTCCACCTTCATTCATGCCAACCCCGGCCACCCTGTATATGAGAAGCATGTGGTCATCATCTTCGACGAGTGCCACCGATCCCAGTTCGGTGACATGCATACGATGATCACCCGCTCCTTCAAACGCTATAACCTCTTTGGTTTCACAGGAACACCCATCTTCGCCAGGAACTCCGGCAGCGGCAAGAATCCCAAACTCAGGACCACTGAGCAGGCCTTTGGGGACAAGCTGCACACCTACACAATCGTGGATGCCATCAACGACAAGAATGTTCTCCCCTTCCGTATCGACTATGTAGACAGCCTGGGTGAGAACAACACTATCGACTCCACTGCCACCGTCCATAGTATCGATACCGAAAAAGCCCTCTTATCTAACCGCCGCATCTACCAGATCGTTAAATACACTCTCGAGCATTTTGCGCAGAAGACCCGGAGACTCGACTCCTACCAGCAATCGTTTGTTACCAACGTCCGTGATGTGATCTCATCACGGCGCAAGGTCGAGGAAGTCAAGCAATCTCGCCGCGTGCATGGATTCAACGCCCTCTTTGCCACCGCCTCGATTGAAGCCGCCAAGCGGTACTATATCGAGTTCCAACATCAGCAGGCCGATCTGGTCCCCGATGAAAGTTTGAAGATCGGTCTCATATATTCCTACGCCCCCAACGGACCACAGACTGACGGAATACTGGATGACGAGGATTTCAGCACCCAGGACCTGCATAAGGATGATCGGGACTTCCTCGAAGACGTGATCGACGACTACAACCATATGTTCGGGACCAGCTACGACACCAGTGCCGAGAAGTTCCAGAACTACTACAAGGACCTCTCCATGCGGCTGAAAAACCGTGAGATCGACATGGTGATCGTGGTCAATATGTTCCTGACAGGGTTCGACGCCAAAACCCTGAACACCCTGTTCGTGGACAAGAACCTGAGGATGCACGGACTCCTCCAGGCCTTCTCAAGGACCAACCGCATCCTCAACTCGGTCAAGACATACGGCAACATCGTCTCCTTCAGGAATCTGGAGCAGGAGACCAACGAAGCTCTGGAACTGTTCGGGAACAAGGAAGCATCCGGGATCGTCCTGCTCAAACCGTACCGGGAGTATCACAAGAAGTACGCAGACAAGGTTGCCGAACTGCTTGATTCCTACCCCATCGGTCAACCCATCTCTGGAGAACAGGCACAGAAGGACTTCATAACCCTCTTCGGGAACATCCTCAGGTTGCAGAACATCCTCAACAGCTTCGATGACTTCGCAGACAACGAGATCCTGTCCGAGCGCCAGAGCCAGGATTATCGCAGCATCTACCTAGATCTGTACGCCGAGTACCGAAAGGCCGGGGAGGCCGACAAGGAGAACATCAATGATGATCTGACCTTCGAGATCGAACTGGTCAAACAGGTCGAGATCAATGTCGACTATATCCTGATGCTGGTGGAGCAGTACCGTCAGAAGCATGGCAACGGCGAGGACAAGGAGATCCGCACAGAGATCAACAAGGCTGTCTCGGCAAGCCCCTCCCTGCGCAACAAGAAGGACCTGATTGACGACTTCGTCAACACGGTTTCAATGAAGGGAACCGTGGATGACCAGTGGCGGGAGTTCATCGACCATAGACGCGATGAGGAATTACAGACCATCATCAGGGAGGAAGGACTCAAACCCCAGCCGACTGAACGGTTCATGGACGAGGCATTCCGCAATGGGACACTGCAGACCGGCGGCACAGCGATCGCTACCATTCTTCCACCTGTGTCCAGGTTCATCCCTCAAGGCGGTCATGGCGAAAAGAAACAGCAGGTGATCGACAGGCTCTCTCAATTCTTCGGAAGATTCAGAGGATTGGGAGAAAACCAGGACTAGTCCTTTCAAACGCGGTGGGTTCCGCTAGATAGGCCAGGAACGATCGCACACTGATTTTGTGACACCGTCACCTCTTATTGCCTTAAGAGTTTCAGCGTTCCATTATCCAATCGAGGTTCATGACATTGCCCAGACGCACAAGCTTGAGAAATACGAGCAGACCTATGCCTTTCCAGGCATCTATTATGGCCAACTCACGATTCAGCCCCGCACACAGGCAACCCTTCAATATCGCTCAGTACCGGATAGCCGTAATCTATCGTTTTCATGCCCATTGCCTGGATGGCTTTCTGCAAAGCCCCCTTTAGCCACAGTTGTTAAAAACGGCTGAGTCGCTTCTTCATCAAAATTCTGCTCATATCCCCACTATCTTCCGGTTCAAGAAACCCGTCTGCCCCTGCAATTCATGCACCCTGGCTCCAAGCGCTTCAATGCCGGTAGAGCATCTCCTAGCATTGCGGAACGGTTGAGACACCCCCATGCATGAGCCAGGTCATGCCGGTCGCCAGCAATTACTCTCACGAGACCTTGCCAGGGGACGAAAGCCAACCAAACCAAATTCTTGCTCGTACAGTCCCGATGCCCCTTCAACGTGCGCCCTATCGCACAATCCTCCACATCTCGCAATACCGACGTACGGATGTATGAGCCTCGCTTTTCCCGACATCTGCTTGATTCTTATGTTCGCCTCCGCCTGCACTGAGCCATTCAACCGCCCTCCAGAAGGGAAAGGCCAGAGCAGGGTCTGGATGCGTGCAAGGCTTGAGAATGCTGGCATCAGTAGAGCGGAAGGACGGGCGGCGGCCGTTGACTCCCTGTAGGACATCACACTCGACCTGGGCACGTTGATCATTGAAATCGCCTGACGTGCATACCGTCCGACCTTGGACAATCCGCGGCTATCGATTACGCAACATGCGTGCTGCTATGCCTAGCCAGGCAACAGGCGAATCCACCCCCCCCCCCGAGCACGGCATTGGCCCCGGCAAGCGGCGGTTCCAAACTGCGTGAATAGTGAGTGATGAATGCCTATGCCTGGCCAGTCCCTGCCTACCAAAGAATTCATGCACTCCTGTTTACACGGACAGGGCTCAGGGGCAAATCCTGGGTCCGGTTCTTTTAATCAGCAGTTCGGAAGGTCAGTCCTCGTCCTCAGCCACGCGGGAGTGGCTGTAGATCATCTTCATGGAACAGATGAAGAGCACCATGCCAGCGAGGATGATCACGCCGCCGATCATGAAGACGTTGGCGTAGGTGGAGGCCAGACCGGCCTTGGTGCCGGCCAGGCTGCCCGAACCCATGGAACCGTTGGCCATCAGCGGGCCGAAGAGCGAAACGCCGATGGAGCCGGTGATGGCCTGCAGAAGATCATTGAATCCCAATACGCGTCCGGACTCCTAGGGCTCCACAGTCAAAGTCGCGGTGTCGACGATGGGCTGGTAGAAGAAAGAGGTGCCGAAGTAGTAGATGAACCTCTGGGTCCCCTTGTCGCCTGTCAGGTTGATGGTGACATTCCGCCCATCGTCTGAGGCGCTATAGGGGTAGCCTCCGAATGCCCAGATCATGGATTTGAAGAAGCCTGCATCGCCCGCGTCAGCCTCGATGTACGAACCAGCTGCTTTGGTCTTCCTGGCAGCTTCGTAATATTCATCCCAGGTCCTCGGATGCTCCCCCACTCCCGCCCTGTCGAGAACCTCCTTGTTGCAGAACAGAGCCATTGGGCCGGGGTCCATGGGCAGACCGTAGATGCCGCCGCTGATGGCCTACGAAGACCAAGTGCCTCTGGCATAGTCCTTGCTGATACCCTTTACATTTTTTTATCTGGTACTCAGGAAGGTCCTCGTAGCTGAATTGCGCGGCATCAGGCAAGCCGGAGCCTGCGGCAGCAGCGTTGTTCAGCGATTTGCACTGATCGTTGCCGACGACGGCTGCAGAGGTGCACTTTTAGCGGCCATGGCTCTCTTGAATGCGGGTGCAAGGAGGGCACGGCACTTCGCTCGCCCTGGCGACACCCTCGGACTGGGAGAGTGTTGGTGCGCGTGGTACGGTGATAGGCACGGCCGGGCTGTCCCCGGCGCGCGGCCACAGCCCGGCCAGGGGGGGGTCCAGGGCATGGTTGCGACTCTGCGGAAAAGAGGGTTTTTCTATTATGCGTCAGCGTCCGAGCTTGGCGGCCGCCGCTCTGGCCATCCTCCTGGCCCTGTCTTGCGCTCCTGCCCTGGCCGGAGGATTCAGCAGCCCATCGGAAGCAGCCACACCCGCCACCCTGGAAAACGCCGGGAAGCAGGACCCCGAAGCCCCCCGCCCGGATAGCCGGCAGCCCGACGCCGTTGGCAGCACGCTGACTGCCACCCCGCAATCCCCGCTGGCCGCATCCTCCCCCCTGGCCGCGCCCGACGCTCCCGGCAGCCGACCGCGGGCCCGGTCGTCCGCAATCTGGACGGTCAGTTTCGACACGGCAGGCGGCGGCAGCGTCGACCAGCAGACCATCCCCGACGGGGGGCAGGCCAGCCGGCCCAGCCCCGACCCGTCCAAGGACGGATACCTGTTCGACGGCTGGTTCCAAGGCAACATCGCCTACGACTTCAACCAGCCCGTCACCAGCAGCATCACCCTCACCGCCCGATGGACCAACGAGGACACGCAGCACTGGGCCATCAGCCCCAGCCAAGGACCCACAGCCGGAAACACCAAAACCACCCTCACCCCGCCCAAGCCAAGAGGCATCCGCTTCAGCCAAATCAGCTCAGGAAACGGACATACCCTGGCCATCGGATCCGACGGCAACCTCTACAGCTGGGGAGACAACACCGACGGGCGGCTGGGACGCGACACCGGCGCCAAAACCATCGGCGGCACCCCGGCCGACGACAGGCCCGCCAAGGTCGACAAGCCCCAAGGCGCGCCACCAGGGTTCATTTGGACAACAGCCGTCGCCGGAGACCTGCATTCCATGGCCATCGGCTCCGACGGCAACCTCTACACCTGGGGAAACAATGAGAAAGGCGCGCTGGGACGCGACACCTCCAAGACCCCGGCCAGCCAGCCCGGCAAGGTCGACAAGCCCCAAGGCGCGCCAGACGGATTCACCTGGACAACAGCCGTCGCCGGTGGCTGGTTCTCCATGGCCATCGGCTCCGACGGCAACCTCTACACCTGGGGAAGCAACTACGGCGGCGAGCTGGGCAGGGACACGAGCTTCACGCCTTACGACAGGCCGAGCCTGGTCGACAAGCCCGCAGACGCGCCAACCGGATTCACCTGGAAACAAATCAAGGCGGGATACCACTATTCGTTGGCCTTCGGCTCTGACAAGAACCTCTACGCCTGGGGAAGCAACGGCAACGGGCAGTTGGGCGACGGCACCACCACCGACCGGAACCGGCCAGCCCGGGTCGACAAGCCCGCAGACGCGCCAGCCGGGTTCGCCTTCACCCAGGCATGCACCAAAAACGACCATGCCCTGACCCTCGGCTCGGACGGCAACCTCTACACCTGGGGAAACAACAACAGCGGCCAGCTGGGACGCGACACCTCCAAGACTCCGGCCAGCCAGCCCGGCAAGGTCGACAAGCCCCAAGGCGCGCCCGAAGGGTTCGCCTGGTCCGCAATCATCGTAGGCGGCTGGCGCTCCATGGCCATCGGCTCGGACGGCAACCTGTACACCTGGGGCGAGAACAACCTTGGCCAGCTGGGACGTGACGTCACCGAAGCCACGCCACAGGGCAGGCCGGGCGTGGTCGTCTTCCCCGTAGCGCCGACGGTCACCAGTGTCCTGTTCGGCCAGGCCAAGACCATGGGGATCACGCCAAACCCTGACGGCACCTGGCAGGCGACCACGCCCGCGCATGCCCCGGGAACCGTGGACGTGACCATCGTCTGGAACAGGAACGGGCCCCAACCGGACGCGCACCTGCAATACACATATATCGCCCCCAAATACCAGGTCGGCTTCACCTCCAAGGACAGCTCCTGCCCCGCCCCCACGGGCATGCCCCCCAGCCAGGCCGTCACCCAGGACGGGCAGGCGGAACGCCCCCAGCCGGACCCGAAGGCCGACGGCTGCCTGTTCGACGGCTGGTTCCAGGACAATGTGGCCTACGACTTCACCCAGCCCGTCACCGGGAAAGTCACCCTGACCGCCCGGTGGACCAGGACGGACACGCAGCACTGGACCATCAGCCCCGCCCAAGGACCCGAGACCGGCGGCACCGAGGTCACCCTGACCCCGCCCGCACAGCGAGGCATCAGATTCAGCCAGGTAAGCCTCGGCAGCAGCCATTCCGCAGGCATCGGCTCGGACGGCAACCTGTACGCGTGGGGATACAACAAGAGCGGCCAGCTGGGCGACGGCACCACCACCGACAGGAGCAGGCCAGTCAAGATCGGCAAGCCCCAAGGCGCACCCGACGGGTTCACCTGGAAGCAGGTCAGCCTGGGCGACCAGCATTCCGCGGCCATCGGCTCCGACGGCAACCTGTACACCTGGGGAAGCAACAGCAGCGGCCAGCTGGGCGACGGCACCACCACCAGCAGCCAGAACAGGCCAGTCAAGGTCGGCAAGCCCCAAGGCGCTCCCGACGGGTTCACCTGGACGCAGGTCAGCCTGGGCGACCAGCATTCCGCGGCCATCGGATCCGACGGCAACCTGTACACCTGGGGGTACAACTTCAACGGCCAGCTGGGCGACGGCACCACCAGCAGCCGCAGCACGCCAACTCTGATCCAGAAGCCCGCAGGCGCTTCCGACGGGTTCGCCTGGACGCAGGTCAGCCTGGGCAACTCTCATTCCTCAGCGTTCGGCTCGGACGGCCAGCTCTACACCTGGGGATGGAACCAGTACGGCCAGCTGGGCGACGGCACCCAGGTCGACAAGCGCACGCCGACCCAGGTCGGCAAACCCCAAGGCGCGCCAGACGGGTTCACCTGGACACAGGCCAGCCTAGGCAGGTGGTATTCCGCAGCCATCGGCTCCGACGACAGCCTGTACACCTGGGGAAGCAACGGCGACGGCCAGCTGGGCGACGGCACCACCACCAGCAGCCAGAACAGGCCAGTCAAGGTCGGCAGGCCCCAAGGCGCTCCCGACGGGTTCACCTGGACGCAGGCCAGCCTGGGCTTCAACCATTCCGCGGCCATCGGCTCCGACGGCAGCCTCTACACCTGGGGAAGCAACAGCAGCGGCCAGCTGGGACGCGAGCCCGCTGAAGCCTGGCCGGCCAGCCGGCCCGGCCCGGTCGGCTTCCCCGGAAAACCACAAGCCACCAGCATCTGCTTCGACCAAACCCGGCAGCAAGGCGTCTGCTCCGCCGCCGGCAAAAACCTGACGCCCAACCCCGACGGCACCTGGAACGCCACCACGCCCGCCTACACGCCAGGCCCCGTCCCCGCAGCCATCGACTGGACCCAGGACGGGATACCACAGGAAACCGACACAAGCAACACCTACCGGTACCTGTCCATCGCCAGCCTGCCCCTGACCGGAGGAAACGGCATGCTCCTCCTGCTCGCCACAGGACTGCTCGCCGCAGGAGCCGCCGCAGCCGCCAAAAACCGACGACAACAAACCCAAACAAACACTTCACACGAGTAAGCAGCCCGGGCCACACCCCCAACAGGACCCAGGCCAACAGGCGGCCCCGCCACCCCCAACCAAAACAGCGAGGCCGCCACCACACTCAATAACCCTACAAACCACAACCAGACCCCAGTCGGACCAACCACACACCGCCAGCAAACAACCACACAACAAACACAATCAATGCCACCAAGATGCATACCCAGGCTTCAAGATAAGATTTCCGACAAACCACAGTTTGAGTCAAATAGCACCCACCGCTCCTGAATGATTCGATATGCAAGACCTTGGCGACTGCAGGGGCGCCAAAACCGTCGACAGCGCAGATGCAGCAGCACTGAGCAGCGTAGAGGCCCTCCTCTGCCTGAGGGGAGGGCACTTTCGTCACAAAGCAGTCAAGGCAATCGGCCTGGGCGGCCTTCCTAGGCTGGTATCGAGCGTACCAACAGCCGTATAGCGTCAAAGCGGATTACCCCCCCCCCCCCGATCGGCAGCACTACACAGGGAACCGGGAGGGCGAAAGAGTCACGCCCGCAGTCGTCTGACTGCCCACATGGCCAGTTTGCGCAGCTCAGAGGCGACCAGGACCAGAGAGGCCAGCACGATGCATTCCAGCCAGGCCTGGGGCCGGAGGGGGACAGTCCCGAAGGCCTCGCCCAGGAAAGGCAGATAGACCACAGCCATCTGCAAAAGGATGGAGACGCCGATGGCGCCCCAGAGCCAGAAATTGCCGAACAGGCCCAGGAAAGCCGATCTCCGGGATGAGCGTGAGGCCAGCGCGTTGAACAGCTGGGCGAAGACCAGGATCGTGAAGCCCATGGTCCGCGCCTCACGCATCTGCGCCTCATGGCCGATCGCCTGGACCGACCTGTCAGTGAAGAGACCGCCACTCAAATGCATGTCCATGCCAATCAGGGTCACCAGGGCCATGACCAGGCCGATATAGACGATGTCGACCCACATGTTCCGGTCAATCACCCGGTCGTCGACGGACCGGGGCGGACGGCCCATCAGATCGTCGCTCTGCGGGTCCACTCCCATGGCCAGGGCGGGAGCCGCATCGGTCAGAAGGTTGATCCAGAGCAGCTGAGTGGCCAGGAGCGGCACGGTCACGCCCGCCACGCCGGGCTGCGATATGCCCAGAAGACCCGCAAAGACCACGCCCCCGAAGACCGTGAAAACCTCGCCCATGTTGGAGCTGAGCAGGTAGCGCAGGAACTTGCGGATGTTGTCGAATATGCCCCGGCCCTCTCGTACAGCCTGGACGATGGTGGCGAAATTGTCGTCCGCCAGAATCATCTTGGCCGACTCCTTGGTGACCTCGGTCCCGGTGATGCCCATGGCCACGCCGATGTCCGCAGCCTTTACAGCAGGGGCGTCGTTGACGCCGTCGCCGGTCATGGCCACGACCTTGTCCTGGTCCTGAAGCGATTCGACGATCTTCAGCTTGTGCTCGGGGGCCACGCGAGCGTAGACGGAGACCTTGGAGGTGGTCTCCCGAAGCTGGTCCGCATCCATGGCATCCAGCTGCTCGCCGGTGCAGGCGGGGCCGCCGGGTTCGGTGATGCCCAGGTCACCCGCGATCCTGGCCGCAGTGAGTGGATGGTCGCCAGTGATCATGATCGTTCTGATGCCGGCACTGTGAGCCTGAGCCACGGCCTGGCGGACCTCAGTCCGAGGCGGATCGATGATGCCGACCATGCCCGCCCAGATCAAATCGCTTTCCAAATGGGCGCTCTCCTGGATTACCTTGTCCGCAGACAGGAGAACTGCGGAAGCACGCTGAGTCTCCTTAGACAAACGGTCCGTCTGGCCTGTCCCAATCGTGCTTGACGGCTTCTCCCCCTCGTCATCTTCGGTCAGGGACGACAGTTCCTGACCGGATACAGGCCGGAAAGCCTGTCCTAGAGTCCTGTAGGCATCGCCGGACAGTTGGCTGACCTGGGCGAATATCCTCTCCCGGTCAGCGCTAGTCATAGGCCTGACCTGGCCGTCTTCGAGAATCCGGTCGCACCGGCCGAGCAGCACATCGGGAGCACCCTTGCAGAAGAGACGCGATTGCCCTTCGCTGCCGTCACGCGGAGCGGCCAGGACCGACATGAGCTTGCGCTCGGACGTGAAAGGAATCTCAGCCAAACGACGGTAGCCGTCAGCCTTGGCATCAGCGCCGACTTTGCGAGCGGCGACAATCAGAGAGACCTCCGTGGGATCGCCGACGCTCTGCCAGTGACCCTGCCCGGATCCAGACTGGGCCTGGGAATCAGGTTCGGCCTCGACCGGCTGCCAATGCAGGTCTCCGTCGTTGGCGATGGCCCCGACCATCAGGGTCTCTTCCACTGCCTCAGCCAGAGATGAACCAATGGTATCTGTCAGTTGTTGATCATCTGACCCACTGGCCTCGACCGGCTGCATGGTTCCCTCCGGAGCGTACCCGGTGCCAGTGAGCCTGACCTGCCCCGAGGGGACGACCACCCGTTCAACGGTCATTTCATTGCGTGTAAGAGTCCCTGTCTTGTCGGAGCAGATGACTGATGCCGATCCCAGGGTCTCCACCGAGCTGAGCTTCTTGACGATGGCATGATGCTTGGCCATGCGCTGCACGCCCAGGGCGAGAACCACAGTCAGGATGGCCGTCAGCCCCTCCGGCACAGCAGCTACGGCCAGGGATACGGCCATGAGCAGGGAATCAATCAGATCCTGGGTTGTCTGAAAGCCTTCCATCAGGGCCAAAGCAGCCAAAACCAGGGCGGCAATCAAGCAGACGGCCAGTCCGAGGAGCTTGGAGACGCGGGCCATCTCCTTCTGTAGGGGCGTGGGCTCCTCTTGGGTATCAGCCAGCATGTCGGCGATCTTCCCGACCTGGGTGTCCATACCAGTAGAGGTGACGATCATGCGCCCGTTCCCCTGGGTCACTGCGGTGCCGTTGAAGACCATGTTGGTTCTGTCGCCCAGAGCCTTGGGCTGGTCCAGCCGACCGGGCCGCTTGCCCACCGGCAGCGACTCGCCGGTCAGCGATGCCTCGGCCACGCGCAGACCTGCGGCCTGGAACAGTCTTCCGTCGGCGCCGACCGAATCGCCTTCAGCCAGGACTACTACATCACCAGGCACGATCCTGCTGGTCTCCAGGCTGACCACCCGGCCGCCTCGCAGCACCGAGGCGTGCGGGGCCGTCATGCTCGCCAGAGCATCCACAGCCCGCTCGGCCTTAGCCTCCTGAGCGTACCCCAGGGCGGCATTAAGGATGAGGATGATCATGATGACGATGGCATCAAAGGGCAGGGGCTCCCCGCCTCCTGATGCCGGATGTGAGCGTTCCACCACCCAGGCCACCAACGAAATGGCCGTGGCTGCCAGAAGCAGATAGACCAAGGGGTCCTTGAACTGTTGAAGGAACTTCCGCCACGCGGGAACGGAAGGTGCTCCAGCAAGCTTGTTGGGGCCGAATTGTTCCAGTCGGCGCATCGCTTCGGCCTCGGCCAGACCCTGGTCAGGATCCACGTTCAGGGCAAGGGCAACCTGATCGACGCCTACTGTAGAAGGATCCTTGAGGTCGGGGTCATTCGTGGCAAGCCTCCGCTCAGGGTCCTGCCCCGCAGCCGGGATCACACCGGTATCTGTTGATTGTTCATGCTTGGAGTCGCTGGTCAACCCAGTCATGCCACTCTCCTGCTTATGCCACGGAGTAGTCAACGCTTCGGGGGCCTGTTGAAAGAAATCAGAGTCGGCCAGTCCAAAACGCTGCGTGGATGTTTACCAAGTTGAACAAAAAATATACATAAATCAGGCCATACTCGTCAAGTTCTTTGCTCCAGGGCGTATCAGCCGACTCTCCACGCCGATACGCCCGAAGACAGACGACCCTATTTGACCGAACGGATCAGCATGATGACAGCGGCCCCAATGAGCACCATGACGATGGCAACGGGGAATATGGACACATACCCCGCGCGGATCACCAAGACCGAGACCAGTACCGGGGCGATAACCTGTCCCAGAGTATTGGCCAGGTTCAGGATGCCAAGATCCTTGCCGGCTTCGTTCTTGTTCGGCAGCACATCAACATTCAGGGCCTGGTCTACTGAAGTGTAGATGCCATTACCCAAACCAGCGATGCCCGCATAGCACATCATGCCCACTGCTGTAGGAAACACCCACGGCAGAGCGATGCCCAGGGCAAGGATGCAGGAGCTAACTACCACGATGACCTTGCGGCGGCGAAGCTTGTCCGAGATGGGACCAGAGATTATTGAAGCAAAGAAAGTGACCACCATCGAGATGACGGACATCGTTGAAATTGCACTGGCCGATGCCGCAACGGAGAGCCCGCAATACTTTTGCAGAATATAAAGCTGATAAGTAGCGACCATGGACGAGCCCACCATCATGAAGAGCCTGCCGCTGAGCGCTAGATAGAAATCACGGCTTCCCTTTGTCGGTGGCGTGAACGAAACCCGCAACCGGTGCCATAGACTTTGTTTCTGACCGCTTTCATGACCGCTCACCGCCGTCGCTGCAGAACCTCCGGCAGCAGAATGCTCACGCGGCCAAATGATGACAGTAAGGATGCCTGTCACCGCGAACAGGCAGATGCCGACGATGAAACCTACCTGCATGTGTCCAATGAATCGGGCGCCAATCAATGTGCCTAAGGACTGGCCGACGATGCCACCACCACCGTAGAAGGCAGAGAAAGTCCCGCGAGTGGACTCGGGGATTCGGTCAGAGAGCACCGCGACAGCCGGCGCAATCATCATGTTGACTCCCACCTGTACTAGGCACCAGCCGGCCACGATGGTAGGAATGGTAACTGCTTGTGAGGTGTAGAGGTAGCCCAAGGCTGTGACAACTCCTCCGGCCACCACCCATGGTGTGCGCTTGCCTAGCCGCGAGTGCGACATATCAGACAGGGCGCCGAAGATCACATTGGATACCAAGGCGAATACACAACCGACTGAATTCATCGTGCCCAGTATGGCCTCAGGAACGCCGACGCCAAGATTTGTAAACCGTTGCGGCAAGAGCACCTGGGAGCCAGAGGTGCCGGCAGTCATCCATATCACTGAAAACAAACAGAAGCCTATCCCGAAGCGGATCTTCTCCGCTCTAGTCAGTGGACGGCCCGTATCCGGCGCGATCGCGTCTGATGGCAGCGTTGCCTCAGGAACCTGCTCAACTGTATCCGCCATTTCATATACTCCAATCCTTTACAGGGAGCGCCATGCTCCATTTGAGCTTCGTTGCTCTTTTGAGGAACGGGCACGGCAGCACTGCCGTACGTCCCATCCCTAGTCGGCCAAATCCAAAAAGTCAGGATCTGGCCGACTTAGCAGTAGTCAGCGTTCGACCACCAGATCGTAGGTTCCAGCAGAGTAATCCTTGCTGACACGTTCCCCTTGGCCCACGGGAGAGCCAACCAGCACCCGTGCCACAGAACCAGCAGGCACGACCAGCCGAAGCCGGACTTGGCCATCTTCAAGCCGCCAGGACGATCCAGCCATGCCATGAGGCGTCAGATGGCGCGTGGATGCTTTCGTCATCCCGCCACCAATTCGAGGATCGACCTCGAAGAGGCTCCACCCCGGTTCGAGAGCTCTCAAACCGCCAATCCGCTCATGCATCCACTCAGCCACGGACCCCAGCGCATAGTGGTTGAACGAGGTCATGCCGCCCGGATTGATGGATCCGTCAGGTTCCATGGAATCCCAACGCTCCCAGGTAGTCGTCGCCCCCATCTTCACCTGGTAGAGCCAGGAGGGGCATTCGGTCGACAACAGCAGAGAGAATGCTTCAGGATCGTGCCCGGTCTCGCTCAAAGCTGGCAGGACGAATGGGGTACCGGCGAAACCAGTGGAGACCTTGCCACCTGACTCGCGCACCAGTTCCGCCAACCGTTGGCCGGCAGCCTGCTTGAGCTCAGGCTCGGCATCGAACAATCCGAAAGCAATCGAAATCGCATAGGCACACTGAGTATCGGAGGTCATGCGCATATCTGAACTATCGCCTGCCACAAACCGGTTCCGATAGCCGGTAACCATCAGCTCATACAAGGAGCGGTAGTCGGCTGTTTCTGTCTGCTTCCCCAGAGCCTGGGCAATGCGGGAGGCATAGTCAACCGAACGGGCGAGGTAGGCAGTGGCCACCAGCTCCTTCTGGGTCATAGCCTGGGCAGGGTCATCCGGCGGAGCGCTGGGATCCAGCCAGTCTCCCAACTGACCAAGCACATAGTCCGGCCGACGGTCCCAAACTCCGTCCGGCGACAGGTAGGCGCGCACTTCGTCTATCCATCCTCGCACCAAGTCCCAGGATTCATCCAGAACATGCCGGTCCCCGCCCTCCATATAGAGAGTCCAAGGAACCGCCACAGCTGCATCTCCCCAGATGGCGATGGCTGACGGCTTGGCCCAGACGCCCAGCGGCACAAAGGGCACGAAGAACGGTATGGTGCCGCGAGCCTCCTGCTCGATGCGCACATCCTTCAACCAAGAGGAGAGGAAGGCCTGAACATCGTAGAGGTAAGCTGCCGTCGGCGCGAAAAGGTCGATGTCTCCGGTCCACCCCATGCGCTCGTCCCGCTGGGGGCAATCGGTGGGAATGGAGAGGAAATTAGAACGCATTGACCACAGAACGTTGTCGTGGAGCTTGTTCAGAAGCGGGTTGGAGCTGTCGAACCAGCCGGTCCGCTCCATTGTGGAGTGATAGACCCGGCAGTCGATATCCTCGGCGGTCAGTTCTCCGGGCCACCCCTCAATGCTGGCGTAGCGGAAGGCGTGCATGGCAAAGCGAGGTTCCCACCAGGCATCCTGTCCATTCGAGATGTATTGATCATGCTCCTGCCCTCGGCGCAGAGTCCGTGTGGCCAGGGTACCGTCCTTCTCCAGCACCTCGGCATGGCGGATGGAGATCTGAGCACCCTCTGCCAACCCATGCATGTGCAGGCGCATCCGCTGACTGCAGTTCTGACCGAAGTCGATCAGCCAGGAGGAGGACTTCCCCGACCCTCCGGTACGGGTAATGGACACCGGCTGGTTCCGCCCTTGCATACGTACGGCCTGGAGCTCTGGATTCTCAATCTTCGCCGGATCATAAGGAATCTCAGCCACTGGCCGCCATGCCGAATCGTCGAAACCAGGACTGGACCAGCCCGGCTCCTCCAACCTGGCATCGTAAATCTCTCCCTCATACAAGTCCGAGCACACGATCGGCCCCAGAGTGGTCTTCCAGGTGCGATCCCAGGAGTTTGAGTAGATATGGGTAATCGAGCCGTCTTCGCCCTCCACCTCCAACTGGGCGAACACTCCTATCCTGTCGCCATAGAAGTTGGCCATGCCGCCGTCGAACCCCAGTCGGCCACGGTACCAGCCATCGCCGAGCCAGAAGCCCATGGCATTGGCACCCTGCGACAGCTGCTCGGTCACATCATAGGTCCAGCACTCCAGACGGCGGCCATAAACGGTCCAGCCAGGCGTAAGCTCGTCGGAACCGACCCGAGCGCCGTTGATTTCAGCCTGGACCAGACCCAGAGCAGACAGATAAAGTCTGGCGGACCTAGGCGCTGCAGGTAGCTCGAACTCCGCATGCACCAGGGGCAGATGACGATGGTCCGTCTCGGCCTCTGACCAGGAGGGACCGACGAAGTCGGCGATACGGTCGGTCACATCCAACCCGACATCAAAGCGACGCTCCGGCGATGGCGCCCCGAGAGGAGCTCCGTCGGCATTGATCATGGCAAGAGTCACCTTTGCTCTCTCCCGCGAGCGCAGGGGTTCAAAGGGCCAATCCAGGAGCACATTGTCGCCAGCATCAACCTTGGCTTCCTGCTGTACGGGATCTCCGCCCGGCATCCGCCTGGTCAGCTTGACCGCCACTTTCGCCCCTTGGGGTGGCTGGTCCGTGTATGTCCAGGAGAGCCTAGGCATGTGGCTGCCGATTCCCAGCACGTCACCATGGTAGTGCTCCACCTCAGGGGCGCCAATGGCGATTATCTGATTCGTATTCATATAATGTGACCTCCTTGTCTTGTATGTGTGCGTTACCGCTGAGACCGTTCCCGGCGTTCCTCATCGGTGCCATACCGTGCCTGGAGCCTGATCATGATGGTTCCGGCGATGGCCTCGATGACCACCACCACTGCGAAGCCCCACATGGTGGTTCGGATGGTCGAAGGTACGACCAGGGCAGGCGTAACCAGGGCTAACAGGCCACAGCAGAGACGTGAGAAGCCGTTGATGAAGCCCTGAATGGAGGCGCGGATCTCAATGGGGAAGGACTCCTGGGTCCAGACCTTGTACAGTGCCTCGCCGGCCAGAGGGCTGCCCAGGTTCATGAAGGCGGTGGCGCCAACGATGATCCACAGGTTGGTACCACCCAAGGAGAGAGCAACCATGGCGATGAATGTGATGATGATGCCTGCCACGAAGGCCTTGTTACGGTATTTGCCTCCGGCGATCGAAGCGAAAACGATGTTGAGAACGAGGGTCACGAAGTTGAGGATGATGCCCAGTCCGGTGGCCAGGGTCTGAGAGGCATGGGCGTTGACCAGCATGAATGTCTGGAACTGGCCCCAGGTGTTGGCCAGCAGATTCCATCCCACATAGAAGATCAGGATTGCAGCGAAAAAGCTCAGATACATTTTCTTGTTCGCGCCCATCATCACCTTGATCACCGAGACCTTGGTCCCGGTCTCAACCCCGGGCTCAGCTGCGTCACGACGATCTGCAGCCTCATGGAAGGCACGGAAGGTGGGCGAGCATGTGCGCCAGAGCCAGGCGATCACTGCAAAAACAGCCAGAATGACGAAAACCGCACGGCCTCCTGCAGCCCCTTGCATCCTGGAAACCAGGAAAGCGCAGATGAAGGAGATGAACACGCCGACCTGCCAGTAAACCTGGGTGGTGGATACCAGACGAGCCGCCAGCGAATCATTGGGAGCATCATGGGAGACGACGGTCATCGACACCGGCAGATCAGCGCCTGAGGCTACACCTGCAATGACTACACCTGCAAGAAGCATGGCGTATGAGCCCGAGAACACAACGATGGCGGCCCCCACCGCATAGAGCAGGTTAATCCAATTGAAAAAGCGGACCCTCCCGACAACGTCAGCGATACGGCCTCCGAAGAGGGAACCGAAGGCGATGGCGAAGGTCAGGGCCCCCGACAGGACTCCCACCTGCCCGTTGCTCAGCCCAAAACCCTGCTGCCATACCGTGATGGTCGATGAGAGGCCCACGATGATGCCTGATCCCAGCATTGATCCGATGCCGGCGGCAACAGCCAGAGAGCCATAGCCTCCCAGCCCCTTGTCCGCCGCAGAAGTGCTGTCTGCCATATTTTCTCCTCTGTCATTGAGGCGAGCGCCGGGCGCGACCTTGCATATCGAAGCCCAGTACCGTTCATTTTTTATTTTTCATTTCGCAAATAAGGCTAAAGACTGCCTTTTCGTAGATTAACACTAACTCACTTTTTGAAAATTTCAATCCTGACCTTCAGACAACGTGCCTTTATACTGTCAAGTAGGCGTTAGGCTGGTTTTACGCGATAACCACGGTCAGCAGGAAGGAATCCGACACCATGTCGTCCGCACAAGACGCAGCCGTCCCGGCAGGCAGAGGCAAGGTCGGTGTTGCAGACATCGCCCAGAAAGCCGGGGTCTCGCTGGGCACAGTCTCCAATTATCTGAACTATCCCGACCGCGTCTCGCAGACTCTAAAAAAACGCATAAGCGCAGCAATAGACGAACTCGGCTATGTGCCCCGCCCAGCTCGCGGAGCCGCAGCTCTGACCGGACAGTCCACCATCGGCATCATCATGACCGACATCGAGCATTCCCTGTTTACCTCCGTGTTCGAGGGGGCCCAGGAAATCTGCGAGGACAAGGACATGCAGCTGATCGGTACCAATGCCTATTCCGATTCGGAACGCCAGACCAGCCTGCTCAAACTCTTCTACTCCCTAGGCGTCAAGGGAGTTATTCTCTGCAGCGTAGTGGACTGCACCGCCGATCTGGAATGGGCTGCCTCGGTCAAGTTGCCTGTGGTACTGGTCGATCATGTGGAGCCCAGCAGCAAAACCAAAAACTGCAGCGTCATGGAGGACAACCTCGCCGTAGGGCAGATGGCGACCAGGCATTTGTTGGAAGCTGGATGCCAACACATCGCCTTCGTCTCTCACTCCTTCGACTACCAGTCCATATACGACCGCTATACGGGGGTTCAGCGGGCCATGCGAGAGCAGTCCCAGGCCAAGTTGTCAATCATCGATTCGCACGGAATCATGATAGAAGACGGCTATGCGGTCGGCGATGAAATCAGCCAGCTCCCGTCGACGACAGTCCCTGACGGCATCGTCACCGGCAGCGATGTTCTTGGGGCGGGAATCATCAATGCCCTGCAGGAGAAGCACAGATATCGCGTACCCGACGACATTAAAGTTATCGGCACCGAAGGCGCCCGCACGGACAGCTATCCCAAGGTCCCCTTATCAGTAGTCGCCGCGCCAGGAGTCGACATGGGCCGCAAGGCCGCTACCCTTTTGATGGACGAGTTCAGCAACTCCCGGCATGCGCACGGCTCCGTGTTGATTGAGCCGACCCTGGTAGAGCGGGATTCAAGCAGGTCAGCGTACTCGCACTGAGAAAACAATCAGCATGCTATAACCATGCTTCATCATGACCACCCGGAAATACCTGCTCTTACGGTAGTGCCATTCACGGCTTCTTTTACAAAGACATCTCAGCTGAGGCATCGCTGGACACATATCGTTGGTACTTGCTCCGGGGCTTATCGGGAAGCGTCATGGAGAGCGCATCTTCTTCGAGCAATGGCTCGATGTACCGCCTGCGGACATAGTACTTGCCCAGCCCAAGCGCATGCGCGATATCCTCGAGCGAACGGGGTTCCTTACAAAAACCGAGAATCCTGTCGCGTATTCCCTTGCCCGTCTTTGCTGCTCCCGAGGCATCAGAACCACCAAGTGCATGGACTTGGACGCGTTTCGCCGAATCAGATACTGCGGCCCCAGTCCAATGAACGGTTGCTTCCGCCGCACCAGCACGCTCCGGCACAGAGTAGAAGCGCACAGTGAAGGAAGCCTGCCGATCCTGAAACTCTACAGGCTTATATCCACACTGTTTGGCCTCCTCGCGGATAGCCGGAATTCCTGAGTGCCGATTCTCCGCAACCCCCTCAATCTCCAGCAGACTGACCAGGGTAGGGTTCCTGGTCTGACTGTTGGCAAAGCCCAAGTCGTTGATGCTCTGACCGCCATATACACCACCAGGATTCCAGCATTCAAGACAATCAGTAAAGAGCGTCAATCTGACCGGCGTTCCGTTACAGTATGGGCCATAGTCACGATGCATCAGTGCATTGGTCAGGATTTCCCTGACTGCGGTTTCTGGATACTCAGGAATATCAGTGCGCACCCCATCCCTGATCACCGTCCTGGTTCTGCTGTTACGCCGCACAAAGGCCATAGCATCCTCAAGCATGCGGTCAATGGTCCCTTCAAAGCGCTGATTGTCAAGGAACCGCTCTCCCCCAAGACCAGTTCCGACCTTGGCTCCCGGCACAACCACGGCGGTAATACAGAGGTTCGGATACACCTGCTGCGGGTATTCGCCAAGGGTCATCAAACCTGCGAGAGTAGGAGATCCACGACGGCAGACACCCGATAGCTCCAGGATCTCGTCCTCATTCCTTCTGGCTAGGAGCGGGCGTTCCCGCTGTGCGCGACTAATGAAATCATGACGTTTTTCTGGGTTCAACATATCGGAATCGGCCTGAGGGTCTACCGATACATCGTCGCGCCGACCGTCCTTGAAAGTCTCGATCTCATACAGCTGCGTAGGCGTCATGCGGGCATCAGCATCCCCGATCCGAGTGTAGCTGCCTGCGCTGATGCCTGCTGTCTTGCGGTAGACAGGCCTCTCGCCCATAGGTTTGCCATTGACGTAAGCCGAAACCACTGTCTTACCGTCAATCAGGCTTTCGCTATAGACTGGTCTGACCTCGGGATACATCTCTTTGCCCTGTGCCGTTACCGCCTTTTCCAGCTCCTGCGCGTCGTGGACGCCAACAACCTCGAATCCAAGGCTTTCATCCAGCCCGAATACGATGATGCCGCCCTCGTTTTGGTTGGAAAACGACGACAGCGAGTCATACACCTTCGGAGTCCCCTGGCTGGCGGCTTTGACTTCTATCGATTGGCCTTCGCAACCCTTGCGCTGAATCGAACGCACAACCTCCTCAAGAGACAGATCGCTCTGTTCAGCGCCATCTGATTTTTGCATGCAGGCCCCTATAAATTGATAATCTCTGTTATCTTTATCATACAGATTTACTAAAGAATGGCAAACTTTAGTAATTGATTACTAAAATAATCGCTAAAAATTGATGTTTTTATAATTATCAATCCATGATTAACACTATTTCCAGATCTTTATCACTGTTCAATTTTTAGTCCGACATCGAGTTTGCAGTGACCGATATTCACCCCCGCCTCATTCACTGCACCGGCAAAGATACCGTGACTACTGCGCCATCGCCATCGGTAGCATTTCCGAAGGTCAGGCGCCCCCCTGCACTCTCCACAGCTGACCGGGCCGCAGCCAGGCCGATGCCATGGTGACCACCAAAGCCGTGCCGGCTGCTATCAGCCTGATAGAGCCATTCTGTGGCATGGGCTAGAGCCCGGCTGCTGAATCCTGGACCCTGGTCACGCACGGTCACCACCAAGGCTCGCCTGCCCTCCTGTCCATTCTCCAGCCTCCAGGTCAGCGTCACCAGGCCTTGGTCCGGAGAATAGTCAGCTGCGTTGGCAACGATGTTCATAATCGCGCGGGCAAGACCAGCAGCATCACCAGAAATCTGACCAGTGGCGGAACCTAGGTGATCATCCCTCTCAAGCCGCAGACCCCGGGCATTCAGGTAACCCTGGGCCTGGTTGTCGACCATATCCCTCAAGGCGACCGTCGTGACCCCGGATCGCCCCGAAGCGGTACCCACAGAGCCCTGACTGATGGCCTGGGCATAGTCGGCCATCTCGCGGATGGCATCCTCGATGGAGTCCAGGTAGGACTGCTGCTCCTGGCTGAGTCCGGTCTCCCCCAGCAGGTCTGCGTTGCCTCGCATGATGGTCAGCGGCGTCTTCAGATCGTGAGCCAGAGCCGCCACCTGCCGACGCTGGGACTCCTGGGCCGTCCAGGTCTTCTCCAGGGATTCCTTCAGTGTGGCGCGCATCCTGTCGAAGGACCCCAGCACCCGGTTGATCTCCATCACGTTGCTGCGGGGCAGCGAGGCATCCAGATCCTGCCGCCCTATATCGTCAGCCACCTGGTTGAAGACCTTGAGCTTGGACGATATGACATGGGCCGCCCGCAGCCCGACTAACAAGAGGGTGAGCAGCAAAGCCATCCCGCAAGACGCGAGCAGAAGGTTCTGGGGATTGGGATAGCGGTCCCGGTCCTGCCTGGATGCCCACTGCGGCTGAACCCGATAGGCCAGGACGCATGGCCTCCCATCGGCTGTGGCATAGACGACGTAGGTCGCATCCGACTTCGCGCGAGTAGCTAGGGGCCTTCCTGTCTTCTTTATCTGCTCTTCCGATGACTTAGATGCCCTGTGCTTCCAACGGTCGGCCGCCAGCTGGTCGGCCTCGCTGGCCATGCCGCCCTTCATATCTCCCCCCGTAGGATGCCCCTGATGGTCATAAGTCCGATACCAGTAAGCGGAGGGAATCACAGATTCGTCAATAGTGGTTGAGCGGCCGATGGATTGCCCGACCTTCTCCAGATGCTGCTCGCCATAGTTGGCCCAGAAGAAGTCACCCCTAGCCCCCAGGTTTATCCAGACCATATAAATGCCGGCGAACAACAGAGCCAGAATCAGCAGCACATAGAGAAAATATCTGATGATCAGCACAACGATGGGCATTCCCTTGCGGCTCGGCCGGCCCTTGTCGTCGACGCTCTGCTCCCTGGGCGATTCGGGCACGCCGTCGGTCAGGCCACCCATTGGTAACCCACCGACCAGATGGTCCTGATGGGGTCCACCCCCAGGGCCTTGAGCTTGCGCCGGGCATTGCTCAAATGCACTCTGACCGCAGCCGTGGCATCGCTGTCCGTGTCATCGGCGGCTGGGTCATCCTCTGCAGCCAGGCAGGCCTCCCATATCTGCATGGGCGCGTAGGCCCGACCTGGATGCTCTGCCAGCAGGGCGCATATGCGGTATTCCGCATCCGTCAGATTGGCGTTGCGCCCGTCCACCTTGATCTGCCGCGCCTGAAGGTCCATGTCCAAGGCGCCGAAATGTAGGAGCGGGCGGCCGCGACGACTGCCTTGAGACAGCCGCGCCCTGACCTTGGCTCGAAGTTCGGCAATGCCGAAAGGCTTGCGTATGTAATCGTCGGCGCCCAGGCCATAGGCCAGGACTGCGCTGTCTTCGTCGGTCTTGGCCGTCAGGAAGATGATCGGGCAGGATACCCGTTCCCTGATGGAAGTCAAAAGGGCAAAGCCGTCCAAGTGTGGCATCATGACATCGCAGAGAATCAGGTCGACCGAGGACAGGTCCATGCTTATGACCTTCCGCGACTCGTTGACCACGGTCACGGCATAGCCGTCCTTGGACAGGGCAGCCATCAGCAGGGTGGTGATCCTTGGATCGTCGTCCACCACCAGGATGGATGCCCGATGCTGATCGTCCACGGGGGAACCTTCGGCGTGCACGTCAACCACGATTGGCTCCTTTTCTGCGCTTGCCGACTCGGCCCAGGCGCTTTCGAGAATGAACGCCTTGTGGGCCAGGTGTCTTGCAAGCCTGATTCCTAGGACAGATTTCTCGCGGACCGGATGCCCTGCAATCCAGTCTAATCGCTGACCTTGCGCCGATCCTCGAACCTGCCGATCCAGAGCAGGATGGCCAGGCCCAAGGTCAGGGTGAGGACCAGGCAGGAGACCAGATTGTCCAGAGCCGTCACGCCGATTGAGGCACGCAGACCCTCCCCTCCCGGCATAGCCAAGGCCAGGGCCTGCTCGATCCCCAAGGAACCGAACCTGGTAGGCCAGGTGAAGGGTATCCACTGGCTGATTCCAGGAGTGCTCTCGACACCGGATAAAGTACGGCCGTAAAGGCCATTGAAGAGCCCACCGAGGGAACTGATGGATATTCCGGTGCCGAGGACCCCAATGGCGATGGTCGTGTTTCTGCCGAAGCGCAGGGCCAGAGCGATGAAGAAAAGGTAGAGGCAGAGGGAACCACCTGCCATGCCCAGGGTGGCGAACGCGAAAGCCGAGATTGGCGCGCCCAGTCCGCCGACCAGAGCCATGGGTAGGCAGTATGCCAGAGCCGCCAAGGCAAGAGCCAGCAGACCCAGAAACCAGAGCACCAAGATCTTGGCTGCTAGGCCCAGACGGCGGCTGGGAATCCCCAGAAGGTTGGCCATGTCGCCGGCCTCTCGCTCGGTTTCGATGTTTATGGCAACAACAATGGCGGCCATCAGGGGCATGAAGGCACCCAGAACCTGGAAGAAGGCATCGGTCTCCAGACCAGGATCATAGGGGGTTGCAGCGAAGTAGGCACCACAGACGAACCCAGCCGCCAGTCCGCAGACGACATGGATGGCGATAAGCACAGATCCATGCAATCGCACGATTTCCGAGGCCGCGACCCGGCCGACTGTCATTCCAGTCATGTCAGTTGGTCTCCTTCCGCGAGAACCAGATTCCCGTCAGGACGGACAGGAGCAGGAACCAGACCAGACAGGCGACCAAAGCCGTCAGGCTCTGCCCGCCAAAGACAGACAGCGCAGCCTTGATCGGGCTGTTGTCTTCGGCCTCCAGGGGCACGCCATCAGGCATGACCTTCATGAAAGGCACCGGCAGGTTGATCATGGCGGCGGACGGCAAGAAGGGCCATAGCCGTTGACTTCCCCAGAAGGTGATCGAGACCAGCAGGTCCGCCATGTAAGGCAGGCCGAACCCGATCAGAACGCCGAGTCGGGCGGTCAGCGCCAGTCCCGCCGGTATCATCCAGGAGCAGGCCAGGACCAGCATCAGGGCACTGACTACGAAGTCGACTACAGACGGTCCCCCGACCCCGGAAACGGCGACTATAAGTGCTGACAGACCCAGAGCCAGCAGGGTGGCGATGCCGACCAGAAGCAGACAGTAGACAATCTTGGCCCACCAGATCAGAGCGGGCGCAGCAGGCAGGGCCAGAATGGTCCTCCACCGCTGTTTGCTGTCAATGTTGGCCACGGCGACGCTTATCAGAGCAGTCATGGCTGGGAGGAGCAGGACATACCAGTAGTTGACCCAGGAGGGCATCCAGACATGCAGCCCGAACGCGAAGCAAGCCACGATGACAATGAGCACCAGAGGGAAAGCCAAGGCCATCCGCCTGGGCGCAGCCGACCGGCCCTTCATGATCTCCGCTGCCAGGATCCTGCCAAAGGGGATGCCGTTGCCCCTGGTTCTGACTCTTTCAGCCGTATCCTGCTGGACGAATTGGTTGGCATTCATGTTGCTCATCGCGACCTCCTGAGCACATCCATGAACAGCCCCTCCAGGTCCTCCCCGGCATGCAGCTCATTCTCGTAGGCCAGGCGGCCGTCGGCGATGATGCCGATGTGATCCGCCAGGATCGACACCTCGGAGAGGATATGGCTGGAGACGATCACGCTCATCCCCTGTTGCGGGAAGCTGCGAATCATCCCCCTCAGCTCCTCGATACCCAGCGGATCCAGTCCGTTGGTGGGCTCGTCCAGGATCAGCAGACGAGGTTTGGTCAGGATGGCGTTGGCTATCCCCAGACGCTGCTTCATGCCCAGGGAGAACTGCCCAGCCTTCTTGGAGCCCGTATCGCTCAGGCCAGCGATAGAGAGCGCCTGGTCGATCCGCTCATCGGGCAGGCCGAACAGGGTGGTGCGCACCTTGAGGTTCTGGCGGGCCGTCAGATTGGGGTAGACGGGCGGCTGCTCGATCAGGGCGCCGATGTCGTAAAGGTCCCGACGCGACCAAGGGTGTCCATCCAGGATCATCGATCCGCCAGTGGGGTGCAACATGCCCGTGACCATCTTCAAGGTGGTGGATTTGCCAGCCCCGTTTGGGCCCAGGAGCCCGTAGACTCCGCCCTCGGGGACGTGCAGGGACACCTGGTCGACGGCCCGCTGTCCGTGGCCGAAGACCTTGGTCAGCCCCTCGGTCCGCAATATGTAACGCATGGTCAGCTCCTATTCGTTTCCGTATGGCAGGAGCCAGACTAAAGAAAGAAAATAAAGAAAGATAAAGGCGGCGGAACTGATTCTCACGCCACCACTAAGTCAATGCGGTCATTCCATTCCTGCCAGCTTTACCAGACTGATTGATTTGATCATTCTCCATCCAGTTCAATAAACAAATACTGACATTGTAGATAAATATGATCTAGCCAGCAGCATGATCTGCATATTTGATATCGCACGCACAGGAGCATCTGGAACGCAAGGAATGCCAAATGCCAAGGAGAGCCAACAGGCGCGAAACTGCATAAGTGCATCTGGAGATAGTCAATGAATTACGAGGTTCTGCAGACGGCCATAATTCCAAGTCCTACCTTCTTGAACTGCTCTTCTACTAGCTCATATCTCAACAACCTGAGGGACTATCTTAATGTAGCCGAACACGTAGCATGCAATAGCTTATTTTGTCCATGCACAGATGTCTGACAAGTAGGCAGAACTCAGGCGCAGCAATAAGGTGACAGAAATAGTGTTTCGCATTCTCACCTCTGATCTGCTTATCAATGTACAGACTACTGCTGCTGCTCTCGCTGAAATTCTGGGCGAGGCCCTAGGAAGAGTATTTAAAAACACTTACGGATTAGCCTTAGGAACAGCAAGTGTAAAGAATTTTAAAGACCGCCCAATGGCATGGACTTCAACAGCAACAAACTTTGGCCCGACCATACCCGACCGCAACAAGATACTCAGTAGACTGCTGCGCGTTATTAGTAACATCCAGCTTGTAGTCGGTGACAATACTCAGGTAGACATCTTTGGCGATACTCATCAATTCCTGATGAACATGTACCCCTTTCAGGCAGACTAATCTGCTGGCGAGCTCCTTACGCCCCAAGAGGTCTTAGAACTGCCGTCCAGAATCACCGTAGCCGGCAATACCAACGTTAATAGGGTATAAGAATAGAAGGCTTTCATCGAGGTGAGGCGCGAAACAGGAAGGAGCACGACCAACAATCCCAATCGAGCATACCAGTCCTGTCCATACCGTACGGTAATAGAAACAAACATTGTAAGGAAAATGCATGCCACGGGCGGATCAGCAGAGTAACTGCAACTTTATAGATCTCTTCGCTGGGGCTGGAGGCCTGTCCGAGGGATTCCTTCAGGCAGGCTTCAAGCCGATTGCGCATGTCGAGATGAACAATTATGCCGCAAAGACGCTTGAAACCCGCAGTGCGTACTATCATCTGAAGGACACAGACAATCTCGCTCTTTACAAAAAATACCTTTCCGGGAGAATCTGCCGTGGTGAGTTAATGAAGCAGATCCCTGCAGCCGTGACAAAAACGGTTATCAACCAGACGTTGTCGGACGAAACACTTCCCTCAGTCTTCAAAACCATCGATGGCATCATGAAGATGCGCGACATTGAGAATGTAGACGTAATTGTTGGCGGTCCACCATGTCAAGCATACTCTATCGTCGGCAGAGCACAGAGCAGTCACATGGGGACCCCGATGAAGGACGATCCGCGCAACTACCTGTACAAGCTGTATGCACGATTCCTCAAGAAATACCAGCCGCGCATGTTCGTATTCGAGAACGTGACCGGCATCGAGACAGCCCAGGGCGGCACCATCTGGAAGAACCTGCAGAAGTACCTCAAGCGCGTCGGATACGAGATCGAATGCCGGGAGCAGAACGCGCAAAACTTCGGTGTGCTCCAGAACAGGCGGAGAATGATCATCGTCGGCTGGCTCAAGAACAGCGGCTTGGCATACCCGGACTTTGTGGGGAAAAGATCGGATGCAGTGGTGAACGACCTGTTCACTGACCTTCCGAAACTCCACCCCGGCGAAAGCAATAACACTTATTCGAAGAAGAGGCCGAGCAGATACGTGACTGAGACCGGCATCCGCACCAAGGACGATGTCCTGACCCTACAGAACTGCCGACCGAACATCGAGCGGGATATAAGGATATACGAGAGGGTCATAGAGCTGTGGGACGACGGGCATAAGCGTCTGAACTACAACGACCTACCTGAGGAGCTGAAGACGCACAAGAACCGCCGCTCCTTCATCGACCGCTTCAAGGTCGTCGAGGGAGACGAGCACTTCTGCCACACGATATTGGCGCATCTTTCCAAGGACGGCCACTACTTCATTCACCCGGATATTGACCAGCATCGGTCCATCACTGCGCGGGAAGCGGCACGCATACAGTCATTCCCCGACAGCTATTACTTCGAAGGGCCGCGAACATCACAGTTTGTGCAGATCGGCAACGCCGTGCCTCCTTTGATGGCAAAAGGCATCGCGAAGGGCATTTTCGCACAGCTTCAGGGGGGAGAACACTAATGGACAGTAGCGAAAACGAAAACCTGCTCATTAAGCAGTACGGCAGGTTCAAGCGCTTGCAGCTGGAAAAATCACCTTTTCACTTTCTTCTTGCCTACGAATCTCATATTGATCCGAACCCTCACCAAATCAACGCCTTCTGCGCTGCCATCGACGCAATGAAGACGGGCGGCATAGTGCTTGCCGACGAGGTTGGACTCGGAAAGACAATCGAAGCGGGACTCGTCCTGCGCTACATGCTGGAATCTGGGGCGAAAAAGATTCTGATAGTGCTCCCCGCCTCGCTCCGCAAGCAATGGGAGTTGGAACTTGAAGACAAATTTGATCTGAAATCCGTGATTCTGGATAGGCTCACGTTAGAACATGACGCGGGGGACTGGCACGAGAAGCTTGCTGACAAGCAGAACTTCCAGATCGTGATTACCTCCTACGACTACTCGTCGAAGTTGATGAAGCGGTTCCCTGACGTGAAATGGGATTTTCTTATTATTGATGAGGCACACAATCTGCGTAACCTGAACGGCACGAAGCGCGCGAAGAGACTGTATAATATTTCTGTTGGGATTCCCAAGATTCTTCTGACAGCGACGCCGTTGCAAAACTCCCTTATGGATCTGTACGGGCTGATCTCCTTCATCGATCCGAAAATCTTCGGCTCAGCACAAATATTCCGGCAGCGGTACATAAAGGATGAGAATTACGACGACCTTAAGCGCGAACTCGCTCCGGTGCTATACCGAACTCTTCGCAAAGACGTTGCAGACTATATGCACTTCGCGAGGAGAATCTGCAAGACCGTGGATTTCGAACTGTCACAAGACGAGATCGAGCTGTATGAACAGGTCAATCAGTTCCTCAAAAGGGATAATCTGTATTCCGTACCAGCCTCCAACCGCCGGCTGGTCATCCTTGTTATTCGCAAGCTCATGGCTTCATCCAGCTTCGCCTTGGTCGAGACATTCGAAGTGTTGAGAAAGCGGCTTGAGAAGCTGTATGAAGGTACGAAGTCGGCTGATGCGCAGGAGGGCTTCGATCTTTTCTGGAGCTTTGTCGAGGACGAGATCGACGAATCCGGCTTTGAAGAAATCGAAGATGAAGACACCGCCGCGCAAAAGTCGTGCATTCAAAATGAAATGGACGAGGTCAACGCGATCATCGATGCAGCGAAGCGACTAAAGACGAATTCCAAATTCACCGCTCTGAAGCAGGCGCTTGAGATCGGATTCTCATATCAGAGGGATAATGGCATAACACAGAAGGCCGTCGTATTCACAGAGTCAAAGCGGACACAGAAATACATTGCTGCTGAGCTACGCAGATCCGGATACAGCGAAGAAGACATTCTTCAATTCAACGGCGATTTCGACGATACCATGACCAAGAAAATCTACCGGACATGGCAGGTGAAGAACTTCGGGAACGCAAACTATGGACGGAGCGTCGAATATAAGCACGCCATTGTTGACTATTTCAAAGAGAACGCGAAGATACTCATTAGCACCGATGCCGGTTCCGAAGGTCTGAACTTACAATTCTGCAATATAGTCATCAACTACGATCTGCCATGGAACCCGATGAAGATAGAGCAAAGAATCGGCCGCTGCCATCGCTACGGGCAACAGAACGACGTGGTCGCCATCAACCTGTTAAACACGCAGAACGAAGCGGATAGGCGCGTCTACGAAATACTGTCAAAGAAGTTCGAACTGTTCGAGGGCGTGTTTGGTGCTTCTGACATTGCGCTCGGTGCGCTGGAATCCGGCACTAGCTTCGAGAAAACCGTGCTGGACATCTACCAGCGTTGCAATACGACAGCTGAATTCAATAAAGCGTTCGATAAGCTTGACAAGAAGTTAAACGCGAAGCGCGATAAAAAGGCGCGCAAGCTCCGCGACATCCTGCTCACGGAAAGCAGCGGCGCAAAGAAGCAGGCGCTCGAAGGAACAAGGAAGGACATCGACCGTTATCTTCGGGAAGTCAACTACTGGCGCAAGGTTCCCGAGCCCAAGGTATTCAAGGACACTCAGTACTGGAAGGTCGACGGCTGGGGCCAACAAGCCTTCGGCGCGCACGGCTACCTGTTTCTCGGCGCGATGTGCAATAACACCGACATCCTTTTCCCGGCACTCCTTCTGTGCGACCACGATGGGAAATACGTTGACTTTGATGAGGATGATCTAGTGCCGGAACTGGACAAGATCAACGATTCAGCCGTCCATTGTTTTAAACCGACCGACGAGGAAAACGAAATACTCCAGAGCGCACACGAGAATCTCGTCTCTGAGATGCTGAATAGACTCGAAGAGCAGACGGAACCTGTGCGGGAATACAACAGACACAAAATCGAAAACTGGATTCGCAACCAGAGTGAACAGCTCGTTATGGAGTACCAGAAAATGAGTGCGGAAGTCGAGGCTCTCCACGATGAAGAGCGGGCTTCGAACAATTTCTACGAAAAAATAGACATCAGAAAAAAGATAAAGCAGAAGGAGAAGAAGCTCGAGGAGTTCCACACTTCGTTCCATGAACGGGACAGTCAGTTCAGAGCCGAAGGCGAACGGGAAATAGCAGAGTTCAACAAGAACCTTGAGATCGACAATCCCATTCTTCTGATCAGCATCATACTGAAGTTTTAGAAGATACAGCCATACGGGAAAGAGAAAGGTTCGAGCTGGTTTAAGTCGGCAAATACAATGAGAAGAAACTTGTCGAACCACGCATTCTTATGCAGACTCCGAAGAAAACCGACGGTGACCCGGACAGCGGGAACATGCTGGGCCCCGGCGAAAACCTGACCACACTCCAATAAGTATGGCAGCAGGACCATGCTGGACGGTTAAATGAATTTTTATTGATTCGCCATACAACAAGGTTCCGTATTCAAACAATACGATGATGATGTATCATATTATTTGGTTATTCATGATGTAAGACCATCTCGATCTATTGCATGAATTGTTAGCAGACGATGGGCATCTGGATTCCATTGGACGATAATGAGGTCTTTTAGCCTAGGGGTTCTTATGGATGCGATCTTTGCAAAGGATACTGCATGGTTACTGTTACTTGGAGATCAATCAATAACAGCAACAATGATTCTAAACAGTTTTCGCTTGGCCATAATTACGCACTTGTTTATTCCAAAATCGAGGGATCCAAAACACAGAAACTCGGTAATGCCGGTCATATCAGGCAAACAAAGGTTGAAGAAAGCTTCTTCTTGGCCGAAAGAAGAATTAGTCCGCACCCCCCAAACCGGGAAAGCTCATTATAGAAGCGCTAAAAAAGCCACCAATGAATGCGAGCTCATACTGGATTCTTCTTTCGGAAGTGTTGCTAAAGTTGCAGTTGCACATAGAGTGAGACACAAGTGGGTAAAAAATCAAATTCGAAAACAGCACCTGCACCCATTGCAAACCCAGAACGGAGAGATTGTTCTCCATCCTCCTTGAGGAAGATTCAGACGTGTTCGGCTTGATTAAGCCACCGTTTAATCAGCTCGACTTGTTCTGGAAAGCTTGTCAACGGTACAGCCCTGACTCTCTCTTGGCAGCCACGACAGGGAAATACGTGGTCGAGGCCGGAGCACTCGACGAAGTCAATAACAAGAAGACTGCTTCCAAGGCGTGCGAGGGCATCCGGTGGCGCAGCTTCTCAGCAACAGCCAATCAAGACCAAACAACACGGGAGTACCGGCTGATTTCCCCTGACAATACTCATCCCGGAAACACTAGCAAATATACCCTCGGAACAGCACATTCCATAAAGGAGAACTAATGGCTGACAGATTCCAGTATGCCGAGGTACGGCAGAATATTATAGATGCAATCCGAACCGACCTAATCGGCCCATGCTCTTCTGAGGAAAAACTGGATGAGAATCCGCGCTACGCATACCTTGTCGGCAAGCTCGAACCGCGACGTGATGAGAATGCACCAGACGAAAACGAGCAGGAAATCGAAGCTGACATCGATCGCGACAAAGGCGAGGACTTTACTGCCAGTAAGGATGGCGACAACGAACCGATATCCACCACGAAATTTCAGCTGCCGTCATCCATCGGCATCAGCTTCTACGTGGAGAGCAGTCTCGACTGCGTCTGCCTGGATGTGACTTGGGGAGACTATGCAGAATCGACCGAAAAAGCCATCGACAAGGATGGAAAGGAACACAGACACACGGTATACAAGAGGATTCCTGAGGAGGAAACCGTCCAAGTAAAGTTCAGTGACTTCGGGCGCACAAAGGACTACCCGCTTGTGCAGGATTCAAATGTACATGTCCATGTGTCGCGCATCCCGCTGAAGGACGGGTATTCTCTCATAACTGCCTATGTTGTGAACAAGAGGAGCAATCCGTCCGGCGACGTCGAAGGACTGATGTTCCAGGTAGGAATCAAAGCTCATGCGGAGGACGAATCGGCGGTGTTTATCGCCGAACATATCTGCAGGAATGTTCTTGCGACTGATGAGTTCTACTTCGAACAGCGACCAATCATGGGACGCGGTAGAGGTTGCGCGGCCGTATGGGGAAATACTGTAAACGGCCGAACCAATTATGTTGAATCTGCATTCATTCCGGAATATGAGTATCCCGGTGTCAGTGCTGTACTCAGGGACTTCTCTTCTGAATATTTTTCGACTTGGCAGATGGCAGCCAAAGGTAAAAAGGCGGATACGCTGCACAAGCTGAACACGCTTGCCGACTCATACGAGAATTGGATTAAAGAAACGCTGGAAAGCAGCCCAAGGATGAATGATCAGGAATTCCAAGGGGAGGTCGGGAATCTCGTCATCGGCCACTGCCGGGACGCACTGCGAAGAATCCGGGACGGCATCCAGATCATTGAGACCGACGAGATTTCTTTTGAAGCGTTCAGCTTCATGAACAGCGTGATTTTCATGCAGAACAGCATCAAGAACTACGCGAAGAAGCACGGAAAAGGCATCGAATGCAATTTCGAAGAGTTTCTCAATCCAAATAACCCGAAGAACGAGTTCGCTTGGAGACCGTTCCAGATTGCCTTTATCTTGATGAATCTCAGGGGCATCGTGCATCCTGAAGATCCTGAGCGGGGAATCGTCGACCTGCTCTACTTCCCGACCGGCGGCGGAAAGACGGAGGCCTACCTTGGACTTATGGCCTTCACTATCGCCAACAGACGTCTGAGAGCTTCTGATGTTGACAAATACAATCATGACGGCGGCGTGACCATCATTTTGCGTTACACGCTCAGACTGCTAACGACACAGCAGCGTGACCGCATCACAAGGATGGTTGTAGCCGCAGAGCTTGTCAGGCAGAAAAGCTATCCCCGTTACGGATCGGGGCCAATCAGCATCGGTTTCTGGGTCGGAGGTGGGGTGACTCCAAACAAGTTCGAAGACTTGAGAGAAAGGCCGGGAAAATCTTACGAGACACAAAGCCAGAAAAATCTGCTTTACAAGCAGCTTCTTACCTGCCCACTCTGTGGCAGACCTCTCACAAAGGACGATTTTTATATCTCGCCAGACGAGAAATCCGTAGAAATATATTGCTCGGACAAGCACTGCAAGTTCTATAAATATCCAAATACCAGAGAGCGTGTCCCGATTCCGGTATACTTGGTTGATGAAGAAATCTACGCAAAATGTCCGACTATCATCTTGTCAACAGTCGACAAGTTCGCAAGGCTGCCATGGGACGTGAACACGAACGCTCTGTTCGGAAGAGTTGATCGCAAGTGCAGCCGCCATGGATATATTGCGATTGGTGTAAAACATCCGAAACACAGGAAGACAGCTAGTCTTCCTGCTGCAGAGGTTACGCCGGTGAAACCGTTTCTCCCTCCGGAGTTGATTATCCAAGACGAGCTTCATCTAATCACCGGGCCTCTTGGAACTATCTATGGTGCTTATGAAACAATTATTGAAGACATGTGCGCGCACGATGGAATCAAGCCAAAGTATGTGGTCTCCACGGCAACAATAAAAAACGCAGACAATCAGGCGAAAAGCTTATACGCCAGAAATACAACCAAGCAATTCCCTCCGAATGGCTTCGAGATCGGCGACAGCTTCTTTATACGTGAAATCCCTGTTGAAGAAGATCCATTCCGGAAATATGTCGGGATTTGTGCTCCTGGGCAGTCTATGAAGACGGCCTTGCTGAGAACTTATGCCATCATTCTGCAGGCAGCCTACACATTCTCCCTACAAGAAAAGTACAAGGACGTCATTGATCCGTACTACACCTTAATTGGATATTTCAACAGTATCCGAGAACTTGGAGGCACAGTCCGACTTCTGCAGGATGATATTCCTGACAGAATCAAGCGAATTCAAAAACGCTATCATTGCAAGAAACGACGTTTTCTGAATAAGAATGACGAAATAACATCTCGAATGTCGTCATGGAAAATACCAGAAAAACTCAACCAACTTGAGCTGCCATATACCGCAAAGGATTGCATTGACACAGCCCTTGCAACGAATATGATTGCAGCTGGTATGGATGTAGACCGGCTTGGACTTATGGTCGTTACGGGTCAGCCGAAGCAGAACTCCGAATACATCCAAGCGACAAGCCGTATAGGGCGTGCCCACCCAGGACTCGTCGTGACGCTGTATAACGCATACCGTCCGCGGGACCTTTCGCATTACGAGAACTTCACTGGCTACCATGCGCAGCTTTACAGGTTCGTCGAAGGGACAACTGCCACTCCGTTCTCTGCAAGAGCACGTGATCGTGTTCTACATGCACTTGTTATTTCCGCCATAAGACTTCTATACCCGGAAATGGCTGACAACAAGGATGCCGCGGCAATAAATTCTCTGTCACAAGATCAGATCAATGCTGTGAAGAAGATGATTCTTGACCGGATAAGGATCGTTAAGCCATCCGCAAGAGATGATACGAATGAAGAGATTGACCAATTCATCGATTGGTGGAAGTCAAAGGCAACGCAGGACGACAAGCCTCTTCGCTATTACGTTTTAGGAACCGAAAAATACAGCAGGCTTATGAACGGATATGAACAGCTTCATATCGAAAGCGAAAAGCCTACTTTGCGATCGATGCGCGATGTAGAAAGCACAGCAAATATGTACTACTACACGGAGGACTAATATGGCTGCATACTACAATAACAAACTTGGTGAGCTGCGTCCGAATCAGATCATTACAACTTTTGGACCGGGATCGGTTGTAGATGCGGTTAAAGACTCTGTGACTATCCTAGATATCTCGTACTGGAAGGACAAAGGAAAAAGGATAATAGACGGGCGGCTCGCATCCTATCTGAACGTTGATGCCTTCTACATGCCGAGAACTACTTCTGCACATGACATACCTGTCGTTACGTTCCCATACTGGCATGTTTGCTCCAGCATCAAATGTGGGAGGCTTTTTGATGCAAGAGAATGCATCAATCATGATCTTGACAAGTATTTGAAATTTGGCGCTAGCTGCCCAGATTGCGGCAGGCGTGCTTATCCTGCCCGTTTCATAACAATCTGCGAAAACGGTCATATGTCAGACTTCCCGTGGATATGGTGGGTTCATCGCGGGCATACTGATTGCAAAGGCAAAATGAAAATGTACTCCACCGGAAATACGTCCACACTGTCGGATATATGGGTGAAGTGCTCCTGCGGCATGTATAGAAGCATGAGCGGAGCCACACAGGCTGGGAACTTCGAAGGATTGCCGTGCTGCGGCATGCACCCATTCCGGCCACATAGTGGAAACAAACATTGCGAGAAACCGGCCATCCCTTCACAACGAGGCGCATCGAACGTGTACTTTGCCGTGACCAGAAGCGCCATATCTATTCCGCCGTGGATCAATCCCCTGTACAACCTGATAGACGAGCATCTTCGGGATATTGAACAGGCAAAAAAGATAGCTGTAAGACTCCTAGGCACTGAGGAAGATGGTCTTCAACAGATTTACGAAGACTACTTTCATGATTATTCACGCGAGGAATTTGATGCAGCCTATGAGCGGCGCATGAATAACATCAAAGAGTTCACGGAAATCAAGCGGATGGAGTATGAGGCCATAACGCATCATGATGATCCTACCTATCAGTCGAACAAGAAGCATTTCAAGGCTGAGGAAGACGCTTTGCCCGAATACTTCAAACACTACTTCAATCGGATCATTCGCATAACAAGACTGCGTGAAGTGCAGGTCCTTCTTGGCTTCACTCGAGTTGATGCTCCCGATCCTGATGCGGACGAACAGCCGAATGTCGTCTACCTAGCAAAAGGCAGGGATGAACGCTGGCTTCCTGCTGTGGAAGTAAACGGCGAAGGAATCTTCATTGAATTCAACAGGCAAACGCTTGCGAAGTGGCTGGATGAACCGGAAGTCAGCGAAATTTCGGGAGAATATACCGTCTCCTATAGGAAATACTGTGAGTCAAAGGGGTGGACGATAACAACGAATCGCAATGCCGTTTATGTCCTCATGCATACCTTTTCCCATCTTCTCATCAAGCAGATGGCTATGTCGTCGGGCTACTCCTCTTCAGCAATCAGGGAAAGAATCTACTTCGGCGATAAGATGGCAGGCGTTCTGCTCTACACGGGAAGTTCCGACAAGGAAGGTTCTCTAGGAGGTCTTGTGGAGCTCGGTACGGCAGACCAGATGACAAGCCTCATGAGGGACGCATTCCAAGAAGCCTTGGTATGCACGAACGATCCAGAGTGCATGAACACGCTTCCAGCAGGACAGAATTTAAACGGAGCTACGTGCCATTCATGCTGCATGATTTCAGAAACTGCTTGCGAGAATGGGAACCGCATGCTTGACCGGGGACTCGTGGTTCCCCTTTCGGAACGGGAGGAGACTTCATATTTTCGAGAGCTGGTGAATGAGCTGTGTCAGGTGGAGATGTAAAAAGAGAAATACTTCTGAACACTATGAGGGCAGATGCCGCCAATAGTACCAACAATGCCACAGACCTCCTGCGCAGACAGCATCCAAGCTTGTCACCTATAGATTGCGCAGAAATAGCTGAGACAATCCAGTCTGCTCTGAACACAGAAAGCGCTGACAGGGTCTCGCTTGTCGTGACAGCACCGCCGTCGTTCAGAATTCGCGCAAAACCGACGATGACCGTTGTCCGATCATTGATCGAAGGAGCAAAAAGAAACATTCTGATTACCGGATACGCGCTTTCCTCGTATTTCTCAGAACTTACAGACATCATTATTGACAAAAGCCTGAAAGGAATTTTCGTCAAGTTCTTCATTAACAACATCGCGAAACAGCCAGAAGCAGACAAATTGCTTCGGTACAAGGGTCACTTTCTCAAGATCTACGACTACAGCAATGAGGAAGATAAGATGGCAGCTTTGCACGCCAAAGTCATTTCTACGGATATGAAACAGACTTTGATTACATCGGCAAATCTGTCATACCACGGGCAAGAAGGAAACATTGAACTTGGAACACTGATTGAATCAGAGCACACAGCGAAACAACTCGATGAAGTAATAACACAGTTGATCTTCAAAAAAATATTCAAAGAAGTATGACACACGGGGGTGATGACGATGTCGGATATTCGGGCGAAGGAACAGCAGCAGGGCAGAACTGGATGGTTATTTACTTTGTATGCCATTCAAGCACATACAACCTTTCCATCAAGGATAAGGTCTTGTCAGAGCAGAGACATTGATAAGCTTGCATCCGTCTTTGAATGTTTTATGGATCTGGGACAAAATTAAGTACTAGCCTCCCTGAAAGACCTTGATATACGACGGTGCTCGCCGGGAATGATCCACCCCCTGCCAAGCACCTTTCCAATGATGTTCACTTGGAACCTCAGTGGGATCCATTGGCTCTTATCTACGCCACACTGAAGTGGTTGGAGATCAGCTACTGAGCAGCAGAGAAGCCTAAATTCATTAGGTTACCCACGGCTTTGATTTCAAAGACTCTATGGTCGACATTTGCCTGTCGGCCTTGCGTATGCTCCGTTTAACACACGCAACCAGGGAAATCAACTCTTTTCTTCCCGTCGCGCCGATGCTACATCTGGTAGCTGGCTCTGGTGCACCATGCCAATTCGACAGCACGATCAAAGGAACCACATGCACATTCGACCACTCTTTCCCTCGCTCGATTCAAGCGCGCTATCGCAGTAATCCTGGTGCTGGCAAGCGCCCTCTTCTTCCTGGGCGCCTGCGGATCGGGCTCGCAGACAGACCAGTCGAGCCAGTCAAAGGCCTCGGAAGGGCAGGGCTCCTTCCCCGTCAAGATCGA
Organism: Bifidobacterium sp. B4081; assembly: GCF_026537335.1. Classification (NCBI taxonomy): domain Bacteria; kingdom Bacillati; phylum Actinomycetota; class Actinomycetes; order Bifidobacteriales; family Bifidobacteriaceae; genus Bifidobacterium; species Bifidobacterium sp. B4081. The sequence goes on along the minus strand of NZ_JAFNMM010000001.1, from coordinate 22,447 downwards.
TCATGTTTACGGCACCACCTCGATCCCTTCCAAGCCCAAGCGCATCGCCACCGTCGGATGGGCCACTCCCGACAACCTCATCGCTTTGGGGGTCGTGCCGGTCAGCATCCAGAAAAACTCCTTCGGCAAGACCGTGGATGGAGGGTATCTGCCCTGGACCAAGGATGCCCTGGATGAGATGCATGTGGCCAAGGCGGATATGCCCAAGCTGCATGACGAATCGGACGGCATCGATGTCGAGGCCATCGCCGCGTCCAAGCCCGATCTGATCATCGGCCTGCTCTCCGGCATGACCAAGAAACAGTATGACACCTTGAGCAAGATCGCGCCGACAATCGCCTATCAAGAGGTTGCCTGGGGCGACCCCTGGCGCAAGGTCATCACGTCCACGGCCAAGGCCATCGGAGAACCCGAAAAGGGCAAGCAGCTGATATCCGACCTGGAGGAGCGCATCTCAAAGGCCGGAGAGACCCAACCGGCCATCAAGGGCAAGACCGCGGCAGTTATGTATTTCGATGCCTCCAAGCTCTCTAAGTTCAGCGTCTACACCACCTCCGACGCCCGGCCTCAGTTCCTGAACGACCTCGGTATGGAGACTCCGGAGTCCATCAAGGAGGACTCCAAGAGCACCAAGAACTTCTACAAGGAGATCTCCTCCGAGCATGCCGACAGGTACAAGGATGTCGACATCATCGTTACCTACGGCACCCCGGACCTGCTTGAAGCGATGCGCAAGGACCCCCTCCTCTCCAAGATTCCCGCAGTTGAGCGCGGATCCGTCGTGGTCATCGACAATGACAGCGAGATGGCCAATGCCCTTGACCCCTCGGCCCTGTCCATCCAGAAAACGACCGACGCATACGCCCAACTCCTGGGCGAGGCTGCCGCCAAGGTCTGATCAAGCCGCAGGTGAGGGGATGAAAGAGGGAGAGGTGGCGCATATATGCGGTCGACGAGCAACCATGCATCGCAATGGAAACGGACCCATGGTCTTGTCCGGGCTGATTCTGGCGGTCTGCCTGGTCATGGTCTGCGCCCTGTCCCTGGTTTTCGGATCCCGTTCCGTCAGCCCCTCCGACATCCTCCACGCACTGTCCGCCTCCTCGGATGACATCGCAGTCTCGGCCATCCGCCTGAGAATCCCCCGCACCGTCCTCGGCCTCCTGGTCGGTGCCGGGCTCGGGGTGGCCGGGACCCTGATGCAGGGCATATCACGCAATCCACTGGCGGACCCGTCGATTCTGGGTTTCAATACGGGGGCGGCCCTGGCGATCGTCTGCTCCATAGCCTTCTTCTCCCTATCGACCCCGGCCCAGAGTATGTCTGGGTGGGACTGCTGGGCAGTGCGACGACCGCACTGGTCGTCTGGGCCATAGGCTCCCTGGGGCCATCCGGTCCATCTCCGCTACGGCTGACCCTGGCCGGTATCGTGATCAGTTCGGTACTGGGGTCTCTTACCTCCGCCATCCTTTTGCCGCGCGTCAATGTCATCAGCTCTTATCGCTTCTGGCAGGTGGGCGGAATCTCCGGCGCCCGGTTCGACCTCATGATGCCGGTCCTGCCTCTTCTCGCTCTTGGACTGATACTCGCCTTCTGCCTGACGCCCGGAATCAACGCCTTGACCCTGGGTGATCAGATGGCCGAAGGACTGGGTATGCACGTCGGACGTGTCCGCAGCCTGGCCTGGCTTGCGGCGATACTCCTCTGCGCCTCCTGTACGGCACTGGCGGGTCCGATTGGCTTCGTCGGGTTGGTGGTCCCCCATGTGGCACGACTGCTCATAGGACCCGACTACAGGCGGATCATGGCCCTGAGCATCCTCATCGGCCCCCTTCTGGTGGTTGGCGCCGACGTGGTGGGCAGGATAATCACCCGTCCATCCGATGTGGAGGTCGGCATCGTCACGGCACTGATTGGGGCTCCCGTATTCGTGATTCTGGCCGGGCGCAGAAGAACCGCGGAGGTATAGGCATGGATGCTTGCCTTCTTCATGACTCGCATAGACCCGATGCGATGACCGACCTGCAACGGATACGACGGACCCATACCGTTCGTTCACTGGCAGTCGCCATCCTGCTTGTGGTACTCCTGGTTGCTCTCGCGCTGTCCGACCTGGTTCTGGGACACCGCACATACTCCATGAGCGACCTGATTGGAGCACTTCTGGGGCAGGGAGACGAAGGGACCTGGTTCGTGATTCTCCAACTGCGCATGCCCAGGGCACTGATCGGCTGCGCCGCCGGCATCGCATTCGGCATGGCCGGAATTGGTTTCCAACACCTCCTGCGCAACATGATGGCCAGCCCGGATATCATCGGCATCACGGCAGGAGCCAACACGGCCGCCATCTTCGGCATTGTCGTATTGGGCCTGTCGGGCATGCCCTTGGCCTGCCTGGCGGTCATGGGCGGTCTCCTGACAGCCCTCCTGGTCATGGCCCTGGCCTGGCGCGGTTCGTTCGACCCGACCCGGCTGATACTGATCGGAATCGGAGTGGCCGCAGGGTTCAATGCTCTGGGTTCCTGGCTGATGGTTCGCAGCAACCAATGGGACATCCAGGCAGCAACCCGGTGGCTGACGGGCAGCCTGGCCGATGCCCAGTGGTCCGATCTACCCATATTGGCAACAACAACCCTGGTCGGCGCCATGCTCCTGCTGGCACTCGACAGGAATGTCAGCACACTGCAGCTGGGACCGGAGATGGCCGCCGGACTGGGAGTCAGGGTAAGCCGTGTCCAGTTCGAGGTGATTATCGTGGGTGTGCTGCTCCTGGCTGTCGCAACGGCGACCACCGGTCCCATCTCCTTTGTTTCGTTCCTCTCCGGCCCAATCGCCGCAGTCCTGGTTGGGCGGGGAGCATCGGCCCTTATCCAGTCGGCCTTGGTGGGAGGTTGCCTGGTTCTGGGGTCGGACATCGTCGCCCAACATCTGCCCACAACCCAGGTGCCGGTCGGCATCATCACCAGCATTGTGGGCGGACCCGTCTTCATCCTGATCATGGTCCTCATGACCCGCAGACAGGAGCTCTGACCATCATGACATCATCTCCGGCATACGACGCTTGGAGCAGCACGCATAGGCTGACCGCCTCGCACCTTCGCCTCACCTATGGCGGACGTACGGTCATCGAGGACCTGAGTCTGGATATACCCCCACACACGATAGGGTCCATCATCGGACCCAACGGGTGCGGAAAATCAACCTTCCTCAAGGCCATGGCCAGGATACTGAAACCAGCCTCGGGGACCGTCATGCTGGACGGAGAACCCATCACCAGCATGCCCACCCGCAAGGTTGCAACGATTCTGGGGTTACTGCCGCAGAACCCGTCGGCACCCGCAGGCATCACCATCGCCGACCTGGTCGCTCGCGGCCGATACCCCCACCACCACTTCGTCGAGCGGTGGACGACCAAGGACGAAAAGGCGGTGGAACGGGCCCTCGCCCTGACCGGACTGACCGATATGGCGGGGTGCCCAATCGACCGCCTGTCCGGAGGCCAACGCCAGCGCGCCTGGATTGCCTTGACCCTCGCCCAGCAGACCAACATACTCCTTCTAGACGAACCGACCACTTATCTCGACATCGCCTACCAGCTTGAGGTACTTGACTTGCTGAGCACCCTGAACAGGCAGGAGGGCGTCACGGTGGTCATGGTTCTCCACGACCTGAACATGGCCGCCAGATATTCGGATTGGATCCTGGCCATCAAGGATGGCAGGAGAATCGCTTTGGGCGCTCCAGACGAGGTCATGACCGAGAGCCTGGTCACGGAAGTATTCGACATCGCATCCACCATGGTGAAGGATGAATCCACCGGCACCCCGTTGATGACACCAGCGCCCCTCCATAGTCTTTCAGCTCACTCTGGCGGGGCTTGTAATGCACACGTACACTGAGATGACTCGGCAGGACGACACCAAACAATCCGAAGATGTAAAGCCCCTCGTCCCGCCCCCACATCGCTTACCCCGACGTCCCAAACCGCAAAGCCTTAAACCACAAAGTCTCAAACCGCTACAACCTGAACGACGACAACCCGACACCAAGGCCAACCCATAAATCCCAACCGAAAGAGAACCAGCCATGGAACACCAAGCCAACAATCATCCTGTACCCTTGATCCCCTTCCGTGTCTCCGTAGCTAGAGCGGAAACGCTCTCGCCACACTTCAAGCGGATCGTCTTCCAAGGACCGGATCTGAGGATTTTTGCAGACGCTGGCTACGATGAGCGAATCAAAATCCTTCTGCCCCTTCCCGACGGATCCGTGCCGTCCCCTTCCTTCTTCGAGGCGACCCCTGAAGATCCGCTTGCTTGGTACCGAAAGTGGAGGACCCTGCCCGCAGAGCGCCGCAATCCCCTGCGCACCTATACGGTTCGCGAGGTCAGACCCGAGAGCGAGCAAATCGATGTAGACTTCGTCATCCACGACCATGCCGGACCGGCTGGAGCCTTTGCAGAGGCTGCAAAACCTGGCGACCAGACCATCATCATCGGCCCCAATTCACAGGCCGGGGGACCGGTCGCTGGGATGGACTTTCACCCAGGCCAATCCAGACATCTCCTCCTGGTGGGCGACGAGACAGCGGTACCAGCCATCGCCGCCATAATGGACAGCCTGATTCGTGACCACTGGCAGGGAGAGGGGGCGGCAGTGATTGAAGTCCCGACCGAAGAGGATCGTCTTCCACTGCCCGAGCATGAAGGAATCCGCATAATTTGGACGACCTGCGACGAATCCGGGCATGGGCACGCCCTCACTGAAGCCATGCGCAACCTACTGGAGGACCTGCCAATCCATCCGCCTACGGCCGCAGCCGCTGAATCCTCCAAGGAATTCACAGAGGTCGATATCGACAAAGAATTGCTCTGGGAGACTGCCGATGCCGCCCAAGCCGATACCTCCATTCGGGCCGACGACCTGTACGCCTGGATCGCCGGAGAGGCGGCCACCGTCCGCGAGCTGAGACGCATGCTGGTCAGAGACCGAGGAATGGACCGGCGCAACGTCTCTTTCATGGGTTATTGGCGCCAGGGCCGCAGCGAGATGTCCTGACCGCCGAACCTCACACTCGGGCGGCTATCCACCTTTGTCCTCCCTGACCTGTGAGTTTAGAGAGCGGTCGCACAAGTTTCCCTGACCGTGTGAGCATCAAGTCATGAGCTGCCGAATCGACTCCGCCGCAGCATCTTGCCGGACTTACGCAGAGAGGTCACTGGCCTTGCTTGCTGAATGGCGGATTGCGGGAGAAAACAACCCGGTTCGGTCCTGATGAAACAGTCCCTGTCAAATCAGCCGCAATACTCCTGGAAGAAATTAGCGATCACCTGGTGACCATACTGACTGCCGATGCTCTCGGGGTGGAACTGGACGCCCTCCATGAGCGACCTGTCCCGCCTCAGACCCATCACATAGCCATCCAGAAGCGAGCGCGCGCTGATCTCCAGATCGGCGACCTGACTGACCGAGGCCTCGTCAGCAACCAGGGAATGGTATCTAGTCACATCGAAGGTATCAGGCAGACCCTTGAAGCAGCCTTTCCCGTCGTTGCTTATCCCGCTCACCTTGCCATGCTGACGACTGGAGGCCCTGACCACACGGGCTCCAGCGTGTACCGCGATGGCCTGCATGCCCAGACAGATGCCGAAGACCGGCTTCCGTCCTGCCACCTGGTCAAGAAGCTCTAGGTAACCGCAGTCCTCCGGGCGCCCTGGTCCGGGGCCCAGAATGACTGCATCAAAGGCGAGCGGATCCACGTGCGCAAGATGGTTCACCCGGACGATGGTCGTATCGGCGCCCAACAAGTCCACGTAATTCTTGACCACGTAGACGAAACTGTCGAAGGCATCAACCAGCAAGACTTTCATGGGCCAGCTCCTTTCCGGTAATGGCCAGGTAGGCCGAACTCATTTTCTTCATGGTCTCCTGCCACTCGCTCTCAGGCTGGGAGTCCTCGACGATCCCGGCCGAGGCGCGCAGGTGATAGCTGCCGGAATGGTAGGAGGCTGTCCGTATGCACAGTGCGGTCAGGACCTGACCGTCAAATCCGAGGAAGCCCACAGCTCCGGCATATACCCCGCGCGAACTGACCTCGGTCTCCTCAATGATCTCCACGGCGCGCACCTTGGGGGTACCCGTCATGGTGCCGGCAGGGAAGGCGGCCGAGAAGACATCGTACTTGTCCAAGCCAGGCCGGATCCGGCCGACCACATCCGAGACCATGTGAATGACGTGGGAGTAGACCTCGATAGTCATCAGCCGGTCCACCTCCAAGGATTCAGGAGTGCAGCACCTGGCTACGTCGTTGCGGCCCAGGTCCACCAGCATCAGGTGCTCGGCCCGTTCCTTGGGGTCGCCAGTCAGCTGCCTGATGGCCGCCTGGCGGGCCTCTCCCTCTCTGGGATTGCCGACCGTTCCGGCGATGGGCCGCAGGGTTATGTCACCATCAGGAGTCAGCCCGATAAAGAGCTCGGGGCTAGCGCCGATGACATGCACCCCCTGGGGAGTCACGAAGTAGTACATATAGGGGGACGGATCCTGCAGACGCAACCGCTGATAGACCTGGAAGGGCGGGATACGAGAATCCACTTGGATCTCATGCCCGAGCTGGAGCTGATAGACATCGCCCTGGGCTATGTGCTCCTTGCCCTTGGCAAACCACTGATAGAAACGGTCCCGATCGATCGTGTCGCGGGCCTCGTATGGATAGTCCGGCTCAATGCCACCCTGGATGCCGGTCTGGGCAGCATCCGATTCAGGAGATTTCCCCGGCGATGCGTCGGATTGGAGCAACCCCAGGACATTTTCCAAGGACGCGGATCCATGCCCGGGTTCATCGCTCTCCATTGCCGCATTCCGGGCCTGTGCATCAGACCATACAGAAGATCCTCGCTCTGGAATGTCACACTCGGCAGTATCCCCTTCGACATGAATCAAAGTGGCGCAGTGGTCGCCGGCCTTCAGATCCAAAGTGATGATTCCCCGATAAAGCGTCAACGAGATGACTGGCAAGGCCGCGTCCCTAGGTATGCGCTCCTCCAGATCCTCGATCATGAAGATGGTGTCATACCCGAAGTAACCAAACCAGCCCATCCCGAAGGGGCCTTCGTGGTCGCCGCTGATGACAAAGGAGGATTCCAGCCGCCGCAGCACTGCAAAGACCTCCTGGATGTCGGGGGCCGGATGATGAACCACCCCCTGCTCAGTCCGGCCAAAGGGCTCCAGCATCCCAGTCAGCTGAGCATTGCCCGAAGGATCAATGGTCATGACATGGTCCGTCACGCTCAGGGTCAGCAGGGGCTCGAACCCGATAACTGAGCGATTCCGGTCCTTATCGGGGCCGCTCAAAGACTCCAGAAGGAAGAGCTGATCCTCCCGATAACTGGTGCACAGCCGCCTGTAGATGGCCAGGGCATCGAGGTCGCTGGAGAACCGGCGAGATTCCATAGTTACGTTGATAGTCATTAGGGCACGTCCTAGGTCAAATACTGCGGATTGAAAACGGCAACAAAACCCCACCTGGTGCCAATTCAGTACGCCATGGATATGGATTTCCTATGGCAGCATGTCCGCAGATGATAAAAGAGCAACCTCAAACACTGAGGTAAATATATGAATCAGAAGAAGAACCGGCTAAAACATCAACGCCATCGGGCATCGACATAGAAAAAGACACCCTTGGGCAGCCAAGGCTTCAGTGATGTCGTTTTCTCCATGGCCACGATGCTAGAGCACCCATATGCATACGACCAACTATTATCCATAATTCGGACACAATCTGTCCACATCGATGGAACTCGCCCTGAAAGCGACAGGTCGGCATAAGTGCGGCTACAGCCAAAATTCAGTCGCCTACGGTTTCATGCCACCGCCAGCCAGCAGACGCTTTGCCAGCTCTTCCCGAGTACAAATGTCCGCTCCAAGACCGAGCTGCAAGGCAAGCTCGCTGGCAAAAGGCCGCTCAAGCATGCTTTCATCAAGCAGGGCCTGATCCTGGAATATCTCCTTAGCCGTACCTGTCCTCAGCAGCTTCTTATGCGCCATGACGAAGAAGGTGCTGAAATGCTCGGCTGCAAATTGCATGTCATGGGTAATGGTGATCACTGTCACACCGCGATTGGTCAATTCCTCCAGAATGGCACCGAGTCTGTTCAGGCCCCGATAATCCTGCCCTGCGGTAGGCTCATCTAAAATCACGATTCTCGTGCGCATGGCAAGAACGGAGGCAATGGTCACGATCTTTCTGGCCGACAGGGGTAGATCATAGGGGTTCTCTTCCATCTGCCCGTCCAACCCGCATATGGTCGCGGCCCATTTGCTCTGCTCCTCCACCGTATCCGCATCAAGCTTGAGCATTTTCGGACCGAAGGCTATCTCCTCGCCAACAGTGTTGTGGAAGATCTGATCATCGGGATTCTGAAAGACGTACCCGGCGATTTTGGACATCTGGGCCGTAGTGTGCTCCCTGGTATCTTCCCCGTCAATCAGCACCTTCCCGGATGAGGGGCGCAGGAGGCCGTCCATCATTTTGACTGTGGTGGTCTTCCCGGCTCCGTTCTGCCCTAGGATCGCGATCCTGGCACCTGCTTTCACGGAGAAGCTGAGGTTCTCGACAGCCGAGTACCCATTGGGATAGGCGAATGTCACATTTCGGAATTCAATAATGGGCAATGCTCAGCCCTCCTTTCCGGCAAAGCCGATTTGCTTGGACAGCAGGGGCAGTATTTCCGACAACGTGATCGGATTGCCCTGGATTGGCCTGCCTTGCTTGCGCAGAGTATCCGCCAGGAGAACCGCTTGCGGCAACATCACACCGTCGTCAAGCAGTTCGACACGCGACAGGATGTCATGCTTTTCACCAGTGCATACCAATTTGCCATTGGACAGGACTATGACCTCGTCGCAGTATCTGGCGACCAGTTCCATCTTGTGCTCGACCAGTATGATGGTTTTCCCCATCGCCTTCATTCCGTCGATGATGTCAAACACACGCTTGGTCTCACGGGGGTCCAACTGCGAAGTCGGCTCATCGATCACGAAAACATCAGGCTCCAGAACCAGCACAGAGGCGAAGGCAACCCTCTGCTGCTGGCCTCCGGAAAGCTCAAAGGGGTTCTTATCTTTGAGATCGGCGATGCCAGTGGTCTCCATGACCGAGTTCACGCGTTCCCGGATTTGGCAGACAGGCAGTCCCATGTTTTCCAAGCCGTAGGCGATCTCTGCGAATACGGTGTCACGAGCCCCCGTGATCTGATTGAAGGGATTCTGGAATATATACCCGATGCGCCAGGCCAGGTCTCCACTGTCATACTCAGACAAGGGCTTGCCATCGAAAATAACTTCTCCAAGCAGCTCACCCTGGTAGAACTCTGGAATGAACCCACGAATCAAGTTGCACAGCGTGGTCTTGCCGGAGCCGTTCGTGCCGATGACCGCATAGAACCTGCCCTTTTCAATCTTCAGATCAACATGGCTCAGACTCGGGCGGTCGGCCAAGGGGTAGGTATAGGTCACATCCTTGAGTTCTATATAAGCCAAAGCGCAATCCTTCCGGCGATCAATGCGACGAATGCAACCGTAATAAGGATCACTGCCACCTTATCTGCAGGAGTGGCTTTAATGTCCTCCAGATGAGTAGGAGTCCTGCTCGACGAGAACCCCCGTGCCTCCAGCGTGAGCGCGCGTTCCTCAGTACCGGCGATCGAGCTGAGGACCAGCGGAATCATGGTCGGGAGAAACACCTTGGCGCGGGTCAACACACCGCCTTCAGTCTCGACTCCTCGGGCCCTCTGAGCATTCATGATGGTCTTGGATTTCCTCCTGAGCACTGGCACTATCTGCAAGGTGGAAAGCACCACGTAGGAAGCCTTTGGACTCATTCCCGCCTTTTCAAGAGAAAGCACAAAATCCTTCTGCTTGGTGACGGCAAAGAACCATATCAGGCTTCCACCGGCGCACAGGAGCATGAGTCCCAGGTTCAAGGCGAACATGATGCCCTCGTACTTTACGCTGAAGATCCAGAAGGTGAACAGTATGCGTCTTGCATCCGGGTAGAAAAGCGTTTGAATGACAAAGAGGATGAGGAAAAGCACGCCCACCGTTTCCAGCTCCCTTCTGATGAAAACAGACCAGACTCCGCTCGCGGCTGCCAGAGCATTCATGAACAAGAAGCAGATGAGCTTGCTCGCTATTCCTGGCAGCATGAAAGACACAGCCATGAGCACCACAGCCATGTAAAACTTCGTAAGCGGATACAGATTGGCAATGACGTTATGACCAGGCATGCAACTCAGTCCTCCGAAGACGGCAGACCAGCGGAAGCAGGCGCATCAGCAGCGGAATCCTGGGAAGGCCCCTGCCCAATGGTCTTTGCAACCTTCTTCTTTATGTATTTGTCGCCAAAGGGATACTTGATCAGGGAACAGGCCGGAATAGCCTTGACGATCAGCCAGGCGATGAAGACCGATAGAATCTTACCGGCGCTTTCGGTGACGATGTATACGGACAATACGGATGTCAGTATTTTCTGCCCAGTCGCCATAAGCCCAGCAGCGATCATGGAGGCGCCACCTCCTGATGCGCCGCCAAAGAAGAAGACAGTGATGGGCGTAGCCGTGATAGTGCCGACAAGTCCGAGAACGATGCCTGAAACAATCAGCTTCCATACCTTGGTCATCATGTTGTACTTGGCCAGAAGACCGGCAGCCAGCCCGATGAAGAAGGCGCAGATTGCATAAGGGATCAGGGTGGGATCGAAAATCCCGTTTATCAGATTGGTCAGGACTCCCGTTATTGCAGCTGGAATAGGCCCGACCAGAGCCCCCACCAGTATGACGCCGATGGTATCCATGTCCAGTGGCAGCTTCAGCACCGAAGTAAGCTGGCCGCCGACGATATTGATGGCGATGGCCACTGGTATCAGCAGCAGGACCATCAAGGATAATTTGCTTCGCTTGTTGGCTTTCTTCATAATTTTCCCTTCCTCGCTTACTCAATCTCTTCGTCAAAAATCGTGGTGAACAGCAGACGATAGAACCGGTCGGCATCAACGCTGGCCGCATATCCCGCGTTGCATTCACCTTCATGCCAATGCCCATCGATATCGGTAATCGACTGTCCTCTGGCCAAACCATCGACAACGACATCGATATTCGCCGGCCTTACTTCAAGTATGCTTGGATCAAGCATATAGGCGACCGTCAGCACGTCATGCATGGGCGCCACAGCCTTATGCCTGGACCGCCAGTTATCATCCAAGCCCTCGCGGGTGATGTCATACAGGAACCGGGACAATCTGGTGCCGACCAGACGGATTCTCTCCCGCATCTCGCAGGTGAGCGCAATCTTATTGGTGACGTCAAGGCCGATTACAGTCACATCCGCGATCCCTGCCTGCAGAACTTCATGGGCTGCTTGCGGGTCGGCCCAGAAATTGTATTCCGCCACAGGACTTACATTCCCTGTATATTTCGCACCGCCCATGATGATGAGGCGCTTGAGGTTGGAGGCAAATTCGGCGCTGCTGCGGATGGCACAGGCGATATTAGTGCAGGGCCCTGTAGCAAAGAGCGTTATCTCACCAGGATGGCTGTTGACATATTCCACCAGAAAAGCGACAACATCTTTTGGCTGCTCATGGCTGTCGGAGGCAATGGACTGGGCATACCCACCCAATCCGTCATCCCCGAAAGCCTCGACGGTCGCGGGCTGCCTATCGTCCAAAGCCCTTGAGCAGCCCCGATATACCGGGATGTCCGACCGATCACACAAGGCAAGAATGTTCAAGGCATTGCGCGTGGTATTGTCAATCGCCCCATTGCCCGCCACCGTGCATAGGGCTTTAAGGTCGCACTCCTGCGAATGCAAGGCGAGGATGATGGCCAGAGCATCATCGCAGCCGGGATCGCAATCGATAATGATCGGTTCAGGGCTCATCTGGTCCGCCAACCTTCGGTATCGTTCATGTGCCTGTCTCTCCTTTCGTGTTCAGGACCTGCCTGAAGCCTGTATTCTGCCGGATAGATAAAGGATTCTGCTCTTACTGCTGACTGTGATGGTTCTGGTGCTTGGCCTTTGCGGTTAATCGGAAGCCGCCATTCAGATTCAGGCCTCAGATTCAGATATGTGCAGGCTCCAGGACAGCCATATGGCTGGCAAAATGATGATGGTGATGATGATGGACCGGGGTATGCAGATGCAGCCTCTGTGCAAGACCGTCCGTGGCCCTTTGACCATGGTCCGTCAGCTTTTTCAATTGATTATGGGAGGGCATGGCAAAGGACCGAATGCCCTTGTCAAATAGTGCCGTCGGCACCGTCATGCCTGACTGTCCCATGAGACCGTTATACACGATTGCGACTACATACTCAGCAATCGCCAGTCCTTTCTGGCAAGTCCGCTTGAGCCGTTAATCGATAACCGCCGATGCGCCTTGTTGAATCTTCTTCGATTCTGCACCATATCGACAAAGGCCAGGCCCAGGGGGGCAAACCCCAGACCCGGCTCTCTCAATCAGCAGCTCGAGGGATCAATCCTCGTCCGCGGCCACGCGGGAGTGGCTATAGATCATCTTCATTGAGCAGATGAAGAGCACCAAGCCCAGCAGGATGATCACGCCGCCGATCATGAAGACGTTGGCGTAGGTCGATGCCAGACCTTGCGCAGTGCCGGCCAAGCTGCCCGAACCCATGGATCCGTTGGCCATGAGCTGGCCGAAGAGGGCGACGCCAATAGAGCCGGTGATGGCCTGGAGCAGGTCATTGAAGCCGAGCACACGGCCGGACTCCTCAGGAGCCACGGTCAGGGTCGCGGTGTCAACGATGGGCTGGTAGAAGAAGGAGGTGCCGAAGTAGTAGATGCAGGGCGCCACAGCCAGGGCCCAGATCTTGCCGGCGGGAATCAGGAAGGCGATGGCGATCAGGCCGCCGCCCATGCAGGCCAGAGCCAGGATGACCGAAGCCTTGCGTCCGATCTTCTGGATGATCGGACCGGCAGCAAATCCCATGATGCCAGCCAGGATGATGGACCAGACCAGCAGGTTGGAAACCTTAGAGGAGTCGATGCCGTACACGTTCAGACCAATGGCATTGACGCCCGCGTTCAGGGTGTAGCTGAAGAAGTAGCCGACGAAGATGACGGTCATGGTCATGGCGAAGGCCGGGTTGGTCAGCATCTTCGGAGTGATGAAGGGATTGCTGGCCTTGTTGACATAGACCAGGAAAGCCACCAGGGTCACGATGCAGGCAATGCCCCAACCCCAGTTGATGTCCGTGAAGAACATGGTCACCGAAGCGGCGAACAGTCCGATCAGCGTAAAACCGATTCCGTCGATCTTGACGCCAGCTGCATGCTGGTCGGGCAGGTTCTTGGCCAGAACGGGAATGAAGAAGACGGCCACAATGCCTACGCCGAAGAGCCAGCGCCAGTCAAGCAGGGTCATATAGCCAGCCAGGAAGACACCCAGGGCAGCGGCGAAGCGGAAGACTGCGACGAAGACGCCGTACCAGAGCACGCGCTTTTTCTTCTCCACGTACTTGGAGACCAGAACCAGGAAGATGGACCCGGAAACCTGCCAACCGGCCGACTGCACCACGCGAGCGGCGATGACGATCCAGATGTTGAAGGTACCGAAGCACCCTAGAATCGACCCCAGTACGAAAACGATCGTACCCAGGATCATCATCTTCTTCAGGGAGACAAAATCGCCCAGGGAGCCGTAGATGACGCAGACGATTCCCAGGATGATGCCGGGCAGCGAGGTGATCAGCGGAGCCAGATTGGCCTGGTTGAGCTGCTTGCCGATGTTCACGTAGATCATCCCGAAGGCCTGCTGCTGAAGCACGCCCAGGGTGAAGATGATCAGGACCACCGGGATGGCCACTCGGGCCATCTTGTTCATTTTCGCGAACTCCGGAGTCCCCTCCTCGGGAACGGGTATACCGTTCTTCTGCTCCTCGGAGACAGTTGACTCGCTCATTTTTTCTTTAATTTCCTTTCGGTTCTTCTCAATGCGGAAGCTACTGACGGCGAACTCGGCCGACCCTGTCGACAAAGGCGGAGCGGAATCCGTCCACATCCACGTCCACGCAGACGCTGGCGTTGGCCTTGTCGCTCAAGATGCCGTCGTAATCGACCACCGTGGCGCCCAGGGTGAGCGGGCTGGAGATTTCGACGTCTACTAAGGCCTCGCGCATGGTGAACAGGTCTGGCTGGAGCAGGACCATGGCGGCCGAAGGGTCGTACATCTTGATCCCCTCTTCGATGTGTCCACCGTCGTACGACCGGAAGAGGGATGCGACCATGCCGCCCACTTCGCCGGCTGCGTCCAGATCGTCCAGATCTCCGGCGACCAGATGGGCCTTGCGACCGATGTCCAGACCAACCATGGTCACAGGCAGCCCGCTGCGGAAGACCATCTTGGCAGCTTCAGGATCGACGGAGATGTTGAACTCGCCATAGACTCCGATGTTGCCGCGCCCGGTGGAACCTCCCATCATGACGATCCGGTCGATGTGGTCCTTGACCTCCGGGAAGGTGGCCAGCAGCAGGGCGATGTTGGTCAGAGGGCCCAGGGTCAGGATGGTGACTGGCTCATCGCTCTCCAGAAGCACCCGCCGCTCCTCCAGGACCGCATTGTTCTCGGTCAGCAGGCTGGCGTCAGGCTCAGGGAAGACGAATGACCCCATCCCTGACTTGCCATGGGCTTCGGTGGCGAACCTGTTGTCACGCATGAGCGGGGCCGCAGCGCCACGGGCCACGGGGATGCGCCTGCCCAGGAAGGTCAGCAGCTTCAGGGCATTGTTGGTGGTGTGGCCGATGCCCACATTGCCTGACACCGAGGCTATCAGCCTGATGTCGAAGCTGGGCTCGTCGACCAGCATCGTAATGGCCGCAGCATCATCGATGCCAGGATCCGTGTCGATGATCAGTGGTCTGGTCATTGCTTCACTCCTTTTGCTCTTGTCGTATCCAAACTCAAATTCCTGCTCCCCGATTTGGCCCGCCAGGCTGCATCGACAAAGGCAGAGACGGTGAAGACCGGGCCATCCAAGCCGATTTGCCGGGCCACCCGAGTGATGGGCGGAGGCGTCACATAGGCCTGCTCGAGCACATCGTCCCGGGCGAAGACCTCCTCGCGACTGCCATCCAGCAGGACCCGGCCATGCTGCATGAGCACAACCCTGGGGAAGTTGCGGGCGACAAACTTCATGTCGTGGGAAATGGTGATGCAGAGTCTGCCTTGGCCCCGAAGACGGGCGATGATGGCCGCCAGCCGATCATCGCCCGCCTTGTCCTGTCCGCATGTGGGCTCGTCGAAGACTACGGTACCCGTATCCATCATGAGGACGGAGCCGATGGCACAGAATTTCTTCTCGGTAGGGCTCAGATCGAAAGGATGATCGTCCAACCGGTCCGCCAGACCCACCAACCCAGCAACCTGCTCCATACGTCGCGCTATCAGATCCTGATCGAAACCAAGCTGCCGGGGACCGAACGCGAATTCCTTGCGCACACTGTCCAGAAAGAGCTGATCGTCGGGATTCTGAAAGACGTACCCCACCTTCCGGGCCCACTGGGCCGTGTTCGCTGTAGCCAGATCGACGCCGTCAATCAAGATGCGACCCTTGGTTGGTCTAAAGATGCCGTTCAGATGTTTGGCCAGGGTGGTCTTGCCAGCGCCGTTCTGACCGATCAGCGCTACAGGCTGATCACCTTCGAGGGTCAGATTCACTCCGTCCAGGGCACGATGGCCATGCGGGTAGACGTACTCCAGATGCTCCAGATCGATCTTCACCGCAACGCCTCCCGAATCATGCGTACCGCCTGGTCCTCGCGTACGGGCAGATCCGGCAGGTCGAATCCAGCGTCCTGCAAACCCCTGCCGAGTTTGACGTAATCCGGTATGTCAATCCCCCACTTCGCGGTCTCGGGATCAGTGAAGACCTCCCCGGGAGTACCTATGGAGCGAACCCGGCCTGCCCCCAGAACCATGACCTGATCGGCGCATCGAGCGACCCGCTCCATATCGTGATCGACCATGACTACGGTGATCCCCTCCTGGTTGAGCCGCTTGACAATGTCGAAGATCTCCTCGCTGCCTAGCGGGTCCAGCTGGGCCGTGCATTCGTCCAGAACCAGGATGTCCGGTTCCATGATCAAGGTCGAGCCCAAGGCCACCCGCTGCACCTGTCCACCGGAGAGTTCCAGAGGGTTCTTGTCGAGCAGATCCTCGATATGCATAAGGGCCGCCACCCGAGCCACCTTGGCATGCATGGTTTCACGTGGAACCCCATGGTTGCCCAGCCCGAAGGCCAGTTCCTCGGCTACGGTCCCGGCCGTATAGGAGAGCTGATTGAAGGGGTTCTGAAAGACCAAGCCCACATGTCTGGACAGATCGGCAATGCTCGAAGCAGCTACGTCGATGTCCTCGATCTGGACACTCCCCTTGGATTTACCTACGAAATAGTGAGGAATCAGACCGACCAGGGCGTTGCACAGGGTCGACTTTCCCGATCCGTTGGCTCCGACGATGCAGAAGAAGCTGCCCTGCTCCACGCTGAAGCTCACCCGCTTCAAAGTGGTCCGATTGGCATCACGGTATCTGAAAGAGAAGTCCTCCACTCGTATGACCTCGGTCATGCCCGACCTCCCCACTGGATTGCGAAGGTGACCAGACCTGTGCGAGAAAGGCAGCCGAGCACCAGGGCAAGCACCAGAAAAACGGTGAACAGGATGGTCATCACGGTGTCGCTGCGCCGCCAAACCACCTCAAGATAGCTGGTCTGCCGCACCCTACGGATACCGAATCCGCGGGTCTCCAAGGTCATCCCGCGCTCCTGCGAATCCGTCAGGGAGGAAAGAACAACCGGTCCGAGCAGGGGCAGGAAGGCCCGCGTCCGGGAAATCAAGCCGCCGCCGGTCTCCAAGCCACGCGCGTGCTGCGACTGCTCGATGACCGCAATCCTGCGCTGCATCTGGGGAACCACATTCAGACTGGCCAGGATCAGGTAGCCGATCTTGGATGGCACGCCTATTTGTGTCAGAGCCGCAACCAGGCGACCCATGTAGGTAGTTTTATTGGTCAGATAGAAAGACCCTAGGAAAACCAAAAGGGTTACTACGATTTTGGCTGCGTAGAGGCTGCCTTCAAGACCCAGCTCGGCAAATCCCAGATCAAGAATGACCTTGGTGTTTTTTGGGCTGTAGCATCCCTGAATAAACAGCAGCATGAGCGTGATGGGAATGCCGAACCCAAACATAACCCCAGTGAAGGGCCTGAGCACCCGGGCCAGAGCCGCTGCTACGAAAAGTATGACGACGATTCCCAGACCCATGGTAAAGTCCGGCCAAACCAAAGTCGCAAGGCCCAAGGAACACACTCCAGCAATCTTGGCCATGGGATGCATGCGGGCCAGGGGAGAATCAGGAATCCCGTTCGATGCAGGACCAGGCATCAGCGTTCAGACCTTTGGGTGCGTTCATAGTCCAAGGCCACTGAGTCGCCTGTCGATGTGCCACCATCAGCTTCTGCTGCGCCGTCGATCTTCCCCGGCCGTGCTGAACTCGCCAGACTGGACGCTCCAGTCGCTTCGCGTTCATCCTCGTCTTCATCCTCATCCAAGTCATCCAAATCGTCCAGATCGGACTGGTCATCGCTGCCGTCCAAGGCGTACTGGCTCAGGAAGCGCTTGGGGATTCGACGCACAATCACATAAGCGATCAGGACGGTGATGCCCTTGTCGATCAGATTCTCCAGCATGGAGGAGGAGAGCACTGAAATGACGATGTTCTTCACAGCCACCACCAGCGCAGCTGTGAGGACCGAAGTGCCATTGACTCCGGTGGCGCCCCCGTAGACGAGCACGGTGATCAGAGAGGCGGTTACCGTGTTGACCAGGGCGCAGGCCAGCCAGACCAGGACGACTCCCCATATCCGTTTGAAGAGCCCGGCCTTGACCATGTATCCGATCACCAGGCCGCACAAAACGCTGGAGAGCGCATAGGGCAGGTAAACCGGATTAGCTACCAAGGCGAGGAAGACATTAGTCAGCAGTCCGCACAGGGCAGCCACCCAAGGCCCGGACAGGCAGGCGATAACCGTGGTGCCAATCATATCCAGGAAGAGCGGCAGTTTGAGGGTGGAGCTCAGGCTCCCACCGATGAGGTTGATGCCCACCGCAATGGGTATCAGCACCAAGGATTTTGTCGAGAATTGAGCAGTGATTCCTCTCCACAACGATCGCGCGCTCATAATTCGTACCGCCTTTGGTCCTTGAATGTCGATTTCTGCAGACGGCCGTCGCTCACAGCCAGATCCGCATCACCGCTTTGAGAAACCACTTTCGTAAACAACTTTCATTGACAGAGACTATCAACAGCTGCATGGGGTGTCAAATGCGAAACCTCTGACGACGATCTCTCAGGTAAGCTTGATTCGCTAGACCCAACAGGCCAACGAAGCCATTCGCCGGAGCATCAGAGATGAGGAGGGCAGGAACCCCATGAATATCAAGGACATTGCTGAGCTTGCCGGCGTATCCACATCGACGGTCTCCAAGATCGTAAATCACAGGGACGCGAGCATTACCGCCGCCACGCGCGACAGGGTCCTTGAACTGGTCAGGAAGTACCACTACACGCCCTACGGATCCTCCAAGCCCAACACCACCACCTGGAGAATCGGAGTCCTGCTGAGCTCATCCATCTCCATGGATTCCACCTTGGATGGGATCATCCAGCAGGCACAAAAGTCGGGGTACGGCACCCTGGTCTTCAACAGCTACGGCGATCACGACCAAGAGGAACGAAACATCCTGGCCGCTCTGGAACATCGAGTGGATGGCATGGTATGGGAGCCGATCGACCGCGCAAGCTTGGCCTTGAAAAGCAAAATCGAGGAACGCAGGATCCCCGAACTCACCATTGGACCCCTGGGGGACGATCGGGCCGCGCTCATGCCCTACGAGGAGGCTGCTTACAGTCTTACTGAAGAGCTGATCAATCGCCACCACACCAGCATCGCTTGCCTGCTCTCGCCAGGCAGGCGGACCCAGAGCTTCCTGCACGGCTACCGACGCTGCTTGTTCGACCATAACCTCCAGTACCACACCGACATGGTCCTGGAAACCATCGGCGAGGACCTGACCCAAGTCCTGGAGAACCGGCACGTCACCGGAATCGTGGCATCCCACTACCACCATGCCCTGGAATTCCTCCAGTTCGCTGAATCCATGCATTACCACCTGCCCCAGGATCTCTCCCTGGTCTCCCTGATGAACGACACCAACGTGCATCTGCGCTACCCAGGCAGCCCAGAGATATCGTCCTACGTCATGCGCAATGCCGATTTCGGCGCCTATCTGTGTCGACGGATCATCCGCGCCATCGAGCATGAGTCTGATTCGAGCGAGACCTTCGAGCATGTTTTTGCCCTGGACGGCGAGAAGACTATTGGCCGACCCCCGGACCAGCGATGCAAGAAGATCGTGGTGGTGGGCAGCATCAACGTGGACACCTACCTGACCGCTCCTAGTCTGCCTAAGGCGGGCATGACCACCACGACCAGAAATTTCGCCTCTACACCGGGGGGCAAGGCCACCAACCAGGCGGTAGGCGTGGCCAGGCTGCGGCATCAAGTTTCCCTTATTGGCAATGTCGGCAGTGATCCCGCTGCAGACTACATTTACAAAGCTATGAGGCAAGCCCACGTGGATACCACTGGTGTGCGCAGAATCAGCGGGGCGGACACGGGCAAAGCCTACATCTTTGTCGACAGCAAGGGCGAGTCGATGATCTCCTTGGTGGCGGGCGCCAACGAATCCCTGACCCCGGGTGACATCACCGAGCGTGACCAGATCTTCAGAAACACCGGCTACTGCCTGATCCAGACAGAGATCCCCATGGATACTGTCGCCGAGGCCTGCAGAACAGCCAAGCGCCACCAGGCTGTCACCATCGTCAAGCCATCATCCTGCGACCACCTGCCCGAGGACCTCCTGTCTTCGATCGACATCCTGATCCCGAATTTCAACGAGTTGAACACCCTGATACATGGACCAGAACCCGTGGTTGATAAGGCGAAACAGTTCATCGACGGCGGGGTGGGCAAGGTTATCATCACCCTGGGCGAGCACGGCTGCACCCTGGTCACTGCCAGCGGACACAAGGACTTCCCAGCCCACGAAACCCGAGCAATCGACGACACCGGCGCCAGCGATGCCTTCATCAGTGCTCTGGCCTCCTATCTGTGCAACGGATGTTCCCTGGACAAAGCCGCCCATATCGCCAATCTGGCCGCCGGCTTCAGCGTCGCCCGCGAAGGCGTCATTCCCTCTCTGATCAACCGC
Organism: Bifidobacterium sp. B4081; assembly: GCF_026537335.1. Taxonomy (NCBI): domain Bacteria; kingdom Bacillati; phylum Actinomycetota; class Actinomycetes; order Bifidobacteriales; family Bifidobacteriaceae; genus Bifidobacterium; species Bifidobacterium sp. B4081. The sequence continues at coordinate 2,099 of NZ_JAFNMM010000001.1, read as the reverse complement.
CGCCAGCTCGAGGGCCTGATCGATTGAGCAGTCCAGACGCGAGTACGACGGTCAGATTATCTGCCGCAATGCGCTTTGTCCTTGAACACAAAACCCGTGTGCTTATACTCTGAACAACACATCATTCGCCTCAAGAACTTTCTAGATAATGTGGAAGTATCACCGAATCATCAACCATGTAGGGAGAAGATGAAGTGACGAAGCACCGGGTGACTATCCGCGAAGTAGCTCACAAAGCACAGGTATCTCAACAGACAGTTTCCAATGTAATTAACGGAACCGGTCGAATGAGCGAACAAACCAAGAAAAGGGTGCAGTCTGTCATAACTACCTTGGGATATCATTCCAATCGGCCCGCTCAGATGCTGAGAACGGGGCATAGCCGGATGATCGGCATCACTGTTCCTCGGTTTGATCAGCCGTTCTGCAGTTTATTCTGTGACTGTGTAGCACAATATGCCCATCAAGAAGGGTACGGCCTGGTCGTAAGCGTATTCGGCGACAATTTTGAAGAGACCATCAAAGAAACCTACCAACTCAACGCAGATGGGTGGATTTTCTTCGCTGATGCCACTATTTTGCGACGCATCCGTCACCTTAAGCAGGACTATCCTGTCGTATTGGCAGGCGACTATTTGGGCGACGGTGAATTGGATGCAGTTATGATGCCCAATGTTGACGCATCACGTTACGCCACGAATTGGCTTATCGAACATTCTGATGGCCATGTAGGAATGATTGGCGCATCTTTCGAAACATACGAACAGGATGCCAAAGATCCTGATCCGATACCCCAACGACTTCGTCATACGCGGGGTAGAAACACAGATATGAGACTGCACGGATATCTATTAGCCCTGCAAGATCACGCTATACAACCTGATTGGACGATTATTCGTCCCGTCCGTAAATTGATCGAAGCAGAAGGCGAAAGAGCTACAGAGATGCTGCTACAAACAGGAGATATGCCGTCAGGCATTATATGCGCCAACGATGCCTTAGCGCTGGGCGCCCTGTCTACTTTGTCCAAACACCATATTTCCGTACCGGAACAAATACAGGTAATCGGTTTTGACAATACACGCGAGTCCCATTACTCCTCGCCGCCACTGAGCACGGTTGACCCTCATGTCATGCAATACGCCCAACTAGCGGTCCAACAACTCATCGCACGCATCGAAGGTTCCAGCGAAAAAGTCCACGTACTAACAACTGGCTATCGGCTGGTTGAACGTCACACCACCGTCCAATAGCAGGCAGACAAGCATTCCAGTCCACCCTATTGATGCACGATTACATGTGACGAATCCAATATAACGATTCCATAGAATTTTTGGTTTATTCTTTGACGGCTCCTGCGGCGAGGCCGGATTGCCAGTATTTCTGCAGGAGGAGGAAGGCGATGACCAGGGGGATGATGGTGATCAGGCTGCCGGTGATGACCAGGTTCTGGATGGCCTGCCCGCCTGCGGTGCTGGCCTGGTCCTTCCACTGGTTCAGGCCGATGGTCAGCGGGTACCAGTCCGCGTCCTTGAGCATGATCAGGGGCAGGAAGTAGTTGTTCCAGGTCGCCACGATCGTGAACAGGGCGCAGGTCACGATCCCCGGCGCCAAAAGGGGCAGGCTGATCGTGCGGAAGGTGCGCCACTCCGAGGCGCCGTCCACGCGCGCCGCCTCCAGCAGCTCCCCGGGCACGGCCTGGTCCGAGAAGATCCACATCAGGTACAGGCCGAACGGGCTGATCAGGCTGGGCACGATCATCGCCCAGGGCGTGTTGGTCAGCCCCAGCTTCGCGAACAGCAGGAACTGCGGCACCGCCAGCGCGATGCCCGGCACGCTGATCGCGCCCAGCACCACCGCGAACACCGCCTTGCGGCCCGGGAAGCGGAACTTGGCCAGCGCATACCCGCCCATCACCGCCAGCAGCGTGGCCCCGCCCGCGCCCGCCGCCACGTACAGCAGCGTGTTCGCCAGCCAGCGGGCGAAGATCCCGTCCTGGTAGGAGAACACCTCGCGGATGTTCTCCCACAGGGCGAACGAGCGGCCCGGCCCCAGGCCGAACGTGCTCGTGAAGTCCGCCTGCGTCTTCGTCGCGTTCA